>MERT01000028.1:94988-295937 GCA_001770705.1 Burkholderiales bacterium GWF1_66_17 | reverse complement strand
CCGGGCAGCCCCGATGAAGACGGCGACCGCTTCATCGAGATCTGGAACAACGTGTTCATGCAGTTCAACATGGACGAGACCGGCGCCGTCACGCCGCTGCCCGCCCCCTGCGTGGACACCGGCATGGGTCTGGAGCGCCTGGCCGCGATCCTGCAGCACGTGCACAGCAACTACGAAATCGACATCTTCGACGCGCTGATCAAGGCCGCCGGCCGCGAGACCGGCACCGCTGACCTGAGCAACCCGTCGCTCAAGGTGATTGCCGACCACATCCGCGCCACCGCATTCCTGATCAGCGACGGCGTGATCCCGTCGAACGAAGGCCGCGGCTACGTGCAGCGCCGCATCGTGCGCCGCGCCATCCGCCATGGCTACAAGCTCGGCCAGAAGACGCCGTTCTTCCACAAGCTGGTGCCCGATCTGGTGGCCGTGATGGGCGAGGCTTACCCGAACATGGCCAGCCAGGCGCAGCGCATCTCCGAGGTGTTGCGGGTGGAGGAAGAGCGTTTTTATGAGACGCTGGCCAACGGCATGGAAATCCTCGACGCCGCCCTGGCCGATGGCGCCAAAGTGCTGCCGGGCGACGTGGCCTTCAAGCTGCACGACACCTACGGCTTCCCGCTCGACCTGTCGGGCGACGTCTGCCGTGAGCGCGGTCTGACGGTGGACGAGGCCGGTTTCCACGCCGCCATGGAAGCGCAGAAAGCCAAGGGCCGCGCGGCCGGCAAGTTCAAGATGGACAAGGCGCTGGAGTACACCGGCGTCGGCAACAGCTTCGTCGGCTACGAGCAGCTGGAAGCTTCGGCCAAGGTCGTGGCGCTGTACCTGGACGGCACGGCAGTGGCCGAACTCAAGGCCGGTCAGCAGGGCGTCGTGGTGCTGGACACCACGCCCTTCTACGCCGAGAGCGGCGGCCAGGTGGGTGACGAAGGCGTGATCACCAGCGGCTCGGCCAAGTTCTCTGTGGGCGACACGCAGAAGATCAAGTCCGACGTGTTCGGCCACCACGGCGTGATGGAGCAGGGCACGCTCGCCGTGGGCGACACGGTGACCGCCGCGGTGGACACCGCCCAGCGCGCCGCCACCGTGCGCAACCACTCCGTCACGCACCTGATGCACAAGGCCCTGCGCGAGGTGCTGGGCACGCATGTGCAGCAGAAGGGCAGCCTGGTCGACGCCGACAAGACACGTTTCGACTTCACGCACAACGCGCCGGTGACGGACGCGCAGATCCGCGAGATCGAGCAGCGCGTGAACGCCGAGATCGTGGCCAACGCGGCGACGCAGGCGCGCGTGATGGACATCGAATCAGCTCAGAAGACCGGCGCCATGATGCTGTTCGGCGAGAAGTACGGCGAGACCGTGCGCGTGCTCGACATCGGCTCCAGCCGCGAACTCTGCGGTGGCACGCACGTCGGGGCCACGGGCGACATCGGCTTTTTCACCATCACCGCAGAAGGCGGTGTGGCTGCGGGCGTGCGCCGCGTGGAAGCGGTGACGGGTCTGAATGCGCTGGCCTATGTGCAGGGCATGGAAGCCACGCTCGGTGGCGTGGCCGGCACGCTCAAGGTCACGCCCGGCGAGGTGCCAGCGCGCGTGGGCGCGTTGCTGGACCAGATGCGTGATCTGGAGAAAGAGATGAACGCCCTCAAGAGCCGTCTGGCTTCGGCACAGGGCGACGAGCTGGTGAACCAGGCGGTCGAGGTCAAGGGCATCAAGGTGCTGTCGGCGGTGCTGGCCGGCGCGGACGCCAAGGGCCTGCGAGAAACCATGGACAAGCTGAAGGACAAGCTCAAGTCGGCGGCCATCGTGCTGGCCGCCGTGGACGGCGGCAAGGTGCAGATCGCTGCGGGTGTGACCGCCGACGTGATGGGCAAGGTCAAGGCCGGCGAGCTGGTGAACTTTGTGGCCCAGCAGGTGGGCGGCAAGGGCGGTGGCAAGCCCGACATGGCCATGGCCGGCGGTACCGATGCGAGTGGCCTGCCCAAGGCGCTGGCTTCGGTGCAGGCCTGGGTGGCCGAGCGGGTGTGATCGCCTGCGCGCCTGTCAGCGATTGCCCGGGACCCTGAAGCCATGCCGCGTATCCAGATCGATCTGCCCGACCACTTCGCTTTCAGCACGGAGATGTCGATCTACATCAGCCACGTCAACCAGGGCGGGCACCTGGACAACGCGCAACTGCTGACGCTGGTGTCTGAAGCCCGGGTGCGTTACTTCAAGTCCCTGGGTTACACCGAGTCCGATGTCGCCGGCCATCCCATCGTCGTCGGCGACATCGTGGCGCAGTACAAGGCCGAGGGCTTTCATGGCGAGACCATGCGGGTGAGCCTGCTGCCGCAGGACCCCAACAAGTACGGTTTCGACCTGGTCTACCGCATGGACAACGTGGACTCGGGCCGCGAGGTGGCGCGCGGCAAGATCGGCATCGTGTT
Source organism: Burkholderiales bacterium GWF1_66_17 (assembly GCA_001770705.1). Lineage (GTDB taxonomy): Bacteria > Pseudomonadota > Gammaproteobacteria > Burkholderiales > Burkholderiaceae_C > Hydrogenophaga. Next base: position 293,505 of record MERT01000028.1, on the reverse strand, counting down.
CATCGACCGCGAAACCCGGCGCGTGGCGCCCATCCCGGCCCGCTTCCGGGCGCAGGCACTGGCTGAGGGCTGAACCGTTTCAGGTGGGCCAGTCCAGCACCCGCTGGCTCTGGAAGGCACGCGGCTCGCCCGTCACCGGGTCCGTGAAGGCGATGCCCCGCGCCAGCAGGCGCAGCGGGTTCGCAAAATCTTCCGCTTCGTCCGGCCCGTGCAGCACGGTCGGGTAGAGCTGGTCGCCCACGATGGCCAGGCCGAGTGCGTTCATGTGCACGCGAAGTTGATGGCGTTTGCCGGTGACAGGTTCCAGCGCATAGCGCGCCCAGTCGCCGCGCCGCTCCAGCACATCGATGCGTGTCTCGCTGTTCGGCTCACCAGCCACCTCGTTCATGCGAAAAAAATCGGCCGGGTGTTCCACGATGCGGCTGCTGCTCGTGCGCGGCCAGGTCCATGCGTCGGTGGCCGGCGCGATGGCCTCGTAGGTCTTTTGCATGGTTCGCCCACTGAAGAGCGCGTGGTAGGTCCCGCGCTCGGCGGGATTCACGGCCAACAGCACCAGCCCGGCGGTTTCGCGATCAATGCGGTGCAGCGGTGCCAGCTGTGGCAGGCCGAGCTTGCGTTGAAGGCGCACCAGCAAAGTCTGCTGCACATAGCGCCCGCCCGGCGTCACGGGCAGAAAGTGCGGTTTGTCGGCCACCACCAGATGCGCGTCCTGGTAGAGCACCGCTTCTTCAAATGGCACCACCTCTTCGTCCGGCAGCTCGCGGTAGTAATACAGCCGCGTATTGCCCCGGTACGGCGCCTCGGGCGGTACGGCCTGGCCCGCTTCGTCCAGCACCGCGCCCGTGGCCAGCCGCTCGGCCCACGCCGCGCGCCCCACCTTTGGCAGGCGTTCGTCCAGAAAGTCGATCACGCCGGGCCAGCGGGCGTCACCGGCTTTGACCCCAGGCAGTGCGACGCAGCTGGGCGACACGCCGTCGCGGGCGGGAATGAGCGGGTTCTTGGAGGATCGGGCCACGGCGGAGGAGGGTGAGCGAAGGAAATGCGGGTATTCTCTGCGCCTTCACAACAGGACCCCGCCGTGATCAAAGCCGCCAACCTCTCCGACACCGTCATCCGTGCCCGCCTGGCGCTGGCGCTTGGTGTGAGCAGCCTGCTGCTGAGCGGCTGCGCTGTGGTGGCCGTGGTCGATGTGGCTGCATCGGCAGTAGTGGGCGTGGCCGGCCTCGCGGTGGACGCGGCGGTCGGCACGGCCCGCATCGGCGGCCAGCTCATCGGTGCCGGTGCCGACGCGGCACTGGACTCGGACGAGGACGATTGACCCGATGTTCGGTATCAGTTTTCCGCGGCGCGGGAGCACCACCCTCACCGCATGAAACAACGCCACCCGCAGGCACCGCCGGGCGGGCTTTGCCAGACGGCCAGTGCCGCCCCTGGAGGGGGGTGACGCGAAGCGGTGCGGGGGGTGTTTCAATTCAGGCGCGCACAAACACCAGATCCCACACGCCGTGGCCCAGTTGGATGCCGCGGTTCTCGAATTTGGTCAAGGGCCGGTAGTCCGGCTTGGGCACGTAGCCGTCGCTGCCAGCCGCGGCCGTGTTCTTCAGCAGCGGCTCGGCACTCAGGACTTCCAGCATCTGCTGGGCATATGGTTCCCAGTCGGTCGCGAGGTGCAGGTAACCACCGGGTTTCAGGTGCCGCGCCAGGCGGTTCACGAACGGGGTCTGGATCAGGCGGCGCTTGTGGTGGCGCGTCTTGTGCCAGGGATCGGGGAAGAAGATGTGCACGCCGTCCAGGCTGCCCTCGGGCAGCATGTGGTCAAGCACTTCGACCGCGTCGTGGCGGAAGATGCGGATGTTCTGCAGGCCCGCTTCGCCTACGAGCTTGAGCAGCGCGCCCACGCCGGGTTCGTGCACTTCGCAGCAGAGGAAATTGTCGCCAGGGCGCACGGTGGCGATGTGCGCGGTGGCGCCGCCCATGCCGAAGCCGATCTCCATGATCAGCGGCGCCGCGCGGCCGAAGGCGGCCGTGGTGTCCAGCGTCTGGCTGGCGTCGTAGTTGAGCAGAAACTGCGGACCGAACTGCTCGTAGGCGCGGGCCTGGCCCGGGCCGGTGCGCCCGGCGCGCAGCACGTAGCTCTTGATCACGCGCATGAAGGGCACGCCATCGGGCTGTGGTGTTCCGGCGGGAGGGGGTGCCTGGTCGGCGGTGGCGTTGTCGGGGATGTCAGGGTTCATGGTGCGGCGCGAGAGGGGTGGGAGATTGTAGGAGCCCGGCTTGGTGGCGCGGCGCGTGCCCTGATTTCCCGTCGGGGGCAGAATGGGGGTGACAGACTCCACAACCTTTTCAGAGAATCACCATGAACGCCACCAAACTCATTGCCCTGGTCCTGATCGCTGGCGGCGCGCTGGCCCTGATCTACGGCGGCTTCAGCTACACCCAGGACAGCACGGCCGTGAAGCTGGGCCCGCTGGAGTTGACCGTGAAGGAAAAGAAGACCGTCAATGTGCCGCTGTGGGCGGGCATCGGTGCCATCGCGGTGGGGGGCTTGCTGCTGGTCATGGGCGGGCGCAAAGGCTGAGAGACTGAGCGTCCCTCCACTGAGCGACCCAGGCGGCGAGGGCTTCCGGCACCGATCCCGGAGCGGCCAGCAGTCCCAGTGTCGCGGCCGCCTGGTGCAGCGCCAGCACCGGTTCGCTCAGGTCCAGTGCCTGTGCCCCGTTCTGTTTGCTGAGCTTTTCATCATTGGCGCCCAGCACCAGCGGGGTGTGCAGGTAAGCCGGCAGGGGCAGGCCCAGCGCCCGCTGCAGCGCAATCTGGCGCGGCGTGTTGTCGGCTAGGTCTTCGCCGCGCACCACGTGCGTGATGCCCTGCGCGGCGTCGTCCACCACCACGGCGAGCTGGTAGGCCCAGAGGCCGTCGGCGCGTCGCAGGATGAAGTCACCGACCTCGCGGGCCACGTTCTGTGCCTGCGGGCCCAGGCGGCGGTCGGTCCACGTCATGACAGCCGGCTCGCTCGGCACCGCAAAGCGCCAGGCGCGCGCGGGCTTGCCTTGCAGCCCGCCGTTTTCGGGGCGGCAGGTGCCGGGGTAGACGGCCGCGTGATGGCGCTCGCGACCCAGCCCTGCCGCGTGCAAGGCCGCTTCGATGTCCTTTCGCGAGCAGCCGCAGGGGTAGGCACGGTCCTTGACGACGAGCTGGTTCAGTGCCTGCAGGTAGAGCACACCCCGCTCTGATTGCCAGACCTCGGGTTCGTCGCTGACCAGGCCGCAAGTGGCGAGCTGCTGCAGGATGAGACGGTCGACACCGGGCACGCAGCGCGGCGTGTCCACGTCTTCGATGCGCACGATCCAGATGCCGCCGTGGGCGCGGGCGTCAAGCCAGCTGGCCAGCGCCGCGACGAGCGATCCCGCGTGCAGCGGGCCGGTGGGAGAGGGCGCGAAGCGCCCGCGGTAGGACGAAGCAACCGACAAAGCCATGTACTCGAAGCGCGTGTCTGTGCCAGCACACACCGCGGGACTGGCTTCGCCAGACCGCTGGTGTGGTCCCCCGGGGGGGAAGCCGCGCAGCGGCGCAGGGGGGGTCAAATCATTTCGAGAGCGAGTTCGAGTCCGGAGACGAAGGCGTCTTCCACGCGGTGGCCCAGGCACCAGTCGCCGCAGAGGCCAATGCCGAGCGACTTGTCGTACACATAGGGCCGGCCCAGCGGCTGCTGGGTCTGCGCGAAGCGCCAGCGGTGCACCTCGGCGTGGGTCGGTGTGGCGCGGATACCGGTGATCTCTGCGAAGCCCTTGAGCAGCTTGGCCTTGACGCGTTCGGCATCGTCTTCCAGGTGTTTGCTGGACCATTCCGGGCTGGCCTGGATGGTCCAGCGTTCGATCGGTTCGCGGCGGGGCTTGCTGTTTTCGCGCGCGAGCCAGCTGATGCGGTGGTGCACGCTGCGCGCGGCGTTCCACTGGGGCCCGATTTGGGGCAGGCCGGGTTGCATGGCCTGGGGGTAGGCGACCATGAGCGTCCAGCAGGGGGCCACCTGCACGGGCGCCAGGGACTGGCGCAGCTCGGGCGAGTGGCCGGAGACCAGCAGCAGGTCGTGGGCCTGGAGGTGCGGGATGGCGAGCACCACGCGATCGAAACCACCGAGCACATGCTGGCCGCCTTCGGCGTCTTCGGTGCGCAGTTGCCACTGCTCGGGATGCAGCACGTCGCGTTCGATGTGGGTGACGCGGGTTTCGGTGAGCGTGCGCGCGGGCAGGTCGCCGTGGAGCTCCGGGTGGGCCAGGGGCTGGACCCAGTGCTCGACCAGGCCGCTCATGCCGGGGGTGGCCACAAAATGCGGTTCGGAGGGGGGCGGGGAGCTGGCCAGCACGTGACCGAATTCGTCGAGCACGCGCACCGTGTTCGCACTCCAGGGTCGCACCACGGTCTGGGCCGTGAGCAGGGCCTGGGCGAAGCGCTTGTCGCGCACGGTGAAGTACTGAGCTCCGTGGTCGAAGCCGCCAAATTCGCTGCGGCGGGTAGACATGCGGCCACCGAAGCCGCGGCTCTTTTCAAGCAGGGTGACGCGGTGACCCGCCTGCAGCAGTGTGCGTGCGCAGGCCACGCCGGCCATGCCGGCGCCCACCACCGCGAAGTGCAGGGGTGTGGTCATCTTGGTTTTTCTGGAAGGACTGGCCGGCTGGCGTTTGGCGGCAGCGGCGCGGGTTTTTTTGCTGGTGGTCATGTCTCGGTGCGCTGGGTGTTGCGGGAGTTTGAGGTTGACTGTAGCAGCCTGCATGGTGGCGTGAGCCCCGTTTGCATCAAATCTGGTGGTGGTTGTTGAGCAGGGCGGCGCGCGTGGTGGGGTGCTGCAGGCGCTCCAGCCACCAGCGCAGCGCGCGCCCGGTGTCGCCCGCGCTGCGCGGCTGGCGCCACGCGTAGGCCAGGCGGATGCTGCGGTTGGGCCGCTGCACGGTCTTCACGATCAGGCGTCCGGCGTTGATGAAGGGTTGCGCCAGCGGCAGCGGCAGGAAGCCCGCACCCAGGCCCCGCAGCTGGGCTTCGAGCTTGTGCTGCATGGTGGGCACGGTGAGCACGTCCTGCCCGGGCAGCAGGTTGTAGGTCACGCCATTGCCGCGCTGGGTGCTGTCGGCCACGGCCACGGCGCGGTGCACGCGCAGCTCTTCGTCGCACAGGCTGTGTGTGGCCGAGGCCAGCGGGTGGTGGGGCGCCACCGCATAGACGAACTGTGCGCTGCCCAGCGGCGCAGTCTGGATTTCGGGCTGTGCCAGCTCGCTGGGCACGCCGAGGGCCAGATCGGCCTGGCCGCTTTGCAGGGCTTCGAGCGTGCCCGAGAGCGTTTCGGCGCGCAGCTTCAGGCGCGTGGGAGCGCCTTCTGCGTAAAAGGCCTCGCACAGCTCGAACAGGGTGGCGCGGGCGATGATGGCATCGGCCGCGATGGTGAGCTGTGGCTCCCAGCCGGTGGCCACGCGCTTGACGCGCTGGGCCACCGCATCGAGCTCGTTCAGCAGGTACTGCCCCGAGCGCAGCAGCTCGGCGCCAGCGGGGGTGAGCTGGGCGCGGCGCGCGCTGCGGTCGAACAGCAGCACGTCGAGCGCGTCCTCGATCTGGCGGATGCGGTAGGTCAGGGCGCTGGGCACCATGCCGAGTTCTCGCGCGGCGGCGGCCATGCTGCCGAGCCGTGCCACGGCTTCGAGAAGACCGAGGTTTTCGGGGGAAAGTGCGGCGCGGGGGCTGGAACTGGCCATGGTGCTTGCGAAATTGGTGCGTTCAATTGAATTGAATGATGCCATCAAAACCGTGCAAACACATCGGGGGGTGGCGGTTCCACAATTCAAACCATGCCAGCCGCTGCGGTCCCGCAAACGGTCAGCACCACCCCCTTGAAAGGACGAGACACCATGATGCAGATCCGACGTTCCGGCGCCCGCGGCTACGCCGACCACGGCTGGCTCAAGAGCTTCCACTCATTTTCGTTCGCCGAGTATTTCGACCCCGCCTGGATGGGCTGGGGCAACCTGCGCGTGATCAACGAAGACCGCATCGCCCCGGGCACCGGCTTCGGCACGCACGGCCACCGCGACATGGAAATCATCAGCTACGTGCTGTCGGGCAACCTGGCGCACAAGGACAGCATGGGCAACGTCAAGGGCATCCCGCCCGGCGACGTGCAGCGCATGAGCGCCGGCAGCGGCGTGCGCCACAGCGAGTTCAACCACGCACCCGACCAGACCACGCACTTCCTGCAGATCTGGATCGAACCCAATGTGAAGGGCATCGATCCCGGCTACGAACAGAACAGCTTTTCCGAGACCGAAAAGCGCGGCCAGCTGCGCCTGGTGGCTTCGCCCGACGGCGCCAGGGGCTCGGTCAGCATCCACGCCGACGCGGCCCTGTACGCCGGCCTCTTCAACGGCAGCGAAAGCGCCGAGCTGGCGCTGGACCCGAAGCGCAAGGCCTACGTGCACCTGGTGCGCGGCGCGCTCGACGTGAACGGCCAGCGTCTGCAGGCCGGCGACGCGGCGCTGATCGCCGAGGCCGAGCGACTCACCCTGGCTCGCGGCGACGACGCCGAGGTGCTGGTGTTTGACCTTGTGGCCTGACGCACAGACAAGCTTTTTGACCCACCCCAGACTTCATTCCAAGGACATTTCCATGCACACCCTGCAAAACCCCCTCGCCCTGTTGTCCCGCCTGCTGCTGGCGGCCCTGTTCCTGCCCGCCGGCATCGGCAAGATCACCGGTTTTGCCGGCACGGCCGGTTACATCGCATCGGTGGGCCTGCCCATGCCCACCGTGGCCGCTGCGGTGGCCATTGCGGTGGAGGTGCTGGGTGGCCTGGCGCTGATCGTCGGCTTCGGCACGCGCTGGGCTGCCCTGGCTCTGGCGCTGTTCACGCTGGGTGCCTCGTTCTTCTTCCACAACTACTGGGCCATGCCGGCCGAGCAGCAAATGATGCAGCACCTGATGTTCATGAAGAACATCGGTGTGACGGGTGGTCTGCTGGCACTCGCGGCTTTTGGTGCCGGTGCCTTCAGCCTGGACGCCCGCCGCTCGGCCTGAGTGATCCGCGAGTCCCTTTTCCCCACCCGCGCTGCGGCGCTTTTCTGAAAGATCTCCAATGGCAAACGTTGTTGTGGTTTACCACTCGGGTTACGGTCACACCCAGCGCATGGCGCAATCGGTGGCCAGTGGCGCAGGGGCCGAACTGATCGCCATCGACGCCGACGGCAATCTGCCCGAAGGCGGCTGGGAAGCGCTGGCTGCGGCCGACGCCATCATCATGGGTTCACCCACCTACATGGGCAGCGTGAGCTGGCAGTTCAAGAAGTTCGCCGATGCCTCCAGCAAACCCTGGTTTTCCCAGCAGTGGAAAGACAAGCTCGCGGCCGGATTCACCAACAGCGCCGGCATGAACGGCGACAAACTGTCCACGCTGCATTACCTGTTCACGCTGTCCATGCAGCACGGCATGATCTGGGTGAGCCAGGGCCTCATGCCCAGCAACACCAAGGCTGCACAGCGCGACGATGTGAACTACCTGGTGTCGTACAGCGGCGCGATCGCACAAAGCCCGTCGGACGCGAGCGCCAACGAGATGCTGCCCGGTGATCTGGAAACGGCGCGCCTGTTCGGGGAGCGTGTCGCCGAGGTGGCGGCAAAATTCAAGGGCTGAGCGGCCGGTTGGCGGCTTCGTGCGGCTAACATCCGCCGCATGAAGATCTTTGACATCCTCCCCTGGGCAGACTGGCTGGCGCTGGTCTGCTTTTTTGCCTTGTGGGTGGGCTATGCCTGGTTCGCCAAGGTCTGGGGGCGCCGCCGTTCTTCGCTGCTGGTGACCACCAACCGCTACCGGTCCTACTGGATGCGCCAGGCCGCGATGCGCGACCCGCGCATGCTCGATGGCCTGATCACCCAGACCTTGTCCAATACCCCGGCCTTCTTCTCGTCCACGTCGATCCTGGTGATCGGTGGTCTGTTCGCCTTGCTGGGCACGACCGACAAGGCGTCCGAGCTGATGAACGAGATTCCTTTTGCGCAGGCCACCTCGCTGATCGTGTTCGAGTTCAAGATCCTGGTGCTGGTGGCGATCTTCGTCTATGCGTTTTTCCGCTTTTCCTGGTGCATGCGCCAGTACACCTTTGTCGCGCTGGTGATCGGCGCGATGCCTCCGCCCGAAGATTTTGAATCGGGCAAGTTCGACCGCAACCAGTACGCCGACCGTGCGGCCGCCATGGTGGGCGCCGCCGCCGAAACCTTCAACGACGGTCTGCGTGCGTATTACTTTTCGTTTGCCGCGCTGGCGTGGTTCGTATCGCCGCTGGCGATGGTGCTGGGCACGCTGACGGTGGTGGCCATTCTCTACAGCCGCGAGTTCCACTCGGACGTCTTGCGCGTGTTGCGCGACTGAAGCGAAACACCCCCTGCGGGGCTCATGAAGCGGCGGTCGGCTCTGCGGTGTTCTTCACATGGGCCAGCGAGGCGGCCGCGAAAACCAGGCCCACCGCAACACCCGCAAACACGTCGAGGGCCACATGCTGCAGGGTGGCCATGGTCGACCAGACGATCGCCACACATTGCACCGCCGAAATCCACCGCAGCACGGCGGGTGAACGCAGCTGGGCCAGGATGCGGTGCATCCAGCACAAGCTGAACACCGCCGAAGCCACATGCAGCGAAGGGCAGGCGTTGCCGGCCGCGTCCACCCCCTTGACGACCGCCAGACCGGGGTACAGGCTCCAGTCCATGTGGACCAGTGGTGTCTGGGTCGGAAACCACCAGAAGAGCGCCAGACAGAACAGGCACATGGCCCCCACCCAGACGCCAAACCACACCAGGGCACGCAGGTTGCCCATCACCGCTGGCGGAAGGAACACATACAACCAGAGCGACACGTAGATCGGGAACGCGGACGGCACGAAACCAACCCAGTGGTCCAGCCAGATTTCGGGCATGACCACGGCAACGCTGCGCGGGTGCTCCAGGATCCAGAAATAGCTCCAGAAAAACAACCCCATGAAAGCCGTGGTGCCAAACGCCTTGAGCGGCCAGTGGATGACAAACCGCCGCCCGAGCCTGCGCAGCCAGCCCGACGTCCCGGTCGGGCGGGGCGTGATTTCGGAGGCTGGCATGGCAACAAACGGCACTTGTGCGCGTGCGGCGTCTCGCGGAGGAGGGGTCATGGTGGGGAGCGGAGAGGAACAGCCTGCATTGTGCCGGCTGTACAATCAAATCACTGAAAATTACGCGCTGATCGGCAGTCTGCGCCCGGGTTGAAGCACATTGCCAACCGGCCGGACCTGCCGGGCATTCGTTACCGGGTGTCGGGGTCGAGCAAGACAGCCAGCCATGAAATGTATGCCATGCAATCGACCGAACTGATCCGCCAATTTCTCCATGATCGCCTGGGCGCAGCGCCCGGGGCGGTGGTTCCTGATGCGTTGCTCGCTGACCTGGGTGTTGACTCGCTGATGCTCGCCGAGCTGATGTTCGAGGCGGAAGACCGCCTGGGGATTTCCATCGACTCCACTGTGGCGATCCCAAAGTCTGTCGGCGAGATGGTGAAACTGATCGATTCCCTGCGCGCAGCCAAAGCTTCCGCATCATGATCCGGCGCCGGGTGGCCATCACGGGGCTGGGTTTGGTCAGCCCCTACGGTGGAGGTGTGGACCATTTTTTTGAACACCTGCTCGCGGGTCGTTCGGCGGTCAGCTACCTCCAGACCGATGACAAGCCCAGGCCCTTGTCCATGCCGTTCGTGAGCTGCACCGGGTTTGACCCGGTGGCAGCGCTGGGCAAACCGCTCGCAGCCATGATGGAGCGTTTTGCCCATCTGGGTGTGGCCGCGGCTTTCGACGCCTGGCAAGACGCCGGGCTGGAGCGCCTGCCCGCCGATCTGGAACAACGCAACGACTGGGCCTGCATCTGGGGCACGGCGCTGGGCGGCATCATGGCCTTCGAAAAAGGCTACCGCGACATGTGGCAGAACGGGCGCGAGCGCCTGTCGCCGCTGGGCGTGGTGATGGGCATGAACAACGCTGTCAATGCGCACCTGTCCATCCAGCTCGGTCTGGGCGGGGTGAGCATGAGCCACACCGTGGCCTGCGCCTCTTCTTCGGTGGCGATCGGCGAAGCCTTCCGCCGCGTGCGCTCGGGCGAGGCGACGGTGGCGATCACGGGCGGCTCCGACGGCACACAAACCTATGGCGTGGCGCGCGCCTGGGAAGCCATGCGCCTGATCTCGCCGGGCAACGAGCAGACCTCGGCTTCGGCCTGTCGACCGTTTTCGTCCGATCGCCGCGGCCTGGTGCTGGGCGAGGGCGGCGCGGCGCTGGTGCTCGAAGACTGGGACCACGCCATCGCGCGTGGTGCCCGCATCCAGGGCGAGATGGTGGGCTACGGTGCGAGCTGTGATCGCAGCCACCTGGTGCGCCCCGACGCCCAGGGTCAGGCCCGTGCACTGCAGGCCGCCTTGCGGGACGCTGAGCTGACCCCCGATGACATCGATTACGTCAATGCCCACGGCACCGCAACCCAGGAGGGTGACCCGGTGGAAATTGCGGCCCTGCGCCAGGTTTTTGGCGATCGGGCGCCCTCGCTGCCCGTGAGCGCCACCAAGTCCATGCATGGTCACCTGCTGGGCGCAGCGGGAGCCATCGAGGCGCTCGCCACCGTGCTGGCGCTGCGCGAGCAGGCCATACCGCCCACGGCGCACCTGGAAGGCCGGCTTGACCCGGCCTGCGAGGGGGTAGACCATGTGGTCGAGGGCCGTCGCCAGACGCCCATGCGCGCTGCCCTGTCCAACTCTTTTGCGTTTGGTGGCAGCAATGCCGTGCTGGTTTTTGCCGCCGTCCCGACGCACACCCACTGACAACCAGGGAATCCCCATGTCTGAAAACTTTGCCAGCGTTTCTTTCGAAGACCTCATGAGCGAGGTGGCTGCGCTGATCGTGGAGGCCCTCAACCTGGACGTGCAGCCCCAGGACGTGAAACCCGACGATCCGCTGTACGGCGAGGGGCTGGGTCTCGACTCGATCGACATGCTCGAGATTTCGCTCGTCATTTCCAAGCACTACGGTTTCCAGCTGCGCTCGGACAACGAGAACAACGACAAGATCTACGCGTCCCTGCGTGCGCTGACGACCCATATCGCCAGCCAGCGCACCAAATGACCTGGGGCGTTTCGCGAGCCAGGGGTTGTTGGCGGTTTCAGGCTGGCAGCGCATGAACCGGCTGCCCCTGATCAGCGCTCACGGGCTGGACGACGTGCTCGCCTGGCGTCCTTCGGGCTCGGTGACGGTGCGCGACTTCCTGGCCGATGCCCAGGCGGTGGCCAGCGTGTTGCCTGCGGGCCAGGGGGTGCTCAACCTGTGTGAAGACCGGTACCACTTCGCCGTGCTGTTTGCCGCCTGCGTGCTCGCGGGCAAGACCAGCCTGCAACCGGCCTCGCACTCGGGGGTCACCCTGCAGCGGCTGGCGCAGGAGCATCCCGGCGCGTTCGGTGTGGTGGATGGTCCGTTCGACGTGGCCGACCTGCCTTGCATCGATTTTCCCGATCTGGCCACTTTGCCCCGCTCACCCGCGCAAGAGATGCCGATGGTGGAAACCGACCGCGTGGTGGCGATCCTGTTCACCTCAGGTTCCACGGGCCTGCCGCAGCCGCACGCCAAGACCTGGGGCCGGCTGGTGCAGAACGGGCAGGCCGAGGCGGTCGGGCTGGTTCTGGGGGGCGGGCGAACGGTGCTCGTGGGCACGGTGCCGGCGCAGCACAGCTACGGATTCGAGTCCACCTTTTTGCTCGCGCTGCACGGCGGCTGCAGTTTCTGGAGCGGCAAGCCGTTCTACCCGCAGGATGTGGTGGACGCGCTGCAGGCCGTGCCGCGGCCGCGCATGCTGGTGACCACCCCTTTCCACCTGTCGGCCTTGCTGGCGTCCGATCTGGAGTGGCCGGCGCTGGATATGTGCCTGTCCGCCACCGCGCCGCTGGGCACCGAACTCGCTGCGCGCGCCGAGCAGCGCAGCGGGGCACCGGTGCGCGAGATTTACGGCTCGACGGAGTCGGGCCAGCTGGCCTGCCGGCGCACCACCGACGGCCCCATGTGGCATTTGCTGCCGGGCGTCGTGCTGGAGCAGGAGAACGACACCACCTATGCCCGCGAGGGCCATGTGGAAGGCCGGGTGCCGCTGTCGGACATCATCGAACTCCAGGGCGAGGGTCGTTTTCTCCTGCACGGCCGGCATGCCGACCTGATCAACATCGCGGGCAAACGCAGCTCGCTGGCCTACCTGAACCACCAGCTGTGTGCCATCGATGGCGTGCTCGACGGCGCCTTTTTTCTGCCCGACTCCGCGGGCGAGGAGGTCGAAGGCATCACACGGCTGACGGCGTTCGTGGTGGCTCCTGGTGTGTCGGCGGACACGCTGCAGCGCGCCTTGCGCCAGCGCATCGACCGGGTCTTCCTGCCGCGCCCGCTGGTGCTGGTTGACGCGCTGCCGCGCAACAGCACCGGCAAGCTGCCGCGCACGGCGCTGCTGGCGCTTTACCAGGAACGCTTGGGTCATGGTCGTGCTTGATCGGGTCTGGCGCGTGCCGCCCGACCATCCGGCTTTTGCCGGGCATTTCCCGGGGCATCCCATCGTGCCCGGCGTGGTCCTGCTGGATCAGGCCGTGTTGCTGGCGCAAGCGCACCTGGGGCTCGCGGGCGGCGCCTGGCAGGTCGCGCAGGCCAAGTTCCTCAGCCCCTGCGGACCGGATGACGAACTGGTGTTCACGCTGCAGGACGGGGCGCGTGGCGGGCTGTCTTTTGTGGTGCGCTGTGGCGATCGCGATGTCGCCTCGGGCAGCCTGCAGCCGGCCGTGTCATGACGAACAAGCCCGGTCACACCGACGCACAACCCGAGTGGATGCGGCGCCAGGAGCGCAGCAACCTGGCCATCCTGCGCCTGATGGTCTGGATCTCGCTTTCGTTCGGCCGGAGGGTGGGGCGCCTGGTGCTGCACGGCATCGCCGTCTATTTCGTGCTGTTTGCGCCCGCGGCGCGCCGTGCGAGCCGCGCCTACCTGCACCGCGTCCTGGGCCGCTACGCGGGCTGGCGCGACGGCTACCGCCATGTGTTCAGTTTCGCCAGCACCATCCACGACCGCATCTACCTGCTGAACGACCGCTTCAACGTGTTTGACATCGAGGTCAAGGGCGACCAGGCGTTGCTGGCGGCGATTGAAAAACAGCCCGGCGCGCTGCTCATGGGGGCCCACCTGGGCAGCTTTGAGGTGCTGCGTGCCATGGGGCGTGGGAAGAAAGGGCTGCGCGTGGCCATGCTGATGTACGAGCAGAACGCGCGCAAGCTCAACGCCACGCTCGCGGCCATCAACCCCAAGGCGATGCAAGATATCATCTCCTTGGGACACTTGGAGTCGATGCTGGAGGTGCGCGACAAGCTCGACGAAGGGTATCTGGTGGGCATGCTGGCCGACCGCTCGCTGAGCGATGACGCCACGATACCGGTCGATTTCCTGGGTCAGGAGGCTGCTTTCCCCCTGGGTCCCTGGCGTATGGCGGCGATGCTCAAACGGCCGGTGTTCCTCATGGCGGGTCTGTACCTCGGGGGCAACCGCTACCAGCTGCATTTCGAACAGCTGGCCGACTTCTCGAACATCGAACGCGGTGGGCGTGACGCGGCGATCAAGGCAGCGGTGCAGGCCTACGCCGACAACCTCGCCCGTCTGTGCCGGCTGGCGCCTTACAACTGGTTCAACTTCTTCGACTTCTGGAAAAAATGAGAAACCCCCCTGCGTCGCTTCGCGCCTTCCCCCATTCTGCGAGGGGGGACGCAGCCTCTGGCCCGGCGAAGCCGGTTCCAGGGCTGCCCGGATTGCGCGCCACCACCTTTGCGTGGTTCTGTCGCTGTGCTGCCGTCGCGCTGCTGGGCCTGGGTCTGTCTACCGGGGCGCACGCGGCCTACAGCATTGAACAGCTGATGACCGACCTGGCCAGCCACAAGGGTGGCCGGGCGCGTTTTGTCGAGAAGCGTCACATGGCCCTGCTCGACAAGCCGGTCCAGGCCAGCGGCGAGATGGTGTACAGCCCGCCCGACCGGCTGGAGAAACGCACGCTGTTGCCCAAACCCGAGACCCTCGTGCTGGACAAGGACATGCTCAGCATGGAGCGCGACAAGCGCAAGCTCACCATCAACCTCGCCAGCCGACCCGAAGCGCTGGCGTTTGTGGACAGCATCCGCAGCACGCTCTCGGGCAACCGGCGGGCGCTGGAGCAGAACTACACGCTCAACCTGCAAGGAGAGAGCAGCCAGTGGGTGTTGACACTGGTCCCGAGCGAACCCGCCATCGCCGCACTGCTCCAGCGCATCACCGTCAGCGGCGGCAAGAACCAGGTCCGCCACATCGAGTACCTGCAGGTCGACGGAGACCGTTCGGAAATCAGCATCGAACCGATCGAAGTCCAATGAGGTCGGCCGCGGTCCGGGTGTTTCTGGTCTGGCTGGCCCTGATGCTGGCCGGGGTGGCGGTGGTCTGGAACAGCCGTTTTTCGGCCGACATGTCGTTTTTCCTGCCCTCAAAGCCGAGTGCCGAACAGCAGGCGCTCGCCAGCCAGTTGCGGGACGGCACGGTCTCGCGCCTGCTCATGGTCTCGGTGGGCGGTGGGAATGCCGCGCAGCGCGCGGCCGTGTCGCGCGAGCTGCGCAAGCGCCTGGCCAGTGATCCGGCTTATGTGTCGGTGCAGAACGGCGAAGCGGGCGGGCTGGAGGGTGAGCGCGATGTGCTGCTGCGCCACCGCTACCGCCTCAGCCCCGCGGTGACCCCCGAGCGCTTCACCGAAGAGGGGCTGCTGTCGGCCGTGACCGACACCATCGACCTGCTCTCGTCGCCGGCCGGTCTGTTGCTCAAGCCGTATCTGTTGAACGACCCCACGGGGGAGGTGCTGGCCGTGCTGGGCCAGCTCAACCCGGCATCGCAACCGCAGATGCGCGAGGGTGTCTGGGCCTCGCGCAACGGCGAACGCGCCATGCTGCTGCTGCAGACGCGTGCCCTGGGCTCGGACACCGACGGCCAGGCGGCCGCGATCGACGGTGTGCGTGCGGCCTTTGCGCAGGCCGTGCAGGCCACGGGCCAGGCCGGTCTGGCGTTGCAGATGTCGGGCCCCGGGCAGTTTGCCGTGCAATCGCGGGAGACCATCAAGAACGAAACCTCGCAACTCTTCCTCATCAGCATGCTGGGCATCGCGGGTGTGCTGCTCTGGGTCTACCGTTCGCCGCGCCTGCTGGCGCTGGGCCTGTTGCCCATGTTCAGTGGCGCACTGGCCGGCGTGGTGGTGGTGAGTCTGGTGCATGGCACGGTGTTCGGCATCACGATCGGCTTCGGCACGGCCCTGATCGGCGAAGCGGTGGACTACGCGATCTACTTTTTTGTGCAATCCGGGCGCATGGGCCTGGCCGCTTGGCGCCAGCAGTTCTGGCCCACGGTGAGGCTGGGCGTGCTGACCTCGGCGCTGGGCTTCGGCGCTCTGCTGTTCTCGGGCTTCCCCGGTCTGTCCCAGCTGGGTCTGTACGCGCTGACCGGCGTGATGACGGCGGCGCTGGTGACGCGCTTTGTGCTGCCCGTGCTGGCCGGAACCGCGTTCGAGGTGCCGGCGCCCGGGGCCTGGGTGCACCGGGTTCATGCCTTGCTGGGGCAGGCCTGGCGGCTGCGTGCGGTGGTGGGCTTGCTCGCGCTTGTGACGCTGGGCTACCTCTGGCAGCAGCGCGACAACCTCTGGCACGCCGACCTCTCGGCGCTGTCGACCGTGAGCCAGGCCGAGGCCGAGAGCGACGCGCGCATGCGCGACGACCTGGCCGCACCCGATGCCCGCTACCTGGTCAGCATCCACGCAAAAAGCCCGGAGCTTGCGCTGCAGGCGGCCGAGCGGGCCGGCCAGCAGCTGGACCGGCTGGTGGAGGAGGGCGTGATCGGCGGCTACGACAGCCCGGCCCGCTTCCTGCCCAGCGCCCAGTTGCAACAGCAACGCCTGGCCAGCCTGCCCGAGGCGCCGGTGCTGCAGGCGCGGCTGCAGGCGGCGCTGGTCGATTCGCCCCTGTCCGCGTCCCGGCTCGGCCCGTTTGTGGCCGACGTGCAGGCGGCACGCACCGCCGGTGTGATGCAGCGCGCCGATCTGGACGGCAGCGCGCTGGCGCTGGCGGTGGATTCGATGCTGATGCCCGGCCAGGACGGCGGCTGGAACGTGATGATGCCGCTGCGTCCGGCGCCCGGTGCGCCCGACGCCAGCCTGCCGGTCGAGCGCCTGCGCGCGGCGCTGGCGGGCAGTGGCGCGGTGTTTGTCGACCTCAAGACCGAGTTCGAATCCCTGTACGGCGGTTACGTGGGTGAGGCGGTTCGGCTGTCCCTGCTGGGCTTTCTGGCGATTGTGCTGCTGCTCGCTGTGACCTTGCGCTCACCCGGACGTCTGCTGCGTGTGCTGTTGACCTTGGTGATCACGGTGATGGTGGTGATCACGGCGCTGCACCTGTCGGGCCAGCGCCTGCATCTGCTGCACTTGGTGGGCATGCTGCTGACCGTGGCCGTGGGCTCCAACTACGCGCTGTTCTTTGACCGCGCGGCCGGCGGCGAACCGCTGGACGCAGCAACGCTGATGTCGCTGTCGGTCGCGACCGTGACCACCGCGATCGGCTTTGGTGCCCTGGCGACGTCGAACGTGCCGGTGCTCAACGCCATCGGCATCACCGTGGGGCCGGGCGCACTGATGTCGCTGCTGCTGGCGGCGGTGCTGGTGTATCCGAAGGCGACAGCGGATCGATGAATCCGACCGAAAGCCAGCTCTGTGGGGCCGACAGCGTGCTGTTGATGCTGCCCGGGGCCCTCATGACGCCGCAGCACATGGTGCAGGCGGGCCTGTTTGCCGAGGTGCAGCAGCGGGGTCTGGCGCTGGACCTGATCGCACCCGACCTGCACGCCGAGGGTGCCGACAACCAGCTGGCGCTGCGATGCCTGGAACAGGACTGGCTGGCGCCAGCGCGTGCGCGCTACCAGCGGGTGTGGCTGGGGGGCATTTCGCGCGGCGGTCAACTGGCGCTGTCCTGCCTCGCCGGGCGCACGGGCGAGGTGCACGGCCTGTGCCTGCTCGCTCCCTACGCGGGCGGTCGGCTGACCACCAACGCGATCGATCGCGCTGGCGGGCTCGACGCCTGGCAGGCGGGCCCCGATCAGCAGACCGACCCCGACGTGCGCCTCTGGCAGTGGCTCAAGCAGCCCTTGCCCCAGGTGCCGATGTTCATGGGTTATGGGGCGCAAGACCGTTTTGCCGATGGCATGCGCTTGCTCGCCCGGCACATGCCCGAAGCGACCCACATCACCTTGCCGGGCGAACACGACTGGGCGGTCTGGTTGCCGCTGTGGCAGCGGTTCCTCTCACTGGGGCACTTCCCGGCGCTGCCATGAGCCGGCCCTGGACCGTCCCCCCTGCGATCAAGGCGTCCGCGCTGCTGCACGCGGGGGCCGCGCTGGGCACGGTGGCCGTGCCAGCCGTCTGGCCCTGGGCACTGGGGGCCGTGGCGCTCAACCACGCGGTGATCACGGTGGCCGGCCTGTTGCCGCGTTCCAGCCTGCTCGGCCCCAATCTCACCCGCCTGCCGGCGCACTCACAGGCGCGGCGCGAACTGGCCTTGACCATCGACGACGGGCCCGACCCCGAGGTCACGCCGCGCGTGCTCGACCTGCTGGACGCGGCTGGCGCCCAGGCCAGTTTTTTCTGCATCGGCTGGCGCGCGCGGGCACACCCGGCGCTCTGCCGCGAGATCGTGGCGCGCGGTCACCGGGTCGAGAACCACGGCGACTCTCACTCCAACGCGTTTTCCCTCTTCGGCCCCCGGCGCATGCGCACCGATGTCGCGGCCGCACAGGCCACGCTTTCTGACATCACCGGCCAGGCCCCGCTGTTTTTCCGGCCCACCGCCGGTCTGCGCAACCCCTTCCTGGAGCCGGTGCTCGCCGGGCTCGATCTGCAACTGGCCGCCTGGACCCGCCGGCCCTACGACACACGCGACGGCCGTCCACAGCAGGTGCTGCAACGCCTGATCCGAGGGCTGGGGCCGGGCGACATCCTGCTCATGCACGACGGTCACGCCGCGCTCACGCCCGATGGGCAGCCGGTGATCCTGGCCACCTTGCCGCTGCTGCTCGACCGGCTGAAAGCCGAGTCCTTGCGGGCCGTGACGCTTCAGCAGGCGTTGGCATGAGCGAAGCGCCGGGCCGTTCCCAAGCGAGCTCGCACCGCAGCCCGCAGGGCGAAGGTATTCCTGTGAGCGAAGCGCCGGGCCGTTCCCAAGCGAGCTCGCAGGGCGGCGCTGGGCCAGCGCCCCGGGTGTTTCTGAAAATCCTGCGAGCCGACGCAAGCCGCCTCTTCTGGGCGGCAGGCCGTTTCGCTTTTTTCCACGCCTGGGGCAAGCTGGGCGGCGACCCGATCTTCCGGGAGCTGTTGCGGCGCGGCCTGTTGTTCAGGGGCGGGCGGCTGCTCGACCTCGGTTGCGGGCAGGGTTGCCTGTTCGCCTGGCTGCTGGCGGCACAGCGCCTGTCGGAGCGCGGGCAGTGGCCGGCCGGCTGGGCGCCCCCGCCCCGTTTCCAGAGCCTGCGCGGTGTGGAACTGATGTCGCGCGATGTCGAACGCGCGGTGGCGGCGTTCGGCGGCCACCACCCGCTGGTGCAGGTGGAGCAGGGCGACATGACCCAGGTGGATGTCGGTCAGGTGGACACCGTCACCATCCTCGATGCGCTGCACTACGTGGACCCCGCCTCGCAAGAGCGCCTGCTGCGACGCATTCGCGCAGCCCTGCCGCCCGGTGGCCTGTTCCTCACCCGTGTCGGTGACGCCGAAGCGGGCTGGCCCTTTCTGGTGTCGAACTGGGTGGACCGCGCGGTGACCCTGGCGCGCAGCCGCCGTCCGCCGCGCCTGTACTGCCGCAGCCTGGCCGAATGGCAGGCGCTGTTGACCGCGCTGGGCTTTGAGGTTGAAACCGAACCCATGAGCGAAGGCAAGCCCTTTGCCAACGTGATGCTGGTGTGCCGGGTGCCGGTCTGATCGGTGCCTTCCTCTACACTGCGGGTTTAGACGATCCACCGCCTCACGTGACCCCACTGCAACTCTCAGCTTACACATTGACCACCGCCCTGGGCCGAGGGCTGGCGGCCAACCGCGAGGCCCTGCGCGCCGAGCGCTCGGGGCTCGCACCCTGTGCCTTTGAATCGGTGACGCTCGACACCTGGGTGGGCGAGGTCGCGGGTGTCGACGCGCAGCGCCTGCCCGAGGCACTGGCCCGCTACGACTGCCGCAACAACCGGCTGACCCTGATGGGTCTGGAGACAGACGGATTCGCGCAGCGTGTGCGTGAGGCCGTCGCTCGCTACGGCGCCGATCGTGTGGGCGTGTTCCTGGGCACCAGCACCGCCGGCATCCTGCAGACCGAGCTGGCCTACCGGCGGCGCGATCCGGTCAGCGGCGCATTGCCCGACGATTTTCATTACCGGACCACGCACAACGCGTTCTCGCTCGCCGAGTTCACGCGCGACTACTTCGGTCTGGAGGGCATGGCGATGGCGATCTCCACCGCCTGCTCGTCCAGCGCCAAGGTATTTGCCGCGGCGGCGCGCCAGCTCGCGCTGGGCCAGATCGACGCGGCCATCGTGGGCGGTGTCGATACCCTCTGCCTGACCACGCTCTACGGTTTTGCCTCTTTGCAACTGACCTCGTCACAACCCTGCCGGCCCTACGACGCGGCGCGCGACGGCATCTCCATCGGCGAAGGCGCAGCGTTTGCGCTGCTGGAGCGCCCGGACCAGCCTGCGCCGGGCACCGCATTGCTGCTGGGCGCAGGCGAGTCCAGCGACGCGTACCACATGTCGGCGCCACACCCGCAGGGCCTGGGCGCGCGCCTGGCGATGGAGGCCGCGCTGCGCTCGGCGGGCCTGGGCGCCAGTGACATTCATTACATCAACCTGCACGGCACGGCCACGCCCGCCAACGACTCGGCCGAAGGACAGGCGGTGAATGCGCTGTTCGGCGACACCGTGCCCGGCAACTCGACCAAGGGCTACATGGGCCACACACTGGGCGCGGCGGGCGTGATCGAAGCGATCATCTGCGCGATGGCACTGACCGATGGCCGCCTGCCCGGCAGCCCCGGCACCGGCTCGCTGGACCCGGCCATACCGATCCGCTACCAGCTGCACGGAACCGACGCGCCGCTGCGCCATGCGCTGAGCAATTCGTTCGGATTTGGTGGCAGCAACTGCAGCTTGGTTCTTGGAGTCGCCGCATGATCGCAACGCCGCTGCAAGCCTGGATCAACGGCATCGGCCTCATCGCACCCGGACTGCCCGACTGGCCCAGCGCAGCGGCGGTGCTGCGTGGTGATGCGGCCTATGAGTCCGCACCGAGCGTGTTGCCCGTGCCCCTGCTGCTGCCCCCGGCCGAGCGCCGCCGCGCCAGCCGTGTCATCCGGCTCAGCCTGGGCGTGGGGCAGGAGGCCGTGACCCACGCGGGCGCCGACGCGTCCACGCTGGCCACCGTGTTCGCCGCCTCGGGCGCCGACGGCCACAACTGCCATTCGCTGTGTGAGCAGCTCGCGGGCGAGGATCGCCAGATCTCGCCCACGCGATTTCACAACTCGGTGCACAACGCCGCGGCCGGCTACTGGGGCATCGCCACGCGCAGCATGGCGCCCTGCCAGGTGCTCGGTGCGTTCGACGCCAGCTTCGGCGCCGGCCTGCTGGACGCGCTGGCCCAGGTGGCCCTGGACGGCCAGCCGGTGCTGCTGGTGGCCTACGACAGCGAATACCCCGAACCCTTGCACGCCAAGCGCGACACGCCCGACTGCGGTGGCGTGGCCTTGTTGCTCAGTGCGCAGCGCAGCGAGGCTTCGCTGGCGTCGATCACGGTCACACCCAGCCGGGCGCCCGCCGATGTGCTGGAGGACGCGGCTCTCGAAGGGCTGCGCCAGCACATCCCGGCCATGCGTGCCTTGCCCCTGCTGCAGCGCCTGGCGCGTGGCGCGGCCGGCCCGGTGGTGCTCGACTACCTCGCGCCCATGCAGCTTCGGGTGGAAATGCAGTCGTGCTGAACCGCGACTGGATCGCCACGCACATTCCCCACCAGGGCAGCATGTGCCTGCTGGAGAACGTGCTCGAATGGAGCGAGCAGCGCATCGTCTGCGACGCGCTGAGCCACACCGACCCCCTGAATCCCCTGCGTGCGGCCGACCGCCTGGGCGCCGCCACCGGCGTGGAGTACGCAGCGCAGGCCATGGCCGTGCACGGTGCCTTGCTCGCGCAGTCGGCCGCTGCGCCCACCCAGGGCTACCTCACCAGCGTGCGCGGCCTCAGTCTGCACGTGGACCGGCTGGACGACCAGACCGGGCCGCTGCGCATCACCGCCGAGCGGCTCTCGGGTGATGCGCGACTCATCCTCTACCAGTTCCACCTCCACCACGGAGAACGCTGCCTGATCGAAGGCCGGGCCTCGGTGGTGCTCGACGCTCAAACCTTATGACCTCTTCAGCGAAAAGCAGGCGCGCCCTCGTCACCGGCGGCAGCGGTGGCATCGGTGCCGCGATCTGCCAGCGACTGGCCGCCGACGGCCACCACGTCATCGTGCACGCCAACCGGGGTCTGGAGAAGGCGCAGGCCATCGCGGCGCAGATCGTGGCCGAGGGCGGCAGCGCCGAGGCTGTGGCCTTCGACATCACCGACCGTGCGGCGACCGCCGCTGCGCTGGAAGCGCTGACCGAGGCGGGTGCGATCCAGATCCTGGTGAACAACGCGGGTATCCACGACGACGCGGTGTTCCCCGGCATGAGCGGCGAGCAGTGGGACCGCGTGCTCGACGTGTCACTCAACGGTTTCTTCAACGTGACCCAGCCGCTGACCATGCCCATGATGCGCACACGCTGGGGCCGCATCGTCAGCATCTCGTCGGTGGCGGCGGTGGCTGGCAACCGGGGGCAGGTGAACTACTCGGCGGCCAAGGGCGCGCTGCACGCCGCGAGCAAGTCGCTGGCGCTGGAGCTGGCCAGCCGCGGTGTGACGGTCAACGCCGTGGCACCGGGGCTCATCGCCACCAGCATGATCGAGGGCACCTTCGATGCTGACATGGTCAAACGTCTGGTGCCGATGCAGCGCGTGGGCCGCCCGGAAGAAGTGGCCGACCTGGTGGCCTTCCTGGCCTCGGACCGCGCGTCCTACATTTCCGGACAGGTGATTTCCATCAACGGCGCGATGATCTGATTGCATCGGCCGAGACCACACTCCAAGGAGCCCCAACCCCATGACACCCCCCTGCAACCGCTTCACCCGCAGCGTCCTGATCGCCGGTCTGATCCTGGGTGGCGCCAGCGGACTGGCGCAGGCCCAGGACAGCGAAAGCGGTGCGCTGCAGGCCTGCCTGAAAGCCTGGGGCGAACACCCTTTCGGACCCAATCCCGCCTACAGGACGCTGGCCACGTCGGTCAAGGTGTTCGGCATTGGTCAGGGCACGGCAGACCGCGAGGTCACGCCGGGCCCGAGCCTGATCATGGTGAACCCGGGCGTGAACGTCATGGGTGGCTCGGAAATCGAGTTGCTCAA
Source organism: Burkholderiales bacterium GWF1_66_17 (assembly GCA_001770705.1). GTDB lineage: Bacteria > Pseudomonadota > Gammaproteobacteria > Burkholderiales > Burkholderiaceae_C > Hydrogenophaga. The sequence goes on along the minus strand of MERT01000028.1, from coordinate 270,888 downwards.
CCCCAACGGCTGGTACTGCCTGCGCGCGGCGGTCAACGTCATGGGCGGCATGGACATCAAGCTGCACTGCGGTGCCCGCCTGGCCTCGGCCAGCAGCGGCACCACCGTCATGAGCGGCGAGAACGCCGCCAAGGGCGTGTCGGTGATGGGCTCGATCAAGGTCGAGCGCGTCGGCTGCACCACCTCTTGATCAGCTCGCTTTCAGGTGCTCTGACCGGCTGAACCCGCCAGCGCGCGCGAGCGGCGCATCTGCGGCTCCACCATCGGCACCGTCAGCATGGTGCTGGCGACGGCCATCAGCAGCAGGGCGGTGAAGGCTTCGCTGGTGATCACCTGCTTGTCCAGCAGGATGTTGGCGAAGATGATCATGATCAGCGCCTTGGTCTGCAGCAGCCAGCCGATGATCGACGCATCGCCCGGTGCCCAGTGCAGCACCCGCGCGGCGATGCGCACGCCGATCAGTTTGCCGGCCACCGAGGCCACCAGCAGCAGCGCGGCGGCGGCGAACACTTCGGTACCGCCCACGGCCCAGTTGGTGCGCAGGCCGGTGGAGAGGAAGAACACCGGCATCATCACCAGCAGCACATGGTGGCGCAGCAGATCGAGCTTTTCCTGGTTGAACCAGTGACCGTCCATGATGGCACCGGCGAGGAACGCGCCGACCATGAAATGCAGGCCCGCCCAGTCGGCACCCAGGCCGCACAGGGCCAGCCAGATCGGCGCCACGTACCAGCGATCCGCCTCGTCCAGCCAGGCCATGAGGCGGCGAAACGCCAGGCCCAGCACCACGAAGGCGACCAGGAAGGCGAGCTGTTTGCCCATGCGGCTCCAGTCCATCAGGATCAGCGCGAGCACGCCCCAGATCGCGATGTCGTCCAGGCTGGCGTAGCGCAGGATGCGCTGGCCCAGCGGCTGGCGCAGCATGTCGAGCTTCTCCATCAGCAGGATCAGGATCGGCAGGGCGGTGACGGCGCAGGCCATGCCGATGCCCACCACGAACTGCCAGGTCTGTGCCTTCGGGCCCATCCAGCCGTCAAAACCCAGCAGCACGGCGGCCGCGCCACAGCCCAGCAGCAGCGGGGCCCCCAGCGCCAGGCCGGCGGTGATGCCACTTTCGCGCCGGTGCTGCCAGGCCTTGCCGAGGTCAAGTTCGACGCCCGCGATCATCACGAACAGCATCACCGCCCACCAGGCGATGCCGTTGAGCGAATGCACCACCGTGGGCGTGAAGACGAATTCGTAGTAGGCGGGGAACCAGTGGCCGAGCACGCCCGGGCCGAGCACGATGCCCATGACGATCTGCACCACCACCAGTGGCGCGAAATAGTCGGTCTTGAAGACCCGCCAGACGAGCCAGGGGATGCTGAAGATGATCAGCATCGCGATCAGGAAGACCTCGGTGGTGTTCACGGTCGGCGCCCGGTGTATTCGCGGAAAACACCCATGGTGACCGAACAGTCCACATCGGTAAAACCGGCGCGATTGAGCGCATCGAGAATAAGTTCGGGTTCGAGCGCCGATTCGATGGTGTCGCCGTAGTAGGCCCACAGGCGCTGGACGTCGGCGTGGCGGCGCGTGAGGCGCGCGAGCACCGGCACGACCACGGCGATGTGAAAGTGCAGCAGGCCGCGCAGCAGCCGGTTGCGTGGTCGGCTGATTTCCATGATGCAGACGCGGCCGCCCGGGCGCAGCACGCGCAGGTATTCGGCAAACGCCAGGTTCAGGTCGCCGACGTGGCGCAGCGCGTAGCCCATGGACACAAAATCGACCTGCGCATCGGGCAGCGGAATGGCCTCGGCGTAGGCCACGATGGTTTCCACATCCACCTTCTTGCGCAGTTCGGCCAGCATGCCGGGCGATGGGTCGAGCGCCCACACGCGGCCCTGAGGCCCGACCAGTTCGACCCCTGCCACGGTGACCAGGCCAGTGCCGGCGGCCACGTCCAGCAGGGCCATGCCGGGCTTCAGGCCGTTGCGCTGCAACACCTCGCGCCGGTACCAGGCGCCGCTGCCCAGCCCGGTCAGCGCCTCGGCCTTGTCGTAGCCGGGCGCGGCTTCGTCAAACAGGGTCTGCGTCATGCGGCGGCGTTCGTCTTCGCTGCCGAAATAGTGTTTCATGCGCGGATCGGACTTCAGCGCGCTGGTGCGTTCCTGGGGTTCGGTCATGTCAATCTCCGGAGGCACGCAGACGGCGCCAGATCAGCAATGGCAGGCGCAATACAAAGCCCAGAAAGAGCCGCGTGTGCATCCAGGTGAGCAGGGTGTTGTCGCGCAGGTATTTGAAGTGCGAGACGCCGCCTTCTTCGGCGCTGAGGTAGCGCACGGGCGCGTCGATGTTGATCGGCCGCACGCCGGCCCAGCACAGCCGCACCACCGCCTCGGGGTCGAAATCGAAACGCCGCATGAAGGGGTTGGCCTGCATGATCCGGGCCAGCGGCGCGATGGGGTAGACACGGAATCCGTAGAGCGAGTCGCCGATGCCCATCCACAGCGTTTCCAGGTTCGCCCATCCGTTGGACACCTTGCGGCCGTTGACACGCAGGGCGGGGGCCTCGGGGCCGAATACCGGCTTGCCCAGCACCATGGCCTGTGGGGCCTTCAACGACGCGGCCATGAAGGTGGGGATCAGGTCGGCCGGGTGCTGGCCGTCGGAGTCCATGGTGAGCGCATGGGTGAAACCGGCCTGGGCGGCCAGGCCGATACCTTCGAGCACGGCCGATCCCTTGCCGCGGTTTTCCGGCATCACGATGATGCGCAGGCCCTCGTCGCCTTGGGCCAGGGCCTGCAGGCTGCGGTCGGTGCCATCGGTGCTGCCATCCACCACCACCCAGACGGGCGTCCATTGCGCGCGCGCCTGGCGCACCGTTTCCAGCACCTGCGGTCCGGGGTTGTAGCTGGGGATCAGGACCAGGTGGGTGGTCGATGGGGTGGGCGTGGTCTCAGGCATGGGAGGCGGTTGGCACGGGGGGCGTCAATTCTTGCCGGAAGTAGGCTTCCAGGGTCTGGGTAAAGGCAGAGTGGTCGGTGGGCGCATCGAACCGGCGACCGAGGCGGGCGCGGCAGTGCAGCGGCAGCGTGGGCTTGCGGAACAGGGGCCAGGCCTTGCCGAGGTAGGGGGTCGAAAACTCCAGGAACACGGTCTGCACCGGGGCACCCGAGCGCCGGGCAATCAGTCCCAGCGTCGGGGTCAGCGGGTCCAGCGGAAAGGCCTTGGTGCGTGTGCCTTCGGGGAAGATCAGCACCTGCGCGCCGGTCTGCAGCGTTTCCCGGCTTTGCTGCACGATCTGCAGCATGCCGTCGTTGCGGATGTAGCGCGCCAGCCGCGCCGCCGACCCGAACAAGGGGTGCAGCATCAGGGCCGCTTTCATGACGCAGACCACGTTGGGCAGCCGCGAGACGATCAGCACCGCGTCGAGCAGGGAGGGGTGGTTGGCGGCGATGATCAGCGGTCCCTGGTCGCGCAGCGTGTCCAGTTCGCTCAGGTCAAAACGGCACGAGCACAAGCCGCTGAGCAGGCGCAGGTAGAAGTGGAAACCCCCCATGATGACGCGGCGGCCGAGGCGCTGGCCGACCGTGCGCGGCAGAAGCGGGTGCAGCAGCATGGCGAACGGCAGCCAGGCCAGGCACAGCGCGGCCAGGCTGCCCAGCCCGATGAGCATGGCGACATGCTCATACAGCGTCCACAGCGGACCGTTCGGCGGGTGGCGCTCACTCATCAACCAGGACGCGCGTCGTCGATTCACCCAGGATCCAGGACACCGCCACACCCGCGGCGACGTAATTCCGGGTACGCACCAGGGGGCTGTCCACGAAGCGTGCTCCGTTCAGGTTGTCGTAGCGCAGGAAGGCACCGACCCAGTGTTTGGGGTAGCGCTTGGACACGCCCACGATGGCCTGCATGCCCGCGAACCCACCACCGGCCGCGTAGGCCGGGCGATCCGCGGTGGCGTAGGCCGCGTCGACGCCATAGAAGTAGTCGTGCTGCTTGCGGTCGCCGAACAGGGGGCCGAGCTGCAGCCCCAGGTTCCAGCCGGGAAAGGCGGACAGGTCGCTGATGTCCAGGTTGAGCTTGGGGTGCAGCACCCAGCCCAGGCTTCGGGACTGTTTTTCCAGCGTGAAAGCGGCGCGCAGCGGCAGCAGCAGCTTGAGTTCGCGGTTGCGGTCGTCCGTGCGCCACAGGGTCAGGTTCAGTTGCGGCCCGAGTTCGAAGTTGGCCTTCAGGTCCGGCATGCCCGCGCGCGCGCGGATGTCGTCGCTGGAGGCCGGTGGCGAAAGCGCGGCCGAGACGGTCAGCTCCGCGCGGTCCGAGTCGAACAATTGCGCACGCACGCCGTCGCGATCGGCCTTCAGGAACTCGCCGCGGTAGACGAAGTAGGGCGTGGGGAGGAGAAATTGGTGGCGCTGGTCAGATCCCCGGTAGGCGGGGAAGCTGACCGTGGCCACGCCGATGCCGGCTTCCCACAGCGGCTTTTCGTCGGCAGCCTGCGCGGTCTGGCCGGCGCCGCACAGCAGCAAGGCGCAGGCGGCAACCTGCCGGAGGGAAGGCCATGCATGGCGGCGGTGTGGGAAGCTCATGCGTTGTACAGGGCGGGGTCGTCCACCTTGCGGATGTTGAATCGACGACGCTGCCAGGCCATGAACGCGCGTTTGGGCTGCAGGATGTTGGCGGTGTAGTACATCGCCTTGAAAACGAGGATCGAGCGCCAGATCGGCGTCTTGCCGAACACGTCGCCCGCGAGCACCGACAGGATCGCTTCCTTGACCCGCAGCACGTTCCGGGGACCCATGAGGAAGTCGCGCATGATGGGGTTGGTGACCCGGTAGATGAACCAGGAGAATTCCCGGGGCCCGTGGCGCATGACACGGTCGAAGCGTTTGAGCGCTGCACCGGCCCGCTGCGGTTCGCGCAGGCAGGTGTCGACGGTGTCTGCGCCCACCACGGCGCTGTGCATGGCGAGCCAGACACCGGATGAGAACACCGGGTCGATGAAGGCGTAGGCATCGCCCAGCATCAGGTAGCTGGGTCCGTGGTTGCTCTGCGAGACGTAGGAGAAATTGCCGGTGGCCTCCGCGGGGCTGACCTGGCGGGCGTCCTTGAGGCGTTCAACGAGCGGCGCGCAGGTGGCGATGTTGTCCATCATGAACTGCTGCAGGCTGCGCTGCCCGCGCGTCTTCATGTGGTACGGCCAGGTCACCATGCCGATGCTGGTGGTGCCGTTGGTGAGGGGAATGAACCAGAACCAGCCGTGGGCAAACCAGAAGATGGTGATGTTGCCTTCATCGGCGCCTTCGCGCCGTTGTGCGCCGTCAAAGTGCGCGTAGACCGCCGAGCTGTTGTGGTGCGGGTTGCGCTGCTTGATCTTGAAGCGGTTGGCGAGAAAGGTGTCGCGCCCCGAGGCGTCGATCACGAAGCGCGCGCGCCATTGCATCTCCTGGCCATCGTCGCAGCGCGCCGTGATGTCGGCGCCGCCTTCGGCGAGGAAATCCACCTTCGTGACCTTGGCGCCTTCGTGCACCTGAGCGCCCTTGGCGGCGGCGTGGCGGAACAGGATGTGATCAAAGTCCGCGCGCCGGACCTGGTAGGCGCTGGGCATGGACTTGTCCCAGGCATCGGCAAAATGAAACGTTTGTGTGCAATCGTGATCGGGCGACACGAACTCGGCGCCGGGCTTGTGCATGCCGATGGCCTTGATCTGCTCGGCGATGCCCATCTTTTCGAACAGCGGCAGGTTGGCCGGCAACAGCGATTCGCCGATGTGGAAGCGGGGGTGGTGGGCTTTTTCAAGCACCACCACGTGGTGCCCCTTTTCGGCCAGCAAGCTGGCCACGGTCGAGCCGGCGGGGCCGCCGCCGATCACGAGCACGTCGCAGGTGGGGCCTGGTTCCCCCTGGGCCTTTGGATTCATGGGATGAGACTTTGAAATGCCGACGGGCGGACAGCGTTGATGGGCGGCTGGAAGCCCCGAATGATAGTCTTTCCGCCCTGGCGAACAGCGGGCGGCGGGTCAACCGCGATGAGGCGGGATCCGGAGCTTCAGAAGACGGTTTCGGGCAGCATGCGGGCGCCGCTCGATAACGATCCCGCGTCAGCGGTTGGCGGCAGCAACGCGGTCAGTTCGCCGGCCTGGAGGTCCGGATGGTCGGTCTGGGCCAGCAGGATGATTTCGCCAGCCAGCTGTTTCAGACGGAGGTGGGATTCGCGGATGCGCGCCAGGAAGCCTTCGGTGTCCAGATCGTCGTTCAGGCTGCGGTTGAGTTCCGCGAACCAGGGTATCTCGGCCTGGTCGAGCATGACCGCCGGGTTGCGCTTCTGGCTCACCAGCGACCATTGGCGCAGGAACGCCTGCACCAGCACGTTGATTTGCTGGCACTCGGCCAGTTCGCTGCGCAAAGCGGCGAGCGATGAGAGGTCGGTCAGGCGCTGGTGGAAGAAGAACTGGGCCAGCACGCCCCAGTAATAGGTGTAGTCCCAGATCACCTTGACCGGCAGCACTTCCGGGTCGCCAAACAGCGGGTACTGGTCCTGGTACAGCACCATCGTGCTGTCGTAGAACGAATGGAACAGCTGGTCAAAGATCTGCGCGCGCGCGCCCAGCCGTTCGCCACGCCGGTCCATGGCGATCAGTTCGGTGACGTAGGTGTTGCTGATGGCGATGAAGTCGCTGCCCGGCGAGTAGAACGGGTCGAGGAACAGGCCGGCTTCGCCGGTGAGGGCCCAGCGGTCGGCCGAAAAAACCTGTTTGCAGCCGTAGGAGAAGCGCTTGAAGAAGGCGAAGTCCTGCAGCAGGTCCCGCTTGGGGTCCAGCTCGTCGAACAGCAGCGGCTGGTACTGTTCCAGCCAGGTCATGGCCTTGTCGAACGTGTCCATGGTGGCGAGTGGGTGGATCGCCGGGTCGGCCACGATGCCGACCGAGTGCGAACCGGACGACAGAGGGATGAGCCAGACCCAGTAGCCGGCGCCCACCAGGTGGTTGGTCGAGAGCCAGCGTGCCTGGGGGTCGCAGCGCGCGCGCCAGGCGGTGTTGTCGCTCCAGCCGTCGATGTGGATGCGGTCCTTGATGCGGAACCAGACCGCGTGGGCCGGGTGGTCGTTGAGCTCGGCCAGGTTGAGCTTGCGTTTGAGCAGGCCAGCCCGGCCACAGGCGTCCACGATCCAGCGCGCGTTGACGGTGTGGGATGTGCCCAGGTGTTCATAGACCACCTGATGCGGCGCCTGGGAGGCCGGTTCGGCGCTGGTCAGTTCGACCTGCCGCACCATGGCGGTCTGGACAAAGCGGATGCCCCGCTCCTGGGCTTCGATGGCGAGGAAGTTCTCGAAGATACCGCGATCGATCTGGTAGCTGGGCACCGACAGATGGCGGCTGGCCCCGATTTCGGTGACCTGGTCGATGTCGCGCCGACCTTCGGAGAAGAAGAAGCGGAAGCCGAACTTGCGCAACTGCCGTTCCCTGAGGTGTTCCCCGAGGCCGAGCACCTTGTCGAAGTAGTGCGCGCCGATTTCGACGGACGACTCACCGATCTTGTGGATGGCCTCGGGAACCGGGTGAGCGCGCCGCTCCAGCACCAGGATGTCGATGTCCGGTTCGCGCCGTTTCAGTTGCATGGCCAGCGTGAGCCCGGCCAGGCCGCCACCGAGGATGACGACATCGTGAAGGGGAGGGGTATTGACCATGGTGGAGTATCGCCTCAAACGCGGTTCGGAACGGCTTGTTTCATCGGCCGCCCAGGGCATCGGCGGTGGCCGGATGTCGCTGCGCCGGGGCATCGTCATCTGGCGCGGCGCCATCGATGCACAGGGTTTGATGGAGCGAGAGCGGCAGCGCCAACGATGCCCGTTCTTCCCGCGCCAGCGACTCGAACACCGGCAGCGCGCTGGACATGCCGTTGCCGCCCAGCGCGCGCGCCGCGTCGCTGCGCAGGTCCGGCTCGGCGGCGCGACCCGTTGCCAGCCGCCAGCGCCAGGTGGCCTGTGTGTGGCGGGTGCTTTCCGGATTCAGGACCAGCGCCACCGCCAGTGCGCCCTCGCTGGGGGTGGTGTGTTTCAGTGCGCCCACCGCGGCGGTGTCGTAGCCCGTGAGCAGCACCGGGCAGCGTTCGGCCTCGCACAGCACCAGGGCCTCCAGCAGGCCGCTGGCAAAACTGTGACCGGCGCCATTGACAGCGGTGTTGGCGTAGACGTTGTTGTTGAGCATGCTCCACAGGCCCACGGGCGCATTGTGGATGGAATGCAGGAACCGGGTTGGCGATACCAACATAGGCGTGTGCACCAGCGTGCTGCAGAGGTGGTCGATGATGGGCAGGTCGCCGTGGGCCGAGCAGAACACGGCGCGCAAACCGCCGGGTTCCTGACCCGATGCGCGGATGGCTTCTTCACTGGCCGCCAGCGCCAGCGCCACCGTCAGCGGGGCCCGGCGGCGTTCGGCCGGGGGCAGCATCAGCGGGGGCGGCACCGTCGCCGGTGGCTGCTGCAGGGGAGCTTCGCCGCGAAAGGCGGCGCGTGCGGTGGCCCAGCCCGGCAGGCCCGGGGCCCAGAGCGCGATGCCTTCGACGTGGGTGGTGAAGGTGTTCATGGGTGCCTGTTTCCCGCGCCGTGTCCGAACACCAGCACACAGTTGCTGCCACCGAAGGCGAAGCTGTTGCTCACCACATGGCGCACCCTGGCCCTTGTGGGCTCGACGCGCAGGTAGGCCCGCATGCCCGGCTCCACCGACGTGGTGTTGGCCGTGCCCGGCAGGACGCCGTGCTCGAGCGCCAGCAGGCCGAACACCGCCCCCAGTGCCCCGGCGGCGCCCAGGGTGTGGCCTGTCATGCCTTTGGTGGCGCTGGCCGGTGTGCCGGGCTCAAAGCAGCGCGCGATCAGGCGGGCTTCCACGTCATCGTTCTGGGGGGTGGCGGTGCCGTGCAGGTGGATGTAGCCGATGGCGCTGGCCGGCAGTCCGGCCCTGGACAGCGCCATGTCGAGCGCGGCCTGAGTGCCCTGACCCCCCGGATCGGGCGCCGACAGGTGGTGCGCATCGCTGGACTCGCCGCAGCCCAGCAGCTGCAGGCCGTCCGGCGCGCGCTCCAGCAGGGCGAAGGCAGCGGCCTCGCCGATGTTGATGCCGCGGCGCTGCGTGTCGAAGGGGCGGCAGGGCTCGGTCGACACCAGCTGCAGCGCGTGAAAGCCGAAAACGACGCTGCCGCACAGGCTGTCCACCCCGCCCACGACCACCGCATCGGCGAGCCCGAGGCGCATGAGCCGCTCGGCCGAGGCAAAGGCCTTGGCACTGGACGAGCAGGCGGTGGAAATGGTCTGGGCCGGGCCGCGCAGGCCCAGCGCTTCCTGGACGAAGCCGGTGAGCGAATGCAAGGTGTGCAACGCGGGGTTGTCGGGCTGAGGGGGAAATTCGCCGCACTGGGCGAGCTGCTGATAGGCGTCTTCGGTGGCGCCGATGCTGGCGGTGGACGTCCCCAGCACCAGCCCCACGCGGTGCGCACCGTGCCGTTCGGTGGCGCGCCGCACGGTGTTCATGAAGCCATCGCTTTGCAGTCCCCGCCAGGCCAGGCGGTTGTTGCGGCAGTCCCAGTGTCGCCAGGGGTCGGGCAGGGGGTCTTCGAGACCCTGCACCTGGCCAACCCAGGTGTCCAGCGTCTGGGCCAGAGGGGCAACGCCGAAGTCGTGGCGTCCCAGCGGGCTCAGACCGCTGCGGCCGTGGATCACGGCGTCAAGGTGGGCCGGTTTGCCCGCCCCCAGGGCGGATACGGCGGTGTAGGCGCTGACACGAACGGGGCACAGGCGGGACGTCACGGCGGGGCTCGTCAGGGCGAAGATCGGCAATATGGCGCACCGGGATTGTAGGGAGGGCCTGAAAGACCGTGCCCGACAGGGGACTCGTTAAAATGGTTCCAACGGTTTCACCGGCGCGCCTCGATCCAGCGGGCGTGCCCGGCACCCTCACAAGGCGTCCTCTCCCTCGCGTCGGGCCGCACCTTCTCCCAGACAAAACACCCCCCTTGATGCCGCCCCAGTTGCCCGAAACCGCCGATGCCCTGCTGCCCGAACCGATCGGCGCCGGGCTGGCGCCGCAGCGCCCGGTGGTGGCTGCACCGAAAACGATGCTCTGGCCTGTGTTGCGCGGCTTGGGTATTGCCGTGCTGGCGGTGGCCTGGGCCCTGATCGCCCACGTCACGAGCGCGGGCAACGAGTCCTCGGGCTGGGGGGCAGCACTGGCACTGACCCCGATGAGCACGGCCCTGGCGCTGCTGCTCTGGCGTTTGCCCGCCCGCTGGCTGGGCGCACTGATCGGCATGGCGGTGGCGGCCGGTCTGGTGTGGCTCTGGCCCTTTCTCAAGGGCCAGGTGGCGCTGCTGTATTACCTGGAGCACCTGGGGGTGTACATCCTGTTGTCGGCATTTTTTGGCCGCAGCCTGTTCGGGCCCGAAGAGTCGCTGGTGACGCGCATGGCCCGCAGCGTGCACGGCGGCGTGCTCTCGCCCGCGCAGGCCGTCTACACCCGCCAGGTCACGCTGGCCTGGTGCCTGTTCTTTGCCGGCATGGCCCTGGTGTCCACCGGGCTGTTCCTGTTCGCGCCGGTGGCGGCCTGGTCGACCTTTGCCAACCTGCTGGGTGGTCCGCTGATCGCTCTGATGTTCGTGGGCGAATACCTCTGGCGCCGCCACGCCTTGCCCGAGGAGACGCGAGCGACCATGGCCGACGCCGTGCGCGCCTGGAAGGCCCAGCGTTCGGACAAAGCGCCTTGAAGGGCTTTGAGCTTCGCCCGCAGACCCACCCCGAGACAAGTTAGACCGATGTTCATCCACCTTCGCCTGCACACCGAGTTCTCCGTCGTTGACGGCACCAACCGCATCGACGACGTGGTCGCCGCCGCCGCCGCCGATGGCCAGCCTGCGCTGGCGATCACCGACCTGAGCAACCTGTTTGGCGCGGTCAAGTTCTACAAGGCCGCTCGCGGCGAGGGCGTGAAGCCCTTGCTGGGCGCCGAGGTGATGCTGCAGGGTTTCACCGAAGAAACCCCGAACGCCATGCCCGGCAGCCACCAGCCGGCCGCGCCGCGCGTGATCCTGCTGGTGCAGGACAAGCAGGGCTACCTGAACCTGAGCGAGCTGCTGGCGCGCGCCTGGACGCGCAGCGACGGCCGGGGCGGGGCGCTGGTGCAGCGCGAATGGCTGGAAGAACTCAACGGCGGTCTGCTGATGCTCTCGGGCGCGCAGGCCGGACCGGTCGGGCAGGCGCTGATCCAGGGCGATGCGAACCGCGCCGCCGACGTGGCCCTGAAGCTCGCCGGCCTGTTCACGCACCGCTTCTACATCGAGCTGCAGCGCGCCGGCCGTGTGGACGATGAACGCCATGTGACGGCCGCCGTGCAGCTGGCGGCCCGGCTTCACCTGCCGGTGGTGGCCACGCACCCGGTGCAGTTTCTGGAGCCCGACGACTACGAGGCGCACGAAGCGCGCGTCTGCATTTCCGACGGCGAGATCCTGGGCAACAACCGGCGCGTGCGCCGCTTCACGCGCGAGCAGTACTTCAAGAGTGCGGCGCAGATGGAAGCGCTGTTCGCCGACATCCCCAGCGCCGTGGCCAACACGCTGGAGATCGCCAAGCGCTGCAGCCTCACGCTGGTGCTGGGAAAACCGCAGCTGCCCAACTTCCCGATCCCGCCGGTGGATGGCGTGATCATGTCCGTGGAAGACTATTTCCGCCACGTCTCGTACGAGGGGCTGGAGGGGCGGCTGAAGCACCTCTTTCCCGACGAGGCCAAACGCGAAGCCGTGCGCGCGCGCTACGTGGAGCGCCTGGAGTTCGAGCTCAACACCATCCTGAAGATGGGCTTCCCGGGCTACTTCCTGATCGTGTCGGACTTCATCAAGTGGGCGAAGGAAAACGGCTGCCCGGTGGGTCCGGGCCGGGGTTCCGGTGCCGGTTCGCTGGTGGCGTACGCGCTGCTCATCACCGACCTCGACCCGCTGCAGTACAACCTGCTGTTCGAGCGTTTCCTGAACCCGGAGCGGGTGTCCATGCCCGACTTCGACATCGACTTCTGCCAGTCGAATCGCGACCGCGTGATCGACTATGTGAAGGACCGCTACGGCAAGGACGCCGTGAGCCAGATCGCCACCTTCGGCACCATGGCCGCGCGCGCGGCGATCCGCGACGTGGGCCGCGTGCTCGACTTTTCCTACGGCTTCTGCGACGGCATTTCCAAGCTGATCCCGAACAAGCCGGGCATGTCGGTCACGCTGCAGTACCCGCCGAATCCGAAGCCGGAGGGCGACAAGAACAACTACGCGATCGAGATGGAGCCGGTGCTGGCCGAGCGCATCCAGAAGGAAGACGACGTCAAGACCCTGATCGAGCTGGCGCAAAAGCTCGAAGGCATGACGCGCAACATCGGCATGCACGCCGGCGGCGTGCTGATCGCGCCGGGCAAGCTGACCGACTTCTGCCCGCTCTATATGCAGCCGGGCAGCGACTCGGCGGTGAGCCAGTACGACAAGGACGACGTGGAGGCCATCGGCCTGGTGAAGTTCGACTTTCTGGGCCTGGCCACGTTGACCATCCTGGAGATCGCGCGCGAGTTCATCATGAAGCGCCACAAGGGCCAAGAGAACTTCCGCTTCGAAGACATTCCGCTGGACGACCAGCGCGTGTATGCGCTGTTCTCGCGCGGTCAGACCGAAGCCGTGTTCCAGTTTGAAAGCCGCGGCATGCAGGGCATGCTGAAAGACGCCAAACCCAGCCGGCTCGAAGACCTGATTGCCCTGAACGCGCTGTACCGCCCGGGCCCCATGGACCTGATCCCCAGCTTCGTGGCGCGCAAGCACGGGCGCGAGGTGATCGAGTACCCGCACCCGCTGGTGGCCGAGATGCTGAGCGAGACCTACGGCATCATGGTCTACCAGGAGCAGGTGATGCAGACCGCGCAGATCCTGGGCGGTTATTCGCTCGGCGGCGCCGACATGCTGCGCCGGGCCATGGGCAAGAAGAAGGCCGAAGAAATGGCCGAGCACCGCGCGATCTTCCGCGCCGGCGCAGCCAGGAACGACATCAGCGAAGCCAAGGCCGACGAGGTCTTTGACCTGATGGAGAAATTCGCGGGCTACGGCTTCAACAAGTCGCACGCCGCCGCGTACTCGCTGCTCGCGTACCACACCGGCTGGCTCAAGGTGCACTACACCGCCGAGTTCTTCTGCGCCAACATGACGGTGGAAATGGACGACACCGACAAGCTCAAGGTGTTGTGGGAAGACGCGAAGAAGATGGGCATCAGCTTCGAGGCGCCCGATGTGAACCGCGGGTTCCACCGCTTCGAGCCCATCACCGACAAATCCATCCGCTACGGCCTGGGCGCCATCAAGGGCACGGGCCAGCAGGCCATCGACGCCATCGTGGCGGCGCGCGAAGGCCGCGGTGAAGGCCCCAACGGTGCCGAGACCGGCCCATTCAAGAGCCTGTTCGATTTCTGCCGCCGGGTGGACCGCCAGCGTCTGAACAAGCGCACGGTGGAAGCACTCATCAAGGCCGGTGCCTTCGACTCGCTGCACCTGAACCGCGCCGAGGTACTGGCCTCGGTGGAGGTGGCGTTCGACTTCGCCGCCGCCAGCGTGGCCAACGCCAACCAGGGTGGCCTGTTCGACATGATGGGCGAAGACGACCACGGATCCAGCACGCAGGAGCCCGACCTGGTGTCCACCACGCCCTGGGGCGTGAAAGAGCAGCTGACGCTGGAGAAGACCGCCCTCGGTTTCTATTTCTCGGGTCATCTGTTCGATGAGGTGCAGCGCGAGGTGCGGCGTTTTGCGCGCACCGAGCTGGGCGACGTGAAGGAGAGCCGCGACCCGGTGATCCTGGCCGGCATCGTGACCGACTTCCGCATCATCAACGGACAACGCGGCAAGCTCGCGCTGTTCAAGATCGACGACAAGACGGCGGTGCTGGAAGTCAGCGCCGACGAGAACCTGATCAACCTGCACCGCAACCTGCTGAAGGACGACGAACTCATCGTCGTGCAGGCCGTGGCCCAGCCGGACCGTTTTTCGGGTGGCCTGCGGTTGAAGATCCAGCAGATCTGGGACCTGGCCGCGGCCCGCTGCCGCTTCGGCAAGTTCCTGCGCGTGGCGGTGAACGGTACGGCGCCCGCCGTGGCCACGCTGGTGCGCGAATTTCCCCCGAAGCGCGAGCTCACCGACCAGGGCGAGCTGGTGCGCGGCCTGCCAGTGCGCCTGGCCCTGCAGCGTGCCGGTGCGCAGTGTGAACTGCAGCTGGACGACCGGGCGCTGTTCTTCCCGACCGATGCGGCGCTGGCGAGCTGGACGGCCCAGGCGCACGAGCGGCGTGCCGAAATCGTGTTCGATTGACCCCGGATCCGCGCGTGGAGGCGGTCACAGGCCATCATTCTGCGCAGCCTGTCACGCTCGCACCGGGTTTGTCGCTTCAGTTGCCGTCAACGGTGCCGATGATCAGGAAAGCCATGAAACTGCAACACAAAGCCTGGGCGCTGGTCCTGGTCGTCGTCGGACTGTGCGCTTCGAGCGCCATGCTCGGAGCGCGCTACTTCGTCGGGGATTCTTTCAGCCATCTGGAAGCCGATCGTGCCGCGCGCGAGGGCGAGCGCGCCCGTCGCGTCCTCAACCAGCAGCTCCTGTCCCTGAGCGCCACCGCCCGCGACTATGCGTTCTGGAGTGATGCCGTCGACTACGTGCAGGGCAAGGACGCTGGCTTCATGTCGGACAACTTCGATGTCGAAAACATGGGCTACCTCCGCATCGCCGAGGTGGTGGTGTTCGATGCGCAGGGCAAGGTACTGGCCACCGTCGCCCGGCGTGGCGAGGGCGAACTGGCCAGCGTGTTGCCCGAGCGCGTCGCCCCCCTGGCCGAACTCGCCGCACCGGTCCTGGCGTCCAGCAACCCCAAGAACGCGCTGCAAACCCTGCGGGTGACGGATGACCAGCTGGATCTGGTGGTGGTGGCCGCGGTGCACCTGCCGGGGCTGGAAGGCGAGAAACCGCAGGGTGCCATCGCCATGGTGCGCCGTTTCGAAGAGCGCGAGCTGGCGGGCTTTGCCGAGGTGTTGATGATGCCGACGCGCCTGTCGTTCGCCAACCCCGGTCATGACGGGCAGGACGTGCACGTCGAGCCGGTGGATGACACGCTCGACGAGCTGCACGCCGTGTTGCGCGACCACCTCGGTCGCCCTGTGGCCGAACTGGTGCTGGGGCTGGACCGGCGGCTGCAGCAGCAAGGCGAAGCGCTGGCCTGGAGTGGCATGGGTCTGGCCGCCGTGGCGGGCCTTCTGGCCAGCGCACTGCTGGTGCTGCTGCTGGACCGTCTGATGCTGCAGCGCCTGCAGCGCTTGCACGCCGACCTGAAGGGCATCACCGAGCACGGTCCCAGCGCCTCGGGGCTGGTGCGTGTGCAAGGGGATGACGAACTGGCCCAGCTGGCGAATGGGGTCAACGGACTGCTGTTGCGCGTGCGGCACGACGCCGAGGTGCAGCGCAGCGCCCACGAACGCCAGGAAGCGCTGCAGATGCAGCTGATGCAGAGCCAGAAAACCGAGGCGCTGGGGCGCCTCACCGGGGGCATCGCCCACGATTTCAACAACTCGCTGGCCGCCATCACCGGCTGGGTCAGGCTGGCGGTCGAAGACTTGCCGGACACCCAGCACCCCAGCCACGAAGCCCTGCAGCAGGCCCTGAAAGCGACGCGCTATGCCGATGGCCTGATGCGCCAGCTGCTGGCTTTCGGCCGCCAGACCGCGCCCAAACTGCGGCGCCTGCACTGGACCAACCTGATCGAGGAAACCCGGCAGATGGTGGGTTCGGGCCTGACGCGCGATTGCGAACTGGTGGTGGACTACCGGGTGGACGACGACGAGGTCGATGCCGACCCCACGCAGCTGCAGCAGGTGCTGGTGAACCTGTTGATCAACGCCGCCGACGCCATGCAGGGCAAGGGTCGCATCGAACTCACGCTGGCTGCCCTGGACCTGCCGCTGTCTCCGGCGCAGGCCGTGCCGCCAGGCGCAGCCGGGCTGGAGCCCGGTCACTACCTGGTGCTGACCGTGCGCGACCACGGCGCTGGCGTGGCCCCCGAGCACCTGGACCGGGTGTTCGAACCGTTTTTCACCACCAAGGCCAAGGGGCGCGGCACCGGGCTGGGCCTGTCGGTGGCACAGGGCATCGTGGTGCGCCACCACGGCGGCCTCGGGCTGCGCAACGAACCCGACGGGGGCGCCTGCTTCCATCTTTACCTGCCCGCCAGCCGGCGCGATGCAACGGTCGATCCGGTCACAGCGCCCGGCGGGGGGCCCGGTCCGGGACGCCAGCTCCTGTTTGTGGACGACGACCAACTGGTGCGCCACGCCTGGAGCGCGCTGCTGGAGCGCAAGGGCTGGAACGTGACCCGCTCGCGCGACGGGGAAGAAGGCTGGGCGCAGTTCGTGCAGACCGGCAAGCGCTGGGATGTGGTGCTGACCGACCAGTCCATGCCGCGCCTCGACGGCGTCGGGCTGGCGCAGCGCATCCGCGCCACCACGGCACCCCCACCCATCGTGCTGATGAGCGGTCATGTCAACGAGATCGCACCCGAGCTGGTGAGTGCGCTGTTTGCCGCCGTGCTGCACAAGCCGGTGGATGCGGCCGAACTCCAGCGCGTGCTGCAGGACGTGCTCGCGGGCGTCGGAACCACGCCAGCCGCTGACTGAGCGGGTCCGCTTCGCCCGGTCCGTCCGGGTTCTGCGCGCGCCAGCAATGTTTGCATGGCGGCTTTCCCGACCAATGGAAGAATGGCTTCCAGAGCCGCCTCACAAGGCGGTCAGATTGGTCAGGGAGGAAACATCATGTCGCATCCATCGGGGCTGCCGCCGCGGGCTGTTCTGCTGTCTTTGTTTGGCGATTCACCGCTGGGCCCGCATCTGGGGCTCCTCACCAGCCATCTCTTCAACCTGGGCGCCGTGCAGCGGCTCCAGCCGGGGCAGACGCTGCCGAACCACAGCGGGCGCCCGGTGCATCTGGTGCTCGCCGGGCGGCTGGCCGGTGGCGGGGACTGGTGGGGGCCGGGCAACCACTTCGCCGCCCGGGGCCCGGCGCGGCAGGCGCTGGACGCCGACACCCTGGTCTGGAGCCTTGATGCCACCCAGGCGGTCTGGCGCTCCGCTGCGGCACAACACCTGCGCAGCGCCTGGGCCGAGGCCCTCTTGGCGGTCGATCGGTCCGAGCTCGGCGCCCGCTTTCCCGATGACCTGCCCGACCCGAAAACCCTGTGCGATCACGGACACCCAACGATCCGCCAGCTGGCGCAATCGCTGGAGTGCACCACGCCAGCCGACACCGCCGAAGCCATCTTCCGTTTCGTTCAGTCCATGCCTTTCCGGTTTGGCCTCTGGCAGGAGCTGGCGTCCGACACCCTGGCGCGGGGCAGTGGCCTGTGCACCACCAAGGCCAACCTGCAGGTGGCGCTGATGCGCGCGACAGGGATCGAGGCGGGGTTTGTCGAGGCCCCGCTCGACATGGGCACCCTGGGTGCGCTCATGCCCGATGGCTGGCGCGCGCAGATGCGCTCCCATGTGAAACACCACTTCGCCGCGGCCCGGCTCGGCGGGCGCTGGCACGCGGCCGATGCCTCGTTCTGCGACCCCAGCTGCTCGCTGTTCACGGAGGCTGCGCCGCAGCTTGCCGCGGTGGTTCCGGTCCGGCTTCAGGAGGGGCGCCCCTTCCATCCGGTGGCCGTCATCAACGGCACCGATCCGTTCGAGATCCGCGTCCTGCCCGATCTGAGCACCGAGATGGGCAAAAAGAGCCACTTCCTGCCCCGGCATTTCGAGGCCATGAACACCCGATTGGACCGGGCCCGGTCCAGGCACAGAGCACCGTTTGACGCTGCCTGGGTCGCCCCGTCCGGGCCGGGCACTGCCGAGTGCTTCCCGTTAGAATCAAAAGCCCCATGACCACCGGGCTGCGCTGCATGGCGTCACCCACCCGGCTCGGTCCCGTTCCCGGAGTGACCCTTGTAAGCTCCAGCAATCCCCTCGTCCACTGCCACCTGACCAACGCGCGTGCTTGTGCACAGTCCGGATAAGGCGCAGTCGAGGATTGGATCGAAATTTGCTGACTTTTATGGCCGGAGTGCCTCCGGTTGACCGTTGTGCCTGCGCTCAACGTGTCGGTAGTCCCTTATTCCCCTGCGTCGTTTTGTGCGGTGGCGGTTTGTCCGCTTTGTCCCTGGAGTGTTTGCTGTGTTCAAGAATTTCCGACAGGACTGGATGTCCAACGTCCGCAACGACGTGCTGGCCGGCCTGGTCGTCGCGCTGGCGCTGATCCCCGAAGCGATCGCCTTTTCCATCATCGCGGGCGTGGACCCGAAGGTGGGGTTGTACGCGTCGTTCTCCATCGCCACCATCATCGCCTTCATGGGCGGGCGGCCCGGCATGATCTCCGCGGCGACCGGTGCCATGGCGCTGGTGATGGTGAGCCTGGTGAAGAGCCACGGGCTGGAATACCTGCTGGCCGCCACGGTGCTCACCGGCGTGTTGCAGGTGATCGCGGGCTGGGTGCAGCTGGGTCGGCTGATGCGCTTCGTGTCGCGCTCGGTGGTCACCGGCTTCGTGAACGCGCTGGCCATCCTGATCTTCATGGCGCAGCTGCCGGAGCTGAACCCGCAGACCATCGGGGTGACCTGGCATGTGTACGCCATGACGGCGGCGGGCCTGGCCATCATCTACGGCCTGCCTGTGATCACCAAGGCCGTGCCCTCGCCACTGGTGACCATCGTGGTGCTGACCATCTTCTCGATCTGGATGGGCCTGGACATCCGCACCGTGGGCGACATGGGTGAACTGCCCGACAGCCTGCCGGTGTTCCGGATCCCCGACATTCCGCTCAACTTCGAAACCTTGAAGATCATCTTTCCGTATGCGCTCACGCTGATGGTGGTGGGCCTGCTTGAATCGCTGATGACGGCGACCATCGTGGACGACCTGACCGACACCAGGAGCGACAAGAACCGCGAGTGCGTGGGCCAGGGCGTGGCCAACATCGCCACCGGCTTCATCGGCGGCATGGCGGGCTGCGCCATGATCGGCCAGAGCGTGATCAACGTGAAGTCGGGCGGGCGCGGGCGCCTGTCCACCCTGGTGGCTGGCGTGGTGCTGCTGATCCTGGTGGTGTTCCTGGGCGAGTGGGTGAAGCAGATCCCCATGGCCGCACTGGTGGCCGTGATGATCATGGTGTCCATCGGCACCTTCAACTGGAGTTCCATCAGGAACCTGCGTGAACATCCCCGGAGCTCCAGCGCGGTGATGATCGCCACCGTGGTGGTGACCGTGGCCACGCACGACCTGGCCAAAGGCGTGCTCACTGGCGTGTTGCTCTCAGGCTTTTTCTTCGCGCACAAGGTCGGGCAGATCCTGCGCATCCGCTCACTGGCCGAAGACGAAGGCCGCGCGCGCACCTACACCATCACCGGCCAGGTGTTCTTCGCCAGCGCCGAGCGTTTCGCCAACGCCTTTGACTACAAGGAAGTGATCGACAAGGTGCGCATCGACGTCAGCCGCGCGCACTTCTGGGACATCACCGCCATCAGCGCGCTCGACAAGGTGGTGCTCAAGTTCCGCCGCGAGGGCACCGAGGTGGAGGTGATCGGCCTGAACGATGCCAGTGCCACGATGGTGGACAAATTCGCCGTGCACGACAAGGACGGCGCCGACGACATGCTGACGGGCCACTGAGCAGGAGCACGAAAATGACACAACAAGACAACAAGGTGCTGGCCTGTGTGGACCTCTCGCCCTACGCTCAACACGTGGCCGACTACGCCGCCTGGGCCGCGGCACGCATGGCCGCGCCGCTGGAGTTTCTGCATGTGATCGACCGCCACCCGGCGCTGCAAGGCGGCCAGGACCACAGCGGTGCGCTGCAGGCCAATGCCGAGCAGAGCCTGCTGAAAAGCCTGAGTGAGCAGGACGCCGCGCGCACCCGTGCCGAGCGCGAGCAGGCGCGCATTTTCCTCAACGCTCTTCGCGAACGCGCCCTGGCTGCGGGCGCCGCGCCGGTGGACACGCGCCAGCGCCACGGCGATCTGGATGAAACCCTGCACGAGCAGCAAGCCGGCGTGCGCCTCTTCGTGCTGGGTCGCCGTGGTGAGTCGGCCCACAGCACGCAGCGCGAGCTCGGTCGCCATGTGGAGCAGGTCGCGCGGGCGCTGAACCGCCCCATCCTGACCGTGACCGATGGCTTCAAGGCGCCCGAGCGTGTGCTGATCGCCTTCGACGGCAGCAGCATCACGCGCCGGGGTGTCGAGATGGTGGCCGGTAGCCGACTGTTCAAGGGGTTGCCGGTGCAGCTGCTGATGTCGGGCAAGGCCAGCCAGGATGGGCCGAAGCAAATGGCCTGGGCCACGCAGACGCTGGAAACGGCGGGCTTTGACGTGGCGGGTGAGATCGTGCCGGGCGACCCGGAGAGCACGATCGCGCAAGCCATCCAGGCCAAGGGCATCGACCTGCTGGTGATGGGCGCCTATACCCACTCGCCGCTGCGCAGCCTGTTCCTGGGCAGCAAGACGGACGACCTGCTGCGTTCGGCGCGCATTCCGACCCTGCTGCTGCGCTGAGAGCCTGAGCCAGGCCCCGGCGCGGAGGGCAGTGCGGGTCAGTCCAGCGGGCGCATCTCCACGATCATCGGCGATGGCACAGTCCCATCGGTGTCGCGGGGCAGGCTGCCGGTGCGGTCGATGGCGCGCAGGGCGGCGTCGTCCCAAGCCGGATTGCCACTGCTTTTCACCACGCGGCGCGAGGAAATGGTGCCATCGGCCGAGGTCCGAACTTCGATCTCGGTCAGCAGATTCCGGGGAAGCTCTTGCGAGATGCGGATGTTGGGGCGGATGCGTTCACGCACC
Organism: Burkholderiales bacterium GWF1_66_17; assembly: GCA_001770705.1. Classification (GTDB taxonomy): domain Bacteria; phylum Pseudomonadota; class Gammaproteobacteria; order Burkholderiales; family Burkholderiaceae_C; genus Hydrogenophaga. The sequence goes on along the minus strand of MERT01000028.1, from coordinate 249,999 downwards.
CGGTTGCCGTAGCCCGACGACGGGCCGCTTGATCGGGCCGCAGAACCTCGCGCATCAGGGCTTCCACTGGCGCTGGCCTGACCAATCACGCGGGCCACCTGTTCGCGCCGGAGCTGGTCGCGCAACTTCTCTTCTGCGACTTCTCTGGCCCTTTCGGCCTTCTCCGCTTTCTGGTCAGCCAGCTTCTTCTCTCGGGCTTTTTTGTCGGCAGCGAGCTTCTCGGCGGCTTCCTTCTTCGCCTCTTTTTCTTTTTCCTGCGCCTCGGCCTTGCGTTTGGCCTCGATCTTTTTCGCCTCTTCCCGCTTCTCGGCCTCGGCTTTCTTCTTGGCCTGGGCGGTGGCGATTTCGGCCTCTTTCACCGCTGGCGGCGGCGGTGCGGGTCGTGGTTCGGGTTTGGGTTCGGGTCGTGGCTCGGGCTTGGGTTCGGGTCGTGGTTCGGGTTTGGGTTCAGGTGGTGGCGGCGGCGGTGGGGGCGGCTGCACGGCGCGCGGCGCGGCTTCGCGCGGCACGGCGGACCAGAGTTCGGCCTCGAACGAAACCAGCGGTTCGTCCTGCTGCCAGTGCACGCCCCAGGTGAGCGCGCCCATGAGCAGGGCATGCGCCACCAGCGCCAGGCCGACAGGCCCCAGCCAGCGGCCCGGGCGGGGTGGCTTGAGGTCGTGGGTGTCGGCGGTGATCTGCATGTCGGAATGGGTCAACGCGTGGTCTGGACCGACAGGCCGACACGTTGGACACCCGCGCGCTGCAGGGTGTCCATCGCCTTGACCACGGTCTCGTACTTGATGCCCTTGTCGGCGCTGATGACCACGGGTACCTTGTCGGCTTCACCGCCTTCTGACGCCGCCTGCAGCTTGCGCACTTCCTCGGCGAGTTGCGTCATCTTGATGCTGCGACCGTCTTTGTTGGACAGGCCTTCGCGCACCTCGATGCCCTCGTCCTTGTCGATGATGACCTGCACAAAATCCTTGGGTTGCGCGTTGGCCTGACCGACGCTGGGCAGATCGATCTGGCTCGGCGAGATCAGTGGCGCCGTGACCATGAAGATGATCAGCAGCACGAGCATGACGTCAATGAACGGGACCATGTTGATCTCGTTCTTGGTGCGCCGTGGGCGACGGGACGACGCTGCCATGTCAGTGACCGGAGGCAGACTGGTTGCCCAGGTTGCGCTGCAGGATGTTGGAGAACTCTTCCATGAACGTTTCCATGCGGCTGGCCGCGCGGTCGATGTCGTGGGCGAAGCGGTTGTAGGCCACCACCGCGGGGATGGCGGCGAACAGGCCGATGGCGGTCGCGACCAGGGCTTCGGCGATGCCGGGCGCCACGCTGGCCAGCGTCACCTGGGCGAGAGCGGCCAGGCCGGTGAAGGCGTGCATGATGCCCCAGACGGTGCCAAACAGGCCGACATAGGGCGCCACGGAGCCGACCGTGCCAAGGAAGGAGAGATTGGCTTCCATCACGTCGAGCTCGCGCTGGAAGCTCGCGCGCATGGCGCGGCGGGCGCCGTCGAGCAGGGTGCCGTTGTCGGTGATGTGGCGTTCGCGCAGTTTCTGGTATTCGCGCATGCCGCTGGCAAAGATGCGCTCCAGCGGGCCGCCGTGGCGTGCGCTCTGGGCGGCGGCGGCGTAGAGGTCGTTGAGGTTGGCGCCTGACCAGAACTCGCGCTCAAAATCTTCGTTGTGCGCGTTCACCCGCTTGAGCGCGAAGACTTTGCGGAAGATGGCGGCCCAGCTGATGATGGACACCACCACCAGCAACAGCACCACGGCCTGGACCACCCAGCTCGCGTTGAGCAACAACTGGACGATGGAGAGTTCTTGGGTCATGTCGTTCGGAGTGGTTGGAAGGAGAAAGGTTCAGGTGATCGGGCTGCCCGGCAAGGGCATGACATCCAGCACCGCGGTGGGGATGCGCTGGGGTCGCATGGTAGCGGTATTCACCCAGCCGATGCGGATGCTGCCTTCACAGAGCAGCACATCTGTTTCACCAACCTGCTGCGCTTTCAGGAGCGCAGACTGCCTGATTGTGAGGGAGGCCTTGCCGACTTCCAGCACACGGGCGGTAACCAAAAGCAAATCGTCCAGCCGGGCCGGCCGCAGGTAGCGCACCTGGGTGTCGGTCACGACGAACATGCCACCCGCTTCTTCGCGCAGGCGCTGCTGCTGGATGCCCAGACCACGCAACCACTCGGTGCGGGCGCGCTCGAAGAACTTCAGGTAGTTGGCGTAGAACACGATGCCGCCGGCGTCGGTGTCCTCCCAGTACACGCGGACTGGCCAGGTGAACGGGCTACCTTCCGGTTCGCTCACAGGGCCGCCTCCAGCCGGGCCACCGCTTCACGCAGCTGCGCCATCGAATTGGCGGTGGAAAACCGCAGGTAGCGCCCGGGGTCCGCGCTGCCGAAATCGCGGCCGGGCGTGGTGGCCAGCTGGCAGCGTTTCATCAGCTCGAAGGCCAGTGCCCAGCTGCCGCCTTCGTCGGCGCGTGCGCCCTGCGGCGGGATGCCCCAGCGCCCGCACAGACCGCTCACATCGGCCCAGGCATAGAACGCGCCGTCGGGCATGACCGGCACCGTGAGGCCGAGGCGGTTGAGTTCGGGAATGAAATAGTCGCGCCGGGCCTTGAACTCGGCGCGGCGGCGCTCGAATTCCGCCAGGCTCTCCGGCTCGAAGCAGGCCAGCGCCGCGTGTTGCGCGATGGTGCTGGCACAGATGAACAGGTTTTGCGCCAGCCGCTCCACCACGGGCACCAGCGCGGGCGGCAGCACCAGCCATCCCAGGCGCCAGCCGGTCATGTTGAAGTATTTGGAGAAGCTGTTGATGCTGATGACGTCGTCGCCCAGGCCGTCGGGCAGGCCGAGCGCGCTGTGGCCGTAGGCATCTTCATAACTCAGCCCGAGGTAGATTTCGTCGACCAGGGTCACGCCGCCGCGCTCGCGCACGAAACGGGCGATGCGTTCCAGCTCGTCGCGCGCGATGCTGGTGCCGGTGGGGTTCGACGGCGAGGCCAGCAGCACGCCGCGTGTGGCGGGCGTCCAGGCCGCTTCCACATGGGCCGCGCTGAGCTGGAAGCGCTCGGCCGGGCCGGAGGGAATGAGCACCGCCTTGCCTTCGGCCGCCTGCACGAACTGGCGGTTGCAGGGGTAGCTCGGGTCCGGCATCAGCACCTCGTCGCCGGCCTCGATGAGCGCCAGGCAGGCCAGTTGCAGCGCAGCCGAGGCGCCCGCGGTGATCACGATGCGGCCCGGATCGATGTCCAGCCCGAAGCGCGCCGCGTACCAGCCACTGATGACGCGGCGCAAGGCGGGCAGGCCGGTGGCCGCGGTGTACTGGCTGCGTCCGTCGTGGATGGCGCGCTCGGCGGCCAGCTGCACCAGCGGCGGAGCGGTGAAGTCGGGTTCACCGATGTTGAGCGTGATCATCGGGCGGTCGCCGGGCCGGGCTCCGGCGGCCATGTCGGCTGCGGCTTTGGCCAGCTCCATCACATAAAAGGGCTCGACCCGCTGGGCGCGTTGGGAAATCCGCATGCTGTGGCTGGTGTCCCGGTCTCAGGCTTCGTCGGCGCCGTCGCTGCACGGGCCCGATGGCTTGCGCGCTGGCGCCTTGCTCGGAGCGGCGGCGATCTCGGCCGGTCGCAACTGCGCGGCGAGCTGGTGCAGCACGCCGTTGACGTATTTGTGGCCGTCGGTGCCACCAAAGGATTTGGCCAGCTCGATGCACTCGTTGATGACCACGCGCCAGGGCACGTCGAGGCAGTGCTGGAGCTCGTAGGCGCCGATCCAGAGCACGCCGCGCTCGATGGGCGAGAGCTCGACCAGCGGGCGATCGAGCAGGGGTGTGATCAGCGTGTCGAGTGTCGCGGCCTGGGCCACGCAGCCGTGGAGCAGGGCGTCGTAATGCACGCTGTCGGCCTTGTGGAAGCCGGAGAGGTCGCGCGTGAAGGCATCGATGTCGCTGGCCTCGTTGCGGCCCACCATGTGCTGGTAGAGCGCCTGCAGGGCGAACTCGCGGGCGCGGGTGCGGGCCGATTTGTCGGCGGCCTTGCGCGCCTTGGGGACGCTGCTGGTGGTGGAGGTGGTGTCGTTCATGTCAGCCGATGTCTTCCAGCAGGTGGGCCATTTCGATGGCCACGCGTGCTGCGTCACGGCCTTTGTCTTCCTGGCGGGCGACCGCCTGCTCGAGGTTTTCGGTGGTGAGGATGGCGTTGGCGATCGGGACCTGGTAGTCCAGGGCCAGGCGCGTCACGGCCGAGCCGGACTCGTTGGCCACGAGTTCGAAGTGGTAGGTCTCGCCGCGGATGATGCAGCCCAGGGCGATCAGGGCGTCGAAGTCGTCGCGCTCGGCCAGTGCCTGCAGGGCCACGGGCACTTCGAGCGCGCCGGGCACCTTCACATGGGTGATGTTTTTTTCCAGAACGCCCAGCGCCAGCAGCTCAGCGTGGCAGGCGTTGAAGAGCGCATCGGTGATGCCTTCGTTGAAGCGGGCCTGCACGATACCGATGGCGAGTTTCTTGCCATCGAGCAGGTTGTGGGTGCCTTTGTCTGCGCCGAACATGGGGAGTTTCTTTCTGGTGGTGTGTGAGGAAGTTCAGGCGTTGCGACTGAGGTATCCGGTGATTTCGAGGCCGTAGCCGGTCATGCTGGGCATGCGGCGCGGGTTGCCCATGAGCTGCATCTTGTGCACGCCACATTCGCGCAGGATCTGTGCGCCCACGCCGTAGGTGCGCAGGTCCATGCGGCCGCGTTCGGGGGCCTGGGCCGATCGGGCCGTGCCTTCGAACTGGGCCAGCAATTGCGCGGCCGTCTCGCCGCAGTTGAGCAGCACGGCCACGCCCGCGCCGGATTCGGCGATGTGGCGCAGGCTGGCTTCGAGGCTCCAGCTGTGCATGGAGCGGCCCACTTCCAGCGCGTCCAGCACGGACAGCGGTTCGTGCACGCGCACGGCCACGCTCTGGTCGGGTGTCCACTGGCCCTTGACCAGCGCCAGATGCAAGGCGCCGCTGGGGCCATCGCGGAAGGCGTGGGCGGTGAATTCGCCGAAGGCGGTGTTGAGGCTGCGGGTGCCGAGCTTCTGCACCAGGCTCTCGTTGCGGCTGCGGTGTTCGATCAGGTCGGCGATGGTGCCGATCTTCAGACCGTGTTCGGCCGCGAACAACTGCAGGTCCGGCAGGCGGGCCATGGTGCCGTCGTCCTTCATGATTTCGCAGATCACCGAGGCGGGCGAGCAGCCGGCCATGGCGGCGAGGTCACAACCGGCTTCGGTGTGGCCCGCGCGCATGAGCACGCCGCCTTCGACAGCCTGCAGCGGAAAGATGTGGCCGGGCTGCACCAGATCGTCGGCCTGGGCTTTGGGTGCCACGGCGGCCTGCACCGTGCGCGCGCGGTCGGCCGCCGAAATGCCGGTGGTCACACCCTCCGCGGCCTCGATCGATACCGTGAACGCCGTGCCTTTCTTGTCACCGTTTCGCACGACCATGGGCGGGAGCTTGAGCTGTTCGCAGCGCTCGCGCGTGAGCGTCAGACAGATCAGGCCACGGCCGAAGCGGGCCATGAAGTTGATCGCTTCGGGTGTCACGTGGTCGGCGGCGAGCACGAGGTCGCCTTCGTTTTCACGGTCTTCTTCATCGACGAGGATCACGATGCGACCGGCGCGCATGTCGGCGACGATGTCTTCCACAGGGGAGATGGCCACGGGCGCCAGGGTTTCAGGGGCGTTCATGCTGAAGGGTCCTTGTGTGGGGTGCTGGAGGCGCTGAGCATGCGTTCCACGTAACGCGCCACGGTGTCGATTTCGAGGTTGACCTGGCTGCCATCGGCCAACTGGCCGAGGGAGGTGTTTTCCACCGTGTGGGGAATGAGGTTGATGCTGAACTCGCAGCCAGCGACGCTGTCTTGTATCTGGTTCACCGTGAGGCTCACGCCGTTGACGGTGATGGAGCCCTTGTAGGCGAGGTATTTGCCCAGTTCGGGCGGCGCCATCACCCGCAGTTCCCAGCTTTCGCCGACGCGGGCGAAACGGGTCACGGTGCCGATGCCGTCCACATGGCCGGAAACGATGTGCCCGCCCAGCCGATCATTGCCGCGCAAGGCTTTTTCAAGGTTGACACGGTTGCCCACCGTGGCCAGGCCTGCCGTGCAGGCCAGCGATTCGGCCGACACATCGATGGTGTAGCGGTGGTTGGGTGCGTCCAGCGTGGTCACGGTCATGCAGGCACCGTTGTGCGCGATGCTGTCGCCCAGACCCACGTCGTCGAGGTAGCCCGGAGGCGCCTCGATCGTGAGTCGCTTGCCGTGGTCCAAAGAGCTGCCCTGAGCGTGGAGGTCGGCGATACGCCCCACGCCGGTGATGATGCCGGTAAACATAGGCGCGTATTTTCGCAGGGTTTGCGCGCGCTTTCCGGCCGAGGGTCACCGGAAAGGCAGAAATGCCGGTTAGCCGGGCGCCAAAGGGGTGCCCGCCCAGGGCAGAGGGAGTGTTCAGGGGTGCAGAAAATCGTCGTGGCCGCGCACCCGGGCCACGATCCGCAGGTCTTCACCCACTGGATCGATGGAGTGAAAAGCGAGCTTCGTGCCGTCATCCAGCTTCTGCAGCGGACCAAAACCGGCCATGCCATGGCCTCCCGAGCCCAGCAGCAGTGGAGCCAGGTAAAGCAGCAGTTCGTCCACCAGGCCTTCGCGGATGAACGACCCATTGAGCTTGTGGCCTGCTTCCAGATGCAGCTCGTTGACTTCGCGCTGGCCCAGATCGAGCAGCATCGCTGCCAGGTCCACCTTGCCCTGCGGGCCGGGCAGGCAGATCACCGTGGCACCCAAGTCTTCCAGCGCCGCCTGTTTCTGCGGTTCGGTGGCCGCGCAATAGATGAAGATCTTGCGCGCCAGCCCTTGGGCCGGCGGGCCGAAGAGGCGGGCGGTCAGCGGGGTTTCCAGCCGGCTGTCGACGATCACCAGATGCGGCTGGCGCGGTGTGTCCACCAGCCGCACGTCCAGCATCGGATCGTCTTCGAGCACCGTGCCTATGCCGGTCAGCACCGCGCAGGCGCGGGCCCGCCAGGCATGGCCATCGGTGCGCGCAGCCTCGCTCGTGATCCACTGGCTCACGCCGTTGCCCAGCGCCGTGCTGCCGTCCAGTGAAGCGGCAACTTTCATGCGCACCCAGGGCGTTTTCCGGATCATGCGGCTGAAGAAGCCGATGTTGAGTTCGCGCGAAGCGCGAGCGGCTTCGCTGTCGGGTGGCAGCAGCTCCACCGCGATACCCGCAGCGCGGAGGCGCTCCAAGCCGCGGCCCGCCACCAGCGGATTTGGATCGGCCGTGGCCACCACCACTTTGGCGACTTTCGCCGCGATCAGCGCGTCGCAACACGGCGGCGTGCGGCCGTGGTGGGAGCAGGGTTCCAGTGTGACAAAGGCCGTAGCGCCGATGACCGACTCGCCACGGGCCTGCGCATCGCGCAAGGCCATGACTTCTGCGTGAGGGCCCCCGGCTTGCTGGGTGTGGCCCTGGCCGATCACGCGGCCATCGGGGGCGGTGAGGATGCAGCCGACTCGGGGGTTGGGGTTGGAAAGCTTGAGGGCCTGGCGAGCCTGCGACAGGGTCTCCACCATACCGGCCAGCGGCACCGGCGAGGCCCTACTCATCGACCCCAGCATTCGTCAACGGGAAGCGACCCGGTGACCGCTCGGGTTCCAGCCTGGGTCAAAGTGAAGTTGCCACATTCGTCGCTAACTTGAGGTCCTTGGGTGGTGGCGGTCAAGGTATAGGTGCTACCGTCTGCCGAAGCAACCGTCAACACATACCGGCTACCTTCCACGTTCAGGATGCCGGTGGGCACGTTGGCGGTGAGCGGATAAGTTCCCTGTGCTGTCGACGCACGTTCCATCCATTGCGCCACTTGCAACAAGGCCGACTTGGCGTTGGATCGGTGGGTCCGTCTGATGTAGGCGTCGTAGCTAGGCAAGGCAATGGCGGACAGAATGCCGATCACCGCAACAACGATCATCAACTCGATCAGTGTGAAACCTCTTTGCCTGTGGTCCACGTTCGAACTGAGCCTGGTTTGAAGTTCGGTCATGTCATGGCCTTTCATCGCAGTTCTCTCCAGTCGGTGCGTGCACCAAACAGACCGCTACGGCAGAGGTCCAGCACGCCGCCTGTCAGGCCGCAACCACCACGGCAACCGGGGCCCTCGCATGCGCATTCCGGGCCAACACAAGTGCAGTTCTGTCCATTGCAACTGCAGTCAGGTCCGACGCAATTCGTTGGGGGGCAGTCGGGACCGGTACAGTTGGCGCACTGACTGCCAACACAGGTTTCGTTAGGGTTCGAGTCATCGTCGCAGTTGCCACCGGTGCAGAAGTAGTCGGTGTTGATGGCAGTGGTCTTGCGATTCTTCGAATCCACCAAAGTGATGAATTCGCCGGATCCATATTGCAAACGAGTAGCGTTGCCTGAGGGGTCCATTTCGTCGCCAAAGACAGATGTCTTGGGAGGCGCACCACTGATGGCGTTGAGGATTGTCAGGAAGTTGCGGTCCTGTGCCGAGTCCAGATCACAGGTCTCACCCTCTATCACTTGCTTGGGTACCACACTGCTGAACAACAGGTTGGGTCCATCAAAGAAGCGCGGTGCCATTAGCACGCGTTCGCCGGACACTGGGAGGTCAAAGTACCAACCTCGCTTTGTGTCGGAGTCCGTGCGGTCGTAGGTGACCGAGTTTGCAGACGTCTCAACCAGACCGGAGCCCGAGGAACCAGTAACCGTCTGCGCCACCAATCTGCTGCGTCCATTGCTTTCGTCGACGGGGTCCGTATCGTCTGCCACCAGTTTGCCACTCTCGATCCGGTAGGTACTCAAGTCCCATACACTGAAGATCGTCTCGCGCGGAGGGGCGCTTGTGTCGCGATCGCTTGCGATTAGGTCTTTGCCAGTTCCGAAGAGCACTTGCAGACCCCCTTGTGGATGGATCATGAGCATGGGGGCAGCGGTGATGGGGCGCGCACCACCGCCAGAGTCCTTCGCCACGATCAAGGGCTTGCAGGCCGTGGAGTTGTTGCAGGTGCTTGAGCCCGACCATGCGCTTACCCCCCAGTTCGAATCGCTCTCGCTGACCAGATTGAACTTCCAAAGGTTGCCTTTGAGGTCACCCGCATAAACGACGTCCACGGTACCGTTGCCATTCACGTCGAAGCTGGCCGGAGCACCCAAGCCGTTGGTCTGCGCATTGGTACTGTGGGCAATGATTTTCTTGAGCTCTTTTGATCCATCCAGATACTGAATCAACAAGACAGGGCGTTCATTGGTACTGTTGTAGCCATTGCCCATGATCACTGCCCAACGGTCATTGTTGAGCTTGACGATCTGTTGCGACAGCGTGCTGGTCTGGTTGTCCACCGTGGGGGCCGCGAAGATATGACCCACATCGGCGTCGACATTGGCGGTTTTGTCCATCAGGACGATAGATCCTGCACTGGAGTCGTTAAAACCCGCTGGGTTGGTGACGTCCAGTGCGAAATAGCCTCTCCCGCCTGTACCTAAAGTTCCCACCAGAACCGTGCGCCAATTGGTGCCAGAACCTTGGTCCAAGTCAGCGTCACCCGCGAACGGATGCCCGTCAACAAAGTATTTGTGTACATAGTCAGGTTGCGTGTAGCTGCGCAGATTGGTATAGACGCCCAGCGGGACGTAGGCGAGCAATTCCTTGCCCGTCTGGGCATTGAATCCATGCAACATGCCATCGTTGGCTCCAACGTACAGCACTGGGGTGCGGCTGGCATAGGATGAACGGAAGCTGGCGTGGCCAGGGTAGTCTGTGTCCATGCGCAGTGGTTTACCCACATACCAGAGATTCGAGTTCACGATATCGCCCAAGCGTGAGTCACGTTGGCGAAGATAGCCCCCTGTCGCTGGCTGCTCCTTCGAACGGTCCCCACGCAGGTAGTTCAGTCTTTCTTCTCCAATGGTGCTGGTGTCTGCGGTGCCATTGGTCAGCAAGCTTTTCTGGGCAGTTGAGAGGGTGCTCCACTTGAACGCAATGCCCGAGGCTGAAGTGCTTGTCGATCCATTGTGGGTCAACACCACGCGCGTGCTGTGGGAAAACTCCGACGTATTGGTGGAGTCCAGCAGCGTGGACACCTTCCACGTTGGTGTCAGGGCCGGCAGTCCCGTGTCGTCGTCGATTGGGTAGGCTTTGACGTCACCACTCCACCTCTCAGAGTTGAAGCTGGCCACATAAGCCAAACCATTCTTGGACAGGCGGGAAGTATTGCTTGCGATCGAGACCAATGGCTTGGCGGTCTGGGCGAGGATGTCTTTCAGGATGTCCTCGAACGCATTTTCTAGCGCCTCTGGTGTCCGAGCGGGGAAATACCTGCCGCGTCCATTCAAGGCCGCATGCCACAGATCGGAAGCGCGACGTCCTTCCAGCGTGGTCTGACTCTCGGAAGTATTGAAAAGGTTCAGCCAAGTTGTAGGGCCATTGACCAGAGTGTTGTAGTCACCACCATAGGTGTCATCGGTGGTGGAGTTCCAATTGGGAGCACCATTCCACGTGGTCGCAGAGTTCCCGAAGCCGATGGTGTACTGGGTGACACCTTGCCAGGTCATCGGATTGTTTTTGGGGTTCCAGTAGCGGCTGAGCGATGTGCCTCCGACGGTCTCGTTGCCATTGACGGGGAACAGCGCACGGACATTGTTGTCCAGGCTGGATTGAAAGTCCGTTGCCCAGTTGGCCATCGCCCAGTCAGCCAAGGTCCCTTTGGTTCCACCCCATGCATCCCGGTAGACGCGGGTCTGATTCGTGTTTGTGGTGTACGCGGTGCCATCGGGGAGGGTGCGAGCCGTGCCGTCAACGTTGCCCTTGTTTCCAGCACCCGTTGTTTCAGAGTTCCACGCTCCATCGGTCATCAGGATGTGGTAGGACCGGCGACAGGACAGATAGGGTGCCCCGGTTGTCCCAGGGCTGGTCGCAAATGGGCCTGTCGAACCCGTGGACGACATGTAGCTGTTAACGTTGGCCATCATCTTGTGTGATGGTGTTCCGTTGACTGGGCTTAGCGTTGAGATGAAGGTGTTGAAGTTCGAACGATGAGTGCCCGAGAACGGCTTGATGGTGTTGAGCTGTCCTGCTGTCAAAAGGTCTTGGTTGTTTTGCTGACCACTGGGACGAGAAGTCCTTCCGTTGTCCCACATGGCTTGCCATGCGAGCCGGATACGGTCATCCGAAATGATTCCCTTGTTGGTCCCGCCATCGCCAAAGGTCTTGACGATGGCTGCACGCAAAGACGCCATGCGCGATGGATTGGTGTTGGATGTCCGACTAGGGCACGTCGGTGCTCCCGCTGGCCTGGTTGGGTCAGTCAAGTTACCGTAGACATCGGTACGAAAATCCATGGTCATGCAGCCGTTGATGTCCCAGCCCATGCTGCCCGAATCGTCCACGGACACAATGATGTTGGGTGCAGGCTCCTTGGCACCAGCGCCGGGCGGAATCTGGCTGAAGGTCATGGGTGCGGCCAAGGCGTTGGCCGAAGCAAGCAAGCCACTGCCCAATACCCAGAGAGACTGGGTCATCTTGCGATTTGGTTTCTTCATTTTCGGCTCCCGGACAATTAAACTTCGGGGTCGTACACATCGGGTACGAATACGGATCGCAGTACGACACGGGTACCGGGCTTGCGGCCCTGCGCCAGTGCAGTGATGCGGTAAACATAGGGTCGATCCACCGTCGGTACCGGTAGGTTGCCCACGGGGGCTGGTCCCATGGCGCCGCTCAAGACGTTGAACTCCATCACTTCAATCCAGTACCAGCCGCTGTAGTTGCCGTCGGCATCGGCGGCCAGCAAGGGATTGCCGGTGGTGCCGACATTGGCGCCGGTGAATTCACCATAGGTGGCTGCAATCGCATTAGGTGTCCGGGTGTCGGCGGTCATGTCAACCAAATCGTCGTTCCACCAGTTGGCACCCAAGTCGTCCTCGGCTGTGATCAGACAGATCCCTTGACGGCAAGGCAGTGTCGCGAAGTTCGGGATGGCAGCCTGAAGATCTTCACTGTCTTGAACAGGAGACTCTGGAATGAACGGAAGACCTGCGCCATACCGGTTGCGGCAGCCAAAAAAATTGGCGCTGCTGTTGCAAGGAATGCCCCCGGGCAGAATGCCGCGAATATCGGTTTCGGCATCGGCAATCAGGGCTTCTGCCGCGACGTAAGCGCGCTGGTAGTCGCTCTCGTTGCTAACCAGGGATTCATTGAGCCAGTTGGTGCGTGTGGAGCCGAGCACCAGAATGCTGCCCAGCAGCAGCATGACCATCACCACGATCAACGAGATGCCGCGTTGTGATCCGGCGTCGGGGAGAATGCGAATAATGCGTGGCATGAGAGTCAGCCCTGTGACTGGAGGTTGCGCAGGGTGAAGACCTGGCGGAAGACGCGGCGGATGCGGCCGTCGTCGGCCACGGCTTGCCCAGTGCAGCCGGTGCTGGCTACACCTACGGTCGGGTTGTTGCCACTGGTGCCTGCCAGGCGAATACAAACCTGAACTGCTTCGACGGTGGTCCAGTCCGCGAAACCACCGGCCTCAAAGTACCTGAGCTGGTTGGTGGCCGGATCACGCACGGCGTACCAGAACTGGAGCTCTTCCACGTTGTTCACAACGGGTTGGGCGTTGGGCTGGTTAGTGCCCTGACAGAGGAACTGACCGTCCACACCCCGGCTGAAAGTGTTGATGATGTCGCGTTCGGCCGGAATCGTAGGATCCGGGCTTTCGCCCATGCAGTCCCCGACGGTGGCAGCCTGGTTGGGGTTATAGGTGTAGCTGACTCTGAGCGTGTCTCCCGAGGCAACATTGGTGCCGTCAACAGAAACAGGCGCAGGTGTGGGGGTCCCCTGAGGTAAACCTAAGTAGGTATCCTGATAGCCAAATTTCAGCGGTGCAAGAGGGTCATTGACCACCGGAACCGCTCCGGTCTGTTTGAGTTGGCGCCCGATCATGCGCATCACCGTGGCCGCGTCCTGCTGCAGGGCCACCGTGTCGGCCACCATGGTGCTGGACACGCGGTTGTATACCAAGGTTCCCACGGCTGCCACGGACACGAGCATGCCGACGGTGATGCCCACCATCAGTTCGATCAGCGAAACGCCGGCCTGCGCCCGGCGCTTGGGCGCGCTATGCCTGGCGTGGGGGGAGGGGTGATGTCGGGGTGTTCTCACGGGCGAACCCTCGTCAGGTGGCAGATCATGTTGGCCGGACAGGCGGCGGTGCCCACATTGGTGGTGACCGATACGGTGAATGGGTTGGTGTAATCGGCCAGGTCTCCTATAGCCTTGTCATCGATGTTGTCGGTCCAAGCGATCAACACACCAAACTCCCTAGGGTCGTCTGTGCTCTGGTAGATCAGTCCATCACCACCGGGAAGTACTGTGGAGAGGGTGTTTTTCCACTGGGAGAGGTCAAAACCAGCCAGCTGCGCATGGGTGCAAGCCGTGGTGTTGCAGTTGGTGCCAGCAGGCACGCCACCCCATCCAACCACGTAGGGAAACGGTGTGGCGTTGTTGATGCTATCCACCATGGCACCGTTGTTGAGCAACATCCGCTCGTGAATGTCTGTGGTCATGCGGACAGCTGCGGCGCGCGCATTCGTGAGGCGGGTTTCGGTCAATGTACGGGTCTGCAGACCGGCGAGCCCGAGAATGCCGAGTGCCAGCACAAACAGCGCCACCAGCGACTCGATCAGGCTGACACCGGACTGGGCTCTGAAGACAGGGAAGCGTGGCATGTGAATGAATCTCACAAATGAAGTCTTAGGGACAGAATCCGGAACCTGATCCTTTGGTCGACAGGGCTCGCATGGCAGAACTGAACACTACTCGTGTGCAGTTGTTGGCGTCGTCATTGGGCGTCGGACCAATGAAAAACGAAAAAAATGGACTCCCCGCAAACTGCCCAAAGATGTTGACTGCTTGGAAGTCCGCACTGCCTGCGTTGGATCGTATGGAAACACCTCGCTGAGTTTCCGTTTCTCTGATCGAGGCTTCACCAGCTTGCTGTGTGTTGTTGCCGTTGGTGTCGCGAAATACAACCCATCCACAACCCCAGTTGTTGCTGGCGCAATCGGCTTTTCGGCGTACCACAACCGGCTGTCCAGTGCGGATGGCTTCGGTACGCGCAAATTGAATGGTCGAGACCAGGTTTTCTCGTGCCGACGCCACTCGATAGGCCTCGAACGAGTCCTGAAAGCTTGGGGCGGCGATGCTGGCCAATATCGCCAGCACGGAAATGACCACCATCAGCTCGATCAAGGAGAAGCCGAGGGTGCAGATCCTAGATGGGACGGAAAGGGGTGTATTGGCAGGAACCATGACATCAATGCTATCGGCAGGATGTTGTCGTATTGGGCCCATCCAGCTGACCGGCATATGCCGCGCGACCAGCGGTAAAAAGTACTCCTGAGCCTGTGATGCCGATCACAGGTGAGGGCATCAGCGTCGCACTTCGTCCACCAGCGCCCGGAACTCGTCGATGTCTTCGAAGCTGCGGTAGACGCTGGCGAAGCGGATGTAGGCCACCTTGTCGAGCTTCTTGAGTTCGCGCATGACCATTTCGCCCAGCCGGGTGGCTGGGACTTCGCGGGCACCTAGGTTCAGCAACTTTTCTTCGATGCGCTCAATGGCCGCGTCCACCTGCTCGGTGCTGACCGGGCGTTTGCGCAGCGCCAGGGCAAAGGACGCGCGCAATTTGGCCGGCACGTAGTCGACGCGCCGGCCATCTTTCTTCACCACGGCCGGGAAGCTGACTTCCGGCCTTTCATAGGTGGTGAAGCGTTTTTCGCAATGGCCGCACTGGCGGCGGCGGCGAATGAAGTCCGCGTCTTCGGAGATCCGGGTCTCGACGACCTGGGTCTCCAGATGACCGCAGAAGGGGCATTTCATTGCGCGGCGCCGCCGGGGATCACTTGTAGACCGGGAACCGGGACGTCAGCGCGTTGACCTTGGCGCGCACGGCCTCGATGTTGGCCGGGTCGCGCGGGTTGTCCAGCACGTCGGCGATCAGGTTGGCGGTCAGGCGGGCTTCTTCGTCCTTGAAGCCACGCGTGGTCATGGCGGGGGTGCCGATGCGCACGCCGCTGGTGACCATCGGTTTTTCCGGGTCGTTGGGGATGGCGTTCTTGTTGATCGTCATGTGGGCGCTGCCCAGCACGGCCTCGGCTTCCTTGCCGGTGATGCCTTTGGCGCGCAGGTCGACCAGCATGACGTGGCTTTCTGTGCGGCCGCTGACGATGCGCAGTCCGCGCGAAACCAGGGTTTCGGCAACGATGCGTGCGTTGGTCAGCACTTGTTGCTGGTAGGCCTTGAAGTCGGGTTGCAGCGCTTCCTTGAAGGCGACCGCTTTGGCCGCAATGACGTGCATCAGCGGGCCGCCCTGCAGGCCGGGGAAGATGGCGCTGTTGATGGCCTTTTCGTGTTCAGCCTTCATCAGGATGATGCCGCCCCGCGGGCCGCGCAGGCTCTTGTGGGTGGTGGAGGTGACCACGTCGGCAAAAGGCACCGGGTTGGGGTAGACGCCTGCGGCGATCAGGCCGGCGTAGTGGGCCATGTCCACCATGAAGATGGCGCCGACTTCCTTGGCGATTTTCGCGAAGCGCTCGAAATCGATGCGCAGGCTGTAGGCCGATGCGCCGGCGATGATGAGTTTGGGCTTGGTTTCCCGCGCCTTGCGCTCCATGGCTTCGTAGTCGATCGCTTCGTTGGCGTCCAGGCCGTAGCTGACCACGTTGAACCATTTGCCCGACATGTTCAGCGGCATGCCGTGGGTGAGGTGGCCGCCCTCGGCCAGGCTCATGCCCATGATGGTGTCGCCGGGTTTCAGGAAAGCCAGAAAGACGGCTTCGTTGGCGGACGCGCCACAGTGCGGCTGCACGTTGGCCGCGTCGGCACCGAAGATCTGCTTGACGCGGTCAATGGCCAGTTGCTCGGCGATGTCCACGTATTCGCAACCGCCGTAGTAGCGGCGGCCGGGATAGCCTTCGGCGTATTTGTTGGTGAGCTGGGTGCCCTGGGCGGCCATGACGGCGGGCGAGGCGTAGTTCTCGCTGGCGATCAGCTCGATGTGGTGTTCCTGGCGCGCGTTTTCGGCCTGGATGGCGGCAAACAGCTCGGGATCGGTTTGCTCGATGAGGATGTTGCGGTCGTACATGGTTGGCAGTCTTGGGTAACGTGGATCCCGGCGCGCGTCAGCGGGTGACGACGGCAGGGGCTGCCCAGGCGAACGGCTGATCACCTGTCTTGGCAGCCAGGCGGCACGCTTCCCAGTGGTTGTCCCTGGTGTCCCGGATGGGGGCAGGGGGGCCACGTCAGCACCGAAGCTTGGGCTGTGAGCCCTGTGCCTTGAGTGCCTATCGCCAGTTGCGTGCGGGGCCTAGTTTATCCGAGCAGGGCGGCTAGGCGCCCGAGTGGGCAATATTCTCGG
Organism: Burkholderiales bacterium GWF1_66_17; assembly: GCA_001770705.1. Lineage (GTDB taxonomy): Bacteria > Pseudomonadota > Gammaproteobacteria > Burkholderiales > Burkholderiaceae_C > Hydrogenophaga. The sequence continues at coordinate 233,543 of MERT01000028.1, read as the reverse complement.
GCCCGGCCAGGGATCACGAACTGGCCAGCAGCAGGGGTTCCACGGTTTCCGCAACGGGGGCAGCTTCGGCCGCTTCCAGTTCGGTGGCGTCGGGCGTTGGCAGTGTCTCGGTATCAGCGGGTGCGACGACCGGTATGGTTCTGTAGCTGGGGAAGCGGGTGGGCATGGGCTTGCCCAGCGCCACGCTCTGGATGCGCAGGTGTTCGGCCATCACCTTGTTGATGTAGCCACTGCCATCGGTGGTGACCGCACCGACGTACAGGCGCAGACCGCCTTCGATGGACCCCGCCCGCTTGATGCAGTCCTGCAGCACCTGTGCACCCACCCGCAGGTTGGACACGGGGTCGAACGCCGCCAGCTGGCCGCCAAAGTCTTCGTATTTTTCAGTGTGCACGCGCGTGAGCACCTGCATCAGGCCTTGCGCACCGACGGGGCTCTGGGCAAAAGGATTGAAGCGCGACTCCACGGCCATCACCGCCAGGATCAGGGTTGGGTCCATCCGCGCCTTTTCGCCCACCTCGAAGGCTTCTGCCACCAGGACCCCCAGCGGCTCCGGAGCAACCCGGTACTTGCGGCTCAGCCAGAAGGCCACGTTGGCCTGTTGTTTGGGCAGTTGGGTGGGTTGCACGGCCGTCACCCGTTGCACGGCTTCGGGTTCGGGTTCGAACGCGACCACGGGAGCGGCGGCCACCTGGCGCTGCTGCAGCCAGCCCAGCAGGTGTTGCTCGGCGTCGCTGCGCAGGTCGTGGCGCGCGGCCAGCGTGATCAGGCCCACGGCGAGAACGGTGCCCAGCAGCGCAACGCTGTTGTGGGTGATGGCGAGGAAGCCCTGGACCACGTCGCTGAGGGCGGTGTTGAAGGATGCCTTGGCACCTGGGGTGCTCTTGTGGTGGCGGGTGGTGGTGTCATTCATGATGTCTCTCCTGTCGGTGCCGCGGTGACCGTGTGGGTCTGTGCGGCTGGCTGGGCACCTCATCGAGGCGGGCTTTGTGAGCCTTGCGTTCGATGGACCCTGCTGGGTCAGCGGCTCGGGTTTACCCTGAAGGGCAAAACCGGCGAATGTTAGAGGCAGTTTAATATCAAGTCAATTTTTAAAACATGATTCATAAATACTTTGAGGTATATGTAGTGGAGGTATTGGCCCCCTTTAGTGTTCCGTGCTAGCACGGATGCCAGCCCGGATCAGCGATGCTCGCCGGTCGGCGTCCCAGAAGTACCGCTGGTCGATTCGGGTGCGCCCGGGTGTTGTTACTGCTGTTAACCGAGTGACTTTCATCACGCGCCGTTTGCGATTGAAAATTTCCATGACGTTGGTCGGGGCTGCGTCTTGAAGCGGATCAGGAACCCGGTTAACCTTCAGTTGCCCGTCGTGGATGGGCATCAAACCGGTGACGCGGAGCATCCGCCCACCGGTTCCAAACGGGAGCAATCTGTTGCTTCCAGGCTGGAGAGACATCCAACTCCCTCCGCCAAAACTGACGGCAAGTGCAAATTGCCCGCCGTCAACCCCGGTGGGTTCTGCTCACCGGGGTTTCTTGTTTTTGGGCGTGCCTGATCGGCATGAGCAGCAACAGCAGCGACAATACCGGCTTCGCCAGGCGCTGATGCGCCGGCCCCTATATCTAGAACGATCTCTGTATGTCGCTGTTTTCCCTGCGAAGAAGTCCCCCCCAGTCCAATGCCCCGGAATCTGCCGTGAACACGCCCGCCAGCTCCAAGCAAGCCCCTGCCAACGCCGCACACCCCCTGGATGCCCTGACCGGTGGCGCGTTTTCTGCGCCCACTTCCGGCGAGCGCGCATCGCGCATCCGCGAATGGCTGGCCGGCGAACCGGGTCTGGAGCAGATGACCGAAGTGTTCAAGGAGCTCTCGCAGCGTGACCGGGGAGCGGCCAAGCCGCTGAAGGAAAAGCTGGACGAACACAAGCGTTTGAAGGCCCAGGAGCAGATTGCCGCCGAATGGGCCGTCAAGGCCGAGGCCCTCATCGGGCAGTCCCGTCTGAACCTGGCCGATGCCATGGCCTGGCAGCGCGATGCGGCCCGGGCGGGCGCTCCGCTGTCGCGCGAACCGTTGGCGGGGCTGAAGCAGGCCTTGGCCGAACGCGTCAAGGCGATCGAAGATGTGCAGCACCGTGTTCAGGTGGAGCGCGAGTCGGCGGTGTTGATGGCTCAACGCATCGAGGTGATGTCGACCAAGCCGTGGCGCGAAGCCCAGCAGAGCGCCGAAGCGCTGCGCACCGACGTGGCCCAATGGCAGCAGCAGGCCAGTACCCTGGCCGATGACGCCCAGTGGCCCAGCGTTGAACCGAAATTTCCCCCCATGCTTCAGGCTTCGCGCAGCCAGCTGCAGCTGGTGTGGGAGGCTTTTGAAGCGGCCCTGGCCCAGGCGGTCGCAGCCGATGCCAACCCGCAGGCACCGCTGCCGGCCGTGCCGGTGTGGGCGGATGAATTGCGTGCCGCGCGCGGTGTCGTTACCGCTGTGCCGGGCGAAAAAACCGCTCACGATGCCCAGGCCGCCCAGGAACGTCGGGCCAAGGTGCTCGCAGAGCTGGATCGGGCCCTGGGTGTGCTGGAGCGCGAGCTGGCCGAAGGCCATGGAAAAGCCACGCCGAAGGCCGCGGCCGATGTGCGTGCGGTGCTGAAGTCGCACGCTCGCCTCATTGGTCCCGAGCTGGAGGCCCGCGCTCACGCGGCGCTGACCCAGGCCGGTGATCTGGAAGACTGGCAGCGCTGGCGCGCCGATCAGCTGCGTGAAGAGCTGGTGAAAAAGGCCGAGGCATTGTTGGCGCCGCCGGAGGGCCAGCGACTGGGCGGGCGCAAGATGCAGGAGACCCTGCGCAGCCTGCGCGATCAATGGAAGGCGACCGACCAGGGTGGTCAGCCCAACCACGCGCTGTGGAAGCGTTTTGACGAAGCCTGCACCGAGGCGCACAAGAGCGTTGAAGTCTGGTTGACCCAGGTCCGTCAGCAGGCGGAGGCGCACAAGACCCAGCGCATGGCCATCATAGAAGAGCTCAAGGCCTGGACAGCCACGCATGGGCACAGCACCGACTGGAAGGCCCAGGTGCGTGAGCTGCACGCATTTTCCGAACGCTGGCGGGAAGCCGGTCACCTGAGTGAAAAGGCGTTTGCCGAAATGCAGCCGCTCTGGAAAACCGCCATGCACGCCGCGCACGCCGGACTCGAAGCCGCGCAGGCACAAAGCGTCGAGCGTCGCCGTGCCTTGATCGACGAAGCCAAGGCCATGGGCGCAGCGCCCCAGTTGCGCATTGACGCGGTCAAGGCGCTGCAGCAGCGCTGGCAGGCCGAGGCGCACGCGGTGCCGCTGGAGCGCAAACAGGAACAAAAGTTGTGGGAGGCCTTCCGCCAACCCATTGACGAGGCCTTTTCCCGCAAGAGCAGCGAGCGCGAGAAGGCGTCCACGGCACTCAATGCCCATGACCAGCGCGTTCTGGAGGCGTCGCAGGCGGTGGATGCCGCCAGCGCGAGCGGCGACGCCCAACAGATTCGCACCGCCATGGGGGCGCTGGAAGCCGCCTTGCGCGGTCAGGCGGAGGCTGCGGCTGAACCTGCTCGTGACGGGGCGAATGCCGTTGCCACGCCTGCCGAGGCCGACGCCACCGACGTGAAGGCGGAAGAACCGCCGATGGCTCCGGTAGCTGACGGCTCAGCGCTGGCCGATGCCGTGGACGAAGTCGCCGCGGCGGAGGCTCCGGCACCCGCCAAGCCCGCCGCCCCGCTCAAGAAGATCGTGGCGGTGCGTGGCGATGACCGGCCGGGCATGAAAAAGACCGAACCCGCCGGACGCGATGACCGACGGGGTCCTCCGGGCCGCGACACCCGCGATGCACGGGGTGGTTTTGGCGGCCGTGGGGACGGGCGAGATGCCCGCGATGGGCGAGGCGGCGAACGGTTTGACCGCGAGCCGCGGGGCCCGCGCCTGGGAGATGCCGCCTTTCGTGCCCAGCGTCAGGCGATCGAACACGCCGAAGCGGCGCTTCGCAAGCTTGCGGCGCAGGCGCACGGTGAGGTGTTGACCCAGCTGCTGACCGCCTGGGAACAGCGCGACGCATCGCAGTTGCCGACGGCGCAGGCGCTGGGTTCGCGGGTCAACGCGGCAACCCGCAGCGCGTGGTCCCAGAGCCTGAACGGGGGTGCGCCCGCCGCGGTGCCTGCCGATGCCTTGTTGCGCCTGGAGATGGCGGCCGAAGTGCCCACGCCGGCCGAACTGCTGGATGCCCGCCGCATGCTGCAACTGCAGTTGCTCACGCGCCGCCACGAAGCCGCGCCGGCCGATACCTGGGCCCAGGATGTGTCCCGCGTGCTGGCCGGTGGTTTTGACCCAGGCGCTGCGCGCCGCCTGCAGAACGCGCTCAAGGTCCTTCTCAAGCGTTGAGAGACATTGAGGCGTGGCGACCGCCTGCTTGGCTAGGTGGGCGGTGGCCGTCTACATCGGGTGAGTCCGGAAGAACCCGTCGTACAGCGGTAGCAGGGTCGGGCATTCGAGGGCGAAGCGCTCGCGGTTGACGAAGTAGGCCTCGCAGGTCACCGCGAAGAACTCCGCCGGGTCCTTGGCGGCATAACTGTCCAACCAGGGGCGTTCGCCGCCAAAACGTTCAGCGAGATTCAGCGCTTCACGAAACTGTGTGTAGGCCTCGGTCATGGTCCGCCGCCAGTGTTGTCTGGACTGGGCCGAATGGGCCGCGCCCCACAAGCCCTGGCTCATCGCGGGTGCGCCATCCGGGGTGTCGCCGGCTTGCATGCCGCGCATGTCCATCTTGTGCACGAATTCGTGGATCACCACGTTGCTTCCGCTGCCGGCCACCTGACCGGCTTGTGCCACATCTTCCCAGCTCAGCATCACCGGGCCACGGTCCATGGCTTCGCCCGCGAGGACCTCGCTGTAGCGGTGCACCACGCCCGCGGCGTCGATGGACTCCCTCATGGCCACAGCAGCACCCGGTTGCACCACGATGCCCACGAAGTCGTCGTACCAGTCCAGCGCATCGATCGGGTTGCGAGGGCACCGGGCGGTCGGGCTGGCGATGTGCAGCAGCGGCAGGCAGGCCTGTGCCGCGATGCTCAGCGCCATGGCGTCGGTGACCACCAGACCGTGGGCGCCGTGGAATTCCTTCTCCAGCAGGAAGTGGCCGCAGAGTTGCTGTAAAAGGGCCTGCTCCGCTGTGGTCAGTGCGGACAGGAAGGCGTGTTGCTGCAGCGTATCGCGCCACAGCGCCGCGGGCAACGGCAGAGGGCTGCGCCAGCGCCTGGGCAGCCAGCGCTGCAGCAAACGGGTCACCGGCTTCAGCACAGGGGCAGTCGCTGCAGTCCGTCCTGCGCGCTGAGGCGAAGCACTTCGGCACGCGGTGGCAGGGCGGTCGCATCCCAGTCGCTGAGCACCACACGCCGCAGGCCCTGTCCCAGGTCGTGCTGGTCCGGGCGGTGGGTATGGCCGTGTATCAAGGTCTGTGAGCCGGCCGCCTGCAGCCACTCTCTGGCCGAACCCGCATCCACGTCAGCCCAGAGGCTGGGATCGTGCGCGCTGCCGCGTTTTCGGGCCTCGCTTTGCTCGCGCAGTCCGCGGGCGATCGCCTCGCGTTCGCTCAGCGGCTTGGCCAGGAAATCGCGCTGCCAGTCGGCGGAACGCACCACGGCCCGGAATTGCTGGTAGTCGGTGTCGGCCAGGCACAGGGCATCGCCATGGCTGAGCAGCCAGCGCTCGCCCTGAAACGCCAGCACGGTCGGGTCGAAGAGTCCTTGCATCCCGCAGGCGCCCAGTGCGCTGGCACCGAGCAGGAAATCGCGGTTGCCGTGCATGAAGTACACCGGGGTGTGGCGGCTGTGCTCCCGCAGCAGTTGGGCGCAGGTCCGCCAGAAGGACGGCGTGGTGTCTTGCGCCTGGGGTGCCAGCACGTCGTCACCGATCCAGACCTCGAAGAGATCGCCCAGAATGAACAGCGCATCGGCGCGCTGCGCAGGGGGCTGTTGCAGATAGTGCTGCCACAGGGCGAGCGTGGCGGGTTCTGCGGCCTGCAAATGCAGGTCAGAAATGAAATCGACCGCTTGCCAGTGCGCGGGTGCGCTCAGCGTGGCGAAGCGGTCGGGGGTCGTTTCTGGCATGGGGACGGGGCAGGGAGCCCCCGCCATCAGCTGGCGACGGTCAGATGGCGACGGCTTTTTCGATCACGACGTCTTCCTTGGGCACGTCGTCATGGAAGCCTTTGCGACCCGTGGCCACGCCCTCGATCTTCTTCACGATGTCCGAACCGGCGACCACCTTGCCGAACACGGCGTAACCCCAGCCCTGCGCGCTGGGAGCGGTGTGGTTGAGGAAACCGTTGTTGGCCACGTTGATGAAGAACTGGGCGCTGGCCGAGTGCGGGTCGCTGGTGCGCGCCATGGCCACGGTGTAGAGCTCGTTCTTCAGGCCGTTGTTGGCTTCGTTGTTGATGGGTGCGTCGGCGGGCTTCTGGTTCATGCCCGGTTCGAAGCCGCCACCCTGCACCATGAAGCCGGGGATGACGCGGTGAAACACCGTGTTGTTGTAGTGCCCCTTGTTCACGTACGACAGGAAGTTGGCGGTGGACAGCGGGGCCTTCTCGGCGTCCAGTTCCAGTGTGACGATGCCAAAGTTGGCGATGTGCAGTTCGACTTGGGGGTTGGCCATGTTCATTTCTCCAGAGTGGCTTTGAGGATGGTGAGGGGTGTCTTGGGCACGTTCTGATGCATGCCCTGGTTGCCGACTGGAACGAGCTTGATTTTGTCCACGACATCCATGCCTGCGGTGACCTTGCCAAAAACGGCATAGCCATGGCCGTCGGGGTTGGGGGCGTTCAAGGCGGCGTTGTCCACCACGTTGATGAAGAACTGTGCCGTGGCGGAGTTGGGGTTTTGCGTGCGGGCCATGGCGATCGTGCCGCGGTCGTTCTTCAATCCGTTGCTGGCTTCCAGCGGAATGGGCGCACGGGTCGCCTTTTGCTGGAAATCGGCGTTGAAACCGCCGCCCTGGATCATGAAGTTGTTGATCACGCGGTGGAACACCGTGCCGTCGTAGTGTTTGTCGCGCACGTATTGCAGGAAGTTTTCGACCGTTTTGGGGCTCTTGTCTGGATACAGTTCCAGCACGATGTCCCCCATGGAGGTGCTCAGGCGCACCTTGGGCGCCTCGCCGGCCGGCGTGCCCTGGGCCCAGGCGGCCACCGGGAACAGGGCCACTGCAGCACTCGCGACGAGCAGGGAAGCCAGATGACGGCGCAACGGGCGTGGCATGAAAGACGTGTTTTGCATCAAAGGGTACCTTCGGAGAATATTTTCCACTGGTCGCGTTCCAGCGCCCAGTACTGTCGGCGCGTCACGCCGCGGGATTGGCCCAAGGGAACCTCGCCAAAGGTCACCACCATAGTGTCCTGGGCATCGCGCCAGCGAAGCAGGGAGAGTTCTTTGAGCTGCAGCTCCCGAGGGCCTTTTTCGGGACGCAGTTCGCTCTCGACACGCGGCCACCATTGGGCCAGATCGCGGCCCTGGTTCAGGAACCGGCTGGAGTAAAACCCCTTGAGTTGTCCCAGATTGCCTTCGCTCTTGGCGACGCGCCAAGCCTCCAGGGCCGCCTCAAAGGCCTGGCGTTCGGTGTCGAGTGCCTCGGGTTGCACCCATTGAAGTTCGGGTGCGATCACGACCGGCGTGGTGCGGATCTGCACGGTCTTGAGCAGCCGCTCCAGGTCCGGGTTGGACAGCACCACGCAGCCATCGGAGGCTTGAGGGGCGCGCACAAACTGCTCCCTTGGCGTGCCGTGCAGCCAGATGCCGCTGCCGGTTTTACCGCGTTGCACGTCGAGCGGGTTGGGGTAGTTGATCGGGAGCGCACCCACGCCGTACAGGTCGGGCAGGTTGTCCGGATTGAGGTTGCTGGTGATGTAGTAAACGCCCAGCGGCGTGCGCTTGTCACCCTCAACGGTTTTCTCGATGCCGGACAGCCCGACGGAGATGTAGAAATCACCCACCAGGTGCAACTGGGGTGCTTTTGCGATCAGGCTGCCCGATGCAGAGGGGGTTTGATTTTCAAACAGGTACAGACGCGAACGGGAAGCATCGATGGCGATGGCATGCCGGCTCTGCGACGACAGGGCGAGGAACTGCTCGGGGATGCTCCCGGCGGGTGGTCGCTCCATCAGGGCCCGCAGCCGGCGGTGTGACTCTTCTCGCAGCGTCTTGAGTTGCTCAGAGGCGGCCAGCGCCTTTGTGTCGGGCACATCGCCGAGCTTGTGCACCGGGCGCGTTTGCAGGCTCAGCAAGTCGCCATGCACCAGGTGCGCGAGATGAAAGTTCGGATGATCACGCACCAGTGCGTCGGCCTTGGTGAGTGCTTCGCGCGCCAATCCCTGGCTGATCAACTGGTAGATTTCAATGAGGCGGGCCTCGGCCTGGCCCATCAGCGGCATCACCTGTTGCAGGGCTTCGCCGGAGAGCGGGCTGGATTGCAGCCCGGAATCTTCTTTTGGCGTTCCAAGCAACTGGGCTGCGTCCTGAACCTTGCTCAGCGCGTTGTCGAGCATGGACGGAGCGGATGATGCATTGGCTGGATCGGCGGTGGTGACCACCGCGGTCATCCGGTCCAGCAGACCGCCAGACAAGCCCATCGGACCCACGCAGGAACTGATCAAACCGATGGCCAGCGCCAACGCAGCCAGAACGGCCAGTCCAGTGGTCGGGCGCAGCAGGCCGCCAATGCCAGAACTCAGGTTGGCGGTGGGAATGCTGGCGTGGCCATGCTGGAAGTACCGCCGACCGGCCATCAGGAACCCGTGGATTCGCGCACGATCAACCAGCGGCTGCCGCTCTTGACGAAATCAAGTTTCTTGCGGCTGGTGACATTGAGCGTGTCGGAGCTGTAGTCCTGCTTGAAGCTGGCCGATGCGCGATCGCCATCAACCGTTACCGACAGGTCGCTGATGTCCACGCCGATACGCGAACGAGGCAGGATGCGGGCCTTGCGATCCGCTTCCCACGCGCCGCGGGCCTGGCCACCGGGGGGCGTGAAGTTGCCGGCGTAGGCGCCCAGGTAGCCTTGCATGTTCTTGCTGGACCAGGCCTTGGCCCAGGAGGACACGGCGGCTTCCACGGCGGCTTCGGCGTTGCTTGAAGCGGCAGGAGCGGGTGTCGGTGCCGGGACTGCTGGCTTGGCCACCGCCACGGGTGCGGTGGCAACGGGCGCCGCTGCCGCCGGAGCCGTGCCCGGGCGGGCACCGCCCTTGGCGTCGGCGCTGAACAGGGTGCGGATCAGGCTGAGCTTGGGGGCCACGGCGGTGTTGCCGGCATCCAGCTGCAGTGCCTTGCTGTACGACTGGCTGGCCAGCTTGGCGTATACGTCACCCAGATTCTCATGGGCTGTGGCGTAACTGGGGTTGGTGCGGATGGCCATTTCGAGGGCTGCGCGTGCCTTGTCGAACTGGCTTTGTCCGGCGTAAAGAACGGCCAGGTTGTTGTAGGGCTCGGGCAGCTCGGGGAATTCTTCGGTCAGCTTGGAAAAGGTGGCAATGGCATCGCTGTGTTTGCCGCCTTCGGTCTGGATCACGCCTTTGAGAAAGCGCATCTGGGGATCGCGGGGTTTGCTGGTGAGGTACTGATCGACCTTGCTCAAGGCTTCGCTGAGTTGCCCGGCCCGCATGAGGCGGTTCACCTCGGCGTAGTCGTCGGTCTGGGCCATGACCACAGTAGCCCCCAGCGCGGCCGAAACTGCCACCGAGAGCGCCAGCAGGCGCAGCCGGGAGGTGACCAGGGTGGAGGTGCTGCCGCGACTTGGAGCGGACATCATGGACGAAGTTTTGACGGGGTGATGCATGGGACCTCAGAAGAGCGAATGCGGGCAGATCGAAGACCGCTAGCGGGCCTGAAAACATGAATATAGCGCCTGTCTGTGTGTGCTCGCTCAAGACCAAGCTGGCTATACTGACAGATTGTATCTGAGGGTGTAAGTCCAATGGCTTCCTGACGTCGGTCGGGTGTGACATTCGGCCCGCTCGCACCCACTGCTCCCGATCTTTTGTGCCGCTCCGCGCCTGCTGGCAGGTGCAGACGGAAGGCGCTGTGTTCGGCCTTTGCTTCCCTTTGCTTGCGCACGCTGCCCGATTTTGTTTCCATGACCCTGAGCATTTTCAATACCCTGTCCCGCCGTCCGGAGCCGTTCGAGCCATTGGAACCCGGCCATGTGCGCATGTATGTCTGTGGCATGACGGTGTACGACCTTTGCCATCTGGGCCATGCGCGCTCCATGCTGGCCTTCGACGTGGTTCAGCGTTGGCTCAAGGCCAGTGGGTACCGGGTGACCTATGTCCGCAACGTCACGGATATCGACGACAAGATCATCGCCCGCGCACTGAAAAACGGCGAAACGATCACCACGCTGACCAACCGCATGATCGACGCCCTGCACCAGGACGCCGACGCGCTGGGCATCGAGCGGCCGACGTTCGAACCGCGGGCCACCGAATACGTGCCTCAGATGTTGGACATCATCCGCCGCCTCGAAGACAAGGGCCTGGCCTACCGGGTCGAGGGCGGAGATGTGAACTACGCCGTGCGCAAGTTTCCGGGCTACGGCAAGCTCTCGGGCAAGTCGCTCGACGACCTGCGGGCTGGCGAGCGCGTGGCGGTGGACGATGGCAAGCAGGACCCGTTGGACTTCGTGCTCTGGAAAGGCGCCAAGGTCGATGAGCCGCCCGAAGCCCAGTGGGAGAGTGCCTACGGCGCTGGCCGTCCGGGCTGGCACATCGAATGTTCGGCCATGAGCTGCCAAATGCTGGGCGAAACCTTTGACATTCATGGCGGCGGGGCCGACCTGCAGTTTCCGCACCACGAAAACGAAATTGCCCAGTCCGAGGGGGCGAGCGGGAAACCGCTGGCGCGCTTCTGGATGCACAACGGTTTTGTGCGGGTAGACAACGAAAAAATGTCCAAGAGCCTGGGCAACTTTTTCACCATCCGCGAAGTGCTGGAGAAATACGACGCCGAGACGGTTCGTTTCTTCATCCTGCGTGCCCACTACCGCAGCGCGCTCAACTACAGTGACGTGCACCTGGACGATGCCCGTGCCGCGCTGAAACGGCTGTACACCGCTCTGTCGCTGGTGTCTGTCGAGCCGGTGGTCACCATCGATTGGTCGCATCCGTTTGCCCAGCGCTTCCGCGCCGCGATGGACGAGGACTTTGGCACGCCCGAAGCGGTGGCCGTGTTGTTTGATCTGGCGAGCGAAATCAACCGCAGCAAGGACGCGGCACTGGCCGGGCTGTTGCGCGCCCTGGGTGGCACGCTGGGGCTGCTGCAGATCGATCCGGCGGCTTATTTGCAGGGCGGTGGCGCTGCTGCAGGTGGGTTGGGCGAGGCGACGATCCAGGCGCTGATCGCGGACCGTGCGGCCGCCAAGGCGGCGAAAAATTTCACCGAAGCCGACCGCATACGCCAGGACCTGCTGGCGCAGGGCGTGGTGCTGAAGGACAGTGCCACCGGCACCACCTGGGAGCGCAGCTGATGGCGTCGTCTGTGTTGCCCGATGTGGGACCCGACGCACCGTTGTACTGGCAGGAGGCCTGCCGCCACCTCATGAAGCGCGACCGGGTGATGAAAAAACTCATTCCGCAACATGCCGGTGTGAGCCTGCAGTCGCGGGGGGATGCTTTCGTCACACTGGCGCGCAGCATCGTGGGCCAGCAGATTTCGGTGAAGGCTGCGCAATCGGTCTGGGACCGTTTTGCCGTGTTGCCCAAGAAGATGTTGCCCGCCCAGGTGCTCAAGCTCAAGGTGGACGACATGCGAGCGGCCGGCCTGTCGGCCCGCAAGGTCGAGTACCTGGTGGACCTGGCCCTGCACTTTGCCAACGACCAGGTGCATGTGAATGCCTGGGCCGACATGGACGATGAGGCCATCATCGCCGAGCTGGTGGCGATCCGCGGCATTGGCCGCTGGACCGCCGAGATGTTCCTGATCTTCCACCTGATGCGGCCCAACGTGCTGCCGCTGGACGATGTGGGCCTGCAGAACGGCATCAGCCGCTGCTATTTTTCGGGAGAGCCGGTGAGTCGCAGCGAGATCCGCGAAGTGGCCGCCACCTGGGCGCCGTTCTGCAGTGTGGCGACTTGGTATATTTGGCGCTCGCTGGACCCGGCCCCTGTGGCCTATTGATACCAAAAGACGTCGTTGAAACACCGTCCTGATGCTTCAGGACACGGAACCGCGAACCGCCTGCATGCGGACCGCGGAAGGGTCGCCACAAGACCACAGGAGTCACACCTTGGCCAAGAAGAACTTTCTCGATTTCGAGCAACCGATTGCCGATCTCGAATCCAAAATCGAAGAACTGCGTTATGTCCAGACCGAATCGGCGGTCGACATCTCCGCCGAGATCGAGCAGCTGTCGGGCAAGAGCCTGCAGCTCACCAAAGACATCTACAGCCACCTCACGCCCTGGCAGATCACCAAGATCGCGCGGCATCAGGATCGCCCCTACACGCTGGACTACCTGCGGGAAATCTTCACGCACTTCCAGGAGCTGCACGGTGACCGCCACTTCTCGGACGACCTGAGCATCGTCGGCGGCCTGGCACGCTTCAATGGCCAGCCCTGCATGGTGCTGGGTCACCAGAAGGGGCGCGACACCAAGGAGCGTGGCCTGCGCAACTTCGGCATGACCAAGCCCGAGGGCTACCGCAAGGCGCTGCGCCTGATGAAGCTGGCCGAGAAGTTCAAGCTGCCGGTGTTCACCTTCGTGGACACGCCCGGTGCCTATCCCGGCATCGACGCCGAGGAACGTGGCCAGTCCGAAGCGATCGGCCGCAACATCTTCGAGATGGCGCAACTGGAAGTGCCGATCATCTCCACCATCATTGGTGAAGGCGGCTCGGGCGGCGCCCTGGCCATCTCGGTGGCCGACCAGGTGCTGATGCTGCAGTACTCGGTGTACTCGGTGATCAGCCCTGAAGGCTGTGCCTCCATCCTCTGGAAGACCAGCGACCGCGCCAGCGATGCGGCCGATGCGCTGGGCATCACCGCACACCGCCTCAAGGCGCTCGGCTTGGTGGACAAGATCGTCAACGAACCGGTGGGTGGCGCGCACCGCGACCACAAGCAGATGGCCGCCTTCCTCAAACGCGCACTGACCGACGCGTGGCGTCAGGTGGCCGACCTCAAGGTGAAGGAACTGGTGGACCGCCGCTACGCACGCCTCAACAGCTACGGGCGCTACACCGACACCAAAGCCGAGAGCAAGTCGGACAAGCGCTGAGGTGAGCGTGCCATCCGCACCCGCCAACCCCTGCGAGCAGGCGTTGGCGGCGTGGTGCGTGCGCTGGTTGCCTGCGAGCGCAGATGCCTGCGCATCACCAACAACGGTGGCTGTGGCCTATAGCGCTGGCGCGGACTCCACAGCCCTGCTGCTGGCGGCACAACAGCGCTGGCCGGGCAGGGTGCAGGCCCTGCATGTGCACCACGGGCTGCAGGCGGCGGCCGACGGCTTTGAAGCACTTGCCGTCAGTTTTTGCGAGCTCCATGGCATCGGGCTGCAGGTGCGCCGGGTGCAGGCGGCACATGCCCCGCGTCAGAGCCCCGAAGACGCTGCGCGGGACGTGCGCTACACGACACTTGCCGACATGGCCCAACAGGCGGGCGCATCCGCGGTGCTGCTCGGGCAGCACGCCGACGACCAGGCCGAGACCCTGCTGCTCGCGCTCAGCCGGGGCGCGGGACTGCCCGGTCTGGCGGCCATGCCGGACCGGTTTCAGCGGCACGGCGTGGTGTTTGGCCGTCCCTTGCTGGGCTTGCCGTCCCGGACCTTGCGCGAATGGCTGGAGACGGCAGGGCATGCCTTTGTGGACGATCCGACCAACACCGACCTGCGCTACACCCGAAACCGCATCCGGGCGATCCTGATGCCGGCCTGGGAGACCTGTTTCCCAGGCTTTCGCCCCCTGCTGGCGCGCAGTGCGGGTCACGCGGCACAGGCGCAGGTGTTGCTCGACGATCTGGCCCGGATCGATCTGGCGCAGACCGGCATGCCGCCCGCCATCCAGGGCCTGCAGTTGCTGAGCCGCGAGCGCCAGGCCAATGCGCTGCGCCACTGGCTGCGCTGCAGTGCGGGCGTGGCCGCCAGCGCCGCCCAGCTGGACGAGCTGCTGGACCAGATCGCCGATTGCCGAACGCGGGGCCACCGCATCCGCATCAAGGTGGCCAGCGGTTTCGTGACGCGCGAAGGTGGGCGTCTGGCCTTTGCCCGCCTGACCGGCACCTCGCCGATATAATTCCAAGGCTTTGTCCAGCGCGTTTCGCGCCCCGCAGGATCACCGCAGCGCCCCGGCACCGCGGCTCCTGTTTCAACGATCTTTCCAACCCAATCCAACCCGATGGCTTTGATTGTTCACAAGTACGGCGGCACCTCCATGGGGTCGACCGAGCGCATCCGCAACGTGGCGCGCCGCGTCGCCAAATGGCACAGGGCCGGTCACCAGATGGTGGTGGTGCCCAGCGCCATGAGCGGCGAAACCAACCGCCTGCTGGGCCTCGCCAAAGAGCTGGCACCGGCCAAGACCGACAGCGCCTACGGCCGCGAACTCGACATGCTGGCCGCCACCGGCGAGCAGGCCTCTTCGGCTCTGCTGGCGATTGCCCTGCAGGCCGAGGGCATGGACGCGGTGAGCTACGCCGGCTGGCAAGTGCCGATCAAGACCAACAGCGCCTACACCAAGGCGCGCATCGAATCGATCGACGACCTGCGCGTGCGCGCCGATCTGGATGCCGGCAAGGTGGTCATCGTCACCGGCTTCCAGGGCGTGGATCCGGACGGCCACATCACCACGCTCGGCCGTGGCGGCAGCGACACCTCGGCCGTGGCCGTGGCCGCAGCCCTGAAGGCGGCCGAATGCCTGATCTACACCGACGTGGACGGCGTGTACACGACCGACCCGCGCGTGGTGCCCGAAGCGCGCCGCCTGCTGCGTGTGAGCTTTGAAGAGATGCTGGAAATGGCCAGCATGGGCAGCAAGGTGCTGCAGATCCGTTCGGTGGAATTTGCCGGCAAGTACAAGGTGCCCCTGCGTGTGCTTTCGAGCTTCACGCCCTGGGACATCGACCTGAATGAAGAAGCCGCCTCCGGCACCCTGATCACTTTTGAGGAAGACGAACAAATGGAACAAGCCGTCGTTTCCGGCATTGCCTTCAACCGCGACGAAGCCAAGATCTCCGTGCTCGGCGTGCCCGACAAGCCAGGCATCGCGTACCAGATCCTGGGTGCGGTGGCCGAGGCCAACATCGAGGTCGATGTGATCATCCAGAACCTGAGCAAGGACGGCAAGACCGACTTCAGCTTCACGGTGCACCGCAACGATTTCCAGAAGGCCATGGACCTGCTCAAGGGCAAGGTCGTGCCCGAGCTCGGCGCGGCCGACGTGGTGGGCGACGCCCGCATCTGCAAGGTCAGCATCGTCGGCATCGGCATGCGCAGCCATGTCGGCGTGGCCAGCCGCATGTTCAAGTGCCTGAGCGACGAAGGCATCAACATCCAGATGATCTCGACCTCGGAAATCAAGACCTCGGTCGTGATCGACGAGAAGTACATGGAGCTGGCCGTGCGGGCGCTGCACCGGGAGTTCGATCTGGACCGCACCGAAGACAGCATCGCCGGCTGAAGTCGGCAGCCACAGCCCCGGTCCCCTCGGGAGAGGGGGCAACTTGAGGCATAATATGAGGCTCCGGAGCGATGACCGAGTGGCCGAAGGTGCTCCCCTGCTAAGGGAGTATGGGGTGTAGAGCCTCATCGAGGGTTCGAATCCCTCTCGCTCCGCCAAGTTTGACCCGCGATGCCCAACGGTATCGCGGGTTTTTTCTTTTTCTCCCTCTATGATTGCGCTTCCATCCACCCGGATAGCCCGACATTTCCAGACGTTCACGGCGATAGACCGTAGGCACCCTGGCGGCATCCGTGGTGGCACGCAAAAAGTGACGGGGACAGGATGCCAACAAATCAGCTCACAAACGCACGGTGCGCCGGCATCAAGCCGACCGACAAGGCGCAGAAACT
The DNA here is from genome assembly GCA_001770705.1 of Burkholderiales bacterium GWF1_66_17. GTDB lineage: Bacteria > Pseudomonadota > Gammaproteobacteria > Burkholderiales > Burkholderiaceae_C > Hydrogenophaga. Next base: position 217,484 of record MERT01000028.1, on the reverse strand, counting down.
TTTCGACGGCGGGTCGCTTTTTCTCTACGTTTCCACAAAAGGCGCCAAGGTGTGGCGCCTAGCCTACAGGGTCAACGGAAAACCTCAGACCCTGGTGATAGGCCCATACCCTGCCGTGAGCTTGCAGGAGGCACGCCAGAAGCGCGATGAGGCCAAGGCGGTACTCAGGGCAGGGCAGGACCCGAACGCGGCGCGCAAGGCTTCGCACAACGCCGTCACGCTGGACGAGGCCCACACCGCCTACTGGTCCGGACGCAAAGACCTGTCAACCTCCTACCTTGAGAACGAGCGCAGGGCCTTCGAGATGCACGTTCAGCCGATGCTGGGCGCCCGGATCATGAAGGACATCACCCGGGCCGACGTGCTGGCCACGCTGAACACCTTGGATGCCCGCGGAAAGCACGACTACGTGCGCAAGGTCAGGATGTGGCTGGCGCAGCTGTGGGACTGGGCCATCGAGCAAGGCCATGCCACGGAGAACCCACCGCGCAGCATCAAGCCTGAACGCGCCTTCGGGAAAAAGCAGGTGGAGCACTTCGCCGCGCTTGAATTGCGCGAGGTGCCTGCCTTCATGGATCGCCTGGCCATCGAGGGCGAGCTTCAATCCGTCCTGGCGCTGCGCCTGCTGGCCCTGACGTGGGTCCGCACAAACGAACTCAGGTTCATGCGCTGGGATGAAATCGACGGCGACACATGGCTAATCCCGGCCGGCAAGATGAAGCGGCGCCGGGAGCATGTGGTTCCGCTGTCCAGGGCTGCGCAGGATCTGCTGAAGGTGCTCAAGCCGCGCGCCGGCTCAAGCGTCTACGTGCTGCCCGCCGAGCACCGACCGGATCGACCGATCAGCGAGAACGCGATACTGGCATTGTTGGCGAGGATGGGCTACAAGGGGCGCATGACAGGGCACGGGGTCCGAACAATCGCCAGTACTTGGGCGCATGAACACGGCTACCTGTCGGATGCCGTGGAATTTCAGCTATCGCATGTGCCGGAAAACAAGGTCAAGTCAGCCTACAACCGAGCCACACATCTACCTCTCAGGCGGAAGATGATGGAAGACTTTTCGGCGTGGCTCAACACCAAACTGACAGATGCACAGGACACTTCAGGCCGGTGATCTAATAGATGGCCTGCAGCGCGAGCCAGTTGTCAAGCGAGAAGGTTCCAGCTTCGTCCATGCGTTCTGCCAATGTAGCGGAGATGCCTCGAAGTTTCATCTGTTCAACTGAAATTGCAGTCAAAGCGTCTCGCGCTTCCTGCATCAGCGGCATCACCATTTGCAACTTCGCCAGCATGTAATTCGGCGGTAGTTGTTCGTGTTTCGGCGCGGCGCACCTCCTGCAAAGACCTGCCGCGTCCATGAGTTTCTCTACTTCGCTCGGCTGGGTGACGGATTTGATCGCTTCAATTGCATCATCAATCGTCTGTAGGTCTTCCTTTGGAAGACGGCCAGCGCCAATGATCCTGACGTTTAGCAGCCGACATATCAGCGAGTCGTCCATGCGTGGGATGGCGTTCATAAGCTCTCTCCTAAAAACATCTCCACGCAGCGTTTGCACAGGATCAGTCCACGCATCGCCGGCCGTCCGCAGTGTTCGCATTTCATTCGTAATCCTTAGTTGTCCGCAGTGCAGACCGTCACAGCCTTAGCGGCTCCGTTTGTTTCAATCAGCAGGCCGCACACCTGTTCATCAGTTTCTGTGTCGCAGTTGTAGGCGTACACCGTCGCATCCTGTGGCGCCTGTTTCAGGGCTTCAATTAGGTCCTTGACTGTCATCGTGTTTCCTATCCGGGCATCATCCCAACTATTAAATCGAACCGACGCCGAGGCGAGGTTCATCGGTGGCGCTCATACCTTCACCCCATGCGCAACCAGGGTGGACCGCTTCCACCCCGAGGTCTTGCGTGACAGCGCCACATCGTAGGGCGGCAGCTTCTTGGCGTTGTACATCTTGCGCACGGTGTCGCTGCACACATGGAGCATCTTCGGCAGATCGCCGCGCTTGATGATCTCGTTTGGGTCTTGTTCGGTGGTCATGATTCAGCTTTCTCGCAATGCCCTGCGGGCATGATCTTCCGCAGCTCGTCGTGGATGCTCGTCGCGCACTGGTGGCAGATGTGGTGCTCGCACTCGCTGGGGCGCTTTAACACAGAATCTCCGCCCGCAACGAAGTGAACGCCGAAGCCTTCTTTCGCTGCGAATCCACCAGGCTTGATGGTGTCGCGGCACAGGTTGCATTTGAAGGTTCGCTCGGTTGTCATGGCGCATCCTTTCCGTGTGCTGGGTGGTCCAAGCAATCAATCCACTCTCTGACCTTTGCGTTGTCTAGGCACAACCCTCGCTTCGCGGAGAAAGCCCGGATTGCGTCCACTGCTGGCGCCGCGTCGTCTGACGCTGAAAACACGATCTGATCTTTTTGAGATGTCAAAAAACCCAGGAAATCGAATAGTGCGCCTGAGACAACGGAGTGCGCCACAGGCTCACCCGCAGGCTGCGCAAGCTGTCGCTCCAGTTCGGCGATGCGTGCCAACAGCGGGGCTTCTGCTGCAGCTTCGATGGCGCGTGCATATACCCGGTACGCAGGGTATAAGTACCTTGCGCTGACTCCCCATTGTTCGTACGTGATGGCGTCAATTTTCTTGTCGGTCAGCATGTCAATCTCCTTTGCTGCCGTGGGCACTCAGCCTTGATTCAATAGCGCTGCGCTCTTGGAAGTACGGTTTTAGTGATGCTGCCGCATGTGCCAACTCATCCACCAGTTCCATAATTTCCGCGATCTGCTCATCGCTCAGTGGTCGCGCAATGGGCGCGGCTTGCTGCGCGGCTTGTGGCGCCTGCCGCGAGTTGCACTCAGCACACGGCTGATCGACAAAGTGCCGGAAGGTCTGGCACGTTACGCCGTGGGCCTCGTAGGATTCAACGACCTTTAGCAGATCGAAGTAACGAGAGGCCAAGACAGCGTTCGTCTCGTTGACGGAATCGGTTGCATCTCCTGCCTGCACTGGCTGCGGCTGGGGGGATGCTGCGATCAGTGCGTGCTCAGCCAAATATGCAAGCTGCCTGTACTCGTGTAACGTGAGTGGCGGGAAGATGCCAGCATCTACGGAGCGGCGGATCATAGAAATTGTTGCCGCTGTTATCTGTCCCATGATCAACCCTCCCTGGCAGTTGTGAACGCCGGGATGTTGTCGCGCGGCACCTTTGCTTGCAGTTTCTCGATGTGTGCAGCCTGAGCCGCAACTAGTGTTTGGTAGTCACCAACGCCATAGAAGCGAAGCAGTTGGCCGTCAGGCATCGTGGACGCTCCAAGCTCTTCGTATGCAGCGTCAAAGGTACTGATTTCGTGAGACCAGTAATCCATGTCGGCAACGGTGGTAGTTGCGGCCTTGCAGCGCACCAACGCCCTTCTCCACGCTTCTTTGTGCGACAAGAAGTCGGTGGGTACACAGCTCTGTGCTTTCGCATTCGGCACCGCTGGCGTGTTTGCTTCAATAGCCGCGCGGGCGTTCCATGCTTCCCATGCGCCTTGGGTGCAAAGTCTTGTGTAGGCCCCGTTTTCAGGGTCCATTGACGACCAATATTGAGTTGGAAGCCACGCTTCAAACGCCTCGCGCTCTTTCAGGTTGTCGCTCATGGTGTTTTTCCTTTCAGGGATTCAATGGCGGCAACGCAGATGTCACACGCCTTGTTGTACCCAGCTTCATATTCGCCTTCTGGCTCTCTGAATCCTTCGCCATCAACGGCCTGCTTCGCCTCTTCAAGCGCATCAATCCGCGCCTGCTTTACCGCTTCCTTGAGTGACGCATCAATTTCGGCGTCAAGCTGCCCGCCGTGTGTTAGTCCGTTCAGCACCATGGCTTGCACAGCGAGGTTCGTTACGCGGGCGTTAAGTTCATCAATCTGGTCTTGCTCGTACAGGTCTTCGACGTCGATAGTTGTCAGCACGCGGCTGCAGTCATCAAGCGCTCGGCACGCCAGCTTTGAAAACTCCTGCAATTGGATTTTCTGCTCACGAAGCGTCTGCAGTTCATCAAGCAGGGCGAGGATGGCGGATGGGTTTGTGGAAGCTATCCACTCAGCTTCTTTCTGAGCCATGCCGTCGCTGCTGCTGTAGTAGCACTGCGTAATGGTCCGCCCAGTAGCAACCACTCGGAATCGAACCCGGTCAAGCGGGTCACCTTTTACTGGATCGCCGTCCCAGTGCCAAGGCCCCGGCGTTGCAGCCTCCGCCAGCTCGCGCAGCTTCTGTTCGTCAATCATTGTTGCTCTCCTTGAAAATTTGTTTTGCACATGTATCTGATCTCATGCTGCGTATTCCTGTTCGGCGCCATCGCAGAACAATCCGCACGCTGGCAGCGGTTCTCCGCGATGCGCTTTGCCTTCTGGCAACTGACGAAGTGGAAAGCGTTGTCCTTTGAGTGGCCCTGAACGGTGGCGCAGGATGTATGCGCCTTCACCATGCAGTGCGGCAACCTTGTCTTCGGCCTGGGCCAGCCGCTCGAACTGCGCCGGGAAGTCTTCTCGCACAGCTCGGAAATAGCCAAGACCACCTTTCACGCACCCGATGCAGTTGGCGTTGTCGTAGCCAAGCAGGTACATCTCTGGCAGCTTGATCCCGGCGCGCTCGACCATCGCCTTGCAGTCCTGTTTTGTCAGCCCGCGAGCAATCAGCGGGGCAATAATCTTGCGGTCTGGCCAGGCTTCCAGCCAATCGGTGTAGCGGTCCTCTTCCTCGGCGGTGTATCCAAGAACCAGCGTGTCGCCAGGCTGCTCAAACGTCCGCAGCAGGCCGCGCTTAATGCGTGTGGTACATGCAGCGCCGTACTGCCCCTTGATGTAGCCCACCGTTTCAAAAACCTTGATCGCGCTTGCGTCGTACTTGGTGTCCCTCAGGTTGGTGATTGACTTACCAAACCAGCGCTCGCAGTCATCCGCAAAGCGCCGGTTGTCTGGGTGCTCTTCTTCAATGTAGGCATTCAAGATCACACACCTGTCCAGTCCGTGTACCGACAGGGAAAGTTTCGTGGCTACAGCAGAAGCAGCGCCGCACGAGAACTGGCAAACGATGCGGCTCATGGTTGCTCTCCTTGTGCTTTGGCAATCGCTGCGCGGGCTGCTGCGATGAACTCGCTGTGAACCATCGTTGCTGACGGTGACCAGTAAGAGACATTGTTGCCCGGGCTCTTTGGAGCGTACTTCTCTGGGCCATTCGCGTTTTCGTCCCTGTCCGCAACAATCGCTTTCAGCGCCTCCAGCAGTTCCGCATTGATTGCAGACAGGCGGTACTGCTCTGGTGCGTGGAAGCTCATTGCGCACCGCCTTTCTTCTCGGCTTCCCACTGCTTGCGGCGCGCGCCAAGGTCGTGGGCACCGAAGCCGACGAACACGACCCAGCGAGAGACAAGCAGGATGCCGATCAAGGCTGGCCAGGACTTGACCTCAAGGCCGAAGCCGTAGACGAAACCCACGATGGCGGTTGCCATGTCCACGGCCCAGAAGGCGTAGTGGCGAAGCGCTGGCATCAGCAGGCCGGGCTTCTTGTTGTCGTTGGTCGTACTCATGCTTCACCGCCTTTCTTGAGGGCTTCATCAATGGCAGAGCGCAAGGCCAGAAGCTGGTCGCGTCCTACTACAGTCACACTGGATGCAGGGGTGTAGGTGCCCTCGTCGGTGTCGCTGCTTTCCATCACAACGACCATCGGTGCGTGCTTGATGGCATCGCGCGGACGGCGCCAAGACGCCACCCTGCCGACGCAATCAAGTGGAACTGCTCCAAACTCAAAATAGACGTTCATTCCACAGCCTCCACAGCGCAAGCAGCCAGGACGTGCGCGCTGATGGCCCTGCAGATCGCAGGCAGATCGCATTCCCTGTAAAACCGCGAAGCCTTCACCTGCTCGACCGGATCAAAGCCCAGCGCTGACAGGCCGGCGACGTTGATGCTGACCGGGGCGATTGCTGCGTTGAGCTGGGTCAGGGTGAGGCGGGCGCCGTCGTCTTCTGGCGTACCGATGTCCGGCTTCGATGCGAGGTCAACGCCGAACGATATTGGCCTGTAGCCACGCGACACGACCGCAGCCGTTGCCATCTTGTCGATGGTGGTGTTCAGCGTGTCCTGAACTGCTGGAGACTGAATGGCGTAGGCCAGCGCATCGGCGCCTTGCTGGCTGATTTCGGCCTGCTCTTCACGGATGCGCGCAGCGCTCACAGCTTCGGCCTGCTCACGGGCGATGCGGTCAGCCTCAACCTGCACAGCATTGGCACGCTCGCGCTCCAGCCGTCCAGCCTCTTCCTGCTCACGCTTGCGCGCCATTTCTTCCGCTGCCTCGCGGACCTTGCGCGCGGCCTCAGCCTCACGCTCCAGCCGCGCCGCTTCCTCTGCCCGGATGCGCTCGCGTTGCGCTTCTTCTGCGGCCTTGGCGACGGCAACTCGCTGAGCGATCACTGCGGCGAAGTCGTCCGTTGCCTTGACCACCAGCGTTGCCAGATCAGGAGGGATTCCAATCCCAGCATCGCGCAGGGCTGCGAGGTTGGAATGGATGCGGTTCGCGATGTCGTTGGCCGCGATCTTGACCCGGGCCAGCTCAGTGTCCACCGCGTTCGTGATGCTGTCGATGGTCCGCAAGCCCTTGATCGCGCCGCCGAAGTCATCCGGCACCTGGGGCATGTAGTTGGCAGGCATGGCCGCGTTCAGCTCGCGGATGTGCTTCGCCATGGCGGCAACACCGCTGGCCACGATGTCGGCCTTCATGGATTCCTTGCGTGCCTTCACCAGCTTGTCCAAGTCCAGGCGAACGCGGCGCGCTTCGGCGCTGATTTCGTCCATGGTGCGGAACAGGGCATCGATGCTGGCCGTCTGGCTCAGTGCATGGTCCTTCGCGGCCTTGATGCGGTCCTCGATGTCGCTGCACCACTTCACAGCCTTCTCGGCATCGGCAAAGTGAACATCGGTGGTCAGCTCGCGGTTGACCGAGCGGATCGCGCCCAGCGCTGTTTCCTTGAACTCATCCAAGTTGCTGGCCGACACGCCGCCTTGAATGACGATGTGCAGTGCGGGCAGGGTTTCCGGGGCCTTGCCGGTGGGCTTGACTTCGGCGGCTGTTGGTGTGAACTCGATCAGGTCTTTGGCGAACTGTTTCCATCCCGCGATCAGCGCGGCGCGGCGCTCAGGCTTGCTGGTGTACCAGCACTGTGCCCACTTACCCGGTGTGCCATCGCTGGTGACAAACAGGATTCGCTGTCCACCTGAAACCAGAAGCTGCTGTTCAAGCTGCCAGACGTAGTACAGCGGCGGCTCGCCGACCTGTGCAATGTGACTGGCGATTTCTTCGGAGTACAGCTTGTGTTCGTAGCCAATGGAATAGTCCATCGTGAGTCCATCGAAGCTCGCCAGAAGCGGCAGGCCTTCGACCTCAAGCGATCCGACAACTGGATAGAGGTCTTCACCGATTTCGACCTCGGCAAGAGGTCGCGCAGCGGATTCCGTGGCGTGCCCTGGCGCAAAGACGCGGACTTCCACAAAGTCGCTCACGTCGGCAACGATGCCGGTCTTCGTCTCGCGCAGCAGTTCGTTGCGCTGCTTGGTCGGGTGACAGCCCTTCATTGCGGCAGCGTTGCTGGCCGTGTAGTAGCGGCTGCGCAGTGCGGCCCATTCCGGGCTTCCTTGGATTTCTGAGTGCAGGTGCATGGTGTTCTCCGGTGTGTGGTTCAGTGGGCTGTGGTCTTGACGAACTTGTCGGCTTGGCCTTCCATGCCTTTGAGTTGGGCCTCAATGAAGCCTTTGGCATATTCGGTTCCGAAGCTTCCCCAAAGCGCGCTCCAAAAAACCAGCAGAACAGCCGTCATGTGGTCTTCCATCTGATCCTTGTTGGCTTTCGGAATCTGCTCAAGCACGCCCATGGCGAACTTGATTGCGGTGTCATCGTTGTGCGCCATCACTCAGCCCTCCAGCCCAGCCAGGAACTCGGCGTGCGCTTCCTGTTCCGCAGCGCTCATGGCCGGTTCAGCGGGCACCTCGTTCTTGATCGGCGCATCGGTCACGTCCTGCGGCTTCGCCAGATCGCGGATTCCCTGCTTCTGGGCTTCGGACAGCACTCCCTTGGTGCCCACCATGGCGATCAGTTCGTCGGGCGTCTTGCGGCCAGACTTCACGATGCCCGCCCACTGCGGCAGGTTCTTGGTGAAGTCGGCGGCGGAGTAGGGCTGCAGTTCTGCGCGTGCCTGCGGCTGGGGCTCGTTTTGCTGATCCTTCCCATGCCGCATCAAGTGGTCTCGCAGCGCCTCGTCCATGTCCTCAAGGTCCTGGCCGAACATGTCACCGCAGGCCGTCACGTTGATGGTCATGGCGATCTTGGCGCGCTTGTTCGCCATCTTGAGAATGGTGTTGGCCAGGTCGGCGGGCTCGGTGCGTACCTGCTTGGTCTTGTACTTGCCCGACTTGATGCGGCGCATGTTCGCCGGGGTGGCGTCGAATTCCTCGTCCCAGGCCTTGCGCCATTTGTATTTCTCTTCACCGCTGGACGCCTCGCCCATGCCGGTGCCGAGAACAACACCGTTCACCTGATGCACGCCGGTGCATGTCACGCGGTAACGCACCGTGTCGGCAGTCGAAAGGTCCTCGACTTGATAGGTGTCGGCCACGCGGAAGGCCATGCACAGCACCTCGGCGCCCTGCTTGTACAGCGTGGGTTTGTCGGTGCCCGGGATGATCCCGTAATGCACGTCGGGCTTCATCACCGCGCGCATCACCTCTTGAACAAGCGCGACGTGGCTGATGATGTCGGCGACGGCCATGCGGCCAGATGCCTGCGCCAGCGCGCCGGCTTGTTTTGTTTGAATCTCGTTGCTCATGTGGTTCTCTTGTGTGGTTGGTCAGGCGAACATCGCCAGGCTGTCTGTGTCGCTGTCGTAGCGAACGCCGCAGCGAATCAGTGTCAGGATGTCTTCTTCCGTCGCCACTGCGGCCAACTTTTCACAATCGGCGTCTAGGAAAAACTCGTCGTGTTCCGCTGCGCAAACCATGTCTCTGCCTTTGTTCGGCAACAGTTTGTCCAGCAGCAAGAACGCGCAAAGGTCAGGCCTGTTGTGCATCGGCTTTTCAACCATCTTGAAATTCAGGTACTCGTCTTCGTGGCGTTCAAATGCTTCTTGCAAGTCCATGGCAGTTCTCACTGTGAAACGTAGAAAGTGCAGGCCAGCGCCAGCATTGCGGCGATGACCAGCGCGGCGGTCTTGAGCGCAGAGCCCTGGCGGACAACGGACTTGACGGGCTCGATCATTTCGATGGGCAGATCGCACTTGAGCTGCGAGTCGAGAAACGGGACGTCGATTACGGGCAGACTCACCATGGCGTCAAGGCCGGGATGCGCGGGGCACAGGTGGTCAAAGCAATCCGGGTCACGAGCGCAGACGCCGAAGCCGCATTCGGACACCGCTTTCTTGTCGATGAGTCGCGCGGCGCTTGCCGAGCCTTCGTTGATGCTGCGCTTGTGCTGGCCAACCGAACGGTTGATCCATTCGGTCACGTCTTTCATAGCGGGGTCGGTGTTGGTGCTCATGGTTTCAGGTTGTCCAGTTGGTCGGAGAGGTTGCACAGGTGCAGGATGATTTCCGGAACATCTGCATGGCCTGGGTCGATCTGCGTCAAGGCCAGCTCGTACCACCAGATGCGGGCGCGGATCAGGTATTCGGTGAACAGGGTCAGGAGTGGCATCAGGCCCCCGGCAATTTGGTAAGCAGCATCGCCAGCGTTGACAGCGCGCAAGCGGCCATGACTAAGTAGTCGGCGCGGGTCATGCTGAAACCCCGGTGGCTTTTGCAATGGCGGCGCGGGCATACTCGAATGCCTCACGCAATCCCCAGTTCTCCACACAGTCATTGCATGGTGGCGAAATGTGGCACCGGCAGTCAGGTGCTGGAGGATCAATGCTGCGCTCGACCATCATTTCAAGAGCCGCCAAAAGACTGGGCGCCGCTGCGATCAGGTGAGCATCAGGCATGTCGCACTGATCTTGGCCTTCAATCTTCCGTTCGATCACGGCAACACCGGGTTCGATGAAGATGTATTGGTCTGACTTTTCGCCAGACGCATAAAGCTCGCTGATGGTCCACGGACCCGGTGTGTGCTGCGCGTTCATCACGCCACCTCACTGTTGTGAAAAGCGAAGCAGCGGCCCATGCGCTCAACCAACCCGCGAGCCTGAGACGGTGCATTCACCAAGTCAGCGCCAAAAGCCACATTCAGCAGAAGCTGCATGGCCTCTGCCATCACCGGGCCGTTGGTGTAGTCCAGTGCTTCTGTCATGACTTCCGTCAGGGTCTGCTGGCGCTGCGGGAGGTTCTTTTCATCCCAGCGCATTCCGAGTTGCTGGCGGCGCTCGTTGTCGATCACCAGCGGCGCCCACGGTGCCAGTGCGTTGGCATCGCAAGCCATCGCGGCGCGGTTGAATCCGGCCAGCATGTCGGCGTAGCTCGACGGCTCTTGGGTTGCGGTGGCATCCATGCAGGCGGGGCCTGAGTCGATGCGTTCGATGTTGAGTTCCATGCTTCGCTCCACTTGGTTGACCGCTGTTCGTTGCGGCATGGAGAGAATTTACCCGCAGGTAATCCATGTGTCAATACCTACGGGTAAACTTTTTTCAGGTGGACGAAAAAAAACCCGCGCGAGGCGGGCTTCATGAGGCGGTGCATAGACCTCAGTTTTTGAGCGGCTTCGTTTCGGCCTTGACCTTGCGAGAAAGCAGGACGATCTGGGCAGCAGATTCACTGCCATAAGACCTGACTTCTTTTTTCAGCTTTGACTTGATTGATGGAATCGCCCAAAGTGTGTCAGCCACGGCCCCCCACTCGGCTTCGCACATAGGGGCAATGACCGTTGCCACATCTGACACGGAAGACACCCCGTCATCTAACGCGAGCGCTCTGTCTATCAGGCAGTCACGCCAGCGATCCTTAGCTTCTTTTCTGGATTTTTCGCCTGGGTCTGGTATTCCCATGCTGGTGAGGCAGGCGCTGCTGTCAGCGAAAGGGATGTTTTTCGGATCTGGAACTTGTCTGTCGATGATGCACCTTGCGTAGACGGTGGCGTCATCCAAAGTTGCCCCCGCTTGTGGTGCTGCCACTACTGGCGAAAGGATCAGAAGGCCGACTGCCATTGATTTCATGCGAGATACGAAATGCGTCATTGGATGCCCTTAAAACTGCTCGCTTTTCCAGACCGTGAGCACCTTGCCAAGAACCTCGAAGTCCATCGTCTTCTGGTCAATGTCGAACGGATCGTAGTCGGGATTTTTTGACTTGGCACGCAGCACCAGGCCTGCCGCAGTCGGGATACGCTGCAGGGCCTTGATGAACCCATGGTCGCCAACCCTGAAGAAATAGACGGCATCGGTCTCAACAACATTGACGCCACGGTCAACCAGCAGGGGGTCTCCAGGGTTGAACATCGGGCGCATCGAAGGACCGAAGCCGGTCACGATGCACAGGTTTTCGATTGAAGAGTAGCTGCGCACGTTGTGCCGAACCCACTCGCGGTCCACGCGCCACCCTTTGATGACTCCCGGCTGGTCGTCAAGCAGCAGACGCCCGCCACCCATGCCACCCCCGGCGTCGAACTGTCGAATCTCCACGTCTTCTGTCTCGATCTTTAAAGCGGTTGCTTGGACTGCTGGTGGCCGGTGCAGTTGGTGCAGGTTGGTCTGGATCTCGTCCATCCATCCCTCGTACCTCTTGGCCCCTCTCTCAAAGTTTCGGGCCGTCTTCTCGCCGATGGCTTTGTACCCGTCGTCGCCAGGCTCTTTCAGGTTTCTGCTGATGTAGCTGGCGGCAACACCAGACGCGCGCGATAGCTCGGCCTGCGTCATCCCCTTGAGGATTTCGCGGAGCTTGTCTCTTCGGCGGTCGAAAACGTCCATGCCAAAGAAGGTACCAGAGGGTAATTTACCGCAGGGTATTGACTTTAGATTACCCACGGGTAAACTCCACGGTATGGACTTCAAAACTTACTTCACCGGCCTGCCCATCGCTGAGCGCGAATCTTTTGCCCAACAGGCGGGGACAAGCCGGGGCTACTGCAACCAGGTGGCCTATGCGAACAAGCAGATCGAACTCGGCATGGCCGATGTTTTCGTGGCTGTCTCCGGCGGCATCTTGGATCTGGACAACCTGCCCCTGACTGACCGAGCCGCAGCGCAGCGAATCATTCGGGAGCGTGTTGCAGAACCCGCACCCGCTGGCATCACAGCCGAGGCAAGCCCCGTAGAGCAAGGGGCCTGACCAATGAGCCTCCCCCTCATAGACCTTCGCGCCAAGGTCACGCCAGAGGCTGACGCGGTTCTTGAAGCCATCCAGCGTTCGACTGGCAAAGACAAGTCCGAAGTTGTCCGCGACGTGCTTCACAAGTGGGCTGTTTCCGAGATTCATGCAGCCAGTGTGCTGCAGCAGATTCTGAAACGCGAGGGACTCGTCGGCGCGGATCAGGGAACCGTAGGGAGTAAGGCATGAACTCCGAATTTCTGGCGCGCGCTGCCCGCTTTCTTGTCCACGTTTTCCGCATGCGATCGATCCGCCTGGCGCTGTGGGTTGACGCTTTCGAGAACCACAAACCTCATCACGGCAAATGAACTACACCCAGCACCCACTGAGCGCGGCCTTCCCGGCCATGAGCTCCGACGACTTTCAAGCGCTCAAGGCCGATATACAAGCCAACGGCCAGCGCGAACCGATCATTGTTCATGATGGCATGGTGCTTGACGGATGGCATCGGTATAGCGCATGCGTTGAGCTCGGTATCAAGCCACAGCAGTTCTCTTTCGATGCATCTGCCGACCCTGTGGCTTTTGTTCTGAGCAACAACCTGCACCGCCGTCACCTCACGGGATCGCAGCGCGCAGCTGCTGTTGTGGCCTGCTCCGAGTGGGCTCCGGCAAGCCGCCCGAAAAAGGAGGAAGTAACTTCCACCTTTTCCAAAAACGATGACATGGCGAAGGCTGCGGGCGTGACCACGCGCACGATCCGGGACGCAAAAGTTGCGCACAAAGCCGGGCTCACAGACATGGTTAAAGAGGGTGCTTTGTCTGTGGCTGAGGCCGCACAAGTCGCCCGTGGCACTGAGCCGAAGAAGCCCAAGCGAACCCTGAACCAGCCCGAGCAGGCGCCTGACGCTGGCGACGAACTGGCCGAAGCGCACCACGCAATCACCGACTTGGCCGCAGAGAACGAGCGCCTTTCGGATCGGCTGGCCGTTGAAGCAATGGATGCCAGCGAGGAAGAAAAAACCGCTGCATCGCAGACCATCGCCGAGCTCCGCGAGCGCGTGCGGTGCCTGGAAATCGAAGTCTCTGCACTCAAGGCATCGCGCGACACCTACATGCGCGAATCGAACGAGCGCATGAAGCAGATCAACTACTGGCGCAAGCAGGCGGAGAAGGCAGCAGCATGAGCCATTCAGACCTCCAACTTTTTGACTACCAAGAAGCCATCCTTGGCAAGCTGCGCGAGGGCTTCATGGGTGGCCACCGATCGCAGATGCTTGTCGCGCCCACGGGCGCAGGCAAGACCGAGATGGCGATGGAGTTGCTGGAGGCCGCAGCCATCAAGGGCAACCGCGCCGCGATGGTGCTGGATCGGATCGTGCTGTGCAACCAGACCAGCGAGCGCCTGGACAAGTACGGCATTGGACACGGGGTGCTGCAGTCTGGGCACTGGAGGTTCCGCCCGCAAGAACTGATTCAGGTGTGCAGCGCGCAGACGCTGGAGAAGCGCGGAAGTTTCCCAAACCTGAAATTGCTGATCGTGGACGAGGCGCACAACACGCGCCGTCAGACGGTCGAGTTCATCAACAACAACCCGCAAGTGAAGATCGTCGGCCTTTCGGCTACGCCATTCACCAAAGGCCTGGGCAGCATCTACAGCCATGTGGTTTCCGCGATCAGCACGGGCGAGCTCGTGGAGCGCGGTCGGCTTGCACCGCTGCGCGTGTTCATCGCCAAGGAAATCGACATGACCGGCGCCAAGAAGGTGGCCGGGGAGTGGTCATCAAAGGAAACCGAATCGCGCGGCATGCAGATCACTGGCGATGTCGTGTCGGAGTGGGTGAAGAAAACCCACGAAGTGTTCGGCGGTCCGCGCAAGACTGTTGTGTTCGCATCTGGCGTTGCTCATGCCGCTGACTTGGCGAAGCAGTTCGGCGAGGCAGGGTACAACTTCGTGAGTCTGTCCTACAAAGACGACGACGAGTTCAAGGCCGAGGCCATCCGGGACTTTTCCAAGCCCGACACGTCGATTCACGGGCTGATCGCCACGGACATTCTCACGAAGGGGTTCGACGTGCCCGACGTGATGATCGGCGTGAGCGCGCGACCGTTCTCGAAGTCGTTTGCCTCGCATGTCCAACAGATGGGCCGCGTGATGCGATCCAACCCCGGCAAAGAGTTTGCACTGTGGCTGTGCCACTCCGGCAACTACCTGCGCTTTGCTGAGGAGTGGGAGGACGTTTACACCAACGGCGTGAATGCGATTGACGAAGGCAAGGACAAGCCGCGCCGCGAGCTCACCAAAAACGAGAAGGAAGCCGCCAAGTGTCCGCGCTGCAGCGCCTTCTGGCCTGGCCGTTCGGACGTGTGCGCGTGCTGCGGGTTCATGCGTGCCAAGCGCTCGGAAATCGTCGTTAACCCTGGCGAGCTCCAAGAGCTCACGCCGGGCGGCAACGTGAAAGACCAGGCGATCAAGCAGCAGTGGTACAGCCAGCTTCTGGGTATTGCAAAGGAGCGCGGCTATTCCGATGGCTGGGTGTCGCACAAGTACCGCGAAAAGTTCACCGTGTGGCCGCGAAATGTTGAGCCTGTGCCAATGCCTGCCTCGCTTGAGGTGGCGCGCTGGGTCAAGAGCAGACAGATCGCCTGGGCGAAGTCTAGGAAGGCAGCATGAACTTTGTGCAGTTCTGCGGCGTGCATGGCGTCACATTGCGCCAACTTCCACCGGTTGGCCGCTGGGTTCGCGTGCCCACCGACGACAAGCCGCACAGCAAGAACGGCGCCGTGAAGTTCATGGGCGATGTGGGCTTTGTGCAGAACTGGGCGACTCAGACAGAGCCCGCCGTCTGGCGCGAGCAAGGTCAATCAACAGAGGCTGTGGCCCGCGTTCGGCAAATCGCCGACCAGGGCGCGCGGGAAGCCCGAGAGGCTGCACAGAAGGCCGCCAGCAGGGCGCAATACATCCTGTCCGAGTGTGAGCTCGCGCCGCATCCATATCTCGCGTCCAAGGGCTTCCCTGAAGACCTGGCGAACGTGTGGAACCGGGAGGCCGACAACGTGATGGTTATCCCCATGCGCTGCGGTGGGCAGATCGTCGGATGCCAGCTGATCAAGCCAGAGGGCGACAAGAAATTCTTGTACGGCCAGCGCTCAGGCGGCGCCGAGTTCGTCATGGGGCAGCGGGGCATTCATGTGCTTTGCGAGGGCTACGCGACCGCACTGTCGGCCCGTGCAGCCCTGAATAACCTGAAGACACCCTATGTGCTGCACACCACGTTCAGCGCCGGGAACATGAAAAAGATTGCTCAAGCCCTGCCAAGTGGCGTGGTGCTGGCGGACAACGACGCCAGCCGCACGGGTGAGCGCGTAGCGAAGGAGATCGGATGGCCGTACTGGATGAGCGATGTAGTGGGCGAGGACTTCAACGACGCGCACCAGCGCATGGGCGTGTTCAGCGTTGCGATGCAACTGAAAAAGGTGCTGCAGATGCGGTGAGCAGATCGCACACAGCACCGCGCCGGTTGGTCATCCCTTTGGCGGCGCGGGAAGAACCCCCTACCAAAGGAAAGACGCAGAAACAGGGGGAACGGTGGCGAAGCCAGAGCCGTTGCGTTGAACGTCTGGCGGGTCTACGTGGCTCCAGAGGGCAGTAGTGAAGGACTCAGCAGGATGGCTGGGTCCGTCCACCAAAGGGCAGATAGAGGAAAGAGATGAATTCTGTAGGTCTTCAAAAGAGTCAACCGGTGATCAAGCAATGCAAGAACTGCCAGCACATCAACCCGAAAGCGAACACCGCAATGGCGGCGCAGGGTTTTGCGCTGTGCAACCTTGGGCCGAAGTGGGAGTTTCACCCGCCGACCGGCTTGTGCAATCAATGAAAAGGGAAGTCGTGAGAAAGCGCGGAAAGATCGATGCCAACCAGACGGAAATCGTCAAGGCGCTGCGCCAGGCGGGCGCTACTGTGCAGAGCCTTGCGGCTGCTGGCGGTGGTGTTCCTGACTTGCTGGTGGGATTCCAGCGCAAGACGGTGCTGATCGAGATCAAGGATGGCAGCAAGAAGCCAAGCGCCCGCGAACTGACCACGGATCAGGTCGAGTGGCACCTGAACTGGCGCGGTGGCCCTTGCATGGTGGTCAACAGCGTTGGCGAGGCGCTGGCCGCAATCGGGATTGAGGTGCAGCCGTGAACTGCGTCCTCTGCAATCGCCGAATGCTGACAGCCGCCGTGCTGATTGGAGCCTATCCCGTAGGTCCGAAGTGCGCCCGCCGCGCTGGCCTCATGCCGCTGGCCGCAAGGCGCACGGGGTTGGTCAAGCCTGGGCCGATGTACCGCAATCACGCGACCCGGCAGGAAATCGCGCAGCTTGAGCTTTTCGAGGTGGCGGCATGAAAAAGACATTTGTACTCGCACACCAAACAGCACGATACAGCGCCGTGAAGGCCGTTCAAAGCGCGCCAGACGGTTACATGGTGCAAGTGTCGGAGCCAACCCGAACGCTTGAGCAGAACGCCGCGCAATGGCCGTACCTGCAAGGCTTCGCAGATCAGAAGCAGCTTTGCATCAACGGCTCAATGCAGCATGTGACGCCAGACGATTGGAAGGACGTTCTGACCGCCTGCTGGAACGGCGAAACGCGGATGGCTGCATTTGATGGGAAGGTCATCATGTTGCCGCAGTGCACCAGATCAATGCTGAAGTCGGTTTTCAGCGACTGGATGGAATATCTGGTTGCGATGGCTGCACAGAGTGGCGTTGAACCGGTCTACAAGTCCGAACGGATGGCCGCATGACCCGCGCCGAAATGATCCATAAGGGCAAGCTGGCCGAACTCGGTTGCCTGGCCTGCCTGCGCATCCACGGACCGCACGCACCCGGACCCGTTGAGTTGCACCACTACCGCGGCGGCGGCTGGGGCCGGGGCGATTTCAGGACGCTGGTGCCTTTGTGCCCAGACCACCATCGCGGCCCGCTCGGAATCCACGGCCTCGGAACCAAGGGATTCGACAAGCACTACCCATTCACCCAGCGCGACCTGCTGGACGACGCACTGAGATTGACAGCATGAGGATCGACCAACTCAACGACGAGCAGCGCGCTTTCGTGGAATCCATCTACGCACAGTGCACCGAAGAGGGCGACTGCATGATCTGGGAAGGCCGGGTCACGTCATCCGGCTACCCGCGAATCTGGGTCGACGGGAAGAACATGATGGTTCGCCGGTTGCTGGTGGAGCTCAAGATCGGCCGCCCGCTGGCCCGCGGGGAAATCGCCGCCAGCAAGTGCAAGGACCAGATGTGCCTCTGCTGGTCCCACGCCAAGGCCATGACGACGGCCGAGCGCCGCGCAGAAACCGGTGCAGATGGGGGGTACAGCTCGCACACCAAGGGCCTGCGGATTTCTATCAGTCACAGGAAAACCGCGAAGCTGGAAGGCGGGGAGGCATCGGCTGCTGCCATCCGCATGGACTCCAGGGCCAGCCATGTCGTCGGGCCGGACTACGGGATCAGCGCCAGCATGGTGCGCAAGATTCGCCGCGGTGAGGCATGGAAAGCTATTCAAAGCCCGTTCGCTGGCCTGGGAGCTCGCGCATGAGCTGCGAAGCCTGCACAACCGCCAGCCACAACCCGATCACCGGGCGCTTTCACGCTGGTTGCGATGACTGCGCTGCCAGGGCACTGGCCGGCGGGCGTGAGCTGTTCGATTGCCTGAAAAATAAGCAACGCACCCCCGAATACGACGCCGCGCTGACCAAGATGTTCGGCGAAGGCAACGAGGAAGCCGGCCATGCGCGTGTGCGCGAGTGGTCGAAGAAGATCAACCAGCACAAGAAAGGCAACTCATGACCTACCTCGCATTCACAGTCGGCCTGTTCGCGGGAGCCTGCCTCGGGGTGGCCGCCATGGCGCTGGCGCAGATCAACAGAACGAAGGACCGCTCATGAAGCAGGTATGGCCACTCCCCCCCAAAGCCCAGGAAGAGCTGCGCCAAGCCGCCGCCGTCCCCATCGACAAAGACCCAGACGCCCGGGTCAAGGCCATCGACCGCACCACAGACAAGCTCCGGGTGCTGTTCCCCGAGCATTTCCGCGACGAGGAGGACACCAATGGCAACCCCCCTGGTAGCAGTGAATGAGAGGGGCCGGCTTATCGGCCAGGACCACCCCAACACCCGGCACACCGACCGGGAGATCGGAATGGCCCGGCGCCTGAAGGCAGAAGGCTGGTCTCTCAAGCGGATCGCCGACGCCATGGACACCAAGAAGAGCACCGTAGCATCATGGCTTAGCGGCCGTCGTCGCAACCAAACCCCTAGTGAGTGGAAATATGGCCGAAAGTAAGAAGACCAGGCCGAAAGGCGTTCTCCACCCTGAAACGCCACTGACCAAGAGGCAGGAAGAGTTCTGCCGTCAGTACATGATCGACCTGAACGGAACCCAGGCGGCCATCCGTGCCGGCTACAGCAAGAAAGGTGCCCATGTCCAGGCTGCTCAATTATTGAGCAATCCTAAAGTGAGGTCATTCGCCAACACCCTGAAGACCGAGAGGGCTGAGCGCACCGAGATCACATCCGACCGGGTGCTGATGGAGATCGGCCGGCTGGCGTTCGCTGACATCCGCCGGGTGTTCACAGAGGATGGGAAGCTGCTGCCGGTGCACCTGCTGCCGTCTGAGGTTGCCGCATCGATCTCGGCCATCGAGGTGGTGACCAGCAAGGCGCCAGGTGGTGAGCCCGGGGACGTTGAGCACACAGCCAAGATCAAGTTCTGGGACAAGCGCGGGAGCCTGGAGCTTCTGGGCCGCCACCTGAAACTCTTCACCGACAAGATCGAGCTTGAAGTGGGCGACGAGCTGGCCACGCGCCTCAAGGAAGCGAGGGAGCGTGTCGCTAAGCAAGTACGAGGCTGAACTGATCGAGGAGGCCGCGCGGTACAGCCTGGACCCGCTGGGCTTCGTGCTCTTTGCCTTCCCGTGGGGATCTGGGGAGCTGACGAACTACGGAGAAGGCCCTGACGACTGGCAGCGCGGCGTGCTGGAGGACATCGGCAAAGCCCTGCGTGCTGGTGCATCGGTGCAGGATGCTGTGCAAATCGCTGTGGCATCCGGCCACGGCATCGGCAAGTCCGCCCTGGTGGCCTGGATCATCCTGTGGGCGATCACGACCTACGAGGGCACCAAGGGCGTGGTGACGGCCAACACCGAGAACCAGCTCAAGACCAAGACCTGGGCCGAGGTGGCAAAGTGGTATCGCCTGATGCTGTTCAGGCACTGGTTCACCCTGACTGCCACCGCGCTGTTCAGCGTCGACCCTGACCACGAAAAGACCTGGCGCATCGACATGGTGGCCTGGTCCGAGCGCAACACCGAGGCGTTCGCCGGCCTGCACAACCAGGGGTCACGCATTCTGCTGGTGTTCGATGAGGGCTCAGCCATCCCTGATCTGATCTGGGAAGTGTCCGAGGGCGCGCTGACCGACGAGAACACCCAGATCATCTGGGCCGTGTTCGGCAACCCGACGCGGAACATCGGGCGATTCAGGGAGTGCTTCGGCAAGTTCAAGCACCGTTGGATCGTCAGGCAGATCGACAGCCGCACGGCCAGAATGACCAACAAGCGCCAGTTGGCCAAGTGGGTCGAGGACTACGGCGAGGACAGCGACTTCGTGCGCGTGCGCGTTCGCGGCGTGTTCCCGGCCGCCGGCAGCAACGCCCTGTTCGGACCGGACGAGATCGAAGCGGCAATGGCCAGGGCGCCCTACAAGCAGGACATGCTGGAGCAGCATGCCGAGGTGCTGGGCGTGGACGTGGCTCGCCAGGGCGACGACGCCAGCGCTGTTGCCCGCCGCCGTGGCCCGCAGGCTTGGCCCATCAAGGAACTGCGCATTCCAGACACCACGCTGGTGGCCGCTCAGGTGGGCATCGTCATGGACGAGGTGGACCCGGATGCTGTGTTTGTGGACGCGACCGGCGGCTACGGCGTGGGCGTGGTGGATGCCATGCGCCAGGCCAACCGCAGCCCGGTGGAGGTCTACTTCAACGGCACGGCGCTGGACCGGCGCTACTTCAACAAGCGCAGCGAGATGTACTTCCTGCTGGCCAAGTGGGTGCGTGCTGGCGGTGCGCTGCCATACGACGAGGGCCTCAAGGAGGAACTGCTGGCCATGACCTACACGTTCCAGGGCGACAAGTTCCGGCTGGACAGCAAGGACGACATCAAGCTGATCCTCGGCCGCTCCCCAGACAAAGCCGACTCCCTGGCCCTGACCTTCGCCATGCCGGTAGCCCGCCGGCCACGGCTTCCCGGCGTGCTGCAGGGCGTCACGCAGCGCATCGACCATGACCCCTACGCCTGACCATGAACAACTTCACACAGATCAAGATGCCCAAGCTCGACACCGCGCTGGCATTGAACGACCTGGCCGCCAACAGCGACCTGTTCCAGCAGATCACCATCCGGCAGCTGTTCATCGGGTCCGACCACAAGGACACGGAAACCATCTACCTGCGTGGCCCGCGCGGGTTCACGCCTGAGCAGTACATGACGCCCGGAGAGTCGGTCAACTACAGCCAGAACATCAGCGCCCTCAACAGCGTGGCCGAGCTGATCGACGCATGCACCGACGCGCTGTCCGCTCAGGACCTCGGCCACGTCCTGGTGGTCAAGCTCAAAGCCGGCGGCGTGGTGACAGAGCACATCGACGAGGGCGCGTATGCCGACCACTACAAGCGCTTCCACCTGGTGTTGAGCACGAACGACGGCTGCACCATGAAATCAGGCGACGAGACCATGCACATGGCCGCCGGAAACCTGTACCTGTTCAACCACAAGCTGCCCCACAGCTTCACCAACGCTGGCGACACCGACCGCATCCACGT
This sequence comes from Burkholderiales bacterium GWF1_66_17, assembly GCA_001770705.1. Taxonomy (GTDB): domain Bacteria; phylum Pseudomonadota; class Gammaproteobacteria; order Burkholderiales; family Burkholderiaceae_C; genus Hydrogenophaga. Next base: position 196,362 of record MERT01000028.1, on the reverse strand, counting down.
CATCTTCGACTGCATACCTGGGGTGCGCGTGAAGTAACAGCCGCCGGGGACACTCCCGGCCATGAACATCCGAGAGTCCAACGTCACCGAAATGCTCGAACTGGCGCCGTTGCTGTTCCGCGAGCACTGGGAAGAGATCGCGCGCAACAAGCAGCTGATGGTGCTGGACCCTCATGAGCCCTCGTATCGGGCCATCGAGGACGCCGGGCAGCTGATGATACTGGCAGCTTTCAAGGGCGATCAGCTGGTGGGCTACAGCGTCAACTTCCTGCTGACACACCCGCACTACGCCGGGCTGACCGTCTGCCAGAACGACATCGTCTATGTCCACCCCGACCACCGCAACGGTGGTTTCGGCATTCGGATGATGAAGATGACCGAGCAGGAGGGCAAGGCCCGAGGCGCTCAGATGATGCTCTGGCACGCCAAAGAGAACACCCCGTTGGCCGAAATCCTCCCACGGATGGGCTACGGGGTGCAGGACATCGTCTATTCGAAGGAGATCTGACATGGCAGTTTCAGCAGTGATCGGCGTGGCAACCGTGGTTGGAGCCGCCAGCGCGGAGAAGTCCAATCAGACCGCCAAGAAGGGCCAGCGCCAGGCCGCCAAGCAGTTCGATGAGCAGGCTGCTATGGAGAAGGACCGCATGGCCAAGGAGATGGAGCTGGCAAACGCCAGCCTGTCCCAGCAGCAGGCCGCCCTTGGCCAGCAGTGGGCCGCCCTCAGTGCCCAGAAGGATGCCGCAGCCAAGGCGCAGGCCCTGGCCGAGCGCAACGCGCGTGACGCCGACATCGCCAACAACAAGGCAACCCGCAAGGCCCCGAACATCGGCGCCATGCTGACCGGCAACGACAAGGCCGGGGCACTGGGCGCCGGTTCCACCCTCCTGACCGGTGCCGGTGGCGCCGCTCCTGGCACGCTGGGCAAGACCACGGCACTGGGGGCCTGACATGGCAGAGCCAGAAGGCACGCAGGCCATCGACCTGTTCCGGCAGCGTCACGCCACGCTCAAGACCGAGCGCTCGACGTGGGACGGCCAGTATCAGGAGATCGCGACCTACCTGAAGCCGCGTGCCGGGCGATTCAACATCGGCGAGCAGAATGACGGCAAGCGCAAGCCCGGCAAGATCATCGACTCTGCCGGGTCTCGAGCCCTTCGCACGCTGGGCGCTGGCCTGATGGGTGGGGCCACGAGCCCGGCCCGCCCGTGGTTCCGCCTGTCCACTCCAGACCCTGAGATGGCCGACTTCGGCGCCGTCAAGGCTTGGCTGCACGAGGTGCAGCGGGTGATGATGACGGTATTCCAGCGCTCCAACAGCTACCGCGCGCTGCACACCATGTACGAGGAGATCGGCGCGTTCGGCACCGGCTGCTCGGTGGTTGTCGAGGACTTCCAGGACGTGATCCGCCACCACTCGCTGACCATCGGTGAATACACCCTGGCGCAGGATGACCGCGGCGTGATCAACACCATGTACCGCGACATGGAGCGCACCGTTTCCCAGGTGGTGCAGCAGTTCGGCATGGCCAACGTGTCGCCCACGGTGAAGAACATGTACGACCGGGGCCTGCTGGGCTCGAAGGTGCACCTGATCCACCTGATCGAGCCTCGACTGGACCGCGACCACCGGCTGAAGGACAACCGGAACATGCCGTTTCGGTCCGCCTACTTCGAAGCCGGGTCCGACAACCAGCGCTTCCTGCTCGACAGCGGGTTCAAGACCTTCCCAGCCCTCACACCGCGCTGGACCACGACATCCGGAGACACCTACGGCGAGAGCCCGGCCATGGAGGCACTGGGCGACTTGAAGCAACTCTACCACCAGCAGCTGCGCAAGGGCCAGGGCATCGACTACAAGACCAACCCCCCGTTGCAGGTCCCGCTGGAGATGCAGAACCAGAAGCTGTCCATGCTCCCTGGCGGTGTGAGCTACGTCAACATGAACAGCCAGCACGGCCGGATTCAGACCGCGTTCGACGTGAACATCGACCTTAGCCACCTGCTGGAAGACATCCACGACGTGCGCGGGCGCATCGAGTCGGCCTTCTACAGCGACCTGTTCATGATGATCGCGAACAGCACGCGCACCAACATGACGGCTACCGAGGTGGCCGAGCGCCACGAAGAGAAGCTGTTGATGCTGGGACCGGTGCTGGAGCGCCTGCACAACGAGCTGCTGGACCCCATGATCGACATGACGTTCAACCGGCTGGCCGAGGTCGGTGCCTTGCCTCCACCTCCTCCAGAGCTGCAGGGCGTCGAGTTGCGCGTCGAGTACGTGTCCATGCTGGCCCAGGCTCAACGGGCGGTGTCAACCAACAGCATCGATCGGTTCGTCGGGAATCTGGGCCAGGTCGCCATGATCAAGCCCGAGGTGCTCGACAAGTTCGACAGCGATCGATGGGCAGACGAGTACGCCGACATGCTGGGCATCGACCCGAACCTGATCATCCCGGGCGAGCAGGTGGCCGTGATCCGCCAGCAGCGTGCCGAGGCCATGGCCCAAGCCGAGCAATCCCAGCAGGAGCAGCAGCAGGCTGCAACGATGAAGGATGTGGCCCAGGCTGAAGCCGTGGCGCCGCAGAACGCAATGGCCATGTTCTCTGGCTACTGAGGAGACCCCAATGATCAACATGAAGCGCAAGCCGTCCAAGGTCAATGTGCTGGAGCCGCAGTGCTGCTCTCCCGACGAGAGCCCCTATCCCTACGGCCTGCACATCTCTCTGTCCACCGAGGAACTGGCCAAGCTCGGCATCAAGGACATGCCCGACGTTGGCACCGTGATGACGCTGCACGCCAAGGTGCTCGTGACCAGTTCCAGTGAGTCGAAGTACGAGGGCAAGCCAACGGCATACGACATGGGCCTGCAGATCACCGACATGGAGCTGTTCGCTCCCGGCAAGACCATCTACAGCTGATCGAGGAATTCAAAATGACAAAGCTCAAATCAGGCTCTCCGTTCGTCTACGACGACGCAACCGATGACATCGTCGGCATCCGTGATGCAGACGGGGGTGAGAAGTCGCTAGTGACGATGGGCACCACCGGCCTAGCAATCGGCGGGTCTGAGCCTACCCAAGCTCAGCGGGCGCAGATGCGGGATTCTTTGTCTGGCGGTAGCTCGATGAATGCTCTCAGGACAATGCTTCTGTCGAGAATGCCTGTCTCTTGGGATTTAATGGTTGGTGCTCCAACTATCACGCTTGGTGTAGCAAACGCGGCGTCTGCAATTTCAGGTGCTGTAAATATTGCAAAAGACTCAGCATTGATTCTTGAGTCAACGCGATGCGAGACGGGTGCAGCTTTTCCCAGCACCTTGTTCCGCCTTCCGGTAAATTACGACGCTCAGGCATCTGGTGTTGCTGCCGCATTTACCGCTGCAACGGTTGCATCTTGGACCATCATCACGGATGCTGTTCAAGTAGAGTTCAAGATAATGGGGCAAGGCTTTTCCAGCAATGGAAGGATTTGGGTTACTGAAAACGGAGTTCGAAAAATGGCCGGAATAGTACCAGCCGTTCCTTCCAATGGCAGTTCTTATTGGGTGCTTGTTGAATTTTCTGCTTCTGGTATGCGGGAAATAGAGGTTGAGCTTTCTGGCGGAAAATTTGGAGGCTGGAACATATCGTCCTCCGCGGTCATCGGTAAAAAAGAGCAAGTCGGCCCTTCTGTGATGATTTTGGGAGACTCATTCTCAGAGGGTAGCGGGTCCACTGCAGGCTATCACGACGGATGGGCTGCTAGGTTTTTGAGAATAATTGGCGCTACCAAGAAAACAGTTTCAGCCATAGGATCAACTGGTTATCTTGCCAATAACAATGGGTTGAAGAAAAGCCTACTGGAGCGGTACGAGCATGATGTTGTTGGGCTCCCGCACGACGTCATTATTCACACCAATGGATTGAACGTCACAGCAGTAGACCATACGGCAGCCGCAAGCGAAGTATTCGCCGGAATCAATGCTGGGATTCCGGGGTGTTTACAAATAGCATTCGGCCCGTTTCAGCCACATTCCCTTGATGTAGAGGCCCGGCGTGTTGCAATAGCAACTGCCGCCGCAGAGAACGGTGTTTTGTTTATTGACAATGTGACTGATATGGAGATCACAGGCACAGGGAGACTTGGTGCGCCAGCCGGAAACGGAAACTCAGATATTGTAATTAACCCAGACAATACACACCCAACCCCGTATGGTCACCAGCACATTGCCGAATGGCGCTTTCGTGCTTTGTGTAAAGCACTGTCTTTGTAAACACCAACCCCGATCCAGTCTGCACCGACACCCCAACAAGCCCGCACTGTGCGGGCTTTTTCATTTCCGGGTGAGCAAGCTTTCACCATAACGAACCCGCCTTGTGCGGGTTTTGTTCTTTCTGATCCAGCCTGCAGCAAGGCCCGTGCGCGTGACTCCATGACCCAGCAATAGAGTCACGGCCATGAGTGAGCACGACCCTACGGACTTCGAAGCGAATGAGCGTGAGCAGGTGCTTGAAAAGCGCCGCCTCAAGAACGCACAGATCGTCGAGCAGGACGACGTCAAGTGGCTCATGGGAAGCAAAAGGGGGCGCCGCATCGTCTGGCGGACTCTGGAGCGAACAGGGGTTTTCCGGCTGAGCTTCAACACCAATGCCATGCAAATGGCCTTCAACGAAGGCAACCGGAATGAAGGAAACGCGCTGCTGACCATGGTCAACGCGCACGCCCCTGACCTGTACATCGAGATGTTGAAGGAACACACAAATGGACCCGCAAGTGATGGACGCTCAAGCCAATGATGGCGTCACGTCTCCGGCCGCAACTCCCGCCGCTGCACCCGCTGCTCCCGCAGTAGCGCCCAGCGTCGACCAGAGCGGCCAACAGCAGGGGGCAACCCAGCCGGTTGTTGCAACGCCTCCGGCTCCGGCCGCACAGGCTCCTGCAGCACCGGCACCGGCAGTACCCGAGACCTACACGTTCAGCCTTCCCGACGAGGTGGTGCTGAGTGGTGAGGCTCTCGCGGCCTACGCCGATGTCGCCAAGGAACTGAAGCTGCCGCAAGACCAGGCTCAAACGATCCTGGCCAAGGTGGCGCCATCGATGCTCGCCCACCAGGCGGCTGAAGTGGCCAAGGTTCACGCGCAGTGGAGCGAGCAGTCGATCAACGACAGCGAGTTCGGCGGCGAGAACCTGGAGAAGAACCTGGGCGTTGCCAAGCGCGCGGTGGATGCCTTCGGCACGCCTGCACTCAATGACCTGCTGAACAAAACCGGCCTCGCGAGCAACCCGGAAATCATCCGCTTGCTCTACCGCGCCGGCAAGGCGATCAGCCCCGATGGCTTCACTCCTTCGAGTGGCTCCGGGCCTGCATCCCGACGTGACCCAGCCGAAGTCCTCTTCGGCACCCAAAGCTGAACCAACGCCATAACCCCATAGGAGATCAAAATGGCTGCACTCGAAAACAAGTTCCCCACCATGCTGGATGTCGCCCGCCGCCTTGACCCGGGTGGCAAGATCGACATCATCAGCGAGATCCTGACGCAGGAAAACCCCATCAACGAAGACATGGTCTACGTGGAAGGCAACCTGCCAACGGGCCACAAGTCGACCGTTCGCACCGGCATTCCTGCCCCCACCTGGCGCAAGCTGTACCAAGGCGTTCAGCCCGGCAAGTCGCGTACCGCTCAGGTTACCGACTCGTGCGGCATGCTGGAAGCCTACGCCGAGGTCGATGTGGCACTGGCCGACCTGAACGGCAACACCGCCGCGTTCCGCATGAGCGAAGACCGCGCCTTCATCGAAGGCATGGCCCAGGAGATGGCGTCCACCATCTTCTACGGCAACGAGGCCAGCAACGAAGCCGCCTTCACCGGCCTGGCTCCGCGATACAACTCGCTGTCCGCAGAGAACGCCGACAACATCATCAACCACGGTGGTGCAGACGCCGCCGGCAGCACCTCGGTGTGGCTGGTGCTGTGGGGAGACTCGACCGTTCACGGCATCTACCCCAAGGGGTCGAAAGCTGGTCTGTCCATGACCAACAAAGGGCAGATCACCATCGAGAACGTGGACGGTGCCGGTGGCCGCATGGAAGCCTATCGCACGCACTACCGGCAAGACGCCGGCCTGGTGCTGCGCGACTGGCGCTATGTCGTGCGCGTGGCCAACATCGACGTGTCGGCCCTGACCGTCGATGGCACCGCCGCTGACCGCGCGACCGCCCAGAAGGCGCTGATCAACTCCATGGTCGCTGCCACCGAGCGCATTCCGAACTACAGCCGTGGCCGCGCCGTCTGGTACGGCAACCGCACGATCCGCGAAGCGCTGCGCCTGGGCATCCTGGAAAAGGTCTCCAACAACCTGTCCTGGGAAACGGTCGAAGGCAAGCGCGTGATGACCTTCGACGACGTGCCGTTCAAGCGCACCGATGCGCTGCTGAACACCGAGGCCCGCGTCGTGTAATGCACACCCCCGGCTTCGGCTGGGGGGTCACAAACCCAACATAGGAGATCATCATGATCGTCGACAAATTCAATCAGTTCTGCGATGCCGTCGCTCTGAACACTGGCGCCGCGGCGTCCTACCTCATCGGTGACCAGATCGACCTCGGCACGGTGCCCGCCGACCTGGGCCACGCCGATCAGCTGTACCTGGTGATCAAGGTGACCACCGCGATCACGGCCGCTGCCACCGGCACCCTGTCGTTCACGCTCGCTTCGGATGCTGCTGCGGCCCTCACGCCGGCCAGTGCTTCGAAGCACCTGACGACTCCGGTGTTCGACGCTGCTGCCGGTATCGCTGCCAACACCATTCTGTACGCCGGCAAGCTGCCGTTCGCAGGCAATGTGCCCTACGAGCGCTACCTCGGCATCCTGCAGAACACGGGCGTGGCCGCCATCACTGCGGGTGCTGTGGATGCGTTCCTGTGCAAGGACCTCGCTGCCTGGAAGGCCTACCCGAACGCCGCTGGCGCCTGATAGCGGAGACCAGCCATGAAAGTGACGCACACCAAGATGGTCTTTTCCGGCGGCTCCCGCGTTCCTGCCGGCACGCCCTTCGAGGTGGCCGACGACGCGGTGCTGGAGCCCGGCATGGTCAAGGTGGAAGACGAGGCGCCAACCGCCAAGGTCAAGGCCGCCAAGTCCGAGCCAACCGCCAAGGTCAAGGTGGAAGGCAAAGAGCCAGACACCATGGCCGCGATGACCAAGCTCCAGGCCGAGGCCGACAAGAAGGCCGACCCAGCCCGGGGCTGATCCACAGCCCAGGCCGACAAGGGGCTGCGCTCTCACGGGTGCAGCCCCTTTTTTCATAGCGAGGACCACATGGCTTCAGAAGTCCAAATCTGCAACCTGGCACTGGCACACAACGGCGACAGCGCCACCGTGACCAGCATCAACCCACCCGAGGGGAGCGCACAGGCCGAACACTGCGCGCGCTTCTATCCCATCGCACGCGACACGGTTCTTGAAGACCCGAAGGCTTCATGGAAGTTTGCGACCAAGCGCAAGACCCTGGCGCAGATCAGCTACGACACGACCACCAAGTGGGCCTACGCCTACGCCCTTCCATCCGATCAGCTGCGCATCGTCGCTGTCACCCATCCCGATGCTGTGGACGACGAGATCGACGACGGCAGCATGCGCTCCGGTGAGCAGTACGAGATGGAATCTCTGGCAACCGGCCAGGTGGTGATCCGCTGCAACGTCGAGCTGGCCGAGGTCAAGTACATCTACCGCGTGACCGACCCATCCAAGTTCTCCAACCTGTTCACGCTGGCCGTGAGCTGGCGCCTCGCCGGAATGTTGGCCGGCCCGCTGATCAAGGGTGACGCCGGGCGCAATGCGGCACAGTTCTGCGAAAGCATGGCGCTGCAGTGGATCGGCAAGGCCAGCCTGGCGGATGCTGGACAGAGCCACGACGAGAAGGGCCCGTCCAGCATCGGCTACATGCCCTACCACCTGCAAAACCGATAAGGAGACAGCATGTCTGACGCACGGACCTTTTCACGGTCGTTTGCCGGTGGCGAGGTGACGCCCGAGTTCTGGGGCCGCATCGATGACATCAAGTACCAGACCGGCCTGGCCAAGTGCCGGAACATGATCGTGCTGCCGCACGGTCCCATCACCAACCGGGCCGGGTTCGGGTTCGTGCGCGAGGTCAAGACCAGCGCCAAGAAGACCCGCGTGATCCCGTTCTCGTTCTCGGTCACGCAGACCATGGTGCTGGAGTTCGGCGAGGGCTATGTGCGCTTCCACACGAACGGTGCCACTCTGTTGGCTGGCACGCCTGACGCTTACCTCGCCACCAAGACCGTAACCGCGGTTGACACCGGCACCGAGACCCTGACCAGCGTTGCCCACGGCTACGCCGACACCACACCGGTTCGCTTCGAAAGCACGACCACGCTTCCGCCCCCGCTGGTTGCAGACGCCACCTACTACGTGGTCAGCGCTGCGGCCGACACGTTGAAGGTTGCCGCCACGTCTGGCGGTGCTGCCATCGACCTTACCGGGGCAGGGTCCGGGACCATCACGTTCGGCCGCTACTACGAGGCCGGCGACCTGGTGGCCAGCGGTGGGACGAACTATTACTGCACCGTCGCACACGCCCAGGAGACACCACCGAACGCATCGTTCTGGTACGCCTTGCCCAGCACCATCTACGAGATTCCGACGACCTACACCGAGTCGCAGCTGTTCGACATCCACTTCGTGCAGTCGGCCGACGTGTTGACCCTGGTGCACCCTGATCACCCTCCGCGCGAGCTGCGCCGGCTGGGTTCTACCAAGTGGGTTCTGGCGACTATCGCGTTCGCCCCGGACATAGACCCGCCAACGGGTGCACCGACTGTCACAGCCACGCGCGCGGCAAGTCCTACCGATCTGCAGCACTACAAATACAAGATCACCGCGGTGAAGGAGAGCGAAGAATCGCTCGGCGGGACCGAGGGCCAGACCAACATCACGAACAACCTGCTGCAGACAGGCGCGTCCAACGCGATTGTGTGGACCGCCGTCACCGGAGCGACCCGCTACTACGTCTACCGCCAGGACAACGGCCTGTTCGGGTACGTTGGGCAGACCGACGAGCTGACGTTCAAGGACGACGGCATCACGCCAGACCTGAGCCGGACGCCGCCGCTGTTGCGTGACCCGTTCGTCTCCGCCAACAACTACCCGGCGGCCGTGGCCTACCACCTGCAGCGGCGCATCTTTGCGGGCACCAACACGCAGCCGCAAAACATCTGGGCGACACGGACCGGCACCGAGAAGAACCTGACCTACTCGCTCCCGGCGCGCGAGGACGACAGCCTGTCTTACAAGATCGCCGCGCGCGAGGTGAATTCCATCCGCCACATCGTCCCGCTGCAGGACATGGTGCTTCTGACCAACTCGGCAGAGTGGCGCGTCGAGACCGAGGGCGGGATCACCACCAAGGCTTCGCCGCAGTCCTATGTGGGGTCGAACAACGTGCAGCCGCTGCTGGTGAACAACTCGATCCTGTACGCGGCCGCGCGCGGCGGGCACGTCCGGGAAATGGGCTTCAACAACGACGCGGGCGGATACATCACGGGCGACCTGTCGCTGCGGGCGCCCCACCTGTTCGATCAGAAGTCCATCGTTGACATGGCCTATTCGAAGGCGCCGATCCCGATCTGCTGGTTCGTGTCCAGCTCTGGAACGCTGATCGGCCTGACCTACATCCCGGAGCAGCAGATCGGCGCCTGGCATCGGCACGACACCCAGGACGGTCTGTTCGAATCCATCGTCGTGGTGGCAGAGGGCGAGGAAGACGTTCTCTACGCCGTGATCAAGCGGACCATCGGAGGGGTGGACAAGCGCTACATCGAGCGCCTGCACACCAGGTCGTTCGGCGACCCTGACGATGAGCTTGACTTGGTGCAAGAGGAAGCGTTCTTCGTAGATTCAGGCCTGACCTACGAGGGTGCCCCTACTGACGTGGTCATCAACCTTGGTCACTTGGAGGGAATGGAGGTGTCGATCCTGGTCGACGGCGCTGTCCACCCACGCAGGACGGTGACGGGAGGCCAGATCACATTGGATGTTGAGGGCTCTTTGATCCACATAGGTCTCCGTATCCTGGCCGACGTCCAGACGCTGCCGGTGGCCATCGAACTGCGCAGCGGTGGCTTCGCCCAGGGCCGCGTGAAGAACGTGAACAAGGTCTGGCTGCGCGTGTACCGCTCGTCTGGCATCTTCACCGGGCCGTCGCTGGACATGCTGGTCGAGGCCAAGCAGCGCACCACCGAGCCGTGGGGTTCCCCGCCCAGGCTCAAGACCGAGGAGGTCGAGGTGGTGAACAAAGCGGCGTGGACCGACAGCGCGTCGGTGTACATCCGTCAGGCCGACCCGCTGCCGCTCACCATCTCGTCGATCTCGCTCGAAGTCGCCATCGGCGGGTGATCGGTGCGCGTCACCGAGGCCAAGAACCACATGATCGGAGCCCACAATGATCACTTACTCCAGCAGCTACAACGCGGCCAACACGCTCGACCTCCGGGACGCTGCGAACTACGGCAACTACGGTTCAGGAGCGGCGAAGTCCAGCATGGGCAGCTACGGCATGTACGCCGGCGCCATCAGCAGCACGGTGCTTGGGATTCAGGACTCCATCAACAGCTCAAAGCTGGCCAAGATGCAGTACCAGCTGAGCGCTCGACAGCACAGTTTTGCCCTGGAGCAAAACACCTGGCAGAACGGAATGATCGATCTGCAGCGCAAGTCGATTGGCATCCAGGGCGAGCAAGCCCGGATGGCCGGCCGGTCTGCGATGGTCGAAGCCAAGCTGCACGAGGCTCTCGCACGCATCAACGCCCGGCTGGCTGAGAGCGCGGCACAGGGGGCGCTGCATTCCGGCCAGCGTCAGGAGCAGGCCAAGCGACTGGAGACCGCGGCGTTCAAGGCCAAACAGCGTGTGTCCATCGCCGCCAACGGCATCGACCTGTCCAGCGAGACCGCGGTGGGTGTTCTGACCAGCACCGACATGATCGGCGAGATCGACGCCAACACCATCAGCGCCAACGCCATCCGGGCCGCGTGGGGCTACCGCACCGAGGGGGTGAACAGCATGACGGCGGGCTTGATGGCCGGCGCCAACGGGCGCATGTCAGCGGCCAACGCGAACGCCAACGCCGCGGCCATCGAAAGCGGCAAGCCTTCCTACGTGACCGCCCCTCTGGCCAGTGCCCCATTCAAGCCGGCCGGGTCCAGTCAGGGGATCAGCAACGCCTTGCTGAGAGGTGCGACCCAGGTCGCCGCCACCTACTACCAATACAACCGGGGCCGATAAGATGCCAACCGTCCCACTCGTCAACTCGCCCAGCGTTTCCCCGACCACCACGTCAGGCGCGCGCTACTCGGCGCCCGGGCTGGTGAAGCCTGACGCACCAAACGGTGCCCGCTTCAACACCCGGCCGCAGGAAGTCCAGGTCGACACGCGCCAGCTCATGGCCGACGCCAACCGGCCCAACCCGATGCGCGAGAGCCTGAGCAGGCTCAGCGACATCGCCATGAAGGTGCAGCTGGATGCCGAGGAGCAGGCCAACCAGGTGCGGGTTAATGAGGCCCTGAATCAGGCGGTGCAGTCGCGGCTGGCGCTGACCTACGACCCTGAGCAGGGCTATGTGCACCTCCAGGGCAAGGCCGCACTGGACCGCCCGGACAAGAAGTCGCTCAGCGTCGAATACGGCGAGAAGTACCAGGAGACGCTGAGCAGCATCGCCGCCGGCCTGGGCAACGACAAGCAGCGCGCCATCTTCATGGAGAAGGCCGGAGCCCTGTCCACCCAGTTCCAGGGTGGGCTGATGGAGCACACCGCGAAGGAGTTCTCCAACCACTCGCTGAGCGTGCAGTCCGGGACGATCGCCACGAACATCGGTCAGATGGGCCTGATGTTCGGCGACCCGGATGCGCTGGCCCAGTCGGTCAGTGCGATCAAGGCCGCGACCGCCGAGGAAGGAAGGCTGCGCGGCTGGTCTGGGTCGGAGGTCGAGGCGACCACGATCAAGAACCTGAGCATGGGCCACGCCACCGTGATCAAGTCGGCCATCGATGCCGACATGCACGAGTTCGCCGATGAGTACTTCAAGATCCACAAGGGCGAGCTCAGCAACGAGGCCCGGCTGACCGTCACCAAGCTGGTCGACGAAGGCGTGATGGAGGCCAAGGTGCAGCGCGTGAGCGACGGCCTGCTGGACAAATACGGCGCCGACACCTCGGCCGCCATGTCCGAAATCCGCGAGAAGTACCAAGGCAAGGAACGTGCCGAGATCGAAACCCGCGTGATCGCCCGGGTGAAGCAGGAGCGCGACTTCCTCAAGCAGCGCCAGGACGACGTCATGACCCAGGCGTGGACCACGCTGCAGAGCGGCGGCAAGCTGTCGCCTTCTGTTCTTGCACAGATGCACCCCGAGGACCGGGAGAAGCTGCGCAAGTACCAGCGCAGCCGGGCCGAGGAAGGCAACGTCGCGCGCAAGACCAACATCGCCGCATGGCTGGCTTTCGCCGACACGCCGCCGGCAGAACTGGCCAAGATGACGGCGGGGGACCTGCTGCGCAACTACGGCAACCACATGAGCGACTCCGACCTGAAGTCCGCCCAGGGCAAGATCGTCGCCGCGCGCGCCGCGGTGGAGAAGGGCGACCATTCCGGCCTGCAGCTGTTCACCGTGCAGGACGCGGTGAAGACCGGAGCCCGCGACCTCGGAATCATCCCGAAGACCGGCAGCAAGCTGAGCGACTCCCAGCAGGAAGCGCTCGACACCTTCAAGCACAAGATCCAGGACAAGGTCAACAACTGGGAGGCCCAGAACCCGGGCAAGCGCGCCAGCAACGAGCTGATCGGAGAGATCGTCCAGAAGGAGAAGGTCAACGTCGCCCGGGTTCGTGGGTTCTTCCGGGACGAGACAAAGCCTGTCATCACCATGGACGACGACGACCTGGGCAAAGCCTACGTCACGGTCCGCGCGGCCGACGGCAAGGGCATCGACAAGGTGCCGCTGGCATCTGTCCCGGCCTCCTACCGCATGGACGCCATCCAGCGGCGCAAGGCCCGCGGCCTCCCCGTCACCGAATCCGCAATCGCCCAGATGTGGGTGGCAGACGGCAAACCGAAGAACTGACACATGAACCCTTCAGACATCCTGCTTGACGAGGAAGAGCGCGGCCAGAAGCAGGGAGGCATGGTCGTTGACATGCCGAGCGCGCGCCGCAACAGCGACATGGTGCTGGATCAGGAGGTCGAGCAGCAGACCACGCGCCTGACCTCCACGCTGGACATGGCGCTTCCTCGGAACCCGGACAAGGCTGCAGAGGCCAAGGGTCTGGCCGAGCGCTTCCGCATGGACATCGACACCGCGGCGGCCAAGCAGGACGAGCTGGCCCGGATCGCGCGGCAGCAGGACATCACCCGGATGGTCGCCGACTCGCCGGTTCTCGCCCGTCAACTGTCCGACCTGAACTTCGCCGAGCTGGCCCACGACAACGTCGAGAACATGGGCGCCATCGAGCGCACCATCCGGGGGCTCGGCCCGGCCGCCATGTCTGGCCTGCTGGGCGCAAGCTCCGGGGTCGTTGGCATGGTTCAGGCGCCCGTCGATCTTCTGGCGCCCATCATGGACCCGCTGGCCGGCACCATCCTCCCGGAAAACCCGCTGCGCCGCGTGTCGTCTGGCCTGTCCGACTACCGGCAATCGATCGATGCGAGCTCCAAGGCGTGGATGCCAAAGGGTGAAAGCACGGTCGAGCGCGGGATTTACTCGGGTGTCGGCTCGCTGGCAAGGAACATGGCCGCGCTTCCGCTGGCGCTGGCTCCGGGCGGTCAAGGCGCCGCGCTCACCGGCATGACGGCGCCCGTGTTCGGGCAGGAATACGGCCAGGCGCGCGACAAGGGGATTGCACCGGTGCAGGCAGCGACCTACGGCGCATCGCAGGCGGCCATCGAGTACGCGACCGAGAAAATCCCCGTGTCCCGCCTGATCGGCGACCTGTCGGCAAACACCGGGCTGGGAAAGATGCTGCTGCGCCAGGCTGCGGCAGAAGTCCCCGGAGAGCAGGTGGCCACGGTGCTTCAGGACCTGAACGAGTGGGCGGTGCTAAAGCCAGAAGCCACGTTCGCCGATTACCTAAAGGAGCGTCCCGGCGCAGCGGCTGAAACCCTGATCGCCACCCTGGTCGGTGTCGGCGGGCAGACCACGATCATGAAGGGAATCGACAGCGCCATCAACAGGTCAGAGCGCAAAGCTCAGCAGGCTGTGGAGGCCGAATACAAGGCAAACACGTTCGCCCAACTGTCCGATCTGGCCAAGGCGGACAAGGTTCTGCAGCGCGAACCAAAGAGCTTCCAGGCTTTCGTGAAGGAGGCCGCTGCCGAAGGCGAGGTGACCGACGTCTACATTGATGGGCGCGTGCTCAACCAGATGGCGCAGGATCTCGGCGTCCAGATGGACAAAATGCCGCAGGTCATACAGGACCAGCTGGAGAACGCGGTTCTCACCGGCAATGACGTCGTGATCCCGGTCGATGTCTACGCCGCCGAGATCGCTCCCACCGAGTACGCCCAGCCGCTGCTGGACCACCTGAAGTTCAACCCGCGGGACATGAGCAAGGCCGAGGCCACGGTGTTCATGCAGGAGCGGGCCCAGGAGCTGCAGGACGAGGTCGATGTCGTGATGGCACAGTCCCAGAACGCCGAGGTCTACCAGGCCAGCGCCGAGGCCGTGAAGGGCTACTTCGCCCAGCAACTTGACGCCACCGGCCGGTTCCGCCCCGAGGTCAATGCCGCCTACAGCACGCTGCTGTCCAACTTCTACGCCGTGACCGCGGCAAAGTTGAGCCTGACCCCGGAACAGCTGCTGCAGAAATACCCGATACAGATCCAGGCCGAAGGCGTTGGAAAGCCTGTCGGCGGCACACTGATGAATCAGGACGGCCAGAGCGTGAGCCAGGGAGAGCCGGCAATTCCATCTGGCGAACTGGCCGACTCCCTGCCAGGAACTGATGGCAGCAATGTCACAGACCCGGCCATCATGCCGGCCGAGAATGTCGGGCAGACGGTCGATCCAATCAATGAGCAGGCGGCCATCAACACGCCGCGCCGGGATTTTCTTGAGCAGTTTGGCGCTATGCGCATCCTGAACAAGGACCAGAAGAACCCGCGCGCGCAGATCGCCATCGGGGCGGACATCACTCAGACCCAGAGCGTGATCACGCTGTTCAAGACGGCCGATCTGTCATCGCTTTTGCATGAAGCCGGCCACTTCTTCCTTGAGGTCCAGATCGACATGGCCGTGCGTATTGCGCAAGGGGCCCAGACCTTCGGCGCGGACACGAACAACGAGCAGGAACAGCGCCTGCTGGAGGACACCAACGGCCTGATGAAGTGGTTCGGCCTGGAATCCATAGACCAGTGGTACAACCTGCGCCCGGATCAGCGTGAGTCCTACCACGAGAAGTTCGCCCGCGGCTTCGAGGCTTACCTGTTCGAAGGAAACGCACCGGGCGTCGAGATTCAGTCGCTGTTCCAGCGCTTTCGCTCATGGATGATCTCGATCTACCGCGACATCAAGGCGCTGAACGTCGAGCTCAACGACGAGGTGCGCAGCGTGATGGACCGCATGCTGGCCACCGAGGAGCAGATCGAGATTGCCAAGGCCGCGCGCTCCATGCGCCCGCTGTTCGAATCCGCCCAGCAGGCCGGCATGAGCGAACAGGAGTTCGCCGCCTACCAGGAGCTTGGTTCTTACTCCACCGAGACGGCTATCGAGAAGTTGCAGGCCAGCGCGCTGCGCGACATGGCCTACACCAGAAACGCGCGCGGTCGTGAGATCAAGAAACTGCAGAAGGCGGCGGCCGTTGAGCGATCGAACCTGCGTATCGAAGTCGCCAAAGATGTCATGAGCCGGCCGATCTACCAGGCCTGGCAGTGGCTGACCGGAGCAGCACAGGAAGGGCAGGAGGCTGGCTCCAACAAGCTTTTCCTGAACCCGGCAAACCCGGAGATCTCGCCCGCCGATGCCGAGTCGCTGAAGAAGCGCCGCATGGTGTCCAAGAACGGCATGGAGCCAGACCTGGCCGTGGACATGATCCCGGGCCTCAACGGTCAGTTCAAGACCGGCGGCGAACTGGTGCGTGCGCTGGTGGCGGCAGAGCCGCCGAATCAGGTCATCGAGGCCATGGTCGACAAGGCCATGCTGGAGTTGCGCGGCGAGCTGGCCACGCCGGAAGCCATCGAGCAGGCGGCAGACCGGGCTATTTACAACGACGCCCGCGCCCGATTCATTGCGTCCGAGCTGAACGCCATCCGCCAGGCCACCGGCAAGCCGAAGATCCTGAACGCGGCCGCGCGCGACTTCGCAACTCGCATGATCGACTCGCTGCAGATTGGAAACATCAAGCCGCACCTCTATTCAAACGCCGAAGCCAAGGCGGCCCGCGCGTCTGCGAAGGCGTTCAAGGCTGGAGACATCGAGGCCGCCGGTATCGAGAAGCGCAACCAGCTGGTGAACGCCTACGCCGCAAAGATCTCGGCAGATGCCCTGAACGAGGTGCAGCGCGACCTGAAGTTCTTCCGCAGCGTGGCCAAGTTCGGTAACAAGAAGCTGGTCACCAAAGGGGTTGATCCGGACGTTGCAAACGTGGCCAAGTTCCTGCTGGCCCAGTACGGCATCGGAGAGAGTGGTGGCGAGCGCGCCGCGAACTATCTGGAGATCCTGAAGACCAACAACCCAGAGATGTACGCAATCCTGCAGCCGACCATCGAAGCTGGGCTTCTGGGTGCCAAGCCGATGGACGAGATGACCATGGAAGAGTTCCGTGGCCTGACCGACGAGATCGGGGCCATCATGCACCTGGCCAAGAACAGCCGGATGATGGAAGTCGGCGGCAACCTGCTGGACCGCCAGGACATCGTCGACGAGCTGGATGCCAGGCTGGAGGAGATCGGTGTTCCGGATCAGATCCCGGGCGAGGCGTCGGCCATAACGCCGATGGAGTCCGCCGGGCAGAAGCTGCAGTATGCGGGGGCTCTGCTGCGCCGCGTCGAGCAGTGGGCCGAGGCGAAGGACGGTAAATTCGGCGGGCCGTTCCTGCGCTTCCTGTTCCAACCGGTGAAAGAGGCCGCCGACCGCTATCGCGCCGACCGCGCAGTGACGCGCCGCGCATACCTCGATCTGATCAAGACCATCGCCCCATCCATGAAGGCCGGCGTGATCGACGCACCTGAGCTGGGATACACATTCGGGCGCGGGCACAACGGCGTCGGCATGGCCGAGTTGCTGCACGCGGTGCTGCACACCGGCAACGACTCCAACAAGCGCAAGCTGCTGCTGGGCCGCGGGTGGGCAAAGGATCTCGGCGAAGGCCAGATGGACACGACCCAATGGGATGCGTTCATGGACCGCATGCACCGCACGGGCGTGATCGGCAAGCAGCACTACGACTTCGCCCAGGGCGTGTGGAACCTGCTCGACAGCATGAAGCCGCTGGCACAGAAGGCGCACCGCGACGTTTTTGGACGCTACTTCGAGGAGGTCACGGCCAACGAGTTCTCCACGCCGTTCGGGGTCTACCAGGGTGGCTATGTTCCTGCCCAGGCCGACCCGAGAATCGTGAAGGACGCCAGCCTGCGCGAGTTGTCGGAGCAGGAAAACCAGAACATGGCCTACTCCTTCCCGACGACCAGCAAGGGGTTCACCAAGTCGCGCGTCGAATACAACCGCCCGCTGAAGCTGGACCTGCGCAGCCTTACCCAGCACATCGACAAGGTGCTGCTGTTCGCCCACATGGAGCCGGTGGTGCGCAACGTGAACCGCGTCATCACGGACAAGAGCCTGAGCACCAAGCTCGCGCGCGTCGACCCGGCGGCCATTGACGGCATGCTGGTGCCATGGATCAAACGCGCGGCATCGCAGCAGGTGGAGACGCCCATCGTCGGGGACGGCAGCCTGTCAAGAATCCTGTCGACCATCCGCTCGCGCTCTGGCATGGCGCTGATGTTCGGCAATATCTCCAACACCATCCAGCAGATCACCGGTCTCCCAGGTGCAGCAGTGAAGGTCAAGCCGAGCCTGCTGATGAAGGCCACTGCCAACTACATGGCGAGCCCTCGCAAGATGGCCAAGCAGGTGTCCGAAGCGTCGATCTTCATGCAGAACCGAATGGAGAACGAGATCTCGGCGATCCAGAATCAGATGTCCGACATCCTGCTGGACCCGAGCCTCTACGAGCGTGGGCAGGCCTGGACCATGAAGCACGGGTACTTCCTGCAGTCGGCCATGGACAACGTGGTTGGGCCCATCGTCTGGACCGGCGCCTACAACCAGGCTATCGAAGAAGGGCAGTCGAACGACGACGCGGTGCGCTTCGCGGATGGCGTGATCCGCCAGACCCAGGGGTCAACCCTGCCAGAGGACGTGAGCCGCATCGAGACAGGGCCCGCCTACGGCCGCCTGTTCACGCAGTTCATCGGCTACTTCAACATGCTGGCGAACACCAACGCCACCGAGCTGAAGAAGGTCGCAGACGGGGTGGGTCTTCGCAAAGGGGCAGGGCGCGCGCTCGGCATCGTGTTCTTCGGAATGCTCGCTCCCGCGTGGATTGCCGAGGCCATAGCCATCGCCATGCGCGGCGGGCCCGGGGACGATGACGACGACGGCTGGTATCTGGACGACTGGCTGTCCGAGGTGCTGCTGCTGGGATCGGCCAAGTTCGCCCTGGCCGGCATCCCGTTCGTTGGGCAGTTCGCAAACGCCGGCATCAGCCGTTTCAACGGTAACCCGATGGACGACCGCGTGAGCCTGTCGCCTGGAGTCAGCCTGCTTGAAGGGTCTGTTGGTGCTCCGTACTCGGTCTATCAGGCGCTGGTAAACGACGGCAACAAGGCGCGCGCAGTGAAGGATGTCGGGACAGCGGTGTCGATCATGACCGGCTTGCCTCTGTATTGGGCCGCGCGCCCGTTGAGCTATCTGGTCGGCGTGCAGGACGGCCGCATCGAGCCGACCGGCGTGGTCGACTTCAGCCGTGGGATGTTGACAGGCACCGCCAGCCCAGAGAGCAAGGAGTAGGTGCGCGTGTGAACTCCGGCCAGCGATAGCCTACCGGCCATCATTCTGGAGATCACGCAATGCCCATTTCTTCAACCAACCGAAAGGCGGGTCCGTTCCATGGTGATGGGATCGTTGATACCCTGCCTTTCGAGTTCAAGGTGTTCAACGACACCGAGCTGTTGGTGATCAAGGCCGACGCGCTGGGCGCTGAGTCGACTCTTGTTCTGACCACCGACTACACCGTCACGCTGAACTCTGACCAGGAGGTTGACCCCGGCGGCGAGGTGGTGCTTGTCGCGCCCCTGCCGTTGCTCGAAAGCGTTGTCGTCACCAGCGATCTTCCAGAGCTTCAACCCATCGACATCACCAACCAGGGCGGGTTTTACCCGGCGGTGATGAACCAGGCGCTGGACCGCTTGACCATCCTGACGCAGCAGCTGCGCGTGGACGTAGGGCGGTCTGCGAAGCTGCCCATTACCCGCACCGAGGACGCTGATGCGCTGCTGGCAGACGTGGTTCTGCTGGCCGACAACATCGCCAGCGTGCTGACGGTGGGAGGATCGATCGGTTCTGTGAACGCCGTTGCTGCCGTTGCCGCCGATGTGGCTGCTGTGGCCGCCGCCCTTGACGACATCGCTGCAGCCCTTGCTGATCTCCCGTCCCTGGCGGCCAAGGTGAGCAAAGCCGGCGACACGATGACGGGGCACCTCGTTGCCATCGCTGGCGCCACAGGATCACAAGTCCCCCGACGCTCCGAAGTCGTCGGTAGCACGGGTGACGAAACCATCGCCGGGATAAAGACCTTCAGCAGCGCGCCGGTTGTCCCGGCCAGCGCGACCGGGTCTCATGCTGTGCGGGCGGACGAGACGGTGCGCAACGTGGGCGGCGCCGCACGGTTCCCGACGTGGACCACGGCAGGCCGTCCGGCGACACCGGCCGATGGCGACACCGGGAAAAACACCGATCTTGACTGCAACGAAACATGGAGCGCAGCGTACTCGGCCTGGATTCAGGAAGGGCTGCAGAGCGGGGCCGAAGCGGCACTCGCGGGCACAGCCTTCGACTTCACAGGCATACCGGCGTGGGCCGCGCAGGCGACGCTGGAGTTCTATGGCCTGAGCACGAACGGCACGTCTGAGCCCTTGTTCCAGCTCATCACCAGCGCTGCTGTCACGTCGGGCTACGCGGCGGCATCGACCGGAACCTCAGGCACAGCTTCATCTAGCCGGTCCAGTTCCGCTGGCGTGCAGCTTACGAGCACTGCAGCGGCCAACGTCCTCCACGGCAAGCTGGAGCTGAAGCGCTCCAAGGCATCCGCCTTCCGTTGGTGGATCAGTGGGGAAGTGCAGGTTGTTGGGCAGGTCGGAACCATGACGCTCTCCGGTTTCATCGATCTCGGTGCGGACGTGCTCACCGGAGTTCGCGCGACCACCACGGGCGGCGCAAACACCTTCGACGCCGGGACTGGCGTGCTGTCTTGGAGGGCTTGATGCGATACGTACACGACGCCATCACCGGCAAACGCACAGAGTTGCCCGACCTGCCGCCAGTCGAAAGGGCGCCCGCCGAGGTGCAGGCCGAGTACATCGCCAAGCTGGACGAGCACATCGACTCTGCTGCGCGAGCCCGCGGCTATGACAACCGCGTCACCTGTGCTATGCGCGCCGGGTACGCCGGCCCGTACCAAGCCGAGTGCCTTGCGTTCGCGCAGTGGATGGATGACTGCTACCAGCGAGGCACGAAGGCGCTGGCCGCCGTGCTGGCAGGAAAGCGCCAAATGCCGACGCCTGAGGCGTTCTTTGCCGAACTGCCGGAGATGGTGTGGCCGGAGGCTGTGCAGTGAACGAAGACCCGAACGCCTTCTATGCCTTCCTGAGCGCAGTTGGCGCATTCATTCTCAAGATCGTTCAGAGCCACTTCTTCATTGGTCTTCTGGGCGCCATCGTGTCCCTGCGCGGAGTGCCGGGATCGACGTGGAAGGCCCGCTACTTCAATGTGTTCTGCGGCATGGTCATCGCCGGGGCTTGCACGGCCGGGCTCTCGGAGTGGATGAGCCTCAAATCTGAGGGCGCCATCGGGGCGATGGCTTTCGCGCTTGGCTTGTTCGGCCTGAACCTCGTGGATGTCCTGCGCGAGCGCGCCGTGGAAATGATCCGCACCGTCAAGCTCTCTGACTTCATCCCATGGAAGAAGGGGGACTGACCATGCTGACACCAACGATGCAGATGATCAGCGTGCTTTCAAGCATGTTCGTGGTCGCGGTGCTGGTGACGGTGATCCTTCGCCACGACATCAAGGAGGGCGTGATCATCAAGATCGGCCTCATCTTCACATGCATGTCGCTGCTGGCCAGCCTGTTCCTGTCGATGCAGGACCACGCGCCCGCACAGGGCTGGGTCAACGCCGGCCTGTCGCTCCGGGTTGGCCTGGCCATCACCTGCGCCGGCATAGTCTGGCGCGCCCATTTGTTGGGCAACCTGCGCCGCAGCCGTGATGGATGCAAGGGACCGGCGCGGATCGTTGACGACATGGCCGACATGCTGAAAAGCGACTGGGCCGACTTGGACGACAAGCCATGAGCACACCAACCAGCTTTGACGAATGCTTCCGCGTGCTGCTTGGCACCGAGGGCGGCTATGTTGACCACCCGGCAGACCCGGGTGGGGCAACCCGCTGGGGAGTCACGGAGCGCGTGGCGCGCGCGGCCGGCTACGTCGGCGACATGCGCGAGTTCCCGGAGTCCGAGGCCAAACGGGTCTACCACGCAAGCTACTGGTCACCGCTGCGCGCCGATGAACTTCCGCCTGCCCTGCGCCATGCCTGCTTCGACGCTGCCGTCAACAGCGGGGTGGTGCAGTCCGCCAAGTGGCTGCAGCGCGCCATCGGCGCCAAGGACGACGGCGTGATCGGATCGCAGACCATCATGATGGCGCGCGCATCGACGCCTGATTTCGTGCTGCGCCGGATGCTGTCGCAGCGCCTGCGCTTCATGACCGACCTGAAGACCTGGCCACACTTCTCGCGCGGCTGGGCGCGGCGCATCGCCGACATGCTGGAGGGCTGACATGACCGATGAACTTCAAGTCGTCCGCTACAGGTCAGGTTATCGCTACGTGCTTGATGAGCAGTACGAACAGTACGTGGCAAGCGCCGGAATCTTCCCCGTCGAACCCGGTGGCAATGAGTTTGTACAGCTCACCATTGACGGCCGGCTGATCATGCGCCGCTGGTATGCATGGGACGGCGCCAGCGGCCCGGCTTACAACGACAAAGCGTTCGTTCGGCCCTCGCTCACACACGATGGCCTGTGCCAGCTCTGGCAGCTTGGAATCGTTGACGATGCCGGGCGTGCTGCCGCAGACAAGCTGCTGGGCAAGATGCTGCGCCACGACATGCAGATCGTCGCCGCGCGCATGCCGTGGGTGACCCGAAAAGCATTCACCGCGCTGTCCTACGTCCGCCCGCTCTGGGTGGTGCGCGGCGTCAGTTGGTACAGCGAGCACATCGCGAACAAAGACCCGGGCGAAGTCCTGACCGCGCCATGACCAGAGCCATCACCCTGCTGGTCTTCCTGCTGCTGGTCGCCTCGCTGGCGCTGGCACAGGACCCGCGCTACGGCGGACCACCGGAGCGCGATGCGGACGGCAACATCAAGCGCTCGCGCGCCGTGCTGCGAGAGTTCCAGCGCATCCACCCGTGCCCGTCCACAGGGCTTCAGTCTGGCTCCTGCCCCGGCTGGTTCAAGGATCACGTCATCCCGCTTGTCTGCGGTGGCGCTGACTCAATCGTGAACCTGCAATGGATGCCCGGCGAAATCAAAACATGCGCCGGCACCACCTGCAAAGACCGCTGGGAACGCCGCGTGTACTGCCGATTTGTTCCACCTACTACCCCGAAGGAATGACCATGAAACGCACTCGCCTTGCACTTCTGCTCGCCGTTGCCCTTGCCCTGTCCGGCTGTGCCGGCATCCCCGGGGGCGAAGCCCTCACCACTGGCGTGGCCGCTGTCTCGGACGCCCTGACCGGGCCAGACACCGACTACAAGAACTACCTGAGCCACTGCCGGGCCGAAGTGAAGGCCCAGGCGGACGCCATCAGTGCGGACAGCAAGGCACTGGAGGCAGCACTGACGGCCGGAAACGAAAAGACGCAGTTCGGCGCGATCCTGCTGCTGGCCGTGAAGGCTGGCCAGGGCGGACCGAAGATCGGCTGCACCGTCGCGCGAAAGAAGGGCGCCGTGGAGCTGATGCTCGGGGAATCGAACATCCTGGAACTGGGTGTCGACCTGTACCGCGAGAACCGGGCCGGCGCGCGCTTCAAACGCCAGATGGAAGCCGACAACGAGCGCTTCCGCCTTAGCACAAACCGCGCCACCACCGAGCAGCGCGAGAACAACAACCTGTTGCGCGACCTGGTCGGAACCCGCAACGACCCCGCCGCGCTTGACCGCGCCGCAGCCGACAAGATCCGCGCCACCGAATAGTTTCCGCAGTTGCCCGGCCCTCAGAGCACCGGCTTTCAGCCCGATGTCGGAATTCCGATGTCGGGCTTTTTTGTCGGCACGGGTGTAGGCATCCTGGCTTGATGACCGTGAAACACCGTTGATTTTGAATTGAAAAATATGCCAGTGTGAATTTCTCTCGCTCCGCCAATCAGAGAAACCCGTTTCAGCGCAAGCTGGAACGGGTTTTTTCTTGGGACTGCTCGCACAAGGACCTTTTGCGCATGTCTTCGACTACACGCCCGGCGCTGTCGCGCGCCGCCTTTGCCACGCTGCTGCTGATCGCCTTCATGATGGGGGCCAACCACGTGGCGGCGCGCATGGCTTTCGACAACGGTGTCGATGTCGCCACCGCGGTGGTCTTTCGCAGCGGGGTCACGGCGCTGGTGGTGGCATTTCTGCTGCGCTGGTTCCACGTGCCGGTGCGGCTCGATCAGCGGCACCGCAGGGCGCTGCCCGTGATCGGCCTGCTGGTCGGTGTCCAGAGCCTGTGCCTGTATTCGTCGGTGGCCCGTCTGCCGGTGGCGCTGGCGCTGCTGGCGTTCAACACCTATCCCCTGTGGACCGCACTCTGGGCACGGGTGGTCTACGGCCACCGACCCGAAGCGCGCATGGTGCGCGCGATGCCGGTGATGCTGCTGGGCTTGGCGCTGGCGCTCGATGTGTCCGGCGCCGCTTCGGGCCTGGGTGCCTCGGGTCACTGGGCGCAGATTGGCGTGGGCGTGGCCTTCGCGCTCACGGCGGCGGCCACCTTCGGACTCGCGCTGGTGTTGACCCAGCACGAGACGGCCGATCTGGATGGCCGCCTGCGCACCGCGAGCACGATGGGCATCGTGGCGGTGCTGGCCTTGGCGGGGGTGGCGACACAGGGCGGGTTCCATTTTCCCGTGGCTGTGGCGGGCTGGTGGGGCCTGCTCGGGCTCACGGTCCTGTATGGCACGGCCTTCACCATCATGTTCACCTTGTTGCCGCGGCTGGGCGTGGTGGGCAACTCGGCCATCATGAACATCGAACCCATCTTTGCGCTGATGCTGGCCTGGGCGATCCTGGGGCAGAGCATCGCGCCGGTGCAGGTGGCGGGTGGCCTGCTGGTGGTGGCCACGGTGGTGTGGCTGGGCACTCGAAAAAACTGACCGACCGCTCGACGATCAGTCATCGTCCAGCGAAGCGCTCCAGCGTTGATTCCAGCCCGGGGCGCTGCCCTCGTCGCGCAGGCCTTCGATGTGGCGCCGGTCGCGTTTGGTCGGGCGACCTTGGGTCAGGCTGTGGGCGGGCTCGGGCGCCAGCCGGCGCTGTTCGGCGGCGGCGAGTCGCTGGGCCGTCGACTCGGCGGTTTCTTCGTAAAGCTGGGCCGCGACCGGGGCCGGGCCACGCACGCCGCTGAGTGCTCGCACGAGCACGGTGCGGACGATGGGGCCGGACCGGATCTCCAGCGTGTCGCCCGGCTTTACGTCGTGCGAGGGTTTGACCGGCTGGCCGTTGAGCCGCACACGGCCCTTGTCGATTTCTTCGCAACTCAGGCTGCGGGTCTTGTAGAAGCGCGCGGCCCAGAGCCATTTGTCGAGCCGGATCTTGCCGCTGCCTGCGCTGGTGGACGGAACGTTCTTCATCGAAAGGTTTGTTAGGTTCAGGTGGAGGCCAGCGGCAGGCGGACGGTCGCGTCAAGCCCCAGGACCTGTCCATGGGTTTCGCGGTTGATCAGGTCGATGCTGCCACCGAGCGACAGCGTGACGCCGTGGCAGATCGCCAGGCCCAGACCCGAGCCGCTGCCCGGTGCGCCGGTGCGCTGCGGGTCGGTGGCGAAAGGCTGGAACAGGCGCTCGCGCAACGCGGCCGAGATGCCGGGGCCGCTGTCGCTGATGGTGAGCGCCGCGGCGTGGGCGTCGCGCACCAGCGTCACCGCGAGGCGCGAGCCTTCGGGCGTGTTCTTGATGGCGTTGTGCAGCAGGTTGCGGCTGAGCTCCCGCAGCGCCCATTCGTGTGCGCGCACCCGCGCGCTGACGACATCGAGCGAGAAGTCGAGCGCGTGCTCGGCGATCAGTGGCGAGAGATCGAGTCCCACGGCGCGCACCACGTCGGCCCAGTCCACCACCGGCGCGTCGGTCTCCTGGCGCAGTTGTTCGACCTTGGCCAGCGCCAGCATCTGGTTGGCCAGTTCGGTGGCGCGTTCGACCGTGTGGCCGATTTCTTCCAGCGCCAGCTGTGGCTCCACATCGCCCCGGCGCGCCGACTGCACCTGGGTCTTGAGCACGGCCAGCGGCGTGCGCAGCTGGTGCGAGGTGTCGCGCACAAAGCGCTTCTGGTGTTCCAGCAACTGCGACAGGCGCTGCATGTGCTGGTTGGTGGCTTCCACCAGGGGCAGCAGCTCGCGTGGGGCGCTGCCGGTGGGCAGGGGCGACAGGTCGTTTTCGCTGCGCGCCGAGAGCGAGTGGCTGAGCGCGCGCACCGGACGCGTGGCGCTTTGCACCACGAACACCACCACGCCCGCGATCACGATCACCAGCGCCGCCTGGCGCCACAGCGTGTCGATGAGGATCTGGCGCGCCAGCGTCTGGCGCAGCTCCAGGGTTTCGGCCACCTGGATGGTGGTCATGCCCTGTCCGGCCACCCCGGCCACCGGCTGCAGCAGCACCGCCATGCGCACCGGCACGCCGCGGTACTGGTCGTCGTAGAAGTGCACCAGGGCGGCGTAGATCTTCTGGTCGGGCAGGCGCTGGAGGGCGGGCGGCAGGTCTTCGAAGCCGGAGACCATTTCGCCGGCAAACCCGCTGACCCGGTAAAAAATGCGGCTGCGGTTGTCGGCTTCGAAGGCCTCCAGCGCGGAGTAGGCCAGCGATGACGTCACCCGCGCACCCGCGCCACCGCTCACCACCTCCAGCTGTTCGCCCAGCGATTTGGCGGTGGCCAGCAGCGTGCGGTCGTAGGCCGTGTCGGCGGCGGCGAGCGCCTGGCGGTAGAGCACCACGGTGTTGATGAGCACGAAGCCGAACACCGGCAGCAGGATGCCGAGCAGCAGGGTGCGCCGCAGCGAGAGCGAGCGGGACTTCACGTTGTGGCTTTCAACAGGTAACCCAGGCCGCGCAGCGTGACCAGCTGGGCACCGGTGTGGGCGATCTTCTTGCGCAGGCGGTAGGCCACGACCTCGATCGCCTCCGGCTGCACCTGGCTTTCCCCCGGGAACACCAGCTCGGTGAGTCGCTCCTTGGCGATGGCGTGGCCCGGCTTCTGCAGCACGGCGCGCAGCAGGGCCAGTTCGCGCGGCGCAAGTTCGAGTGGCTGGCCCTCGAAGTAGACCGCGCCGTTGTCCTTGTCGAGCTGCATGCCGCACCAGACGGCGGTGCGACCGATCGGGCCGTTGACGGTTTCGCTGGCGC
Source organism: Burkholderiales bacterium GWF1_66_17 (assembly GCA_001770705.1). Classification (GTDB taxonomy): domain Bacteria; phylum Pseudomonadota; class Gammaproteobacteria; order Burkholderiales; family Burkholderiaceae_C; genus Hydrogenophaga. Next base: position 169,444 of record MERT01000028.1, on the reverse strand, counting down.
TGGCGGAGCGGCGGACCAGGGCACGCAGGCGGGCTTCGAGTTCGTCCAGGTCAAAGGGCTTGGGCAGGTAGTCGTCGGCGCCGGTGTTCAGGCCGATGATGCGGTCGCCCACGGTGCCGCGCGCGGTGAGGATGATGACCGGCGTGGTCAGGCCGGCAGCGCGTGCGTCGCCCAGCACCTGCAGGCCGTCTCGCCCGGGCAGGCTCAGGTCGAGCAGCACGGCGTCGGGCAGGCTGGCCTGCCAGAGCGCCAGCGCACGCGCACCGTCGCCACAGGTGAGCACCTGCATGCCACGCCGCTCGAACGTGCGCTGCAGCGTGGTCTGCATGGTGGGGTTGTCTTCGATCAGCAGCAGTTTCATTCGGCTTTGATTATCGGCAGCGCCGGGCGTGCGTGTTGTGCGGCGATCCGGCGCCGGGCCGCCCCAAGCCGGATCAGCTCCCTTGGGGGGCAGCGACCCGCGCAGCGGTGGAGCGTGGGGGTACATATGTTCACTAGGGTTTCTCCTTAGATGTTGGACAGCCGATTGACAGCGTGCGACAGGAACATAGGCTCCGTCGATCAACACCCAATGGAGACTTCACATGCGTCGCGACACCTTCCTCAAATCCCTGGCCGCCATGGCCGCTGCCGGCGCCTTGCCGAACCTGGCCTGGGCCGCTGCCAACGTCAAGATGATGATCCCCGCCAACCCGGGCGGTGGCTGGGACGGCACGGGCCGCGCCCTGGGCGAAGCCCTGCGCGATGCCAAGGTGGCCGACTCGGTGACTTTTGAAAACAAGGGCGGTGCGGCGGGCGCGATCGGCCTGGCCCAGTTCTACAACAGCTCCAAGGGCGACCCGAACGCCCTGATGGTCATGGGCGCCGTCATGCTGGGCGGCATCATCACCGGCAAGCCGCCGGTGTCGGTCACCCAGCTCACGCCGATTGCCCGCCTCACGACCGAATACAACGTGTTCGTGCTGCCGGCCAATTCGCCCTTCAAGACCATGAAGGATGTGGTCGAACAGCTCAAGAAAGACCCGGGCAGCGTCAAGTGGGGCGGCGGTTCGCGCGGCGCCACCGAGCACATCGCGGCGGCACAGATCGCGCAGTCGGTGGGCGTGCCCGCGGCCAAGATCAACTACGTGCCTTTCCGTGGCGGCGGCGAAGCCGTGGCGGCCATCCTGGGCGGCAACGTCACCATTGGCGGCAGTGGCTACAGCGAGTTCCAGCAGTACATCGACAGCGGCAAGATGCGCGCCATCGGTATCACCTCCGGCGAGCGTGTGAAAGGCATCGACGTGCCCACGCTCAAGGAGCAGGGCATCAACGTGGAGATCGGCAACTGGCGCGGCGTGTACGGCGCGGCCGGCATCACCCAGGCGCAGCGCGACGCGCTCACCGACATGATCGTCAAGGCCACCAAGAGCAAGGCCTGGGCCGATGCGCTCGTCAAGAACAACTGGACACCCGCGCTGCTGACCGGCAAGGCCTTTGACGAATTCGTGGACCGCGATTTCTCCAGCCTGCGTGCCACCATGGTGCGCGCCGGCATGGCCTGACGCGGCAGCGCCGCGCACGGCGCGCTGCCCACCGGCCGCGGCACATTTTGTCGCGGCCTTTTTTTTGGAGGCCCACATGAACACCACCGATTCCCGAGACCCCCCCGCGCGCGCGGACCACAACCCCGGCCAGCTGGCCCTGGGCATTGCCGCCGTGCTGCTGGCCGCCGGGCTGGCCTACGGCGCGGCCAACATTCCGTCGGACGCGGGCTATGCGGGCGTCGGTCCGGACTTCCTGCCCTGGGTGGTGTCGGCCGCCATGGGCTTGTGCGGCGTGCTTCTGATCTGGGAAGTGCGCACCGGCGGTTTTCGCAACATGCCCGAGCCCTCGGGCGCGGCCCGCGGCGACTGGCACGCCATGGTCTGGGTGTCGGCCGGCATCCTGGGCAACGCGGCGCTCATCACCACCATCGGTTTCATCCTGAGTTGTGCGATGTGCTTCACGCTGGCGGTGCGAGGCCTGCGCATCAGCGAAGGCAAGCCCGCGGGCAATGCCATGCAGACGGTGAAAGACGCGGTGATCGGCATGCTGATCTCGGCGCCCACCTTCTGGCTGTTCACCAAATTCCTCGCCGTCAACCTGCCGGGCCTCACGGGCACCGGCTGGCTGTGAGCCGTGTGACGGACCTGAAAGGAATTCACCATGCTTGAAACCTGGAACAACCTGCTCGGCGGTTTTGTGACCGCCGGCACCCCCATCAACCTGCTGTGGGCGCTGGCCGGCTGCGCGCTGGGCACCGCCATCGGCGTGCTGCCCGGCCTGGGCCCGGCGGTCACGGTGGCCATGCTGCTGCCGATCACCGGTCAGGTGGAGGCCACCGCGTCGATGATCTTCTTCGCCGGCATCTACTACGGCGCGATGTACGGCGGATCGACCACCTCCATCCTGCTCAACACGCCCGGAGAGACCGGCACCATGGTGACCGCGCTCGAAGGCTTCAAGATGGCCAAGAGCGGACGCGCCGGCGCCGCGCTCGCCACGTCGGCCATCGGCTCGTTTGTGGCCGGCAGCATCGCGACGGTGCTGGTGACGCTGTTCGCGCCCATCCTGGCCGAGTTCGCCGTGAAGCTCGGACCACCCGAATATTTCTGCCTGATGCTGCTGGCCTTCACCACCGTGAGCGCGGTGCTGGGGCAGAGCACGTTGCGCGGCATCACGGCGCTGTTCTTCGGTCTGGCGCTGGGTCTGGTGGGCATGGACCAGATCACCGGCCAGGTGCGCTACACCGGCGGTGTCATCGAATTCCTGGACGGCGTTGAGGTGGTGCTGGTGGCCGTGGGCCTGTTTGCCGTGACCGAGGCGCTCTACAACGCCTTGTACGAAGGCAGGAGCGAAGCCAGCCTGAACAAGATGAACAAGGCGCACATGACGGGCACCGAGTGGAAGCGGTCCTGGCCCGCCTGGCTGCGTGGCACCTTCATCGGCTTCCCCTTCGGCACCATCCCCGCGGGTGGCTCCGAGATCCCCACTTTCCTGAGCTACGCGACGGAGCGCAAGCTGGCCGACCCCGAGTTCAAGAAGGAGTTCGGCACCACCGGTGCCATCGAAGGTGTGGCCGGCCCCGAAGCCGCCAACAACGCGGCCGTGACGGCCACGCTGGTGCCGCTGCTCACGCTGGGCATCCCCACCTCGGTGACGGCGGCCATCCTGCTGAGCGCGCTGCAGAACTACGGCATCAACGCCGGGCCACAGCTGTTCGAGACGTCCTCTGCCCTGGTGTGGGCGCTGATCGCCTCGCTCTACATCGGCAACGTGATGCTGCTGGTGCTCAACCTGCCCATGGTGGGGCTGTGGGTCAAGCTGTTGAAGATTCCCAAGGCGCCGCTGTATGCCGGCATCCTGATCTTTGCCACGGTGGGCGTCTACGGCATGCGTCAGAGCTCGTTCGACCTGTTCATCATGTTCGGTCTGGCGCTGGTGGGCGTGGTGCTGCGCCGGTTCGATTTCCCGACCGCGCCGGTGATCGTGGGCCTGATCCTGGGCCCGCTGGCCGAGGCGCAGTTCCGCAACGCGATGTCGATCGGCGAAGGCAGTGTGGCGGTGTTCTTCCAGCGCCCCATGTCGGCCACGCTGCTGGCCATCGTGGTGCTGGTGCTGGTCACGCCGCGCCTGTTGGCCTGGCACCGGCGGTCCTGAAGAAATGGCCCCCACGCTCCGTCGCTGCGCGGGGGTCGCTGCCCCCCGAGGGGGCTGATCCGGCTTGGGGCGGCCCGACGCCTGATCGTTGGCCCCCACGCTCCGCCACTGCGCGGGTCGCTGCCCCCCAAGGGGGCTGATCCGGCTTGGGGCGGCCCGTCGCCGGATCGTTGGCCCCCACGCTCCGCCACTGCGCGGGTCGCTGCCCCCCAAGGGGGGCTGATCCGGCTTGGGGCGGCCCGACGCCGGATCGTTGGCCCCCTCCGCTGAGGGGCAGGGCACGACAATGGCGGCATGAGCCCACAGAAGACGGTCATTTTTGATCTCGGCGGCGTGCTGCTGCACTGGCAGCCGCTGACCCTGCTGCAGCATCTGCTGCCGCAACACGCCCCCCACCACGCTGGCGCGCAGGCGCTGGCGCAGCAGCTGTTTCAAGGCTTCGATCCCGGTGGCGACTGGGCACTGTTCGACCTGGGTCAGATCGACCCCGATGCACTGGCGCAACGCATTGCCGCGCGCACCGGCCTGCAGGTGCAGGATGTGCAGGCGGTGATCGAGGCCATCCCGCCGCACCTGGCCACACTGGAAGGTACCGAGGCCCTGCTGCACGAACTGCGCGCGCAGGGCCATCGGCTGTGCTTCCTCTCCAACATGCCGGCGCCGTACGCCGAGCGACTGCTGCGCGACAAGGCGTTTTTCAGCGCTTTCGACGACGGCATCTTCTCGGCCCATGTGCAACAGATCAAGCCCGACCCGGGTATCTACGCGCTGGCCGTCGAGCGCTTCGGCCTGGGTGCCGATGAGGTCTGGTTCATCGACGATGTGCAGCGCAACCTGGACGCGGCCAATGCTCACGGCTGGCGTGGTGTTCGCTTCGAATCGGCGTTGCAGGTGAGGGCTCAACTGGTGGATGCGGGTCTGCTGCCGGTCTGAGCGACCGAACGGCTGTCACCTTCCCCGGCGCGAAATGCCTTACCCAGGATGCGGTGGAACCGGCTTTGCCGGGCCGCTCGCATCGCCCCCTGGGGGGTAGCGCGCAGCGCTGCGGGGGGTACCATGTGTCATGATTCGAGACGACCGACTTCCCCGCGACGCGCAGAGCATCCTGGAGCTCGCCGCGCGTTCCATGTTCGACCTGTTCGCCACTGCCAGCGAAGGCATGATGCTGGTGGACCGCAAGGCGCGCGTGGTCTGGATCAACGACCAGTACCGCCGCTTCCTGCCCGCGCTGGGTTTCGAGCGCGAGGAAGACTTTGTCGGCCACCCGGTCTCCAGCGTGGTGCAGAACACGCAGATGCACCAGGTGCTGGCCACCGGCAAACCCATCCTGATCGACCTGCTCACCAACAAGGCGGGCACCTTCGTGGTCAGCCGCATCCCGCTGCGCGACGACGCGGGCGAGGTGATTGGTGTGCTGGGCATCGTGCTGTTTGACCACCCCGAAACCACGTTGCAGCCTTTGATTGCCAAGTTCGCGCGGCTGGAGCAGGACCTGAGCGACGCGCGGCGCGAGCTGGCCAGCCAGCGCCGCAGCAAATACACCTTCGCCAGTTTCGTGGGCACCAGCCCGGGCGCGCTGGAGGTGAAACGCCAGGCGCGGCGCGCGGCGTCTTCCAGCAGCCCGGTGCTGCTGCTGGGCGAAACCGGCACCGGCAAGGAACTGCTGGCCCACGCCATCCATGCCTCGTCCCCGCGCGCAGGGCGGCCGTTCGTGAGCGTGAACATGGCGGCCGTGCCCGATACGCTGCTGGAGGCCGAGTTCTTCGGCGTGGCGCCCGGCGCCTACACCGGGGCCGACAAGAAGGGCCGCGACGGCAAGTTCAAGCTGGCCGACGGCGGCACGCTGTTTCTGGACGAGCTGGGCGACATGCCGATGTCGGTGCAGGTCAAACTGCTGCGCGCCTTGCAGGAAGGCGAGATCGAGCCGCTCGGTTCGAACAAACTGATCCGTTTTGACGTGCGCGTGGTGGCGGCCACCTCGCGCGACCTGCAGCACATGGTGCGCGAGGGCAGCTTCCGCGAAGACCTGTATTACCGGCTCAATGTGCTGCCGATCCGGGTGCCGCCGCTGCGCGAGCGGCGCGACGACGTGCCCTTGCTGATCGAAGCCCTGTGCGAGGACATCGCCGCGCGCGGCGCGGGTGAGCAGATCGACCTGCTGCCCTGCGCCCGTGCCCTGCTCGCGGCCCAGCCCTGGCGCGGCAACATCCGCGAGCTGCGCAACGTGCTGGAGCAGCTGGCCCTGCGCAGCGACTCGCCGCAGATCGCGGCGCCGCAGGTGGAGACGGTGCTGCGCGAATCGGGACTGGACCGCATCGAGCCTGCCGTGGTGCCCGCTCCTGCGCAGGCGCTGGCTGCGGGCGGGGCCGACACCCGACCCCTGCCGGAACAGATCGCCGAACTGGAGCAGCGCGCGATCGCGGCGGCGCTGCAGCGCAGCGGGGGCAACCGGGCTGCGGCGGCACGCCTGCTCGGCATCTCGCGCGCCAGCCTGTACGACAAGCTGGGTGCCCCGGCGGGTTCTGCGGATCTGTCTGAAATTCAGACAAGTGTCTGAATAATAGACATGTGTATCCGCCCGTGACTGTCTGAAACTCAGACAGGCGCCCAACCGTCACAGAAAAATCTGTTTGAAATCAAATACTTGTCTCCTTGGCACGGACCCTGCAATGTGAAAGACACGGCGCCACGCGCTGTGACACTTCCAACCAGGAGACAAGACATGCACAACACCACCCGCCGCCTGGCGGTCATCGCGCTCGCCTGTACGGCCACCTTGGGCTTTGCCCAGTCGAACAAGGGCGAGATCCGCATTGCCCACGTCTACGACAAGACCGGCCCGCTCGAAGCCTACGCCAAGCAGACCCACACGGGCCTGATGATGGGCCTGAACTACGCCACCGGCGGCACGATGATGGTGGGCGGCAAGAAGCTGGTGGTGATCGAGAAAGACAGCCAGTTCAAACCCGACGTGGGCAAGGCCCAACTGGCGGCCGCCTTCGCCGACGACAAGGCCGACATCGCCGTGGGCCCGACCGGCTCCGGCGTGGCGTTGGCCATGCTGCCGGTGGCCGAGGAATACAAGAAGATCCTGCTGGTGGAGCCCGCCGTGGCCGACTCCATCACGGGTGACAAGTGGAACAAGTACATCTTCCGCACCGGCCGCAACAGCAGCCAGGACGCGATCTCCAACGCCGTGGCGCTGGACAAGGCCGGCGTGAACATCGCCACGCTGGCGCAAGACTACGCGTTCGGGCGTGACGGCGTGAAGGCCTTCAAGGACGCGGTCAAGACCGCCAAGATCGTGCACGAGGAATACCTGCCGACCAGCACCACCGACTTCACCGCCGGTGCGCAGCGCCTGATCGACAAGCTCAAGGACCTGCCGGGCCGCAAGGTGATCTTTATCATCTGGGCCGGCGCAGGGAACCCGTTCAAGATCGCCGACCTCGACCTCAAGCGCTACAACATCGAGATCGCCACCGGCGGCAACATCCTGCCGGCGATGGCCAACTACAAGAACTTCCCCGGCATGGAAGGCGCCACGTACTACTACTTCGGCATCCCGAAGAACCCTGTCAACGATGCCATGGTGGCCCAGCACTACAGCCAGTTCAAGAGCCCACCCGACTTCTTCACCGCTGGCGGCTTCAGCGCTGCGATGGCCCTGGTGACCGCGCTCAAGAAGACCAACGGTGACACCAAGACCGACACGCTGATCAAGACCATGGAAGGCATGAGCTTCGAGACGCCCAAGGGCACGATGACCTTCCGCAAGGAAGACCACCAGGCGATGCAGAGCATGTACCACTTCAAGATCAAGGTGGACCCGGCCTTCCCATGGGGCGTGCCTGAGCTGGTGCGCGAGATCAAGCCGGCGGACATGAATGTGCCTATTAAAAACAAGCGCTGAGAGCGCTTGACCTCCTGCGCCGCTGAGGCGGCTTCCCCCTGAAAGGGGGACAACACCTGCGGCCCGGCGAAGCCGGTTCCGCGGTGTTTCTGGTGGGTCGCCGCAATGGCGGCGACTGCTCGCGCACTTGCGCTGCGCCTGCTCCGGGCGCCTGGAGACCTCATGCTTGAAACACGCGATCTCACGGTCCGCTTCGGTGGGCACGTGGCGGTGAATGCTGTGTCCTGCGCTTTCGAGCCGGGCACGCTGACCGCCATCGTCGGCCCCAACGGCGCGGGCAAGACGACCTACTTCAACCTCATCTCGGGGCAGATCCGGGCCTCGGCGGGCAGCGTTCGCCTGAACGGGGTGGACGTCTCTTCGCTGGGTGCGCCGGCCCGCGCGCAGGCCGGGCTGGGCCGGGCGTTCCAGCTCACCAACCTGTTCCCCAACCTCACCGTGCGCGAGAACGTGCGGCTGGCGGTGCAGGCGAGGGCGGGCGCGGGCCTGAACCTCTGGCGCATCTGGAGCGACCGGCGCGACCTGGTGGTGCGCGCCGACGAGGTGCTCGAAGCCGTGGCGCTGGCCGACAAGGGCGACGCCTTCGCGTCCAGCCTGCCGCACGGCGACCAGCGCAAGCTGGAGGTCGGCATCCTGATGGCGCTGGAACCCCAGGTGTTCATGTTCGACGAACCGACCGCCGGCATGAGCGTGGACGAGGTGCCCGTGATCCTGAACCTGATCCGCCAGCTCAAGGCCGACAAGACCAAGACCATCCTGCTGGTCGAACACAAGATGGACGTGGTGCGCGAACTCTCGGACCGCATCATCGTGTTGCACAACGGCGAGCTGGTGGCCGACGGCGACCCGGCGACCGTGATCGCCTCGCCGGTGGTGCAGCAGGCCTACCTCGGCATCAACCCCGAAGAAAAAGAAGAGGTCGCGGCATGAGCGAGGCGCTGCTGAAACTCGAAGGTGTTCATACGCACATCGGGGCTTATCACATCCTCCACGGCGTGGACCTGGTGGTACCCAAGGGCGAACTGACCATGCTCCTGGGCCGCAACGGCGCGGGCAAGACCACGACGCTGCGCACCATCATGGGCCTGTGGCACGCCAGCCAGGGCACGGTGGTGCTCGACGGCCAGGACATCACGCAGAAACCCACGCCCGACATCGCGCACAGCGGCGTGGCCTACGTGCCCGAAAGCATGGGCATCTTCTCGGACCTCTCGGTGCGCGAGAACATGCTGCTGGCCGCGCGCGGCGCGCGCACGCTGGACGACATCGACACCACGCGGCTCGAATGGATCTTCGGCCTGTTCCCGGCCATGAAGAAGTTCTGGACGCACCCGGCGGGCAAGCTGTCCGGCGGACAGAAGCAGATGCTGGCCGTGTCGCGTGCCATCGTCGAACCGCGCAAGCTGCTGCTGATCGACGAGCCCAGCAAGGGCCTGGCCCCCGCGATCATCCAGAACATGATCGAAGCCTTCCGCCAGCTCAAGGCGGCACAGACCACGATCCTGCTGGTCGAGCAGAACTTCAACTTCGCCAGACAACTCGGCGACACGGTGGCCGTGATGGACGACGGACGCGTGGTGCACAGCGGCTCCATGGCCGAACTGGCTGCCGATGAATCGATGCAGTCGCGACTGCTGGGCCTTTCGCTGGGAGCACACCAATGAGTTTGTTCAAAGACCTAGACTGGAAACCCATGGCCCTGGTGCCGGTGCTCGCGCTGGCCGCCTTGCCCGCCATCGGCAGCCCCTCCACCTGGCTCACGCTCACCGTGGCCGGGCTGGCGATGGGCATGATCGTCTTCATCATCGCCTCGGGCCTCACGCTGGTGTTCGGCCTGATGGACGTGCTCAACTTTGGCCACGGCGTGTTCATCGCGCTCGGTGCCTTCGTGGCCACCACCGTGCTGGGCACCATGGGCAGCTACACCACGGCCGACAGCCTGTGGTTGAACCTGCTGGCGCTGTTTCCCGCGATGCTGGTGGCAATGGCCGTGGCGGGTGCGCTGGGTCTGGTGTTCGAGCGTCTGATCATCCGCCCGGTGTACGGCATGCACCTGAAGCAGATCCTCATCACCATGGGCGGCATGATCATCGGCGAGGAGCTGATCAAGGTGATCTGGGGGCCTGAACAGATCCCGCTGCCGCTGCCCGAGGCGCTGCGCGGCGCGGTGCTCATGGGCGACGCCGCGGTGGAGAAATACCGCCTGCTGGCCGTGCTGGTGGGTGCGGCGGTGTTCGCCGCCATGGTCTGGACACTCAACCGCACCAAGGTCGGTCTGCTGATCCGCGCCGGCGTGCAGGACCGCGAGATGGTCGAGTCGCTGGGTTACCGCATCAGGCGCCTGTTCGTCGGCGTGTTCGTCGCCGGCTCCGCGCTGGCTGGCCTGGGCGGCGTGATGTGGGGCCTGTACCAGCAGAGCGTGATCCCGCAGATGGGCGCGCAGGTCAACGTGCTGATCTTCATCGTCATCATCATCGGCGGCCTGGGCTCCACGCTGGGCGCGCTGATCGGCGCGCTACTGGTCGGTCTCATGGCCAACTACACCGGCTTCCTGGTGCCCAAGGTGGCGCTGTTTTCCAACATCGCGCTGATGGTGGCCATCCTGCTGTGGCGGCCGCAGGGTGTCTATCCAGTGACCAACCGTTGAGCAGGAGGATCTGATGCTTCACCGATTGCTCTCCAACGACCTGCCGCGCAGCCGCTGGCTCGCCGCGCTGCTGGTGATCCTGTTCCTGGGGCTGGCGTTCGCGCCCTTCCTGTTCCCGGGCGTGAAGGCGCTCAACGTGGCGGCCAAGGTGCTGGTGTTCGTGGCCCTCGTTGCCAGCTTTGACCTGCTGCTGGGCTACACCGGCATCGTGAGTTTTGCCCACACCATGTTCTTCGGCATCGGGGCTTACGGCGTGGCGATTTCGCTCAACGCGGTCGAAGAGCCGTCCTGGGGTGCGATCGCGCTGGGCGTGATCTGCGCGCTGCTGATCTCGTTCGTGCTCTCGCTCATGATCGGCCTGTTTTCGTTGCGGGTGCGCGCGATCTTCTTCGCCATGATCACGCTCGCGGTGGCCTCGGCCTTCCTCACCCTGGCCTCGCAGCTGTCGGACTTCACCGGTGGTGAAGACGGCCTGAGCTTCAGCGTGCCCGAGCTGCTCTCGCCCGGCTTCACGCTGAGCGAAGAACCGCTGGTGACGCCGCTCGGCGAGGTCGATCTCAACGGCAAGCTGATCACCTACTACCTGATCTTCGCGGCCGTCACGGCGATCTTCCTGACCATCCTGCGCATCGTGAACTCGCCCTTCGGGCGCGTGCTGCAGGCGATCCGCGAGAACGATTTCCGGGCCGAGGCGCTGGGCTACCGCACCGTCGTTTACCGCACGCTGTCCAACGTGCTCTCGGCCGGCTTCGCCACACTGGCGGGTTGCCTGCTCGCGCTCTGGCTGCGCTACAACGGACCCGACACCTCGCTCTCGTTCGAGATCATGCTCGACATCCTGCTCATCGTCGTGATCGGCGGTATGGGCACGCTCTATGGTGCGCTCATTGGCAGCGTGCTGTTCGTGCTGGCGCAGAGCTACCTGCAGGACCTGCTGCGCCTGGCGGGTGAGGCCACAGCCGGCATTCCGCTGCTGCCCGCGCTGCTCACGCCCGACCGCTGGCTGCTCTGGATGGGCGTGCTGTTCGTCCTGTCGGTGTATTACTTTCCCACCGGCATCGTCGGCAAGCTGCGCGAGCGCTCGGTCCTCGCGAAACTCAGGGGCCTGAAATGAACACCTCCGCTGTGGTTCCCCAGTCGCGCTACCTCCAGTGCGAAGGCCGCGAGATCCATTTCATGGACTGGGCGCCAGCGCCCGGTGTGGCCGAAAGCACACCCGTGATCGCCTGGCACGGCCTGGCGCGCACCGGGCGCGACATGGACGCACTGGCCGCGCACCTGAGCGCCCTCGGCCACCGCGTGATCTGCCCCGACACCATCGGTCGCGGCCTGTCGCAATGGAGCCCGACACCCGAGACCGAGTACTGCCTGGCCTTCTATGCGCGCATCGCCACGGCGCTGGTGGATCAGCTCGGGGTGGCGTCCTTCCACTGGGTGGGCACCTCCATGGGTGGCGCCATCGGCATGGTGTGCGCGGCCGGCCCGCTGCAGGGCCGCATCCAGCGCCTGGTGCTCAACGACATCGGCCCCAAGCTGGCAGATGCCGCGGTCGAGCGCATCCGCAGCTACGCGGGCAATCCGGCCTCGTTTGCCACCGTGGGCGAACTGGAGCAGTACTTCCGCACCATCTACAAGCCCTATGGATTCCTCACCGATGCGCAGTGGAAGCTGCTCACCGAAAGCTCCACCCGCCGCCTGCCCAATGGCCGCGTGACACCGCACTACGACCCGGCCATGGTGATGCAGTTCACCCAGCATCCGGCGGACTACGAGCTGTGGGACGCCTACGACCGCATTCACATACCGGTGCTGTGCCTGCGCGGCGCGGAATCCGACCTGCTGCTGGCCGACACCGCCGAAGCCATGCGCGACCGCGGGCCGCGCGCGCTGGTGGTGACGATCGCGGGCTGTGGCCATGCGCCGGCGCTCAATGTGCCGGAGCAGCTGGATCTGGTGCAGCGCTTTCTAGCAGGTGTGCACTGAGAGCCTGAGATCAGGGCCTGGACGGGAGGGCTTCGACCTCGCGCTGGTAGTCCTCGTGCGAGGTGCTGGCGCTCTTCAGGCAGCGCTGCCGTTGCTGCATGTCCTCGATCTTGAAACACTGCTGGCGTTGCCAGCCCTGGCCGCTGTAGTAAGCCGTCTGCGTGGAGCAGCCCGCCGCCAGGCTGGCCAGGGCGCACAAGGCGAAGAGGGCGGGCAGTTTGTTCATGATGAAGGCCAGGGCGCCAAGGTGTCGCGTCAGTCCTTGGCGCCCAGCGCGAGCGCCCGTGCGCGGCTTTCCTTGAGCGCCATCGGATCGTCGGCCTGTTTCGTGGGCCAGCCCTGCAGGTGGCGTTCGGCCAGGTCGGTGAGGGCGCGGATCCAGTCGGGGCTGTCGTTCAGGCAATCGATGTACTGGAAGGTCTGGCCACCGGCGTGCAGGAAGGCCTCACGCGCTTCCATGTTGATTTCTTCCAGCGTTTCCAGGCAGTCGCTGGTGAAGCCGGGGCAGACCACGTCCACGCTCTTCACGCCTTGCTGGCCGAGCGCGATCAGCGTCGGCTCGGTGTAGGGCTCCAGCCACTTGGCCTTGCCGAAGCGCGACTGGAAGGTGACTTTGTAGCGGTCTTTCGCCAGACCCAGCCGTTCGGCCAGCAGGCGCGCGGTCTTGTGGCATTCGCAGTGGTAGGGGTCACCGAGGTGCAGGGTGCGCTCGGGCACGCCGTGAAAGCTCATCACCAGCTGCTCGGCCTGGCCGTGGTGCATCCAGTGCGCGCGGATCTTCTTGGCCAGCGCTTCGATGTAGCCGGTATCGTCGTGGTAGCGGTTGATGAAGCGCAGTTCTGGCAGGCAACGCACCTTCAGGCTCCAGCTGGCCACCGCGTCGATCACGCTGGCGGTGGTGGTGCCGCTGTATTGCGGGTAGGCCGGCAGGATCAGCACCCGGGTGATGCCCTGCGCCTTGAGCTCGTCCAGCACGGCGGGGATGGACGGGTTGCCGTAGCGCATGGCGTAGCGCACGGTGACCTGGTGACCGCGCTCGCCCAGGTAGCCGCGCAGCAGGGTGGCCTGCTTTTCTGTCCACACCTTGAGCGGGGAGCCCTCGGGTGTCCAGACGCTGGCGTACTTGGCGGCCGACTTGGCGGGCCGGGTGCGCAGGATGATGCCGTGCAGGATCAGCCACCAGATCGGCCTGGGGATCTCGACCACGCGGTGGTCCCCCAGGAACTCGGCGAGGTAGCGGCGCACCGCCGGGGCGGTGGCTTCGTCGGGGGTGCCGAGGTTGCACAGCACAACGGCCGTACCGGCCGACTGGCCATGCGAAAAGGGAGGTTCTTGTTGGAATGCCATGCGCTATTCTCCCGCAGACATGAGCGCGTGCCGGGCCGCTCCCAAACAAGCTCGCACCGCAGCCGATAAGGCGGAGGTATTCCGATTCACACCCTCGAACCCAGCTCACCTGTTCCCCCTGTGATCGACGCCGGCCTGGACGTCTCGCGCATCCGCGCCATCACGCTCGACCTGGACGACACGCTCTGGCCGATCTGGCCCACCATCACGCGTGCCGAAGACGCGTTGCAGGGCTGGCTGAGCGAACACGCGCCGGCCACCGCCGCGCTGTCTGCCGCGCCGGGCACGCTGCGCGAGCTGCGCAACCAGATGAACACCACCCGGCCCGACCTGGCGCACGACATGAGCGGACTGCGCCGCGAGTCCATCCGGCTGTTGCTGCAGCGCGCGGGCGATGACCCGGCCCTGGCCGAGCCCGCGTTCGAGGTCTTCTTTGCCGAACGCCACCGCGTGGAGCTGTTTGACGACGCTCTGCCCGCGCTGGAATGGCTGAGCAGCCGCTACCCGGTGGTGGCGGTGTCGAACGGGAACGCAGACGTGCACCGCGTGGGCATCGGCGCGCATTTCCGGGCCTCGCTCAATGCCCATGGGTTCGGCGCCGCCAAACCCGATCCGGGCATCTTCCACGCTGCCGCGCAGGCCGCCGGCGTGGCAGCGTCGCAGGTGCTGCACATCGGCGACGACGCGCACCTCGACGGTGTGGGTGCACTGAACGCCGGCATGCAGCTCGCGTGGGTCAACCGCGAAGGCCATGCCTGGGAACACGCACCGCTGGCGCCCCACATCACCGTGTCCGAGCTGCTGGCCTTGTGCCGCGCGCTGGGCTGAACTTTCCTCATCTTGACTCCATGAGTCTCACCATCTACGGCATCCCCGCCTCGCGCGCGGTGCGCCCGCTCTGGGCCGCCACCGAACTCGGTCTGGACTTCGTCCACGTGCCCACGCCCTTTCAGGGCGGCTTCACGCGCACGCCAGAATTCCTGGCGCTCAACCCCAACGGCCACATCCCGGTGGTGGTGGACCAGCGGTCGCCGGAGCAGGGCGGAGAGGTTGTGGTGTGGGAGAGCATGGCCTGCGCGCTCTACCTCGCGCGCCACCACGGCCGGCCCGATGGCACCAGCATCTCGCCCGCCAGCGCCCGCGAAGACGCCGAGGCGCTGCGCTGGAGCTTCTGGGCGGTGAACGAGTGCGAGGCCGATGCGCTCACGGTGTTGATGCACCGCATGGTGATGCCCGCCGAAAGGCGCAAGCCCGAGCTGGCCGCCGCTGCAGAAAAGCGCCTGGCGGTGGCGCTGCGCGTGATCGAGCGACAACTGCAACAGCAGCAGGAACGCGGGGAGGCGTTTCTGGCCGCTTCCCGTTTCACCGTCACCGACCTGTGCGTCGTCAGCGTGCTGAACTGGGCCCGCGCGGCGCGCCACCTCATGGAGGAGCACCCCATCACGCACGACTGGATCGTGCGCTGCGTGGAGCGCCCCGCTCACCAGGCGGTCAAAGCCCTCGGCGATGAGCGAAATGTCGAGTGAAGCGATCGGATACCGTTATATGAAAAACCTCAGTATTTGCGTGCGGATTAGATAAAAAAGTATATTGATTGGCTCAGTTCAATCCAACGCCCTGTTGGTTGAGCGGCTGGTCACCTGGTTTGCAGCAGCGTTCGTTTTCTTCAGGTTGTGGGTTGTGCTTTGCACATCCAGTGGCGCATCGCGTCGGTGGACAACACCAACCGAAACCCGGAGGAAACCATGTCCCACACCCCCCATCTCTCCCTCGCCGTGCTCACCGCCGCCCTGGCGCTGAGCGCCTGCGGCAAGCAGGAAGGAGCGGCCCCCGCCGCCGCAGCGGCCCCGGAGGCTGCGGTCGCGCAGGCCTGCGGCAAAGTCACCGTGGCCAACATGAACTGGCAGTCGGCCGAGGTACTGGCCCACATCGACAACATCATCCTGTCCAAGGGCTACGGCTGCGAAGTGGAACTCGTGCCCGGCGACACCATGCCGACGCTGACCGCGATGATGGAAAAAGGCCAACCCGACGTGGCGCCCGAAGCCTGGATCAACGCCGTGCGCCAGCCGCTGGACGCTGCCGTGAAAGAGGGCAAGCTGCACTACGCTGCCGAGTCGCTGAAAGACGGTGGTGTTGAAGGCTGGTGGATCCCCAAGTACGTCGCCGATGCCAACCCGTCGATCAAGACCATCGAAGATGCCTTGAAGCATCCGGAACTGTTCCCCTCGGCCGAAAACAAGGGCAAGGGCGCGGTGCACAACTGCCCCTCGGGCTGGAACTGCCAGCTCACCACGGTCAACGCCTTCAAGGCCTGGGACGCGGCCAAACAGGGCTTTGTGCTGCTCGACACCGGTTCGGCCGCTGGCCTGGATGGCTCGATCGCCAAGGCCTATGAGCGCAAGCAAGGCTGGCTGGGTTACTACTGGGCGCCCACGTCCATCCTGGGCAAGTACGATATGGTCAAGCTCGACGCCGGCTACCCGCACGACAAGGAAGCCTTTGAGACCTGCAACGCCAAGGCCGAATGCGACAAGCCGGTGAAGACCGACTGGGCGCGCGCCGAGGTGTTCACCGTGGTCACCGACCGCTTCCAGAAGGCGGGCGGCCCTGCCATTGATTACCTCAAGCAGCGCGCCTGGGGCAACGAAACGGTCAACACCCTGCTGGCCTGGATGAGCGCGAACCAGGCGACGGGTGCGGATGGCGCGGCTCACTTCCTCAAGACCCAGCCCGAAGTCTGGAGCGGCTGGGTGAGCCCTGAAGTGGCGGAAAAGGTCAAGGCCTCGCTCTGAGGCGAACTTGATGCAAAGGTCACCGCGCCCCTGCGGCGCCGTGACCTTTCTTGCGCCCGGGAGCCCCTTGGGTTCCCGGGTGCTTTTCCGACCAAACCAAGGAGCAAGGCATGGCCTAGTTGAAAGAATTTCCCTCGCTCGGTTCTGGCGCTCTGGGTGAAATCCGGCGCACGGTGGACGGTGCCTTTCGCGGCTTCACACGCGAACACGGCGAGATGATGGAGCGCCTGTTTGATCCGCTGCGCGATTTCCTGCTGGCCTCGGAGCGCCTGCTCACGCAGTCGCCCTGGCCGCTGGTGGTGGGCGGCATCGCGCTGATTGCCTGGCTCGCGTCGCGCTCGCTCAAGATCGTGATCGGCACCGTGATCACGCTGCTGCTGATCGGCGTCTTCGGCATGTGGAACGACACCATGAAGACCATCTCGATGATCTTCGTCTGCACCGTGGTCGCGCTGGTGGTCGGCCTGCCGCTGGGCATCGCCATGAGCCGCTGGGACCGCCTGCAAAGGGTGGTCAACCCCACGCTGGACGTGATGCAGACCATGCCGAGTTTCGTCTACCTGATCCCGGTGGTGATGCTGCTGGGCATCGGCCGCGTGCCGGGCCTGATCGCGGTGGTGATTTACGCCATTCCACCGGTGATCCGCTTCACCAACCTGGGCATCCGCCTGGTTGACAAAGACCTGCTGGAAGCGGCCGACGCGTTCGGCTCGTCGACCTGGCAGAAGATGCACCAGGTGCAGCTGCCGCTGGCGCTGCCGACCATCATGGCCGGCGTGAACCAGACCATCATGCTGTCGCTGGCCATGGTCGTCATCGCGTCGATGATCGGCGTGCAGGGCCTGGGGCAACCGGTGCTCAAGGCGATCTCGAACCAGTACTTCACCATGGGCGTCTTCAACGGCCTGGCTATCGTCGGCATCGCCATCATCTTTGACCGCACGTCGCAGGCCTACGGCAAGCGCCTGCAGCGTCACCTGGAGGTGGTGCACGGATGACACCCCCCGCGCCGCTTCGCGTCACCCCCGGGGGGCGACACCAGCCGTCTGGCAAAGCCAGCCCGGCGGTGTCCTGGGCTGGGGTCGCTGCGCGTAACCCCAGGCTGGCAGCCGCCACGTTTTCGAACAGGATTCATTGATGCAAAACCCCGTACAAGCTGTCGCGTTGTCTACCGCACCGCAGGCCGCGCCCGCCGGCATCTCGATCAGGAATCTGTACAAGATCTTCGGTCCCACGCCCGAGAAGTTTCTCGGGCCGGTGCGCGAGGGCATGAGCAAACAGGAACTGCGCGATGTGCACGGCCATGTGCTGGGTCTGCGCGACATCAACATCGACATGCCCGCGGGCGGCATCCAGGTGGTGATGGGCCTCTCGGGCTCGGGCAAGAGCACGCTGATCCGCCACATCAACCGCCTTATCGACCCCACGGCCGGCGAGCTGCTGGTGCAGGTGAACGGCCAGCCGGTGGATGTGATGAAGATGAACCCGCGCGAACTGCTGCGCTTTCGCCGCGAGCAGACCGCCATGGTGTTCCAGAAGTTCGCGCTGTTCCCGCACTTCACCGTGCTGGAGAACGCAGAATACGGTTTGCAGGTGCAGGGCGCGCCGCGCAAGAAGCGGCGCGACAACGCGGTGCGCTGGATCGAGCGGGTCGGCCTCAAGGGCTACGAAGACAACTACCCCAACCAGCTCTCGGGCGGCATGCAGCAGCGCGTGGGCCTGGCGCGGGCGCTGAGCAACGATGCGCCGATCCTGCTGATGGACGAGGCGTTTTCTGCGCTCGATCCGCTGATCCGCAGTGACATGCAGAGCGTGCTGCTGGACCTGCAGCAGGAGATCGGCAAGACCATCGTCTTCATCACGCACGACCTGGACGAAGCGCTGCGCCTGGGCGACCGCATCGCCATCCTGCGCGACGGCGAGGTGGTGCAGCAGGGCACGGGCCAGCAGATCGTGCTCAAGCCAGCGGACGACTACATCGCCAGCTTCGTGCGCGATGTGAACCGTGGCCGCGTGATCCGCTGCCGCACGCTGATGCTGTCGGGCGCGCGTGTCGACGGTCCGGACGTGGACCCGGGCCTGGTGATCGAAGAGGCGGCGCGGCAGCTCAGCGCCGAGAGCAAGGAAGCCGCCAACGTGGTCAACAGCAAGGGCAGACACCTGGGCACCATCAGCATGAGCGACATCATCGGCGCTATCGTGCCGCCGAACCCGGAGCCCGTGCCGGAGGTGGCGCCGGTCCAGGCGCCCTGACGCAGAAGATCAGGTTGCGCAGTCGGCAGGCACCATGAAAAAGGCGGACCCCGGTCCGCCTTTTTCATGCAATGAAGTGGCTCACCAGCCCCACAGCAGGCGCTTGGCGATCCAGCCGGTCTTGCCGTTGTCGCGCTCCACGCGCACCCAGTCGGGCCGCTTCTCGCGCGTGCGCAGCAGCTCGCCGTATTCGGCCTTGCCGACGATGCGGTGCTGTGTGCCGGGGCCGGAGCGGATGTTGGCGACCCGGGACTTCACGACGTGGTGCGGCGTGCGGCCCGTGAGTGAGCGCGCCACCCAGCCGCGGTCGTTTTCGAAATCACTGACCTTCAGCCAGTTGCCCTGGCGGGCGACCACCTTGAGCGGGTAACCCTTTCGCAGTTCCCACAGGACCTCGGTGTTTGTGCCGGGCCCCGAACGCATGTTCAGGATGCTGCCTTTCACGCTGACCATGCTCTGGGCGCTGGCGGTGTGGCCCGTCAGCAGTGCCAGTCCGGTGGCGAGTGCAGCGAGGGTGTTTCGAAAGCGATGTGTGCGTGTCATCCGCGGGGGCTCCTTCTCTTGGGGTTGAACAAACAGCAGGTGGGAGGGCATCAGGCGCCACAGGTTCCCGAGAATGTGCAGGGCGTTGATCGATGGGTCATGGGCTCCAAGGTGTTTTCGTCTCCGCAACGGCTTGCCGGCACGCTTCCCGGTAGGCCTTGAGGGTCTGTTCGCAGCGCCCCAGCAGGCTGTCCATGGGGTATGGGCCTGCCGCGTTATCGGTGATGCCAGAGACCATCCCGCTCAGCAGCGCCAGGCCTTCGCCGACGTGGCTGGCGGTGTGGATGTGGAAGCGGCCCTGGGCCACGGCATCCACAACGGCACGGTCCAGCATCAGGTGGCGCAGGTTGCGCTGCGGCAGCAGCACACCCTGCGTGCCATCCAGACCCGCCGCGTCACAGACACGGAACCAGCCCTCGATCTTCTCGTTCACACCGCCCACCGGCAGCACCTCACCGTGCTGGTTGAGCGCGCCGGTCACGGCGATGCCTTGCCGCAACGGCACACCCGAGAGCGAGGACAGCAGAGCGAACAGCTCGGCACAAGAGGCCGAGTCGCCCTCCACACCCTGGTATTCCTGCTCGAACACGATGGAGGCGTTCAGCGCCAAGGGTGTCAGATGGGCAAACAGCGCCGTCAGGTAACTGTGCAGGATCAGCACGCCCTTGTCATGGATCGGGCCCGACATCTCGACCTCGCGTTCGATGTTGAGCAGGCCGCGTGTGCCCGCGTGGCTGCGCGCCGTCACGCGCACCGGCAGGCCGAAGCGCCAGTCTCCCAGATCGATCTGTGTCAGGCCGTTGATCTGGCCCACGCGCGCGCCCTGCAGCGAAATCAGACGTTCACCTTCGGCGATGGATTCGCGCAGACGTTGCTCGGGGTAGTCGTGGCGCTGACGCCGGGCGGTCAGGGCGGCGTCCACATCCAGCGCGTCCACCAGGGCGGCGCCGCGTGCGCGACACAGCGCGGCGCTCTCGGCCACCAGCGCCTCGGTGCGCGCGAAGATGGCGCTCTGGCGGGCCTGGTCGTCGACCTCGCGGTGCGAGTCTTCCAGCAGTCGCGCCACGGCAGCCGCCGAAAAATGGGGCAGACCGAGCTTGCGGCAGGTGTGCGCCACGTACAGCGCGCTGGCCGCGCGGGTGTCGCCGCTGGCGGGGAAGCTTTCGGCAAAGTCCACCTTGACGCGGAAGTGGCGCGAAAACTCCGGGTCACCTTCCTGCAGCGCGTAGTACTCCTCCACCGAGCCGATCAGCACGATCTTCACCGCCACGTCCACCGCCTCGGGCAACAGCGACACAGCCGCCATCGGCATGGGCGAGCTGCCGGGCTCTTCAATCTGCACCCGGCCCGAGCGCAGGAAGCGGCGCAGCTTCTCCCACACCAGTTCCTCGGACAGCAGGTCGCGCAGGTGCAGCAGCAGGAAGCCGCCGTGGGCCCGGATCAGGCTGCCGGCCCGCACGCGCGAGAAGTCGGTCAGCATCATGTCTTCTTCGGCCTGGTATTCGATGCGGCCAAAGAGGGTGTGGTAGACCGGGTTGTCTTCCACGATCACCGGTGCGCCCGTGCGCCCCGCGTTGTCCACCACCAGGTTCACCCGGTAGCCCAGCAGCAACTGGGTCAGCGCTTCCTGCCGCACCTCGTCGTCGCTGTCCTGCGCGATGAACAGTTCGATGTGCTCCAGCACGTCGTGCTGCACCTGTTCCAGGTAGCTGCCGAGCTTGACCGAGTCCTTGATCTGTTTCTTCAGGCTGACCCGGATCTCCTGCATCTCGTGGTCCAGCCAGGGCTTGACGACCTGGCGGCGCAGCGCGGCCAGGGCCTCGTTCATCACGCGCTCCATGGGCCGGGTCTTGTCGAGGAAACGTGCGATTTCCTGGCGCAGCGCCTCTTCGGCCTTGTCGATCTCCGCACGCCGCTCCTTGGACAGGGCGCGGGCTTCGTTTTCGGTGAGCGCGCTGCCCTTGTCGCCCATCAGTGTGAACACGAGATGGCCGGATTCGCGGAACAGGTTGAAGCCGTGGGATTCGGCAAACGCGTCCAGCTCGGTGTAGGCCTTGGCCTCTTCGCTCTGGTAGGCGGCCCGGATGCGCCCGCTCTCGGATTTGAAGTCTTCGCTGCCCAGGCGCTGGGGGATCTCGGTTTGCAGCCCGCGCGAAAACCGGGTCATGAGCTGCCGCAGTTCGCGGCCCTGGCCGGCGGGCATGCGCAGGGCGCGCGGCCGCTCGGGGGCGTCGAAGTTGTGCAGGTAACACAGGTCGGGCGGCACCGGGCGCCCCGCCGCCACGGCCTGGGTCAGCTGGCGCAGCAGCGAGGAGCGCCCGCTGCCCACCTCACCCAGCACGAAGAGGTTGTAGTCGGCCTGGTCCATGGCCAGGCCGAAACGCGCTGCGTTCTGCGCACGCTCCTGCCCGATCCAGGGCAGCTCGGTGGTCTGCAGTTCCGCCGTGTCGGCAAAGCCCAGCGTGGCCGGGTCGATGTTCAGGCGCAGCTGTTCGGGCTTCAGGGGCGTGGCGTTCATGGGGTGTCTCGTGGGTGGCAAGGTTTCATGATGCGCGGAACGCCGGCCCTTCCGCAAGCGCCGCCGTCAAACCGCCTGGCCGGCCGCCAGTCCGCTGCGCACCGCGCCTTCGAGCGTGGCGGGGTAGGGGCCTTCCACGTAGTCGCCCGCTGCCCACAAGTCTGGTGCGATGGCGGCCGCCGGCCGCCGAAGATCGGGCGTGCAGGCAAAGGTGGCGCGTTTTTCCACCACTGTCTGGATCGCCTGCAGGCCGATTAAGCCCAACTGGTCCGCTGCCTGCTGCAGCACGCGCGCCTGCAGCGCGTCTCGCTCGCCCTCGCTGGCGCTCACCACGAAGGCGAGAACGCCTTGCGCCGCCGCGTCGTGCGGCGTGAGCTGGCCACGGTCAAACACGAACTGCGCCGGGGCGCGCAACGCGCCGGGTTCGGCGGGCAACGCCAGCATGGGCGCGGCCAGTCGCACGCCGGGTGCCCAGGCGTAGACGGTGGTGATGGCGGTGAAACGCAGCTCCGCGGTGGTGCGCGACCAGGCGCCGAGCTGGCTCGCGGTGCCGGTGTCACCCGCAGCACCCGCATCGGATGCGGCCTGCGCCATGGCCTGTGCGGCCGGGCCCGCGGCCGTGCACCAGATCACGCGGTCGAAGGTCTCTGCGCCTTCAGCGGTGTACAGCTGCCACGCGATGCCCTGCGGGCACAGGCCCAGCACCCGTTCGCCGGTTCGCAGGCGCACGGTGTCCGGGTGTCGGGTCGACAGCCATTGCGCCGCCGCGTCGGGCATCAGCGCCGAGAGGTCCGTGCGCGGCAGCAGCAGGTTGGATGCGCCCAGCCCGGCATGGCCCGCGCCAAACAACGCATCGCGCATCACGTTCAGGAACACCTGCGCGCTGGCCTGCGCGCCCGGGATGTTCAAGGCCGACACGCACAGCGGCTCGATCAGCCCATCCATCACGCGCGCCGGCAGGCGGGCGCAGAGTTCGGCCACGGTCATCAAAGGCGGGCACGCAAAGCCGGACCGCTGCCAGCCGAGCGAAGCACGGACCAGCGCCAGGCGCTCGCCCCACGTCCAGCCGCTCGCGCTGGCGATCGCCACCAGCGCATCGAAGGGCGCCGGCCAGCGCGATGCCCAGGCGGGGGTCTGCAGGCCGCTACCGTCCGGGTAGGGCAGGGCCAGCGGCAGGCAGAGCAGGGCCTGGTCCAGGTCCACGCCCACCCGTTGCATGAGCGCCAGCGTCTGGCTGTAGGCGCCGATCAGGATGTGTTGACCGTTGTCGAGCGTGAGGGGCTGGCCGTCGGGCCGTTGCACATGCAGTGCGCGGGCGCGGCCACCCAAGGTGCGGGTGGCTTCGAACACCGTCACATCGGCGCCCGCATCGGCAGCCGCCACGGCCGCGGCCATGCCGGCCCAGCCCGCACCAACAATCGCAAGCCGTGTGCTCAAAGGCGACCCAAGGCTTGCACCTTCCAGGCCAGCCAGAACTTGCGCAGCGGCGTCAGGCTCACGCGCTGCGTCAGCACCAGCAGCGGGTCGTCGGCAATTTCCTGCAGCAGGGTGCGATAGATGCTGGCCATCATCAGGCCGGGCTTCTGCGCCCGGCGGTCGGCTTCGGGCAACAGGGCCAGGGCTTCGTCGTAGGTGGCCAGGGCGCGCTCGCACTGGAACCGCATCAGGGCCAGGAAACGGCGCTGGAAGTCGGCGGTGTCCATGCCGGGCGCGGCGCCGCGTTTGATGAGTTCGTGCGCCTTCACGTCGAATCGCTGCAGCTCGTTCACCGGCAGGTAGATGCGCCCGCGCGCCGCGTCTTCGCCCACGTCGCGGATGATGTTGGTGAGCTGGAACGCCAGGCCCAGCCGGTGGGCGTAGGCGGTGGTCTGCGCCTGGGTCTGGCCGAAGATGCTGGCCGCCACTTCGCCCACCACGCCGGCCACCAGGTGGCAGTACTGCTGCAGGTTGGCGAAGTCGAGGTAGCGGTTCTGGTCCAGGTCCATCTGGCAACCGTCGATCACGGCCAGCAGGTGCCGCGCTTCGATGCCGTAGCTGGCGGTGTGCGGCATCAGCGCCTGCATCACCGGATGGTTCTTCTCGCCGGCAAAGGCCTGCGCCACTTCGCGCCGCCACCAGGCGAGCTTGGTCTGCGCCACGCCGGGGTCGGTCACTTCGTCGACCACGTCGTCCACCTCGCGGCAGAAGGCGTAGAACGCCGTGATGGCGGCGCGGCGCTCGGGCGGCAGGAACAGGAAGGCGTAATAGAAGCTGCTGCCCGAGGCGGCGGCTTTTTGTTGAACGTAGTCTTGGGGATTCATGAGCTCAGGCGGGGTTGCCTGAGTGTAATCAGCCGTTCTCGTCCACCGCGTCGATGCAGCTCAGTTCAAGCTTCAGGACTTCGCAGTGCCCACGGTCGATGCAGCGCAGAACGCCCTGCTCTGCGAGCTGGTGCAAGCTGCGGGTGATCGATCCGCGCGTTGTGCTCAGCAGGTTGGCGAGCGCCGCGCGACTGGGCAGCTGGATCACGGCGTTGCCCTGTTCCTGGCACAGCAGCAGCAAGGTGGCCATGAGCTGGCGCTGCAAGCCCCGCAGCTGAACCACCTGGGACCAGTCGGCCAGGTGGCCGAAGGCTCGGACCATCGCGGTGTGCAGCGAGTGCATGAAGGCAGGGTCCATCGCCCGGGTCTTCTGCAGGTCGTCGATGCGCAGTTCGCACAGGCGGCCGGCTGACACACTGGTCACGCCCAGCTGGGGCGCCTGGTCAAAGAGGCCGAATTTGCCCATCAGGCTCCCGCGACCCAGCAGCGCTATGGGGTGCTCCTGCCGGTCCGGACCCAGGCGGGTGGTCATGGCGGTGCCCCGTTTGATGATGCGGATGACGTCCGAAACGACGCCCTCCGTCAGCAGGCATTCGTCTTTCTGGAAGGCCACTTCCCGGATGTGGGGCGCGAGACGGGCCCGATGTTCGACGGGCAGGCGCCCGATCAGGCAGTTCTGGGGGGCGGCGCAGAGCTTGCACCGGACGTGGCGGTGGAGGGCTGCCTTGTGAGGCTGGGCAGCGGCGGTCGTGGGCATGGGCGCTGCGGGCGTGAGCTCCGCGGTTGCAGGTTTCTGGAGGCCCCGGGGTGGGGCGATGGGTGTTCTTTTTATAGGGCTGTATCGCTTCAGATCCGTATGGGACTGGTTGATGCCTAGATTAAATCAAGGCAATTCTTGAATTAGAACCAGGCCTTCGCCCGGAAATGCGCCCAGCATCACATTGGTGTCAGGTTGTGGCGCAGAGCCCATCTGTAACCATGGATTCCCACCGCTGTCTGCCGAAGTTTGCAGAACGGTAACGGACCTGTTGCCGTAAACCTCTTTCAAGAAGGCGGGGCATTTCATGCGAATCAACGAGCCGGTGACCCAGCGGGAATTCGTCCTTGAGGCGGATGCAACATTGATGTCTACCACCGATCTGCAGGGCAACATCACCTATGTGAACGAAGCTTTTGTGCAGGTCAGCGGTTTCTCGCGCGAGGAGCTGCTCGGGCAGCCCCACAACCTGGTGCGCCACCCGGACATGCCGCGTGAGGCCTTTGCCGACATGTGGAACACGCTGCGCCAGGGGCGGGCTTGGTCGGCGCTGGTGAAAAACCGGCGCAAGAACGGTGACCACTACTGGGTGCGGGCCAATGCCACACCGGTGTACCGCCGGGGCCAGCTGGCGGGTTACATGTCGGTGCGCACAACGCCGCTGCGGGCAGAGGTCGAGGCGGCGGAATCCCTGTACCGGCGCTTTCGCGAGGGGCGCGCCCAGGGGCTGCGCTTCTGCCAGGGCCTGGTGATGCGTGGCGGCGGGCTGGCCTGGATGTCCTGGGGGCGTCGCATGCCGCTGGCGTGGCGCCTGCGGCTGGCCTTGATGGTGGTGTTTGTGGCGGGTTGTGCTGGCTGGCTGGTGACCGGCGCCTCGTGGCCGGTCGCCCTGGGCGGCATCGGCATCCAGCTGGGGTTGTTGCTGCTCATGATGGGGCGGCTCCAGGTGCAGGTGGTCCGGCCACTGGCGCTGGTGCTGGGCGAGGCCGAACACGTGGCTTCGGGCCAGA
This sequence comes from Burkholderiales bacterium GWF1_66_17, assembly GCA_001770705.1. Classification (GTDB taxonomy): domain Bacteria; phylum Pseudomonadota; class Gammaproteobacteria; order Burkholderiales; family Burkholderiaceae_C; genus Hydrogenophaga. Next base: position 143,697 of record MERT01000028.1, on the reverse strand, counting down.
CACCGTCGCCCGATGAGCTGGGGCGTGTGGACGAAATCGGCCGCCTGCAACGCGCGCTCCACCAGGCCGGACTCAACCTCAAGGCGCTGCTGGACGATGTGCAGGTGCGCGCGACCCAGGTGGCCGACGCCAGCAGCGAGATCGCCACAGGCAACGATGACCTGAGTGCGCGCACCGAGCAGGCCGCCGCGAACCTGCAGAAAACCGCGGCCTCGATGGAGCAGTTCAGCACCAGCATCCAGCAGAACGCCGAGTCCGCCGTGCGGGCGGCGCGCCAGGCCAGTCTGGCCAGCACGGCCACCCAGCGCGGCGGTGAGGCGGTGCGTCAGGTGGTGAGCACCATGCAGAACATCAACCAGTCGAGTCAGCGCATGACCGACATCATCGGCGTGATCGACGGCCTGGCCTTCCAGACCAACATCCTCGCGCTCAACGCGGCGGTGGAGGCGGCCCGCGCTGGCGAGCAAGGGCGTGGATTTGCTGTCGTGGCGGGTGAGGTGCGTTCGCTGGCGCAGCGCAGTGCCACCGCTGCGCACGAGATCCGTGAGTTGATTGCCCAGGGGCGCTCCGGTGCGGAGGCGGGCGTGGCGTTGGTGAGTTCGGCGGGCCAGATGATCGCCGACAGCCAGCGCCAGGTGGTGGATGTGTCGACCCTCATCGACGGCATCGGCACCGTGACCACCGAACAGGCCGGTGCCGTGTCCCAGGTGAGCGAATCGGTCAACCTGCTGGACCAGATGACCCAGCAGAACGCGGCCATGGTCGAGCAGATCGCGGCCGCCGCACGCGGCTTGCAACACGAAGCCACGCGGTTGCGCGAAGCGATCGGCGCCTTTTCCTGAACGGGTGGCCTCAGGATGCCGCGGACGGGGCGATCAGGACCGGTTGGGTGGCTGCAGCACAACGTCGACGATCTGCGGGTCGGTGAGCTGGCAGTGCCAGCGGTCCCGGCGGTTCAGCAGGCCCTGCTGTTCCAGCAGGCGCAGGTTGCGTGCCACGGATTCGCGCGTGGTCGATAGCAGCTCGGCCAGCGCCACATGGCTGGGCAGGCGGATCAATTGGCTGCGTTGATCATTCGACAGCAACTGCAAGGCCCCCAGCAGTTGTTGCTGGATGCTCTTGACGCGCATGACATGGGCCCAGTCGGCCAGATGGCCGAAAGATGCCGAGATCATGGTGTAAACGCAGCCCAGGAACACCCGGTCGATGACACCCAGCCGGTACAGGGCCGCGATGTCGATGACGCACAAGCGGCCCGCCGAGAGGGCCTTGGCGCCGACCTGGTTGCGCTGGCCGAGCAGGCCGTAGGCGCCGATCAGCTGCCCGCGGCCAAAGAGCGCCACCGGCCGTTCTATCGCATCGACACCCCGGCGTATGGCTTTGACCGTGCCCAGTTTGACGATGGTGATCTGGTCGGCCACCTCGCCCTCCACCTGCACCACGTCCGATTTGCGAAAAAGGCGCTCGTGGATGACTCCAGCCAGCGTCTGTGCCGTGCTCTCACCCACGCAGCTCATGATGCAGACCGAACGTGTTGCGCACACCTCGCAACCTGCCAGCTGGGTGGTGGACCGGGAAGTCTTGGTCGGAGTCTGAAATGCTTGCATCAATGGGCCTGAATGCGCATGTTGCGGGGGAGTGGGATGCGGGGTCATGGTTTCACCAGTGAGCCCAAAGGATGTAACGGCTTCTTGGTGCGTGCCTGAATTAAGCAAGCGTTTGCTTCGTGAAAATACGGATGCGTTGCCTTGAAACGCGTGCTGGATCACTTATGTTTTCTTTTTTGCCATTGATCACATGGGTGCGTATTGCGTTTACGCAAGTTGCGTGCGTGCGTGCGCATCGCAGGTGATCTCTCTAATTCGCACAGGTTGAATGCCGTGCTCTGCTTTTTGATGCAAGCCGGCGCGATTCTGAGCCCTGTGATTTCGCCTTCCGCCGGGTGCTCGCCAGGAAATGCGCGACGGGTCACATTGACTGCGGATGCGGCCTTTTTTCTGCACAGCTTTGCTTTAACCCCCTTGTAATATGTGTCGAAATATCGGGCATGAACGACGCACTGGAAATCGACGACCTCACGCTGTGGCTGGGCATGCTCGAGAAGGTGGTGGACGGCAGCACCAACATGGTGGTGGTCACCGACCGGGAGCGGCGCATCAAATGGGTCAATGCCACCTACACGCGGGTGACCGGCTGGTCATTGACTGAGTGCGTCGGCAAGCGGCCACGCGAACTGCTGCATGGCCCGCAGACCAGCACGGCGGAGCTTTCGCGGCTGGCCTCCCTCATCCGGCAGGGGCAGTCGGTTTCCAATTTTGAACTGGTCAACCACAAGAAGTCGGGTGAGCCGTACCACGTGGCGCTGAACATCGAGCCCATTCGCGACGCCCATGGCGAGGTGTGTGCCTACCTGTCGATCCAGTCCGACATCACGGAACGCCGCCAGCAGGAGCGCCACACCGTGGAGCTCAAGCAGCGCCTGGAGGTGGCGCAGCGCCTGGCCCGGCTGGGGCGCATCGACACCGAAGTGGAAACGGGGCGGCCCCGCTGGTCCAGCGAGGTGTTCCGCATTCTCGGCATGGTGCCGGACGAAGCGCCGCGCGAATTCGAGGGCCTGCTGGCGTTCACCGTCCCGGAGGATGTGTCGGATCTGCGTCGCAGCCTGGCGGACGGGGTAGAAGCCGGTGAAGAGCTCGACGTGGAGTTCCGTGTCATCGGCCGGCATGGCCAGCAGCGCTGGGTGCGCTGCCGCGGTGTGCCGGCTTGCGAAGATGGCCGGTACGCGCTACCGCGCAGCTGGTCGGTCCAGGACATCACGTTCTACAAGATGCGACTGGAAGAAAAGCGGCAGCGCAACGAAGAACTGAACCAGTTGGTGCTGGCGCGCACCCGCAAGCTGGAAGAGTCGAACCGTGCGCTGGAAGAGTTTTCCTGCGCACTTTCGCACGACCTGCGTTCGCCCCTGCGCCACGTGGCCGGCTTCGCCCATCTGATCAAGGAGAGCCTGGCCAAGGGCTCGGTCGATGACTGTCTGGGCTTTTGTGACCGCATCGTGCAGGCTGCCGGCCGGATGCAGAACCTCATCGAAGGCCTGCTGTCGTTTTCGCGCATGGGGCGCGAAGGCCTGAACGTCGAACGCGTCGATCTGGACGCGATGTTGCGCGAGGTGGTGGTGGGCCTGCACGACGACGCGGGGCTGCGCAACATCCAGTGGCGCATCGCGCCGGATCTGCCGGCGATCCAGGGCGATGCGGTGCTCCTGCGCGAGGTCTGGATCAACCTGCTGGACAACGCACTGAAGTACACCGGGCATCGCGACATCAGCGAGGTCGAGATCGGCTGGCACCCGCACCCGGATGGCCCGGTGTTCTTTGTTCGCGACAACGGCATCGGCTTCGATCCGGAGCACGCCCAAAAACTGTTCGGCATGTTCCAGCGGCTGCACAGCGAGCCACAGTTCAAGGGCGATGGCATCGGCCTGGCCCTGGTGCGCCGCATTGTCGAGAGCCACGGCGGGCGCATCTGGGCGACCTCGAAGCTCAATCAGGGCGCCACGTTTTATTTCCTGCTACCGAACATCGCGGACAGCGCCATGCCCTCGGACTGGGGCGCGGTCGAGAGCGCGCACGCCATCGGTTGCCGGTGTGGGGATTCGAAGGCTGTTGAACCGGGCCTGCAAAGCTGAGGTCCGCCCTCAGGCCGTGGCAGGCCTTCGCCAGCGCCACCACCGGCGCGTCGCCCGGGCGGCTTTCGGGCGCATGAAACCCAGGTAGAGCAGCGGCACCACGAACAGCGTGAGCACGGTGGAGAACGCCAGACCCCAGACGATGCTGGCCGCCACGGGGCCCCAGAGCAGGCTCTGGCCGCCCAGGCCAAACGCCAGCGAGAACAGACCGCCGATGGTCGTGGTGGTGGTGATCAGGATCGGCACCACGCGCCGGCGGCTGGCCTGGATGATGGCGTGGATGGTGCTCATGCCGCGCTGCATGCGGTCGTTGGCGGCGTCGATCAGCACGATGGCCGAGTTGACCGCGATGCCGGTGAGCGCGATCACACCGTAGAGCGTGTAGAGCGAGAGCGGGTTGTTCGAGATCGCCAGGCCAAACGCCACGCCGGTGAAGGCCAGCGGCACGGTCACCAGGATCATCAACGGCTGCCAGTAGCTCTTGAACTGCGCCGCGAGGATCAGGTAGATCAGGCCCACGCCCAGCAGGAACAGCACCTGCATCGAGTCCAGGCTTTCTTCGATGTCTTCGAGCTCGCCCGAGAAGTCGAGGTCGATGCCGGGGTGCTGCGCGCGGATCTTTTCCCACTCGGTCTTGACGATGTCGTTGGCCACGGTGGTGTCGGTGATGGCCTTGTCGAGGTTGGCTTCGACCGTGGTGGTGCGGCGCAGGTTGTGGTGGCGGATGAAACCGCGGCCCGGTGTGGCCTCGGCCTGCACCAAGGCACCGAGGCGGGTGGTCTGCCCGTTGGGCAGGGCGATGGGTTCGTCGAGCAGGCTGGCCGGATCGACACGCAGGTTGCCGACCTCGCGCAGGGCCTGGTCGGAGCGCACGCGCAGCTCGATCTTGTCGCCGCCGTCTCGGGTGAAGGCGACGACCTCGCCATCCACGCTCAGGCGCACCAGCCGTGCCACGAGGGCGGCGTTGAGGCCGGCATCGCGAACGGCATCGGGGTCCAGTTGCAACTGCAGCTGGGCACGGCCGGGCTGGTTGTCGTCCTGCACATCCTTGGCGCCGGGTATGGCCGCCACGATGGTCTTCAGGGCATCGGCCGCACGCTGGATCGGCTCGAACTCGTCACCGCGCACCTTGACGCTGATGGCCTTGCCCGCCGGCGGGCCGCCGGCCAGGGCGGTAAAGCTCTTGCGGCCGGGTCCGGGCAGGTTCTCGATGGTCTTGCGCATGTCCTCGATCACGGTCATGACCTCGCGCGAGCCGTCGGTGCGCGGGTTGAGCGAGACAAAGACCTGGCCGTACAGATCACCGTAGACCGGTTCGGTCTCGGTGAACTTGAGGCCGGCGGTGCTGGTCACGGCGCGCGCTTCGCCGTCCAGACCCACGCCACGCAGTTGCGCGCGCACCGCGGCTTCGACGCGCTGGGTTTCGGCCAGGGTGTCTTCCAGCGCCGCGGTCTGGGGCATGTCCACGTTGACATAGAACGCGCGGATCGGATCGAAGGCGAAAAACTGCACGCGGATGATGCCGGTCGCCATCAGGGCCACCGCAACGGCCACCGCGACCACCCCCACGAGGGCGAAGCGCTTCGGTCGGCGCAGGGCATAGCCCAGCGCCTGCCCGTAGCGCAGGCGGATGCCGCGGTTGAAGCGCTCGCGCCAGGCCTGCACGCGCGAAGGGCGGTCAAAGCGCACACCGATCGCGGTCACATGCACGGGCATCATCCAGAATGCTTCGATCAGCGAGATGGCCAGCGCCAGCGTGACCACGAAGGGGATCACGAACATGAACTTGCCCATGATGCCGGGCAGCAGCATGAGCGGCAGGAAGGCCGCCATGGTGGTGGCCACCGAGGCGACCACGGGTTTCCACACTTCGCCGATGGCGTCCAGGCTCGCGGCCAGGGCCTGCTGGCCCCGCTCCATGCGGTAGTAGATGGACTCGACGACCACCACCGCGTCGTCCACCAGCATGCCCAGCGCGATCACCACGCCCAGCAGCACCGAAACGTTGACGGTGTGGCCCAGGGTGCCCAGCACGGCGAAGGTGCCGAGCAGCGAAAACGGGATGCCCATGGTCACCAGCAAGCCGATGCGCCAGCCCAGGAAGACCCAGCACACCGCCAGCACCATCAGCATGCCCACCAGGGCATTGGTTTCCATGACACCGATGGCGTCGCGCGTGGGCACGGTCTGGTCGTCGGTCAGCACGAGCTTCAGCCCCGACGCTTCGAGCACGCTGTTCTGGTTCTGGATGTAGGTCTTGAGCACATCGACGAGGACCAGGGTGTTGGTGCCCGATTTCTTGGTCACGGCCAGCGAGATGGCGCTCTGACCGTCGGCCGCGGCGTATTGCGCCGCCGGTGCGCGCGCCCGTTCGATGCGGGCCACCTCGCCGAGCCGCGCGGCCATGCCGGGGCGCTGGGCAGAGGTGACGGGCAGGCCTTCGAGCGCCTGCGGATCGGTCATCACGCCCTTGACGCTGATGGACCAGGCACCGCCCTGGGTCTTGAGCGTGCCGCCGGAGGTGTCGCGCCACCACGCGGCCACCGCGTCGGCCACGTCGGAGGCGAGCAGGCCGCGCGCGGCCAGCGCCTGGGCGTTGGGGCTGATGAGGATTTCCGGGTCGCGCAGGCCCGAGGCGTAGACCTGGTCGACACCGGCGATGCGTTCCAGGTCCGCCTTGATGCGCCGCGCGTTGACACGCAGGGTCTCGTCGTCGGCCTGGCCCATCAGCATCAGCGCGGCGGTGGGGAAGCCGTTGCTGGTGGTGATCTCCAGGATCATCGGGTCTTTGGCTTCGCGCGGCAGCTCGCTGGTGGCCTTGTTCTGGATCTCGCGCCGCAGGTCGGCCATGCGCTTGTCGAAGGTGCGCTCGTTGATCTCGCGAAAGCGCACCAGCATGCTGGAGATGTTTTCGCGCGAACTGGAGATGACGAAGCGCACGTCGGCAACGCCCTTGATGGCGTCTTCCAGCGGGTTGGTGACCAGTCGCTCGACCTCCTCGGCGCTGGCGCCCGGCAGCACCGCGGTGACGCTGACCCAGTTGAAGTTGATCTCGGGGTCCTGCTCGCGCGGCATGGTGTTGTAGCTGACCAGGCCGAGCAGCATCACCACCACAAAGGCGATGTTGGCCAGTGGGTGGTTGGTGAGGAGGGCGCGCATGAATTTCATGGGGCGTCCTGGTTCAGTTCGCCGAACGGCCGCTGACCGGCTTCACCTCGATGGCCACGCCCGGTTGCAGCGCCGCCTGGCCGCTCACCACCACCAGCGTGTCGCCGCCCAGTGTGGCGGGCAGGGCCGAGGCCCGGCCTTCCTGGGCGCCCGGCACGGTGACGAAGCGGGCCGTGGTCTGCGCGCCGCTGCCTTGTTGCACGAACACGCCCAAGCCGCCGTTGCGGCGCACCATGAGGGCCGGTGGCAGGTGCGGCCGCGACTCGCGCCAGCGCAGCGTGCCGCTGGTGCCGGCGGGCGGTGGCGAAACCGCGGCGGTCTGCGCAAAGGCCAGGCGCGCGGTCTGGGTGCGTGCCGGCGCGCTCAGCGTGCTGCCCACGCGCAGCAGCTTCACCGGCACAGCCTCCCCGATGGTCACGAAGCGCAGCTCGCTGCCGCCGCGCAGGCCGGGCACGTCGGCCGGGCTGAGCGTGGCCTGGAGTTCCGCCGCGCCCGACTCGCTGAGCACATAGAGCACGCTGCCGGGCGCCACCGATTCACCGGTCTGTGCCAGCCGCTCCTTCACGTTGCCGGCGAACGGTGCGCGCAGCGTGGTCTTGGCCAACTGGCGCTGGGCGGTGGCGAGCTGGGCGCGGTTGGCGCTGACCTCGGTCTGCACCAGGGTCACTTCGGTCTCGCGCTGACCCAGCGCTTCCTTTGAAAAGAATCCCTGGGCGACCAGATCTCGTGAGCGCTGCAGCTGTGCCTGGGCCAGCTTCAGCCGCGCCTGCGTGGCGTCGAGTGCCGCCTGGGCGCGCTGCACGGCCAGCTCGGCGTCGCGCGGATCGATCTGCGCCAGCACCTGGCCGCGCGCGACCTGGGCGCCGACATCGGCGGTCCAGCGCAGCAAGGTGCCCGAAACCTCGGCCGAGAGCTTCGATTCGTTGCGCGCGATCACATGGGCCGGCGCTTCGCGCTCGGGCTGGATCCAGACCGTGTCCAGCCGGGCCACGCCCACGCTGGTGCGGGCCGGCACCGCCGCGGGCTGCGGGGCCGGTTCGGGGCTCTGCTGCGCCCAGCCGGGCAGGGACAGGCAGCAACCGAGCAGGGCCGCGACCAGGGTCGGGCATTGAAAGCGTCGCATGGCGGATTCCTGAAAGGGCGAGCGGGGGGGCGTGTTCATGAGGGCGGATCCGTTAGGGGTCAGCGCATGCACAGGGCGCGCCAGACCAGGCGGGGCAGGTCCAGGGCGCCCACCCGGGGGCGCTGTTGCCAGCTGCGGTGCTGCAGGGCGGCGATCTTGTCGAGGATGAGCAGGCCGCCCTGAATCACCAGCCGCAACTCCCAGCCGGCACGCCCCGGGATGCGCCGGGCGAGTGGCGCGCCCTGCTGCATGAGGGCGCGTGCCTGGGCGCAGAGGGCGGCGACCGCCTGCGCCATGCGCACCTGGGTGGCGGCATCGGGGCTGGCGCCGTCGTCGAAGGCTTCGCGCGGCAGGCCGTGGCGCTGCAGCAGGTCGGTGGGCAGGTAGTGGCGCTGGCGCGGCAGGTCCACGCTGATGTCCTGCCAGAAGTTGATGAGCTGCAGCGCGCTGCAGATCTGGTCGCTCCGGGCGAGCGAGGGGGTATCGTTCACGCCATACAGGTGCAGCAGCAGCCGGCCCACCGGGTTGGCCGAGAGGCGGCAGTAGTCCAGCAGCTCGGCGGTGTCGGCGTAGTGGTGGCCGGCGGCGGTGTGGCGCACGTCCTGTTCGAAGGCGCTGATCAGGTCGTGCAGCAGGGGCGCGGGCAGGTCGTGCTGCTGGGCGGCCTCGCGCAGCGGCGCGAAAACGCCGTTCCAGCGGGTGGGGAGGGGCTCGCCGCTGGTGACGCTCGCCTGCAGCGCCTGCCGGTAGGCGGCGAGTTCGTCCAGGCGTTGCGTGGCATCGGCGTCGCCTTCGTCGGCAATGTCGTCGGCCGTGCGGGCGAAGTGGTAGATGGCCATCACGGCGGGGCGCAGGGCGGGCGGGCACAGCAGCGAGGCGACCGGGAAGTTCTCGTAGTGCCCCACGCCGGCAGACAGCGGCGCAGCGCCCGGGAGGGGCGTGGTGGTGGTTTCGGCGGTCTGGGGCAGATGGGTCATGGGCGCTCGGCCGGGTGGCGTTTCAGGGCGGGTGTCAGGCCTGCCAGTGTCTGGGGACACCAAAGGACCGCATTGTGCAGAGTGTCGGCTGCTCCGGGCGCCCCGGCGTCCCTCGATTGAACTACAATTTTGATTACTAACCAGTCAGTCATTAACTCGGGCGCATCGGACCAACGAATTTGGTGCCCCAGTTTTTAAGCATTTCCACGCCTGATTTCAACGGAACTTTGCAACGTCATGAAAACACCGCATTTTGTCTTTGCCATGACGGCCGTGCTGGCACTGGCCGCCTGCTCGCGGCCGGAAGCACCCCAGGAGCCGATTCGTTCGGTCAAGTTGATCACCGTGGTGGCCACGGGCCTGGGCGCGCAGAGCGAGTACGCCGGTGAGGTGCGGGCACGCGTCGAGTCGCGGCTCGGCTTCCGGGTCGGGGGCAAGCTGCTGCAGCGCCCGGCCGAGGTGGGCCAGCGTGTGAAACCGGGGCAGTTGCTGGCGCAACTGGATGCGAACGACCTGGCCCTGGCCAGCCAGGCCGCACAGGCGCAGGTGAGCGCGGCGCAGACGCAGCGCAATCTGGCCGCGGCCGACCTGAAGCGTTTCACCGACCTGAAGGCCCAGGGCTTTGTCAGCGGGGCTGAAATCGAGCGCCGCCAGGCCACGCTGCAGGCCGCCGAGGCCAGCCTGCGCCAGGCCCAGGCGCAGGGCGCGGTGCAGGGCAACCAGGCCACTTACACCCGCTTGCTGGCCGACGCGGCCGGCGTGGTGCTGGCCGTGGAAGCCGAGGTGGGCCAGGTGGTGGCCGCGGGCACGCCGGTGGTGCGCCTGGCGCGCGATGGCGCCCGCGATGTGGTGTTTGCCGTGCCGGAAGACCGGCTGGCGCAGTTGCGCGTGGGCCAGCCGGCGCAGGTGCGCCTTTGGGCTGCGGCCACGGGTGCACCCGGCAATGGAGCCCCGCTCGGGGGCGTGGTGCGTGAGGTGGCCGCGAGCGCCGATGCGGCCACGCGCACCTACCAGGTCAAGCTGTCTCTGCCGGACGGGGCTGCGGTGCCCCTGGGCGCGACCGCCTATGTGACGCTGGCCGCCCCGGAAGGCGCGGGGCCCGCGATGATCCAGCTGCCCACCAGCGCGCTGATGGCTTCGGTCTCGGGCAAGCCGAATGGCAGCGCGGTCTGGGTGTTCGACGCAGCGAGCCAGACGGTGCAGCCGCGCCCGGTGGTGGTGGCGGGGGCCAATGGCAACCTGATCGTGATCGCCGAGGGCCTGAAGCCGGGTGAAGAGGTGGTGGTTGCGGGCACGCATGTGCTCTCGCCGGGGCAGAAGGTGACGCGTTTCGCCGCGCCCGCCGCGCAGTGAGAACGGCATGAGCGAACACCATCCGAACACCACCGACGGGGCCCGCTCCTGGGTCTCGCGATTCAACCTCTCGCAGTGGGCGCTGGACCACCAGGCCTTCACGCGCTACCTGATGATCGTGCTGATGCTGCTGGGCGTGGCGGCCTACTTCCAGCTCGGTCAGGACGAAGACCCGCCGTTCACCTTCCGCGCCATGGTGGTGCGGGCCTACTGGCCCGGCGCCACGGCGCAGCAGATGGCCGAGCAGGTGTCCGACCGGATCGAAAAGACGCTGCAGGAGGTGCCTTACGCCGACAAGATCCGCAGCTATTCCAAACCGGGCGAGTCGGTGGTGCTGTTCCAGGTCAAGGACTCGTCGCCGCCGGACGAGGTGCCCCAGATCTGGTACACGACGCGCAAGAAGATCGGCGACATGCGCAGCACGTTGCCGCAGGGTGCGGTCGGGCCGTTCTTCAACGACGAGTTCGGCGATGTCTTCGGTGTCATCTACGCGCTGCAGGGCAAGGGCTTTTCGCCCGCCGATCTGAAGCAGGTGGCCGACGACGTGCGCCAGCGCCTGCTGCGCGTGAAAGACGTGAACAAGGTCGAGCTGTTTGGCGTCCAGGATGAAAAGCTGTACGTCGAGATCTCGCAGAAGCGCCTGGCGGTGCTGGGTCTGGACATGCCCCAGGTGCTGGCCGCGCTGGGCCAGCAGAATGCGGTGGAATCGGCGGGTGCGGTGCAGGCGCCTGGCGACGCGGTGCAGGTGCGGGTGGGGGGTGCGTTCAACTCGTCGGAACAGCTGCGCGCCATGCCGATCCGCGCCGCCAATGGCACACAACTGCGGCTGGGCGATATCGCCGACATCCACCTGGGTTATGCGGATCCGGTGCAGGTGAAGGTGCGCCACAACGGGGAAGACAGTATCGCGCTGGGTATCTCCATGGCCAAGGGCGGCGACATCATCGCGCTGGGCGAGGCCCTGAAAGGCGCGGTGATCGACATCGAGGCGCACCTGCCCGCTGGCATGAAACTGGTGCAGGTGCAGGACCAGCCGACCGCGGTGGCGCGCTCGGTGAGCGAATTCGTCAAGGTGCTGATCGAGGCGGTGGTGATCGTGCTCGCGGTGAGCTTCCTGGCGCTCGGTCTGCACAAGCGCCCGGGCGGCCGTGGCCTGCGCCGCTATGTGCTGGACGTGCGGCCCGGCCTGGTGGTGTTCATCACCATCCCGCTGGTTCTGGCCATCACCTTCCTGGCCATGCAGTACTGGGGCATCGGCCTGCACAAGATCTCGCTCGGTTCGCTCATCATCGCGCTGGGCCTGCTGGTGGACGACGCGATCATCGCGGTGGAAATGATGGTGCGCAAGCTCGAAGAGGGCTACACCATGATGAAGGCGGCGACCTTCACCTGGGACGCCACCGCCATGCCCATGCTCACCGGCACCCTGATCACCGCGGCCGGTTTCCTGCCCATCGGCATGGCGAACTCCACGGTGGGGGAATACACCTACGCCATCTTTGCGGTCACGGTGATCGCGCTGGTGCTGTCGTGGATCGTGGCGGTGATGTTCGTGCCTTACCTGGGTGTGAGGTTGCTCAAGGTCAAGCCCCATGTGGGCCCGGCACATGAAGTGTTTGACGGTCCGTTCTATGTGCGCTTTCGCGCGCTGGTCAACTGGTGCGTACAGCACCGCTGGATCACCATCGGCCTGACCATCGCGACCTTTGTGCTCGGCATGGTGGGCATGGGCAAGGTGCAGCAGCAGTTCTTCCCCGATTCGAGCCGACCCGAGATCCTGATGGACGTGTGGCTGCCCGAGGGCAGCAGCATCACGGCCATGGACGAGGTGAGCCAGCGGCTGGAGAACCGTCTGGCGCGCGAGAGCGGTGTGACCAGCGTGACCAGCTGGGTGGGCTCGGGTGTGCCGCGTTTCTACCTGCCGATCGACCAGATCTTTCCGCAGTCCAACGTGTCGCAATTGATCGTGTTGCCTCAGGATCTCGCCACCCGCGAAACGCTGCGCAAGAAGCTGCCGGCCCTGCTGGCCACGGAGTTCCCCGAGGTGCGCGGGCGCGTGAAACTGCTGGCCAACGGGCCACCGGTGCCGTACCCTGTGCAGTTCCGCGTCGTCGGGCCCGATCCGGCGGTGCTGCGCGGTCTGGCCGACGAGGTGAAGGCCGTGATGCGCCAGAGCCCGAACACGCGCGGCGTGAACGACAACTGGAACGAGTCGGTCAAGGTGCTGCGCCTGGAGGTGGACCAGGCCAAGGCGCGCGCGCTCGGCGTGAGCAGCCAGTCCATTGCGCAGGCCTCGCACACCAACCTCACAGGCAGCACCGTGGGGCAGTACCGCGACGGTGACAAGCTGATCGACATCGTGTTGCGCCAGCCGCTGGACGAGCGCAACTCCCTCTCTGCCCTGGGCAACGGCTACCTGCCCACCGCCAGCGGCAAGAACATCCCGCTGCTGCAGATCGCGCGGCCGGTCCCGGGCTGGGAGCCGGGTGTGATCTGGCGCGAGAACCGCGACTTTGCGATCACCGTCCAGAGCGATGTGGTCGAGGGCCTGCAGGGCGCCACGGTCACGGCCGAGCTGCAGCCCGCCCTGAAGCAGATCAGCGACAGCTGGGCCGGCCGCGGTCTGGCGGGCTACCAGGTGCAGGTGGCGGGTGCGGTGGAGGAGAGCAGCAAGGGTTCGTCGTCGATCGCCGCCGGCATCCCCATCATGCTGTTCATCACCTTCACGCTGCTGATGCTGCAGTTGCAGAGCTTCAGCCGCTCGCTGCTGGTGTTCCTGACCGGCCCGCTGGGCCTGGCGGGCGTGGCCGGCGCGCTGCTGCTGCTGAACCGGCCGTTCGGTTTCGTGGCCCTGCTGGGCGTGATCGCGCTCATGGGCATGATCCAGCGCAACTCGGTGATCCTGATCGACCAGATCGAGCAGGACCGTGCGCGCGGCGTGCCGGCCTGGGACGCGATCGTCGAAGCGGCGGTGCGCCGCATGCGGCCCATCGTGCTCACCGCTGCGGCGGCCGTGCTGGCGATGATCCCGCTCTCGCGCAGCGTGTTCTGGGGGCCGATGGCCGTGGCCATCATGGGCGGCCTGATCGTGGCCACCGTTTTGACCTTGCTGGCCTTGCCGGCCATGTACGCGGCCTGGTTCCGGGTCAGGCGGTAACACCCCCGCGCCGCCTGCGGCGTGCCTTGCAGGCCGCAGCATCGCCAGAAGCGATGCTTCTTCGGGCTTTCCAAGCCTGCGCAGGCAGGCTCGGAGCCGCGGCCCTCAGCCCCCTACAGGGGCAACACCTGCGGCCGGGCAAAGCCCGTTCCGCGGTGTTCTGGTGGAAGCGCCTGGCGCTGACGCCACAATGTTGCATGCGCCTCAGACACATCGAAGTTTTCAACGCCGTCATGCTCACCGGCAGCGTGAGTGCGGCGGCCCGCATGATCAACGTCACGCAGCCGGCCGTCAGCCGCACGCTGCAACACGCCGAGCTGCAGCTCGGCTTCCAGCTGTTCCAGCGGGAGGGCGGGCGGCTGCGGCCGACGGTGGAGGCGCAGGCGCTTTACCCGCACATCGAGCGCCTCTTCAACCAGCTCGAGGATGTGCAGCGCCTCTCTGCCAGCCTCAAGGCCGGGCGCGGCAAGGGCGAGCTGCGTGTGCTCACCGTGCTGGCGCTGAGCTACGAGATATTTCCCCGGGCCATGCGCCTGTTCCGCGAGAAACATCCTGCCGTGGTGGTGCACCACGAGGCGCTGCACTCGCCGCAGATCGTCTCTTCGCTGGTGCTGCAGGAGGCCGATGTGGGTTACGTCTTCAGCGCCGTTTCCCACCCCGCGCTGGCGCAGGAACAGCTGGCGCAACGGCGCGTGGTCTGCGTGGTGCCCAAGGGGCTGCTGCCCGCCCGACAGGTCAAGGCCGGCACCATCACCCTGGCACAGCTGTCCAAGCTGCCGGTGATCGCGCTCGACGGACAGGACCCGCTGGGCGTCCTGCTCGCGCACGCGGTGCGCGACAGCGGTACCGGCCTGCAGGAGGTGATGACCGTGCAGACCTACCATGTGGCGCTGGCATTGGCCCACCACGGCGTGGGCGTGGCCCTGGTGGAGGGCTGCACCGCGGCTTCAGCCGATCCCGAGCGGGTGGATGTGCTGATGCTCGAACCCGAGTTGCCCACCACCGTGCACATGCTGCGTCCCATGGCACGACCGAATTCACTGACCTCGCGCGCCTTCACGCGCTGCATGCAGCAGGCGCTGCTGCAGGTGGGATAGGTCAGCGCCCTAAACGTTCAGCGCGCTGGCCACGCGCCGCGCGCTGCCAAACGCCAGCGTGAAACCCAGGGCGCCGTGGCCGGTGTTGAACAGCAGGTTGGCGGGCGAACCCGGCAGCCGTCCCAGCACCGGCAGTCCGGTGGGCGTGGCCGGTCGCAGGCCGGCCCAGGGCTGGACATCTTCGAATCCGCCGGCCTGCGGGAACAGTGCGCGCGTGCTGGCCACGAGCGACGCAATGCGATCGGCGGGGATGGCCCGGTCGTGACCCACCAGCTCGGCCATGCCCGCCACGCGCAAGCGGTTCCCGATGCGGGCGAACACCACCTTGCGCGCAGCGTCCGTCACGTTCACGCGCGGCGCCGCACCTGCGGCCTCGCTGGCCTGCACGGTGATGCTGTAGCCCTTCAAGGGATAGACCGGCACGTCCAGCCCCAGCGGGGCGGCCAGCCGGCGCGAGCCGCTGCCGAGCGCGACCACGAAGGCATCGGCCTTGATGGGCCCCTCGCGGGTTTCGGCGGCCACGATGCGCGTGCCCACGCGTGCCAGGCGCGTGACCTCGGTCTGGAACAGGAAACGCACGCCGAGCGCCTGCAGGCGGTGCTGCAGTGCCTCGCACACCTTGAAGCAATCGGCGGCGCATTCACTCGGCGTGTGGATGGCGCCCGCGAAGCTTGCCGCGTGGTGGGCCAGTGCGGGCTCGATGGCCACAGCCTCCGCGGGCGTGAGGGCATGCTGCACCGTGCCCAGGCTGCTTTGCAGCGCCATCTGCTGGCGCGCACTGGCGAAAGCCGTGGCGTCGGGGTAGAGCACCAGTTTGCCGGTGGCGGAGAAATCGCAGGGCAATGCTGTCTGCGCCATCAGCTGCTCGAAGGCGGCGCGGCTCTCGGCCGCCAGTGTCAGCAGGCTGGCCGTGGTGCGGCGCGAGACGCTGCCGCGGCACGCGGCCAGGAACCGCAGGCCCCAGGCCCATTGGTGCGGGTCCATGCGCAGGCGGAATTTCAGGGGCGAGTCGGGCGCTAGCAGCAGCTTGGGCAACTGCAGCCACAGGGCCGGGTCAGCCAGCGGTTGCACGTAGGAATAGCTGAGTTGCGCGCCGTTGGCGCCGCTGGCGCCAGCGCCGGTCTGCGCGCTGTCGACCACGGTCACCTGGTGGCCGTCGCGGTGCAGTTGCCAGGCCGTGGCCAGGCCGACGATGCCGGCGCCCAGCACGCAGACGTGCTGCATGGGAGGAGGGTTGGAGCTCATGGACCCCACTGTAGGCAGAAGGCGGCGTTTTGAAAAATGCCGATCGCATCGTTTGCCATGTCCGGAAGTCATGGGCCGCTGACGCGATGCAACCATAAACCACGGGCATGGGACGGGGACAAAAAAGCATTCCCGGCGGCGGGCGCTGCTCCGTAAACTGCGCAGACCGTCCTTTCAATCCTTCGTTGCCGCATGAATCCCACCCACGTTTTCCATCGCCAGCTGCACCACGATCTGCCCGTGGCCGTGAGCGGGCAAGGCATCACCCTCACCGATGCGCAAGGCAAGTCCTACCTGGATGCTTCCGGCGGCGCAGCAGTCTCCTGCCTGGGGCATGGTCACCCGGATGTGATCGCGGCCATGCACGCGCAGATCGATCGGCTGGCTTATGCCCACACCAGTTTTTTCACCACCGCCGTGGCCGAAGAACTGGCCGATGTGCTGATCGAGTCCGCACCGGCCGGCATGAGCCACGTGTATTTCGTCAGCGGCGGCTCGGAGGCCGTCGAGGCGGCGCTGAAGATGGCGCGGCAGTATTTCGTGGAGATCGGCCAGCCGCAGCGGCGCCACTTCATCGCCCGGCGCCAGAGCTACCACGGCAACACGCTGGGCGCGCTGGCGGTGGGCGGCAACGCCTGGCGGCGCGAGCAGTTCAAACCCTTGCTGATGGACGTGACCCATGTCGCGCCGTGCTACGAGTACCGGGACCGGCGGACCGATGAGACGCCCGAGCAGTACGGTCAGCGCCTGGTGGCCGAGCTGGCCGAGGCCATCGACCAACTCGGGGGCGAGAACGTGATGGCCTTCGTGGCCGAGACCATCGGTGGCGCCACCGCCGGCGTGCTCACGCCCGTGCCGGGGTACTTCAAGGGCGTGCGCGAGCTGTGCGACCGCCACGGCATCCTGCTCATCCTGGACGAGGTGATGTGCGGCATGGGCCGCAGCGGCACGCTGCATGCCTGCGAGCAGGAAGGCGTGGTGCCCGATCTGCTGACCATCGCCAAAGGCCTGGGTGGCGGTTACCAGCCCATTGGCGCGGTGCTGGCGCAGGGGCGGCTGGTGGAGGCGTTCCGCCAGGGCAGCGGGCTGTTCCAGCATGGTCACACCTACCTCGGCCATGCGGTGGCCTGCGCGGCGGCGCTGGCGGTGCAGCGCGTGATCCAGCGCGATGGCCTGCTCGACCAGGTGAAGGCGCGCGGGCGCACGCTGCAGGCCTTGCTGCAGCAGGCCTTCAGCGATCACCCGCACGTGGGCGACATCCGCGGGCGCGGGCTGTTCTGGGGCATCGAGCTGGTGGCCGACCGCGGGTCGAAGCAGTGGTTCGACCCGGCGCGGCGCCTGCACGCGCGCATCAAGAGCGAAGCCATGGCCGAAGGCCTGATGGTCTATCCCATGGGCGGCACGGTGGACGGCCGTTGCGGCGATCACGTGTTGCTGGCGCCGCCCTTCATCTCAACCGAAGCCGAACTTGCGCAGATCGTGACGCGCCTGCGCAGCAGCATGGACCGGGCCATGGCCGCGATGGCCTGAGGGGCATTGGCCTCCCGCGCCGGCTTGTTGTATAAGTTTTCTGACTGAATCATTACAGATGCAATACCCAAGGTGAAACCCGGTCGGACCCCGTGTGACAGCGGGGTAGCATCGCGGCTTGCCTTGCACCCGATGGCCCACCCGCTGTGTCCCATGCGGGTTGGTCCATGTCCCTTCCGGTTTCGCCTCACGAGGGCGCCCGGTTCGTCTAGTTAAATCACAAGGAGTCAGCATGACCATATCCCTGAAAGCCACCGCTTCCCGCTTCTCGCTCGCTGCCGCCGTTCTGGCGCTGTCGGCCCCCCTGGCTCCCGTGCAGGCACAGCAGAAGTTCATGACCATCGGCACGGGTGGCGTGACCGGCGTGTACTACGCCGCGGGCGGTGCCATCTGCAGGCTGGTCAACAAGGACCGCGCCAAGCACGGCTTTCGCTGCTCGGTGGAGTCCACCGGCGGTTCGGTGGTGAACATCAACACCATCAAGGCGGGTGAACTCGATTTCGGCGTGTCCCAGTCGGACGTGCAGTACAACGCTTTCAACGGCGCCAAACAGTTCGAGAAAGACGGCAAGCACACCGACCTGCGCGCGGTGTTCTCCATCCATCCCGAGCCCTTCACCGTGTTGTCCCGCAAGGAAGCCAACATCACCAAGTTCGACGATCTGAAGGGCAAACGGTTCAACGTCGGCAACCCTGGCTCGGGCACGCGCGCCGCGATGGACGAATACCTGGCCAGCAGCGGTGGCAAGATCAGCGACTTCGGCCTGGCCGCCGAGCTCAAGGCCGACGAACACGGTGCGGCCCTGTGCGACAACAAGATCGATGGTTTCTTCTACGGCGTGGGGCACCCCAGCGCCAACATCCAGGACCCGATCACCACCTGCGGCGCCAAGCTGGTGCCCATGACCGGTCCGGCCGTGGACAAACTGGTGAAGGCCAACAGCTACTACGCCAAGGTCAACATCCCCGGCGGCCTGTACGCCGGACACCCGAACCCCACGCCCACCTATGGCGTGCTGGCTTCGTTCGTGACCTCGGCCAAAGTTTCTGATGCGGCGGTTTACGAACTGGTCAAGGCCGTGTTCGAAAACTTCGACGAGTTCAAAAAACTGCACCCGGCTTTCGTGGGTCTCGATCCGAAAAGCATGATCAAGGATGGCCTGTCGGCCCCGCTGCACCCCGGTGCCGTGAAGTACTACAAGGAAAAAGGCTGGATGTAAGTTCCTGCAGATTGTCGAGGTCCTCCCGGACTGACGCCGTAAAAAAGCTCTGACCCGTCAGGGCTTTTTTGTTGGTCTCTTTTTCAAAACCACAACACACAAGTCCGCATGAACACCCCCACCGCACCCGAAGTGGACGTCAACCAGCTGGTTGCCGACAACGACACCGGCGGTCGCTCGCCCGGCCCCTGGATGAGCCGCATGCTGCTGGCCGTCGCACTGGCCTGGTCTGTGTTCCAACTCTGGATCGCCTCGCCGTTGCCGTTCAGCCTGGGCATTCTGGTGTTCAACGACACCGAAACCCGCGCCATCCACCTCGCCTTTGCGGTGTTTCTGTCCTACATGGCGTACCCCGCGTTCCGGCGCTCACCGCGTGGCCATGTGCCTCTCACCGACTGGGTGTTCGCCCTGGTGGGCACCTTCTGCGCCGCCTACCTGTTCCTGTTCTACAAGGAACTGGCCACCCGGCCCGGCCAGCCCACAACGATGGACGTCTACACCGGCGCGGTCGGTATCGTGCTGCTGCTCGAAGCGACCCGGCGCGTGCTGGGCCTGCCCATGGTGATCGTGGCGCTGGTCTTTCTGGGCTACACCTTTGGCGGTCCGTACATGCCCGACATGATCGCCCACCGCGGCTTCTCTCTCAACCGCGCCATGAGCCACCAGTGGCTGACCACCGAAGGCGTGTTCGGTGTGGCGCTGGGTGTGTCCAGCGGTTTCATTTTCCTGTTCGTGCTGTTTGGCTCGCTGCTCGACAAGGCGGGTGCCGGCAACTACTTCATCAAGTCGGCCTTTGCGCTGCTGGGCCACATGCGCGGTGGCCCAGCCAAGGCGGCGGTGCTCTCGTCGGCGGCCACCGGCATCATTTCCGGCTCGTCGATCGCCAACGTGGTGACCACCGGCACCTTCACCATCCCGCTCATGAAGCGGGTCGGCTACCGGCCCGATCAGGCCGGCGCGGTCGAGGTGTCGAGCTCGGTGAACGGCCAGATCATGCCGCCGGTGATGGGCGCGGCCGCCTTCCTGATGGTGGAGTATGTCGGCATTCCCTACATCGAGGTGATGAAGCACGCGTTCCTGCCGGCCATCATCTCCTACATCGCGCTGCTCTACATCGTGCACCTGGAGGCCCTCAAGGCCAACATGGTCGGACTGCCGCGCCGCGGCACGGCCACGGCCGGCCAGCGCCTGATGTCGTTTGCCATGACCGTGGCCGGGTTCATCGTGCTCTCCGGTGCGGTGTACTGGGGCATTGGCTGGATCAAGACCGCCATGGGCGACGCCGCCATCTGGGTGGTCGGCGCCGGTCTGCTGGCCAGCTATGTCGGTCTGCTCTGGTTTGGCGCCAGACAGCCCGCCCTGGAGCTGGACGATCCGAACGCGCCCGTGTTCGAACTGCCCGAAACCGGGCCCACCGTGAAGTCCGGCCTGCACTACCTGCTGGCGGTCGTGGTGCTGATCTGGTGCCTGATGGTGGAACAGATGTCGCCAGGCCTGTCCGCCTTCTGGGCCACGCTCTTCATGATCTTCGTCATGCTCACGCAAAAGCCCATCATCGCGGTGTTTCGCGGACATGGCGGCCTGGGCGCTGCCACCCGGCAGGGTTTTGTCGACCTGGTGGATGGCCTGGCCACCGGCGCGCGCAACATGATCGGCATTGGCGTGGCCACGGCGGCCGCCGGCATCATCGTGGGCACGGTGTCGCTCACCGGCGTGGGCCTGGTCATGACCGAACTGGTGGAACTGCTCTCCGGCGGCAACCTGATGCTCATGCTGGTGCTGGTGGCGCTCATCAGCCTGATCCTCGGCATGGGCCTGCCCACCACGGCCAACTACATCGTGGTGTCCACGCTGATGGCGCCGGTGGTGGTGGAGCTTGGCGCGCAGAGCGGCCTCATTGTTCCCCTGATCGCGGTGCACATGTTCGTGTTCTATTTCGGCCTCATGGCCGACGTGACGCCGCCGGTGGGCCTGGCGTCGTTTGCGGCGGCAGCCATTGCGCGCGCCGATCCCATCAAGACCGGTATCACCGCCTTCTACTACAGCATGCGCACGGCCATCCTGCCGTTCCTGTTCATCTTCAACACCCAGTTGCTGCTGATCGGACTTACCGGCCCCCTGCACCTGATCCTCACCGTGGTCAGTGCCACGGTGGCGATGCTGGTGTTTGCGGCGGCCACGCAAGGCTTTTTCCTGGTGAAGTCGCGCTGGTATGAAACCCTGGCTTTGTTGCTGATCACCTTCACCTTGTTCCGCCCCGGTTACTGGTGGGACATGCTGTACCCGCCGTTTGACGAGGTGCCCGCGGCCCAGATGACGTCTCTCATCGAACAAGCCCCTGCCGGTTCGGGCAAGCGCGTCTGGATCGAAGGCATGAACATGAACGGCGATGACATCCGCAAAGGCGTGCTGCTGCCCCTGGGCGAGCCAGGCACCGCCCGCGAGCGCATGGCCAGCGCGGGCTTGACTGTGATGGCGCAGGGCGACGAGCTGCTGATTGCCGCCGTGAAGTTTGGCAGCCCGGCTGAAAAGCTGGGCATGGAGCAGGGCTTCCGCATCGTGTCGGCCGAGGTGCCGGCCGAACGCCCGGCCAAGGAGTGGTTGTTCCTGCCCTCACTGGCCTTGTTGTTGCTGGTGATGGGACTGCAGCGTGCACGCAGGTCCCGTGTGGGCATGCCGGCGTGACGCGCATCGCGCTCATTCATGCACTGGCGCATTCGGTCGCGCCGATCAACGACGAGCTGCAGCACGCCTGGCCCGAGGCGATTCGGATGAATTTGCTCGACGACAGCCTGTCTGCCGATCTGGCCCGCAGCGGGCAGGGGCTGGATGCAGCGATGCACCGGCGCTTCGAGACGCTTGTCGCCTATGCCGAAGGCACGGGCGCGCAGGCCATCCTGTTCACCTGCTCTGCCTTCGGGCCGTGCATCGAAGCGGTGGCGGCGAAGCGGCCCCACCTGCCTGTGCTCAAACCGAACGAAGCGATGGTGGCTGAGGCGGTGGCGCTGGGGGGACGGATCGGATTGATCGCTTCGTTCGCCCCCACGCTGGCATCAATGCCGCCGGAGTTTCCGGCGGGAACCGATCTCCGCACGCAGCTCGCCGGTGGTGCGCTCGCCGCGCTCAACGCGGGCGATACGGCCGGCCACGACGCGCAAGTGGTTCTGGCCGCGCAGGCGCTGGCCCGCCAGGGCTGCAGCGTCATTGCGCTCGCCCAGTTCAGCATGGCGCGCGCGCAGGCGGCGGTGCAGCAGGTGGTGGACCTGCCGGTGCTGACCACGCCGGAGAGCGCTGTGCGGGCGCTGCGTCAGCGTCTGGACGCCGTTGGGCCAGTGGCGAAAGGCGAGGGCAACCAACCGCTACAATAGAAGGTTGCCGAAAAGCGGGGTTCCAAGTCTCACAGCCTCAACCGTTGCTGTGACTTGCCCGAGTGTCAGGCGCGCGGGTGGCGAAATTGGTAGACGCACCAGGTTTAGGTCCTGACGCCAGCAATGGTGTGGGGGTTCGAGTCCCCCCCCGCGCACCACCTCTCAGACGAACAGATTTTTTCCGGTTGGCCAGAGTGGCTGGTTGACCGACATCCTTTTGGAGAAAGCCATGACCGTGACTGTTGAAACCCTTGAAAAGCTCGAGCGCAAGATCACGCTCACGCTGCCGGCCGACGTGATCCAGAACGAGGTGACCAAGCGCCTCAAGGACGTGGCCCGCAAGGTCAAGATGGACGGCTTCCGTCCCGGCAAAGTGCCCATGAGCGTGGTGGCCCAGCAATACGGCTACTCGGTGCACTACGAAGTCATGAACGACAAGGTCGGTGAGGCATTTGCCACCGCCGCCAACGAAGCCAAGCTGCGCGTCGCCGGTCAGCCCAAGATCACCGAAAAGGAAGAATCGCCCGAAGGCCAGCTGGCTTTTGACGCTGTCTTCGAGGTGTATCCCGAAGTCAAGATCGAAGACCTGTCCACCGCTGAAGTCGAAAAAATCTCGGCCGAAGTGGACGCCGCCGCCATTGACCGCACGCTGGACATCCTGCGCAAGCAGCGCCGCACCTTCGCGCAACGCGCTCAAGACCAGGCCGCAGCCGACGGTGACCGCGTCACCATCGACTTCGCCGGCAAGATCGACGGCGAAGCCTTTGAAGGCGGCAAGGCCGAAGGCTTCCAGTTCATCGTCGGCGACGGCCAGATGCTCAAGGAATTTGAAGATGCCGTGCGCGGCATGAAGTCGGGCGAGTCCAAGACCTTCCCGCTGGCCTTCCCTGAGGACTACCACGGCAAGGACGTGGCCGGCAAGACCGCCGACTTCCTGGTCACGGTCAACAAGATCGAAGCCGCCCACCTGCCCGACGTGGACGAAGCGCTGGCCAAGTCGCTCGGCATCGCCGAAGGCACGGTCGAAGGCCTGCGCGCCGACATCAAGAAAAACCTGGAGCGCGAAGTCAAGCACCGCCTGCAGGCCCGCAACAAGCAGGCCGCGATGGACGCCCTTGCCGCCAAGGCCGAGCTGGATCTGCCGAAGTCGGTGGTGCAAGCCGAACTCGACCGCCTGGTCGAAGGCGCCCGTGCCGACCTCAAGCAGCGCGGTGTGAAAGACGCCGACAAGGCGCCGATCCCCGATGACCTGTTCCGTCCCCAGGCCGAGCGCCGCGTGCGCCTGGGCCTGGTGGTGGCCGAGCTGGTGCGCGCCAACGAGTTGCACGCTACGTCCGAACAGATCAAGGCCCACATCGACGAACTGGCCGCTTCCTACGAAAAGCCGGCCGACGTCGTGCGCTGGTACACCAGCGACAACCGCCGCATGGCCGAAGTGGAAGCCATCGTGATCGAAAACAACGTGACCGAGTTCGTGCTGTCCAAGGCCAAGATCAATCAAAAGTCGATCAGCTTCGAAGAGCTGATGGGTCAAGCCTGATCTTTTGCACACAGCGGCCCGGTGTTCGGGCCGCTTGCGGCATCGGTCGGGGCCTGCGGTCGCGCGGGATTCGGAGGGGCGGAGCAATCCGCCCTTTTTTGTTCCCCGGCGCTTGCCTTTTTCAACAGGCACGCCATATGCATGCTTCGGCCATAGCCGCAACCCTGTGGCGGCTTTGGCAGGTTGGTTACAGTAGTGGCATGTTATGCATCAACACATGGAGAAACGCATGAGCGCAATGGACATTCAGGGCTTGGGCATGGTGCCCATGGTGATCGAGACCTCGGGCCGCGGAGAGCGCGCCTACGACATCTACTCGCGCCTGCTCCGGGAGCGGGTGATCTTTCTTGTGGGCGAGGTCAACGACCATTCGGCCAACCTGGTGGTCGCTCAGCTGCTGTTTCTGGAAAGTGAAAATCCGGACAAGGACATTTCTTTCTACATCAACTCGCCCGGCGGTTCGGTGAGCGCCGGCATGGCGATCTTTGACACGATGAACTTCATCAAGCCCGACGTGTCGACCCTGTGCTGCGGCTTCGCTGCCAGCATGGGTGCGTTCCTGTTGGCCGCAGGGACCAAGGGAAAGCGCTTCTCGCTGCCCAACTCCAAGATCATGATCCACCAGCCTTCGGGTGGCAGCCGCGGTCAGGCGACCGAGATCGAGATCCAGGCGCGCGAGATTCTCAAGACCCGCGAGCAGCTGAACAAGATCCTGGCCGAGCGCACCGGCCAGCCTCTGGACCGCATCGCGCGCGACACGGAACGCGACTACTACATGTCGGCCGCAGAATCGGCCGAATATGGCCTGATCGACAAGGTCATCGACAAGCGTGGGGCTATCGCAGCCTGATGCCGATGGACCGGTGGCGCCCCTTCTCGTGGCGTTCGTCGGTCCAAAATTCCCACCAAACCGCCTGATTCGTGCCAAAAGAGGCTCTTTTTCGGCATTTGGTACATCGCAGGCTTGAACTATCATTGTTCCCGTTGCACTCCTCTCCGTCTATCTGAACTCCCAATCTCATGGCCGACAAAAAAGCCGTCTCCGGTGAAAAAGCGCTCTACTGCTCGTTTTGTGGCAAGAGCCAGCACGAGGTCAAGAAGCTGATCGCGGGGCCCTCGGTGTTCATCTGCGACGAGTGCATCGAGCTGTGCAACGACATCATCCGCGACGAACTGCCGGGACTGGAATCGGTCAAGGCGTCCGGCGATGACGTGCCCACGCCCGCCGAACTGAAGGGCAACCTCGATAGCTACGTGATTGGTCAGGAAGGGGCCAAGCGGGCGCTGGCGGTGGCGGTTTACAACCACTACAAACGCCTGCGCCACAAACTGACGGCGCGCAAGGACGAGGTGGAACTGGCCAAGAGCAACATCCTGCTGATCGGTCCCACGGGGTCCGGCAAGACCTTGCTGGCCCAGACCATGGCGCGCATGCTCAATGTGCCGTTTGTCATGGCCGACGCCACCACGCTGACCGAAGCTGGTTATGTGGGTGAAGACGTTGAAAACATCGTGGCCAAGTTGCTGCAAAGCTGCAACTACGATGTAGAGCGTGCCCAGCAAGGCATCGTCTACATCGACGAGATCGACAAGATCACCCGCAAGTCTGACAACCCGTCCATCACGCGCGACGTGTCGGGCGAAGGTGTGCAGCAGGCGCTGCTCAAGCTGATCGAAGGAACGATGGCTTCGGTACCGCCCCAGGGCGGCCGCAAGCACCCGAACCAGGATTTCCTGCAGGTCGACACGACCAACATCCTGTTCATCTGCGGCGGCGCATTTGCCGGGCTGGAAAAGATCATTGAAAACCGCACCGAGGCCTCCGGCATGGGGTTCAATGCCGTCGTCAAGAGCAAGAAGCAGCGCAGCCTGACAGAATCTTTCAAGGAAATCGAGCCTGAGGATCTGATCAAGTTCGGCCTGATTCCCGAGCTCGTGGGGCGCGTGCCGGTGATTGCCGCGCTGTCCGAGCTCAGCGAAGATGCCTTGGTCGAAATTCTGACCGAACCCAAGAACGCCGTGGTCAAGCAGTTCGCGCGCTTGCTGTCCATGGAAGGCGCGGAGCTGGAAGTCCGCCCCGCTGCCCTCAAAGCCATCGCCCGCAAAGCGCTGGCGCGCAAGACCGGCGCGCGCGGCTTGCGCTCGATACTGGAAAACGCGCTGATCGACACCATGTTCGATCTGCCAGGCATGAGCAACGTGGAGAAGGTCGTGGTGGACGAGTCCACCATCGAAGAGAACAAGCCTCCCCTGCTGGTCTACCGCGAAGCGGCCAAACAGGCCTGATCGGTAGCAGGCATGCGTGAGTGAATGCATGCCAAGTTGATGATGCACACGGTGTTGACCATCCGCATCTGCCCAAGACCATTTTGTTGAGGTTGAGAAATGTCCGGACAAACCCCTTTGCCCAGCACGCCGGTTGACCTGCCACTGCTGCCCTTGCGCGACGTGGTGGTGTTCCCGCACATGGTGATCCCGCTGTTCGTGGGTCGCCCGAAAAGCATCAAGGCGCTGGAATCCGCCATGGAAGCGGAGCGCCGCATCATGCTGGTGGCCCAGAAAGCCGCGGCCAAGGACGAACCCTCCACGGAGGACATGTTCGAGATGGGTTGCGTCGCCACCATCCTGCAGATGCTGAAACTGCCCGATGGCACCGTGAAGGTGCTGGTGGAGGGCGTTCAGCGCGCCAAGGTGTTGTCGATCACCGATGGCGAGACCCACTTTGTTGCCAGCGTCAACCCGGTGGACCCCGCGATCGAGCGCGCCGACATCCTGTCGACCGAACTCGAAGCGCTGCGCCGTGCCGTGATGCAGCAGTTTGACCAGTACGTCAAACTGAACAAGAAGATCCCGTCGGAAATCCTGACCTCGATCTCCAGCATCGACGATCCGGGGCGCCTGGCCGATACCATCGCCGCTCACCTGCCGCTCAAGCTGGAATCCAAGCAGGTCGTGCTGGATCTGGATCTGGTCAACAAGCGGCTGGAGAACCTGTTCGAACAGCTCGAACGCGAGGTGGACATCCTCAACGTCGACAAGAAGATCCGTGGTCGGGTCAAGCGCCAGATGGAAAAGAACCAGCGCGACTTCTACCTGAATGAACAGGTCAAGGCGATCCAGAAGGAACTGGGCGAAGGCGAAGAGGGCGCCGACATCGAAGAGATCGAGAAGAAGATCAAGGCCGCCAAGATGCCAGCCGAGGCGCGCAAGAAGGCCGATGCCGAGTTCAAGAAGCTCAAGCTGATGTCGCCCATGTCGGCCGAAGCCACCGTGGTGCGCAACTACATCGATGCCCTGGTGGCCCTGCCCTGGAGCAAAAAGACCAAGATCAAGCACGACCTGGCGCACGCCGAAGCCGTGCTCAACGAAGACCACTACGGCCTGGACAAGGTCAAGGACCGCATCCTCGAATATCTCGCGGTCCAGCAGCGCGTTGACAAGGTCAAGGCGCCGATCCTGTGCCTGGTCGGTCCGCCCGGTGTGGGCAAGACCTCGCTCGGTCAGTCGGTGGCCAAGGCCACTGGTCGCAAATACGTTCGCATGGCCCTGGGTGGCATGCGCGACGAGGCCGAGATCCGTGGCCACCGCCGCACCTACATCGGCGCCATGCCGGGCAAGGTGCTGCAAAGCCTGTCCAAGATCGGTACGCGCAATCCGCTGTTCCTGCTCGACGAAATCGACAAGCTGGGCACCGACTTCCGCGGCGATCCGTCGAGCGCCTTGCTGGAGGTTCTGGATCCGGAGCAGAACCACACCTTTGGCGACCATTACGTCGAAGTCGATTTCGACCTGTCCGACGTGATGTTCGTTGCCACGTCGAACTCGATGAACATCCCTCCAGCCCTGCTGGACCGGATGGAAGTGATTCGTCTCTCGGGCTACACCGAAGAGGAGAAGACCAATATCGCGATCCGCTACCTGTTGCCGAAACAGCTGAAGAACAACGGCATTCGCGAAGGTGAGATGGAGGTGAAGGACGATGCGGTGCGCGACATCGTGCGTTACTACACCCGCGAAGCCGGTGTGCGTTCACTGGAGCGCGAGCTCTCCAAAATCTGCCGCAAGGTGGTGAAGGGTCTGCTGCTCAAAAAGTACACGCCCACGGTGGTGGTGAATGCTGAAAACCTGAGCGAATTCCTGGGGGTGCGCAAGTACAACTACGGGCGTGCCGAAGCGCAGAACCAGGTGGGTCAGGTCGTGGGTCTGGCGTGGACCGAGGTGGGTGGCGATCTGCTGACCATCGAGGTGGCGATCATGCCCGGCAAGGGCGTGATCACGCGGACCGGGTCGCTGGGTGACGTGATGAAGGAGTCGGTGGAGGCGGCGCGCACGGTGGTGCGCAGCCGTGCCCGGTCTCTCGGCATCAAGGACGAACAATTCGACAAGCGCGACATCCACATCCACGTGCCCGATGGCGCCACGCCCAAGGATGGACCGAGCGCCGGTGCGGCCATGACCACGGCACTGGTTTCGTCGCTCACAGGCATCCCGGTGCGTGCCGACGTGGCCATGACCGGAGAGATCACCTTGCGCGGTGAAGTCACCGCGATCGGTGGCTTGAAGGAAAAGCTCCTGGCGGCTTTGCGCGGTGGCATCAAGACCGTGATCATTCCCGAAGAAAACGTGAAGGATCTGGCCGAGATTCCCGACAATGTGAAGCAGGGTCTGGAGATCGTACCGGTCAAATGGATCGACAAGGTGCTGGCCATAGCGCTGGAGCGCCAGCCGGTTCCGCTGACCGACGAAGAGGTCGCGGCGCAGGTGGCCGCAGCGTCCGTGCGCCCGGCGGCACCCGCACCCGATGCCGTGAAACATTGAGTCAAAAAATTTGCGGGGGCTTGAAAAGAGGCGTTTTTCTGCGCTAGAATTCCAGCTTCTGACAAACATCAGGAACATGCGGGAATAGCTCAGTTGGTAGAGCGCAACCTTGCCAAGGTTGAGGTCGCGAGTTCGAGTCTCGTTTCCCGCTCCAGTTTTGAAAAAGGGAAGCCGAGCTTCCCTTTTTTGTCGATTGGGATGAATGGGTTTTCCGATTCATCGCATAGGGCGCGATAGCAAATCGGTTATGCAACGGATTGCAAATCCGTCTAGCCCGGTTCGACTCCGGGTCGCGCCTCCAGTCACTGGTTGGTAAAAGATTTTGCGGGAATAGCTCAGTTGGTAGAGCGCAACCTTGCCAAGGTTGAGGTCGCGAGTTCGAGTCTCGTTTCCCGCTCCAGCATCAAAGAAAAAGGGGAAGCCATGCTTCCCCTTTTTTCGTTTCCGTGTCACAGCGAGCCGAACAGGGGTTGACCAGGTTGCGACGCGCCAAGCGCGCCTGGCGAACCTGCGACAATGACCGGCTTGCCTCGATGGTGAAATTGGTAGACACAGCGGACTTAAAATCCGCCGCTTTCCCGTGAGGGGGCGTACCGGTTCGACCCCGGTTCGAGGCACCATGTCCCCTAGGTTTTTTCCGGTTTCACCGGTACAGTGAGTTTCCATGACCCGATACAACGCGCCCTTTGAAATCCACGTGCATGGCGATGTGCCCTTGCGCGAGGATGTGGCTTACGGCCAGATTCAGGATGCGCTCAAGCCACTCTGGCAGTACGCCGGTGGCCGCTCGCTGGCGGCAGCGGCCGAGAGCAGCTACGAGGACGAGCCGGGTATCCGCTTTGACGCGGAAGCGCACGTGTTGCAGATGTGCTGGACGGTGCCGGGCGATGAGGATTTCCGCCAGGTGATCGAAGAGGCTTGCATGGGCTTGAACGACATCGCTTCGGCCGGTGCACCGCTTGAAGTGTCCTTCTATGACACAGAGTTCGATGAAGAAGACGAGTCCTCGGAAGAGGAGGCGCGCGACGACTTCATGATGTGTTTTGTCGGCCCCACGCCCGCGGCCATCATGCAGGTGCAGCGCGATCTGCTGGTGCAGGACGTGGTCCACATCATGGAGCGGCACTTTGATGCCGCCGAGCTGGGCGATGTGGTCGGCTCGATCGACAAGCTGTTCACCCAGCGCTTTGATGCCCTCGTCAACTCCATGCAGCTGGGTCGCCCGCCCCGTGGGCATGGTGGCGGTTCCTCGGGTCATGGCGGTGGGCGCAAGCCTCGCCATCTGCACTGACCAGCCCGATGGATCAGTGGTCTGCCGTGTGCGCAGGCCCCAGGCCGATGTCACCGCTTCGGGTACGTCGACGCGGCATGAACGCATGAGGCCCTGATGGCACTGTTTTCCACCGAGGCCCTGAACCCCGGCGTGCGCAGGCGCGAGGTGTTCGGTTGGGCCATGTACGACTTCGCCAACTCGGGCTACACCACCGTGGTACTGACGGCGGTGTTTGCGGCCTATTTTGTGGGCGCTGTCGCCGGCGGTGCCGCCTGGGCCACGTTCGCCTGGACGCTGGCGCTCAGCGTGTCACATGCCATTGTGATGATGACCATGCCCGCCATGGGCGCCTGGGCCGACCGCTACGGTGCCAAAAAGCGGTTGCTGATGTTCACCACCACGGGTTGTGTGCTGTCTACGGCGGCGCTGGCTTTCGTCGGGCCCGGGATGGTGGCGCTGGCGGTGCTGTTGATCATTGTTTCCAACGTCTGCTTCGCTTGGGGCGAGTCGCTGATCGCCGCATTCCTGCCTGAACTTGCGCGACCGGCTGCCATGGGCAGGGTCAGCGGCTGGGGCTGGAGCTTTGGCTACTTTGGCGGCATGCTGGCGCTCGGTCTGAGCCTGGTGTACGTGATCCGGGCCCAAGGGCAGGGGCTGACCGCCGCCCAGTTCGTGCCCGTGACGATGTGGATCACCGCCGGCCTTTTTGCGCTCGCGGCGCTGTTCACCTTCAAGTTGCTGAAAGAACGGGCCGAACCTCAGATCCGGTCGGCTGAAAGCGGCTTGAAAGCTGCCTTGAGCCGCCTGCAGGCCACCTACCACGATGCCCGGCGCTACCGCGATTTCATGTGGTTGCTGGCCTGTGCGACGGCGTACCAGGGCGGCGTGACCGTGACCATCACGCTGGCGGCCATCTACGCGGAGCAGGTGATCGGCTTTGTGCAGCAGGAAACGATGGTGCTGATCTTCGTGCTCAACATTGCGGCTGCACTGGGCGCGTTTGCCTTCGGCTACTGGCAAGACCGGCTGGGCCACAAGCTCGCGCTGGGCATCACCCTGGTCGGGTGGATCGCGACCTGCGTCGTCGCCGCACTCACCACCACCAAGGGCGGCTTCTGGTACGCGGCCGCGATCGCGGGTCTGTGCATGGGCTCCAGCCAGTCGTCAGGGCGCGCCATGGCGGGCATGTTGGCTCCGCCCAGGCAACTGGCCGAGTTCTACGGGTTGTGGACCTTTGCAACGCGGCTGGCGAGCATCATCGGGCCCTTGAGCTATGGGGCCATCACCTGGGCCACCGGGGGCAACCAGCGTCTGGCCATCGGGCTCACGGCGCTGCTGTTTTTGCTGGGGCTGGTTTTGCTGCTGCCGGTGAACATGGAGCGGGGTCGTCGGGCGGCCTTGTCCGGTCCAGGCGCGGCGAACGGCTGACCTCAACGTCTGCAAGCGGGTTGTTCGCCGGATCAGACGCTGATGTGGGTGGCACCCACGGTGGTGCCGAGCCAGCGTGCCGCGGCCTGCGCCAGCGGTGCCGGGTCGCCGGTGGACAGCAGCGTGATCTGCGGTGTCGCGCCATCTGAGGGGTGGGTCTCGGGCAATCCCAGCACCGCCCGCGTGCGGCGTGCCACCGGCACGCCGGTTTCAACCAGGCGAACATCGGGTCCCGACAGCGCCTGCAGGATGTCGGCCGCGAACGGGTAGTGCGTGCAGCCCAGCACCAGGGTGTCCATGGGGTCAGGGGTGCTGGCGTGGGCGCGCAAAGCATCCAGGTAACGTGCGCACAGTGCCCGTGTTGTGGTTTCGTCGCCGCGCTCGATCGCATCGGCGAGGCCATCACAGGCCTGGCAGTTGAAGTGCAGCGCGCGGCTGGATTCGGACTCGATCCGGGTGCGCAGGCGGGCAAAGCGCTCACTCTCGACGGTGCCGCGCGTGGCGAGCACGCCGATGTGCCCGGTCTGGCTGAGGGCAGCAGCGGGTTTCAGAGCGGGTTCCACGCCTACGATGGGCCAGTCGGGGTGTTGCTGGCGCAACGATTCGATGGCCTGGGCGGTGGCGGTGTTGCAGGCCACCACCAGGGCATCGACCGCTTGGTCTTTGCGCAGTCGGGCGGTGATGTGCTGGGCTCGCTCGGTTACCTGCTGGGCGCTGCGTTCGCCGTAGGGGGCGTGCGCACCGTCGGCGAGGTAAACGTAGCGGGCTTCCGGTATTTCGAGCAGCAGGGCGCGCAGCACGCTCAGGCCGCCCACCCCACTGTCAAAGACGCCGATGGTCTTCAAGCAGCGGCCACCGAGATACCCTTGAACTCGCCCGAGGCGATGCGCTTGCTCCACTCGGCCGGGCCGGTGATGTGGGCGCTGGTGCCGCCCGCGTCCACCGCCACGGTCACGGGCATGTCGACCACGTCGAACTCGTAGATGGCTTCCATGCCCAGGTCGGCAAAGCCCACGACCTTGGCGGTCTTGATGGCTTTGGAGACGAGGTAGGCGGCACCGCCCACGGCCATGAGGTAGGCCGACTTGTGCTTCTTGATCGCCTCGATGGCGACCGGACCGCGCTCGGCCTTGCCGACCATGGCGATCAACCCGGTCTGGGCCAGCATCATTTCGGTGAAACCGTCCATGCGTGTGGCGGTGGTAGGACCGGCGGGGCCGACGGCCTCGCCCTTGACCGGATCGACCGGGCCGACGTAGTAGATGACACGGTTGGTGAAGTCCACCGGCAGCTGCTCGCCCTTGGCCAGCATGTCCTGGATGCGCTTGTGCGCGGCGTCGCGGCCGGTGAGCATCTTGCCGTTGAGCAGCAGGGTGTCGCCGGGTTTCCAGCTCGCCACCTCGGCGGCGGTGAGGGCGTTGAGGTCCACCTTCTTGCTCTTCACGTAGTCGGGCGTCCAGGCCACGTCGGGCCAGAGGTCCAGGCTCGGCGGGTCGATGTAGACCGGGCCGCTGCCGTCGAGCACGAAGTGCGCGTGGCGCGTGGCGGCGCAGTTGGGGATCATGGCCACGGGCTTGCTGGCCGCGTGCGTGGGGTACATCTTGATCTTGACGTCGAGCACGGTGGTCAGGCCGCCCAGGCCTTGCGCGCCGATGCCCAGAGCGTTGACCTTCTCGAACAGCTCCAGCCGCATCTCTTCGACCTTGCTGAGCTTCTCGCCGTTGGATGCCTTGGCCTGCAGCTCGTACATGTCCAGGTCGTCCATCAGGCTTTCCTTGGCCATGAGCACGGCCTTCTCGGCGGTGCCGCCGATGCCGATGCCCAGCATGCCCGGCGGGCACCAGCCGGCGCCCATGGTCGGCACGGTCTTCAGCACCCAGTCGACCACGTTGTCCCCCGGGTTGAGCATGACCATCTTGGACTTGTTCTCGGAGCCGCCACCCTTGGCAGCCACGGTCACTTCCACCGTGTTGCCGGGCACGATCTCGGTGAAGATCACGGCCGGCGTGTTGTCCTTGGTGTTCCTGCGGTCGAACTGCGGGTCGGCCACGACGCTGGCGCGCAGCGTGTTGTCGGGGTGGTTGTAGCCGCGGCGCACGCCTTCGTTGATGGCGTCGTCCAGGCTGCCGGAGAACCCTTCCCAGCGCACGTCCATGCCCACCTTCAGGAACACGTTGACGATGCCGGTGTCCTGGCAGATCGGGCGGTGGCCGGTGGCGCTCATCTTGCTGTTGGTCAGGATCTGCGCGATGGCGTCCTTGGCGGCGGCGCTCTGCTCGCGCTCGTAGGCGCGCGCCAGGTGGGCGATGTAGTCGGCCGGGTGGTAGTAGCTGATGTACTGCAGTGCGGCGGCAACGGATTCGATCAGGTCGTTCTGGCGGATGCTCGTGGTCATGGCTTGGGGCAATGGTGTGGACGTGGACAACAGGTGCCGCACTGGTGGCGCGGCGCAAGGTCTGCTACGGTGGGATCGGCCTGCTATTTTGACAGGCCCAGCCTTTCACCGGCTGACGACCGGAGCCATGCCATGAACACCCTGTCAACAACCCGCATCGAAACCGACAGCATGGGCGCCATTGAGGTGCCCGCAGACCGTCTGTGGGGCGCGCAGACGCAGCGCTCACTGGCGCACTTCGCGATCTCGGGCGAGCGTCTGCCGACCGAGCTGATCCGTGCGCTGGCCGAGGTCAAGCGGGCCTGTGCCGTGGTGAACCCGTCTCTGGCTTCGCTGGACGCCGACCGGGCGGACGCCATCGTGGCGGCAGCCGACGAAGTCATCGCCGGACGGCACGTGGGCGAATTCCCGCTGGTGGTCTGGCAGACCGGTTCGGGCACGCAGACCAACATGAACCTGAACGAGGTGCTGGCCAACCGCGCCAGCGAGTTGCTGGGCGGCGCGCGGGGAGAGGGGCGGCTGGTGCACCCGAACGACGACGTGAACCGCAGCCAGTCGTCCAACGACGTGTTTCCCACCGCCATGCACCTGGCCGCGGTGGAGGGGTTCACGCAGCGGCTGCTGCCCGCATTGTCGGATTTGCGTGAGACCCTGGCCGCCAAGGCCGTGGCGTTCGACGACATCGTGAAGATCGGCCGCACCCACCTGCAGGACGCCACACCGCTCACGCTGGGTCAGGAGATTTCGGGATGGGCCGCGCAGCTGGCGCACGCCGAGCGTCATGTGCGCGCCGCACTGCCGCACCTGTGTGAACTGGCGCTGGGCGGCACGGCGGTGGGGACCGGTTTGAATGCCCCGGCCGGCTTTGCAGACCAGGTGGCCGCCGAGCTGGCCCGACACACAGAGCTACCGCTGTCGAGCGCGCCCAACAAGTTCGAAGCACTCGCCAGCTGTGACGCGCTGGTGCACGCGCACGGCGCGCTCAAGGGGCTGGCGGCCAGCCTGATGAAGATCGCCAACGACGTGCGCTGGCTGGCCAGCGGCCCGCGCAGCGGGCTGGGGGAGCTGTCGATCCCCGAAAACGAACCGGGCTCGTCCATCATGCCGGGCAAGGTCAACCCGACGCAGTGCGAGGCGCTGACCATGTTGTGTTGCCAGGTGATGGG
Organism: Burkholderiales bacterium GWF1_66_17; assembly: GCA_001770705.1. GTDB lineage: Bacteria > Pseudomonadota > Gammaproteobacteria > Burkholderiales > Burkholderiaceae_C > Hydrogenophaga. The sequence continues at coordinate 109,155 of MERT01000028.1, read as the reverse complement.
CAACGACGTGGCCATCAATTTGGGTGGTGCGTCGGGCAACTTCGAACTCAACGTGTTCCGGCCGATGGTGGCACACAATTTCCTGCAGAGCGTGCGCCTGCTCGCCGATGGCATGGCGAGCTTCAACGCGCACTGCGCGGTCGGTATCGAACCCAACCGCGAGCGCATCACCGAGCTGCTCGAACGGTCGCTGATGCTGGTGACAGCACTGAACCCGCACATCGGCTACGACCGGGCCGCCGAGATTGCGAAGAAGGCACACCGGGAGGGCCTGACCCTGCGCGAGGCTGCGCTGGCGCTGGGCCACGTGTCGGCTGAGGACTTCGACCGCTGGGTGGTCCCACAACAGATGGTCGGCCGTTGAGCTTTTACTGGCGCCAGAATCAAAAAAGCGGCCACAAGGGCCGCTTCCGGGTAACGATGGCAGGGGCTCAGTGATCGCTACCTGCGGGTTTGCTCATCAGACGGTCGGTCACGGCGATGGCCATGGCGCTGAGCAGGAACACCACATGGATGATCGTCTGCCACATCAGCACCTTTTCTTCGTAGTTGGCGGCGTTGATGAAAGTCTTGAGCAGGTGGATCGACGAGATGCCGATGATCGCGGTGGCCAGCTTGACCTTGAGCACCGACGCGTTCACGTGGCTCAGCCATTCCGGTTGGTCCGGGTGGCTCTCCAGGTTCATGCGGCTCACGAAGGTCTCGTAGCCCCCCACGATCACCATGATCAGCAGGTTGGAGATCATGACCACGTCAATCAGCGCCAGCACCACCAGCATGATGATGGTCTCGTTGAGCGAGGTGACGTCGAACGACTCCTTATAGCCAATGCTCTTGACCAGCGCGGCCAGCGCGTTCGTGTTGCCGAAAGCGGCCTCGATCAGGTGGACCAGCTCCACCCAGAAATGGAAGACATAGATGCCCTGCGCCAGGATCAGTCCCAGGTACAGCGGCAACTGCAGCCAGCGGCTGGCGAAGATCAGGTTGGGCAGGGCCTGCAAGGTGCTGGTGTTTTTGACGGGTGTGGTCATGGAGGGTACAAGTGCTGTTGGTGCGGGCAAACCCGTAGTGGGCGGGCCCGATTGTAGGAGCGAGCTGATGTCCGCTGTGCTACAAGTCCTTCCTGGCAGTCGCCCGGATCGAGCGGCTATTTGGGGCAGGGTCGCCCGTGCCAGCCTATGTAAGTGGCTCGTAAGAGCCTTTGCGCACATTCACGCGTTACCTGTTCCCACAACACCTGAGGAGACTGCCCATGTCCGCGCCTTCGTCGTCGATCGAATCCACCCTGGTCGAAAACCGCGTTTTTGAACCCACCGAAGCGACCCGAAAGGCCGCCCGCATTTCGGGCATGGATGCCTACAACGCCCTGTGCGCCGAGGCAGAGAACGACTTTGAAGGCTTCTGGGCCAAGCGCGCCCGCGAAACCCTGACCTGGAGCAAGCCCTTCACCAAGGTGCTGGACGAGTCGAACGCACCGTTCTACACGTGGTTCGAAGACGGCGAACTCAACGCCTCCTACAACTGCCTGGACCGCCACATGGGCACGCCGGTGGAGAACAAGACCGCCATCATCTTTGAAGCCGATGGCGGCGAAGTGACCAAGGTGACCTACAAGGAACTGCTGGCCAAGGTGTCGCAATTTGCGAATGCCTTGAAGGCCCGTGGCGTGAAGAAGGGCGACCGCGTCGTCATCTACATGCCCATGACGATCGAAGGCGTGGTGGCCATGCAGGCCTGCGCCCGCATCGGCGCGACGCACAGCGTGGTGTTCGGTGGCTTCTCTGCCAAGGCTTTGCAGGAACGAATCCAGAACGCCAGTGCCGTGGCCGTGATCACCGCCAACTACCAGTTGCGCGGGGGCAAGGAACTGCCGCTCAAGTCCATCGTGGACGAAGGCATCGCCATGGGTGGCTGCGAGTGCGTCAAGGACGTGATCGTCTTCCAGCGCACGCCCACCGCCTGCAACATGGTGGCGGGTCGAGACAGCTACATGCATGAGGTGATGGCCTCGGAGTCCACCGACTGCCCGGCGGTCATGGTGGGCGCCGAACACCCGCTGTTCGTGCTCTACACCTCCGGCTCCACCGGCACCCCCAAGGGCGTGCAGCACAGCACCGGTGGCTACCTGCTGTGGGCCAACCTGACCATGAACTGGACCTTCGACCTGAAGGACAGCGATGTGTTCTGGTGCACGGCCGACATCGGCTGGATCACCGGCCACACCTACGTCGCATACGGCCCGCTGGCTGCGGGCGCGACCCAGATCGTGTTTGAAGGTGTGCCGACCTACCCGAACGCCGGCCGCTTCTGGCAAATGATCGAGAAACACAAGTGCACGATCTTCTACACCGCCCCGACCGCGATCCGTTCGCTGATCAAGGCGGCCGAAGGCGACGAAAAAGTGCACCCTGCGCGCTCCGACCTGAGCAGCCTGCGCATCCTGGGCTCGGTGGGCGAGCCCATCAACCCCGAAGCCTGGATGTGGTACTACAAACACATTGGCGGCGAGCGTTGCCCCATCGTCGACACCTTCTGGCAGACCGAGACCGGTGGCCACATGATCACGCCGCTGCCGGGCGCCACGCCGCTGGTGCCAGGTTCGTGCACGCTGCCGTTGCCGGGCATCACCGCCGCCATCGTGGACGAAGCGGGCATGGATGTGCCCAACGGCGCGGGTGGCATCCTGGTCGTCAAGCGGCCCTGGCCTTCGATGATCCGCACCATCTGGGGCGATCCCGAGCGTTTCAAGAAGAGCTACTTCCCAGAAGAGCTCAAGGGCTACTACCTGGCCGGCGATGGCGCGGTGCGCAGTCCTGACCGCGGCTACTTCCGCATCACCGGCCGCATCGACGACGTGCTGAACGTGTCCGGTCACCGCATGGGCACGATGGAAATCGAATCGGCGCTGGTCGGCAAGACCGACCTGGTGGCCGAAGCCGCCGTGGTGGGCCGTCCGGACGACCTGACGGGCGAAGCCATCGTGGCCTTCGTGGTGCTCAAGCGCTCGCGTCCCACGGGAGACGAAGCGAAGGCGATCGCCAAGGTGTTGCGCGACTGGGTGGGCAAGGAGATCGGCCCGATCGCCAAGCCCAAGGACATCCGTTTCGGTGACAACCTGCCCAAGACCCGCTCGGGCAAGATCATGCGCCGCCTGCTGCGCTCGATCGCCAAGGGCGAAGCCATCACCCAGGACACTTCCACCTTGGAGAACCCAGCCATCCTGGATCAATTGTCTGAAAACAACTGATCCTGTGACCCTGGCGCCTTCAAGCGCCAGGAACAGACAACAAAAAACCCGCTGGACTCCAGCGGGTTTTTTGTTGGAGCAGCGGGAAGTGGATTACTTCTGGCTCAGCACCCAGGCAACCAGCTTCTTGGCATCGGCCGCGCTCACCTGTGGGTTGGCGGGCATGGGGATCGCGCCCCAAACGCCCGAACCGCCCTTGACGACTTTCTCGGCCAGCATGTCGGCGGCCTTGGCGTTGCCGGCGTACTTCTTGGCCACGTCCTTGTAGGCAGGGCCGACCAGCTTCTTGTCCACGGCATGGCAGGCCATGCAGTTCTTGCTCTTGGCCAGGGCCTCGTCGGCCATGGCGGGAGCGGAGATGGCGGCCACAGCGGCCATAATCAGGAGAGCGCGTTTCATGGTGTTGTCCTAGTGGGTGAACGTGAAAAACTCACAGGCTGGATTTTACCCAGTGGGACGGCCCGGATACGCTCGCTTACAGTTTCTTGCCGGGCTTTATCGGACCTTTACTGGAGGGTGTGATGTATTTCCTCATCGCGGGCGTCGGCCTGTTGCTACTGAAGTATTTGGAAATTGGATTCGTCGCCGAGCTGTCCTGGTGGTGGGTGTTGTCGCCCTTTGCCATGGCGGTGGCCTGGTGGGCCTGGGCTGACAGCACCGGCTACACCAAGCGCAAGGAGATGGAAAAGATGGACCAGAAAAAGCAGGACCGCATTGAGCGCCAGCGCCAGGCGTTGGGCATGAAGAGCAAGCGCCGCTGAGCCAGCGCTGGGCCCTCACAGCTCAGTAGTTGTCGAGCACGGCGCCCCGGCTCGCGCTGGCGGCGTTGAACGCAAACTTGGCCTGCACGCCGCGCGTGTAGCGGGGCGCAGGAGCGGTCCAGCCGGCCCGGCGGCGGGCAATTTCATCTGCGGCGACGTTCAACTCCAGCCTGAGGGCATGGGCGTCGATGGTGATGCTGTCGCCCTCGTGTACCAAGGCAATCGTGCCGCCGGCAGCGGCCTCGGGCGCCACGTGGCCCACCACCATGCCCCATGTGCCGCCCGAGAAGCGGCCATCGGTGATCAGGCCGACGCTCTCGCCCAGTCCTGCGCCGATCAGCGCACCGGTGGGCGCCAGCATCTCGGGCATACCCGGGCCACCCTTGGGGCCGAGGTAGCGCAGCACCATCACGTCACCCGCCTTGATCCGGCCGTCCAGGATCGCCTGCAGCGCCGACTGCTCGTCGTCGAACACGCGCGCCGGGCCGGTCATCACGGGATTTTTCAGTCCGGTGATCTTGGCCACGCAGCCCTCGGGTGACAGGTTGCCTTTGAGGATGGCCAGGTGGCCCTGGGCGTACATGGGGCGGTCGATGGGACGGATCACGTCCTGGTCGGCGCGCGGCGCGTCGGGCACCGCCTGCAGCACTTCGGTGATGGTCTGGCCGGTGATGGTGAGGCAGTCACCGTGCAGCAGGCCGGCGTTCAGCAGCATCTTCATCACCTGCGGAATGCCGCCAGCGCGGTGCAGGTCGACCGCCAGGTACTTGCCGCTGGGCTTGAGGTCGCAGAGCACCGGTGTTTTCACACGCACGCGCTCAAAGTCGTCGATGTTCCACTCGACGCCCGCGGCGTGTGCAATGGCCAGGAAATGCAGCACGGCGTTGGTCGAGCCACCCGTGGCCATGATCACGGCCACCGCGTTTTCGATGCTTTTGCGCGTGACGATGTCGCACGGCTTGATGTCTTTGCGGATCGCCTCGATCAGCACCTTGGCCGACTTGCGGGCCGAGTTCAATTTTTCGTCGTGCGGATTGGCCATGGTGCTGGAATAGGGCAGGGAGATGCCCAGCGCCTCGAAGGCCGAACTCATGGTGTTGGCGGTGTACATGCCGCCACAGGAGCCCGGTCCCGGGATCGCCCGCATCTCGATTTCGCGCAGATCGGCATCGCTCATGTGGCCGGCCGCGTTCTGGCCCACCGCTTCAAAGACGCTCACGATGTTCAGGTCCTGGTCTTTGTAGCGCCCCGGCAGGATGGTGCCGCCGTACACGTAAATGGCCGGCACGTTGGCGCGCAGCATGCCCATCAGGCCGCCGGGCATGTTCTTGTCGCAGCCGCCGATCACGAGCACGCCGTCCATCCACTGGCCCTGCACGCAGGTTTCGATGCAGTCGGCAATCACCTCGCGGCTCACGAGCGAATACTTCATGCCCTCGGTGCCCATGGCCATGCCGTCCGAGATGGTGGGTGTGCCGAACACCTGGGCGTTGCCGCCGGCTTCCTCGATGCCGGCGATGGCCGCGTCGGCCAGTTTCTGCAGACCCGAGTTGCACGGGGTGATGGTGCTGTGCCCATTCGCCACGCCCACCATGGGCTTGACGAAATCGGCCTCTTCGTAACCCATGGCGTAGTACATGGAGCGGTTGGGCGCACGCGATTTGCCCTGGGTGATGTTGCGGCTGCGCGGGTTCATGGGCTGGATCGGAATGACGGTCGGTTTGGCCATGGGGGTCTCCGGTGGTGGGGTGTTGTTGTGCCCTGCTTATAGCGCGGCCGGCAATCACCTTCTGGGCGTGGGAGATAATCCAGGGCTGCGTTTTTTGCCCCCTGATCCGCCCAGACAAAGACCTCAACATGCCCGCTTACCGCTCCAAGACCTCCACCGCCGGCCGCAACATGGCCGGTGCCCGCTCGCTCTGGCGTGCTACCGGCATGAAGGACGGCGACTTCAGCAAACCCATCATCGCGGTCGCCAACTCCTTCACGCAGTTCGTACCCGGCCATGTGCACCTGAAGGACCTGGGCCAGTTGGTGGCGCGTGAGATCGAGGCCGCGGGTGGCGTGGCCAAGGAATTCAACACCATCGCGGTGGACGACGGCATCGCCATGGGCCACGACGGCATGCTGTACTCGCTGCCCAGCCGCGAGCTGATCGCTGACTCGGTGGAATACATGGTCAATGCGCACTGTGCCGACGCGCTGGTGTGCATCTCCAACTGCGACAAGATCACCCCCGGCATGCTGATGGCCGCGATGCGCCTGAACATCCCGGTGGTGTTCGTCTCCGGCGGTCCGATGGAAGCGGGCAAGGTGCGCCTGGCCAACCCGCAGACCCAGGTGATGGAGTTCAAGAAGCTCGATCTCGTGGACGCGATGGTGATGGCCGTGGACGACAAGGTGAGCGCGGCCGATCTGGCCGAGGTCGAGCGTTCGGCCTGCCCGACCTGCGGTTCCTGCTCGGGCATGTTCACCGCCAACTCCATGAACTGTCTGGCCGAGGCCCTGGGCCTCGCATTGCCGGGCAACGGCACCGTGCTGGCCACGCACGCCGACCGCGAGCAGCTCTTCAAGCGCGCCGGCCGCATGGCCGTCGAACTGTGCCAGCGCTATTACGAGCAGGAAGACGCCTCGGTGCTGCCGCGTTCCATGGGCTTCAAGGCCTTCGAGAATGCCATCACGCTGGACATCGCCATGGGTGGCTCGACCAACACCATCCTGCATCTGCTGGCGATCGCGCAGGAAGCCGAGATCGACTTCACCATGGCCGACATCGACCGCCTTTCGCGCGCCGTGCCGCAGCTGTGCAAGGTGGCACCCAACACCAACAAGTACCACATCGAAGACGTGCACCGCGCGGGCGGCATCATGGCCATCCTGGGTGAGCTGGACCGCGCCGGCAAGCTGCACACCGACGTGCCCACCATCCACGCCAAGACCATGAAGGATGCACTGGATCAGTGGGACATCGCGCGCCATCCTTCCGACGCCGTCAAGACCTTCTACATGGCCGGCCCGGCCGGCATCCCCACCCAGGTGGCGTTCAGCCAGGCCACGCGCTGGCCCAGCCTGGACCTGGACCGCACCGAGGGCTGCATCCGCTCGGGCGAGCACGCGTTCTCGCAAGAGGGCGGCCTGGCGGTGCTGCGCGGCAACATCGCGCTCGACGGCTGCGTGGTGAAAACCGCGGGTGTGGACGAGTCGATCCTGGTGTTCGAGGGCTCGGCCTACGTGACCGAATCGCAGGACGAAGCCGTCGCCGAGATCCTGGCCGACAAGGTGAAGGCCGGGGATGTGGTCATCGTGCGCTACGAAGGCCCCAAGGGCGGCCCGGGCATGCAGGAAATGCTCTACCCGACGAGCTACATCAAGTCCAAGGGCCTGGGCAAGGCCTGCGCGCTGCTGACCGACGGCCGCTTCTCCGGCGGTACCTCGGGCCTGTCGATTGGCCACTGCTCGCCCGAAGCCGCGGCGGGTGGCGCCATCGGCCTGGTGCGCAACGGCGACCGCATCCGCATCGACATTCCCGCCCGCAGCATCAACGTGCTGCTGAGCGACGAAGAACTGGCCAAGCGCCGCGCCGAGCAGGACGCCAAGGGCTGGAAGCCCGCCCAGCCGCGCCCGCGCAAGGTGTCTGCGGCCCTCAAGGCCTACGCCTTGCTCGCGACCTCGGCCGACAAGGGCGCGGTGCGCGATCTTTCGTTGCTGGGCGACTGAAGCCACGGCGCTGAAGCCACAACAGCCTCTCCGGAGGCTGTTTGTTTTTGGCGCGTGGACAGCCCGGTCACCTGTAGGCTGCACAATCGCTGCCATGCTGATTCATCCCCAGATCGATCCCGTCGCGCTGCAACTCGGCCCCCTGGCCATTCACTGGTACGGCCTGACCTACCTCGCGGCGTTTGCGCTCTTTGTGCTGCTCGGTCGAGCGCGCCTGAAGCACGAACCCTTCGCGTCCATCCGCCAGCCCCAGCCATGGACCTCACGCGACGTCGAAGACATCCTCTTTCTCGGCGTCATGGGCGTGGTGGTCGGTGGCCGCATCGGCTACTGCCTGTTCTACAAGCCGGCCTATTACCTGAGCCATCCGCTGGAGGTGTTTGCGGTCTGGCAGGGGGGCATGAGCTTTCACGGCGGCATGCTGGGGGTGCTGTTGGCGATGGTCTGGTACGCACGCAGCCGCCAGCGTCCCTGGCTGCAGGTGATGGACTTTGTGGCGCCCTGCGTGCCCACCGGTCTGGCTGCGGGGCGCGTGGGCAACTTCATCAATGGCGAGCTGTGGGGCCGTGTGGCCGATCCCTCATTGCCCTGGGGCATGGTGTTTCGTGGCGCGGGTGATCTGCCGCGCCACCCTTCGCAGGTCTACCAGTTCCTCATGGAAGGCGTGCTGCTCTTTGTGCTGTTGTGGCTCTACGCGCGCAAGCCGCGGGCCACCGGGCGGGTGAGCGCGGTCTTCCTGTTCGGCTACGGCGTGTTCCGCTTCATCGCCGAATTCTTCCGCGAGCCCGATGCCCATCTGGGCCTGCTCACGCTGGGCATGAGCATGGGCCAGTGGCTCTGCGTGCCCATGATCGTGGGTGGGGTGGGGCTCTGGTGGTGGTGCGGTCGACGCACCTGAGCCGCCGGCGTTGACGGGCGCCGTGGCGGACACCAGCTCTGCCACTTTTTTCACGATCAGGGTACGGGTAATTCCCGACGCCAAAGGCCAGCAGTCTGTTTAGCATTATCTGTAATTACAGGTAATCACAGATGCGATTGGTGCTCAACTCCCTGCACGATGAAGTGGCCGCAAAGCTGCGTGACCGCATATTTGCGGGCGCTCTGGCGCCCGGCAGTTTCATCGATGAACCCGCGTTGTGCGCCGAGCTGTCCATCTCGCGAACACCGCTGCGAGAGGCGCTCAAGGTGTTGACGGCCGAGGGCCTGTTGCGCCATGAACCGCGCCGGGGTTGCTTTGTGAGCCAGATCACCGAGCAGGACCTGGACGAAATTTTTCCAGTCATCGCGCTGCTGGAAGGGCGCTGCGCTTTCGAGGCCGCGCGCAATGCCACCGACGCCGACCTGGCTGCGCTGGAGCAGTTGCACGACCGCCTGCAGCGCAACGCCAAAGGCAAGCGCATCACCGAATATTACGAAACCAACTTTGCGATCCACGAAGCCATCATCCTCTTGGCCAACAACCGCTGGCTGGCGCAGGTGATTGGCGACCTGCGCAAGATCGTCAAGCTCGCGCGCCTGCAGCAGCTGCACGCGCCGGGACGCCTGGAGCAAAGCCTGTCTGAACACATGGCGGTGTACGCCGCGCTCAAGGCGCACGACGCCGAGGGCGCCGAAGCCGCCATGCGCACCCACCTGACCCGCCAGCGCGTGGCGCTGCGCGAACTCGCCCGCAACCAGAAGTCGAGGATCACGGCATGAACACCCGCGAATGGCTGTCCGAACACGTCGCACGTCTGCGCAAACCGGCACCGGTGGCGGCGCGGTCCACGCAGGACCGGCTCAAGGCCCGGTTGCGCCAGGGCGAAGAGGCCATGTCGCCGCGCGCCTTGCGCCGCATGCTCGACGAGCTCAAGGCCATCGTCGATCCGCTGGTGAGCGAGGTCGAAGGTGGGCGGCGCGCAGGGGCCCTGATCGACTGGTATGCCAGTGCTTCGGCAGCCCACCGGCGTGACCTGTGGTTGCTCATGAGTGAACGTTTCGTGGCCGATCCAGAGCAGGTGAAGGCGGCTCAGGTGGAGTACGCGGCCGCGGTGGGCACGCCCGACGAAGCCGCCGCCGAGGTGTTGTACCGGCGCGCGACCGTGTCGCCGCGCCGGCGCCTGCTGCAGCGCTTCAGTGCCCACCCGGACGGCATTCCCTTTCTGGTGAACCTGCGCGCCGAGATGCAGTCCCTGTTGAAAGCCGACAAGCGCCTGCTGGCGCTGGACGTGGAGATGGAGTACATGTTCTCCACCTGGTTCGATGTGGGCTTCCTCGAGCTGCGCCGCATCAGCTGGGACTCGCCCGCTTCGCTGGTGGAAAAGCTCATCAAATACGAGGCGGTGCACGACATCCGCAGCTGGGACGATGTGAAAAACCGGCTCGACAGTGATCGACGCTGCTACGGCTTTTTTCACCCGCGCCTGCCGGGTGAGCCGCTGATCTTCGTTGAGGTGGCGCTGATCAATGAGATCGCCGCCAGCATCACGCCGCTGCTGGACGAATCCGCAGCACCGGCCGATCTGGGTCGAGCCACCACCGCCATCTTCTACTCGATCAGCAACACCCAGGCCGGGCTGCGTGGCGTGAGCTTTGGCGACTCGCTGATCAAGCGCGTGGTGGAAAGCCTGCACGAAGAGTTTCCGCGCCTCAAGACATTTGCGACGCTTTCGCCGATTCCCGGTCTGCGGGGCTGGCTGAACAAGAACGCACCAGCAGAGTTGCTGCAGGCTTGGGAAGCAGCCCCCGAACTGGCCGAAAAATCGGCGCCGCGCGTGGCCCTCAAGCAATGGGCCGCGCGCTACCTGGCCCAGGAGCTCAAGGACGGCAAACCGTTGGACCCGGTGGCCCGTTTTCATCTGGGCAACGGTGCCCGGGTCGAGCGCCTGAACTGGGCGGCCGATCCGTCGGCCAAGGGCTTCAAGCAGTCCTACGGCCTGATGGTCAACTACCTCTACGATCCCAAGAAGCTCGACAAAAACCGGGCCGCCCTCGCGCAAAGCAAGATCCCGGTCGCGCCGGCGATCAAGGATCTGCTTCCCTGACGCAGACTTTTCCACAACCACAACGGAGACAAACCCATGCAGACAAACGGATTCAATCGGCGGGATGTGTTGCGCGCGGCGGCGGCCGGCCTGGCGGTCTATGGCAGCACCGGCCATGCGCAGGGCGCCTGGCCCAGCAAACCGGTGACCTTGATCGTGCCCTTCCCGGCCGGCGGTGGCACCGACGCGTTTGCCCGCCCGCTGGGGGCCCAGTTCACACGCCTCGCTGGCAAGGCGCTGGTGATCGACAACCGCGGCGGTGCCGGTGGCACGCTGGGCGCCGGTATTGCCGCGCGGGCGGCACCCGATGGCTACACGCTGTTCATGGGCGCGGTGCACCACACCATCGCGCCCAGCATGTACCCCAAGCTGGATTACGACATCGAAAAAGACCTGGTGCCCCTGATCCTGGTGGCCAGCGTGCCGCAGGTGCTGGTGGTGAACACCAAACAATACGGCGGCATGGATTTCAAGGCTTTCCTTGCACAGGTCAAATCCAGGCCAGGCAAGCTCAACTACGGATCGGCCGGCGCCGGCACTTCGCACCACCTGGCGGGCGAGCTTTTCAAGCAGCAGAGCAAGACCTTCATCACCCACATCCCCTACCGCGGTGCGGGCCCCGCGCTCAACGACCTGATCGCCGGCAACGTCGACATGATGTTCGACGGCCTGGGTTCTTCGGCCGGTCACATCAAGGGTGGCCGGATCAAGGCGCTCATGGTTTCGGGCAACAAACGCAACCCGGCGTTCCCGGATGTGCCCAGCGCGGCCGAGGTGGGTCTTCCCGATTACAACGTGACCACCTGGTACGGCATCTGGGCGCCCAAAGGCACGCCTGCCGATGCACAAGCCCGTGCCATTGAAGAGATCCGCAAGGCCGCACAGGCCGACGAAGCCAAGGCCGTCTGGACATCCCAGGGCGCCGAATTCCCCAACCTGACGGGTGCGCAGTTCGATGGCTTCGTCAAGGGCGAAATCCGCAAATGGGCCCAGGTGGTCCAGGCCTCGGGCGCCAAGCTCGACTGAGATTCACACAACAAAGGATCGCATGTCCGGTCATGTCCGTCTGAAGATCGATGGCGCCGTCGCACGGGTGACGCTGTCGAACCCGGCCAAGTTCAACGCCATGTCGCGCGCGATGTGGCGCGAACTGCGGCAGGTGTTCACCGCGCTGCAGCAGCGCACCGACGTGCGCGCCGTGCTGGTGGCGGGCGAGGGCGGGCACTTCTGTGCGGGCGGTGACATCGCCGAGTACAGCGACTTCCGTTTCCATCCCGAGGGCTTGCGCGACTTTCACGAGAACGATGTCTGGGGCGGCCTCTCGTCCATGCTGGCCTGCGACCTGCCCATCGTTGCGCAGATCGAGGGCAACTGCATGGGCGCCGGCGTGGAGATCGCCAGCTGCTGCGACATCCGCGTGGCGGGGCAGGGTGCCCGCTTTGGCGCACCGATTGCCAAGCTGGGCTTTCCCATGGCGCCGCGCGAGGCCGAGCTGGTCGCGCGCGAGGTCGGTCTGGCCACGGCGCGCCAGATGCTGCTGGAGGCCGCGGTGCTCGACGCGCCCACGATGCTCGCGCGCGGTTTCCTGCAGACCGTGCTGCACGACGCCGAGGTGCCAGCCGGAGCCTTGCAGCGCGCCGAGCGCATGACGCGCCTGGCTCCGTTGGCAGCCCGACTGAACAAACAGGTCCTGCGTGCGCTCGCGGGCGGGCAGGGGGCCGAAGCGCTGCTGCCCACCGCCTACGACTACGCTGACAGTCCCGAGCACCGCGAAGGCATTGCGGCATTCCTGGCCAAACGTCCACCCCACTTCTGAACGTTTCTATCCGATCCACCCATGAGCAACCAGAACCTGTTCGTCGCCCTGCGCGACGCCTTTCCCACCGATCTCGAACGCACCGCAGTGGAGACCGACGACGGCCTGACGTATTCCTGGCGCGACCTCGACCGCGCCACCGCCATGGTGGCCAACCTGCTCGATTCGCTGGAGCTGCCCGCCGCCTCGCGCATAGCGGTGCAGGTGGAAAAATCGGTCGAAGCCATGGTGCTCTACCTCGCCACCTTGCGCGCCGGTCATGTGTTCCTGCCGCTCAACACCGCCTACCAGAGTGCTGAGATCGAATACTTCATCGGCAACGCCGAACCGGCCGTGGTGGTCTGCAGCCCGCAGAACCACGGCTGGGTCAGCAAGATCGCCTTCACCGCGGGCACAAAATATGTGTTCACCCTGGGCGATGACCGCAGCGGCAGCCTGCTGGAGCGCGCCGCCCACCAGAGCGACCACCACACGCCAGCGGTGCGGCAGGACGATGACGTCGCTGCCATTCTCTACACCAGCGGCACCACCGGGCGCAGCAAGGGCGCCATGCTCGCGCACGGCAACATGCGCAGCAACGCCGTGATGCTGCGCGACTACTGGCAGTGGCAGCCCGACGATGTGCTGATCCATGCACTGCCCATCTTCCACGTGCACGGCCTGTTCGTGGCCATCCACGGAGCGCTGATCAACGGCAGCAAGATGATCTGGCTGTCCAGGTTCGATCCCAAGCGGGTGATCGCCAAATTCCCGGAGGCCACGGTCTTCATGGGCGTGCCTACGCTGTATGTGCGCATGCTGGCCGAACCAACGCTCACGTTGGCTCAGGCTGCGCACATGCGTCTGTTCATCGCCGGCTCGGCACCGCTGTTGATCGAAACCTTCACCGACTGGCAGAGCCGCACCGGGCACACCATCCTGGAGCGCTACGGCATGAGCGAGACCGTGATGCTCACTTCCAACCCCTGCGGCCCGGACGCGCGTTACGGCGGCGCGACTGAGCGGCGCGGCGGCACCGTGGGCTTTCCGCTGCCAGGCGTGACGCTGCGCGTGGTGGAAGACGACGGCAAAGCCGTGTCGCCGGGGGAGATCGGCGGCATTCAGGTGCGCGGCCCCAACGTGTTCAAGGGCTACTGGCGCATGCCTGAGAAAACGACCGAAGAGTTCACGGCCGACGGCTTTTTCAAGACCGGCGATGTGGGCAAGGTGGACGCTGACGGCTACGTGACCATCGTCGGCCGCAGCAAGGACCTGATCATCTCGGGCGGCTACAACGTCTACCCGGCCGAGATTGAGGGCACCATCAACGAAATGCCCGGCGTGGCCGAGAGTGCAGTGATCGGCGTGCCGCACCCAGACTTTGGCGAGGCGGGCGTGGCCGTCATCATCGCCAGGCCCGGCGCCACGGTGCAACCCGAACGGGTGATCGCCGACCTGAAAGCCAGGCTGGCCAACTTCAAGATTCCCAAACGCTGCTTCGTGGTGAACGAACTGCCCCGCAACACCATGGGCAAGGTGCAAAAGAACCTGCTGCGCGAGCAGTACAAAGGCGAGTTCGCCTGAAAAAAAGAAACGCGCTGCAGAAGTCAAACCGGAGCGCGTG
>MERT01000028.1:0-94978 GCA_001770705.1 Burkholderiales bacterium GWF1_66_17 | reverse complement strand
GGGGGGGGTGACGCCGCAGGCGGCGTGGGGGGTTACCTCAATACCAGCACAGGCGTGTGCGAATGCGTCAGCACCTGCTGGGTTTCGCTGCCCAGCAGCAGGCGTTTGAGGCCTCGACGACCATGCGATGCCATCACGATCAGGTCACATTTGTTGCGCTTGGCTGCCGCGATGATGGCTTCTGCGATCAGATCGGATTTCACGGTGATCGGCTTGACCTTCACTTCGCGCAGCTGTCCCGCAGACTTCACGGCGTTGACCGCCTCCATGGCTTCGTCCTGCCACTGCTTTTCGATGCGGGCCACTTCCGCCGCGGCAAGCGCCACACCCCCCTCAAAATAGGTCTGCGGATAGCGCGGCACTACCTTGAGTGCCACCACTTCTGCGCCTGTGATATCGGCCAGATTGATGGCGTGTTCGACGGCCATTTGCGACAGTTTGGAACCGTCGGTCGCCACGAGGATGCGCTTGTACATGCTGTTCTCCAGTGAAATTGTTGTTGGACAGACAATAGGCTAACAAAGACCGCCCCGGAGCGGTTGACTTAAATCAAGCGCTTGGAGCACCTGTTGAATTACCCTCAGCGCATGAACGAGGCCGTCACCGCGCCCCCGGTGGGGCCATCGCTTGGGCGTTCCTTGCCCAGCGATCCCGCGGCCTCTGGTCGCGTCGAGCAAACGGGTGAGGGCGTTGCTGCGCCCAGTCTGTTTGGCGCGCACCGGGGCCCGCTTACCGTCACCGACAACTTCGCTGTTCTGGACGATCCGGTCGAACAGCAGGATTTCACCGAATTTTCCGAAGTCGATGGCCACCAGGTGGCGGAGTCGGTACTGATGGTGCAGGGCATGTATTGCGCGGCGTGTGCCGACACGGTTGAATGCGCATTGCAAGATCTGCCCGGTGTGCAGCTTGCCCAGGTGCATGCCGCCACAAGGCGCCTGACCGTGCGCTGGGACACGACCCTGACCCGCATGTCCAGCCTGGCGCAAGTGGTCGGTGAGACCGGCTACCGGCTGCTACCGATGCAACAAGCGCTGTCCATCAGCGAACGCCTGCGCGAAACCCGCCGCGCGTTGTGGCGTTTGTTCGTGGCCGGTTTCTGCGCCATGCAGGTCATGATGTACGCATGGCCCGCCTACGTGGCCACGCCCGGTGAGATCCCCCCTGATATTGACCAGTTGCTGCGTTGGGCCAGTTGGGTGTTGAGCTTGCCTGTGGTGTTTTTTGCCAGTGGCCCGTTTTTCAGCAGTGCCTGGCGCGACCTCATGCGCGGCCGGGTGGGCATGGACACCCCTGTGTCCATTGGCATTCTGGTGACCTTCATCGCGAGCTCGGCCGCCACGTTCGATCCGACCGGTCCCTGGGGACATGAGGTCTGGTTCGACTCGCTGACCATGTTCGTGTTTTTCTTGTTGGGCGGTCGCTACCTGGAGCTCAAGGCGCGCGACCGCACTGCGGGGGCACTCGATAGCCTGATGAACCGCTTGCCCGAGGTGTGCGAGCGGATGAAGCCCGACGGTAGCTTTGAGTCGGTTTCGGTTCGGCGACTCGTGGGGGGTGACGTGGTGCGTGTTCAGGCTGGACAGGCGTTTCCCGGCGATGGCGAGATTCGCAGCGAGTCCGCGACGGTTGACGAGGCTTTGCTGACGGGCGAGTCACACCCCATAGTGCGCACCCGTGGGCAGGCTGTGGTGGCGGGCAGTTTCAACCTGGGTGGCCCTGTGCAGGTGGCCGTTCAGCGTCTGGGGCGCGACACCCGCTTTGCACAGATCGTTGCGCTGATGGAAAAAGCGTCCACCGAAAAACCGCGGCTGGCCGTTCTGGCCGATCGCATTGCGGCGCCGTTTCTGGTGCTGGTGCTCCTGGCGGCGGCCTTCGCTGGCTGGTACTGGTGGCAGATCGATCACAGCAAAGCGCTGGCGGTGGCGGTAGCGGTGTTGATCGTCACTTGTCCATGTGCGCTCTCACTGGCGACGCCGGCCGCCATGCTCACGTCGGCCGGCGCGCTGGCCCGGAGGGGCATTCTGGTTCGCCGCCTGCAGGCCTTTGAGTCCCTGGCCGGGATCAACACCGTGATCTTTGACAAGACCGGAACACTCACCCACGATCAGCTGAAGCTGCAGGCGGTGCGTACCCGGGAGGGTGTTGACCCTGGCCACGTGCTGTTGCTGGCGGCTTCGCTGGCGCAGGGCTCATTGCATCCCGTATCACGGGCGCTGGTGCAGGCGCAGTCCGATGCGGTCGGTGTGGATCATGTACACATCCGCTTCACGGACATGCTGGAGATGGCCGGTCAAGGCATGCAGGCGATCCTTGCAGATGGTGGGCAACTGCGCCTGGGCTCGGCGGCATTTTGTGGCGTGAGCGTTGGGTCTTCCGATGAACCGGAAGGGGCGCCTCAGGCCCATCTGGCCGACGACCTGGGCTGGCTGGCGACATTCGAGTTGCAGGAAGGTTTGCGCGAAGACGCCCAGGCGGCCGTATCCGCTTTGCGCGAGCTGGGCATACAAACCTGGCTGCTGTCTGGTGACCGCGAGGCTGCCGCGCGCCAGGTCGGACTGGCGGTGGGAGTGGACCATGTCATCGCTGGCGCCACGCCGGAACAAAAGTTGGCCGAGGTGGTGAACCTTCAGTCCCAGGGCCGTCGCCTGGCCATGGTCGGCGATGGCCTGAACGACGGGCCGGTGCTGGCGCGCGCCGATACCTCGTTCGCTCTCGGGCATGCGGCCCCCCTGGCTCAGGCCCAGTCGGACTATGTGATCCAGGGCGGCGAGGTCATGGACGTGGTCTTGACGCTGAAGCTGGCCAGGGCCACGATGCGCATCGTGCGCCAGAACCTGATATGGGCCGCGCTCTACAACGCGGTCAGCATTCCGATGGCCCTGATCGGCTGGATGCCGCCATGGCTGGCCGGTTTGGGTATGGCGGGCAGTTCCTTGTTGGTCATCGGCAACGCGTTGCGGCTAACGACCCATATTCCTGTACGACGCTCAGATACCCGGCTAGGTATGGAGTGGCCGGCGTAAGATCGCGCCTGTTTTGAACCCAGATTTCCAGAGGCACACACCATGGACGTTTTGTATTTGCTGGTCCCGCTTTCCGTGGTTCTGGTCTTCGCCATCATCGGCATTTTCTGGTGGGCGCTCCATGCGGGGCAATTTGACAACATCGAACGAGAAGGCGAGCGCATTCTCCGAGGTGATTGACTTAAGTCAAGGCGATTAGCCGGGTGCCTGTAGACACTCGCCAAGTGACATTTATGAGGAGTTCTGTATGTCCGTGACAACGAAGACCAGCCAACCGGCGGTCTACAACGATAGTGTGGTCCGCGGGTTTGCCGTCATGTCCGTGATCTACGGCGTGGTGGGCATGCTGGTGGGTGTAATCATCGCGGCCCAATTGACCTGGCCCGAGCTCAATATGGGCATTGAATGGCTGACCTACGGTCGCCTACGTCCGCTACACACCAACGCGGTAATTTTTGCGTTTGGTGGTTCGGTGCTGTTTGCGACCAGCTACTACGTGGTGCAGCGAACCTGCCACACCGCCTTGTTCTCGAACAAGCTGGCCTGGCTGACGTTCTGGGGCTGGAACGCCGTGATCGTCTCGGCAGTGATTACTTTGCCCATGGGTCTGACCCAGAGCAAGGAATACGCCGAGCTGATCTGGCCGATTGACCTGTTGATCACGGTGGTCTGGGTGTCTTATGCGATTGTGTTCTTCGGTACCGTCGGTATTCGCAAGGTCAAGCACATCTACGTAGCGAACTGGTTCTTTGGTGCCTACATCATCACCATCGCCCTGCTGCACATCTTCAACAACCTGGCCATCCCGACCAGCGCCACGCACTCCTACTCGGCCTACGCCGGCGTGCAGGATGCCATGGTGCAATGGTGGTACGGCCACAACGCGGTTGGCTTCTTCCTGACCGCAGCCTTCTTGGGCATGATGTATTACTTCATCCCCAAGCAGGCCGAGCGCCCGGTTTACTCCTACCGCCTGTCCATCGTCCACTTCTGGGCGCTGATCTTCACCTACATGTGGGCGGGTCCTCACCACCTGCACTACACCGCACTGCCCGACTGGACGCAATCGGTTGGCATGGTGTTCTCCCTGATCCTGCTGGCTCCCAGCTGGGGCGGCATGATCAACGGCATCATGACCTTGTCGGGCGCCTGGCACAAACTGCGTGACGATCCCATCCTGCGCTTCCTGATCGTGTCCCTGTCGTTCTACGGCATGTCCACCTTCGAAGGCCCGATGATGTCCATCAAGACCGTCAACGCGCTGTCGCACTACACCGACTGGACCGTGGGCCACGTGCACTCCGGCGCTCTGGGTTGGGTGGGCTTGGTGTCTATGGGTTCGCTGTATTACCTGATTCCTCGCCTGTTTGGCCAGAAGAAGATGTATTCGGTGCCCGCCATTGAACTGCACTTCTGGGTGGCCACCATCGGTATCGTGCTCTACATCGCCGCCATGTGGATTGCCGGTGTGATGCAGGGTCTGATGTGGCGCTCGGTCAACCCCGACGGCAGCCTGACCTACACCTTTGTCGAGTCGGTGAAAGCCACCTTCCCGTTCTATGTGATCCGTCTGCTGGGTGGTGTGCTGTACCTCAGTGGCATGCTGGTCATGCTCTGGAACGTCATCATGACGATGCGTCAGGGCCGTGTTGTGGACGTGCCCGTCCTCGCCGTCAACCCCGCACACGCCTGAGGAGTAACAAATGGCAAACAACGAAAAAGTCGAAGGCCACGGACGGATCGAGACCAACAACTTCCTCATGATCGTGTTGATCACGCTCGTGGTGGCCGTGGGTGGTCTGGTCGAAATTGTTCCTCTGTTCTTCCAGAAATCCACCACCACACCGATCGAAGGCCTCAAACCTTACAGCGCACTGCAACTGGCGGGTCGTGACGTCTATGTGAGTGAAGGTTGCTACAACTGCCACTCGCAGATGATCCGTCCGTTCCAGGCCGAGACGCTGCGTTATGGCCCTTACTCGGTGGCAGGCGAGTTTGTCTACGATCGCCCGTTCCAGTGGGGCTCCAAGCGGACTGGTCCTGACCTGCACCGTGTGGGTGGCCGCTACAGCGACGAATGGCACCGTACTCACCTGACCAACCCACGTGATGTCGTGCCCGAATCGAATATGCCGGCATATGCATTCCTGGGCGAGAAGACTGTGAATGCGGACGTCATGCCCAAGCGCATGGAAGTGCTGCGCACGTTGGGCGCGCCTTACACCGACGAAGAGATCGCGCAGTCGGTCGAGGCGGTGAAGGGCAAGACCCAGATGGAAGCCGTGATCGCTTATTTGCAGGTGTTGGGCACCGCTCGCAGCGCCAGCCGCCCGGCTGCAGTGGTCGCTCCCGCGGCTGCTCCCGCTGATGCGGCTCCAGCTGCCGATGCGGCTCCTGCGACCGAGGCAGCTGCACCTGCAGCGCCAGTTGATCCAGCTGCTGCACCAGCTCCCGCCGCGGCGACTGGCACCAACCAATAAATACGGAGGCCCCGCCATGGACATCAACGATCTCCGCAGCGCCGTCACGGTGGTCAGCCTGCTGACCTTCGTCGGCATCGTGGTCTGGGCCTGGTCCAAACGCAACCAGGCCGGTTTTGACGAGGCAGCGCAGCTGCCCTTCACTGACGACTAAACCGCGGCACCAACAAGAGAAACATCATGAGCGACTTTACAAGTGATTTCTGGCACCTCTACGTGGGTGGACTGACGCTGGTCAGCATCCTCGCCTGCCTGATCCTGCTCTGGATCAGCGGCACCACGAAAGCGAACACCCATGCAGACAACACCACCGGGCATGTCTGGGACGGCGATCTGGCGGAAATGAACAACCCGTTGCCTAGGTGGTGGGTGTATCTGTTCGTCATCACGGTCATCTTCGCTCTGGCCTACGGTGCGTTGTATCCCATGTTCGGCAAGTTCCAGGGTGTGCTCGGCTGGACTTCACGGGGTCAGCACACCGCTGAAGTTGCCAAGGTGGAGGCCGCAATTGCCCCCATTTACGCCAAATTCAGCGGCATGACACCCGAGCAGATGGCCGGTGACTCCGAAGCCATGGCGATCGGTGAACGCCTGTTCATGAATTATTGCGCCCAGTGCCATGGTTCTGATGCCCGTGGTGCCAAAGGCTTCCCCAACCTGACCGACAAGGATTGGCTGGGCGGAGGCGATCATGCGACCATCAAGACAACCATCACGCAGGGCCGCATCGGTGTCATGCCCCCGATGGCAGCTGCGGTGGGTACCGCCGAAGACGTGCGCAATGTGGCGAACTATGTGCTGAGCCTGTCTGGCAGCCCTCACGACTCCGTTCGGGCCACCCAGGGCAAAGAGAAGTTCGCTGCTTGTGCGGCATGCCATGGCATGGACGGCAAGGGTATGGCTGCGGTGGGTGCAGCCAACTTGACCGACGGTATCTGGCTTCACGGCTGGGGCGAAGAAGCCATCGTGCGTGCTGTGAACAACGGTTTCAACAACCAGATGCCTGGGCAGTCGGCCTTGTTGAACGAAGCACAGATCAATGTGCTGGCCTCCTATGTCTGGGGCATGTCCAACAAAGCGGCCAATTGATCGTTTAAAGAGAGTCGCAGCGGTCGAGTCGACCGCTGCGACTCTTTTCCATTTTCCAACCTCGGGTTCTTCGTGAGTTCCGCCAAGCCAGTCACCAGCGCCAATCCGACCACCATCATTCCCATCGTCCCGGAACCGCCGCCCAAAGGGGTTCCTGCAGACGATGAGGTCATGGTTTCGCTCTACGCCTCGCGCAAGAAGATATACCCACGATCTGTCTCGGGTCTGTTTTCTCAGTGGCGCTGGATCACGGTCTGGATAACCCAGATCGTTTTTTATGGTTTGCCCTGGCTCGAGTGGAATGCTCGACAGGCGGTGCTCTTCGATCTTGAGGCGCGCCGCTTTTACATTTTTGGCCTGGTGTTGTATCCGCAGGACTTCATTTACCTGACGGGTCTCCTGGTTATTGCCGCTCTGGCGTTGTTCCTGTTCACGGCTGTCGCCGGACGTTTGTGGTGTGGTTACGCCTGCCCGCAGACGGTCTACACAGAAATTTTTCTCTGGATCGAGAAAAAAGTCGAGGGTGATCGCTCGGCGCGCATGCGCCTGGATGATTCGGCGTTTTCAGCCGGCAAGTTCGGCAAGAAGTGGTCGAAGCACGCGCTCTGGATACTGTTCTCGCTGTGGACCGGTTTTACCTTTGTGGGTTACTTCACGCCGATTAGGGAGCTGGCCGCAGTCTCGCTGGCTGCATCGCTGGGCCCCTGGCAGACCTTCTGGATCTTCTTCTACGGTTTTGCCACTTATGGCAACGCCGGCTTCATGCGTGAGCAGGTTTGCAAGTACATGTGTCCTTACGCGCGCTTTCAGAGTGCGATGTTCGACAAGGACACGATGATCGTGACCTACGACGAAAAGCGCGGAGAACCGCGTGGTCCTCGCTCGAAGAAAGCCGACCCCAAGGCGCTCGGTCTGGGGTCCTGTGTGGACTGCACGTTGTGTGTTCAGGTTTGTCCGACAGGTATCGATATCCGCAATGGCCTTCAGTACGAGTGCATCGGTTGCGGTGCCTGTATCGATGTGTGCGATGAAGTGATGGACAAGGTTGGCTATCCGCGTGGACTGGTCAAGTACTCGACCCAGAACGGCATCGCGCAAGGCTGGAATACCCAGCAGATGATCCGTAGGGCCATGCGCCCGCGGGTGCTGGTTTATACCGGCATTCTGTTGGCGATCACGCTCGCCGTCATGATCAGCCTGTTTCTTCGTAAACCGCTCAAGGTGGACGTGATCCGGGACAGAGGCGCGTTGGCTCGCATGGTTGAGCAGGGGCGCATCGAAAATGTCTTCCGTTTGCAGGTGATGAATGCGACCGAGAGCACGCAACGTTATGTGATCAGTGTTTCCGGGCTGCCTGGTATCACCATTGCCTCGGAATCGGAGATTGAGGTCTTGCCGACGGAAGTGCGCTCTGCGGTCATCCGGGTGCAGGTTCCCCCGGGTGCTGCAGGCACCGGGTCGCACCCCATCCATTTCGAAATCAAGGCTGCCGAGGATGATGGTGTATCTGTCACTGAAAAGGCAGCCTTCCTGGTGCCACGTTGAGCACCGCTTGTCAGCAGTCAACCCGACTCAGAGATCGCTATGAACACCACAACACTCAAAACGCCTTCCAGTGAACAACCGCCCATTCCCTGGTGGCGCGTTCCCCACATGTGGCTGGTGGTGGGTGGTCCATTGGTGGTGGTGGTAGCAGCCCTCATCACGGCCGTCATCGCCGTGGAGGGCGCTGATCCGGTTCTGAACAAGGCCGACTTTGAGCGGGACCTGAAGGCGGCCCAGACGTTGGATGGACAAGCGCGGACCGAGGCACTGATCAAGCTTCAACCGGCCCACCAGGCACGAAACCACGCGGCTTCGCCTGTGGTTCCTCCAGCGAAGGAATAGCCCGTCGCGGCCGCGACCATCCCATCGATCACAACAGTACCCGAGGAGAAACAGGAATGACCGCTCATAGATGGATGTGGATAGCCTGGCCAGCATTTCTGGTCGCCGCGGTGCTGGAAATGATCGTTTTTGCCATGATCGATCCCAGCGATCTCCACTGGTTTGGCTCGCCGCTGGAATTGTCGCGCCCAGCGGTTTATACCTTGGCGTTTTTTACTTTCTGGGTCGTGGCCATGGTTTCGAGCGCGCTCACGACTTTGCTGTCGATGTCGCCCTTTGAAGTCAACCGTTGTCCCGTTCCTCCGGATCAGCGGCCACAGGATTGCGCCAAGAACGGTTCTTGCGGCTGAGCGCCAAAACAAAAGCCCCAGCGGGTTGCATCTCGCTGGAGCTTTTTTTGAGTGAATCCAAGTCAGGGGCTGGTCGGCGGGTTCACGATCAACTTGAGACCTTCAGTGCTCTTGATGTGGACGTAACGCTGTTTGACTTCGATGATGCCTTCTTCCACGAATTTGGAAAAAGTGCGACTCACCGTCTCCAGCTTCATGCCGAGATAGCTGCCAATTTCTTCGCGGGTCATCCGTAGAATCAGTTCGGACTGGGAAAAACCGCGGGCGTGCAGGCGCTGAACAAGGTTCAGCAGGAAAGCCGCGAGGCGTTCTTCCGCTCGCATGCTGCCCAGCAGCAACATGACGCTGTGGTCGCGCACGATTTCACGGCTCATGATCTTGTGCACATGGTGCTGCAGGGTGGTGAACTCCCTGGAGAGTTCCTCGACCTGATCAAACGGCATCACACAGACTTCAGCATCCTCCAGTGCGATGGCATCGCAGGAATGACGATCACTCACGATGCCATCCAGGCCGATGATCTCACCAGTCATCTGGAAGCCGGTCACTTGATCCCGGCCATCGGCCGTGGTGACGCAGGTCTTGAAGAACCCGGAACGCACGGCGTACAGCGAGGTGAATCTGTCGCCCGTATTGAAAAGTGCCGACCCGCGCTTGATGCGTCGCCGGGCTGAGATGACGTTGTCGAGCTTGTCCATCTCGTCGGGGTTGAGACCCATGGGCAGACACAATTCCCGCAGGTTGCAACTTGAACAGGCGACTTTGATGCTTTGTGCGTCCATAAATTATCCGGAAATCGGTGGTGAGCTTAACGCATAGCTGGGACTTGTGTCGAGGAAATGCCTGTGTGCCACGCTCCTCACCGGAGCGAAAATTTCCGAATGCGCGCACGATTGATCAAGATCAAGGGAGGACTTGCAAGCGTGGTGCACATTCGGGGTTCAGCATTGGAGAACAGTCTGTGAGTCACGCCATTTCCGATGAATTGCTCAAGCGATTCGATGTTCCCGGTCCGCGGTACACCTCATACCCGACGGCTGACCGCTTTGTCGAAGCCTTTACCGAGGGCGACTATATACAAGCGCTCGAGCAGCGCAGAGCTGGATCGCTGGCCCTGCCGCTCAGCATCTATGTTCACATTCCGTTCTGCGAGTCGGTCTGTTACTACTGCGCCTGCAACAAGGTCATCACCAAGCACCACGAACGGGCGGCCGAGTATCTGCGCTACCTGTCGCGTGAAGTGGAGTTGCAGGTCCAGCATTTTGGCAAGGGGCACAGCGTGTCCCAGTTGCACCTGGGTGGCGGCACGCCCACCTTTTTGTCCGATCCAGAGCTTGAGGACCTCATGACGATGATCCGGCGCAACTTCACGTTGGTGCCGGGCGGAGAGTATTCGATCGAGGTGGACCCCCGGACCGTGACCGACCAGCGGCTTCAGACGCTGGCGAGACTGGGCTTCAACCGCCTCAGCTTTGGTGTCCAGGATTTCGACCCCGCTGTTCAGAAGGCGGTGCATCGCGTGCAACCTGCCGATCAGGTGTTCGCGCTGGTGGAAACCGCCCGCAAGATCGGTTTTGAGTCGGTCAACGTGGACCTGATCTACGGTCTGCCGCTGCAGACGCCCGAGTCGTTCGCGCGCACGCTCGCTCAGGTGAACCAGTTGCGTCCCGACCGCATTGCGTTGTACGCCTACGCGCACCTTCCCTCCCGCTTCAAGCCGCAGCGTCGCATCATTTCGGCAGAGCTGCCCAGCCCCGGCGACAAGTTGTCCATGTTGTCTGCATCGCTGGATGCCATGAGCGATGCCGGGTATGTGTATGTGGGCATGGACCATTTCGCCTTGCCGACAGATGCACTCGCCGTGGCCAAGCGCCAAGGCCGCCTGCACCGCAACTTCCAGGGCTACAGCACGCAGCCCGACTGCGATCTGATCGCCCTGGGGGTTTCCGCCATCGGTCGCATCGGAGCCACCTACAGCCAGAATGCCAAGACGCTGGAGGATTATTACGATGCCCTGGATCAGGGCAAGCTGCCCATCGTGCGGGGTCTGGTGCTCACGCGGGATGACCTGCTGCGCCGCGCCGTCATCATGTCCATCATGTGCCAAGGACAGCTGCAGTACGAATCGATCGAACTGGGTCACCTGATCGACTTCAAGAGCTACTTCGCGCGCGAGCTCGAAGTGCTGGCCGGACTGGCCGAGCACGGCTTGGTCACCCTGGATGACAGCGGTGTTCAGGTCACGCCGACCGGTTGGTACCTGGTCCGTGCCATTGCCATGGTGTTTGATAAAAATCTGCAGGTTGATCGGGACCGGGCGCGGTTTTCAAAGATCATTTGAAAGGTCAGCTTTTGGACCGTGGCGGGTCTTTGTCCACGTGGGGTGCTCACGAGCGGGTGTGAGTGGGGCCAATACCCACTCCCCATGGGGGCGGGTTAGAACTTGCCTTCGCCATATATCACCCACGCGCTGCTAAAGTTCCTTCATGCAAACTTCCATGGCGATCACGGCCCTGTTCATGGGCATCGTGGGTGGACCCCACTGTGTTGCCATGTGCGGCGCAGCCTGTGCCGGCATCAGCCGCGCTGCAGGGGAACGCAGCACGCGGGCGCTGTGGACGTTCCAGTTCAGTCGCATGCTTGGGTATTCGCTGTTCGGCGCTTTTGCGGCGGGGTCGGTCCAGGGGCTTGCGGTTCTGGGGACCAACACCATAGCGATTCGGCCGGTCTGGACCATGTTCCATGCCGCGGCATTTCTCCTGGGCCTGGCATTGATCTGGCAGGCGCGCCAACCTGCCTGGATTGACAGCCTGGGCCAATCGTTGTGGCGCAAGGCGCGGCCGGTGCTGACCCGCTTGGGGCCTCGTGCCCCCATTGTGTTGGGGGTCGGCTGGGCGTTCATGCCGTGCGGGTTGCTGTATTCCGCCTTGCTGGTCGCGTCGCTCTCTGCGAACGTGTTCGAAGGGGCCGCCATCATGGCTCTGTTTTCTTTGGGCACGTCTATTTCCCTGACGGCAGCACCCTGGTTGTTGCTGCGCCTGCGGGGCGGTCAGTCGGGCGCCTGGGCCATCCGGTTGGCCGGCTTGGCACTGGCGCTGACGTCGGGTTGGGCGCTCTGGATGGGGCTGACCAACCCCACGGGCCTGTTTTGCCTGTGATCGCTGGCTGAACAGTTCAGCCCTTGGCCGATTGGCGAGCGGGCAGGGTGGCCAGTATCAGTCCCAGGAGCGCGATACCGAACGCCAGCATCTGCATGGGCGTCAACCGTTCACCCATGAACAGCACGCCGACGGCCGCAGCGCTCACCGGAAGCATGACAGTGAAAACACCCGCACGCGAGGCCGGAACAATCTTCAGTCCGGTCATCCACAGCCAGACGGTCCATACGCTGGCCGCCAATGCATAGAAAAACAGCAGAGCCCAGATGTCACCACTGACCACGGCGAAGTCGAAGTGCCAAGCGGTCCACAAGCCAAACGGCGTGACCAGCGCAAAACCCCAGAGGTTGATGATGGCCGAGATCCGTTTGGGCCCAAGGCCTTCGGTCAGCTTTTTGCCGATTACGACGTAGGACGCTTCGCACACGACCGCGGCGAACACGAGCAGGTTGCCCCACACGGCGTAGCCCAGACCCAAGAAGGAGGATTCGGGCGTAGCGGCGATGCCGGCATCGGGCTTTTGCAGCGAGAACAAGCCGATGCCGAGCGCGGCGCAAGCGATGGCGGCGCTGGTCCGGCGTCCGATGCGTTCCTTCAGGAAGAGCCAGCTCAATATCGCCACCACCGCCGGGATGGACGACATCACCAGACCGGCCGCCACGGCGGTGGTCAAGCTGACGCCGAACAGCATGCAGATTGAAAACAGGAAGTTGCCGAGAAAAGACTCCAGGAACAGCAGGCGGCGAGTGCGCGGAGAGATGAAGGCTTCGTCCGCTGGCTTGCGCAGCCATCGCCACATGGCGAGCCCCCCGATCCCGAACCGCAGCCAGGCCAGCAGAAAAACCGGGAACACCAGTACCAGCGGTTTGGACAGAGCCACATAGCTGCCGACCAGTGACATGCTCAAAGCCAGGCTGCCATATGCCCACCAACGCCTGACGGCGGGACTTGCTGTGATGGAGTCGTGCATGGGCGTCGATCATGCCCGAAGGCGGCTTTCATGCCTTTGCGCACCCACTCTGCGCAGGTTGGGGGCACTGAAAACGTGTTTTTCTGGTTGTTGAGAACGCATGCGGTTCGTGCTGCGGTTACTGTTCCGGGATGAGAGAACGTCATTCCTCAATGTGAAATCGCAATGTTTTGCGTTGCACAAAAATTTCTCAATACAAGAAAAAGTTTTCCGCATTGAGGAAATTTATAAAAATATAGTTGATTTTAAAGGAATAATTATTTGTCTTCTATAAGACATAAGAGCTTTCAAAACTCTTCTATAAGACTTAAAGTTCATACATCGGCATCGAGCTCGCATGGTGACCACGCCGACCCCTTTTCATCAACCTCACGGAGAGTCTTCAAATGCCCCAATCCCTCAACGAGCAACTGAGCCGCCAACAGCAGATCGAAGCCCTGGAAAAAGACTGGGCCTCCAACCCGCGCTGGAAAGGCGTGAAGCGCGGCTACTCCGCTGCTGACGTCGTGCGTCTGCGCGGCAGCATGCAGATCGAGCACACGCTGGCCAAGCGCGGCGCCGAGAAGCTGTGGGACAAGGTCAACGGCGGCGCCAAGAAGGGTTACGTCAATGCCTTTGGCGCCATCACCGCAGGCCAGGCCATGCAGCAGGCCAAGGCCGGCCTGGAAGCCGTGTACCTGTCGGGCTGGCAGGTTGCCGCCGACGGCAACACCAGCGAAACCATGTACCCCGACCAGTCGCTGTACGCCTACGACTCGGTGCCGACCATGGTCCGCCGCATCAACAACACCTTCAAGCGCGCCGACGAAATCCAGTGGGGCCGTGGCATCGAGCCAGGCTCCAGCGAATTCGTGGACTATTTCCTGCCCATCGTGGCCGATGCTGAAGCCGGTTTCGGTGGCGTGCTCAACGCCTTCGAACTGATGAAGAACATGATCGCCGCAGGTGCCGCTGGCGTTCACTTCGAAGACCAGCTGGCCGCTGTGAAGAAGTGCGGCCACATGGGTGGCAAGGTGCTGGTGCCCACGCAGGAAGCCTGCGAAAAGCTGATCGCCGCTCGTTTCGCCGCTGACGTGATGGGTGTCTCCACCATCGTGCTGGCCCGTACCGATGCCGAAGCCGCCAACCTGATCACCAGCGACCACGATGCCAACGACAAGCCGTTCCTGACCGGCGAACGCACACAAGAAGGCTTCTACCGGGTGAAGAACGGTCTGGAGCAAGCCATCAGTCGCGGTGTGGCCTACGCGCCCTACGCCGATCTGGTGTGGTGCGAGACCGGCGTGCCTGACATCGGCTTCGCTCGTGAATTCGCGCAAGCCGTGCAGGCCGCCTGCCCGGGCAAGCTGCTGTCGTACAACTGCTCGCCTTCCTTCAACTGGAAGAAAAACCTGGACGACAAGCAGATCGCCTCCTTCCAGGAAGACCTGGCCGCGCTGGGCTACCGCTACCAGTTCATCACGCTGGCCGGCATCCACATCAACTGGTTCAACACCTTCCAGTTCGCCCACGCTTACGCCCGCGGCGAAGGCATGAAGCACTACACCGAAATGGTGCAGGAGCAGGAGTTCGCCGCGCGTGACAAGGGCTACACCTTCGTGTCGCACCAGCAGGAAGTGGGCGCGGGTTACTTCGACGACGTGACCACCGTGATCCAGGGCGGTTCTTCCAGCGTGAAGGCCCTCACTGGCTCTACCGAAGAAGAGCAGTTCCACTGAGATCCAGCGGGCGCGCGTCGCCCTACCCATAGAGCCCGAATGGAATGGCCTGGCGCACTTTGGCGTGACCAGGCCATGTTCTTGCTGTCGCCAATTTCATACACGCTGCGGGTATGTCGAGCGATAGACTAGATGCATTTGTCGCCTGGCTGTGTTTGTGGAAGAAACGTATGGGCCATGCGTGGTAGAACAGCTTTGTCGAAGAACAAGGAGAGCTTCAAGTGCAAATCAACTGGAAACTGCTGTCTATATTGGTCGTTGCGTCGGTGGTGGCGGCCTGCGGAGGTGGGGGTAGTGACTCAACACCGCGAGGGGCTATTGCGGTCAACCCATCGACTGGGGTGGGCGCTATTTCTGTCAACTACTCGTCGCAGCCAGAGGCCAACAGTGATGCTGTTTTTGAATGTGGTGGCGCGTCTGTCTGTGCCGTGGTGCGGGAGTTCTCCGGATACGGTGAATGCGGATCGCTGGCACGAGGCACCAATGGGGTCTGGGGGGTCGGCAGTGCAGGCTCCAAGGAAGAGGCGGACAACCGCGCAACGGCTTCCTGTGCTGGCAAGGGAGGTTCTGCTTGTCTCATTCAGCTGACGCTGGGGACTCAGTGCAACTGACCGATGCCTGTGTGATGAGTTTGGTGCGGGGTTGACTGCTAAAATGTAGCGCTGATGTTCTTAAGAAATCGAAAGGCGAAATGGTTATGACACCGCGAACTACCGAGAGGTTTTCTCTGGCCTTCTGAGGCCTGCAGTTCGCGCCTGCCCGATTCCTTCTTCCTCACTTCCAGCGCGGCCCATGCCGCGCTTTTTTGTTTCTGGACTTCCCTATGCTTCACATCACACTTCCCGACGGTTCTCAGCGCGAGTTTCCCGGTCCGGTCACCGTGGCCGAGGTGGCTGCTTCGATTGGCTCCGGTCTGGCCAAGGCCGCGTTAGCGGGCAAGATCGGCGACAAGGTCGTGGATACCAGTTTCCAGATCACGGCTGACAGCCCGTTGTCCATTGTCACCGCCAAGGATGCCGATGGTCTGGAGGTGATCCGCCACTCCACCGCCCACTTGCTGGCCTATGCCGTGAAGGAGCTGTTTCCCGATGCCCAGGTGACCATCGGTCCTGTGATCGAGCACGGTTTCTTTTACGACTTTTCGTACAAGCGACCGTTCACGCCAGACGATCTGGTGGCCATCGAGAAAAAAATGACCGAGTTGGCCAACAAGGACGAGCCGGTGGTGCGCCGCGTGCTGCCACGTGACGAGGCCGTGGCCTATTTCAAGAGCCTGGGGGAGCACTACAAGGCCGAGATCATCGCCAGCATCCCGAGCAATGAGGATGTGTCGCTGTATCGCGAAGGAAAGTTTGAAGACCTTTGCCGTGGCCCGCACGTGCCGAGCACGGGCAAACTCAAGCACTTCAAGCTCATGAAAGTGGCGGGTGCCTACTGGCGCGGCGACCATCGCAACGAGATGCTGCAGCGCATCTACGGCACCGCCTGGGCCACGAAAGACGAACTCCAACAGCACCTGACGATGCTGGAGGAAGCTGAAAAGCGCGATCACCGCAAATTGGGTCGTGAGCTGGACCTTTTTCACATCGACGAGCATTCGCCTGGCACCGTGTTCTGGCACCCCAAGGGCTGGACGGTGTGGCAAGGTGTCGAGCAGTACATGCGGCAGGTCTACCGTGACAACGGCTACCAGGAAGTCAAGGGTCCGCAGATCCTGGACAAAGGCCTGTGGGAAAAAACCGGCCACTGGGACAAGTACCGCGACAACATGTTCACTACGGAGTCGGAGAAGCGTGAATACGCGCTCAAGCCGATGAATTGCCCTGGTCACATTCTGATATTCAAGCAGGGCATCAAGAGCTATCGCGATCTGCCGTTGCGTTATGGGGAGTTCGGACAGTGCCACCGCAACGAGCCTACCGGTGGCCTGCACGGCATCATGCGTGTGCGCGCGTTCACGCAGGACGATGGCCACATCTTTTGCACCGAAGACATGATCCTGGGCGAATGCGTGGCCTACACCGCGCTGTTGCAGAAGGTGTACGCCGACTTCGGTTTCAAGAACATCATTTACAAGATCGCCACCCGGCCCGATGCGCGCATCGGCAGCGATGAAAGCTGGGACAAGGCCGAGCACGCCTTGATGGAGAGCTTGCGCGCCTCCGGGTGCGAGTTTGAGATTTCCCCGGGCGAGGGCGCTTTCTATGGCCCCAAGATCGAATACACGCTGAAGGATGCCATCGGGCGCCAGTGGCAGTGCGGCACGATCCAGGTGGATTTCTCCATGCCCGAGCGGCTGGATGCCGAGTACGTGGGTGAGGACGGCGCGCGCCATCGTCCAGTCATGTTGCACCGTGCCATCGTCGGCAGCCTGGAGCGATTCATCGGGATTTTGATCGAGGAACACGCGGGTGCATTGCCCGTCTGGCTCGCACCCGTGCAGGTTTCGGTGCTCAATATCACCGATTCACAGGCCGATTATTGTCGTGAAATCACGAAAACTCTGCAGAATCAAGGGCTTAGAGTCGAGACCGATCTGCGCAATGAAAAAATAACGTATAAAATACGGGAGCACGCGTTGCAGAAGCGGCCTTACATCCTTGTCGTGGGCGACAAAGAGAAGGCCGCCGGCGCCGTGGCTGTTCGGGCGCGAGGTAACAAAGACCTCGGGGTCATGCCGCTGGAAGACTTTTCCAGACTGATTGCGGCAGACGTTTCATCCAAAGTTTGAAGTCAAACATCCGGTTGATGCCCCTCGCTGCGGTGCTCAGGACTCGTGCATTGAGGGTGACGAAGGTTGCCCACCTGTCTGAACAGCCCACATCAAGGAATACACCATAGCTACCAATTTTCGCGACCGCCGCCAACGTGAAGAGCGTGCACACAGACTGAACCGTGAAATCATGGCTCCCGAGGTTCGCCTCAATGGACCAGAGAACGAACCGCTGGGTATCGTCAGTCTGATGGAAGCACTGCGCATGGCAGGTGAGCTGGATGTGGATCTGGTCGAGATTGCGGCCACCGCAGTGCCTCCGGTCTGTCGCCTGATGGACTACGGCAAGTTCAAGTACCAGGAGCAGAAGAAGGCAGCGGAAGCGAAGGCCAAGCAGACGGTCATTGAAATCAAGGAAATCAAGTTCCGCCCGGGCACCGACGACGGTGACTACAACATCAAGATGCGCAACATCCGGCGCTTTCTTGACGATGGCGATAAATGCAAGATCACGCTGCGCTTTCGTGGCCGCGAGATCACGCACCAGGACTTGGGTTTGGCGTTGTTGAACCGCATTCGCGATGAGCTGGCCGATTCGATCATCGTGGAGCAGTTTCCCAAGCTGGAAGGGCGCCAGATGATCATGATGATCGCACCTGGTCGCAAGAAGGCCGGTGGCAGCGGTCCGAAGGCGCCTGAAGCGGCAGCGCAAAGCGCTGAGCAGCCGGCAACCTGAAGATTTCAGAGGCAAACAGAATTGGACGGGCAGGGTAGTCTCCTGCCGGTCCGAGGCTCCGGCCGAAAGGTCGGGTGCCAAAGAAGGGCTGTAAAGCCTTTCATAAAAGTGGCTCGGGGCCAACAAGTCCGCGGAAGGTTCGCGGCGCCTCACGAGCACAAATGAAAAAGGAGCATGAAGATGCCCAAAATGAAGACCAAGAGCAGCGCGAAGAAGCGATTCCGCGTTCGTCCCGGTGGCACCGTCAAGCGCGGTCAAGCCTTCAAACGTCACATCCTGACCAAGAAGTCCACCAAGACCAAGCGCCACCTGCGTGGAGCAGTGACTGTCCATGAGACCAATATGGGTCACATGGCGCAGATGCTGCCCGGCATGGGTATTTGATCAACGACGAACAAGGAGTCATACATGCCTCGCGTCAAACGTGGTGTAACGGCACGCGCCCGTCACAAAAAAGTTCTCGCCCTTGCCAAAGGTTTCCGCGGTCGCCGCGGTAATGTCTTCCGCATCGCCAAACAGGCGGTGATGAAGGCCGGTCAGTATGCCTACCGTGACCGCCGCACCAAGAAGCGCGTTTTCCGTCAGCTGTGGATCGCGCGTATCAACGCCGGTGCACGTGCTTGCGGCCTGACGTACAGCCAGTTCGCCAACGGCCTGAAGAAGGCCCAGATCGAGATCGACCGCAAGGTCCTGGCCGATCTGGCCGTGAACGACGTTGCTGCTTTCAACAGCATCGTGGAGCAAGTCAAAGCCAAGCTGGCCGCTTGATTCACGACGGAGAACGTCGTTGCCCGCAAGGGTGATGGCGGTTTCCCGTCGCTCAAAGGGGTTGAGGCTTGAGGGATTCCCTCGCTGCTCTCAACCCCTTTTTTCATTTCTCTGCACAAGACACACATGAACGAGTTGGACGCACTGGTTGACAGCGCCCGCGCTGGCTTCGCGCAAGCAGCCACCCCGGCCGATCTGGAAAATGCCAAAGCCCAGTATCTGGGCAAATCGGGCCGCATCACCGAGCTGATGAAGGGCATGGCGGCGCTCCCGGTCGAGGAGAAAAAGACCCGTGGAGCCGCGATCAACGTGGCCAAGCAGGCCATCGAGGCCGCGCTCAATGAACGCCGCCAAGCACTGGCCGATGCCGAACTCGAAACACAGCTCAAGGCCGAGGCGCTCGACGTGAGCCTGCCGGGTCGGCAGCGCGGGCAGGGTGGTTTGCACCCGGTGAGCCTGACGCTGGAGCGCATCGAGGCGATCTTCAGTTCACAGGGTTTTGAGGTGGCCGAGGGTCCCGAGATCGAGTCCGACTGGTTCAACTTCACCGCACTGAACACGCCCGAGGATCACCCGGCGCGTTCCATGCACGACACGTTCTACGTCGAAGGTGGCAGCGCCAAAGCGCCGAATCTGCTGCGCACCCACACCAGTCCGATGCAGATCCGGCACGCGGTGCAGCACGTCAAGCGCCACCGTGCCGCACTGGACGCGGGCCTTCCCATGCCTGAGATCCGCGTCATCGCGCCGGGTCGCACCTACCGGGTGGACAGCGATGCCACGCACTCACCCATGTTCCACCAGTGCGAAGGCCTGTGGATTGGCGAGAACGTGAGCTTCAAGGACCTCAAGGTCGTGTTCACCGATTTTTGCCGCACCTTTTTTGAGTCCGACGACCTGGTGCTGCGTTTCCGCCCCAGCTTTTTCCCGTTCACCGAACCCAGTGCCGAGATCGACATCCAGTTCCAGAGTGGCCCATTGGCAGGACGCTGGCTGGAGGTGGCCGGCTCAGGCGAAGTGCATCCGAATGTGGTGCGCAACATGGGGTTGGACCCCGAACGTTACATCGGCTTTGCCTTCGGCATGGGCCCGGACCGCTTGACCATGCTGCGCTACGGCGTGAACGATCTGCGCCTCTTTTTCGATGGCGATATCCGCTTCCTTTCGCAGTTTCGCTGACCTCTTCGGTACGACACGATGCAATTTCCCGAATCCTGGCTGCGTGCCTTTTGCAATCCATCCCTGACCAGTCAGCAACTGGCCGATACCCTGACCATGGCCGGTCTGGAAGTCGAAGAGCTGCGCCCCTTTGCGCCCGCCTTCACCGGCGTGGTGGTGGGCCAGATCCTGAGCGCCGAGCAACACCCGAACGCCGATCGCCTGCGCGTGTGCCAGGTCGACGTGGGGCAGGGCGCTCCGCTCAATATCGTCTGCGGAGCGCCGAATGCGCGTGCCGGCATCAAAATCCCGTGTGCCACTGTCGGCGCGCTGCTGCCGCCGCCGGGTGAGGACGGCAAGGCATTCGCCATCAAGCTGGGCAAGCTTCGCGGCGTAGAGAGCCAGGGCATGCTGTGCTCGGCCAAGGAGCTGCAGATTTCGGAAGAGAGCAACGGCCTGCTGGAGCTGGGTGAAGATGCCGTCATCGGCCGCAACATCCGCGAGCAGCTGGGACTGGACGACATGCGGTTCACGCTCAAGCTCACACCCAACCTGGCGCATTGCCTGAGCGTTTATGGCATCGCGCGCGAGGTGTCGGCTCTGACGGGGGCGCCGCTTCTGCAGCCAGAGTTCCCCAAGGTCGCGGTGCAGGTGCAAGATCAGCTGCCGGTGAGCGTTCAGGCGCCCGACCTGTGCGGCCGTTTCAGTGGTCGCATCGTGCGCGGCGTGAACACCACAGCGCAGACGCCAGCCTGGATGGTCGAGCGCCTGGCCCGCTGCGGCCAACGCAGCATTTCGCCGCTGGTGGACATTTCCAATTACGTGATGTTCGAGCTGGGCCGTCCCTCGCACATCTTCGATCTCGACAAGATCCACGGCGGCCTGCAGGTTCGCTGGGGCCGCGATGGCGAACAGCTCAAGCTGCTCAATGGCACCACCGTCACGGTGGATGCCCATGTCGGTGTGATTGCCGACGACAGAGAAGTCGAGTCGCTCGCCGGCATCATGGGCGGCAACGCAACGGCGGTGTCCGACGACACGCAGAACATCTTCATCGAAGCCGCATTCTGGTGGCCCAAGGCCATCGCTGGCCGTTCGCGCCGCTACAACTTCAGCACCGATGCGGGCCACCGCTTCGAACGTGGTGTGGACCCGTCAACGACCGTTGAACACGTCGAGCGCATCACCCAGCTGGTGCTGGACATTTGTGGCGGTCAGGCTGGTCCGCTGGACGATCAGACGCTGGCATTGCCAGAAGGCAAGCCGGTCACGCTGCGCGTGGCCCGTGCGGCCAAGGTCATCGGCATGCCGGTCACGCAAGCGCAATGCGCGGGTGCCTTGCGCCGCTTGGGCCTGGACGTGACCGAAGGCGAGGGCACGGTGACCGTGGCGCCGCCAGCCTTCCGTTTCGATCTGCAGATCGAGGAGGACCTGGTCGAAGAAGTGGCGCGTGTCATCGGCTACGAGCAGCTGCCCACGAATCCGCCGCTGGCGCCCATCACCGCCAAGCTGCGCACCGAGGCCAAGCGTGGCCCGTTCGCGGTGCGCCGGCAACTGGCGCAACTCGGCTATCAGGAAACCATCAATTTCAGTTTTGTGGAAGAGCGCTGGGAACATGAGTTGGCCGGTAATACCGACCCGATCAAGCTGCTGAACCCGATCGCCAGCCAGATGAGCGTGATGCGCTCCTCGCTGCTCGGCAGCCTGATCGCGGTCCTCAAGTTCAACCTGGATCGCAAGGCCCAGCGCGTGCGCCTGTTCGAGCTGGGTCGTGTGTTCCGCAAAGACGGTGCCGTGAAGGACAGCGACACCACCGTGGCTGGCTTTGACCAGCCCATGCGGGCCGCAGGTCTTTGCTACGGCCCAGTCGATGCGCTGCAGTGGGGCCGTGCCGATCGCGCGGTCGACTTTTTCGACGTCAAAGGCGATGTGCAGTCCCTGTTGGCGCCGATGCAGGCGAGCTTCCGGCCGGGCGAACATCCAGCAATGCACCCTGGTCGTTGTGCGAGTGTGTGGCTGGGTGAACGTTGCATCGGCCATGTGGGCGAGCTGCACCCCAAATGGCGCCAAGCCTACGATCTGGCTCTGGCGCCCGTGATGTTTGAGCTGGAACTGGATGCCGTACTGCAACGCGATGTGCCGGTGTTCCAGGCCGTGAGCCGCCACCAACCCGTGGATCGCGATCTGGCCATTGTGGTCAAGGAGTCGGTCACCCACGCGGCCGTGATGGATGCGGTTCATGCGGGCGGGGGTAATCTGCTCCGCCAAGCGGTGCTGTTCGACGTGTACCGGCCGAAGAAGCAGGGTTACGCGCCTGCGGGTGGCCTGGCCGCTGATGAAAAGAGTCTGGCCGTGCGCCTGACCCTGAACCGGGACGACGCTACACTGACCGACGAAGAGATCGATGGAGCGGTCAAAGGCGCACTCGAAGCACTCGCCCAGCGTGTGGCTGCCCGGCTGCGTGCTTGAGCAAACAAAAACCAGGATGGAGCATCAACACATGGAACTTGCTGTCGAAAGCCTGGAGACCCCAGCGCTGACCAAAGCGCAGTTGGCCGAATTGCTGTTTGATCAGATCGGACTGAACAAGCGTGAATCCAAGGACATGATCGACGCCTTTTTCGATCTGGTCACGGACAGCCTGGTCGAAGGGACCGATGTGAAAATTTCTGGCTTCGGCAACTTTCAGATCCGCACCAAGGCACCGCGACCCGGCCGCAACCCGCGCACCGGCGAACCGGTCGCCATCGAAGCGCGTCGCGTTGTCACATTTCACGCCAGCCCGAAGCTCAAGGAGCAGGTGCAAACAGCGGTGATCGGCAACTGATCCCGCGATGTGACCAAAGCCCGGGGCTTAGGCCGCCGGGCTTTTTTACGTCGGAAGTGCTCACCTGTTCGAGGAGGTGAACCCTCTCACAGTGGCATTTGCAACAGTTTGTACGGAAATTTTGTTGCGCTTAACCTTGTCGGCCTGTGTTAGAGTAAATTTCAAGGTTCGGTCTCTACCGCCTTGATTTTCATGGAAAAAACGCTGCCTCCCATCCCCGCCAAGCGCTACTTCACCATCGGTGAAGTGGGCGAGCTTTGCGGCGTGAAGCCGCATGTGCTGCGGTATTGGGAGCAGGAGTTTACCCAGCTGCGCCCGATGAAGCGACGTGGTAATCGGCGTTACTACCAGCACCACGAAGTCCTGATGATCCGTCGCATACGCGAGCTGTTGTACGACCAGGGGTTCACCATCAGTGGCGCGCGCAACAAACTGCAGGAGCTCGTGCAAGCCGAACGGGACCAGCGTCGTCATGAAGACAGTGACGTGATCGAAGTGATTGACTTTGAGGTTGCGGCACCGCTGGTGGTTGGAGGCGCTGATCAAGTTTTGACCAAGTCGGTGAGCCAGAACTCAGGTGCGGAATGGGTGGGGGTGCGACGCGAGCTGCTGGAAATTCGCGAGCTTCTGAGTGTTCAGGGCTGAATCGTCCAAATAGCCGGCTATAATGCAAGGCTTGTCGGCGTGTAGCGCAGCCTGGTAGCGCACTTGCATGGGGTGCAAGGGGTCGCGAGTTCGAATCCCGCCACGCCGACCATTTATATCAAGGGCTTGTTGCTAGAAATCTAGCAGCAAGCCCTTTTTCTTTTTGTGCTCTGGTTTCAACCCATGGGCAGCCGTTGTGCGCTTGTCTCGAAGGCGGTTGACCCTGTCAGGATCGTCAAACCACGCCACGTTCCCGCAGTAGCTCGATCACGCGCTCGGCCGCTTCCTCGGATGAAATGGTCGAAGCCGGCAGCACCACCTCCGCGTTCTGTGGGCGTTCATACGGCGAGTCGATGCCGGTGAAATTCTTCAGATCGCCGCGCCGGGCTTTTTTGTAGAGGCCCTTGACGTCGCGCTCCTCGGCCACGGCCAGCGGTGTGTCCACGAACACTTCGATGAACTCGCCTTCGGCCACCAGCGAGCGGGCCAGCTGGCGTTCGGCCCTGAACGGCGAGATGAAGGCGGTGAGGACGATCAGGCCGGCGTCCACCATGAGACGTGCGACTTCGCCCACGCGGCGGATGTTCTCCACACGGTCTTCTTCCGTGAATCCGAGGTCCTTGTTCAGGCCATGGCGGACGTTGTCGCCGTCCAGCAGGTAGGTGTGGCGCCCCATGGCAAACAACTTCTTTTCGACCAGGTTGGCGATCGTGGATTTGCCAGCGCCCGAGAGACCGGTGAACCAGAGCACGCAGGGCTT
The DNA here is from genome assembly GCA_001770705.1 of Burkholderiales bacterium GWF1_66_17. Taxonomy (GTDB): domain Bacteria; phylum Pseudomonadota; class Gammaproteobacteria; order Burkholderiales; family Burkholderiaceae_C; genus Hydrogenophaga. The sequence goes on along the minus strand of MERT01000028.1, from coordinate 70,693 downwards.
CTGGGCTTTTTGTCCGGCGCGCGCAGCCTTGTCCACATCTACGTGCTGCAGGTGGATGTTCTGGCTGCGGCGCAGCGCGAAGTGCAGCAGACCGGCGCCCACGGTGTTGTTGGAAAGCCGGTCGATCAGGATGAAGCCCCCGGTGTCGCGGTCTTCGGCGTAGGGGTCGAAGGCAACGGCGCGGTCAAGGTTCACGTTGCAGACGCCGATGGCGTTCAGATCGAGCTTCTTGGCTGCGATGTGCTCCATGGTGTTGACGTTGACCTGGTACTTGATCTCGGTCACGGTGGCTGTGACGGTCTTGGTACCGATCTTGAGCAGGTAGGGGCGGCCGGGGAAGAGCGGTTCTTCGTGCATCCAGACGATGGTGGTCTCGAACTGGTCGGCCACGCCGGCGGGCGCTTGCGCCTGCGAAATGATGTCGCCGCGCGAGATGTCGATCTCGTCGGTCAGCGTCAGCGTGATGGACTGGCCGGCCACGGCCTGTTGCAGGTTGCCGTCGAAGGTGACGATGCGCCCAACCGTGCTTTCCTTGCCCGAGGGCTGGACGCGGATGCGGTCGCCAACCTTCACCATGCCGCCCGCGATGGTGCCGGCGAAACCGCGGAAGTCGAGGTGGGGGCGGTTGACCCATTGCACCGGCATGCGGAACGGGGTCTTCTGCTGGCGTGCCTCGTCGATTTCCACCGTTTCCAGGTAGCCCATGAGCGTGGTGCCGTGGAACCAGGGCATGCGGTCGCTGGGCTCGATGATGTTGTCGCCCTTGAAAGCGGACAATGGAATGAAGGTGACGCTGCTCAGGCCGATCTGCCTGGCGAAGGCTTCGAAGTCTTCGACGATCTTGCGGTAGGTCTTCTCGCTGTAGTCCACCAGGTCCATTTTGTTGATGGCGACCACGGTGTGGCGGATGCCGATCAGCGAGGTCAGGTAGCTGTGGCGGCGCGTCTGCGTGAGGATGCCCTTGCGCGCATCGACCATCAGGATGGCGACGTCGGCCGTCGAGGCGCCGGTCACCATGTTGCGCGTGTACTGCTCGTGGCCGGGGGTGTCGGCGACGATGAACTTGCGTTTGTCGGTGGAGAAGAAGCGGTAGGCCACGTCGATGGTGATGCCCTGTTCGCGCTCGGCGGCCAGGCCGTCGACCAGCAGGGCGAAGTCGATGGCGTCGCCCTGGGTGCCGAACTTCCTGGAGTCGGCAACCACGGCAGCGAGCTGGTCTTCGAACAGCATCTTGGACTCGTAGAGCAGGCGCCCGATGAGCGTGCTCTTGCCGTCGTCCACGCTGCCGCAGGTGATGAAGCGCAGCAGGCTCTTGTGTTCGTGGGCCTTGAGGTACTGGCCGATGTCGGTGGCAATGAGGTCGGAAACGTGTGCCATCAGAAATACCCTTCCTGCTTCTTCTTCTCCATGGATGCGGCGGAATCGTGGTCGATCACGCGGCCCTGGCGTTCGGAGGTGGTGGTCAGCAACATCTCCTGGATGATCTCGGGCAGCGTGGCGGCTTCGGACTCCACGGCGCCGGTGAGCGGGTAGCAGCCCAGGGTGCGAAAACGCACCTTTTTCATCATCGGTACTTCGCCCGGCTTGAGCGGCATGCGCTCGTCATCGACCATGATCAGCGTGCCGTCGCGGTGGACCACCGGGCGTTCGGCCGCGTAGTACAGCGGCACGATCGGGATGTTCTGCAGGTAGATGTATTGCCAGATGTCGAGCTCGGTCCAGTTCGAGATCGGGAACACGCGGATCGATTCGCCCTTGTGCTTGCGCGCGTTGTAGAGCTTCCAGAGCTCGGGGCGCTGGTTCTTGGGGTCCCAGCGGTGCTGTTCCGAGCGGAACGAGAAGATGCGCTCCTTGGCTCGGGACTTCTCTTCGTCGCGGCGCGCGCCGCCGAAGGCCGCATCAAACCCGTAGAGGTCAAGCGCCTGCTTCAGGCCCTCGGTCTTCATGATGTCGGTGTGGATCGCCGAACCGTGCGTGAAGGGGTTGATGTCTTTCTCGATGCCGTCCGGGTTGATGTGCACCAGCAGCTCCAGACCCAGTTCCCTGGCCATGCGGTCGCGGAAGGCGTACATCTCGCGGAATTTCCATCGGGTGTCCACGTGCAGCAGCTTGAACGGGGGTTTGGACGGGTAGAACGCCTTCATCGCCAGGTGCAGCATGACGGCGCTGTCCTTGCCGATCGAGTAGAGCATGACCGGGTTGTCCGTCTCGGCCACGACCTCTCGCATGATGTGGATGCTCTCGGCTTCGAGCCGTTGCAGGTGGGTCAGCGTCATGGGTGGGCTTTCGGATGACTGGGGTGACAGATAGGGGCGGGGAGTGGCGGGGCGGACCGGTGCGTCCGTGGCGGCGGTCCCCTCGGGTTCCTGGAGGGCCACCGACCCGCTGCGTTGCTGCAGCCAGGCGGCGATTTCCGGCAGGCGCTGCAGGGCGCTGGCGCCCGCCAGCAGAAACGTGGTGGGTTTACGGCTGGCGTCGGCCAGCGGACGCCACAGCGCCAGATGGTCGCTGGCCTGCAGGGCGTCGCTCGCGTGCAGGCGCCAGTGGATGGCGCCCCGGCTGTCGACCGCAACCCGGCTGACGGGTCGGCAGCCCAGGGCCTGGTAGTGGCCGGAGTCGAGCCGCAGCGTGAAGCTGCGCAGCCGATAACACCTGTGACCGGGCTGGCCCGGCGGCAGCGCTTGATCGGGCAGGTACAGGCCGATGCGTCGGCACCACTGGAGGATGCCGGTGCGCCCCACCACCAGGCCGTGTTCGCTGAACCATTGCACCACGTGGTTCACATTCCAGGCCACCGGGCCGTCGCCACTGAGCATGTGGCGCAGCAGGGCCAGTTCCAGGGCCGGGCTGAATGCCGAGGCCTGCGCGGCCGGTCGCCCGCGTCGGGGGTTGACGGTTACAGCGGCCCAGCCACCCGTCTTGAACGCCTTGACCGCCGCGATGATGGTGGGCGCGCTCAGCTGGGTGGCCTGTTTCACCGCATTCAGCGCATGGCCTTCCAAGCGCAGTTGTACCGCCCGGCGGCGCTGGCTGTTCAAGTCTTCGACAGTGAGCTGGTTGCCGCTCAAAAGGCCTTCTTGGTATTAAACATTTAACTGAAGTTTCAATGTTAAACCATTCTGTAGAATGGCCGGCATTGTTTTACCGATGGGGTCCCGTCCATGAGCGCACCGAACCACGCCGACCTGTTGCAGCAACTCGTGCCCATCGTGCGCGCCGCTGGCGTACTGGTGATGGCGGTGTACGCCACCGACTTCGACGTGCTCAGCAAAGAGGACGCCTCGCCGGTGACAGCGGCCGATCAGCAGGCTGAAGACCTGATCACCGAAGCCCTGGCCCGGCTCACACCCGGGATACCGGTGGTGGGCGAAGAGGCGGTGTCGGGTGGCTCACAGCCCGCCATCGGTGAACGATTCTGGCTGGTGGATCCGCTGGATGGCACCAAGGAGTTCATCAGCCGCAACGGCGAGTTCACCGTGAACATCGCGCTGGTGGAACACGGCCAGCCGGTGCTGGGCGTGGTGCTGGCCCCGGCCCTGGACGCGTTGTACGCCGGGGGCGTGGGTCTGGGCGCGTGGTTGGAGCAGGGCGGGCAGCGCACACCGATCGCCTGCCGCGCCGTACCGCCCGAAGGCCTGTCGGTGGTGGCCAGCCGCTCGCACGGCGACGCGGCCGCGCTGGACGCGTTTCTGGCCGGTCGCAAGGTCGCATGCAACGTGAGCGCCGGTTCCTCCCTCAAGCTGTGCCTGGTGGCCAGCGGGCAGGCCGACGTGTACCCCCGGCTGGGCCGCACCATGGAGTGGGACATCGCCGCCGGGCACGCGGTGCTCAGCGGTGCGGGTGGCGTGGTCGAACGGCTGGACGGCCAGCCGCTGCGCTACGGCAAACCGGGCCTGGACAACCCCCACTTTGCCGCCTGGGGTCTGCGCTGAAGTGCGACTGAGCAGCGATGACCGCCGTTCTCACGCTGCTGTCGATCCTGCTGTTGCTGGGCCTGCTGGTGCATGGTCGGTGGTCGGCCGCGGTGTTGTTCAGTCTGTGGGCGGCGGCGTACTTCCTGTTCGGCCTGATCGATGAAACGACGTTGCTGTCGAGCTACGCCAACCCGGCGCTGGCCACGCTGATCCTGCTGCTGCTGGTGTCGCTGGCGCTGGAGCGCTCGGTGTTGCTGGAGCGCACGACACAGCGCCTGCTGAGCGGACGCGAAGCCTTCGCCACCCTGAAGCTGATGGGCGTGGCTTCGGCGTTTTCGGCCTTCCTGAACAACTCAGCCGTGGTGGGCACGCTGCTGGGAAGCATCTCGCGGCAGAAAGCCATTCCGGCCTCGCGCCTGTTGATTCCCCTGTCTTACGCGTCCATTCTTGGCGGCGTGACCACCCTGGTCGGGACCTCCACCAATCTGGTCGTCAACTCCTTCGCTGTCAGCAGCCACCTGCCACCGATCGGCATGTTCCAGCTGGCGTGGGTCGGTGTGCCGGTGGCACTGGCCTGCATCGCAGTGCTCGCGTTCAGTGCCCGCTGGCTGCCCCGCAACGCTTCCGATGCCCGAGACAGTGCACAGCCGTATTTTCTGGAAGCCCGGGTGTCGCAGTCCTCGCCGCTGGCGGGGCTTTCGATCGAAGCAAACCGCTTGCGCCACCTCGACGGCTTGTTCCTGCTGGAGATCGAGCGCGGGGGGCGCCTGATTTCACCGGTTGGTCCGGACGAGGTGCTGGAGGTGGACGATGTGCTGCTGTTCACCGGCGAAGTGACCCGGTTCCAGGCCCTTCAGCACTTCCAGGGGCTGGAGGTGTTTGGCACCCGTTCGGACGCGCTGCTCAAGGCCAACCTGGTGGAAGTCATCATCTCCAGCGAGTCCGAGCTGGCCAACAAGACGCTGCGGGACATGGACTTTCGCACCATGTTCGATGCGGGGGTGGTTGGCATCCGCCGGGGTGACAGGCGGCTCACAGGACAGCTCGGGCGCGTGCCGCTCAAAACGGGCGACAGTCTGCTGCTGGCGGTGGGCGCCGACTTTGCTCAGCACCGCAACCTGGACCGCAACTTCCACGTGCTGGGCGACAGCCTGGTGCGTCCGCACCTGAGCGGACGCCAGAGTGCGCTGGCGCTGGGCGGCTTCGGTCTCGTGATCGCGGCATCGGCGTCGGGGCTGCTGGGGCTTCTGCCGGGTTTGATGCTGCTGATGGCGGTGTTCCTCGCCACCCGGCTGCTGACCCTGGCCGAGCTGCGCCGCCGCTTTCCCTTTGAGCTGCTCATGGTGATCGGGTCTGCGCTGGCGCTCGCCAAGGGCCTGGAGGCGTCGGGTGCGGCCCAGCTGGTGGCCGATGCGATGCGTCAAGCCTTTGATGGCCATGGGGTTTACGGCGCGCTGATCGGGGTCTACCTGCTGACCCTGGTGCTGACCGAACTCGTGACCAACAACGCAGCGGCCGCGCTGGCGTTCCCGATCGCACTGGCCACCGCCCGGGCCTTTGGCGTCGACCCGACGGCCTTCGTGATGGTCGTGGCCTACGGCGCGAGCGCCTGCTTCCTGGTGCCGTTTGGCTACCAGACCCACCTGATGGTCATGTCGCCGGGTCACTACCGTGTGACCGACTTCTTCCGCGCCGGCCTGCCGGTGAGTCTGACCTATTCGGTGGTGGTGCTCACGCTCACGCCCATCTTCTTCCCGCTGACGGTCGGGTGATGCCTCAAGAGAGGCGCAGCGCCGCGTGCACCCGCGCCGCCGCATACGCATCGTTCGCCGCGTAAACCAGCTGCGCCTCGCTCAACCGTGGATTCGCCCAGTTGGAGGTGGCGGCCTTTTTTGACTTGATGAAGCGCTGGTTGAACAGCACCGCCACCGCGCCCTTCACGCCCATGTCCTTGCGGTAACCCTGCTGGCGAAAGACGTGGTTGAGCTCCAGCACGCCGGCCGGTTCCACCAGCAGTTTGCTCACGATGCGCTTGGTGTCGTCGCCGAGGCCAAAACCGGCTTTTGTGAACGCGGCGTCGGCGAGCAGGCCCGCCACCAGCTCGCGGCAGGCCGGGTCGTGCAGCTGGAACACCCAGGCGTGCTGCAGCGTGGCGAGCTGCACGATGTGCGGCCCGTCGGACACCTGGTCCTTGAAGAACGTGGGTTTGCTCTCGGTGTCGAAGCCCCAGGCTACTTGGTCGTACAACGCAGCCGCGGCTTCGCGGGCTTGCACCACGTTGTCCACCAGCGTGATGCGGTCCAGACCCAGGCGGTCAAATTCGGGCAGCAGGGCGATGGCTTCCTTGTCGGGCGTGGGGCGGGTGGTTTGCATGGCGTCGGTGGCGGGTGGCAGCTGCAGGCGGGATCGATAATCAAAGCATTGTGCAACGCGCCCCGATGCACCCCTTTGTGCCCGATGCCTTCATGACCTACACGCTCCAGCTCTACGTCTCCGACGACACCACGCCCGCCCAGCGCCAGGCGGCCGAGCGGCTGTTCCGCAAAGCGCTGGAGTCCGCTCTGGGCGATGCCGCGCTGGTGGCGCCGGTGTATTTGGCCTACCAGGCCATCGTGGCCCGTTACGGCGACACGCCAGACCCCGAGGCGCTCACGGTGGAGGAGCGCACGGTGCTCGAACACTGGCAGCTGGCCGAAACCGCGGCCATCGAAGCGGTGTTCGGCCCGCACCGGCACCTGGACGAAGGCAGCTACCAGATCGACTTGCCCGCATAATCGCTACCCCGTTCACGTCCTCCCTGGGCGCTCACTCCCTTTGAAGGACTCCCCATGAGAAAAACCTATCCCCTGCGGCCCGAGGGCAAAAATCCCGACCGCGTGCTCGATGCCGTCAAGCACGACATCCGCAAATACATGAAGCGCGAACGCCGCCGCGATTTGCCAGAAGGCGCGACGTTCTGGGATTTCGACTGCCGCTTTGGAGCGGACAAGGACAGTGCGCAAACGGCCAACCCGGCCGAGCTGATCGGCCTGCTCGATGTGTTGGCCAAGGCGGGTGGCGAGCAGTGTTATGTGGAGCTGCTGGCGAAGCCCGGTGTGCGCCAGCCACGACCGGCTGGTCAGGAAGTGATCGGCGATGCCGGGGCTTCGCCGGCGCCTTCCGATTCCGACGCCTGATGTTTCGCAGTGGGTCACCCGGCGAGCGGGTGGCCGATGGCTGCGCCGCTACTCGGGCTGGCCGGTCTTCGCTGCCGCCGCGCGCAGCTTGTCTTTCTTGCTCGGGCGTTTGCCCTTGATGCCGCCGCCCGCTGGCCCGGCCGGCGCAGCCACATCGGTGGGCTCGAACCCGGGCAATTGTTCCAGCGGCAGGCTCAGGCCCTGGCGCTTTTCGATCAGGCGCCAATGGGCCTCGGTGTCGGCACTCACGAAGCTCACCGCCAGGCCGCTCTCACCCGCCCGGCCGGTGCGGCCGATGCGGTGCACGTAGTCCACCGCCGAACGCGGCAGGTCAAAGTTCACCACCACGGGCAGCTGCGCGATGTCGATGCCGCGCGCGGCGAGATCGGTGGTGACCACCACGTCCCAGCGCTTTTCCTTGAACTCCTGCAGCGCCTGCTTGCGCGCGCCCTGGCTCAGACCGCCGTGGAACGATGTCGCGAACAGGTCGCCATGGTGCAGCTTGGACGCGAGCCGCTCGGCCGCGTACTGCGTGGCCACGAACACCAGCACGCGCTCCCAGCCGTTGTCCTTGATCAGTTGGCGCAGCAGCTGGGTGCGGCGGCTCGCGTCGACCGCGATGGCGCGTTGCAGGATCACGGCCTCTGCCTGCGCCGGGGCGGGCACGTCCACGCGCTGCGGGTCACGCAGCAGGCCACCCGCGAGCGCTTCCACAGCGGGCGGGAAGGTGGCCGAGAAAAACAGGTTCTGTCGCTTTGCGGGCAACAGGGCGAGCACGCGGTCCAGCTCGTCCGCAAAACCCAGGTCGAGCAGACGGTCGGCCTCGTCCAGCACCAGCAGCTCCACCGCCGAGAGCCGCAACGCGTTGTGTTCCACCAGGTCGAGCAGACGCCCGGGCGTGGCGACCATCACGTCGGCGCCGCCGCGCAGCGCCATGAGTTGCGGGTTGATGGACACGCCACCAAATGCCACCGCGATGCGCGGGCGGGAGGGCAGGTGTTGCGCCAGGCTGCGCAGCACCTCGCCCACCTGGGCGGCGAGTTCGCGCGTGGGCACCAGCACGAGGGCGCGCACGCGCCTCGGTGTGTGCACGGGCCCGCTTTGCAGGCGTTGCAGCAGCGGCAGGGCGAAGGCCGCGGTTTTGCCCGATCCGGTCTGGGCCGTGGCGAGCAGATCGGCGCCGCCCAGCACGGCGGGGATGGCTTCCAGCTGGATGGGGGTGGGCGCGGTGAAGCCGAGTTCGGCGGCGGCCTGGGCGAGGGTGGGGGCAAGCCCGAGGGAGATGAATGGCATGGGGGGTCGAGTTTAACGGTCGGCCCCCGCGGGACAGCCCCGCGTTACGATGCGGGCCCATGAAAAACAAGTTGTCTTCTTTGGGCGGCCTGGTGTATTCCACCGAAGCGGGCCGCATGTGTCCCGCTTGCCGGCAACCGGTGGCGCAGTGCATCTGCAAGCAGGCGGTGGTGCCTTCGGGCGATGGCACCGTGCGCGTGTCGCGCGAAACCAAGGGCCGGGGCGGCAAGTCGGTGACGCTGGTCAAGGGGCTGGCACTCGATGCCGCGGGCCTCACGGCGCTGGGCAAACAGCTCAAGGCTGCTTGCGGCACGGGCGGGACGGTGAAGGATGGCGTGATCGAGATCCAGGGCGATCACGTGGACAAGGTGATGTCCTCGCTGCAGGCCGGGGGCTACAAGGTCAAGCGCGCGGGCGGCTGAAGAGGCTCCTCGTCAGACGAGCTTCGCCCACCACAGCCGCAGGCGCATGCCGATTTCACTCGTATAACCCACACTGGCTCCGCGCAGGCGGCCCCGGTCGTCCACGACCACGAACGCGGGAACTGCCCTGAATCCGAGTGCCCGGGCGATCTCGCCCCGGGTGTCCAGCGCCGTGGCCCAGGACAACTGGCGTTTTGCCAGCACGCGCGCCACGGCATCGGGTGGACCGGATTGCATGGCCACGGTCAGCACCGGCCAGTCGCGCGACACCCGCGTGACGCTGTGTTCCTCAGCGCGGCAGATCGGGCACCACTCGGCCCACACATGCAGGGCCACTGGCTGGCCGGGGTGTTCTGCGCGCCATGCGTTCAGCGTGCTGCTGCGCTGGCTGCCATCGGGCAGGATCAGGGTGAATGCAAAGTCGGGGGCGGAGCCCGACGGCACCTCGCGCGTCTGCCAGGCCTGCACGCCGACGAACACGAGCACCACCAGCACCAGCGTGCCGAGGTGGCTCTTCCACTGCGCCCGCCAGTGGTTGCGAAGACGGGACCCGATTGAAGGTGACATGGGATTGAGCAGTGCGCGAAGGAAGGGTGTCACATCAGCCAGCCGGGCCGCAGCAGCAGCACCAGACCCAGCAACAGCATGACGCTGCCGGCGAGCAGTTTGAGCACGCGCCCGGCGCGCTCGCTGAGCTTGCGCCGGCTCAGTGCGCTCACAGCCAGTCCCACCATGAGCGCGTCGTCGGCCATGTAACCCAGGATGTAGAGGCCGAGGTAGGCATAGCGGCCGGCGGCCGTCGGCTCGTGTTGCGTGAGCACGGCGGTGTAGATGGCAGGGAAGCCCGCGGTGCACAGCAGCTCGACGAAGTTCACCAGCACCGCCAGCGTGATGACCGAGACCAGGGACAGTCCGAGCGTGGGCGCCGCCATGACGCGGCGCATCCGTTCATACAGTCCGGGTTTGGCCGAATCGGGAATGCTGAACGAGGGGCCGCGGCCAAAGGCAAAAAAGTCCTTCACGTTGAGCAGACCGATCAGCAGTGCCACGGTTCCCAGTACCACGCGCAAGGTGCTGGAGAGGCCGAGCACGACGAAGAAGTTCAGCCAGGCGGCCATGAAGGCGTAGTAGACCGCGCCACTGGCCAGGACGAAAGTGCCGGCCACCACGGCCATGCGCCGGCGGTCCCGCAGGCGCACCAGCAAAGACAGCAGGAACAGCAACACCCAGGTGGCGCACGGGTTGAATCCATCCAGCAGCCCCAGTGCCAGCGTGAACAGCGGCATTCCCAGGCGGTTGACATTCAGGGGGCCGAAGAGCTGTGTCTCGACCTGATCTCGAACGGCGGGCCTGGCGCCGTCCTGCTGGATCAGTTCCAGCAAGGCACGGCCGGTGTGCTCGCTGTCGTCAAAGCCCACCAGCACCGTGCCCTTGAACAGGAAGGTGGGCACACCCGGCGGCCAGGCGCCGACCGCCTTCGAGAGGCGTTCCAGATCGCTGCGGGCTTGTTCGTCCTGGCTCACGTCGCGCAGAACGACGCGCACACCGCGCAGGTCCTCGGGGCCCAGCGCAGCGAGGAACTCCTTGGCGCTCGCACAGTGCGGGCAACCCTCGCGAACGAAAACATGCAGCTCATCCGGCGTGCTGGTGTCAGCCGGTGTGCCTGGGGTTTGTGCGCTGACCGGCAGCCACCATAGGGCCAGCAGGACGAGGAACCCTGTCACCAGCCGCATCAGCCGCCTTTGAGCGAGTGACTCTGAAGCGGGGCAGGAACGGGTCAACATGCCGGCTGAGCGCACAGTTGCAGACGCGGTTGTCGGGCTACATCAGCGCAGCACTTCGAGCAGCCGGTCCAGCCCACCTTCGTTGATGGCGACCATGGCCTGCTCGCGCACCTTCGGCTTCGCGTGGTAGGCCACCGAGAGGCCCGCCACGCCCATCATGGGCAGGTCGTTGGCGCCGTCGCCCATGGCGATGCACTGGCCCGGTTCGATGCCCAGCAGAGACGCCACTTCCAGCAGTGTGCGGCGCTTTTCCGCGCCATCGCAGATGTCGCCCCAGGACTGGTCCACCATGCGGCCGGTGAGCTGCCCGCAGTTGGGGCCGCTCTCGATTTCCAGCACGTTGGATCGCGTGAAGTCGATGCCCAGGCGATCCCGCACGCGGTCGGTGAAGTAGGTGAAGCCGCCCGAGACCAGCAACACTTTCAGCCCGGCGGCCTTGCAGGCTTTCACCAGCGATTCGGCGCCCTGGTTGAGCTGCAGGCGTTCGGCCAGAACCTGCTCCATGTGGGCCACCGTCACGCCGCGCAGCAGCGCGACGCGCTGGCGCAGGCTTTCCTTGTAGTCGGTGATCTCGCCGCGCATGGCGGCTTCGGTGATGGCCGCCACCTCGGCCTTGCGGCCGGCCGCGTCGGCAATTTCGTCCACGCACTCGATGTTGATGAGCGTGGAGTCCATGTCGAACGCGATGAGCTTGAAGTCCTTGAGGTTCAGCGGCGGCGTGAAGCCCTGAACGGTGAGGCCGGGGGCGAATTCGGTGGTGGTTGAAGTCATCCCGGAATTATCGCGGGAGCCGGGATGACCGTTCCGCTCAGGACTTGGGCTGTGCCAGCACCTTGCTCATCGCACGAATCTGCACCTTCAGATCGCCTCCCACCAGGTCCGCCACCGATTGCTGGTCGCTGGTGACGGTGAAGCCCGCGGCCTGCAGCCGGGTCTTGACGTCGTCGGTGCTGGTACCCGCCACCTGGGCCAGCACGGTGATCGGGGCTTTGGCCAGGGCGCGTACCGGGGGTGCAAAACCCGGCTCACTGCCTGCGCTGCCGCCGGCCGGAATGAAGCTCAGCGCCAGCACCAGAGCGAACAGACCCATGACCACGCGGCCCGGAGTCTGGTGGAAGTAGCGTTTGAAGGCAGGCATGTGCAGCAGCACGTGCAGCGAGACGCCGATCACCATGACCCAGCTCAGCCATTCGTGCGCGGTCTTGTTCAGGCCACTGTCGAGGTGAAAGAACATCAGCACGCCGGTGACGGCGGAGAGCAGAAAGGCGCCGATCACGACAGGCGTGATCCAGGGGCGCTGAGTGGTCAGATTCATGGGGTTTCCCTTCGGTTCAGAAGCCGCGATGGTGCGGCGCCAAGATGAAGTTTCTTGGCCGGCACGTGAACGGCAGGTGAACGCCGCGCCCTGCGGCGGGTGACTTTGATGCAGATCAAGCCGCGGCGGGCGCAGGCTCGGGTTTCAGCGGCTGCCCGAGCGAGCGCAGCACATCGCGCACCAGCTGCACCCGGTCTTTCACCTCGGGCAGGGCGCGTTCGATGCGCAGCTTCTCGTTGCCCGCCAGCTTGATGTGCCGGTTCTTCTGGATCAACTCGATGATGCGCATCGGTTCGATGGGCGGGTTGGCCTTGAAGGTGATGTTCGTGACACCGGGTGCCGCATCGACCTTCACCACGCCGTAGGGCGCGCTGATGCAGCGCAGGCGGTGCACGTCGATCAGCGTCTGCGCCTGGGCCGGCAGCTTGCCGAAGCGGTCCACGATTTCTTCGAGCAGCGCATCCACCTGGTCGGTGGTCTTGGCGGTGGCCAGCTTCTTGTAGAACGACAGCCGCAGGTGCACGTCGCCGCAGTAGTCGCTGGGCAGCAGGGCGGGGGCGTGCAGGTTGATGTCGGTCGTGACCGACAGCGGCGAAAGCAGGTCGGGCTCGCGACCGGCTTTCAGCGAGCGCACGGCTTCGTTGAGCATCTCGTTGTAGAGCTGGAAGCCCACTTCCAGCATGTTGCCGCTCTGGTTCTCGCCCAGCACCTCGCCGGCCCCACGGATCTCCAGGTCGTGCATGGCGAGGTAGAAGCCCGAGCCCAGTTCTTCCATCTGCTGGATCGCGTCGAGCCGCTGCGCCGCCTGCTTGGTCAGGCCTTCGATGTCCGGCACCATGAGGTAGGCGTAGGCCTGGTGGTGGCTGCGGCCGACGCGGCCGCGCAGCTGGTGCAGCTGGGCCAGGCCGAACTTGTCGGCGCGGCTCATGACGATGGTGTTGGCGGTGGGCACGTCGATGCCGGTTTCGATGATGGTCGAGCACAGCAGCAGGTTGTAGCGTTGCGCCACGAAGTCGCGCATCACGCGCTCCAGGTCGCGCTCGGGCATCTGGCCGTGGGCGATGGCGATGCGCGCCTCGGGCAATATCTCTTCCAGCTTCTGCTTGCGGTTCTCGATCGTGTCGACTTCGTTGTGCAGGAAGTAGACCTGCCCGCCGCGCTTCAACTCGCGCAGCACGGCTTCGCGGATCACACCGTTGCTCTCGCTGCGCACAAAGGTCTTGATCGCCAGGCGGCGTTGCGGCGCGGTCGCGATGACCGACAGGTCGCGCAGGCCTTCGAGTGCCATGCCCAGCGTGCGCGGGATCGGCGTGGCGGTGAGCGTGAGCACGTCGACCTCGGCGCGCAGGGCCTTCATCTGCTCCTTGTGGCGCACGCCGAAGCGGTGTTCCTCGTCGATGATGAGCAGGCCGAGGTCCTTGAACTGCGTCTTCTCGCTCAGCAGCTTGTGTGTGCCGACGACGATGTCCACCGAACCATCGGCGATGCCTTTTTGCGCTGCGGTGATTTCCTTCTGCGAGCGGAAGCGGCTCATCTCGGCGATCTTCACCGGCCACTTGCCGAAGCGGTCCACCAGCGTCTGGTAGTGCTGCTCGGCGAGCAGCGTGGTGGGCGCGAGGAAGGCCACCTGGCGCCCGCCGGTGACGGCCACGAACGCGGCGCGCAAGGCGACCTCGGTTTTGCCGAAACCCACGTCGCCACACACCAGGCGGTCCATCGGGCGCGGGCTGATCATGTCCTGGATCACCGCGTGGATCGCGCCGCGCTGGTCGGCGGTTTCGTCGAAACCGAAGTCGTTGGCGAAGATTTCGTAGTCCTGCGCCGAAAAGCGGAACGCATGGCCCTGGCGCGCGGCGCGGCGGGCGTAGATGTTCAGCAGCTCGGCGGCGGCATCGCGCACCTGCTCGGCGGCCTTGCGTTTGGCTTTTTCCCACTGGCCGCTGCCCAGGCGGTGCAGCGGTGCTTCGTCGGCGCTCACGCCGGTGTAGCGGCCGATCAGTTGCAGCTGGCTCACCGGCACGTAGAGCACCGCCTTGTCGGCGTATTCGAGGTGCAGGAACTCCATCAGCGCGGGTGTGCCGTCCGGGTTCTTTTCGCCCATGTCCATGTGAACCAGGCCGCGGTAGCGGCCGATGCCGTGTGCGTTGTGCACTACCGGGTCGCCCACGTTGAGCTCGCTCAGGTCCTTGATCAGCGCATCGACGTCGCTGACCTGTTCCTGCTTCTTGCGCCGGCGCGTGGTCGGGCCTGCGGCGAAGAGTTCGGTTTCGGTGACGAAGTCGATGCCGTCTTCCAGCGAACTGAAGCCGACCGTCAGCACCGAGGTGGCAATGCCGGCTTTTTCGTCGCTGGCCTGGAACTCGGCCAGCGAATCGAAGGCGGGCGGGTTCAGGCCGCTGGCACGCAGGAAGTCCAGCAGGCTCTCGCGCCGGCCATCGCTTTCGGCCAGCAGCAGCACGCGGTGCGCGGTGTTGCGGATGTGGTTCTGCAGGCGCGAGAGCGGGTCTTCGGCGCCGCGCACCACCGACAGGTCGCCCAGCTTCTGCGCGAAGGCGTTGTCGGCAACGTCTTCCACCGCCGGGCGGATGGCCAGCTGCGCGTGCGCGTTGGCACCGGTGTAGAACTGCTCGGCCGAAAGGAACAGGCTCTCAGGCGGCAGCGCCGGGCGTTCGGGGTCGCCCTTGACGAGGCGGTAGCGGTCCTGCGTGTCCTGCCAGAAGCGCTGGAAGGCGGGTTCGAGGTCTCCGTGCAGCACCACGGTCGCCGCTTCGCCGAGGTAGTCAAAGACGGTGGCGGTCTGCTCGAAGAACAGCGGCAGGTAGTACTCGATGCCGGCGGTGGCCACGCCGTTGCCCATGTCCTTGTAGACACGGCTCTTGGTCGGGTCGCCATCCAGCAGCTCGCGCCAGCGGCTGCGGAATTTGGCGCGCGCCGCGTCGTCCATCGGGAACTCGCGCCCGGGCAGCAGCCGCACCTCGGGCACCGGGTAGAGGCTGCGCTGGCTGTCGGGGTCGAAGGTGCGGATGCTGTCGATCTCGTCGTCGAACAGGTCCACGCGGTAGGGCACCTGCGAGCCCATGGGGAAGAGGTCAATCAGGCCGCCACGCACCGCGTATTCGCCCGGGCTCACCACCTGGGTCACGTGCTGATAGCCCGCGAGCGTGAGCTGGCCTTTGAGCTTGGCCTCGTCGAGCTTCTGCTTGACCTTGAACTGGAAGGTGTAGCCGGCCAGAAAGGACGGCGGTGCCAGCCGGTAGAGCGCGGTGGTCGCGGGCACCAGCACCACGTCGGCGCCGGTGTCCTTGTCGTGTTGCTGGATGCGCCAGAGCGTGGCCAGGCGCTCGGAGATCAGGTCCTGGTGCGGCGAAAACGTGTCGTAGGGCAAGGTCTCCCAGTCCGGGAACAGCGCGCAGCGCAGGCCCGGCGCAAAGAACGCCATCTCGTCGATCAGGCGCTGCGCGTCGGTGGCGTCGGCGGTGACGATGGCCGTGAGGCGGCCCGCCGCTTTTTCGCGCGAGGCGAGCTGGGCCAGCAGCAGGGCGTCGGCCGCGCCGCTGGGGCGGGGCAGGGTGAAGCGTTTGCCGGGGGTGAGTTTGGGCAGGTCCATGGACGTTGGTGGCTCGCGCGGTGTGGGCGGCAAGACCTCGGGCCTTGCCGCTCCCATGACAAACACCCCCCACCTGCTGAGGTGGGGGGTGTGAAAGAGGTGATTCTAGAATGCGGTCACTCCATGACCGAAGCCCCTCTCCCCATTCCCCCCAACCCGGCACTCCGTTGCCATGCCCTGTTGCCCTGCGCGGGCTCGGGTTCGCGCGCTGGCACCGCCGCGCCCAAGCAATACCAGCCTGTGGCCGGACTGCCCATGGTGCTGCACACGCTGGCGGCGTTTCAGGCGGTCGACCGCATTGAGCGCTGTCTGGTGGTGGTGTCGCCCGGCGACCGCTTTTTGAGCGTTGATGACCCTCACATCCAGCTCGCCCGGGTGGGCGGCAGCACGCGCGCAGCCAGCGTGTTCAACGGCCTGCAGGCCTTGCTGGACAGCGGGGCCGACGACAGCGACTGGGTGCTGGTGCACGACGCGGCACGCTGCCTGATCACACCGGCGCAGGTTGATGCGCTGATCGACGCCTGCCTGGCAGACGCTGTGGGCGGCCTGCTGGCGCTCAAGCTGCCCGACACGCTCAAGTCCGAAGCCGGTGGCCGTGTGGCCACGACGGTGGACCGGTCGGACAAGTGGCTGGCACAGACGCCGCAGATGTTTCGCATCGGCCCCTTGCGAGCGGCACTGGCCGCACAGGCCAGCAACGGTTTCGCCGGCGTGACCGACGAAGCCAGCGCCATGGAGCTGGCTGGTCAGAAGCCGCTGCTGGTGCCCGGCAGTGCGCAGAATTTCAAGGTCACCTACCCGGAAGACTTTGCCTTGGCCGAGGCCATTCTCAGGAGCCGTTCATGACCCAGGTGCTTCTTCCATTCCGCATCGGCGAGGGCTGGGACGTGCACGCCCTGGTGCCCGGCCGCCCGCTGATCATCGGCGGTGTCACCATTCCCCACACCATGGGCCTGCTGGGCCATTCGGACGCCGACGTGCTGTTGCACGCCATCACCGATGCGCTGCTGGGGGCGGCCGGGCTGGGCGATATCGGTCGTCACTTCCCGGACACCGACGAGCGCTTCAAGGGCGCTGATTCCCGCATGCTGCTGGCCGAAACGATGCGACGCGTGCGTGCGGCCGGTTTCGAGGTCGGCAACATCGACAGCACTGTGATCGCACAGGCACCCAAACTGGCACCCCACATCGCCGCCATGGGCGACGCCATCGCGCGCGCGCTGGGCGTGGCGGGGCAACAGGTCAACGTGAAAGCCAAGACAGCCGAAAAGCTGGGGCCTGTGGGACAGGGTCTGTCGATCGAAGCCCGGGCTGTGGTCCTGCTGATCAGGGTGCCCTGAGCGGGCTTCAAGTCAGGGTTTGGCCAGCGGCAGCTTGATGTGGGCGGCCAGTCCGCCGGTGCTGCTGTTGGCCAGCGCAAAGCGCCCGCCCATCCGGGCAATCGCGCGCTCGACAATGGCCAGTCCCAGGCCGGTGCCGGTGGCCGAGGTGCGGGAGGCGTCGCCGCGGAAGAACGGCTGCGTCAGCTGGGCCAGCATTTCAGGGACCACGCCGGTGCCGTGATCGCGCAGTTTGATCAGCACCCAGTCGTCTTTCTTGCGGGCGGCGATCTCGATCCGCACCCGGCCGCTTTCTGGTTCCCTGCCGTAGCGCTGGGCGTTTTCCAGCAGGTTGGAGAACACGCGGTGCAGTTCCACCGCGTCGCCCATGACCACCGTCTCGGCAGGAATGCTCGTGTGCACTTCCACGTCGGGCGCGCTGCCCAGCGAAAACACGGCGGCATCGATGACCTGGTTGAGGCTCACACGCTCGGGCTCCAGGTGGTCGGGGCGC
Source organism: Burkholderiales bacterium GWF1_66_17 (assembly GCA_001770705.1). Classification (GTDB taxonomy): domain Bacteria; phylum Pseudomonadota; class Gammaproteobacteria; order Burkholderiales; family Burkholderiaceae_C; genus Hydrogenophaga. The sequence goes on along the minus strand of MERT01000028.1, from coordinate 53,349 downwards.
GCGTAGTCGAGGAACTTGTCGATGATGGCATTGACCTGTTCGATGTCGGCCGCCATGTGTTCCCGCGCCTGCGGGTCGCCCACGCTCATCTCGGTTTCCAGCCGCAAGCGCGCCAGGGGTGTGCGCAGGTCGTGGGAAATGCCGGCGAGCATGAGTGCGCGGTCCTGCTCGATCTTGGAGAGCCGCTGGGCCATGCGGTTGAAGCCGATGTTGACCTGGCGGATTTCACTGGTGGCGACCGTCTCGTTGAGCTGACTGGCGTTGAAATCGCCTTCGCGCACGCGACTGGCGGCAAACGAGAGTTTTTTCAACGGGCGGTTGATCAGTCGCGCAATCAGGGCGGCGCCGGCCAGGGAGAGCAGGGCGGCCGTGCCGAGCCAGATCAGCCAGGTGATGCCGGCGACCAGTTCGACGCGTGAGGGGTCGGTCTGCAGCCAGTAGGGGTCGCTGTCGATGCTGAACCCGATCCACAGACCGGCTGTGTTGTTCACCTCACGCGCCACCACGGTGTCCGGACCCAGGCGGGCCTTGACCTGTTCGCTGATGCGGCGGCTGAGGGAATCGGTGTTGTAGAGCCGGTAGGTGTCGCCCGGCTCGCGCGGTGCGATGCGCACCTTCTCTTCGTCGGCCAGCGTCTTGACCAGGGACACCCGCGCGATGGAATCGGCGTGGATCAGGCCAGCCCGCGTGAGGTTGACCAGCGAGGCCAGCTGCTGGGCACTTTGCAACGCACGGGGTTCAAACTCCAGGGCCCGAAAGGTCTGCAGCCACGCGATGATGCAACCCAGCAGCAGCATGGCCAGCAGGAAAAACGTGCGCCAGAAAAGGCTGACTTCTCTGGGCGGACGGCTGTCCAGTGGCGCCGGGACCGTTTCGAGGGCCGCGGGCTGGGTTTCAAACGGAACGCGTGACTCTTCGGACATCAGGCGTTGCCGTCCGGCACGAAGACATAGCCCACGCCCCAGACCGTCTGGAGGTAGCGCGGCGAAGCGGCGTCTTCTTCAATCAGCTTGCGCAGGCGCGACACCTGCACGTCCAGGCTGCGGTCGAACGGTTCGAACTCACGGCCGCGGGCGAGCTGGGCCAGCTTCTCGCGTGACAGCGGCTGGCGCGGGTGGCGCACCAAGGCCTTTAGCATGGCGAACTCGCCGGTGGTCAGGGGCAGGTCGACGCCTTCCTTGCGCAGGGTGCGCAGGCTCAGGTCGAACTCGAACGGGCCGAAGGTCACCATCTCGGCGTCCTGCGATGGTGCGCCGGGCACTTCGGTGGGCGGGCGGCGGCGCAGCACTGCGTGGATGCGGGCCAGCAGTTCGCGCGGGTTGAAGGGCTTGCCCAGGTAGTCGTCGGCGCCGACTTCGAGCCCGACGATGCGGTCCACGTCTTCGCTCTTGGCGGTCAGCATGATGATGGGCGTGCGGTCGGCGTTGGCGCGCAGGCGGCGGCAGATGGACAGGCCGTCTTCGCCGGGCATCATGAGGTCGAGCACGATCAGGTCCACCGCTTCGCGTTGCAGCACGCGGTTGAGGGCCTTGCCGTCTTCGGCCAGCATCACCTCAAAGCCTTCCTGCATCAGGTAACGGCGCAGCAGATCGCGGATGCGGACGTCGTCGTCAACGACCAGGATCTTGTTCGGGCGGGTGTTGGTTTGTGGCATGGCAGCAACTCTCGGAAAATGTAACAGAGGCCATTGTGGCAGCGGCAAGTGCTTGTCAGACCACGTTTTTTGCGTTCTTGACAGGCTGTTACAAATGTTGCCCAAGGGGTCAGGACCGTTACCATGCTTGCCTCCCACAATGGTGCTTTTATCCTTGCCCTGTTCCAACATGAAGCTGGTTTTTTCTCTGGGAAGTCTTTTGTTGTCTCTCTCGCCCATGGTCGGCGCTGAGGAGAAACCCGCCCATCAGGACCAGGTTCAGGCGGCGGCCATGGTGCTGCCTTTGGACTCTGCCGCGGGTGAGCCGCGTGGCCCGTTGCGGCTGCGTGATGCCTTGCGCTATTCGGACAGCGACAGTGACGCGGAGGAAGTCAAACCCTACCGACTCTCGGCCGAAGAACGGCAGCGGTTGCGTGAGCAATTGCGCAACCAGTCGTTTGATCAACAGCCGAGAAAGTAGAGTTCCATGCTGAAAACCTTCCTGAAGAAAAACGGCGCTGAAATTTCATTTGTTCCTGCTCGGTCGCTGCTGGTCGCATTGGCCTGTGGTGGGTTGCTGTCGGCTGGATGGGCCCAGACCCCCGCCGTGGCCCATGATCCGGCTCATGTGGTGAACCTGTCCGCGAGCAGCTTTCTGGAGGTCGAGCAGGACTGGCTTTCCATGAGCCTGAGCACCACGCGCGAAGGCAACGACGCCACCGCGGTCCAGAATCAGCTCAAACAGGCGCTTGACGCGGCGCTGGCCGTGGCCCGGCTGGCGGCGCAGCCGGAGTTGCTGGAACTGCGGACCGGGCAGTTCAGCCTGTATCCGCGCTACGGTACCAACGGCAAGATCAACGGTTGGCGGGGCAGCGCCGAACTGTGGCTGGAGGGGCGCGACTTTGGTCGCATCAGCAGCACGGCCGGCAAGGTCCAGACGCTCACGATGGGCGAGGTGGGTTTTTCGCTGTCGCGCAAGGCCCAGCAGCGACTCGAATCGGATGTGCAGGGGCAGGCGATCGAGCGCTTCAAAGGCAAGGCCGCTGAAGTGGCCAAGGGTTTTGGTTTCAGTGGCTACACCCTGCGCGAGGTGTCGGTCAGTTCGGCCGACCAGGGCGGTGGACCGGTGCGCCCGCGCATGATGGCCATGGAAGCCAAGACCTCAATGGCCGATACCCCGGTGCCGGTCGAGGCGGGCAAGAGCATGGTGAGCGTGACCGTGACCGGTTCGATCCAGCTGCGTTGAGTAACGCTGCTCCCAGGCAAAAGGCCCGCATCGCGGGCCTTTTGTTTCGCGTTGTTGGCGTGTTATTGCGCCACCCAGCCACCGTCCATGTTCCAGGCCACGCCGCGCACGTTGTTGCCTGCGGGCGAGCAGAAAAAGACGGCCAGTTCACCCAGTTCCTCCGGGGAGGTGAACTGCATCGACGGCTCTTTTTCGCCCAGCAAGACGTTCTTCGCTTCCTCATTGGAAACGCCCAGTGCAACCGCCTTGGCGTCCACCTGTTTCTGCACCAGCGGCGTGAGAACCCAGCCCGGGCAGATCGCGTTGCAGGTCACGCCGGAGGTCGCGTTTTCCAGGGCCGTCACCTTGGTCAGGCCGACCACACCGTGCTTGGCCGCCACGTAGGCCGACTTTTCGGCCGAGCCCACCAGGCCGTGCACCGAGGCCACGTTGATGATGCGGCCCCAGTTGGCCGCGCGCATGGCCGGAATCGCCAGGCGGGAAGCGTGGAAGGCGCTGGTGAGGTTGATCGCTATGATCGCGTCCCACTTCTCCACGGGGAAGTCTTCCACCCGCGCCACGTGCTGGATGCCGGCGTTGTTGACCAGGATGTCCACACGCCCGAAACGTTCAGCGGCAAACTTCATCATGTCTTCAATCTCGGCGGGCTTGCTCATGTCGGCACCGTGGTACGCGACCTGGACCCCCAGGGCGAGGATCTCGGCTTTCGGACCTTCTACATCGCCAAAACCGTTGAGCACAATGTTGGCGCCCTGGCGCGCGAGCGCTTTGGCGATGCCCAGTCCGATGCCGCTGGTGGAACCGGTGACAAGGGCAGTTTTGTTGGCAAGCATGGGTAAGCTCCTGTTCCATTACGATAGGTTGAAAAACACCTGATTCATTATCACGGAGACACAGGGAAGGCCCCGGTTCATGCAGTCACCACAGCTTCGATTTTTGCCAGTCAGCGGGCCAGCGGCCCGCGACGGTGGGGTGCGCCGCATGGCCTTCTGGGACTGGTCGGCCGACCCGGAGGCACAGGGGCGCCATGTTGTCATCTGTGTGCACGGGCTTTCGCGTCAGGGGCGTGATTTCGATGTGCTGGCGCAGGCGCTGACACCGCGTTCGCGTGTGCTGGCGGTCGATGTGGCCGGGAGGGGTTACAGCGACTGGCTGGCCGATCCCATGGCGTACCAGTTGGGCAACTACGTGGCCGATCTGGCGGCGCTGGTACTGCAGCTGCGGGCCGAAGCTCCCGACGTCGCGATCGACTGGGTGGGTACCAGCATGGGCGGGCTCATCGGCATGGCGATCGCGGCCCAGCCCGCGCTGGCTCCGCGCCGGCTGGTGCTCAACGACGTCGGTCCGGTGATCGAATGGGCGGCCCTGCAGCGCATCGGCGACTATCTGGGCCAGAACCCATCGTTCGCCAGCGAGCAGGACGCGGTGGCTTACCTGGCCTCCATTTCCACCGGCTTTGGGCCTCACTCACCGGCCCAATGGCTCGCTTTTTCCCGGCCCATGTTGCGCGAGCGCGATGGGCGCTGGTGGCTGCACTACGACCCGGCCATCGCGCAGCCCTACAAAGCGATGACCACCGGGATGGAAGAGGCGGCCGCGCTGCAGTTTGTGCAGGACGGTGAACGCACGCTCTGGGAGCTGTATGACGCCATCCATGCGCCCACCCTGTTGCTGCGGGGCGCTGACTCCGATCTGCTGACCCGGGCCACCGCAGCCGAGATGGGTCAGCGCGGCCCCAAGGCGCGCTGTGTTGAATTCGCCGGCGTCGGTCACGCGCCAACCCTGTTGGTCCCCGATCAGGTCGCCGTGGTGCAGGAATTTATGTGGGCGGTATGAGCCGACCCTTTGAGTTGAGATGAAACGTTCGCTTGCCACTTTTCCGCCCGTGGGGGCCCCGACCCCTGAGGTGGCCCCAACGGGCCTGGGAACTTCTTCGGCCATCGTGGCCGCCACTTCCGACAGCTTGCCCCACCAGGCGCAGGCACTGGCGCGGGCGCGCGCTTTCGCCGAACCGCTGCTGGCCTCCGAGCAGCTGGATACCGGCGAAAACACCCTGGCCCATGCCGATGCCGTGGCGGCCATCCTGAGCGACATTGGCGGCTCCGAAGCCATGCAGGCGGCCGTCTATCTGGTGTACACCTGTCCGTACCTGAACCGTCCGCAGGAGGTGATTGCCAAGGCCTTTGGTGACAACTTTGCCGCCCTGGCCATGGAGACCACCAAGCTGGTCCAGCTGCAGCATCAGGCGCGCATCAAGTCGGCCGAAGTGCATGCCAAGAAGGTCGAAGAGCGCCTGGCTGCGCAGGATCAGGCCCTGCCCGTTGTGTCACCCGGCAAGGCGCCCGTTTCGGAGCTGGCGGCAAGCCAGACCGAAAACGTGCGCAAGATGCTGCTGGCCTTTTCGCGCGATCTGCGCGTGGTGATGCTGCGGCTGGCCTCCCGGCTGCAGACTTTGCGCTATTTCGCCGCGTGCAAGGGCGACCCGGGCGAGGCGCTGGCCAGCGAGTCGCTGCATGTGTTTGCGCCGCTGGCCAATCGGCTGGGCATCTGGCAGATCAAGTGGGAGATGGAAGACCTGTCCTTCCGTTTCCTGGAGCCTCACACCTACAAACAGGTCGCCCGCCTGCTGGACGAGAAGCGTGCCGAGCGTGAAGCGCATGTCGAACAGGTCCGCCAGCAGCTGGAGCAGGACCTTCAGCGCCAGGGCATACAGGCTTCGGTGGAGGGCCGGCCCAAGCACATCTACAGCATCGTCAAGAAGATGCGGGGCAAGGCGCTCGATTTTGACCAGGTGTTCGACATTCGTGCGCTACGGGTGGTGGTTCCACAGACCGATGACTGCTACGGTGTGCTGGCGCTGGTGCACGCGCACTTCAAGCCGGTGGCCGAAGAGTTTGATGACTACATTGCCAAGCCCAAACCCAACGGCTACCAGTCGCTGCACACCGTGGTGCGTGACGAACAGGGCAGGGCGTTTGAAATCCAGATCCGTTCCCAGGCCATGCACGACCACGCCGAGCACGGCGTCGCTGCGCACTGGGCCTACAAGGAAGCGGGCGCGAAAGGGTATGCGGGCGTCTCAGCGAGTTCGGAATACGACGCCAAGATCGCTGTGCTGCGCCAGCTGCTGGCCTGGGAACGCGACCTCAGTGGCAGTGCCAAGGGCCTGTTCGACGACCGCATCTATGTGCTGACGCCCGATGCCGCGATCGTGGAGTTGCCCCAGGGTGCCACCGCTGTGGATTTCGCCTACACCGTGCACACGAACCTGGGTCACCGTTGCCGGGGCGCCCGCGTCGACGGCGCCATGGTGACGCTGAACACGCCGCTGCAAAACGGGCAGACGGTGGAGATCACCGCGGCCAAGGAAGGCGGGCCGTCGCGGGACTGGCTCAACGCCGATCTGGGCTACCTCGTCAGCCACCGGGCCAAGAGCAAGGTGCGCGCCTGGTTCAATGCCCTGGCCATGGAGGAAACCATCGCCAGAGGCCGCGACGCGGTTGAAAAGCTGCTGCAGCGCGAGGGCCGCACTGCACTCAAGTTTGACGACCTGGCCACGGCCATGGGCCTGGCTTCAGCGCAGGTGCTGTTTGAGCAGGTCGGGAAAGACGAACTCTCGCTGCGGGCCATCGAAACCCATCTGCGACCCGCTGAACCTTCCGAACCGGCCGAAGAGCTGGCGTGGCTGAAGAAGCCGCGCAAGCGCACCGGGCCATCGCCGGGCGGTGTTCTCGTGGTAGGGGTCGACTCGCTCATGACGCAGCTGGCGAAATGCTGCAAACCCGCCCCGCCAGACGACATCTGCGGGTTCGTGACGCGCGGCAAGGGCGTGAGCATCCACCGCAGCGATTGCAGCGACTTCGCGCACCTGCAGCGCAAGAGCCCGGACCGTGTCATCGAGGTGCAGTGGGGCGGACAGACCGGCGGTGGGCGCGATGGTTCGGCCGAGGTGTATCCGGTGGACGTGGCGGTCGAGGCGCAGGACCGGCAAGGCCTGCTGCGCGACATTTCCGAAGTGTTTGCCCGCGAAAAAATGAACGTGATTGGTGTACAGACCCAGTCGGTCAGAGGCGTTGCGTGGATGACGTTCACCATCGAGGTGCTCGACTCCCGCCAGGTGGCAAGAGCGATGGCGGTGGTGGGTGATGTGGCTGGTGTTCGCGTGGTGCGCCGAAAATGATGCAGGCAGGCAAAAGTCGCCCGTAAAGCTGCTATACTGCGAGGCTTCGGACAGTTTGTAGGCGCGTAGCTCAGCTGGTTAGAGCACCACCTTGACATGGTGGGGGTCGTTGGTTCGAGTCCAATCGCGCCTACCAAACCTTTTCCGATGCATCAAAGGCCTGGCGGTGACGTCTGGCCTTTTTTTGTGTCCAGAATGCGCTGGAGCGCACCACCGGGCGTCGCGGGAGCCCACAGGGTAAACCCATGCAGACAGCTGTCAGGATGGGTTCCTAGAATGTGCCGTATGCTCTGACCAGCTCTGGTTCCCGAGCCGCTCCCATTCTGAAAGTCCAGCAGTGCAAAAAAGCAAGGCAGAAGCCAGCAGCGCCAACCCGGGCGTCTTGCGCATCATCAAGAAATACCCCAACCGGCGTCTGTACGACACCGATACCTCGTCCTACATCACGCTGGCCGAGGTCAAGGCGCTGGTGATGGACAACGAGCACTTTGTGGTGCGAGACGCCAAGACCAATGACGACCTGACCCGCAGCATCCTGCTGCAGATCATCCTGGAGGAAGAAACCGCAGGCGTGCCCATCTTCACCGAGCAGGTGCTGGCCAACATCATCCGGTTTTACGGTCACGCCATGCAGGACTTCATGGGCTCGTACCTGGAGAAGAACGTGCAGATCTTCATGGATCTGCAGAACAAGATGAGCGAGCAGACGAAGGGCCTCAACCCCGAAGTCTGGAAGCAGTTCACCAACGTTCAGTCGCCCATGATGCAGGGCATGATGGGCACCTACATGGAGCAGTCGCGCAGCGCGTTCACGCAGATGCAGGAGCAGATGCAGAAGAACAGCGAGCAGATGCTGGCCGCCCTCGGTCTCAAGCGCTGACACGGTCACCTGTTCTTCCGAGCCGGGTCTGAGACAATCGGGCCATGACTGAAACTGTTGCCACCCCGGGCGCTGCGGCGCCCAAGGTCGGTTTTGTGAGCCTGGGTTGTCCCAAGGCGCTGACCGACTCCGAACTCATCCTCACGCAGCTCAGCGCCGAGGGTTACCAGACTTCCAAGACCTTTGCCGGTGCCGATCTCGTGATCGTGAACACCTGCGGTTTCATCGACGATGCGGTGAGGGAAAGCCTGGACACGATTGGCGAAGCGTTGGCCGAAAACGGCAAGGTGATCGTGACCGGGTGCCTCGGCGCTCGCGAGGCCGATGGCGGCGGCAACATGGTGCGGCAGATGCATCCGAGCGTGCTGGCCGTGACCGGTCCGCACGCCACCCACGAGGTGATGGAGGCGGTGCACCTGCACCTGCCCAAGCCGCACGACCCGTTTGTCGATCTGGTGCCTGCACAGGGCATCAAGCTCACGCCGCGCCATTACGCCTACCTGAAGATCAGCGAAGGCTGCAACCACCGCTGCACCTTCTGCATCATCCCGTCCATGCGCGGTGATCTGGTGAGTCGACCGATCGGCGATGTGCTGACCGAAGCGCGCAAGCTGTTCGAAGCGGGTGTCAAGGAATTGTTGGTGGTGAGCCAGGACACCTCGGCGTACGGGGTAGACGTGCAGTACCGTACAGGGTTCTGGGATGGCAAGCCGGTCAAGACGCGCATGTTCGATCTGGTGCGCTCGCTGGGCGAACTGGCCAAGGGCTTTGGTGCCTGGGTCCGCCTGCACTATGTGTACCCGTACCCGCATGTGGACGACATCGTTCCACTGATGGCCGAAGGTCTGTGCCTGCCGTACCTGGACGTTCCGCTGCAGCACAGCCACCCCGATGTGCTCAAGCGCATGAAGCGCCCGGCCAGCGGCGAGCGCAACCTGGAACGCATCGCGCGTTGGCGCGAGCTGTGTCCGGAGATCGTGGTGCGCAGCACTTTCATCGCCGGTTTCCCTGGCGAGACCGAAGCCGAATTCCAGCACCTGCTGGATTTCGTGCAGGAAGCCCGCATTGATCGCGCAGGTTGTTTTGCCTATTCACCGGTGAATGGTGCGGCGGCGAATGCGCTGGCCGGCCCGGTGCCCGATGCGCTGCGCGAGGAGCGCCGTGCGCGCTTCATGGCGGTGGCGGAAGGTGTGTCGGCCGACAAGCTGCGCGAGCGCGTGGGCGCGACCATGCAGGTGCTGGTGGATTCGGCGCCCGGTATGGGCAAGAAGGGCGGCGTGGGCCGCAGCTATGCCGATGCGCCGGAGATCGATGGCGTGGTGCGGCTGCTGCCGCCCGAGAAGATCAGCAAGACGCTGAAGGTGGGCGAATTCACCAAGGCGCGCATCGTGGCCGCAGAGGGGCACGACTTGCTGGCGGTGCCGTTTTGACCTTGGCCGCTCTGGCATGCTGCGCTGATGGCCTTCAGGTGGTCATCCGCGAAACCCCGGATCTGAAAGTGAAAAGCCGGCGCGCTGTGTGCGTGCCGGCTTCATTGTTTTTCCATTCGGAAAAACAAAAAAAGGGCTTGCAAACATCGCGTTTGCAAGCCCTTATCATTGGTGCCCAGGAGAGGACTCGAACCTCCACGCCTCTCAGCGCTAGTACCTGAAACTAGTGCGTCTACCAATTCCGCCACCTGGGCATTTCAGGAAAAACGCTAGTATAGCATCAAAAATTGAACTCAAAAAGTGAACGAAAAAAATAGCCTGCTGGCCGAATTTGAAGGTGTCGTGTCCGGTCATCGTGACGGTCATGGCTTTGTGGTCCGCGACGATGGACAGGCCGACATCTATCTGCCTTCCAACGAGATGCGGGCTGTGTTGCACAAGGACCGCGTGAAGGCGCGTATCGTGCGCCAGGACCGCAAGGGCCGACCCGAAGGCCGGGTGACTGAGATCATTGAACGCTCGAAGTCGCCCATCATCGGCCGGCTGCTGCAGGAGAGTGGTGTCTGGCTCGTTGCGCCCGAAGACAAGCGCTATGGACAAGACGTGTTGATTCCCAAAGGCGCCACGGGCTCGGCCAAGCCGGGGCAGGTGGTGGTGGTCGAACTGACCGAGCCGCCCGCCTTGTACGGTCAGCCGGTCGGCCGCGTGAAGGAAGTGCTGGGGGAGATTGACGACCCGGGCATGGAGATCGAAATTGCGGTACGCAAGTACGGTGTGCCGCACGAGTTCTCAGAAGCGACCACCGCCCAGGCGCGGGCGCTGCCGGACCATGTGCGCTCCAGCGATCACAAGAACCGCGTCGATCTGCGCGATGTACCACTCGTCACCATTGACGGCGAAGACGCCCGCGACTTCGACGACGCGGTGTATTGCGAGCCGGCCAAAGTGGGCCGGGGCAAGGGCTGGCGCCTGCTGGTGGCCATTGCCGATGTGAGCCACTACGTGCAGACCGGTTCGGCCATCGACATCGATGCCTACGACCGCGCGACATCGGTGTACTTCCCGCGCCGCGTGATTCCCATGTTGCCGGAAAAACTCTCCAACGGCCTGTGTTCGTTGAACCCGGGCGTGGAGCGCCTGTGCATGGTCTGCGACATGCTGGTCAACGCCAAGGGCGAGGTGCATGCCTACCAGTTCTACCCGGCGGTGATGTTCAGCCATGCGCGGTTCACTTACACCGAGGTGGCGGCCATCCTGCAGAACACGCGCGGGCCGGAGGCGGCGCAACGCAAGCCGCTGATTCCCTATCTGTTGAATCTGCACGACGTGTACCGCGCCTTGCTGACCGCGCGCAATGCGCGCGGAGCGGTGGACTTTGAAACCACCGAAACCCAGATCGTGTGTGACGAATCGGGTCGCATCGAGAAGATCGTTCCGCGTACCCGCAACGATGCGCACAAGCTGATCGAAGAAGCCATGCTGGCGGCCAACGTCTGTTCGGCCGATTTCATCAGCCAGGGCAAACACGTGGGCCTGTTCCGCGTTCACGAGGGTCCGACGCCGGAGAAGCAGGACATCCTGCGCAACTACCTCAAGGCCATGGGCGTGTCGCAGACCATCAGCGACAACCCGCAACCTGCCGAGTTCCAGCAGATCGCCGCAGCGACCAAGGATCGGCCCGAGGCGCAGCAGATCCACACCATGCTGCTGCGCTCCATGCAGCAGGCGATCTACACGCCCATGAACCAGGGCCACTTTGGTCTCGCGTTCGAGGCCTACACCCACTTCACCAGCCCGATCCGCCGCTACCCCGATCTGCTGGTGCACCGCGTGATCAAGGCCATCCTGGCCCAGCAGCGCTACCAGTTGCCGGCCCTGCCGACGCCAGGTGAAGCGCACGCCAAGCTCAGCAAGCGCCTGGCCAGCCGCGCCAAGCCGCCGGTGGCAGGCGAGCCAGTGAAAAAAATCTCTGCCGACACCCTCGCCTGGCAGGCGGCGGGTCTGCATTGCAGCGCCAACGAGCGACGGGCTGACGAGGCCAGTCGTGATGTGGAAGCCTGGCTCAAGTGCAAGTACATGCGCGAGCACCTGGGTGAGGAGTTCAGCGGTGTGGTGAGCTCGGTCACGAGTTTCGGCTTGTTCGTCACGCTCGATGCGATGTACGTCGAGGGCCTGGTGCACATCACCGAGCTGGGTGGCGAGTACTTCCGGTTCGACGAGGCCCGTCAGGAGCTGCGCGGCGAGCGCACGGGCATCCGCTACGCGCTGGGGACCCGGGTGCAGGTGCAGGTGAGCCGTGTGGACCTGGATGGCCGCCGCATCGACTTCCGTCTGGTCACCGGTGAAGACGATCTGCTGCTGCGTGCGATGCGCGACAAGACGGGTGGCTCGGGCGCTGCGGGTGATGGGGACGCCTCCACCGGACGCGGCGGGAAAGCCCGGCGCAACCGCCCGTCCGAAGCGGCTTCAAAACCCCGCCCGGCCAGTGCTGCCGACGCCCTGGTGCAGGAGGTCAAGGCGTCGGTCAAGCGCGCGGCGAGCAAAAAGTCCGCGCGGGGCAATGCGCGGCCCTCGGCGGGCAAGGTTCGCAAAGGGCGTCGTTAAGAACCGGGGTCTGTTTTGGTTGGGGGCAGGCTGGCGCAATGGTGCGGCCTGCTCTGAACCTGGCGCCGTCGCCGAGGGCCTTCGCTGGCTTGTTCTGATCAAGGGTCCATTCTCATGAGCGTTCTGTTTTTCCTGCTGGAAACCCTGTTTTTTTTCCTGATCGCCGCCGCATTGCTGCGCGCCTGGATGAATCATTTGCGCATCCACATGTCAGCGCAGCCCGGGCGCCTGGCCATCGCTGTCACCGACTGGCTGGTGCGACCGGTGCGGCGCATCCTCCCCAAGTCCCTGGCGCAAAGCCGCGTCGATTGGGGCAGCCTGATGGCAGCCCTGTTGCTGGCGCTGGCCTATGGGGGGCTTTGGTTGATGCTGGCCTCGCTGTTCGCCGGGATGCCGGCGTCGTCGGCAGCTCTGGTGCTGGCCATTCCAACCCTGGCCGTGAAGCTGCTGCTGCGGGTGGTGTTGCAGGGCTTGATGATCCTGTTGCTGGTCTATGCCGTGTTGTCCTGGGTGCAACCCGGTTCACCGGTGCTCTCCACACTCGATCGCTTGTGTGGGCCGATTCTTCGACCGGTGCGCCGCATCATCCCGCCGATCGGAGGCGTCGACCTGTCGGTGCTGGTGTTGGTGATCGTGCTGCAGGTGGGCTTGATCCTGCTGGGTTGAAGCGCCGGAAGCCGGGCTGGCTCAGAGGGTCTGTTCGGCCAGCATGCTGGCGGTCAAGTGACCCGCGTGCGCTGCCTGTATCCACCGGTCGGCGAGCCGGCCATGCTGGTGCACGGCACCAGCCACCCGTTGAACGGTTTGCTCGAAGCACCCCGCAGGCAATGCCAGGGCGCTGCCGATCATGCCGGCCAGCACGTCGCCGGTGCCGGCCGTGGCCAGCGCCGCGTTGCCACTGGCGTTGATCATCGGCATACGCCCTGGCGCGCTGATCACGGAGCCCGATCCCTTGAGCACACAGATGGCGGCAAACCGGTCGCTCAGGCTCTGGGCCGCCGCCAGCCGGTCCGCCATGACGGTGGCGGTGTCGCTGCCGAGCAGGCGGGCGGCTTCCAGCGGGTGGGGTGTCAGCACCGTGATCCAGCCGGACGTATTGCGTTCCTGCAGACGGGCTTGAAGGTGGCTGTTTCTGGCGATGGCGTTGAGTGCGTCGGCATCCAGTACCAGCGCAGGTGCCTTAGCAAGCACTGCGGGCAACAGCTCGGCCACCGCATCGCCACCACCACACCCGCAAACGACAACGGCGGTTTGCATCAATGCGCTGCTCATCAGCGCCGCCACCGATCTGAACATCAGTTCAGGGCATTCCGGGTCCCAGCGCACCGCCGGCTCACTGAGGGTCTCGCCCAGCAGCGCCACATAGACACGGCCGGCACCTCTGTGCAAGGCTGCGCGGGCGGCCAGCACCGCTGCACCGGTCATACCCGCGCCGGTTTGCGCGATGTCTTGTCCGCCGAGGATCACCACTTCGCCATAGCTGCCCTTGTGGGTCGCGTGCGCTCGTCGCCATGGCGCAGTTGAGTGCGGCGCTTCGCAGATGAGTTTCGCCTGGGCCAGAACGCCGTCGCAGGGTGGTACGCCCAGGTCATCGAACCAGACCTGACCGGCTTCATCACGGCCGTCCGCGGTGAAGAGGCCGGCCTTGAGGGTCAGAAGCGACAAGGTGTGGCGCTCTTGGGACACTTGAAGGTTCTCGCCTGGTGCGCGCATCAGCACACCGGTGTCGGTGTCCAGACCGCTGGGGAGGTCGACGCTCAGAACGGGTGCGCCGCTGGAACGCAGGATGCGAAGATGATCGGCCAGCAGCCCTTCGGGCGGGCGACGGCAGCCAATGCCCAGCAGGGCATCAACGGCGAAATCGAAGCTTGAAGGCGGAGCGTCTTGAATCTGCAAGCCGGTGGCCAGCGCCTGCTGCAGGGCGTGCGCTGCGTCCGGTGGCAGTCGGGCCGGGTCGCCGCACAGCGTGACCACGATGTCGGGCAGGCCGCCGGTCGACCGGCCGAAGTGTTGCAGGTGGGTTGCGGCCACCAGCCCGTCACCACCATTGTTGCCGGGACCACAGGCGATCCAGATGCACCGGGCGTGCGGGGCCAGGGCCCGGGTGAGTTCGGCCACGCGGAGGCCTGCTCGGGCCATCAGTGTGTGGGGTGGCAGGGCGCTGGAGGCGGTGCGCTCTATCGAGCGCCTCGCCTCCAGGCCGTACAGCGGTTCCGTTCCATGAATGCCGACACGCCGCATGGTGATCAGGCCGCAGTCATTGTTTCGATGGTGCCATCGAATGAGGAGTCCAGCGTTTCCACTTTGGGCTAGATGTTGGCAATGTCAGTGGCAAGGATGGGCCTGCTATAATTGATTGGCTTTGCTGGAGGGTGTTCTGGGTATTTTTCCCGGAGCCCGAGAGCAAGGCAATCGCAAACCAGCCCAACCGGGTGTTGTCGGAGCTTGTGATGAAGCCTGTTGGCCTCATTCGCTCATGACGATCAGGGCTGGATTTTAGTCCCAACCTCTGGAAAGAAATCTCATGTCTATCTCCATGCGCGAAATGCTGGAAGCCGGTGTCCACTTCGGTCACCAAACCCGCTTCTGGAACCCCAAGATGGCTCCGTACATCTTCGGTCACCGCAACAAAATCCACATCGTCAACCTCGAAAAGACGTTGCCGATGTTCGAAGAAGCCGCCAAGTTCGTGCGCAACCTGTCCGCCAACCGCGGCACCGTCCTGATGGTGGGCACCAAGCGCCAGTCGCGCGACATCGTGGCTCAGGAAGCCCGCCGTGCCGGCGTGCCTTTTGTTGACCAGCGCTGGCTCGGCGGCATGCTGACCAACTTCAAGACGGTCAAGACCTCCATCAAGCGTTTGAAGGACATGCAGGCCCAGCAAGAAGCCGGCCTGGAAAGCATGACCAAGAAAGAGCAACTGATGTTTGCTCGCGAAATGGAAAAGCTGGAAAAGGACATCGGTGGCATCCAGGACATGACCGCGCTGCCCGACGCCATCTTCGTGATCGACGTGGGCTTCCACAAGATCACCATCCTTGAAGCCCAGAAGCTGGGCATCCCGCTGGTGGGCGTGGTTGACACCAACCACAACCCGGTCGGCATCGACTACGTGATTCCCGGTAACGACGACTCGGCCCGTGCCGTGGCGCTGTACGCCCGCGGTATCGCTGACGCGATCCTCGAAGGCCGCTCCAACGCCGTCAACGACGTCGTCAAGGCTGTCAAGGCCGAAGGCTCCGACGAATTCGTCGAAGTCAAGGAAGATGCGGCCGCCTGAGCCTCGCCGCAGCGCGAAAGAGGGGCTCCTGTAGCCCCTTTTTCACAAGCAAAATTGATCAATTGAAAAGTCCGCCCGGCCCATTCGGGGAAGGCGGCCAACGGAGAACTGAAATGGCAATTACCGCAAGCATGGTCGCTGAACTGCGCGCCAAGACCGACGCACCCATGATGGAGTGCAAGAAAGCGCTGACCGAGGCCGATGGCGACATGGCCAAGGCCGAGGAGTTGCTGCGCGTCAAGCTGGGTACCAAGGCGGGCAAAGCCGCCAGCCGCGTGACCGCCGAAGGCGTGGTCGCTGGCTTCATCAACGGCACCACCGGTGGCCTGATTGAAGTGAACTGCGAAACAGACTTTGTGACCAAGAACGACAGCTTCCTGGCCTTGGCCAACGCCGCCGCCAAGCTGGTGGCCGAGCACAACCCGTCCAGCGTCGAAGCGCTGGGTGCTCTGCCCTACAGCCAGGACAGCTTTGGCCCCACACTCGAAGACGTGCGCAAGGGCCTGATTGGCAAGATCGGCGAGAACATGAGCTTCCGCCGCTTCAAGCACTACAGCAACGGCGCCAAGCTGGTGAGCTACCTGCACGGCACCCGCATCGGCGTGGTGGTGGAGTTCGACGGCGAAGAAGTGCCCGCCAAGGACACGGCGATGCACATTGCCGCCATGAAGCCTGTGGCGCTGACCAGCGCCGACGTGCCGGCCGAGTTCATTGAGCGTGAGCGCTCGGTGGCCGCTGCCAAGGCTGACGAGGCCAACAAGGAACTCCTGGCCGCCGGCAAGCCGGCGCAGAGCGCTGAGATCACCGCCAAGCGCATCGACGGCGCGGTGCAGAAGTACCTGAAGGAAGTCAGCCTGTTCAACCAGGCCTTCGTGAAGAACGACAAGCAGACCGTCGAGCAGATGCTCAAGGCCAGCGGCACGACCGTCAAAGGCTTCACCATGTACGTGGTGGGTGAGGGCATCGAGAAGAAAGTGGACGACTTCGCCGCCGAAGTCGCCGCGCAAGTGGCCGCGGCCAAGGGCGCCTGATCCGACGCTGGACACTGCCAGCCCCTTCGCAGAGACAAGACAACGGGCCGCAAGGCCCGTTGTCTTGTGTGATGCCCTGTTATTGCGGTGAATGTGTCGCCCGCCGGGTCGTTCTGTGCCGGCTCCTCGGTACACTTGCCGGTTGAGCCTACCGATATCTGATTTCCTGAAAGTTGCCCATGCCAGCCTATAAACGCATCCTTCTCAAATTGTCGGGTGAAGCCCTGATGGGTGACGATGCATTCGGTATCAACCGCGCCACCATCGTTCGCATGGTGGAGGAGATTGCTGAAGTCACGCGTCTCGGCGTGGAAGTGGCCATCGTCATCGGTGGGGGCAACATTTTCCGTGGCGTGGCGGGTGGCTCGGTGGGTATGGACCGGGCCACGGCCGATTACATGGGCATGCTGGCCACGGTCATGAACTCGCTGGCTCTGGCCGACACCATGGAGAAAGCCGGCCTGGTGGCGCGGGTCATGTCGGCCATCGCGATCGAGCAGGTGGTCGAACCCTATGTCCGCCCCAAGGCGCTGCAGTACCTCGAAGAGGGCAAGGTGGTCGTCTTTGCGGCCGGCACCGGCAATCCCTTTTTCACCACCGACACGGCCGCCGCACTGCGTGGCGCTGAAATCGGTGCCGAGATCGTTCTCAAGGCCACCAAGGTGGATGGTGTCTACAGTGCCGATCCAAACAAGGATCCGAATGCCACCCGTTACACAGCGCTGACCTTTGACGAAGCCATGGCCAAGAACCTCCAGGTGATGGACGCCACGGCCTTTGCGCTGTGCCGAGACCAGAAACTGCCCGTCAAGGTGTTTTCGATTTTCAAGCCGGGCGCCCTGCGCAATGTGGTGCTCGGTGGCGACGAGGGCACCTTGGTCCACGTCTGACACCCACCGACTCACCGAAACCTGTCGAATTGAGGAGCATTCATGAGCATTGCTGAAGTCCGCCAAACCGCCGAACACAAGATGCAGCAGTCGGTGGAATCGTTCAAGAGCAACCTGGCCAAGGTGCGAACGGGACGACCCAATCCCCAACTGCTCGACACGGTGCATGTGGATTACTACGGATCCATGTTGCCGTTGTCACAAGTGGCCAACCTCACGCTGCTCGACGCCCGCACGATTGGCGTGGCACCGTGGGAAAAAGGCATGGGCGCGAAGATCGAAAAAGCCATCCGCGAGTCCGATCTGGGCCTGAACCCGTCCAGCCAGGGCGACCTGATCCGCGTTCCCATGCCGCCCATGACCGAAGAGCGCCGCAAGGAGCTGACCAAGGTCGTTCGGGGTGAGGGCGAGTCGGCCAAGGTGGCCATCCGCAACCTGCGCCGTGATGCCAACGAGTCGGTCAAGAAGCTGGTCAAGGACAAGCTGGCGTCGGAAGACGATGAGCGCCGTTCGACAGAAGACATCCAGAAGCTGACCGACCGCATGATCAACGAGGTGGATCGGCTGGTCGCTTCCAAAGAGCAGGACATCATGGCGGTGTGACGCGTTCGCGTCACCCTTGCCTGTTTTCTGAACCCGCGTCTTGATGACCGATTCCTTGCCTTCCGATCCGACATCTCCTGTCATCGTGCCGCACCATGCGGCCATCGTGATGGATGGCAACGGCCGCTGGGCGCAGCGCCGCCATCTGCCGCGGGTGGCCGGCCACAAACAAGGGGTGGATGCGCTGCGCAACACGGTGCGAGCCTGCCTGGAGCGAGGTGTTCAGGTGCTCACGGTTTTTGCTTTTTCTTCCGAGAACTGGAGCCGTCCAGTGGACGAGGTGTCCGGTTTGATGGACCTGCTGGTCATGGCCTTGTCGCGCGAGGTGCCCAAGCTGACCAAGAACGGCGTGCGCCTGTATTTTCCGGGTGATCGCAGCGGGCTTTCGCCCAGGGTGGTTCAGGGTCTGCAACGGGCTCAGGACGCCACCGCCCACAACCAGCGCATGGTGCTCAACGTCTGTTTCAACTATGGCGGACGCTGGGACATTGCGCAGGCGGCGCGCCGGCTGGCGGCTGAGGGTCGTGACATCACCGAAGCCAGTTTGTGTGAAACCACCGCGCTGGCCCATTCGGGCGATCCGGACCTGCTGATCCGCACCGGCGGCGAGATGCGGATCAGCAACTTCCTGCTCTGGCAAGCCGCCTACACCGAACTGTTTTTCACGCCCTGCCTCTGGCCCGACTTTGATGCGGCGGAGCTGGACCGCGCCTTCGCCGACTACGCCGGTCGCGAGCGCCGTTTTGGTCAGACATCGGATCAGGTGGTCAAGAGCCCGGCAACGGGTGTCCAAGCCGGACCACACCATGCTTAAACAGCGCATCATCACCGCGCTGCTCATGATGGCGGTCTTGTTGCCCGCCTTGTTTTACCCGTCCAGCGAACCCTTTGTGCTGCTGTCTCTGCTGCTCATGGTGGCCGGCGGCTGGGAGTGGGCGCGGCTGAACGCCTGTGCGCCCGCCGTGGCCAAGGCCGTGGGGCTGGGCTTGGGGCTGGCGTTGCTGGCGTTCTGGCTGCTGGGTGGACTGGAACAGACCTGGCGACCGGTCTGGCTGGTGTCTTCCCTGGTCTGGGTCGGTCTGGCTGTGGTGATGCTGCGACGTGGTGTGGCTGGCTGGAGCGTCTGGCCTGCGGCGATCCGGCTGGGGCTGGGGCTGCTGTTGCTAGCCTGTGCCTGGCTGGCGCTGGTGCAGGCGCGTCAACTGGGGGTGGGCTTTCTGCTCTCGGTGTTGAGCCTTGTCTGGATGGCCGATATCGCGGCTTATGCCGGCGGGCGCGCCTTCGGACGCCGCAAGCTGGCACCCACGCTGAGTCCCGGCAAGAGCTGGGAAGGTGTGGTCAGCGGGCTTGCGGGGGTCCTGTTGCTTGGACTGGGATGGCGCTGGTTCGACGGACAGCAGCTCACAGACCAACCCAGTCTGTTCACCCGTCTGCAGACGCTGGGCGAGCTGGTTTCGTGGCTGGCCGTGATTGGCCTGACCGCCATGAGCGTGGTGGGGGATCTGCTGGAATCGCTGGTCAAACGCAGCGCAGGCATGAAAGACTCCAGCCAGCTCCTGCCAGGACACGGCGGTGTGCTGGACCGGGTGGACGCGCTGCTGCCCGTGCTGCCGCTGGCCATGATGCTGGTCACTCTCTGAACACCATGACCGCTTTTCAACAGAACATCACCATTCTCGGGTCGACCGGATCGATTGGCACCAGCACGCTGGATGTGATTGCCCGCCATCCCGACCGCTACCGGGTGTTTGCCCTCACCGCGGCCACCCAGGTGGAGATGTTGCTCCAGCAGTGCCAGGTTTTTTCCCCGCGCTACGCCGTGATGGCCAGCGCGCCCCATGCCGCGCAACTGGCCGCTCGCGTGAAAGAGTTGGGCTTGTCGGTCCAGGTGCTGGCAGGCGACCGCGCGCTGTGCGAAGTCAGTTCCGACCCCGAGGTGCACGCCGTGATGGCGGCGATTGTGGGGGCTGCCGGGCTGGCCCCCAGCCTCGCCGCGGCGCAGGCCGGCAAGAAGCTGCTGCTGGCCAACAAGGAGGCTCTGGTGGTGGGCGGTGAGCTGTTCATGCGGGCGGTGCGCGAGGGCGGGGCGACGTTGTTGCCCATCGACAGCGAGCACTCGGCGGTTTTCCAGTCGCTGCCCGAAGATTCAGCCAGCTGGGAACGCCGGGTGGAAAAGATCGTGCTCACGGCTTCCGGCGGGCCGTTCCGCCAGCGCGATCCGCAAACCCTCCATCTCGTCACACCCGAAGAGGCCTGCGCCCACCCGAACTGGGTCATGGGACGCAAGATCTCGGTGGATTCCGCGACCATGATGAACAAGGCGCTGGAGGTGATCGAGGCCCGCTACCTGTTCGGTCTGGCGCCAGCGCAGATCGAGGTGGTGATCCACCCGCAGAGTGTGATCCACTCCATGGTGCAGTACCACGACCGTTCGGTGGTGGCCCAACTGGGCACACCCGACATGCGCGTGCCCATTGCCTATGGGCTTTCCTGGCCCGAGCGCATCGCGTCGGGTGCTGCGGCGCTTGATTTTTCGACCTTGGGCGCACTCAGTTTTGAGAAACCGGACGACCAGCGCTTCCCCGGTCTGCGACTGGCCTGGGAGTCTCTGGCCGGTCCGGTCGGCACCACCGTCGTGCTCAACGCGGCCAATGAGGTGGCCGTGGCCGCGTTTCTCGACCGGCGACTGCGCTTTGACCAGATTCACGCGGTCAACCATGCAACTTTGGGCGCCATGAGCCCCTCCAAGCCGGTGGGCCTGGGTGATCTGATGGCCATCGATGCCGAGGCGCGCGCAATGGCTGGCACGGTGGTTGCACGTTGCGCGGCCTGACCGGACCTCCTGACGGTCGCGGACACCGGCGGTCGGTGTCGTCCCTGAACAAGCTTGTCCCCGTCATTGCAGGACCCTGCCCATGTTGACCCTGATCGCTTTTGTGGTGGCCCTCGGCCTGCTGATCACCGTGCACGAATACGGGCACTACCGGGTGGCTGTGGCCTGTGGCGTGAAAGTGCTGCGTTTCTCGGTCGGTTTCGGCAAACCCCTGCTGCGCTGGCAACGCAAGGGCAGTCCGACCGAGTTCGTGCTGTGTGCCCTGCCCCTGGGCGGTTATGTGCGCATGCTGGACGAGCGCGAAGCGCCGGTGGACGCTGCCGAACGCCACCTTGCGTTCAACACCCAGCCGCTGAAGTCGCGCGCCGCCATCGTGGCAGCGGGGCCTGTCGCCAACCTGTTGCTCGCCGTGCTGTTGTATGCGGTGGTGAACTGGTCGGGTGTGGAAGAGCCCAAGCCGGTGCTGGCGGCGCCGGTGGCCGGTTCGCTGGCGCAACAGGCGGGGCTGCAAGGCGGCGAGTGGGTTTCACAGATGGGCGCGGGTAGCGATTCCGAGCCGGTTGCCGTGTCGTCGTTTGAAGATCTGCGCTGGCAATTGACTCAAGCGGCTCTGTCGGGCGAAGACATGACACTGTGGGTGGCGCGCGGAGAGGGTGAGCCCGCGCACGCCATCACCTTGCCCCTGAGCACGCTGGACGTGCGCGATGCCGACGCGAGCCTGTTCCGGCGCATCGGCATCCTGGCGCCCTGGACCGCACCCCAGCTGGGCGAGATGCTGCCGGGCGGCGCAGGCGAAGCCGCTGGCTTGCGCGCGGGCGATCTGGTGCTGCAGGTGGACGGCCGAGCGGTGACCGATGGCCAAAGTCTGCGCACCCTGATCCGCGAAGCGGTGGGCCCGCAGGGGGAGCCGCGCGAGCAACAGTGGCTGCTGCAGCGGGGTGCCGAACGCCTGACCTTGCTGGTGCGGCCGAAACCCGAGCAGATCGAAGGCGCCTGGGTCGGGCGCATTGGTGCCTACGTGGGTGCTGCGCCCGCCATGACCCTGGTGCGCCATGGGCCGGTGGACGGTTTGTGGCTGGGCGCCGTGCGCACCTGGGAGGTTTCCTGGCTCACGCTCAAGATGATGGGGCGCATGGTGATCGGCGAGGCCTCGATCAAGAACCTCAGCGGCCCCTTGACGATTGCCGACTACGCGGGCAAATCGGCCAGCCTGGGCCTGACTTCCTATCTGCTGTTTCTGGCGCTGATCAGTGTCAGCCTGGGGGTGCTCAACCTGCTGCCGCTGCCGGTCCTCGATGGAGGGCACCTGATGTATTATCTTTGGGAGGGTGTGACCGGGCGCAGCGTGTCTGACGTCTGGATGGAGCGCCTGCAGCGCGGTGGTGTTGCGATTCTTCTGGCGTTGATGTCCGTCGCCTTGTTCAATGATGTGGCCCGCTTGGCAGGCTGAACGTTTATCCTCATGAAAATAATCACAAACAGACTGCGTGGCTTGTCGTTCACAGCGGCAGCGTCCCTCTTGCTGACGGCCTTGCCCGCATGGGCGGTGGACCCGTTCACCCTGCGCGATATCCGCGTCGAGGGCCTGCAGCGTGTGGAGCCCGGCACCGTGTTCGCCTCGTTGCCGTTCCGGATCGGCGAGCAGTACAACGATGAAAAGGGCTCCACGGCGATCCGCTCGCTGTTTGGTCTGGGCCTTTTCAGCGACGTTCGCCTGCAGGTCAACGGTGATGTGCTGGTGGTGATCGTCGAAGAACGGCCCACGGTGGCCGACGTGAGCTTTTCCGGCATCAAGGAGTTTGATGCCGAGGTGCTCAAGAAGTCCCTGCGCGACGTCGGACTGGCCGAAGGCCGACCTTTTGACAAGGCATTGGCTGATCGTGCCGAACAGGAACTCAAGCGCCAGTACATCAACCGCAGCATGTACGCCGCTCAGGTCGCCACCACGGTCACGCCGGGCGAGCGCAACCGCGTCAACCTGAACTTCAGCGTGATCGAGGGGGATGTGGCCAAGATCAAGGACATCCGCATCGTCGGCAACCAGGCCTTCAGTGAAGCCACCCTGCGCAACCTGTTTGATCTGGATACCGGTGGCTGGCTGAGCTGGTACACCAAGTCCGACCGCTATTCGCGCGCCAAGCTCAATGCCGACCTCGAGAACCTGCGTTCGCACTACCTGACACGTGGCTACCTGGAGTTCCGGGTCGATTCGACCCAGGTGGCCATCTCGCCCGACAAGCAAGACATGTCGGTCACCATCAACATCACCGAAGGCAATCGTTTCGTGGTGTCGTCGGTGGCCTTGCAGGGCGAATACCTGGGCAAGGAAGAAGAGTTCAAGTCGCTCGTCAGCCTGAAGGTGGGCGAGGCCTACAACGCCGAAGACGTGAGTCGCACAGTCAAGGCGTTCACCGACTACTTTGGTGGGTTTGGCTACGCTTTCGCACAAGTCGAAGCCGCGCCCGAGATCGACCGCGTCAACAACCGGGTGGCGTTCGTGTTGCGCGCCCAGCCGTCGCGCCGCGTCTATGTGCGCCGCATCAATGTGGAAGGCAACAACCGCACGCGCGACGAAGTCATCCGCCGCGAGTTCCGTCAGCTCGAATCGGCCTGGTACGACAGCGACCGCATCCGCCTGTCGCGCGACCGGGTGGACCGTCTGGGCTTTTTCACCGAGGTCGGGATCGATACCGAGCCCGTGCCCGGCACCAATGACCAAGTGGACCTGACGGTGAGCGTCGCTGAGAAGCCCACCGGCAACCTGTCCATCGGCGCTGGTTATTCCCAGGCTGACAAGCTGTCATTCCTGGCCAGCATCAAGCAGGAGAACGTGTTCGGCAGCGGCAACTACCTGGGACTGGACCTCAACACCAGTGAGTTCAACCGCCAGTTCGTGCTGAGCACCACCAATCCGTATTTCACGGCAGACGGTATTTCCCGCACCTTCGACCTGTACTACAAGACCACGCGACCCTACGACGCCCAAGGTGGTGACTACGAGATCTCCACCCCGGGCGTCGGTGTGCGCTTCGGGGTGCCATTCACCGAACGCGACACCGTGTATTTCGGTGTGGGTGCCGAGCGCGTGAAGGTCGATGAAGGCGATCAATTGCCCGAAGCCTACCGTGGCCAGGGCGGAACCTACCTGCCGGCCACCATTGGCTGGGCCCGCGACGAGCGCGACAGTGCGCTTGTGCCGTCCGATGGCCGTTTGCAGCGTTTCAACACAGAATTCGGTCTGGGCAGTGACAAGCGCTATGTCAAGCTGAGCTACCAGTTTCAGCAATACGTTCCCTTGACCCGCCAATACACGCTGGCCTTCAACACCGAACTGGGTGTCGGCAAGGGCATGGGCGGAAAGCCTTTCCCGGTGTTGCGCAACTTCTACGGTGGCGGCCTGGGTTCGGTCCGCGGCTTCGAGCAGGGCACCCTGGGCCCCACGTCGGCGGTCATCGGATCCACCACGGGTGAGACCGTCAACATTGGTGGCGCGCGCAATTTTGTGGCCAATCTGGAGTTCATCGCACCCTTCCCGGGTGCGGGCAACGACCGCACCTTGCGCTGGTTCGGCTTTGTCGACGTGGGCAACGTGTTTGGCGAATCGCAGAAGGTGGACTTCGGCGAAATGCGGGCCTCCGTTGGCGTGGGTCTGAGCTGGATCTCACCCATCGGCCCTCTGCGTTTTGCCTATGCCAACCCTGTGCGCAAGTTCGACGGGGATAGAATCCAGAAATTCCAGTTTCAGATCGGAACGTCCTTTTGATGAACAAGTTTCCTCGGCTTTTTTTGCACGGGTTGCTGTCGGTTTTTCTGATGGCGGCCGCAGGGACGTCTGTGTCGGCTCAGGAAGTTCGGATCGGCGCTGTCAACCTGGACTCGATCGTCCGGGACTCGGCGTTGGCCAAATCCCTGACGGCAAAACTGGAGCAGGATTTCTCACCGCGTGAGAAAGAGATTCAGGCCCTCGGTGTTCAGCTGAAAAGTTCTTCTGAAAAGTTTGAACGCGAAGCACCGACGCTGCCCGAGGCGCAGCGGATCACCCGCCAGCGTCAGCTGGTGGAGCAGGATCGCGAATTCCAGCGCAAGCAGCGTGAGTTCCAGGAAGATCTGGCCCTCCGGAAGAGTGAAGCCCTTCAACAAGTGGTTGATCGGGCCAATCGCGCGCTCAAGAAGGTCGCCGAGGCTGAAAAATACGACCTGATCATTCAGGACGCGGCTTATATCAACCCGAAGCTCGACATCACTGCCAAGGTGATTGATGCTTTGAACAGCGCCAAATAAGGCGCTGGGGGTTTGACGGTGTCGAGATCCCTAGGGTCTATTGTGGAGGCCCTGGGTGGTCAGTTGCAGGGCGACGCCCATGCGCTCATCCAGCGGCTCGCACCTTTGTCCACGGCGGGCACGCACGACCTCGCGTTCGTGGCGCAGGCCCGCTACGCCAGCCAGATCGAGACCACCCGCGCATCGGCGCTGATCGTTCCACCGGCCTTGCAGGCCGTGGCCGCTCTTCGTGGTGCCTGCATCGTGACGGACGATCCCTACCTCTACTTTGCCCGCCTGACCCAATGGTGGCGCGCGCAGCACGAGCCCCGACCCGAACCCCGGATTGATCCGCTGTCCAGCGTTCACCCGGATGCCGATATCGGTGAGGGCGTGGACATTGCCGCTTTCGTGACCGTCGGACCCGGTGCCCGCATCGGTGCCGGTGCGCGTCTGGGTTCACATACGGTGATCGGCGCGGGCGCCGTGGTCGGAGCGCAGTCATTGCTGCACCCGCGTGTCACCTTGGGCGAACGTTGCAGCGTGGGTGAACGCTGCGTGCTGCACCCGGGTGTGGTGATCGGTGCCGATGGATTCGGTTTTGCGCCTCACAAAGGTCAGTGGGCCAAGATCGAGCAGCTGGGCGCGGTGCGCATCGGCAACGATGTCGAAATCGGCGCCAACACCTGCATCGACCGTGGTGCGCTGGACGACACCGTGATCGAAGACGGCGTCAAGCTCGACAACCTGATCCAGATCGGCCACAACGTGCACATCGGAGCGCACTCGGCCATGGCCGGTTGTGTGGGGGTGGCGGGCAGTGCCACCATCGGAGCGCATTGCACCGTGGGTGGTGGTGCGGTGGTGCTCGGGCATCTGACCCTGGCCGATGGCGTGAACATCTCGGCGGCTTCCGTGGTGACGCGCTCCATTTCCAGGCCTGGTCACTACACCGGCATGTTTCCCATCGACGACAATGCGAGCTGGGAAAAGAATGCCGCCTCCCTCAAACAACTCAACCGCCTGCGCGAACGGCTCAAGGCCGTGGAGCAGGCCATCGAACAAGCTACCCAAGTGACGCCCAAGCCATGATGGACATCCACCAGATTCTCAAGAAGTTGCCACACCGTTATCCGTTTCTGCTGGTGGACCGTGTGCTCGAACTCGAACCGGGCAAGCGCATCAAGGCGCTGAAGAACGTGACCATGAACGAGCCCTTTTTTGAAGGGCACTTTCCGCACCGGCCCGTGATGCCCGGTGTGCTCATGCTCGAAGCCATGGCACAGGCGGCCGCCTTGCTGGCCTTCGAAGTGGTGGGCTCGGTCCCCGATGAAAAGTCGGTCTATTACTTCGCCGGCATTGACGCTGCGCGCTTCAAGCGCCCGGTTGAACCGGGCGACCAGCTGATCATGGACGTGACGCTGGAGCGCATGAAGGCCGGCATCTTCAAGTTCAAGGGTGTGTGCACCGTGGACGGCAAGATGGTCTGCGAAGCCGAACTGATGTGCACCATGCGCACCGTCGCCTGAGCGCAGCGGAGATCAGTTCGTGACACAGATTCATGCCACGGCGCTGGTGGACTCGGCGGCCGAGATCGATGGCACGGTCAGCATCGGTCCTTACACCGTCATCGGCCCGCAGGTGAAGATCGGTGCGGGCACCACGGTGGGCGCGCATTGCGTCATCGAAGGGCGCACCACCATCGGCCGGGACAACCGCATTTTCCAGTTCAACTCGCTGGGCGCGGTCCCGCAGGACAAAAAGTACGCGGGTGAACCCACCGAGCTGACCATCGGCGACCGCAACACCATCCGCGAGTTCTGCACCTTCAACCTGGGTGTGCCTGGTGCGGGTGGCGTGACCAGCGTGGGCAATGACAACTGGATCATGGCCTACACCCACATCGCCCACGACTGCCACGTCGACAACCACACGACCCTGGCGAACAACACCACGCTGGCCGGGCACGTGCACCTGGCCGACTGGGTCACGGTGGGCGGCCTCACGGGCATCCACCAGTTCGTGTCGGTGGGCGCGCACGCCATGATCGGTTTTGCCAGCGCGGTGTCGCAGGATGTGCCGCCTTTCATGCTGGTGGATGGCAATCCGCTGGCGGTGCGCGGCTTCAACGTCGTGGGTCTGCGTCGCCGCGGCTTCTCGCCCGAGCGGGTTACGGCCGTGAAACAGATGCACAAGCTGCTGTACCGCCAGGGCCTCACCCTGGAGCAGTCACGCAGTGGCATCGAGGCGTTGGCGAGCGACATGCCCGAGGCCGCTCCCGATGTGGACATGATGACCCGCTTTCTCGCCTCTGCGACCCGCGGCATCGCCCGCTGACGGTTTGCCGGCCCCATCCATGGAAGCAGGGCAACGCCGGTTTGCGATGGTGGCTGGCGAGACGTCCGGCGATCTGCTCGCCGGCCTGCTGCTGAAGAGCATGCGCCAGCGCTGGCCCGATCTGGTGGCCGCAGGCATTGGTGGCCCGCGCATGGTCGAGCAAGGGTTTGAAGCCTGGTGGCCGAGCGACCAGCTTGCCGTTCGGGGCTATCTGGAGGTGCTGCCCAAGCTGCTGGGTATTCTGCGCATCCGTAAGCGCTTGCGCGAGCGCCTGCTGGCACAGCCGCCAGCGCTGTTCATCGGCGTGGACGCGCCCGATTTCAATTTTGGACTGGAAGCCGACCTCAAGGCCGCGGGCGTGCGCACCGTGCATTTCGTCTGCCCCTCTTTCTGGGCTTGGCGGCCTGAGAAGATTGAAAAGGTGCGGCGCGGGGCCGACCATGTGCTGTGCATTTTTCCGTTTGAGCCGGCCCTGCTGGCCGAGCACGGCATCGCTTCAACCTATGTGGGCCATCCGATCGCACACATGATCCCCATGGTGCCTGATCGCGCCGCCGCCCGGCGCCAGCTGGGCTTGCACGACGAGGACTGCGTGGTGGCGATTCTCCCGGGCAGCCGGGCATCAGAAGTGCAGTACCTCGCCGAGCGGTTTTTTGCGGCCGCGGTCGCGATGCTCAAGGCCCGGCCAGGGCTTCGTTTTGTCGTGCCGGCGGTGCCGGCGCTGCGCGAACGCATCGCCCACTTGGCGGCGGCCTGCGGTCTGGGTGACGCACTGATCCTCGTTGACGGTCAATCGCACGCCGTGCTGGCCGCTTGCGATGTCACACTGATCGCCAGCGGTACCGCCACCCTGGAAGCCGCGCTGTTCAAGCGGCCGATGGTGATCGCCTACAACATGAACCGCCTGTCCTGGCACATCATGCGCCGCAAACAATTGCAGCCTTGGGTGGGTCTGCCGAACATCCTGTGCGGCGAATTCGTCGTGCCCGAGCTGCTGCAGGACGCGGCAACGCCCGAGGCACTGGCCCGCGCCACGCTGGACTGGCTGGACGCTCCCGACAAAGTCACCGTCTTGCAGGCGCGGTTCGCTGAATTGCATCAAACCTTGCACCGTGACACCGCCCGACTGGCCACCGATGCGATCGAAAAAGTTCTTCAAAGCTGAACAGGCCTCCCTGGTCTGGGACGTGCCCGGTCTGGTGGCCGGCGTGGATGAGGCTGGGCGCGGCCCGCTGGCCGGTCCGGTGGTGGCCGCGGCCGTGATCCTGGACGAACGCAAACCCATCAGGGGCCTGGCCGACTCCAAGCAGCTCACCGCCAAGCGTCGCGAAAAGCTCTACGACGAAATTCGCGCCAAGGCGCTGTGTTGCAGCATCGCGATGGCCTCGGTGGAGGAAATCGATCGCCTCAACATCCTGCAGGCCACAATGCTCGCGATGCAGCGTTCGGTGCAGGGGCTGCGCCTCAAACCCAACAAGGTGCTGGTGGACGGCAACCGCCTGCCGGCGCTGGATGTATTGGCAGAAGCCATTGTGTCTGGCGATGCGCTGGTGCCCGCCATTTCGGCGGCCTCGATCCTCGCCAAAGTCACGCGCGACCGCCTGCTGGAGGAGCTGCACCTGCAGCATCCGGAATACGGGTTCGATCGCCACAAAGGTTATGGCACCGTGGTCCACCTTCAGGCGCTTCAAACCCACGGCGCCCTGCCCGAACACCGCCGCTCCTTTGCGCCGGTCGCGCGCGTGCTGGCCATCACCCAAGCCAAGCCATGAACGCCCCCACCACCATCACCTCGCGCGACAACCCGCTGCTCAAGCGCCTGCGCGTGCTCGCGCAAGACAACGCCGCCTACCGCAAGCAGGGCCAGGTCTGGCTGGAGGGCGATCACCTCTGCCGCGCGCTGCTGGCCCGGGGACACCGGCCGGTCACCGCCGTTTTTTCCGAGACGTTCTGGCGCCAGGCGCCGCACGATCTGCGGGATGCGGCGGACCACATCGTCACCGTTCCCGACGCGCTGATGGCCGGCATCAGCGGTCTCGAGTCGCCGGCGGGTGTGGGTTTTGTCTGGGATCTGCCCCAAGCGGCCGTGTTGCAGAGCGGCGCCGCAGCGGTGGTGCTGGACCGGTTGCAGGACGCGGGCAACGTGGGCTCCATCCTGCGCAGCGCAGCGGCCATGGGCTTTGCCCAGGTGCTGGCGCTCAAGGGCACGGCGGCGCTGTGGTCGCCCAAGGTGTTGCGCGCCGGCATGGGCGCGCACTTTGGACTGCACCTGGTGGAGGGGCTGTCGGTGGACGATCTGGCCGGCCTGTCGGTGCCGCTGCTGGTGACCAGTTCGCACCAGGGCGATTTCCTGCACCAGGCCAGGTTGCCCTGGCCCTGTGCCTGGGTGCTCGGGCACGAAGGGCAGGGCGTGAGCCCGGCCCTGGAAGCGCTCGCAACGCAAAAGGTGCGCATCGCCCAGCCGGGCGGCGAAGAGTCGCTCAACGTGGCGGCGGCTGCGGCGATCTGCCTGCATGCCAGCGCGGCCGGGCGCTGAAACCGGGTTACCCGCCAGCACGAGCCCTGAAACATGCCCGTTTTCGGGGCGTGGTGAGGCGGATCGCAGAGGGTGAGCGGCTATAATTCCGGGGTTTACCCGCAATCGACGCAACCCGCTGCGTCCGCCCCGGCTTCCTGCCCAGGTTCCCCGTCCTTTCCCCCGGCTGCGACCCGTTCGCGGCGCTCCGGGAGCGGGCGCGAATCTTCCCCGGTTGATTCCCATGGCGGGCGCGGTTGCGTCCAAAAAATCTCTGGAGAAAACCGTGCTTCCCGTCCATCCGAAAGCCCTTCTCGCGCTCGCCGACGGCACGGTCTTTACAGGCATTTCCATCGGTGCAACCGGCCAGACTTCGGGCGAAGTGGTGTTCAACACCTCGCTCACCGGCTACCAGGAAATCCTGACCGATCCGAGCTATTGCCAGCAAATCGTCACGCTGACCTACCCACACATCGGCAACACCGGTGTGAACCGTGAAGACGTGGAGGCCTCGCGCATCCATGCCGCTGGCCTGATCATCAAAGACCTGCCCCTGCTCGCGTCCAACTTCCGCAGCACCGAGACCCTGTCCGAATACCTGCAGCGCGAAGGCACCGTCGCCATCGCCGATCTGGACACGCGCGCGCTCACGCGCCGCCTGCGCACCCACGGCGCGCAGAACGGTTGCATCGTGGCGCTGGCCGCTGGTGAAGCCCTGACCGAGGCGCACCGCGCCCAGGCCATCGCTGCCGCCAAGGCAGCACCCAACATGGCGGGCCAGGATCTGGCCAAGGTCGTGTCGGCCGAAGCGCCCTACGCCTGGACGCAAACCGAGTGGCAACTCGGTTTCGGCTACGGCGAGCAGATCGCGCCGAAGTTCCACGTCGTGGCCTACGACTTCGGCGTCAAGCACAACATCCTGCGCATGTTGGCTCAGCGTGGCTGCAAGATCACCGTCGTGCCAGCGCAGACGCCCGCGGCCGACGTGTTCAAGCTCAAGCCCAGTGGCGTGTTCCTGTCCAACGGACCCGGCGACCCGGAACCCTGCGACTACGCGATCGCCGCCACGCACGAGATCATCGAGAGCGGCTTGCCCACTTTCGGCATCTGCCTGGGCCACCAGATCATGGCGCTGGCCAGTGGCGCCAAAACATTCAAGATGAAGTTCGGCCACCACGGCGCCAACCACCCGGTGAAAGACCTGGACAACGGCCGCGTGAGCATCACCAGCCAGAACCACGGTTTCGCGGTGGACGAGAAAAACCTGCCCGCCAACCTGCGTGCCACGCACGTGAGCCTGTTCGACGGCACGCTCCAAGGCCTGGCCCGCACCGACAAGCCAGCGTTCTGCTTCCAGGGCCACCCGGAAGCCTCGCCCGGCCCGCACGACATTGGCTACCTGTTCGACCGGTTCGTTGCGCTCATGCAAGACCGCGTGCCCGCCTGATTCCCACCAAGGTCCTTCCATGAAGCTCTTCAGTTTTCCGGTGTTTGCGGTGGAGAAGGCGATTGCCAAGCGCATGCTGACGCTTGAGGCGCCGCACAAGGACTGGTTTGCCCAGCGCTGGGCGCAGAAGCCTTATCGCAAGGCCTTCGTGGAGAACAAGGCCATGCCGCTGGTGACGCTGCTGGCCAAGGGCAAGACCTGGGACGACGAGACCTTCAACACCGAAATGACCGCCTGGGACGCGCTGTTCTACCCGGCCGAAATCGAGGTGTTGCGTCCGATGATCGAAGGCGACGGCCTGCTGCAACTGATGCAGAAAAACGTGCCTGCCGAACGCGTGCAGGCGCTGCTGAACAAACTGGAAACCCAGCGCCAGTCCTGAACGGACCGCGCAACGACACACAAGCGAACCATGCCCAAAAGAACAGACATCCAGACCGTCCTCATCATCGGCGCCGGCCCGATCATCATCGGCCAGGCCTGTGAGTTCGACTACTCCGGCGTGCAGGCCTGCAAGGCGCTGCGCGAAGAGGGCTACAAGGTCGTGCTGATCAACAGCAACCCCGCCACGATCATGACCGACCCGGCCACGGCCGACGTCACTTACATCGAGCCCATCACCTGGCAGACGGTGGAGAAGATCATTGCCAAGGAGCGCCCGCTCACGGCCGGTGGCTTCGCGATCCTGCCGACCATGGGCGGCCAGACAGCGTTGAACTGCGCGCTGGACCTCTGGCACAACGGTGTGCTCGAGAAGTACAACGTGGAGCTGATCGGCGCCACGCCGGAAGCCATCGACAAGGCCGAGGACCGCCTGAAGTTCAAGGACGCCATGACCAAGATCGGTCTGGGTTCTGCGCGTTCGGGTATCGCCCACAGCATGGAAGAGGCCTGGGGCGTACAAAAGACGGTGGGCTTCCCTGTGGTGATCCGCCCGAGCTTCACGCTCGGCGGCACCGGCGGCGGCATCGCCTACAACCCGGAAGAGTTCGAGACCATCTGCAAGCGCGGCCTGGAAGCCTCGCCCACCAACGAGCTGCTGATCGAAGAGTCGCTGCTCGGCTGGAAAGAGTACGAGATGGAAGTGGTGCGCGACAAGGCGGACAACTGCATCATCATCTGCTCGATCGAAAACCTCGACCCGATGGGGGTGCACACCGGCGACTCGATCACCGTGGCCCCGGCCCAGACGCTGACCGACAAGGAATACCAGATCCTGCGCAACGCCTCGCTGGCCGTGCTGCGCGAGATCGGCGTGGATACCGGCGGCTCCAACGTGCAGTTCTCCATCAACCCGGCCGATGGCCGCATGGTGGTGATCGAGATGAACCCGCGCGTCTCGCGTTCGTCGGCGCTGGCGTCCAAGGCCACCGGTTTCCCGATCGCCAAGGTCGCGGCCAAGCTGGCCGTGGGCTACACGCTGGATGAGTTGCGCAACGAGATCACCGGCGGCGCCACCCCCGCGTCGTTCGAACCTTCGATCGATTACGTGGTGACCAAGATCCCGCGTTTCGCGTTCGAAAAATTCCCCACCGCCGACAGCCGCCTGACCACGCAGATGAAGAGCGTGGGCGAGGTCATGGCCATGGGCCGCACCTTTCAGGAAAGCTTCCAGAAAGCCCTGCGCGGCCTGGAAGTGGGCGTGGACGGCATGAACGAAAAAACCCAGGACCGCGAGACCCTGGAACGCGAGCTGGGCGAACCCGGCCCCGAGCGCATCTGGTACGTGGGTGACGCGTTTGCCGCCGGCTGGACGCTGGCCGAGGTGCACCAGTTCACCAAGATCGACAAGTGGTTCCTGGTGCAGATCGAAGAGATCGTGAAGATCGAGCTCATGCTGGAGCAAACCAGCCTCGACGCGATCGACGCCGACACGCTGCGCGGCCTGAAGAAAAAGGGCTTCTCGGACCGCCGCCTGGCCAAGCTGCTCAAGACCACCGACGGCGCCGTGCGCGCGCGCCGCATCGCCCAGAACATCCGCCCGGTCTACAAGCGCGTGGACACCTGCGCGGCCGAGTTTTCGACCGACACCGCCTACCTGTACTCCACCTACGAAGGCCACGGCGATGGCGAGTGCGAAGCCGAGCCAACCAGCAACAAGAAGATCATGGTGTTGGGTGGCGGCCCCAACCGCATCGGCCAGGGCATCGAGTTCGACTACTGCTGCGTGCACGCCGCACTCGCCATGCGCGAAGACGGGTACGAGACCATCATGGTCAACTGCAACCCGGAAACCGTGTCCACCGACTACGACACCAGCGACCGCCTGTACTTCGAGCCGCTGACGCTGGAGGACGTGCTGGAAATCGTCGACAAGGAAAAGCCCACCGGCGTGATCGTGCAGTACGGCGGCCAGACGCCATTGAAGCTCGCCCTCGGGCTGGAAGCCGCGGGCGTGCCCATCATCGGCACCAGCCCCGACATGATCGACGCTGCCGAAGACCGCGAGCGCTTCCAGCAGCTGCTGCACGAACTCGGCCTGCGCCAGCCGCCCAACGCCACCGCCCGGGCCGAACCTGAAGCGCTGGAGAAAGCCGCCGCCCTGGGCTACCCGCTGGTGGTGCGCCCGAGCTATGTGCTGGGCGGCCGTGCGATGGAAATCGTGCACGAGCAGCGAGACCTGGAGCGCTACATGCGCGAAGCCGTGAAGGTGAGCAACGATTCGCCGGTGCTGCTGGATCGCTTCCTGAACGACGCCATCGAGTGCGATGTGGACGCGATCCGCGACCACACCGGCCGCGTCTTCATCGGTGGCGTCATGGAACACATCGAGCAGGCGGGCGTGCACAGTGGCGACTCGGCCTGTTCGCTGCCGCCGTACTACCTCAAGCAAGCCACGATCGACGAGCTCAAGCGCCAGACCGCGGCCATGGCGCAAGGCCTGAACGTGATCGGGCTCATGAACGTGCAGTTCGCCATCCAGGAAGTGGATGGCCAGGACGTGATCTACGTGCTGGAAGTGAACCCGCGCGCTTCGCGCACGGTGCCCTTTGTCTCCAAGGCCACCGGCATCCAGCTGGCCAAGGTGGCCGCGCGCTGCATGGCCGGCCAGTCGCTGGACGCGCAGGGCATCGGCGCCGAGGTGAACCCGCCGTACTTCAGCGTCAAGGAAGCCGTGTTCCCGTTCGTCAAATTCCCTGGTGTGGACACGATTCTCGGCCCCGAGATGAAGTCCACCGGTGAGGTGATGGGCGTGGGCAAGACCTTCGGCGAAGCCTTCGTGAAGAGCCAGCTCGGCGCCGGCACCAATTTGCCTCGGCCGAAGAAGGCCGACGGCAGCCCGTCGGGCAAGGTGTTCCTGACGGTGAAAAACGGCGACAAGCCGCGCGCGGTGGAGATTGCGCGCGCGCTGGTGGCGATGGGCTTTGAACTGGTGGCCACACGCGGCACGGCCGCGGCCATTGCTGCGGCCGGCGTGCCGGTGGTCACGGTCAACAAGGTCACCGAAGGCCGCCCGCACATCGTGGACATGATCAAGAACGGCGACATCAGCCTGGTCATCAACACGGTGGAAGAGCGCCGCAATGCCATCGCCGATTCGCGAGCGATCCGTACCTCGTCGCTGCTGGCCCGTGTGACGACCTTCACCACCATCTTCGGCGCGGAAGCGGCTGTCGAGGGCATGAAGTACATGGACAGCCTGGGCGTGATTTCGGTGCAGGAAATGCACGCGCAGCTGACCGCCTGACACCGGGTCATCCCGGTTGATTCCCGGATGCCCACCGGGGCATAATGACACCTCACACCGCCGACCGGCAACGCTCGGCGGTTTCCTTTTGTACCTTGCGGGCCGCCGAGCCCGTTTTTGCCGAGACTCTGGAGCGTTCACATGTCCACCTTTCCGATCACCAAACGCGGCTCAGAAAAGCTCAAGGAAGAGTTGCAGCGGCTGAAGACCGTGGACCGCCCCTGGGTGATCAACGCGATCGCGGAGGCGCGGGCCCAGGGCGACCTGAGTGAAAACGCCGAATACGACGCGGCAAAAGATCGCCAGGGCTTCATTGAAGGCCGCATCGCCGAAATCGAGAGCAAGCTCTCGACGGCCCAGATCATCGATCCGACGACCGTGGACGCTGGTGGCCGCGTGGTGTTTGGGGCGACGGTGGACCTGGAAGATGTGTCCAATGGCGCGGCCCTGACCTACCAGATCGTGGGCGAAGACGAGGCCGACCTCAAGCTCGGCCTGGTCAACATCGGCAGCCCGATCGCACGCGCGATGATCGGCAAGGAAGAGGGCGACACCGCCGAAGTGCAGACCCCGGGCGGCACGCGCCGCTTCGAAATCGTGGCCGTGCGCTACGCCTGATGCCCATGCAGCGGCTGGCGGTTTTCATCGCAGCGCTCTGGTGGGGCGGCATCTCGGGCATCAGCTTTGTGGCCGTGCCCACACTCTTCGCCAGCCTGGGCAGCCCGGCGGTGGCCGGGCCGGTGGCTGCGAAGCTGTTTTCCCTGCAATGCTGGGCCGGACTGGGCCTTGGTCTGGCGTTGTTGCTGATCCTGCGCCGCCAACGCTCGTTGGGCCACTTTCCGCTGGCGGGTGAGTCCGTGGATCCGGCGAAACTGCTGGTCATGCAGCGCGTGCTGGCCACCATGGGCTTCGTGCTGGCGGCCCTGTTGCTGGCGCTGCTGCAGGAGTTCGGCGTGGCGCAGAAGATCGTGACGGCACGCGCCACCGGCGGCGACCTGCGCCTGTGGCACGGTCTTGGCACGCTGATGGTGCTGGGGCAGTGGCTGTGTTCGGGCGCTGTGCTTTGGCGAACAGCTAAGTAACCCCCCGCGCCGCCTGCGGCGTCACCCCCCAGGGGGCGGCACTGGCGGCCCGGCGAAGCCGGTTCCGCGGTGCCCTGGGATAGAAAGCCCCAGCGCGCCGACCAGTGCGCTAATCCACCCGTTCTGCTGATTCGAGTGTATTCACCATCAGCATCGTGATGGTCATGGGTCCGACGCCGCCGGGCACCGGGGTGATGTAGCCCGCCACTTCCTTGACGCCCTCGAAATCCACGTCGCCGCAGAGCTTGCCTTCGTCGTTGCGGTTCATGCCCACGTCGAGCACCACGGCACCGGGCTTGACCATGTCGGCGGTCAGCACGTTACGTTTGCCCACGGCCGCCACGATCACGTCGGCCTGCAACGTCATGGCCTTGAGGTCCTTTGTGCCGCTGTGGCAGATGGTGACGGTGGCGTTCTGCTGCAGCAGCATCATGGCCATGGGCTTGCCCACGATGTTGCTGCGGCCTATCACGACCGCGTGTTTGCCTTTGAGGTCGTAACCGATGCTCTCCAGCATCTTCATGCAGCCATAGGGCGTGCAAGGCCAGAAGCCGGGCATGCCGGTCATCAGGGCGCCGGCACTGGCGATGTGAAAGCCATCCACGTCCTTGGCGGGCGAAATCGCTTCGATCACTTTCTGTGCGTCGATGTGCGCCGGCAGGGGCAGTTGCACCAGGATGCCGTGGATCGTGGGGTCGTTGTTGAGCGCGTCCACGCGGGCCAGCAGCTCCGCTTCGCTCATGCTCGCGGGCCAGGTCTCCAGCACCGAGTGCATGCCGGTGTCTTCACAGGCCTTGACCTTGTTGCGCACGTAAACCTGCGAGGCCTGGTTGTCGCCAACCAGAACCACGGCCAGCCCGGGTGTGATGCCTTTGGCCTTGAGGGCAGTCACGCGCGCGGCGACATCGGCGCGCAGTTGGCGGGAGAGGGCGTTGCCGTCGATCAGTTGAGCGGTCATGGCGTTTGGAATGGAGTGGTTTTGAAACGGAAACGCCCGCCGGTGAGGGCGGGCGTCGATGGCTATGTTGGGGTGTCTGTCAGGCTTTGGCCGGTGTCTGACCCAGGGCGATTTTCAGCAGGTCGGCCACGGTGTTGGCACCGAGTTTTTCCATGATGTTGGCGCGGTGGGCCTCCACCGTCTTGATGCTGATGCCCAGATCGTCGGCGATCTGCTTGTTCAGTCGCCCGGCGACGATGCGCTCCAGCACCTGGGCTTCGCGACCGGTCAGCTTGGAGAGCAGGGCGTCGCGGCTGGCGGCCTGCTGGTGCGTGGCGAAGGCGTCCTTGGCCGTTTCCAGCATGCGCTCAACCAGGGCAACCAGCTGGTCTTCCTTGAAGGGTTTCTGGATGAAGTCCAGCGCGCCCTTTTTCATCGATTCCACGGCCATGGGCACGTCGCCGTGGCCGGTGATGAAGACGATGGGCAGCGGCGACTGGCGTTCGATCAGCTTTTCCTGCAGTTCCATGCCGGTCATGCCACCCATGCGGATGTCGGCGATCAGGCAGGCGACTTCGCGGGCATCGTAGCGGCTGAGAAAGGCCTCGGCCGATTCGAAGCAGCGGACCCGGTAGTCCTTGCCTTCGAGCAGCCACTGCAGGGAGTCGCGCACGGCTTCGTCGTCATCGACCACGTAAACGTTGCCTTTTTTGGGGATCAAACTCATCTCGCTCTTTCTGTATCCGTCAACGACGCGGAAGGTGCAGCGGGCGCCGTGTTGTCTGCCTGAAGCCGGGACTGCACCGGGATCCAGAAGCTGAAACAGCAGCCCACCACCTCTTCTCCATTGTAGATGTTCTGTACCTGCATCCTGCCATGGTGCGACTCGACGATGCTGCGGCACAGTTTGAGGCCTATGCCCATGCCTTCGCTCTTGGTGCTGTAGAAGGCTTCGTAGATGCGCTCGATCATTTCGTCGGGCACGCCGTTGCCGGAGTCGCGCACCGAAAACTCCACCACTTCTTCGTCGTCCAGGCGGCGCGGACCCACGCGCAGCTCCACGTAGCGCTCGCCCGGTGGGCGACCCGCTTGCGCAATCGCCTCGCCGGCGTTCTTGAGCAGGTTGATCAGCACCTGCTCGATCAGGATCGGGTCGACCATCAGACTGGGCAGGCGCGCGGCCACGTAGGGCGAGAGGCGCACCTGCTGGCGCCGCAGTTCGATGTCGGCCAGCTCGATGGCGTTGCTCACCATCTGCGCCACGTCGGACGGCATCGGGTTGGGTTCGCTGCGTTTCACGAAGGCCCGGATGCGCTGGATGATCTGGCCGGCGCGCTGCGCCTGGCGCGAGGTTTTCTCCAGCGCGCTGAGCAGCTCTTCGTTGCTGATGCGCTGCTCGCTCAGCCGCGAGATCATGCCGTTGCAATAGTTGCTGATGGCGGTCAGAGGCTGGTTGAGTTCGTGCGCCACGCTGGACGCCATCTCGCCCATGGTGATCAGGCGGCTGGCGGTCTGGGCGCGCTCGGCCTGGCGGGACGCCTGCTCTTCGGCTGTGCGCCGCGGCGTGATGTCGCTGGCAATGACCATCTGCGCCAGACGGCCGTCTACCCAGGTGAGGTAACGCGTGCGCACCTCCAGCCAGCGGTCGAGTTCTTCGACAAACACCTCGGCGTTTTCCGATCCGGCGTCGGTCAGCGTGTCGGTGGGCATGCCGGCGAAGGCATCGACTGCGTCGCCGTCGTCTGGGCTGGGCGTGGGCTGGGTGCCCGCCAGGTCGACCAGGTGCCGGTGGCCCTGGCCTCGTGTGCCGAACCACAGGCGGTACATCTTGTTGGCGAACAGCATCTCGTCGCTGCCCAGCGGGGCGACGGACACCGCGGAGTCCAGGCTTTCCAGCACCGTGGTGAAGCGTTCGTAGGAGGCCGAGAGTTCTTCGCGGATGCGCTTGGGCTCGGTGATGTCGGTCATGGACGTCATCCAGCCGGTCTGGTGACCCTTGGGGTCGATCAGCGGCGAAACGTACATGCGGGCGTCGAAGATGCTGCCGTCGCGCCGTTGCACCCGCACCTCGAAACCGCCCGGCGTGGAGCGGCCGCTGAGCTCGTCTTCCAAGCGGGCGGCGAGCTGGTCGTGGTCTTCGTCGGGCCAGTAGGGGAAGGGCGCGGTGCGGCCCACCAGCTCGCCCTCGGTCCAGCCCGTCATGGAGCAGAAGGCCGGGTTCACGTAAGTGATGCGGCCTTGCAGATCCAGCGCCCGCATGCCGGTCAGCATCGAGTTTTCCATCGCGCGGCGGAAGTTGGTCTCGGCCACCAGCGCCTGCTGCGCCTGCACACGCCGGCGCGTGTGACGCCAGGTGCCGAGCAGCATCCAGACCGTGAGCGCGCTGAGCGCACCGATGACCCAGAAGAAGCCGCTGCCGACGATGTCCTGCGAGGTGCGGTAACCCTGCGCCTTCAGGATCAGCCCGTTGCCGACCGGTGACACCGGCACCTCGTGCTCCAGTGGCTGAGACGACCAGGGCAACAGGCGCAGCACGGTGTTGGGCGATTGCAGGCTGCCGGCGAGCACGCGCTGGCGGTCGTCGATCAGGGCCACGGCGTAGCGCGCCATGATCTCGGGCGGAATGCCAAAGCGCAACAGGCCGTCGACCGAGTATTCGCCCATCACCGTGCCGGCGAACCGGCCCTGTTCGGTCAATGGCACCTGCAGCATCAGTGTGGCCTGGCGCGGATCTTCACCCAGGGGTCGCGAGTAGATGGGCTGACGCAGGTCGCGCGCCAGGTCAAACGAGCCATCGGTTTCGTTGGGGGCGAGCGTGCTCCCCGGCAGGCGGACCAGAGAGGGCGGCGCGCTGGGCGAAGCGTACGTGGTCAGGACATGGCGTCGACCGTCCACCCAGCTGACGGCGAGCAGTTCCGGGAACTGGCTGATCAGGTTTTCGGCCTGGAACGCGAACTCTTCGCTGCTGATTTCTTTGTTGTCAACCTCGCGCGCCAGGCGCATCAGCTGTTCCTGGCGTTCCAGCAGGCGCAGGCGCAGGCGCTGCTGCGCGTATTCCACATCGCGGGTGACGGCTTCCTGCTCACGCTCCAGTTCTTCATAGCGCAGATAGGTGATGGCCACCACGATGGCCGACAGAAACAGCAGCACGGCCAGCAAAGGTGCCAGGGTGGCAAAGCGGTCCTGGCGGGATGGTGGCAAGCGAAGCCACCACTGGCGCATCAAGCCCAATGGAGATCGTTTGTCCGGGTTCGGGGTAGGGGTATGGGGGGCTGGCGGCATGGGTGTTTGAGTCTACGTGAGCTGACACGCCACCGCTCTCAACGCTCTGAAGAAATGCCGTGAGAGACAACAAAATCCTGGCTTCATGAATTTCACAATGTAGAAAAGAAAAGCACATATTGAAATTATCCAGCCGATGTGCAAAAATTCGCCACAGAGCGGAAGGCCCGCTTTAAGCTTGATTTCAAACCAACAGGAGACAGACATGTCAGCGTCCGACGCTCTCAATGACCGTGGTGTGGGGGACATCGATTCCCAGGAAACCCGCGAATGGATGGAGGCGCTGGCCGCCGTGATTCAACGGGAGGGTCCCGAACGTGCCCACTTCCTGCTGGAGCAATTGTTGGAAGAAGCCCGCCAGAACAGCATCGACCTGCCGTTCTCTGCCAACACCGGTTACGTCAACACGATCGAGAGCACCGAAGAAGCCCGTTGCCCGGGCAACATCGAGATCGAAGAGCGCCTGCGCGCCTACATGCGCTGGAACGCGATGGCGATGGTCGTCAAGGCCAACCGCCACAACCCCGAAGACGGTGGTGACCTGGGCGGCCACATCGGTTCGTTCGCCTCGCTGGCCCACATGTTCGGCGCCGGCTTCAACCACTTCTGGCACGCCGAGAGCGAAAACCACGGCGGCGACTGCCTCTACATCCAGGGCCACGTGTCGCCCGGCGTCTATGCGCGCGCCTACCTCGAAGGCCGCCTGACCGAAGAACAGTTGCTCAACTTCCGCCAGGAAGTGGACGGCAAGGGCCTCTCCAGCTACCCGCACCCCAAGCTGATGCCCGAGTTCTGGCAGTTCCCCACCGTGTCCATGGGCCTGGGCCCGCTGATGGCGATCTACCAGGCTCGCTTCCTGAAGTACCTGCACGCCCGTGGCATCGCCAACACCGAGAACCGCAAGGTCTGGGTGTTCTGCGGCGACGGCGAGATGGACGAGGTCGAGTCGCTGGGCGCCATCAGCCTGGCCGCGCGCGAAAACCTCGACAACCTGATCTTCGTGGTGAACTGCAACCTGCAGCGCCTGGACGGTCCGGTGCGCGGCAACGGCAAGATCGTGCAGGAACTCGAAGGCGAGTTCCGCGGCTCCGGCTGGAACGTGATCAAGCTGCTCTGGGGCTCCAACTGGGACCCGCTGCTGGCGCGCGACAAGGACGGCGCCCTGCGCAAGATCATGATGGACACGCTGGACGGTGACTACCAGGCCTTCAAGGCCAACGACGGCGCCTACGTGCGCAAGCACTTCTTCGGCCGCGATCCCAAGGCGCTGGAACTCGTCTCGCACATGAGCGACGACGACATCTGGAACCTGCGCCGTGGTGGCCACGACCCGCAGAAGGTCTACGCCGCGTACCACAAGGCCGTCAACCACAAGGGCCAGCCCACCGTGCTGCTGATCAAGACCGTCAAGGGCTTCGGCATGGGCAAGGCCGGCGAGGGCAAGAACACGGTGCACCAGACCAAGAAGCTGACCGACGAAGACATCAAGATCTTCCGCGACCGCTTCAACCTGCCGATCCCTGACAGCGAGTTGCCCAAGATCCCGTTCTACAAACCGGCCGACGACACGCCGGAGATGAAGTACCTGCACGAGCGCCGCCAGGCCCTGGGCGGCTACCTGCCCAAGCGCCGCGTGAAGGCCGACGAGAGCTTCACCGTGCCTTCCATCGAGACCTTCAAGGCCGTGATGGAACCCACCGCGGAAGGCCGTGAGATCTCCACGACCCAGGCCTACGTGCGCTTCCTGACGCAGCTGCTGCGCGACCAGGCCTTGGGCCCGCGCGTGGTGCCCATCCTGGTGGACGAGGCCCGCACGTTCGGCATGGAGGGCCTGTTCCGCCAGATCGGCATCTACAACCCCGCAGGCCAGCAGTACACCCCGGTCGACAAAGACCAGGTCATGTACTACAAGGAAGACAAGGCCGGCCAGATCCTGCAGGAAGGCATCAACGAAGCCGGTGGCATGAGCAGCTGGATCGCAGCGGCCACCAGCTAC
The DNA here is from genome assembly GCA_001770705.1 of Burkholderiales bacterium GWF1_66_17. GTDB lineage: Bacteria > Pseudomonadota > Gammaproteobacteria > Burkholderiales > Burkholderiaceae_C > Hydrogenophaga. Next base: position 11,195 of record MERT01000028.1, on the reverse strand, counting down.
AGCACCAGCAACCGCATCATGGTGCCGTTCTACGTGTACTACTCGATGTTCGGTTTCCAGCGCATCGGCGACCTGGCCTGGGCGGCCGGCGACATGCAGGCGCGTGGCTTCCTCTTGGGCGGCACCTCGGGCCGCACCACGCTGAACGGTGAAGGCCTGCAGCACGAAGACGGCCACAGCCACATCCTGGCCGGCACGATCCCGAACTGCATCAGCTACGACCCGACCTTCGCGCACGAAGTCGGCGTGATCCTGCACCATGGCCTCAAGCGCATGGTGGAGAAGCAGGACAACGTGTATTTCTACCTGACCCTGCTGAACGAAAACTACGCCATGCCGGGTCTCACGCCCGGCACCGAAGAGCAGATCATCAAGGGCATGTACCTGTGCAAGCCGGGCGCCAAGGGCGACCTGCGCGTGCAGCTGCTGGGCTCCGGCACCATCCTGCGCGAGAGCATCGCCGCCCAGGACCTGCTGGCCGCCGACTGGGGTGTGCAGGCCGATGTGTGGAGCTGCCCGAGCTTCAACGAGCTGACCCGCGACGGCCAGGACGCCGAGCGCTGGAACATGCTGCACCCCACCGAGCCGCAGCGCGCGCCCTTTGTGGCGCAGCAGCTGGAGAAGCACGCCGGCCCGGTGGTCGCGTCCACCGACTACATGAAGAACTACGCAGAGCAGATCCGCCCTTTCATGCCCAAGGGCCGTTCGTACAAGGTGCTGGGCACCGACGGCTTTGGCCGCAGCGACTTCCGCAGCAAGCTGCGTGAGCACTTCGAGATCAACCGCCACTACATCGTGGTCGCGGCCCTGCGCTCGCTGGCCGATGAGGGCAAGCTGCCGATGGCCAAGGTGGCCGAGGCCATTGCCAAATACGGCATCAAGGTCGAAAAAGTGAATCCCCTTTACGCATGACGCTGGCCCACCCCCGCAGCGCCTGCGGCGCTACCCCCTCAAGGGGGCGAAACCAGCCGTCTGGCAAAGCCAGCCCGGCGGTTTCCCGGAGTGAATGCAGCGCTTGTGGCGCACTGAACATCTGAATGGAGACAGGTATGGCACTGATAGAAGTGAAGGTCCCGGACATCGGCGACTTCGACGAAGTGGCGGTCATTGAACTGCTGGTCAAGGTGGGCGACACGGTCAAGGCCGAACAGTCGCTGATCACGGTCGAGTCCGACAAGGCCTCGATGGAAATCCCGTCCAGCACGGCGGGCGTGGTGAAGGAACTGCGCGTCGCCCTGGGCGACAAGGTGAAAGAGGGCTCGGTGGTGCTGGTGGTGGAAGCCGCCGGTGAGGCCGCCGCGCCAGCGCCTGCGGCCGCTCCGGCTGCCGCTGCGCCCGCACCGGTGGCGGCGCCTGCCGCTGCACCAGCGGCCGCCGCCGCGCCTGAGGCGGCACCCGCGGCATCCGGCCCGGTGCAGGTCCTGGTGCCCGATATCGGCGACTTCAAGGACGTCGCCGTCATCGAGGTGTTCGTCAAGCCCGGCGACACCATCAAGGTCGAGCAGAGCCTGATCACGGTCGAGTCGGACAAGGCATCGATGGAAATCCCTTCTTCGCACGCTGGCGTGCTGAAGGAGCTCAAGGTCAAGGTCGGTGACACGGTCAACATCGGCGACTTGCTGGCGATCCTCGAAGGTGCCGCAGGCGCTGCGGCGCCGGCACCCGTTGCTGCAGCCGCACCGGCAGCAGCTCCGGCCGCCGCAGCTGCCGTGGCCGTACCCGCTGCTGCTGTCAGCGTGGCCGCCGCGCCCGCCCACAACCCCACAGGCACCCCGGCGCTGGGCCTGCCGCACGCCTCGCCCTCGGTGCGCAAGTTTGCCCGCGAGCTCGGCGTGCCGCTGGAAGAAGTGCAGGGCAAGGGCCCCAAGGGCCGCATCACGCTGGACGACGTGCAGGGTTTCACCAAGTCGGTCATGGCCGGCGCGGTGCAGACCGCCGCTCAAAAGGCCAAGACCCCGGTTTCCACCGGCGGTGGCGGTTCCGAGCTGGGCCTGATCCCCTGGCCCAAGGTGGATTTCGCCAAGTTCGGCCCGATCGAGCGCAAGGAGATGGGCCGCATCAAGAAGATCAGCGGCGCCAACCTGTTGCGCAACGCGGTCATGATCCCGGCCGTCACCAACCACGACGACGCCGACATCACCGACCTCGAAGCCTTCCGCGTGTCCACCAACAAGGAAAACGAGAAGAGCGGCGTCAAGGTGACCATGCTCGCTTTCCTGATCAAGGCATCGGTTGCTGCACTCAAGAAATTCCCCGAGTTCAACAGCTCGATCGACGGCGACTCGCTGGTCTACAAGCAGTACTGGCACATCGGCTTCGCGGCGGACACGCCCAACGGCCTGATGGTCCCGGTGATCAAGGACGCCGACAAGAAGGGCGTGCTGCAGATCAGCCAGGAGATGGGTGAACTCGCCAAGAAGGCGCGCGACGGCAAGTTGAGCCCGGCCGAGATGAGCGGTGCCACCTTCACCATCTCGTCGCTCGGTGGCATCGGAGGCCGTTACTTCACGCCCATCATCAACGCGCCCGAAGTCGCCATCCTCGGCGTCTGCAAGAGCAACATGGAGCCGGTGTGGGACGGCAAGGCCTTCCAGCCGCGCCTGATGCTGCCGCTGTCGCTGACCTGGGACCACCGCGTGATCGACGGCGCCGCTGCGGCCCGCTTCAACGCGTACCTCGGCCAGATCCTCGGCGACTTCCGTCGTGTTCTTCTTTAAGGAATGGCGATGGCACTGATCGATATTCAAGTTCCCGACATTGGCGACTTCGACGAAGTGGCCGTGATCGAGTTGCTGGTCAAACCCGGCGACACCGTCAAGGCCGAACAAAGCCTGATCACCGTGGAGTCCGACAAGGCCTCAATGGAGATTCCCTCGTCGCACGCCGGCGTGGTGAAAGAGCTCAAGGTCGCGCTCGGCGACAAGGTCAAACAAGGCTCGGTGGTGCTGGTGCTGGAAGGTGAGGGCGCTGCCAGCGCGCCCGCCGCGCCGGCCGCAGCACCTGTCGCTGCTGCGCCAGCACCCGCTGCTGCCCCGGCCGCCACCCCCGTGGTGGCCCCCACCGCCGCCAGCTTCGGTGGCAGCGCCGACATCGAGTGCGACCTGCTCGTGCTCGGCGCCGGCCCCGGCGGCTATTCGGCGGCCTTCCGCGCCGCCGACCTCGGCCTGAAGGTCGTGATCGTCGAGCGCTATGCCCAGCTCGGCGGCGTCTGCCTGAACGTGGGCTGCATCCCGTCCAAGGCGCTGCTGCACGTGGCGGCCGTGATGGACGAGGTGAGCCACATGGCGGACCTGGGCGTGGAGTTTGGCCGTCCGGTGGTCAACATCGAGAAGCTGCGCGGCCACAAGGAAAAGGTCATCGGCAAGCTCACCGGCGGCCTGGCCGCGATGGCCAAGATGCGCAAGGTCACCACCGTGCGCGGCTACGGCGCCTTCGTTGGCCCCAACCACGTTGAAGTGGAAGAGACCACCGGCACCGGCCAGGAGAAGACCGGCAGCAAGAAGGTCGTGGCCTTCAAGAAATGCATCATCGCCGCCGGCTCGCAGGCGGTGCGCCTGCCTTTCATGCCCGACGACCCGCGCGTGGTGGACAGCACCGGCGCACTGGCCTTGAAGGACGTGCCCAAGCGCATGCTGATTCTGGGCGGCGGCATCATCGGCCTGGAAATGGGCACGGTCTACAGCACGCTGGGCGCGCGCCTGGACGTGGTGGAAATGTTGGACGGCCTGATGCAGGGCGCCGACCGCGACCTGGTCAAGATCTGGCAGAAGATGAACGCCAAGCGCTTCGACAACATCATGCTCAAGACCAAGACGGTGGGGGCCAAGGCCACGCCCGAAGGCATCGAGGTGACGTTCGCCGCAGCGGAAGAGGGCGGCACCGCCCCCGCGCCCCAGGTCTACGACCTGGTGCTGCAGGCCGTGGGCCGCACGCCCAACGGCAAGAAGATCGCGGCCGACAAGGCCGGCGTGGCCGTGACCGACCGCGGCTTCATCAACGTCGACATCCAGATGCGCACCAACGTGCCGCACATCTTCGCCATCGGCGACATCGTGGGCCAGCCCATGCTGGCGCACAAGGCGGTGCACGAAGCGCACGTGGCGGCCGAAGTCATTGCCGGGGAACTGCAGGGCAACAAGGAGCTGGCCGCGGCCGCGTTCAACGCCCGCGTGATCCCCAGCGTGGCCTACACCGACCCCGAGGTGGCCTGGGTGGGCCTGACCGAGGACCAGGCGAAGGCGCAAGGCATCAAGGTCAAGAAGGGCCTGTTCCCCTGGACGGCATCGGGCCGCGCGATTGCCAACGGCCGCGACGAAGGTGTGACCAAGCTGCTGTTCGACGACAGCCCGGAAGCCCACGGCCACGGCAAGATCCTCGGCGGCGGCATGGTCGGCACGCACGCGGGCGACATGATCGGCGAGATCGCGCTGGCGATCGAGATGGGCGCCGACGCGGTGGACATCGGCAAGACCATCCACCCGCACCCCACGCTGGGTGAGAGCATCGGCATGGCGGCGGAGGTGGCGCATGGGTCTTGCACCGACCTGCCGCCAAGCAAGAAGTAAGCAGCTGCTGCGCTTCTCTTCTCAAACAGGGAGGGCCCGAACCGTTGCCGGTTCGGGCCCTCCCTGTTTGAACGCCATGGTGCGGCGGTATCTGTCCCAGCCGTTCGGGCCACCCCGGCGCGTGACAGCGCGCGTGTGCCGGCTCAGGCCTCAGCCTGCACCGGACCATCGAGCTTGATCTTTCCTTCCTTCACGAAGCGCCGGAAGTCGCCAATGGGCATGGCGGCAGAGCCGTGGACATCTTCCTCGACCCAGCTCAAGGTGGCGTCGGCTGTCGAGATCGAAACTTCCACAGGGCCCTCGCGTATTTCCACGGCGGGGCCGTCGCCGCCCCGGTATTCCACCTTGCCCACAATGTGCGCGCTTTGAGCCATTACGGTCCCTTTATGTAAAGGGCCATCTTGGCGCAGGCACGGGGACCAGTCGGTTCGCCAACGCACGCAAGCACCCCGTGCCAGACGCAATGTCTTACACCGGTGGGCGCTGCGTTGGTTCGGCGGCGCACAGACCCTGTGTCAACCCCCCACCTACGCTGAAGTCGGTCGGCATTTCCGGCTGAACTCGAAATGTGCTGCTTGCAGCCGAAAGGAAACTTCCATGCTCACGTCCAAATTCCTCACCGCTTCGCTGACGGCACTTGCGGTGGTCGGCTCAGCCGGCTTTGTCTATGCCCAGTCCGCGTCAGGCACCGTCACGCCAGCGCCCGATGCCACGGTTCAAGCCCAGCCTTCGACGACAGCGCCCGCCAGCGGCGACACGACCACACCCGCCATGAACCAGGATGCTCCTGCCATGGACCAGCCCCTGGCCCGCGCAGACCGCAACTGAGCGGCCGACAGCAGAGCCTGAAACCTCCCCGCCGCGCAAGCGCGAGGAGGTGGTGCGCCGGCTTGCTTTGCCACTCGCCACGCTGCAATCACCATGCGACTACCGTCCTGTCGCGCTGGCCTGCTCCGCATGGGCAAAGACCCATGGTTTCCGGACGCAGTGGGGTTCGCCACGCGCGTGAGTGCCGAGCTGCGGGTGGGTGTGGTCGCTGGGCTGAGCGTTTTGGCGCTGCTCATGCCGAGCGGTTCGCCGCCGCAGGCGAACCTGATCCGATCTGTGTCAGACGCACCGGTCTTCCCGACCTTGGCCACGCGCCAGGCCGACCTGGGCGCGACACCAACGTCGGACCCTGTGAAACGGATCGCCCACTGGAGTGCCGCTTCGCAAGACCATGCGGCCATGCCTTTTGTCGTCGTCGACAAGCAGGCGGCGCGCCTCTACGTATTTGATGCCAAGGCACGCCTGCAGGCCGACACGGCGGTGCTGATCGGTTCGGCCTTGGGTGATCTCTCGGTGCCAGGCATCGGCCAGAAAGCCATTGCTGACGTGCGGCCCGAAGAACGCACCACGCCGGCAGGCCGCTTCAACGGCAAGCTGGGGCGCAACCTCACGGGCGAAGACGTGGTCTGGGTCGACTACGACGCGGCCGTGTCCATGCACCGCGTGCGCGCGCACCAGCCCGCTGAGCGGCGCCTGCAGCGCCTGGCGTCCGAAACGATTGAAGACAACCGCATTTCCTACGGCTGCATCAACGTGCCGGCCGAATTTTTCGACGCCCACCTTCTGCCCGTGTTCTCCGCCCAAGCGGCCGCCATCTATGTGCTGCCCGATCAGCTGACCCTGGAACAGGTGTTCGGTTCGTTGCCCTGACACGCATGAAAAAGCCCGCGCAGCGCAGCGGCTGGCACGGGCGGGTGCCGAATCACAACGGGAGGGAGGCAGCCCCGGTGTGAATCAGGGAATCAATTGCCGCGCGGGGCCACGTACGGCTGCGTGCCGTAGAAGTCGTGCACGCCTCTTTCCCAGGCCGTGTCGGCCATGTCGGGCCAGTCGTTTTCGTCGAAACCGGGCGCACTCTCCAGTCGGTCCTTGCTCGCGTCGAGCACGAATCGCTTGTTGACCGTGTCCAGTTTCAGCGCAGTCCATGGCACAGCGAACAGTTTTTCGCCCAGACCCAGGAAGCCGCCAAACGACAGCACCGCATAGCTCACCTGCCCGGTGCGCATGTCGAGCATGATTTCCTTGATGTCACCCAGGTCTTCGTCCTTTGCATTGACCACGTCGTTGCCCAGCAAGGTGTCGGCACCCATCAGGTAGGGGCCAGGGCCGCGGTTGCGCTGCGGAACGGTGTCGTCCAGTGCGCTGATGGCGTTGTACATGCCAAAGCTGTCGCGTTCTTCGTAGTTCATGTGATGGGCTTTCAAGAAACAGGGGTTGCTGGAGGAGGGGCGGGTCTGCGCGCGGCAGCGTGGTCTTTTGTCATCTGGCGCCTGCAGGGGGTGAGCGGGCTGCTGGCAGCGCCGTCCGGCTCTGCGCAAGCGGCCACGCAAGGTTCAGGCTGCTTGCAAGGACTGGCGGTACACCAGCTGGCTGTTCAGCCCAGGGGCATGGATCAAGGGTGAGCGGCGCGGCGCGCTGTGGGCGCACGACAAGCGGTCGTAGGCCTGTCGCACCACGCCGTAGCACTCGCAGCTGCGCGCTTCCAGCCCGCGGCGGTCGAGGATGGAAATGTGGCCCCGGTGGTAGTCGATCAGGCCGGCTTTCTGCAGCTTGAGTGCACCGCCGGTGACGCCCTCGCGCCGCACGCCCAGCAGGCAGGCAATCCGCTCCTGCGTGATCTGCATGTCGTTACCCTCCTGGCGGTCCAGGTGCTGCAGCAGCCAGCGGCACAGCTGCTGATCCAGCGCGTGGTGGCGGTTGCAGGCTGAACACTGCGCCATGTGCGTGAACAAGGCCTGGGTGTAGCCCAGCAACTTCTGCATGAAGTCGGGTGATCGGCGGGTGTGGTGCTGCACGGCCGTCGTGCTCATGCGCCAGGCGTGGCCGGGCCGCTGCACCACGGCGTCGCTCAGGGCGTTGGCATTGCCCATGAAGGCGCAGATGCCGACCATGCCCTCGCTGCCCACCACGGCCACTTCGGCCGAGGCGCCGTCGGCCATCGAGGACACGAGGGACACCGTGGCGGTGGTCGGGAAGTGCACATGGCGCAGCGCATTGCCGCTCGAATGCAGCGTGCTACCGGACGGCAGATCGACCCATTCCAGGTCGGGCTCCAGATGCTGCCATTCGGCGCTGGAGAGTGTGGCAAGCAGTTGGTTCGTGTTGAACCGTGAAGTGGTGGCTGTCATGCGGCCTCCTTGGGCATATCGTTCCATCGGCGTCCCGGCCGTTGAAGGCCATGGGTCTGTCGATGCCCCTGCCGGCCTGGACGGCGGGAAGCAGGGTTGAACTCAATGTAGGTCGCAGGTCATCCAATTGCTGTGTACAAAGACATGTAAGTTGACCATTGTGTTACGGGGTGTCAGCGGGCCTCGCCTGCATCGAAGGGCCTCGATCACACCAGAGGGCGCACGGGCGGGCGGCCGTCGCCGTACAGGTCGGCCAGGCGCGCGAGCGCCTTCACGTCGCGCATGAACAGCCGACCGTCGCCAATGTGGTGCAGGCCCCGGCGCTCCAGCTTGCGCAGTGTCTTGTTGGTGTGCACCAGCGACAGCCCCAGGGCATCGGCGACGTGTTGCTGCGTCAAGGGAAACGGTACACCGCTCGCGCCGGCATCGGCCTGCAGCGCGGCGGCGCGCTTGAAGAGCAGGATCAGCAACGTGGCAATGCGCTCTTCGGCGCTGCGCCTCCCCACAGAGAGCAACGTATCGTCCACCAGCGACTCTTCGTGCGCGGTGAGCCAGGTCACGTTGAAGCCCATGCTGGGCGAGCGGCGGTGGATTTCCCACAGCGAGTCGCGCTGGAACACGCAGAACAAGGCATCGGTCAGCGTCTCGACGCCATGGGCCGCGGCATCGCCCATCTTCTGCTGCACGCCGATGAAGTCGCCCGCGAGCAGGAAATTCAGGATCTGCCTGCGCCCGTCGCTTAGTGTCTTGAAGCGAAACGCCCAGCCCTTTTGCAGCGTGTAGAGCGGTGCGTCGACCTGACCTTCCTGGATCAGCGTGCTGCCCACCGGCAGGTGCATGTCCCGGCGCTTGAGCGACTGCACGAGCTCCAGTTCGGCGGCTTCGTGCGCCTGGAACAGGGGCAGTGACCGCAAGGGGCACTGAGCGCACGGGACCGCGGCGGCGGGCGCTCGCTCGGAGGAGGTGGCGGCATTGGATGTCATGCGCGATTGTGGCGCAGGGCCGCGAGGGCGTGGCCGATGGCGGCTTTGTCAACGTCGACAACCGGATGCGCACCAACAAACCGCACAACTTCGCCTTCGGGCAACAACCCAAGAGCGATGACCGGGGTGATTGTGAAATGCTGGTACGGGTATCTGTATCTGGTATTTGAATCGCCGTCAACCCGAGCCTTCCCGGCTCGTCAAACCATACCCGCGCCGGTATTCTTTTGATCTTCATCAACCTTTTGGTTTCAGGAGTCCACACGCATGCCAACGACAAAACGCTTCGACCAACGCCCCATGCTCACAGCCATCGCGGCGGCCGTGATGGGGCTGGTGGCCTTGCCCGCCGCCGCCACCAACGGCATGAACATGGAAGCCTACGGCGCCAAAGCCGGGGGCATGGGCGGCGCCTCATTCGCCCATGACAACGGCAACTCGGCCATCATGAACAATCCGGCCACGCTGGGTCTGCGCCAGGAAGGCAACAACCTGGGTCTGGGTCTGACGTTGCTGATGCCGGATGTGAACACCAGCATGAATCACCCGATGGCCGGCCCGATGAATGCGAAATCGGACGGCGACAAATACTGGATGCCTTCGCTTTCATACATTCGCAAGTCCGGCAAGTTCACCTACGGCGCTGGCATGCTGGCCCAGGGCGGCATGGGGACCGAATACGGCAGCACCTCCTTCCTGTCGAACGGCACGGGCTTGCCCATGCGCTCCGAGGTGGGTTTCGGCCGGCTGATGTTCCCGCTGGCCTACAACGTCAATGACAACTTCACCGTCGCTGGCCAGCTCGACTTTGTCTGGGCCAGCATGGACGTGCAGATGCTGATGCCCGATGGCTCGGGTCATGCCAGCTTCAGCGACAACAACGACTTCAGCGGCGAAGCCAAGGGCAACGGCTGGGCCTTCAAACTGGGCGCCCACTACAAGGTTTCGAACGCCCTGGCCTTCGGTGCCACCTACCACAGCAAGACCGACATCGGCGACCTGCAAGGCAGTGGGACTTTCACCATGCTGCCAGGGGGTATGCAGATTCCCACCCAGTTCAAGGTGGTGGACTTCCAGTGGCCCGAGACCTATGGCGTGGGTGTGGCCTGGCAGGCGACGCCAGCATTCATGCTGGCCGCCGACGTCAAGCACCTGGGATGGAAGGACAGCATGAAGGACTTCCGCCTGGGCATGAACATGGGCGGGGGCTGGATGGTGGGTTCGATGCCGCAGAACTGGAAAAACCAGACCGTCTTCATGATCGGCGGCCAGTACATGCTGGCCCCGGGCCTGGCTTTGCGCGCCGGCATCAACTACGCCGACAACCCCGTGCCAGACGACACGCTGAATCCGCTGTTTCCGGCCACCATCACGACCCACTACACACTGGGTCTGGGCTGGAACATGGGTGGTGGCCATGCGCTGGCCGGCTCCATCGCCATAGCGCCCAAGGTGACCCGCACCAACCCGAACATGTTCGGTCCGGGCATGGCCGGCACGGTGTCACACCGGCAGAACACCCTGCGCATCAGTTACAACTACAGCTTCTGATTTCATTCAGGGGCACGGTTCGTGCGATGGTGTGCAGGCCTTTGCGCGCACGGGGACACTCGGTAACAAACACGGGCTGTTGCCGCTTGCGGTGCGAGGATCTGCGCACTATGCTGGCTTGAGGGGCATTGCCTCAGGCCAGAAAGACCATGAAAAGACCTTCCGTCAGTCGCAGGGACGCACACATGCCTGATCGCGGTTTTGCGCTGGAGCAGTACCGGTTGCGAGCCGGCGTGTACGACAACGAACTCGCCATGTTCGAACCGCTTCGCCGCGAGGCCGTGGCCGGTCTGCGACTGAGTCCCGGTGCGACCGTGCTGGATGTGGGTTGTGGCACCGGTCTGAGCTTTCCCCTGCTAGCCGAAGCCGTGGGTCCACGCGGCCGGATCGTGGGGATCGAACAATGTCCTGAGATGCTGGTCAAGGCTCGCGAGCGCCTTGCGTCTGTCGGGCCATGCGAGGTTTCGTTGATCAACGCACCGGTCGAGTCGGCGCGCTGGGCGGGGCAGGCCGATGCTGTGCTGTTCCACTTCACGCACGACGTGCTGCGTCGCCCCGAGGCGATTGCCAATGTGCTGCAGCACCTCAAGCCCGGTGCGCGCGTGGTGGCCACCGGGCTGCAATGGGCCGACCCTTGGGCCTGGCCGGTCAACCTCTTTGTCTGGGGAGCGGCGCTGCGTTCCGTCAGCACGCTGGATGGCCTGATTCAACCCTGGAGCGACCTGGCGGCTCACGTACCGGGGCTGGATGTCCGTTCCACCTGGATGGGCGGCATTTACATTGCCTCCGGAACCTGGCCGGGCCATCAGGCCTCCCCACTCCACGCCTAGCTGTTGAGTTTCAAGAGGTTGTTCACAGCCGGGATGCGACTCATGGGCGGCTGGTGGTTTAGAGCTGAGTGTGGCCGATGCCAGTTGTAG
>MERT01000027.1:0-21235 GCA_001770705.1 Burkholderiales bacterium GWF1_66_17 | reverse complement strand
CCGCCGTAGCGGCCGAAGGGGGTGCGGATGGCGTCGCAGATGAAGGCCTGGGTCATGTTGTGTCTCCTGAACAGTGGGCACCACTGTACCCAAGCGGGTCACGGGGTGTCGTTGCTTGCGGGACAATGCCCCCATGTTCAATCCGTCTCAAGCCGATGTGCGGCGATTCTTCTGTTCGGTCCACGCCAAGCACCTGGGCGAACAACCCATGGAGGCCATCGAAACCCTGGCCGGCCAGTGGATTGCCGAACACCCCGAATACCACGCCGAGCTGTCCGACGTGGACGCGGCCCTCGCCCGCCTTGGCGAACCGGGCAGCGGCACCAGCGAGAACCCGTTCCTGCACCTGTCCATGCACCTGTCCATCAGCGAGCAGTGCAGCATCGACCAGCCACCGGGCATCCGCCAGGCGGTGGAGCTCCTGGCCGCGCGACGCGGCGATCTGCACGCGGCGCACCACGAGGTGATGGAGTGCCTGGGCACCATGCTCTGGGAAAGCCAGCGCGCCGGCCGACCACCCGACGGCCAGGCCTACATCGACCAGGTGCGCCGCCGGGCGACGAAAGACTGAAACAAAAAAGCCGCTCAACGAGCGGCTTTTTTTAAGCTTGCAGCAATCAGCGGAAGCGCGGCTGCGGCACCACCGACAGTTCGCCGTCGAGCGAAGCCAGGTACTTGGCGATCTGGCGCATTTCGGCGGGCGAGAACTGCTTGGCCATGCCGGCCATGATGGGGTTGGCGCGACCCACCACCTGGTTGCCCTCGACCGTGTAGGCCTTGAGGGCCACGAACAGGTAGTCGGCGTGCTGGCCACCGATCTTGGGGTAGGTCGGGTCGATCGGTTTGCTGAAGTTGGCGCCGTGGCAGGACGCGCAGGCGCCCTTTTCGATCAGGGCTTGCGTGACCTGGTCGGGGGCCTTGGGCGTCTCGGCCGCGGTCTTGGAGGCTTGCGAGGCGTAGAAAGCGCCCAGATCGGCCATGTCCTGCTCGCTCAGCGAACCGGCGATGCCGCGCATGGACGGGTGCTTGCGTTCACCCTTCTTGTACGCCGTCAGGGCCGAGATGATGTACTTGTCCGACTGGCCCGAAATCTTGGGGACTTTGTGGATCTCGGGAAAACTGTTCTGGTAGCCCGGGATGCCGTGGCAGCCGATGCACATGTCGGCCTTCTTCTGACCCGCATCAGCGTTGCCGGTGAGGCCCTGCGCCTGGGCGGTCAGGGCGACCGCAGAAAACGTCGCAGCGGCGACAAGTGAACGGGCGATCATGGGCAACAGTTGGTTCATTTTGCAAGCACAATGAGATGAATGATTGATAAAAATCAATGCTCGATTATATAGACTCGATCATCACCGGCCACTTATTGATTACCCTGATCCCCGGCCCTGCGGCCTGTGGATCGCGGCCCACACCAGCAGCGTTTTCCCTTCCCAACCCGAAGCCCCCGACATGAAATTCCAAGGCACCCAGAACTACGTCGCCACCCAGGACCTGATGCTGGCCGTCAACGCGGCCATCACCCTGAAGCGCCCGCTGCTCGTCAAGGGCGAGCCCGGCACCGGCAAGACCATGCTGGCCGAAGAAGTGGCAGAGGCGCTGAAGCTGCCGCTGCTGCAGTGGCACATCAAGAGCACCACCAAGGCGCAGCAGGGCCTGTACGAATACGACGCTGTGAGCCGCCTGCGCGACTCGCAGCTCGGTGACGAGAAGGTCAAGGACATCCACAACTACATCGTCAAGGGCGTGCTCTGGCAGGCCTTCAACGCCGACCAGCCGGTGGCGCTGCTGATCGACGAAATCGACAAGGCCGACATCGAGTTCCCCAACGACCTGCTGCGCGAACTCGACCGCATGGAGTTCTACTGCTACGAGACGCGGGAGCTGGTCAAGGCCAAACACCGCCCGCTGGTGTTCATCACGTCCAACAACGAGAAAGAACTGCCCGACGCCTTCCTGCGCCGCTGCTTCTTCCACTACATCAAGTTCCCCGACGCCGAGACCATGAAGCGCATCGTGGACGTGCACTTCCCCGACCTCAAGCAGGACCTGTTGACCGCGGCGATGAAGACCTTCTACGACGTGCGCAACCTGCCCGGCCTGAAGAAGAAGCCCAGCACCAGCGAGCTGCTGGACTGGCTCAAGCTGCTGCTGGCCGAAGACATCCCGCTCGAAGCGCTGCAGAGCGCCGACAGCAAGGTCAGCATCCCTCCGCTGGTCGGCGCCTTGCTCAAGAACGAACAGGACACCACGTTGTTTGAAAAGCTGGTGTTCATGAACCAGCGGAACCGGTGACCGGCGGTTCTTGCGTCCTCGATCTGGAGGTCCTGCCATGCTGATCGACTTCTTCTACACCCTGCGTGCCGCCAAGCTGCCGGTCTCGGTCAAGGAATTCCTCACCCTGCTCGAAGCCTTGAAGCAGGACGTGGTGGGGCCGACGAATCCGGACGCCTGCACCATGGACGACTTCTATTTCCTCAGCCGCACAGCGCTGGTGAAGGACGAGAAGCACTTTGACAAGTTCGACCGCGCCTTCGCCGCCTACTTCAAAGGCGTCGAGATGATCGCGGATTTCACCAAGCCGATCCCGGCCGACTGGCTGCGCCAGGAGCTGGAGCGCATCCTCTCGGCCGAGCAGGTCGCCAACGCGCCCAAGATGGACTGGGACGAACTGATGGAGACGCTGAAGAAGCGGCTCGAAGAACAGAAGGAACGCCACGAGGGTGGCAGCAAGTGGATCGGCACCGGCGGCACCTCGCCGTTTGGCCACGGCGGCAAGAACCCGCAGGGCATCCGCATCGGCGGCAAGGGCGGCAACAAGTCGGCCGTCAAGGTGTGGGAGCAGCGCGCCTACCGCGACTACGACGACACGCAGGAACTCGGCACGCGCAACATCAAGGTGGCGCTGCGCCGCCTGCGCAAGTTCGCGCGCGAAGGCAACGACCTCGAACTCGACCTGCCCGACACCATCCGCGCCACCGCCGCCAACGCCGGCTGGCTGGACATCAAGATGATCCCGGAGCGGCACAACAACGTGAAGGTGCTGCTGCTGATGGACGTGGGCGGCACGATGGACGAACACATCCAGCGCGTCGAGGAGCTGTTCAGCGCGGTCAAGAGCGAGTTCAAGCACCTGGAGTTCTATTACTTCCACAACTGCGTCTACGACTTCGTGTGGAAGAACAACCGCCGCCGCTACGCCGAGAAGTTCCCGACCTGGGACATCATGCGCAAGTACAACAAGGACTACAAACTCATCTTCGTGGGCGACGCGACCATGAGTCCTTACGAAATATTGCAACCGGGCGGCAGCGTGGAATACAACAACGAGGAAGCGGGCGCCGAGTGGCTGCAGCGCCTGACGCACACGTTTCCCAAGTTTGCCTGGATCAATCCGGAACCCCAAGGGGTGTGGCAGTATCGACAGAGCATCAGCGTGATCCAGCAACTGATGGGCCAGCGCATGTACCCGCTGACCCTCAAGGGGCTGGAGGACACGATGAGGATGCTCTCGAAATAGCCCCGCATGAACCTCCCCCTTCTGCGCCGTGTGGCTTCCACACGGCTTTTTTGTCTGCTTTTGTTGCTGCCGCTCGGGGCCGCGGCGCAGACACCCGCCGCGTCCGGACCCGACGCCGCCGGCACGGCCGCCGCTCCGCAGCTTGAGCTTGACGGCGCCGCAACAGGCCCGGAGCGCTTCGACATCCAGCTCGAAGCGCCCGCAACGATCCAGCCCTTCCTGCTGCGCCACCTCGATCTCCAGCGTTACCGCAACCTGCAGGACCTCGATGGCAGCGAACTTGACCGGCTGCTGATCGCGGCCCCCGACAACCTGCGCGACCTGCTGGGCACGCAGGGCCACTTTTCACCGCAGATCAGCGTCGGCCGCGAGCCCGCCACCCCGGGCGGCGCAGCGGCGCCCGCGCTGGGCACGGTGCGCATCCGCATCGAGCCGGGTCCGATCACCTCGGTGGCTTCTTCCAACGTGTATTTCCGGGGCGACATCGCAAACGCCGAAGCCGCGGCGGCCCAGCGCGAAACCATCCAGCGCAGCGGCCAGCAGGCGGTGGGCCAGGACTTCACGCAAGCCGGCTGGGGCCGCGTGAAGTCCGACACCCTGCGCCTGCTCACCAACGAGCGCTACCCGCGGGGCCGCATCGTCAACAGCCTGAGCGACATCGACACCACGGCGAACGCCGCCCACTGGCACATCGAGCTCGACTCCGGTGCCCCGGTGCGCATCGGCACCGTGCGGGTGGAAGGCGCGGAGCGCTACGGCACGGCCACCGTGGAGCGCCTGGTGGGCCTGGCCGGCCTGCGGCCCGGCGCCGACTACAGCCTCACCCGGCTGCAGGACGCCCAGCAGAAAATCGCCGACAGCGGCTACTACACCTCGGTGTTTGCCTACGTCGATCTGGAGCCCGGCGACGACCCGGCCAGCGCAGCGCCGGTGGTGGTGCAGGTGAAAGAAGCGCAGCTGCAGAGCGTGGTGCTCGGTGTGGGCGGCAGCACCAACAACGGCCCGCGCCTCTCGGCCGAACACAAACACCTGCGCCTGCCCGTCATCGGCTGGCAGGCGCTGAGCAAGCTGCAGCTCGAACGCAACGACCAGCAGCTCTCGTCCGACTGGAGCGCACCGATCGAAGACGACGGCTGGCACTGGCTCGCCGGCGGGCGCCTGGCGCGCCAGATCGACGACGACACCACCGTCTCCAGCCTGCGGCTGAGCGCGGGCAAGGCGCAGGCCAGCGCCCTGCTGGACCGTCGCTATTTCCTGCAGTTCGACCGCGCGCGCACCGTCAACACCGTCTCAAAACTGGCCTCGTCCGACGGCAACGACGCCGCCATCTCGGCCAACTACGGCTGGACCTGGCGCCGCTTCGACACCCTGCCCTACCCCAACCGGGGCTATGGCCTGGGCCTCACGCTCGGTGTCGGCATGACGCTGGGCGGCGTGCGCCAGCCCTTCGTCAGCACCCAGGCACGCTGGCTCGGCTACTGGCCGCTGGACCCCGTGACCGAGATGCTGGACGACCTGCTCACGCTCGGCCAGGCGCCGGACAAACCCGCGTCCAGCAGCCGCAACGGCCGCCTGGCCTTGCGCCTGCAAGGCGGCGCGGTGCTGGCCGACGCCGACGCCCCCATCCCCGACACCCTGCTCTTCCTCACCGGCGGCGACACCACGGTGCGCGGCTACGGCCTGCGCGACATCGGCGTGGTGCAGCCCGACGGCAGCGTCACCGCCGGGCGCTACCTGGGCGTGGCCAGCTTCGAGTGGCAGCGCCCGATCTGGCGCAACAGCGTGCGCACGCCCTGGGAAAGCGTGCTGTTCGTGGACGCGGGTGTGGTGACCAACCAGACCTCGCAGGTGGATGCCCAGTTGGGTGTGGGCGCGGGCCTGCGCTACAACAGCCCGGTGGGGCCGCTGCAGCTGGACCTGGCCTACGGCGTGGACGCCAAACGGTTCCGCGTCCACCTCAACGTCGGCTTCAGCTTCTGATCCGCATGGCCGAACACGACAGCCCTTCCCCAGCGCCCGAAGCCGCGGCGCCCCAGCACGGCGCGCGCTCGGGTTGGCGGCGCCTGGGCTGGGTGGCGGCCTGGCTGCCCGGCGCGGCGCTCGCCCTGCTGCTCGCCGGCGGCGTGGCGTTCTGGCTCTGGGCCGCCACACCGGGCTCGCTGGCGCAGGCGCTGGGCTGGGCCGACCGCTGGATGCAGGGGCGCACCGAAACCCTGGGCCAGCTGCACACCGAAGGCGTCGAAGGCAGCCTGCGCGGCGGCGGGCGTATCGCCTCGCTGCGCTGGACGCGGGGTGAGCTCAGCGTGCAGGCCGAGGGCGTGCAGCTGGACTGGAACGAAGCGCTGTGGACCGGCGCCCTGTTCGGCCGCGGCGCCCACCCGAAGGCGCTGACCATCCGCACGCTGCGGGTGAAAGACGAGCGCCCGCCCACGCCCAGCGAACCGATGCAGGCGCTCACGCTGCCCTTGCCGCTGAGCCTTGCGTTCAGTGTGGACCACTTTGAACTCACGGGCAAGACAACGCTCCAGCTCGACGGCATCCGAGGGCACTACCGTTACGGCGCCCTGAGCGACGGCGGGGACGCCCCCGCGCTGCCCGACACCCCGGGCCTGAGCACCGCCCACCGCCTGCGCCTGGACGCGCTGCAACTCGCCGACGGCCACTACCGCGCACAACTCAGCCTGGGCGGCGAAGCCCCGATGCCGCTGGCGCTGGACCTGCAAGGCGACATCCGCACCACCGTGCCCGACGGTGCCGGCCTGAGCCTGGCCGCCGAAGCCCGGGCACGCGGCACGCTCGCCGGCGCACAAGCGGCGCTGGACCTGAGCGCGAACGCCCAGGGCGCGCCCGGCACCGCCGGCCCTGAAACCACGCTCGCGCTCACCGCCCGCGTCCTGCCCTGGGCCGACCAGCCGCTGGTGAGCGCCGACCTGAACACCCAGGCCCTGAACCTCGCCGCGCTCTGGCCCACCGCGCCCGCCACGGCCCTGAGCGGCCGGCTGCAGGCCCGGCCCGAAGGCAACGGCTGGCGCGCGCAGCTCGTCCTCGACAACACACTCATCGGCCCCGCCGATCAGCAAGGCCTGCCACTGCAAAGCCTGAAGGCCGACGTCCAGCAGCTCGGCCAGCGCTGGACCGTCTCCAGCCTGGAAGCGCGCCTGGGCGGTGGTGAACTGAAGGGCCAGGGCGGTTTCAACCTCGACACCTCGGGCGTCACCACCACCGTGAGCCAGTGGCAGGGCGAACTCCAGGCCCTGGGCATCCGCCCCGCCCTGCTCTGGAGCCCGCTGGCCCCGGGTGCGCTGGACGGCCAGTTCAGCGCCCAGGCCGCCCCCGACGCCAAGGCGCCCAACGCGCTGGACCTGAGTGCCAGCGTCCTGCCTTCGGCCCGCCAGCCGGCCGGCGCCCAACTCGGTGGCCTGCGCCTGAGCGAGCTGCGCGTCAAAGGGCAATGGCGACCGGACGCCGCCTCGCCGGCCCGGGGGGTGCTCGAACTCGTTGAGGCGCGTGCGCGCATGGCCGGCGCCCAGCTCGACGCCAGCGGCCAACTCGACACCACGCGCTGGGCCTACGACGGCCAGCTGAGCCTGCAGGTGCCCGGTGCCCGGCTTGAAGCGAAGGGCCAGGCCGCCTACGCGCAGGGCCAGGGCGAAACC
The DNA here is from genome assembly GCA_001770705.1 of Burkholderiales bacterium GWF1_66_17. GTDB lineage: Bacteria > Pseudomonadota > Gammaproteobacteria > Burkholderiales > Burkholderiaceae_C > Hydrogenophaga. The sequence continues at coordinate 14,062 of MERT01000027.1, read as the reverse complement.
AGCCTGCAGCTGGACAGCGCGGCCCGCCTGCTGGCCTGGGTGCGCAGCCTGCAGAACCTGCCTTTTGTGGGCGAGTCCGTGCGCGCGGCGCTGGACGGCCAGGACGCGCTGCGTGCCGAGGGCAGCGGCAGTGCCCGGCTGGGCTGGGTGGGGGGTCTGGGTGCCCTGGGCTGGCCGGTGCCGCCGGGTGAGACCCGCCCGGAAGGTGGCGCGGCAGCGCCCCGGCTGCAAGCCTCGGTGACCGTGCCGCGCCTGAGCCTGCAGACCGGCCCAGCTGCGGCCACCGTGTTCAGCGGCGTGTCGCTCCGGGCCGAGGGTCCGATGAACGGCCTGCAACTCAGCGCCCAGGGCAGCGCCAGCGCCCCACCCTGGCAGGCCACGCTGGCCGCCGCCGGCAACAGCACCCTGACACCTGGCGCTGGCCGGCTGGACCTGAGCCGCCTGTCGCTGAGCCTGGCAGAAAACCAGCCGGGCGACACCACCTCCCCCACCGGCTGGACGCTGCAAAACGCCCAGCCGCTCCAGCTGCGCTGGCAAAACACGGTGGCCACCGGTCTGGCCGTGGACGCCGGCACGGGCGAGCTGCAGCTGCGGCCCCAGCCCGGCGCGGCACCGGCCCTGAACACGCCCGTCACCCTCGGCTGGCAGCGCCTGGTCTGGCGGGCGCAGGCGCTGGAGACCCAGGGGCGCCTGCAAGGCCTCTCATTGCCCTGGATCGATGCGCTGACGGCGCTGGGCCAGCCGCCGGGCCGCGGGCTGATCGCGGCGAACAACCTGAGCGGCGATCTGGTGTTCGATGGCGAATGGGACCTGCGCGTGCCCGCCGACACGGCCTTGCCGCTGACGCTGTCCGCCATGCTCCAGCGCCGCGGGGGCGACCTGCGCTGGCAGGGCAACGGCAGCGCGGCTTCGGCCACGCCCGGCGCCACCCCCGGCAGCCCGGTGACGGCCGGCGTGAAAGACGCGCGCATCAGCCTGAGCGTGAAAGACCGCGAGCTGCAGGCGCTGCTGCGCTGGGACACCGAACGCCTGGGCCAGGCCAGCGCCGACGCGTCCTCCCGGCTCAACCCGGGCAGCGCGCCGGCCAACGCCAGCGCGCTCGAACGCTGGTGGCCCACCAGCACGCCGATCCGCGGCACGGCGCAGGTGCGGCTGCCGCAGGTGGGCGTGTGGTCCATGCTGGCGCCGCCGGGCTGGCGCATGAACGGCACGCTCACGGCCGACGCCACGCTGGGCGGCACGCGCGGCGCGCCCGAATGGCGCGGCAACCTGCAGGGCGACGAGCTGGCGCTGCGCTCGCTGGTGGACGGCTTCGCCTTCAGCAACGGGCAACTGCGCGCCACCCTCGTCGGCGACCGCATCAGCGTGGACCGCTTCAGCCTGCAAGGCCCAGGTGGCGCCGCCGTCGGCGGCACCCTGGAAGCCAGCGGCCAGGCCGAATGGCGCGCCGTGCCCGGCAGCCTGCTGCGCCAGCCTTTCATCGAGCTGCAGGTGCAGGCGCAGCGCCTGCGCGTGTCCAACCGGGCCGATCGCCGCCTCACGCTCTCGGGCGAAGTCAGTGCGAAGCTCGCCGGCCGCGAGCTGCAGTTGCGCGGACAGCTCAAGGCCGATTCGGCGCTGTTCATCCTGCCCGACGAAACGGCCCCCAGCCTCGACGCCGACGTGGTCGTGCGCACCACCCGCACCCTGCCCACCGAGGCCGGCGACGCGCAGCGGGTGTTGCCCGACGTGTCCATCAGCCTGGACCTGGGTCCGCAGTTCGAGGTGCGCGGCCAGGGCATCCAGACCCGGCTCGAAGGCCAGCTCACCGTGCTGGCCACGCCGGCCCTGCCCACACCGCGCGTGATCGGCGAGGTGCGCACCGTCAGCGGCACCTACCGCGCCTACGGCCAGCAGCTCAACATCGAAAACGGCGTGATGCGCTTCACCGGGCCTTACGACGACCCGGCGCTGGACATCCGTGCCACGCGCAAGCTGCCTGAAAACATCGAGCAGCGCGTGGGCGTGCTGATCACCGGCAACGCCCAGGCGCCGCGCGTGGGCCTGTTCGCCGATCCCGATCTGCCCGATGGCGACAAGCTGGCCTGGCTGGTGCTTGGCCGCCCGGCGTCCTCAGCCGGTGCACAGGCCTTCGTCTTGCAGCAGGCTGCGCGCCGGCTGCTCTCGCGCGGCGGCGAACCGCTGGAAGGCGCGCTGGCCCAATCGCTGGGGCTGGACGAAATCGGGTTCTCCAGCACCGGCACCCGCACCAACGCCGACGGCACCACCACCACCGACGCCGCCCTCACGCTGGGCAAGCGCCTCTCCAACGACCTCTACCTGAGCTACGAACAGAGCGTGACCGGCGCGATGAGCACCGTGTCCATCCTGTACGACCTCTCCAAGCGCCTGACGCTGCGCGCGCGCGCCGGCACCGAGAACGCGGTCGACCTGATCTTCACGAAGAGGTTTGATTGACCCACCCCCGACGCGCTGCGCGTCGGGGGTGGGTCGTGTGCTCAGGCCGCTTCGGCCACTTCAGCCTGGTTCGCCGCTGCTGCGGTGTGGCGGCTGATCTCGCCTTCGGCCGTGACCAGGGCCTGGGCCTTGGCGTCCGGGCCCATGGCCACGCCCTCGGCGCGCACGAAGCGCACGTCGGTGATGCCGAAGAAGCCGAACACCGTCTGCAGGTAGCTCTCCTGGTGCTCCATGGCGCGGCCACCTTCGCTGGTCGAATACACGCCGCCGCGCGTGATCGCCACGATCACCGTCTTGCCGCCGGCCAGACCGACCGGGCCCTTGTCGGTGTACTTGAAAGTGCGGCCGATCTGGGCCACGCGGTCGATCCAGGCCTTGAGCTGGCTCGGTACCGAGAAGTTGTAGAGCGGCGCGCCGATCACGACCACGTCGGCGGCCAGGAACTGGCCCACGAGCGCTTCGGACAACGCATTTTCTTCCCGCTGGATCGCGGTTTCGGCGGCCTGGCCGGTGCGGAAACCCAGGGCATCGGCGCTCAAGTGGGGCACCACATCGGCGGCCAGGTCCAGGTGCTGCACCTGCGTGCCGGGGTGGGTGGCCACCCAGGCGGCCACGGTGCGGGCTGTGAGCTGGCGGGAAACGGACTGTTCGCCGGTGATGGCGGAATCGATGTGCAGCAGTTGCATGGTGATCTCCTGAAAGGGGTGGGCCACGTGGTGTGGCGGTTTATTGATTGTGCTTTCGTGGCGATTCACTGATAAGTCCCCAAATTTGATATTTATCGTTCCATAATCAGGACAATAAACAGAGAGGCACGCCATGCAGGACCTGAACGACATGCTGTTGTTCGCCGAAGTCGTGGAGCGCGGCGGCTTCGCCGCGGCCGGCCGGGCGCTGGGCCTGCCCAAGTCGCGGCTGTCGCGCCGCGTGGCCGGGCTGGAAGCGCAGCTCGGTGTGCGCCTGCTGCAGCGCACCACGCGCAAGCTCTCGCTCACCGAGGTCGGCGAGGCCTACCTGCGCTATTGCCAGGCGCTGCGTGAATCGGCCCAGGCGGCGGCCGACACCGTGGCCCAGGTGCAGACCGAACCGCGCGGCACCCTCCGCGTGGCCTGCCCGGTCACGCTGGCGCAGACCGTGCTTGCCGAGCTGATGCCCGACTTTCTGGCCCAGCACCCGCTGGTGCGTGTGGAGATGATGGTCAGCAACCGTGTCGTTGATCTGGTCGAGGAAGGCGTGGACGTGGCACTGCGCGTGCGCACCACGCTCGACGACAGCGGCAGCCTGGTGGTCAAGCGCCTGGGCGACGACGCGCCCGTGCTGGTGGCCAGCCCCGCCCTGCTGGCCCGCCAGGGCACACCGACCACGCTGGACGGGCTGAGCCGGCTCGACAGCATGGCCATGTCCACCACCGACGGCCGCGCCAGCATCCCCCTGACCGACCCGGATGGAAAGGAGACGGTCCTGCAGCACACCCCGCGCTACGTGGCCGACGACCTGCTCACGCTGCACGTGGCCGCGCTCGCCGGCACCGGCATGTGCTGGCTGCCCAGCTACATGTGCGAAGACGATCTGCGCCAGGGCCGGCTGGTCCGGCTGCTGCCCGACTGGCAGACACCGCGTGGCGTGGTGCACGCCGTGTTCCCCTCGCGCCGTGGCCTCACCCCCGCCGTGCGCTGTTTCCTCGACTTCCTGGGCGAACACGTGCCCACCCACAGCAGCCTGCGGGGTAGCGAAGCCGCCGCCGCGGTGGTCTGACCGCCCGCCTTTACAATGCGCCCGTCCCGCCGCCATAGTTCAATGGATAGAACGAGTGCCTCCTAAGCGCTAGATACAGGTTCGATTCCTGTTGGTGGTACCACCCCGGACCGCACGCAACAAAGTCGCACGCCCGAGCAGCAGGCACGCGAGAATCGTGCGCATGTCCCGCCTCCCCCGCACTCCGACCCCGACCTGGCTCCGCTGGCAGGCCGCAGCGTTTGGCGCGCTGGCTCTGGCCTGTGTGCACACCACCACCGGTTGCACCAGCCTGTCGCCCGAGGCCCTGGAGCCGACCGATCAGCCCGTGACCGCGGTGGCGTTCGAGAACGCCCGCGGCGAGGTGTCGGCTGGCAAGAGCGCGGCCATCGTGCAGTCGCTGGAACGCAGCGCTGGCGACAGCGACATCCTCGACAAACACCTGGCCGTGGAACAGTCGATCAACGCCGACAGCCCGCTGGTGCTGGGCAACCAGCTCACGCTGCTGCAGGACGGCCCCGCCACCTACGCGGCCATGTTTGCCGTCATGCGCGAGGCCCGGGACCACATCCACCTGGAAACCTACATCATTGCCGACGACGAGGTGGGCCAGCAGTTCGCCGACCTGCTGCTGGCCAAGCAGGCGGCCGGCGTCCCGGTGCGCCTCATCTACGACAGCGTGGGCAGCCTGAACACGCCACGCGCGTTTTTCGATCGCCTGCGCACGGGCGGCATCCAGGTGCTGGAGTTCAACCCCGTGAATCCGCTGACCAGCCACCAGAAGGCCTGGCGGCTGAACAACCGCGACCACCGCAAGCTGCTGGTGGTCGATGGACGCATCGCCTTCATTGGCGGCATCAACATCAGCGAGTCCTATTCCAGCGGTTCGTCCATCCACCTGAGCGGGCGCAAGGCCACCGGCGATGCGGGCTGGCGCGATACCCATCTGCAGATCGAAGGGCCGGTGGTGGCGGAGTTCCAGAAGCTGTTCCTCGACACCTGGCAGAAACAGAAGGGGCCGGCGCTGGCCACCGGCCAACCCTTCCCGCGGCTGGAACGGCAGGGCGACAACATCGTGCGCGCAATCGGCAGCGCAGTCGGCGATCCCCGCAGCCTGATCTACCTTACCTTGCTGTCGGCGATCCAGCATGCAGAGCAGCGCAGCCACCTCACGATCGCGTACTTCGTGCCCGATCCGCAGCTGATGGCGGCACTGACCGCTGCGGCGCAGCGCGGTGTCGATGTGAAGCTGATCCTGCCCAGCCACACCGATTCGTGGGCCGTGTTCCACGCCGGTCGCTCGCACTATGGCGAGCTGCTGCGCGCCGGCGTGCGCATCTACGAACGGCGAGGCGCCGTGATGCACGCCAAGACCGCCACCATCGATGGTGTGTGGTCCACCGTCGGCTCCACCAACCTGGACTGGCGCAGCTTCCTGCACAACGACGAGATCAATGCCGCGGTGCTGGGCCGCGATTTCGCAGCGCAGCTGGAGGCCATGTTTGCCCGCGACCTGGCCGAATCCAACGCCATCGATCTGAAACAGTGGGAGAGCCGTTCGATCCTGCTGCGGCTGCAGGAATGGGCGGCGCGGCTCGCCGAATACTGGCTGTAGCGCAAACCAGTGTGTTCCACCTTCCAGGAGACCCCCATGCACACCCTCCCCATCACCCGCCTCTGGCCCCGCGCCGTGCTGGCCGCCTGCCTGGGCGCCGTGCAGCTCCTGGCCCCGTGGCCCGCGCAGGCCCAGGCGACCTTCGTGCAGACGCCCTACAAGAACCCGAAAGTGCTGTTCGACTTCTACCTCGACAACCCGGCCAAGATGGGCGCGGCGCTGTACTGGCTGCGCTCGTTCGTGAACCCGCTGACCGAGGCACCCTACAGCTTCTTCAACGACGACATGAGCGTGATCGTGCTGCTGCACGGCACCGAACTGGTGACGGTGGCGAAGAAGAATGAGGCGAAATACGAAGAGGTGGTGCAGCGCATGCGCTACTACGCCGGGCAGGGCGTGAAGTTCAAGGTCTGCGGCCTGGCGCTGAAAGACTACGGTTACACGCTGACCGACATGCAGCCTTTCATCGAGGTCACGCCCTCGGCCATGACCGAACTCGTGCACTGGCAGAACCAGGGTTACGGTCTGATCACGCCGTTGGTGACCGACAAGCGCTTCTCCATCGAAGATATCCGCTGAGAGGCTGAGAGGCCGGCGGCGCCGCTGCCGCGAACCGTTTGTCGGCCGGGTGGCGGAGCGTGTCGAAACCGGGGTGGCCCGTCCGTCGTGACCTTGAACGCACCCGGACCCCGGCCCGGGGTTCCTCCACCCCTGATCAGGAGATCAACATGACGCAACTGTGCGCCTACCTGTCCTACAACGGCAACTGCGCCGAGGCCATGGCCTTTTATGCGCGCGTGCTCGACGCCAAGGTCGAAGCCCTCATCACTTACGCGCAGATGCCCGATGGCGACCCGGTGCCGCCCGAACACGCCGACCGGATCATGCACGCCTACCTGGTGCACCCCGACTTCGCCCTCATGGCCGGCGACACGCCGCCGGGCGTGCCGTTCGAGGGCATCAAGGGTGCCATGCTGGCGCTGACCTACCCCAGCGCCGCCGAAGCGCGGCGCATCTTCGCCGCACTCGCCGAGGGCGGCACCGTGCAGATGCCGCTGGGCGAAACCTTCTGGGCCGAGGCCTTCGGCATGGTGACCGACCGTTTCGGCACACCCTGGGGGATCAACGGGGGACCGAAGGCGATGTCGTAGGCCCGGAAGGCCTGACAGCGGGCCCTCACCGCGCCCGCAGGGTGCGGCTGAGCATGATCACCGGCACCAGCCCCACCAGCACCAGGGTGAGCGCGGGCAGCGCCGCCTCACCCAGGCGCTCGTCGCGCGCCAGCTGGTAGGTCACCACCGCCAGGGTGTCGCTGTTGAAGGGCCGCAGCACCAGGGTGGCGGGCAGCTCTTTCATGACGTCGACAAACACCAGCAGCGCGGCAGCGGCGGTGGAACGCCGGAGCAACGGCCAGTGCACCCGGGCGGCCAGGCCGGCGCCGGTGGTGCCGAGCATGCGCGCCGAATCGTCCAGGCTGGCGGGCACGCGCGCGTAGCCGCTTTGCACCGACTGCAGGGCCACCGCGGTGAAGCGCACCATGTAGGCCCAGACGATGCCCAGCGCCGTGGCCGTGATCCAGTAGCCCACGCTCGACTCGGGCCGCACCGCCTGCACCCAGCCCACCGGCAGCAGCAGACCCACCACGATCACCGCCCCCGGCACCGCGTAACCCAGGCTGGCGAGCTGCACCACGCCGCGCGTCACCGCGCTGGGCCGGGTGCGCAGCGCAAACGCCAGCATCAGCGCCAGCGCGGTGGCCAGCAGCGCGCTCAGGCCCGCGAGCCATACGCTGTTGCGCGACCACTGCACGAACATGGCCCAGGGCAGGTCTTCCCAGCCGCCAATCAACGGCCGCAGCATGAACAGCACCGGCAGCACAAAACCGAACAGGACCGGCAGGCCACACACCAGCACCGCCAGCGCGGAGCGTGCACCCACCAGCCGCACCGGCTGCGCCTCGGCACTGCCCGCGCGCTGGCCGCGTTGTGACGCAAACCGCATGCGCCGCTGGGCCCGGTGCTCCAGCCAGAGCAGCAGCGCCACGATGGCCAGCAGCATGGTCGCCAGCTGCGCGGCCGCCAGCGGCATGTCCATGGACAGCCAGGCCTTGTAGATGCCGGCGGTGAAGGTCTGGATGCCGAAGTAGCTGGCGACGCCGAAGTCGGCCAGCGTCTCCATGAGCGCCAGCGCCACGCCCGCGGCCACCGCCGGGCGCGCCAGCGGCAGCGCCACCTCGCGGATGCGGCGCGACAGTGGCGCGCCCAGCAGGCGCGCGGCCTCCATCAGCTGCGAGGCGCGCTCCGAGAGCGCGGTGCGCGCCAGCAGATACACATAGGGATAGAGCGAGAAGGTGAAGACCCAGACCGCCCCCGGCGTGTTGCGGATCTCCGGGAACACCCGGCCCCGCAGACCGAAGGCCTCGCGCAAGCCCACCTGCAGCGGCCCGCTGAACTGCAGGAAATCGGTGTAGGCGTAGGCCACCACATAGGCCGGCATGGCCAGCGGCAGCAGCAGCGCCCACTCGAACACGCGGCGCCCCGGGAAATCGAACAGCGTCACCGCGCTGGCCGTGCCCATGCCCACCAGCGCCACGCCCAGGGCCACGCAGAGGCACAGCACCACGGTGGTGAGCGCGTAGTCCGGCAGCACCGTCTGCGCCATCTGGTGCAGCACGTCGCGCGCCGCGGCGTCGAACTGCAGCCACGAAGCCCCCAGCGACAGCACCGGCAGCGTCAGCAGCAGGGCCAGCAGGAGCAAGAAGGCAAAGGCCATCCAACGCGGCATGGGCGGTTTGAAACAAGTGGGGAAGAAAAGACCAGCGGGAAAGCGGTGTCCATGATGGCACGGTCACCGCAGGCCCCGCCTGACAGGGCCCTTGACCCGCATCAACACAAATGAGAATTGTAGTCATCTACAATTTGAACCTGTCCGCAGGCTGTTTGAGGCCGCGGCCCCGAACAGCCCACCGTCAGGATCAGCCATGTTCCTCAACGTCTCCCAGCTCAGCGTGCGCTACGCCGGCCAACAGCCGGCCGCGGTGGACGGTGTGTCGTTCGGCCTTCGTGCCGGCGACATCGGTGTGCTGATCGGCCCTTCGGGCTGTGGCAAGACCACGCTGCTGCGCGCCGTGGCGGGGCTGGAACGGGCCAGCAGCGGCAGCATCACCCTGCAGGGCGAAACGGTGAGCGACGGGCAACACCACATGCCGGCCGAACAGCGGCGCATCGGCATGGTGTTCCAGGACTACGCGCTCTTCCCCCACCTGGACATCGCGCGCAACGTCGGCTTTGGCATCGCCAAGCTTTCCCGCAACGAACGCGAAAAACGCGTGGCCGAGGTGCTCAAGCTCGTGGGCCTCGACGGCATGCAGGCACGCTACCCGCACGAACTCTCGGGCGGCCAGCAGCAGCGCGTCGCCCTGGCGCGTGCGCTGGCGCCGCGCCCGCGCCTGCTGCTGCTCGACGAACCGTTTTCCAACCTCGACGTGGACCTGCGCGAGCGCCTGGCGCACGAAGTGCGCGCCATCCTCAAGGCGGCGGGCGCGACGGCGCTCTTCGTCACCCACGACCAGCTGGAAGCCTTTGCCATCGGCGACGTGATCGGCGTCATGCACCAGGGCCATCTGCACCAGTGGGACGACGCCTACGCGCTCTACCACCGGCCGGCCACGCGTTTCGTGGCCGAATTCATCGGGCATGGCGTGTTCGCGCCGGCGCAGATCCGGCTCGTGGGCAACGAGGTTTCGGTGCAGACCCCGCTGGGCGCGCTGCACGACGTGGAAGAGTGCCCGCTGCCCAGCGCCTACGAGTCGGGCCTGTGCGACGTGCTGCTGCGCGCGGACGACATCGTGCACGACGACCTGGCGCCCGCCAAGGCGCAGATCGTCCGCAAGGCTTTTCGCGGATCCGAGTTCCTCTACACCCTGCGACTGGCCAGCGGCGAGACGCTGATGACGCACGTGCCCTCGCACCACAACCACGCCGTGGGCGAGTGGATCGGCATCCGCGCCGAGGTGGACCACGTGGTCACGTTCGCGCGCGGTGCCTCGGCGACTTCGCCGCCCGCGCCAGGCGCCCGGAAGCCACCCGTCGACGCCCCGCTGTGAACAGGTCCTAAAGAACCACCCAGGCTTCCATGCCACCGCCGGCCCGCTCGCCGAGCGACACGCGCCAGCCGTTCGCCTGCGCCAGTTCGCGCACGATGGCCAGGCCCAGTCCGCTGCCACCGGTCTTGGGGCTGCGCGAGGGCTCCAGGCGCTGGAACGGCTGGAACATGGCTTCCACCTGATCGGCCGGAATGCCGGGCCCACGGTCGAGCACGCCGACGCGGCAATGCGCACCGTCCTGCTCGCACACCAGTTCCACCGGGCCCGAAGGGGCGTAGCGCAAGGCGTTCTGCAGCAGGTTGCCCAGCGCACGGCGCAGTGCGATGGCAGGCACCGGGCGCACGCAGGGTTCACAACGCACCTGCACCGGGCTGGCCGCGGTCGCGTGTTCGGCGGCCAGCTCGTGCAGCAAAGCCGCCATGTCCACCGGTGTGGCGGGTTCGTGTTCCAGCCCGCGCGCCAGGTCCAGCACGTTGCCGATCAGCTGGTTCATCAGTTCCATGTCGCGCTCCAGCCGGTCCAGCAGCGTGGGGCTGGGCTGCGTCCTGAGCATCTCCAGCGCCAGCCGCATGCGCGCCAGCGGTGTGCGCAGGTCGTGCGACACGCCGGCCAGCAGCGTGGTGCGGGCCGACAGCAGATCGCGCACCTGCACCGCCATGGTGTTGAAGCGCCGGCTCAGCGCCACGATCTCGCGCGGGCCGGTCTCGGGCAACAGGTCGGGCGCCACGCCCTGCCCCAGCTGGGCGCTGGCCTGTTCCAGCCGCGCGAGCGGCGCCACCACCCGGCGCGCCAGCAGCAGCGCCAGACCCACCGCCACCGCCAGCCCGGCGGCCAGACCGATGAGCAACACGGCCAGTGGCCGGCTGTTGATGCGCGCGCTGGACAGCCCCACCGCCAGCGTGCCACCACCCGCGGGCACACGCGCCCAGTACCAGTCGAGACCGGCGTCGTCGGTGGCGCGGATCAGGTGCCGGTCCAGCCCGACGCGCCCGGCCAGGGCAGCCTCCAGCAGGTAGAAAAAGGGCGGGTGCCATTCGTCCACGCTGGCGCCGTCCACCTCGGGCAGGATCAGCAGCGACTGCCGCAAACGCAGTTCGGTTTCAAACGCCGGGCGCGTGGCCGGGGGCAGCTCGGCCCAGGTCTGGGCCGACAGCACCATCAAGCCCGCCAGGTCGTCGGCCGAGCGGCGCGCCATGGGCAGCATCACCAGCCAGACAAACGCCAGCACCACCAGCAGCTCGACGCCGATGAAGGCCAGGGCCAGCAACACCGTGTTCTGGCGCACCAGACCCACGGACCGTTTCACGCCAGATCTCCCTGCGGGTTGAACAGATAACCTTCGCCGCGCACCGTGCGGATGAACTGCGGCGCCGCCGGGTCGGCTTCGATCTTGCGGCGCAGACGGGTCACGCGGCTGTCCACGCTGCGGTCGAATGGATCGCGGTCGTAGCCCTTGAGCATGTCCACCAGCACATCGCGCGACAGCACGCGGCCGGGGTGGCTGACAAAGGCGGCGAGCAGCGCGTATTCCGCACTGGTCAGGGCCACCTCGTGGCCGTCGCGCAGCAGGCGGTGGCCCGCCGTGTCGAGCTGGTAGGGGCCAAAAGCCGGCCGCTGCGCCCCGGTGGGCACACCCGTCTGCGCGTCGGGCGGACGCTCGGCCACCACCGGGGACGGAGCGTGCGCGCGCCGCAGCACCGCCCGCAGACGCGCCAGCAATTCGCGCGGACCAAACGGCTTGGGCAGGTAGTCGTCGGCGCCCACCTCCAGGCCGATCACGCGGTCCATCTCTTCGCCGCGCGCCGAGAGCATGAGCACCGGCATGTCCCACTGCGCCTTGATGCTGCGCGTGAGCGACAGGCCGTCTTCACCCGGCAGCATCAGGTCCATCACGATGGCATCGGGCAGCTCCCTGGCCAGGGCTTCGCGCATCGCCGCGCCATCGCCCACGGTCCGCACCACAAAGCCATTGGCCGACAGGTAGTCCGACAAGAGGCTGCACAGATCGGGATCGTCGTCCACCACGAGCACGCGCAGCGCAGAAGGAATAAGCGCATTCATGCGCTGGAGTGTAGGCCGGCCACCGCGCGCCAGGGCCCGCGATGCCGCCCGCTGACACCAGCTGACACACACCGGCACCACGCGCCACACGCCGTACCCGAACCGGCATGCGCTGGCGACAGAGCGAGCCCAGGATTCAGTCATCGGCTCCGGCATTCGATGCCGAGCGTCGTCGGCCCAGCCGCTGTCCAGGTTGCAGCGGCCCGGTCCCACACCCCCCAACCTGGTTGCAAAGGAACACCATGACCCCCGCCTCCAAGCTCCTTACCGCCCTGCTGGCCGCCCTCACGCTGACCGCCGGCTCCGCCATGGCCGCCGACCCGGTGCCCGTCGCTGGCCGCCAGCTCATGACCGAGCAGGAACAGGCACAGATGCGCACCCGCATGCGCAACGCCACCACCGAGGAAGAGCGCGCACGCATCCGGGCCGAGGAACATGCGCTGATCCGCGAACGCGCTGCGGCACAGGGCATCACCTTGCCTGAAACCCCGCCTGCCCAGGGTCAGGGTCTGGGACTGGGTCAAGGCCCAGGCCCCGGCCCAGGCGTCGGACAAGGCCCTGGCCGGCAGTTCATGACCGAGCAGGAACAGGCGCAGATGCGCACCCGCATGCGCAACGCCACCACCGAGGAAGAGCGGGCACGCATCCGGGCCGAGGAACATGCGCTGATCCGCGAACGCGCTGCGGCACAGGGCATCGCCTTGCCTGAAACCCCGCCGGCACAAGGTCAGGGCTTGGGACTGGGACAAGGTCAAGGCCCCGGTGCCGGCGGCGCAGGTGCAGGGTCTGGAGCAGGTGCAGGATCTGGTGCAGGGCCTGGCGCCGCTGGGGGCATGGGCCAGGGCCAAGGCCGGATGAACAAGCGCTGAGCCACCTCATCCACCACCGACCATGACGCTCTCCCGATGGACATCCGGTCTGGGGATCTGCGCACTGCTGTGCCTGCAGGCGCAATCCGCCCTGGCCGCGGAACCTGAACGCCCGCCGGTTCAGCCGAATGAAACCCCGGTGCCTGCGTTGCTCAACAGCGACGAAGTCCCACCGGGCATGGTCCTGCCCTACGGGGCGGGCTACGAACAACGCCTGCGCGCCGCGGGATCGCAGAACGGCGCGACCAACCACGCCGCCAGCGGCGCTTCGCAGGGCGCTGGTGCGTCGCGTGGCGGTTCGGGTAGCGGCTCAGGCGGCACGAGTGGCTCGGGTGGTCGCGGCAACGGCGGCGCGGGGCGCGGCCGGTGACGTGTCCGCGGTCACCCGGCTCGCTCCGCCACAAGACATCCACCCCCACTTTCTTCTTTTTATGGAAAGACACCATGAACCACCCCACGATCACCCGTATCTCCGCCATCTTTCTGGCCTCCCTGGCGCTTGTCGCGTGCGGCGGTGGAACCGATGAGGACCTGGACAAACGCGGCAGCCCCACCTCGGTCAACACACTGCCCATCGAAGCGCTGAGCCAGGCGGAAATCGACTCCCTGCTCTACATGCGCGAAGAGGAAAAGCTGGCGGGTGACGTGTACACCCGGATGGACGCGCTGTGGGGCCGCAGCGTGCCGGTGTTCAGCAACATCACCGCCAGCGAAGCCACCCACACCGAAGCGGTGCACCAGCTGTTGCTGCGCTACAGCCTGCCCGACCCGGCCGCCGGCAACGCGGTGGGCGTATTCCAGAACCCGGACCTGCAAGCGCTGCACAACCAGCTGGTGGCCGATGGCTCGGTCTCGCTGATCGATGCCTTGAAGGTCGGCGTCCGCATCGAAGAGCTGGACATGGTGGACATCAACACCCACCTGGCCAGCGTGGACAACCAGGACATCCGGCGGGTCTACGAATCGTTGTTGCAGGGTTCCCGCAACCACCTGCGGGCGTACTACCAGACCTTGCTGAATCAAGGCGGCAGCTACACGCCGCAGTACCTGAGCCAGGCCGAGTTCGATGCCATCGTGAACTCGGCGATGGAGCGGGGGTGATCGCCGGCGCGTGGCATGCCAACGCGCCGGGTGCAGCCCGCTAGGTGTTGAGTTTCAAGAGGTTGTTCACAGCCGGGATGCGACTCATGGGCGGCTGGTGGTTTAGAGCTGAGTGTGGCC
>MERT01000026.1:0-235189 GCA_001770705.1 Burkholderiales bacterium GWF1_66_17 | reverse complement strand
ATCGCCTGCGCCGGCCCGCTGCTCGCCGCCGAGATGGATGCGATCGGCAAGGCTCTCGCCAACCCGAAGCGCCCGCTGATCGCCATCGTCGCCGGCAGCAAGGTCAGCACCAAGCTCACCATCCTGCAGGCGCTGGCGAAAAACGTGGACGGCCTGATCGTTGGCGGCGGCATCGCCAACACCTTCATGCTCGCCGCTGGTCTGAAGATCGGCAAGAGCCTGGCCGAGCCCGACCTGATCGGCGAAGCCAAGGCTGTGATCGAAGCCATGAAAGCGCGCGGCGCCGCGGTGCCGATCCCGACCGACGTGGTCTGCGCCAAAACCTTCAGCCCCGACGCCGTGGCGACGGTGAAAGCCGCCACCGACGTGGCCGAAGACGACCTGATCCTGGACATCGGCCCGCAGACCGCGCAGCTGCTGGCTGAGCAGCTGATGAAGGCCGGCACCATCGTCTGGAACGGCCCGGTGGGCGTGTTCGAGTTCGCCGCCTTCGAGAACGGCACCAAGGTGATCGCACACGCGATTGCCGAGAGCAGCGCCTTCAGCATCGCCGGTGGTGGCGACACGCTGGCGGCCATTGCCAAGTACGGCATCGAAAAAGACGTGGGCTACATCTCCACCGGTGGCGGCGCCTTCCTCGAAGTGCTGGAAGGCAAGACGCTGCCGGCGTTTGAGGTGCTCGCCCGGCGCGCGGGCTAACGCTTCCGCGTGGGTATGCGCAGCACCACCCACGCGCCGATCGCGGCCGTGGCGAGCAGCACCAGTTGCACCGCCACGCGCCCCCGGAAGCTCCAGATCGACACGCTGACCATCACCGCCATGGACACCACGGCAACGATCTTGTTGCGCCGTGTCAGGCTGCGGTGCGTTTCCCAGTCGCGCAGCATCGGACCGGTGAGCCGGTGGTTGAGCAGCCAGTGGTGCAGGCGCGGCGAAGCCTTGGCGTAGCAGGCTGCGGCCAGCAGGATGAAGGGCGTGGTGGGCAGACCGGGCAGCACGATGCCGATCACACCCAGCAGCAGCGCCAGCGAACCGGCGGCCCACAGCAGCCCACGCACCAGACGCGAACGGTGGGGCGCCTGGGTGGCGCTCACGGCGCGAACACCCCCAGCGGGTGGTGGGCCACCGCGATGCTGGCCATGATGCCCACCACCGACAGTGCCGCGACAAAGGCGAGGGCCTTGCCGGTGCGCGTCGGCGCGCGTTTGAGGGCAAAGCTGCCCAGCACGATGTAGACCACCAGCAGCACCAGCTTGGCGCCCAGCCAGTGGTTGTGCCAGGGGTTCAGCTGCAGCAGCCACCACAGCGTGGCGCCGGCGAGCAGCAGCAGCGAGTCGATGACGGGGCTCAGGCCACGGGCCAGGTCGCGCATGGGCCAGGCCTGCCCCGCCAGCACACCCAGGCCGCGCACCGCGAACACCGACACGCTCAGGACCACCAGGGTGATGTGCAGGTGTCGGAGCCAGGGGTAGAGGGCGGCAATCAGTTCGGGGGCGGGCATGGTCCGCGCATCATAGGCGGCTGCGGCGGAGCCCCGGCCCGCGCTAGCAGAGGCGTGGGACGCAAAGGGGCTTTAGCCCGCCAGCGTCGGGTAGTCGGTGTAGCCCTTCGCACCGCCGCCATAAAACGTCGTCTTGTCGGGGGTGTTGAACGGACCGCCCGCGTGCAGCCTTGTCACCAGATCCGGGTTGGCGATGAAGGCCCTGCCGAAGGCCACGAGGTCGGCGCCATCGGCCAGCGCCTGGCGCGCCATCGCCAGGTCGTAGCCGTTGTTGACCATCCAGGCCCCCCGGCCGCCGGCTTCGCGGTAGGCTGCCCTGAGCGCGGCGTAGTCGAAGGGACGGTCCGGCAGTTCGCGTGGGCCGCCGGTGGCGCCTTCGATCAGGTGCAGGTAGGCCAGTTGCAGGGGGGCGAGTTTGCGCACCACGTGGTCGAACAGCGGCTGCGGATCGGCATCGTTCGCGTCGTTGGCCGGTGTCACGGGCGAGAGCCGGATGCCGGTGCGGTCGCCGCCGACGGCTTCGGCCACGGCGCGCGTCACCTCCAGCAGAAAGCGTGCGCGGTTGGCGATGCTCCCTCCATGGTCGTCCTTGCGGTGGTTGCTGCCCGTCTTGAGGAACTGGTCGATCAGGTAGCCGTTGGCGGCGTGGATCTCGACGCCATCAAAACCGGCTGCGATGGCGTTGAGCGCGGCGTGGCGGTAGTCCATCACGATGCCGGGGATCTCTTCGGCGTCGAGCGCGCGCGGTTCGGAGGTGTCGACGAAGGTGGGCACGCCGTCCTTGATCAGCACCGTCTTGGTGTGGGCGCGGATCGCCGAGGGCGCGACCGGCGCGCCAAAGTGTGGCTGCAGCTCGCGGTGTGACACGCGGCCCACGTGCCAGAGCTGAACCACGATCTTGCCGCCGGCGTCGTGCACGGCCTGGGTCACGCGTTTCCAGCCGTCGAGCTGCTCGGTGCCGTAGAGGCCGGGCACGTCGGCGTAGCCCTGGCCCTGGTGGGTGATGGCGGTGGCCTCGGTGATCAGCAGGCCGGCGCTGGCGCGCTGGGTGTAATAGGTCGCCATCAGCGGCGTGGGGATGGCGTCGGGCGCGCGGTTGCGGGTGAGCGAGGCCATCACGATGCGGTTGGACAGGCTCAGGGCGCCGACTTGCAGGGGTTCAAACAGGGTGGTCATGGCTGGGTGTGGCTGGGTGTGGCGGGGTGGGTAGGCGATGTGGCCCAGTCTACGCTTCACGGTCCGCGCAGTCAGTCGCCGACGGACCGTGACCCCGCAGCGGGTGTTTCAAAAAGTGATGACGGGCGGTATAACTTGGCCCATGATCCACCTCCGCGAAATCGACCATCTGGTGCTGCGCGTCGTGAATCTCGATGCCATGCTGCGGTTTTATGGCGATGTACTGGGCTGCCGCATCGAGCGCCGCCAGGATGGCATCGGGCTGGTGCAGTTGCGCGCCGGGCGCTCGCTGCTCGACCTGGTGCCGGTGGACGGGCCGCTCGGTCGCGCCGGCGGCGCGGCGCCGGGCGCGCAGGGGCGCAACCTCGACCATTTCTGCTTCCGGGTGGCGCCGTTTGACGAGGCACAGATCCGTGCCCAGCTGCGGGCGCACGGCGTCGAGGCCGGCGAGCTGGCCTCGCGCTATGGCGCCGAAGGCGAGGGCCCTTCGCTCTACGTCACCGACCCCGAAGGCAATGTGGTGGAACTCAAGGGGCCGCCCGATGGCGCCTCCCCGGCGCTGTGATCAGGCCGTGCGTCCTTGTTGCAGCACCTCGCGCAGGCCCGCGAAGCGCCTGCGGTACTGGGCCGGTGTGAGGTTGACCTCGCGCTTGAACAGGCGCGCGAAATAGCCCGCGTCTTCGTAGCCCACCTGGCCGGCGATGGCCTCGATCGAGTCCTCGCTGCCTTCCAGCAACTGTTTGGCCTCTTCGAGCCGCACGTGGTGCACGTACTGCAGCGGTGACAAACCCGTGGCCTGCTGGACAGCTGTCCCTGCCTTCCACCCTGTGCCTGTCGCGCCGGCCGCACCCGGCCGCCAGCGCGCGCCCCGCCACCGACACCTGGGTGCTGCCCTGGGGGGTTGCACCGCATCACACGGCCACAGGGCTGCCGCATCGAGTGCATCGCCGGGCGGGCCTGGATCACCCACGACCGCGACCCGCGGGACACCGTGCTGGAAGTGGGTGAAAGCCACACATGCGACCGGCCCGAGCTTGTGATCGTGCAGGCCCTCGAAGCGCTCACCCTGCGGGTGCTCCCGCCCGCCGGGTGAGCCGGATGGCGGTGCGTTGACCGCGCATCCCTTGCGTTGGCGCTCCGGTGGTGCCTTCAAGGGACGCTGATCAGTGGGTGGAGGCGGCGCGCCGGGGGAGGGGTACAGGGGTCTTTCGCGGGCTCACCGGCCGGCGGGATGCAAAGCATCTGACAATGCTGTCCATGAATCCCATGCCCAAGCCCCTGCAAGACATCCGCCTCTCCCTGCTCGATCTGGTGGCCGTGCGCGAAGGCGGCACGGTGGCCGATGCGCTGGCCATCGCCCTGCGCACCGCACAGCACGCGGAGGCCCTGGGCTTCACGCGTTACTGGCTGGCCGAACACCACAACATGAGCGGCATCGCCAGTTCGGCCACGGCCGTGCTGGTGGGCCACATCGCTGGCGCCACGCAGCGCATGCGCGTCGGCTCGGGCGGCGTCATGCTGCCCAACCACGCGCCGCTGGTGGTGGCCGAGGCCTTTGGCACGCTGGCCGAGCTCTACCCCGGCCGCATCGACCTGGGCCTGGGTCGCGCGCCCGGCACCGACCCGCTGACCATGCGCGCGCTGCGCCGCGACCGGCGCGAAACCGAAGACGATTTCCCGCGCGACGTGGCCGAACTGCAGCGCCTGCTGGGTGATGCGGTGCCGGGCCAGAAGCTGATCGCCATGCCCGGCGCGGGCACCCATGTGCCGATCTGGCTGCTGGGCTCCAGCCTGTTCTCGGCCCAGCTCGCGGCCGAGCGCGGCCTGCCTTACGCCTTCGCCTCACACTTTGCACCACGTTACCTGCTGCAGGCGCTGGACCTGTACCGGCACAACTTCAAGCCCTCGGCCGTGCTGGACAAGCCCTACGCCATCGTCGGCGTGCCACTGATCGCC
Organism: Burkholderiales bacterium GWF1_66_17; assembly: GCA_001770705.1. GTDB lineage: Bacteria > Pseudomonadota > Gammaproteobacteria > Burkholderiales > Burkholderiaceae_C > Hydrogenophaga. The sequence continues at coordinate 230,556 of MERT01000026.1, read as the reverse complement.
GCACCCACGGACGACGAAGCCGAGTACCTGGCCAGCAGCACCTACCAGCGTGTGCTGGGCATCCTCACCGGCAAACGCGGCCAGCTGCCGGCGCCGCTGGCCGGTTTCATGGAAACGCTGGACACCCAGGCCAGTGCGGCGATCGCCGACTTCCTGGCCTGTGCGGTGATCGGCGGCCCGGACACGGTGCGCGCCGGCCTCACCAAACTCGCCAACGCGACCCAGGCCGACGAGTTCATGCTGGTGAGCGACGTGTTCGATCCGGCGCTGCGCCTGCGTTCACTGGACATCGCCGCGGCGGCGATGCGGGAGCCGGTGGCGGCCTGAGTCGGCCGGCGCGATCCGGCGCCGGGCCGCCCCAAGCCGGATCAGCCCCCACGGGGGGCAACGACCCGCGCAGCGGCGGAGTGTGGGGGGACGTGCTCCGGCGCCGGGCCGCCCCAAGCCGGATCAGCCCCCTCGGGGGGCAACGACCCGCACAGCGGCGAAGTGTGCGGGCCTTTCAGGCCGACAGGTGCGGCGGCGTGCGCATCTGCTCGGGCGTCGTGAAGTAGGCCGACGACGCGCCCATGCGTTCACGCGCCCGCTCCAGCTCGTGCCGCGCCACGCTGCGCAGGTGCACCTCGTCGGGGCCGTCCAGCAGGTGCAGGGCGCGGCCCCAGGTCCAGAACTGCGCCAGCGGCGTGTCGGGCGACAGGCCCATGGCGCCGAAGATCTGCATCGCGCGGTCCACCACGCGCGTCTGCAGGCCCGCGGCCACCACCTTGATCGCGGCCACCTGCGCTCGTACGGCGGCGGGTTCGGCCATGTCGGGATGGTCGAGCAGCCAGGCGCAGCGCAGCACCAGCAGGCGCGCCTGGTCGATCTCGATGCGCGACAGCGCGATCCACTCCTGCACGTTGGCGTAGTCCGCCAGGTATCTGCCGAAGGTCTGGCGCTCCAGCGCGCGTTCGGTGGCGAGCGCCAGCGCCAGTTCGCACTGGCCGATGGTGCGCATGCAGTGGTGCACGCGGCCCGGCCCGAGCCGCGCCTGCGCCATGGCAAAGCCTTCGCCCCAGCCACCGAGCAGGTGGTCGGCCGGCACGCGCACGTGGCGAAAGACGATCTCGCAATGCCCTTCGGGCGCGTGGTGGTGCACCACGCTGATGTTGCGCACCACCTCAATGCCCGGCGTGTCCAGCGGCACCAGCACCATGCTGTGCTGGTGGTGCTTGATGTCCGGCGCACCGCTGTCGTCGACCGCGTTGCGCGCCATCACGATCAGCAGCTTGCAGGCTGGGTGCGCCACACCGGTGATGAACCACTTGCGGCCGTTGAGCACGAGGCCATCGCCCTCGTGCCGCACCGTCGTTTGCAGGTTGGTCGGGTCGGACGAGGCCACGTCGGGCTCGGACATGGCGAAGGCGGATCGGATCGTTCCATTGAGCAGCGGTGTGAGCCACTGCGTGCGCTGCGCCGGCGTGGCGAAGCGGTGCAGCAGCTCCATGTTGCCGGTGTCGGGTGCGCTGCAGTTGAACACCTCGGCCGCCCAGTGCAACTTGCCCATGACCTCGGCGAGTGGTGCGTAGTCGAGGTTGTCCAGCCGGGTGCCGGGTTCGTCATCGCTCAGGCCGGGCAGGAACAGGTTCCACAGCCCTTCCTCGTACGCCAGGGTCTTGAGGTCATCCAGGAACGGCGGCGGGTAGTCGCCTTGCTGCACCGCCTGGTGCCAGGCCGCGTTGTGCGGCAGCACATAGCGTTGCATGAAGTCGGTCAGGCGCTGCAGCAGCGCCAGCGCCCGGGGGCTGTGCTCGAAGTTCATGGGGGCATTGTGTGGACCGCCCGGCCGCTTGTCAGCGCGTGCGCGACATGGGCACAGCTCTGTTGCGCGCGCTCAGTGGCTGCGCACCAGCGTCGTCCAGGCCTGGGTCAGGCGGTGGGCCAGGTCTTCGGGGCGGTGCACCAGCGCGTAACCCTGGCGGCCAAACAGCAGCGGCAGGTAGTCGTGGCCCGCGCTGTCGATGGTGACGCAGAACGGAATCAGCCCGGCTGCGCGGGCCTCGTGGATCGCGTGGCGCGTGTCTTCCAGACCGTAGCGGCCTTCGTACTGGTCGAGGTCGTTGGGCTTGCCGTCGGTCAGCAGCATCAGCAGCCGGCAGCGCTGCGGGCACTGGCGCAGGTGATCCGTGGCGTGGCGGATCGCCGCGCCCATGCGGGTGTAATAACCCGGCCGGATCGCGCCCACTCGGGCGCGGGCGGCGTCGTTCCAGGCTTCGTCCAGCCCCTTGATGCACTGCATGCGCACGTGTTGCCGGCGCACCGAGCTGAAGCCCCAGACGGCGAACGGATCGCCCACGGCGTTCAGGGCCTCGCCGAACACGTAGAGGGCGTCGCGGATCACGTCGATGACGCGCGCGTGGTCGTTCGCGTGGGCGTCGGTGGACTGCGAGAGATCGGCCAGCAGCCAGGTGGCCAGGCTGCGCTCGCCGCGGGTCTGCCGGGTGTAGACCGCGGGCGTGTCGCTGCGCCGGGGCGCGGCGCCCAGGCTGTCGGCCTGCAGGCGGATCCAGGCGTCCAGGTCAATGTCGTCGCCCTGCTCCTGGCCACGTTGCAGGCGCGGCGCATGGCGCAGCACCTCCATGCGCCGGCGCACCTGGCGCGCCGTGGCGCGCAGGCCGGCACCGGGCACGAAGGGTTCGCCCTGGCGGGCCCGCAGGTCCTGCACCAGGCAGTGGTCGGGCACCAGCACACCGCGCCGATGGTCCCACTCGGGGAACTTGCGGCCCGGGCCGAGCGGGGTGTCGTCGGCGCTGCTGCTGGGCAGGTCCAGGTCGAACTTCACGCGCGCGGCTAGGGTCTGGCCCTGCTGCGCCACCGACAGGACCTCCATGTCGTTGGCGGCCTTGATCGCGTTGCCGTCGTCTTCGTCGTCGCTGCTGCGGTTCACGCGCACCAGCTCGCTCCACGACATCAGCGCCTCGGCGCGGAACGGCAGCACCATGGCGTGGCGTTCCTGCGTGTGGGTCGTGGCCTGGGCGCGGCGGCGCTGGGCGTCAGCGGCGGCCGGGGCCCGGTTCGTGGGGGGCGGCGGCGGAGCCGCCGGATCGGCGCCGCGCCAGGCGGCCGCGTGGGTGGCGCCGCAGGCCCAGAGCCAGACCGGGGCCACGTCGGCGGCCTGCCAGTCACCGTCGGCGGGCATGCCGCCGCGCAGCGCGTCGGCCACCGCCTGCTCGGCAGCAGCGGCGCGTCCGCGCAAGCCCGCCACACCCGGACGCTGCGCCAGGTGCAGATCGCACAGGCGCTGGTAGCGGGTTTGAAAACCGGGGAAGGCCGACAGCGCACGCCGGGTGGCGCGCACGTTGTCGGTCAGCCACCGGCCGCTGGGCACCCAGTGGGCCGTGAGCAGGGCCAGCCAGAGGTAGAGGTCGCGGTTGAGCGCGGGGTCGGCGAACACCGCCACGCTCGGCGGCAGGGCCAGCACCCCTGGCTCCAGCACCGCCAGTGCGGCCCGGTCGCCGCTGCCCGCGAGCCGGTGCAGCCAGTGGTTGGGCGTCGCGGTGCGCTGCAGGCCCGCCTCGGCCAGCCGCACGTGCGACGGCCCGCCGCCGGCGCGAAACAGCATGCCCACCGAGGTCTTCATCTGCGACAGCTGCACCGCGGCGCCGGCGTGTTCGGGCCGGGTCAGGCGTGTCAGGGCCACGTGCCACCAGCGTCCGACCATCTCTTCCATCAGCGTTGCTCCGGTGGGTGCTCGCGGCGCTGCCGCAGGGTCTCGCGCAGGGCGTCTTCACCGATGCGCCATTGCAGGGTGGGGCTGCGCCCCTGCGCGGTGTGTGTGCTGTCGCAGGCGTCCAGGCATTGCCCGCACTGCACGCAGGAAAACATGCGCCGCTTGATGTTGCGCGGCTGCAGCCGCATGGGGCAAACGCTGTCGCAGGCGTTGCCCAGCGGCGCGTCGGGCGCGGCCAGGGCGGCGTGCGCCGGAGCGCTGCGCTGTTCGCTCTGGCAGGTCCGGCAGTCGCGCGCACGTTCGCGCTCGAACGAGACCACCAGCCCCCGCGGGTTGGCCATCCAGGCCAGACTCTGGAACAGGCCCACCGCGCAGCCGAAGCGGCAGAACAGGTGCCGGGCGAACGCGAACTCGGCGGCGAAGACGGCCGTGCCCACCAGCAGGAAACGCAGCTGGTTGGCCGTGAGCGTGCCGCTGAACAGGCTGCTCCAGATCAGCTGTGGCGGCAGCAGGTAGGTCAGCAGCGTGATGGCCCAGGTGAAAGCCGCGAGCAGGCAGCTCAGCGCGAACAGCGGCCACCAGCGCCGCTGCGGCGTGACGCCGGCGCGGTGCACCGGCGTGCGGTCCCACAGGCTGAGCTTGCCGCAGGCGCGGTGCAGCAGGCTGTTGAGCGATTCCACCAGCGAAAAATGCGGGCACAGCCAGCCGCAGTAGATGCGGCCGTAGCGGTAGGCCAGCGCGAGGAAGCCGCCCACGATCAGCACGGCGGGCAGCAGCGCGCGCCACAGCAGGTTCAGGCCGGCCTGGGTGGCGCTGATCTCGCCGGTGAGCAGGCCGTCGATGCCGAGCGACCAGCGCATGCCCAGCACCCAGAGCTGGGTCTCATAGAGGTCGAAGCGCAACAGGTTGAGGCTGGGCGCGAGCAGGAACAGGACAAAAAAACCGATCTGGGTGCGTCGACGCCAGATCTGAAGGGTGCGCGCGCGGCGCTGCGCTTCGCTTGCCGCCGGGCCGGTGAGGGACAGCTGTTCCATGGGGCCTTGCGCAGCACGGGCTGCGCGTTATCCCTCGTCGCCCAGGATCGCACGCACCACTTCCATCAGGGCCTCGGCGGTGCCGGGGTCGTCGGTCAGGGCGTTCACGATGGCGCCCCGGCAAGCGCGCAGTGGCGCCAGGCCACCGGCCATCAGCCTGGCGGCGGAGACCAGCAGCCGGGTGCTGGCGGTCTCTTCCAGGTCGTGTTCGGTCAGGCGGCGCAGGGCCTGCGCCAGAGCCACCAGTTGTGCGGCCTGCGTGGCGTCGATGCATCCCTCGTTCATCACGATGTGGCGTTCGGTGTCGGCCGGGGGGTAGCCCAGGTCGATCGCCACGAAGCGCTGGCGGGTGCTGGGCTTGAGGCCCTTGAGCAGGTTCTGGTAGCCGGGGTTGTAGGACATGACCAGCATGAAGCCGGGCGGTGCGATCAGCTGCTCGCCGGTGCGCTCGATCGGCAGGCAGCGCCGGTCGTCGGCCAGCGGGTGCAGCACCACGGTGGTGTCCTTGCGGGCCTCGACCACCTCGTCCAGGTAACAGATGGCGCCGGTGCGCACGGCACGTGCCAGCGGTCCGTCGGACCACACGGTCTCGCCCTGGCCGATCAGGAAGCGGCCTACCAGATCGGCCGCGCCCAGGTCGTCGTGGCACGACACCGTGATCAGCGGGCGGCCCAGGCGGGCCGCCATGTGCTCGACGAAGCGGGTCTTGCCGCAGCCGGTCGGCCCTTTGATCAGGAGGGGCAGCTGGGCGCTCCAGGCCTGGCTGAACACCTCGCACTCGCCAGCCTGTTCGGCGTAGTACGGCAGCGGGTTCACCCGGGCGTGCAGTTCGGTGACGGTCATGGCGCTCATCCTGGGCTCAGGCGTTGCGCACGCGCAGGGCCGCGGCACCCGTTGGCACCTCGCGGGGCACGCCGCCGATGAAGAAGCTGGACAGGTAGGTCATGAGGCCGATCAGGAAGCCCACGCCGCCGCCGACGCGGATCCAGTAGAAGAAGCGCAGCTGGTCCTGGGTGTCCATGAAGGACATCGCGCCCGAGGTCGGCATGCGTTGCAGCCAGATCTGCAGGATGCCCGCGCCGGTGAGCGCCAGCACCATCACGACCATGCCCACGGTCATCATCCAGAAGCTCCACATCTCCACGTTCTGCGCCTTCTGGCTGTTGGCCACGCGGCCGCGCAGGATGGGCATGGCGTAGCTGATGATCGCCAGCACCACCATCACGTAGGCGCCGTAGAAGGCCAGGTGGCCGTGTGCGGCCGTGACCTGGCTGCCGTGCGTGTAGTAGTTGACCGGGCTCAGCGTGTGGATGAAGCCCCACACACCGGCGCCCAGGAAGGCCACCACCGAACAGCCCACGGCCCACAGCAGCGCGGCCTGGTTGGGGTGTTCGCGGCGGCGGCGCTGCACCATGTTGAAGGCGAACACCGTCATCATGAAGAAGGGGATCGGCTCCATGGCGGAGAAGATCGAGCCGACCCACAGCCAGTAGCCGGGCATGCCGATGAAGAAGAAGTGGTGACCCGTGCCCAGGATGCCGGTGATCAGCGCCATGGCGATGATCACATAGAGCCATTTGTCGATCACTTCGCGGTCCACGCCGGTGGTCTTGATCAGCACGAAGGCCAGCAGCGCGCCCATGATCAGCTCCCAGGTGCCTTCCACCCACAGGTGCACCACGAACCACCAGTACATCTTGTCGCGCACCAGGTTGTGCGGGTTCACGAAGCTGAACAGGAACAGCAGGGCCAGGCCCCACAGGCCGATCATCAGCACCAGGCTGATGCTGGTCTTGCGGCCCTTGAGCACGGTCATGCTGATGTTGAACAGGAAGCCCAGCATCACCGCCACGATGCCCAGCTTGGTGGGCAGGGGCTGCTCCAGGAACTCGCGGCCCATGGTCTGCAGGATGTCGTTGCCCGTGAGTTCGGCCAGCTTGGCGTAGGGCACCGCGAGGTAGCCCACGATGGTCAGCGCGCCGGCAACAAGGAAGATCCAGAACAGGGCGATCGCCAGCTTCGGGCTGTAGAGCTCGGTCTCGGACTCTTCGGGCACCATGTAGTAGGCCGCGCCCTGGAAACCGAACAGCAACCACACGATCAGCAGGTTGGTGTGGACCATGCGGGCCTGGTTGAACGGGATGTAGGGGAACAGGAAGTCCCCCAGCAGGTATTGCAGCCCGAGCGCCAGACCAAAGACGATCTGGGCCGTGAACAGCGCGAGGGCGGCGATGAAGTAGTACTTGGATACCGACTGCGAGGCGTACGGAAGTCTGGTCGAGGACATGGTGTTGTTCCTTGGGATGTCAGGTGTGCGCATGGCTCTCAGCCTTCGATGTTCGGTGGCCATTTTTCGGTGTTGATGCCACCGGTCCAGCGCAGGAACTCGACCAGGTCGTCGAGCTGCTGTTCGGAAAAGTTGAACTGCGGCATCTGGCGCCGGCCCTCGACATGGGTGGGCTGGATCTTCATCCACGTCTTGATGAAGTCTGGCCCGCGGCGCGCGTACACATTGCCCAGCTCGGGGGCGAAGTAGGCGCCCTCGCCGAGCAGGGTGTGGCAGCCGATGCAGTTGCGCGTTTCCCAGAGTTTCTTGCCGTTGATCACGGCCGGGGTGATGGCCTCCGCGTTCGAGCGCGCGGGGATGCGGCGTTCGCTGTCCCAGATCAGGCCGGCGAACACCAGGATGAAAAACACCGACCCTCCGTAAAACATGTTGCGGGCCATCTGCTTGGTGAAGCCGCTGGATTTGACTTGGTTCATAGAATCTCGCTCCTGTGACTGGAATGCCGGGGGTGAGTTTGGGAGCGGGCGGGTTTTCTTTCCTTGAACCGGTTCAAGTTTCACGTCGAAAATGTCAGAAATCGGCCGGGGATATCTGGGCCGATTCCACAACCCCCCACCTACAATCCGGCACCGCCGCGGCTCCCGCACGGGAAAAGGAACCGATGGACACCAGTGACTTCAACATCCCGCGCTTTCTGGCAACCCAGGCGCTCTTCACCGACCTGTCGACCGAAGAGCTGGAGCGCGTGGCCGAGGGCTGCCAGGTGCGCCGCCTGGCGCGCGGCGACACCGTGTTCCGTTATGGCGAGCCCTGCCGCGAGTTCCATGTGCTGGTGCTGGGCCAGGTCAAGCTGTTTGCGCTCTCGCCCGCCGGGCAGGAAAAGGTGATCGAGCTGGTGCAGCCCGGCCACAGTTTTGCCGAGGCGCTGATGTTCACCGACAAGCCCTACATCCTGAATGCGCAGGCGCTCACCAACAGCCTGCTGCTGAGCGTGGGCAAGCAGGTCATCGTCAACGAGATCGGGCGCGACCCCCGCTTCTCGCTGCGCATGCTGGCGGGTATTTCCCGGCGCCTGCACGGTCTGGTGCACGACATCGAGACCGGCGCGCTGCACACCGGCATGCAGCGGGTGATCGGCTACCTGCTGCGCGAACACCAGGTGGAAGACTGCTCCACGGGCGAGGTCTACATCGTCTCGCTGCCGGTGAGCAAGGCCACCGTGGCCTCCCGGCTGTCGCTCACGCCGGAGTATTTCTCCAAGGTGCTGCACGAACTGGAGTCGGTGAACCTGATCCGCATCGACAAGCGCGACATCCACATCGTCGACGTGCCGGGGCTCGCCAGGTATGGGGTCCAGACCTGAGAGCGCACTGCGCGGCGCACGGCCTCACGCCATCAGCGCCGCGAACAGCGGCTCCATGCGGGCCGTCACCGCCGGGTCCATGCTCATCACCCGGCCCCATTCGCGCTGCGTTTCACCGGGCCATTTGTTGGTCGCGTCCAGGCCCATCTTGCTGCCCAGGCCGCTCACGGGCGAGGCGAAGTCGAGGTAGTCGATGGGCGTGTGATCGATGGTGAAGCTGTCGCGCGCCGGGTCCATGCGTGTGCTCATGGCCCAGATGACTTCACCCCAGTTGCGCACGTCGATGTCCTCGTCCACGACCACGACGAACTTGGTGTACATGAACTGCCGCAGGTGGCTCCACACACCCATCATCACGCGCCGCGCGTGGCCGGCGTAGGCCTTGCGGATCTGCACCACCGCCATGCGGTAACTGCAGGCCTCGGACGGCAGGTGGAAGTCGGTGATCTCGGGGAACTGGCGCTGCAGCAGCGGGATGAACAGTTCGTTCATCGCCAGCGCCAGCACGGCCGGTTCGTCGGGCGGTTTGCCGGTGTAGGTGGAGTGGTAGATGGCGTCGCGGCGCATCGTGATGCGCTCGACCGTGAACACCGGGAACTCGGCGCGTTCGTTGTAGTAGCCGGTGTGGTCGCCGTAGGGGCCTTCGAGCGCGTGCTGGAAGCCGCTCGGGTGCCGCGCATCCGGGTGGATGTGGCCTTCGAGCACGATCTCGGCCGAGGCCGGCACGCGCAGCGGCACGCCCAGAGCGCGAACGACCCCGGTGCGTGCACCGCGCAGCAAGCCGGCGAACTGGTACTCACTCAGGCTGTCGGGCACCGGCGTGACCGCGCCCAGGATGGTGGCCGGATCGGCACCGAGCGCCACCGCCACCGGGTAGGGCTGGCCGGGGTGCAGGCGGCCGTGGTCGCGGAAGTCGAGCGCGCCGCCGCGGTGCGCCAGCCAGCGCATGATGAGCTGGTTGCGCGAGAGCACCTGCTGGCGGTAGATGCCCAGGTTCTGGCGCGGCTTGTGCGGGCCCTGCGTGATCACCAGGCCCCAGGTGATGAGCGGGGCCACGTCGTCGGGCCAGCAGTGCTGTATCGGCAGGCGCGCGAGGTCCACGTCGGCGCCCTCCCACACGACATCCTGGCAGGGCGCCGACCCGTGTTCCTGTGGCGTCATGTGCCACAGTTTTTTGAGCAGACCGCCCAGGGCCACCATGTCTTTCAGGCCGCCCGGCGCCTGCGGCTCCTTGAGCGCGGCGAGCACCTCGCCGAACTGGCGCAGCTCGGCCAGACTGTCCACGCCCATGGCGCGCGCCACGCGGCCGGTGGTGCCAAACAGGTTGCCCAGCACCGGCATGCTGTGGCCGGTGGGTCGCTCGAACAGCAGGGCCGGGCCACCGGCGCGCAGCACGCGGTCGCACAGCGCGGTCATCTCCAGGTGTGGGGAGACCGGCTGGCTCACGCGCCGCAGTTCGCCCGCGGTTTCCAGTTGCGCGATGAACTCGCGCAGGTCCTTGTAGGTCATGCGGGCGCGATGTCCATGCCCTGCCAGCGTTGGCTCAGCGCGTGCGGCACGTCGAGCAGGTCGAGCACGCGCGCCACGCTGGCGTCCACGAGGTCGTCGAGGGTTTGTGGGCGCAGGTAGAAGGCGGGCATGGGCGGGCAGACGATGGCGCCCATCTCGGTGACCGCGGTCATGTTGCGCAGGTGGCCCAGGTGCAGCGGGGTCTCGCGCGTCATCAGCACGAGACGGCGGCGTTCCTTGAGCATCACGTCGGCGGCGCGGGTGATCAGGTTGTCCGACAGGCCGTGGGCGATGGCCGCGAGCGTGCGCATGGAGCAGGGCGCGACCACCATGCCGTCGCAGCGGAACGAGCCACTGGCCGGGCCGGCGCCGAGGAGGGCCACGTCGTGCAACGTGTGCACCAGCGGACGCAGGGCCTCGGGCGCGAGGTCCAGCTCGTGGCGCAGCGTCAGCCAGCCGGCGTCGGACGCGACCGCGTGCACCTGCACGCCGGGCATCGCGCCCAGCACCTGCAGCAGGCGCAGGCCGTACACCGCGCCGCTGGCGCCGGTGATGGCCACCAGCAGGCGGCGCTGGGCGGAAGGGGCCTCAGTCATGCAGGGTCTCTGGTTTGGGTTCCGTTGCCGCCGTCGTGGCGGCCACGGCGAGCAGGTGCAGACCGGCGCACACCTGCGCCAGCACCTGCTGGGCCTGCTCCGGGTCGAAGTCTTCGTGCTGGCGCTTGCGCACGCCATAGGTCTGTAGCTGGTGGTGCTGGTCGGGGACGATGCCGTGGCGCGCCAGGCTGCTTTTCACGCACACCAGCGGGCAGCCATCGAGCGCCACGATGGGTCGGCCCGAGCGTGCGGTTTTCAACAGCGAGGGCACGTCGCCGCCGACGCCGGCGATGCACGACATCTCGGCCAGTCCGGCGCGGTCCAGGCGCAGGGCCACGTGGTTGGCCAGCTGCGCGGCACTGGAGCAGCCCGAGCAGGCGTAGACCAGCGGGCGGGCTGCGGCGGCGCGGCTCGCTGGCCTGCTCATCGTTGCCAGGGGCGCGAGCCCGCGGTTGGGTGGGCGAGATGTGCGCGCAGGCGCTCCCACACCCGCAGTGGCGCCCAGTGCTGGGCATCGAACACCGGCAATTCCAGCGCGTCGAGCGCGTTCTTGACCACCAGACCGAGCTCGGTGTCGCCCTCCATCGAGAGGCGGCGGTTGAAAAACAGCGTGTCGGGGTCGTCCTGGCGCCGGGCCAGGCGCACGAAGTCGTGCGCGTTGGCGCTCAGGGTCAGCTCGGTTTCGGGCTGCGGTGGGCAGGCACGGAACAGCGTGCCGCGCCAGACGAAGTCGAAGCGCAGGCCGGCGTCGCGTACCTGGATGCGGATGCGCTGGCCCTCCAGGCGTTGGCGCACGTCGGCCGGCAGCTGGCGCGCGAGCACGAGGTTGAGCGCGGTGACCAGCAGCATCGAGCCGGGGTAGGCCGGCAGGCGCCCGAGCAGGGCGCCCACCGGAGCGGGCAGCACATGGTGCGTGTCGGGGCGGGCGGTGGTCGTGTGCATGGGGGCTTTCAGGCGAGGGCGGGTTCGATGCGTTCCTGCCCGGGCTGGCCGTGCCAGTAGCCGTTGCAGTCGCGGTCGGGCAGCAGAGGCAGCAGGGCGGCGCGTGCCGTCGGGCCATTCAGCGCTTCGCGGCGCACCGCGTCGTACAGGCCGATCACCTCCGCCGTGTGCAAGGACTGCGGGCTGATGCGCGCCACGTCCACGCCGAGCGTGCACAGATCGGCCCAGGCATCGATCAGGCTGTGCACCCGCGCGGACTGGGTCTGGACGCCGTTGAGCACGAGGAACTCGGCGCTCTCGCGCGTCTTGAGCATCAGGCCGTCAGGGTGCTCGATGCAGCTGAAGCGGCAGTCGTCCTTGGGCAGGTTGCGGTGGCGCGCGGTGAAGCAGCGGGCCGAAAACGCCAGCGGCAGGCGGCCGTGCACGAACACCTCGGTCTGCAGGCCGGCCGGGCGCTCCCGCTGCAGCAGGGCCAGGTCTTGGCGCGGCATTTCCAGCGGCGCCACCCAGCGCGACGCGCCCATCGAAGCCATCCACTGCAGCGTGGGGCCGTTGTAGATGTTGAGGTGTGGTCCGGCGACGAAACCGCGCCGACCGGTCAGTGCGCTCACTGCTCCCATGTCGTTGGCCTCAATGCCGAAGTCGGTGTTCGCAGCGACCTTCTGCATCGCGCTCACGTCCGAGCCCGATTCCAGCAGCACCTGGGTGGAGAGCACGGCGGTCTTGCCCGACGCGCGCATCAGATCGGCCACGTCCAGCCAGTCGGACAGGCGCAGCTCGTGGCGGCGCGAGCAGGTCACCTCGCCGAGGTAGACGATGTCCACCGCGGTGGCGGCCATCGCCTCGTAGAAGTCGAACACGGTCTGGCGTGACCAGTAGTACTGCAGGGGTCCGAGAGATAGTTTCATGTGGATATTTCGTTCATCGCTGGGGCGCGTATCGGGTGTTGCTGCAGCCCCTCACCCCAGCCCTCTCCCCAGAGGGGCGAGGGAGTGAAGTCCCCGCCGCCGGAGCGCGTGCCCCGCCCAGGGCACCCGTGGAGCTGGCTTCGCCAGGCCACAGGGTGCGTCCCCCCTCCGGGGGAAGCCGCGAAGCGGCGCAGGGGGGAGCCATCATTTCCATGGACGGTGGTAGGCGCCCAGCGTGTGCTGCTGACCTTCCGCAACCTGGTCGAGCGAGGCCATCCAGGCGCTTTTGGGCGTGTAGTGCTGGGGCTGGGCAACACAGCTGTCAATGGCTTCGCGCCAGACCTTCGTGACCTGGGCCACGTAGGCCGGGCTGCGCTGGCGCCCTTCGATCTTGATCGCGCGCACGCCCATCTGGAGCAACTGCGGCAGCAGCGAAAGCGTGTTGAGGCTGGTGGGTTCTTCGATCGCGTAGTAGCTGGTGTCGTCTTCCACATCAAAGCGCCCCTTGCACAGCGTGGGGTAGCCCGCGCTCTCGCCGGCGGCGTAGCGGTCGATCAGCACACCGTTCAGGCGCGACTCCAGGCCCTTCGGGGTTTCCTGCCAGCGCACCGCCTTGGCCGGCGAACACACGCCGTGCGTGTTGGGCGATTCGCCCGTGACGTAGGACGAGAGCGCGCAGCGCCCCTCGACCATCACGCACAGGCTGCCGAAGCCGAACACCTCGATCTCCACTGGCGTCTTTTGCACCACCTGGCGCACCTGGTCGAGCGAGAGCACGCGCGGCAGCACAGCACGCGAAATGCCGAACTCTCGGTGGTAGAGGTTGATCGCCTCGGGGTTGGTGGCCGAACCCTGCACCGAGAGGTGCAGCCGCAGCCGCGGGTGGCGCTGCGTGGCGTAGCGCATCAGGCCGGGGTCGGCCAGGATGACCGCGTCCACACCCAGGTTCACCGCCTTGTCCATCGCCTCGCGCCAGCGCTCCGGCTGCGCGGCCTGGGGGTAGGTGTTGAGCGCCATGAACACCTGGCAGCCACGCGCATGCGCGTAGGCCACGCCACTGGCGATGGCCGCGTCGTCGAAGTTCAGGCCGGCGAAGTTGCGCGCGTTGGTGGCGTCGCGCAGGCCCAGGTAGACGCAGTTGGCGCCGTGGTCTACCGCGGCCTTGAGCGCGGGCAGGCTGCCGGCCGGGCAGACCAGGTCCAGGGTGTAGGGGTTGTCTAACGTGCGGTCGGTGGCCATGGAAGCTTGCGTGGGAGGTGCGGCACGGCGGAGATGCCGGTGCCAGGCGGGCGCGAAGGTATCAGCGGCCCGGAGCCCGGGCGTTGACCTGGGTCAAGGGGCTCATGGCTTGATCTGGCGCAAGCGGCCTGACATCAAGCGCAGCCGCAAGCCGATCCACACCCGGTCTGCACCTGGACCTCGAACTGCGGGAACAACACGTTGTTCTCCAGGTGGATGTGGTTGATCAGGTCGTCGGACAGCTGCGCGATGCCGGCGTACAGGGCGCGCCAGGTGTTGCAGGCGCCGCGCGGCGGGTTGGCGTCGTCGGTGAGGGCCATCAGGCGTTCGAGCTGCGCGCCGTGGCCGGTGTGTTCGTCGCGCATCACGTGGATCGGCCCCCGAGCCTGCGCGCCACCACCGCTCTTGAACAGAGGGAACAGGATCTGTTCCTCCTTGTCCATGTGGTCCAGCAGCTCGGCTTCCATGGTCTCCAGGTGTTCGGCCAGTCCGACCGGCACATCCGGGTTTTCGCGGTGCACCGCCTCCACGCGGCGGGCCATGCGGATCAGCTCGGGCAGCTGCTCGCGGTGCACGGCGTGGTAACGCGCGAGGATGTGATCGACCAGCGCTTCGGGCGACTCGGTCGCTGGCAGCTCGCTCGGGCGCTCCAGTTCCGCGAGTTCGGCGAGCACCGCGTCCAGTGGCAAGCCCTTGCTGGCACAGGCCTGCTGCAGCGGCACCTGGCCACCGCAGCAGAAGTCGAGCTTGAGGCGGCGGAAGACCGCGGTGGAGCCGGGCAGATCGACGGCGATCTGGCCGATGGCCTGCTGGGCGCGGTCGGCGGTGGGGATGGCAACAGTGGCGGCGTGGTTCATGGGGTGTCCTTAAATATTCACACTGAATTCATATATTAAAAGATAAAATTCATTCGAGGTGAATATTTCCTCAGAACGACACGGGGTATCCGGAAGAACGATGCCCCGCCTCCAGGAGATCCCGGCATGCGACTGACCCACTGGAGCGACTACAGCCTGCGGGTGCTGATGTACTGCGCCGCCTGTGCGCAGCGCGAAAAGCCCGCCACCATCAGCGAGATCGCCGAGGCCCACGGCATCTCGCGCAGCCACCTGACCAAGATCGTGATGACGCTCTCGGGCCTGGGGCTGCTGGAGACCACGCGCGGTCGCGGCGGCGGCCTGCGCCTGCTCAGGCCAGCGCACGAAACCGTGCTGGGCACCGTGATCCGCCAGACCGAGACCGACTTCACGCTGGTCGAGTGTTTCGACAACGACCACAACACCTGCCGGCTCAACGGCTATTGCCGCCTCAAGGGCGCGCTGCAGCAGGCGATGGACAGCTACCTCGCGGTGCTCGACGGCCTGACGCTGGCGGATCTGCTGGAACCCATGCCACCGGGCGCCGGTGTGCGCAAGGTCGTGCACCTGAAGCACATCCCGGGTCTGCCCGATCTGTAGGAGCGCCTTGGGTGCCTCCCCCGTGGGCCTCCGTCTGCCAGCCACAGGGTCCATCGGCTTCAGAGCACGGCGGAAAAAAGTGGGTGACGCTGTCGATCTGGCGCGCTACCGTTCGTCGTGGTACTGGCGGCACCCACCCAAAGGAGAAATCACGATGCGATTCATCATCACAGCACAGGCAGGCACGGACGACACGAAAACAGACCCGCCAACGGGTTTCGACGAAAAGCTCTTCACGGCCTACATGCAGTTCAACGAAGCGATGCACCAGGCCGGCATCCTGGTGGCATCCGAGGGATTGAACCCTGCCGCACGGGGCGCACGTGTCGCGGCTTCCCAGGGACGGCGGCACCTCGTCGACGGCCCTTTCGCCGAATCGAAGGAACTCGTCGGCGGCTTCTACATCATCGATGTGAAGTCGCTCGAAGAAGCCATCGGGTGGGCGCTGCGCGCTCCCTCCGGATGGGGCTCAGACGACGTGCTGGAGATTCGCCAGCTGACCGGGCCAGGTGACATTCCGTCCGAGATCCTCAAGCTCATCCAATCCGCCGCGCCGACCTGGAGCGCATCGGTCTGGCAGGCGAGAGAGTAGGTCACCGGGTTGGCCTGGTGCCCATGCGCCAGACCCTCGCGCAGGGCCTGCGTCAGGCGCACCGCGTCAATAGCGTGGCACAACGAAGGTGCTTTTCACCTGAACCGGCTCGTGCGCGCCGGCCGTGTCGGGTTCGATCTGGAACACCACCGGCAGCGTCTCACCGCCGTGGCGCTGGGCCCATTCCAGCGGCAGCACCAGCCGCACCGGCATGCTGGCGGTGCTGGTCGCGCCCACCGACAGCCCGGCGGCCGTGTCCAGCCGCAGGCCCTCCTGGCCCGAGACCCGCACGATGTAGCCCTGGGGCTGCTCCAGGCTGTTGGTGATCTGCAGCTGGTAGGTGTTCTCGACGTCACCGTTGCCGGTCTGGCGCGCCAGTGCGCCGCGGTCGCGGCTGACGGCCACGCCGTAGTCGCTGCGGTGGCCCACGCTCCAGACGAAGGCACTGCCCAGCGCCAGCAACAGCGCCGCGTAGATCAGCACCCGCGGTCGCCAGATCCGCCGCAGCATGTGCGCGGGCGACCAGCCCTGCTCGATGCCGTTGCCCGAGGAGTAGCGGATCAGGCCGGGTGCGTAGCCCATCTTGTCCATCACCTCGTCGCAGACATCGATGCAGGCCGCGCAGGCGATGCATTCGTTCTGCAGGCCGTTGCGGATGTCGATGCCGGTCGGGCAGACCTGCACACACAGCGTGCAGTCGATGCAGTCGCCCAGGCCCAGCGCCTTGGGATCGGCCTTGCGCGAGCGCGCACCGCGGTTCTCGCCCCGCTTCGTGTCGTAGGCGATGACCATCGAATCCATGTCGATCAGCGCGCTCTGGAAGCGCGCGTAGGGACACATGTATTTGCAGACCTGCTCGCGCATGAAGCCGGCGTTGCCGTAGGTGGCGAAGCCGTAGAAGAAGACCCAGAACGTGGCCCAGGGTGTGAGCGTCAGCGCCAGGGTCTGTTCGGCCAGGCCGTGGATGGGGATGAAATAGCCGACGAAGCTGAAACCGGTGAACAGCGCGATGGCGATCCAGGCCGCCTGCTTGCCCGTCTTGCGCAGCAGCTTCTCCAACCCCCAGGGCCGCGCGTCCAGCCGCAGGCGCGCGCTGCGATCGCCTTCGATGCGCCGCTCGACCCAGAGGAAGATCTCGGTGTAGACCGTCTGCGGGCAGGCGTAGCCACACCACACACGGCCGGCGATGGCGGTGACGAAGAACAAGCCCAGCGCCGACAGCACCAGCAGCGCGGCGAGGTAGATGAAATCCTGCGGCTGCAGCACCAGGCCGAACACATAGAAGTGCCGCTCTTCCAGGTCGAACAGCACCGCCTGCCGGTCGTTCCAGCGCAGCCAGGGCAGGCCGTAGAACACGATCTGGGTCAGCCAGACCATCACCCAGCGCCAGCGCGCAAAGCGCCCGCTCACCGAGCGCGGGTAGATCTTCTGCTGCTGGTCCAGCAAGGGAAAGAACACCGGCTGGGCCGCCGGTTCGGGTGGATTTGACATGGCATCGACGGCATGAAAAGATGCATTTTAAGTGCATATTAATTTGCCGATCGGGCGCCGCGCAAACCCTTGCCCGCGCCGGGGTCTCCGGCCCCGGGCGCGCAACTTGCTGGTATCGGGGTCGGTACAAAGCCGCTAACCTATGGCCATGGCATCCACCGTTTCGCTCTCGATCAAGCTGATCCGCATCGGCGCCGGCCTGCTGGTCATCGCGCTGGCCTCGATCGGCCTCACGCTGTGGGTGACCTGGCAGCTCGAAGGTGGCGCGGCGGCGGTGAACGAGGCCGGGCGCATGCGCATGCAGACCTGGCGCCTCAACAGCTCGGTGGCGGCCCAGCTGCCGGCCAGCGACATCAACGCCCTGGTGGCACAGTTCGATCAAAGCCTGGGCCTGCTGCGCAGCGGCGACCCGAGCCGCCCGCTGTTCGTGCCCTGGAACGACGAGGTGAGCCGGCAGTTCGTCATCGTGGAAGCGCTCTGGCAGAACCAGCGCCCGCTGTGGCTGGGCGAGGTGCCGCCCGATGCCGCTCGCTCGCTGCAGGCCGCGGGCGAGTTCGTCGACGCGATCGACGGCTTCGTGCTGGTGATCGAGAAACAGCTCTCGGGCTACACCGCCATCCTCAACCTGTTCCAGTTCGTGATGATGGCGCTGGCCATCGGCAGCGCGGTGATCATGCTCTACACCGGCTACCTCTACGTGATCAACCCGCTGGCGCACCTGCGCAGGGTGCTGGCGCGGGTGGAAGCGGGCGAATTCGGAACCCGCATCGACGTCGACACGCAGGACGAATTTGGCCAGGTGGCCGCCGGCTTCAACCGCATGGCCAGCACCCTGCAATCGCTTTACGAGGGGCTGGAGGCCAAGGTGCAGGCCAAGACGCAGCGCATCGAGGCGCAGCGCGCCCGGCTGGAAGCGCTGTACGAGGTGAGCGCCTTTCTCGCGCAGGCCAACACCATCGAAGAGCTCTCGCGCGGCTTTTCGCAGCGCGTGCGCCAGGTCATGAAGGCCGACGCGGTGGCGGTGCGCTGGTCCGACGAAGCCAACCAGCGTTACCTGATGCTGGCCTCCGACTGTTTCCCGCAGGAGATGCAGGAGGAAGAGCGCAGCCTGCTGGCCGGCGCCTGCGCCTGCGGCAACCTGCAGCCCGACGCCCGCACGCGCGTCATTCCCATCCACACCCACGACGCAGCGCCCATGCGGCACTGCGCGCGCGCAGGCTATGAAAGCCTGGTGAGCGTGCCGGTTCGCCTGCAGCAGCGGCTGATCGGCGAGATCGACCTGTTCTTCCGCAGCGACGTGCAGCTCAACGCCGACGAGACCGAGCTGCTCGACGCGCTCGCCAGCCACCTGGCCAGCGCACTGGAAGGGTTGCGCGCCGCCGCGCTGGAGCGCGAGGCCGCGGTGGGCGAGGAGCGCGCCCTGCTGGCGCGCGAGCTGCACGATTCGATCGCCCAGTCGCTCGCTTTCCTGAAGATCCAGACGGGCCTGCTGCGCAGCGCGGTGCAGAAGCAGCAGCCGGACAAGGTGAGTTCCACACTGGACGAACTCGATACCGGCCTGAAGGAGAGCATCAACGACGTGCGCGAACTGCTGGTGCACTTCCGCACCCGCACCAACACCGACGACATCGAGGCCGCGCTGCAGGAAACGCTGCAGAAGTTCCAGCACCAGACCGGTTTGCCCACGCGCCTGCAGCTCGAAGGCCAGGGCCTTCCGCTGCCGGCCGACGTGCAGGTGCAGGTGTTGCACGTGCTGCAGGAAGCGCTGTCCAACGTGCGCAAGCACGCGGGCGCCAGCCACGTCAGCCTCGATGTGCACAAGGCCGCGCGCTGGCGCTTTGCCGTGCGCGACAATGGCGCCGGCTTCGACACCGCCCAGCAGCGCAGCGAGAACCACGTCGGCATGAAGATCATGCGCGAGCGCGCCGAACGCATCGGTGCCAGCGTGGAACTGGTGTCCAGCCCCGGCCAGGGCACCACGGTGACCCTGACCCTGCCCCCGTACCCGGTGAGCGGCCGTGGCATCGGCACGCTGGGCCTGAACCTGCAAGAACTGTCCGAGACCCTGCCCGCCCCATGACCCATGCACCCGCACCCCGCATCCAGCTGCTGCTGGTCGACGACCACAACCTCTTTCGCCGCGGCCTGCGGGCCCTGCTGTCGCAGGACGAGCGCTTCGAGGTGGTCTGCGAGGCGGGCGACATCGGCGAGGCCCTGCGCTGCCTGGCGCAGACGCCCAGGCCCGACGTGATCCTGCTCGACAACCACCTGCCCGGTGTGCGCGGGGTAGACGCCATTCCCGCGTTGAAAGACGCCGCGCCGGGCACCCGCATCCTGATGCTCACCGTGAGCGAAAACGAAGACGATCTGGCCGCGGCCCTGCGCGCCGGCGCCGACGGCTACCTGCTCAAGACGGTGGAGTCCGACCAGCTGGCCGAGACCATCGTCAAGGTGCTGGATGGCGAATCCGTGATCAGCCCCGAGATGCTGACCAAGCTGGTCTCGGTGTTCCGTGCCCGCCCGGCCGAGACCGCGCCGGCGCCGCTGGAACCGGCCAGTGGCCCATCGCCCGACCTGCTCTCGCCGCGCGAGCGCGAGATCCTGCTGCTGATCGCGCGCGGCGACAGCAACAAGCTGATCGCGCGTGCGCTCGACATCGCCGAGACCACGGTGAAGATCCACGTGCAGCACATCCTGCGCAAGCTCGGCCTGAGCTCGCGCGTGCAGGCCGCGGTCTACGCGACCAGCCGTGGGCTGGCCTGAAATCCACTTGATCCACATCAAGTTGGGGTAATTCCGACTCCGGGGTAGTTCTTCCGGACGATGCCGGTTGTCGGGCCATCGTTCGTCTGCCTTGTGCTCGCGCCACCATCGGTGGATATTCGGCCGGGCGCGAAAAGCAGACATTCCTGTCATGCCTCAGGAGAAAAACATGGCCTCTGAACTTCGCAATCAACGGAAAGCCTGGTCGGTGCTGATCGTCAGCACGCTGGCCTTCACCGTCTGCTTCATGGTGTGGATGATGTTTGGCGTCATCGGCATCCCGATCAAGAAAGCGCTGGACCTCAATTCCACGCAGTTTGGCCTGCTGATGGCCACGCCGGTGCTGACCGGCTCGCTGGTGCGCGTGCCGCTGGGCATCTGGACCGACCGCTATGGCGGCCGCATCGTGATGACCATCCTGATGGCGCTCACCGTGCCCGCGATCTGGATGATGAGCTACGCCACCGCCTACTGGCACTTCCTCACCATCGGCCTCTTCGTCGGACTGGCCGGCGGCTCGTTCTCGGTCGGCACGCCCTATGTGGCGCGCTGGTTTCCGAAAAACCGCCAGGGCATGGCGATGGGCGTGTACGGCGCCGGCAACTCGGGTGCTGCGGTCAACAAGTTCGTCGCGCCGGTGCTGCTGGTGGCCTTTGGCTGGACCATGGTGCCGCAGGTCTACGCGGCCATCATGCTGGGCACGGTGATCCTGTTCTGGCTCTTCAGCCACAGCGACCCCTCGCACCTGGTGCCGAGCAACGTGACCTTCAAGGACCAGCTCAAGGCGCTGAAGGACCCCAAGGTCATCAAGTACTGCCAGTACTACAGCATCGTGTTCGGCGGCTACGTGGCCCTGAGCCTGTGGATGGTGCAGTACTACGTTGGCGAGTTCGGCCTCGACATCCGCGTCGCCGCCCTGCTGGCCGCGGCGTTCTCGCTGCCCGGCGGCGTGCTGCGCGCCATTGGCGGCATCCTGTCGGACAAGTTCGGCGCCCACAAGGTCACCTGGTGGGTGATGTGGGTGAGCTGGATCTGCCTGTTCCTGCTGTCCTATCCACAAACAGACTTCACCATCACGACCGTGGACGGACCCAAGACCTTCCACATCGGCCTCAATGTCTACATGTTCACGGGCCTGATGTTCATCCTGGGCATCTCCTGGGCCTTCGGCAAGGCCAGCGTCTTCAAGTACATCAGCGACGACTACCCGAAGAACATCGGCGCCATCAGCGGCATCGTCGGCCTGGCCGGCGGCATGGGCGGCTTCGTGCTGCCGATCATGTTCGGCGCGCTGATGGACCTGACCGGCATCCGCTCCAGCGCCTTCATGCTGATGTATGGCGTGGTCTGGGTCTCGCTGATCTGGATGTACTGGACCGAAGTGCGCAAGACCCCCGTCATGGGCACGGAAGCCAAATCCTTTTCCCTTCAGAACTGACCCCCGCGGTCGGCACACACCACCATGAACACCAAAGCAAACCTGTCTGCTTCGGGCGCCGCTGCCGGCGACCACGGGGCCGACATCGCCGACTGGCGGCCCGAGGACGAGCGTTTCTGGGAAACCAGAGGCAAAAAAATCGCCTACCGCAACCTCTGGATCTCGGTGCCCGCGCTGCTCTGCGGCTTCGCGGTCTGGGGCATGTGGGGCATCATCACCGTGCAGATGCTCAACCTGGGCTTTCCCTTCACCCAGGCCGAACTCTTCACGCTCACCGCCATCTCGGGCATCGCCGGCGCCACCATGCGCATCCCGGCCTCCTTCCTGGTGCGCCTGGCCGGTGGCCGCAACACCATCTTCCTCACCACCGCCATGCTGCTGGCCCCGGCCATCGGCACCGGCGTGGCGCTGCAGCACCCCGAGTGGCCGCTGTGGGTGTTCCAGCTGCTGGCGCTGTGGTCGGGCGTGGGCGGTGGCAACTTTGCGTCCTCCATGTCCAACATCAGCACCTTCTTCCCGAAGCGGCTGCAGGGCACGGCGCTGGGCCTGAACGCGGGCCTGGGCAACTTCGGCGTGACGACGATGCAGATCGTCATCCCGCTGGTGATGACGCTGCCGCTGCTGGGTGCCTTCGGTGGTGAGCCCATGACGCTGGTGAAAGACAGCGGCTGGATCTTCGGCAAGATCGCCGCCGGCACGCCCACCTGGATCCAGAACGCCGGCTTTGCCTGGGTGATCTCGCTGATTCCCCTGTCGATCCTGGCCTGGTTCGGCATGAACAACCTGAAGACGGTGTCGCCCGATGCAGGCAATCCGATCGCCGCGTTCGCCAAGGTCACCTACCTCTACACCCTGGCCTTCATCCCGGCCATCTTCATGCTCTATTTGTACCTGCCGGCCCCCACCGGCCTGGGCATCCTGAACATGTGGGTGGCGATCCCGCTGGACATCATCCTGGCGCTGTTGATGATGAAGCTGGCGGCCTTCGGCCCCATGAAAGAGGGCGTGAGCAAGCAGTTCGCGATCTTCCGCAACAAACACACCTGGTCGCTCACCGCGCTCTACATCGTCACCTTCGGTTCCTTCATCGGCTTCTCGATGGTGCTGCCGCTGGCCATCACTGTGATCTTCGGCTTCCAGCACGTGGCCGATGCGGCCGGCGTCATGACGCACACGCTGAAGAACCCGAACGCCCCATCGGCCCTCACCTACGCCTGGATCGGCCCCTTCGTCGGTGCCGCCGTGCGCCCGCTCGGCGGCTGGATCTCCGACAAGGTCGGTGGCTCCATCGTGACCCAGGTCATCTCGGCCGTGATGGTGTTCGCTTCCGGCGCAGTGGGCTACGTGATGATGATGGCCTACGGCTCGGCCACGCCCGAGCAGTACTTCCCCGCCTTCATCGGCCTGTTCATCGTGCTGTTCTTTGCCAGCGGCATCGGCAACGGTTCGACCTTCCGCACCATCGGCGTGATCTTCGACCGCCAGCAGGCCGGCCCCGTGCTGGGCTGGACCTCGGCCGTCGCCGCCTACGGTGCCTTCATCGCGCCGGTGGTGATCGGCGCGCAGATCAAGGCCGGCACCCCGCAGTTCGCGATGTACGGCTTCGCCATCTTCTACGCCGTCTGCCTGGTCCTCAACTGGTGGTTCTATCTGCGCGCAGGCGCGGAAATCAAGAACCCTTGAACCCTCGCCCCACGAAGTCACGCCCCATCTTCCGGAGACCTTCATGAGTCACTTTCTCGACCGCCTCACCCACTTCACCCTGCCCAAGGAAGCCTTCTCGGGCAACCACGGCCTGACCACCAACGAAGACCGCACCTGGGAAGACGGCTACCGCAACCGCTGGGCGCACGACAAGATCGTGCGCAGCACCCACGGCGTGAACTGCACCGGCAGCTGCTCGTGGAAGATCTATGTCAAGGGCGGCATCGTCACCTGGGAAACCCAGCAGACCGACTACCCGCGCACGCGCTGGGACATGCCCAACCACGAGCCGCGCGGCTGCGCCCGTGGGGCGTCGTACAGCTGGTACCTGTATTCCGCCAACCGCGTGAAGTACCCCATGGTGCGCGGCCGCCTGCTCGAACGCTGGCGCGCGGCGCTCAAGGTGAGCAAGAGCCCGGTGGACGCCTGGGCGCTGATCCAGCAGGACGCCAACGCCCGACGCGACTACCAGCAGGTGCGCGGCATGGGTGGCTTCGTGCGCAGCACCTGGGACGAGGTCAACCAGCTCATCGCCGCGGCCAACGTCTTCACCATCAAACAGCACGGCGCCGACCGCATCATCGGCTTCTCGCCGATCCCCGCCATGTCCATGGTGAGCTACGCCGCCGGCTCGCGTTACCTGTCGCTCATTGGCGGCGTGTGCATGAGCTTCTACGACTGGTACTGCGACCTGCCGCCGGCCAGCCCGCAGGTATGGGGTGAACAGACCGACGTGCCCGAATCGGCCGACTGGTACAACAGCTCGTTCATCATCGCCTGGGGTTCCAACGTGCCCCAGACCCGCACGCCCGACGCCCACTTCTTCACCGAGGTGCGCTACAAGGGCACCAAGACGGTGGCGGTCACGCCCGACTACTCCGAGGTCGCCAAGCTGTCCGACCTGTGGCTGCACCCCAAGCAGGGCACCGACGCGGCGCTCGCCATGGCCATGGGCCACGTGGCGCTGAAAGAGTTCTATTTCCCCGATGGCGGCAAGCAGCGCAGCAGCTATTTCGACGACTACGCCCGTCGCTACACCGACCTGCCGCTGCTGGTGATGCTGAAGGAACACACCCTGCCCGACGGCACGGTGACCATGGTGCCCGACCGCTACCTGCGCGCCAGCGACTTCAACGGCAAGATGGGCCAGAAGAGCAACCCCGAGTGGAAGACCGTGGCCTTCGACACCGACGGCAAAGCGGTGTTGCCCAACGGCTCCATCGGCTTCCGCTGGGGTGAGCCCGGCCGCGAAGACGAAGGCAAGTGGAACCTGGAGTCCAAAGAGGCGCGCGGCAACAGCGACGTGAAGCTCAAGCTGTCGGTGATCGAAGACGGCGAGCAGGAACACCAGGTGGTGGACGTGGGCTTCCCGTATTTCGGTGGCAACGCCACGCCCCACTTCACCGCCAACGCACAGAACGGCGAGATCAACCACGCCAAGGTGCCGGCCGTGCGCCTGCGCCTGGGCAAGGCCGGTGACGAGCGTTACGCGATGGTCGCCACCGTGTTCGACCTGCAGGTCGCGCAGTACGGCATCGACCGCGGTCTGGGCAGTGGCGCCAAAGACTTCAACGACAACGCCGCCTACACACCGGCCTGGCAGGAAAGCATCACCGGTGTGCCACGCGACCAGGTCATCACCGTGGCGCGCCAGTTCGCCGACAACGCCGACAAGACGCATGGCAAGTCCATGGTGATCATCGGCGCGGCCATGAACCACTGGTACCACGCCGACATGAACTACCGCGGCGTCATCAACCTGCTGATGATGTGCGGCTGCATCGGCCAGAGCGGCGGCGGCTGGGCGCATTACGTGGGCCAGGAAAAGTTGCGTCCGCAAACCGGCTGGGTGCCGCTGGCCTTTGCCACCGACTGGGTGCGCCCTCCGCGCCAGATGAACAGCACCAGCTTCTTCTACGCCCACACCGACCAGTGGCGCTACGAGAAGCTCGGCATGGAAGAGATCGTCTCTCCCACCCTGAGCGCCGCCGACAAGGCCGCCTTCAGCGGCAGCATGATCGACTTCAACGTGCGCGCCGAGCGCATGGGCTGGTTGCCCAGCGCACCGCAGCTCAAGACCAATCCGATGCAGGTCGTGCGTGACGCCCAGGCCGCCGGCCTGGACGCCAAGGACTACGTGGTCCAGGCGCTGAAAGACGGCACGCTGGAGATGAGCTGCGAAGACCCGGACGCGCCGCAGAACTGGCCGCGCAACATGTTTGTGTGGCGCTCCAACCTGCTGGGCTCCAGCGGCAAGGGCCACGAGTATTTCTGCAAGCACCTGCTGGGCACCGAGAACGGTGTGCAGGGCAAGGACCTCGGCAAGGACGACGCCAAGCCCGCAGAAGTGACGTGGCACCCGAACGCGCCGCAAGGCAAGCTGGACCTGCTGGTCACGCTCGACTTCCGCATGAGCACGACCTGCCTGTATTCCGACATCGTGCTGCCCACGGCCAGCTGGTACGAGAAGAACGACCTCAACACCAGCGACATGCACCCCTTCATCCACCCGCTGTCGGCGGCGGTGGATCCGGTGTGGCAGGCGCGTTCGGACTGGGAGATCTACAAGGGCTTTGCCAAGGCCTTCAGCGAGGTCTGCGTGGGCCACCTGGGCGTGGAGAAAGAGGTGGTGCTCACGCCCATCATGCACGACACCCCCGGCGAAATGGCGCAGGCCTTTGAGGTCAAGGAATGGAAGAAGGGCCACTGCGAACTGATCCCCGGCAAGACGGCGCCGCAGATCGCCGTGGTCGAGCGCGACTACCCCAACACCTTCAAGCGCTTCACGGCCCTGGGGCCACTGCTCGACAAGCTGGGCAACGGCGGCAAGGGCATCGGCTGGAAGACCGGCACCGAGGTCGAGCAGCTCGGCCAGCTCAACGGCAAGACGCTGGACGAGGGCGTGTCGCAGGGCATGCCGAAGATCGTCACCGACATCGACGCCTGCGAGGTGATCCTGCAGCTCGCGCCCGAGACCAACGGCCACGTGGCCGTGAAGGCCTGGGAAGCGCTGGGCAAGCAGACCGGGCGCGACCACACCCACCTGGCCGTCTACCGCGAAGACGAAAAGATCCGCTTCCGCGACATCCAGGCGCAGCCGCGCAAGATCATCAGCTCGCCCACCTGGAGCGGTATCGAGAGCGAGACGGTGAGCTACAACGCCGGCTACACCAACGTGCACGAATACATCCCATGGCGCACGCTCACCGGTCGCCAGCAGTTCTACCAGGACCACCCCTGGATGATCGCCTTCGGTGAAGGCTTCGGCAGCTACCGCCCGCCGGTGGACCTGAAGACCACCGAAGGCATCCACAACATCAAGCCCAACGGCCACAAAGAGATTCAGCTCAACTTCATCACGCCGCACCAGAAGTGGGGGATTCACTCCACCTACAGCGACAACCTGATGATGCTCACGCTGAACCGCGGCGGCACTGTGGTCTGGCTCAGCGAGGACGACGCCAAGAGCGCCGGCATCGTGGACAACGACTGGGTCGAGCTGTTCAACATCAACGGCGCCGTGGCGGCGCGCGCGGTGGTGAGCCAGCGCGTGAACAACGGCATGGTGATGATGTACCACTCGCAAGAAAAGATCATCAACACCCCGGGCAGCGAGATCACCGGCGTGCGCGGCGGCATCCACAACTCGGTCACCCGCATCGTGCTCAAGCCCACCCACATGATCGGCGGCTACGCGCAGCTCAGCTACGGCTTCAACTACTACGGAACCATCGGCACCAACCGCGACGAATTTGTGGTGGTGCGCAAGATGGACAAGGTCGACTGGCTCGACACACCGGCGGACGACCACCTCATTCGGGCCTACCAGTCCGAAGGTGAAAACCCCTGAGCCCCACGCCCTTCATTCGGAGTCAAACATGAAAATACGCGCACAAATCGGCATGGTGCTCAACCTGGACAAGTGCATCGGCTGCCACACCTGTTCGGTCACCTGCAAGAACGTCTGGACCAGCCGCCCCGGGGTGGAATACGCCTGGTTCAACAACGTCGAGACCAAGCCCGGCATCGGTTACCCCAAGGAATGGGAAAACCAGGACAAGTGGAACGGGGGCTGGGTCCGCAAGGCCGACGGTTCCATCGTGCCCAAGCAGGGGGGCAAGTGGTCGCTGCTGATGAAGATCTTCAGCAACCCCAACCTGCCGCAGATCGACGATTACTACGAGCCCTTCACCTTCGACTACGACCACCTGCAGTCGGCGCCGGAGATGAAGCACGCGCCCACCGCCCGCCCGCGTTCGCTGATCACCGGCAAGCGCATGGAGAAGATCGAGTGGGGCCCGAACTGGGAAGAGATCCTGGGCGGCGAGTTCAGCAAGCGCAGCAAAGACGCGAACATGGACGGTTTCGAGCAGGCCCAGAAAGACATGATGGGTCAGTTCGAGAACACCTTCATGATGTACCTGCCGCGCCTGTGCGAGCACTGCCTGAACCCGGCGTGTGTGGCATCGTGCCCCTCGGGCTCGATCTACAAGCGCGAGGAAGACGGCATCGTGCTGATCGACCAGGACAAGTGCCGCGGCTGGCGCATGTGCGTGAGCGGCTGCCCCTACAAGAAGATCTACTACAACTGGAAAAGCGGCAAGGCCGAGAAGTGCATCTTCTGCTACCCGCGCATTGAAGCCGGTCAGCCCACGGTGTGCAGCGAGACCTGCGTCGGCCGCATCCGTTACCTCGGTGTGCTGCTGTACGACGCCGACCGCATCGCCGAGGCCGCGAGCACGCCCAACGAGATCGATCTCTACCAGGCCCAGCTCGACCTGTTCCTCGATCCGAACGACCCCAAGGTGATCGAACAGGCGCGCATCGACGGCATCCCCGATGCCTGGATGGCCGCGGCCCGCCAGAGCCCGGTCTACAAGATGGCGGTGGAGTGGAAGGTGGCCCTGCCGCTGCACCCCGAGTACCGCACCCTGCCCATGGTCTGGTACGTGCCACCGCTCTCGCCCATCACCGCTTCGGCCAACGCCGGCATGCTGAGCCAGAACGGCGAGATCCCGGACGTGTCGCAGCTGCGCATTCCGGTGAAGTACCTGGCCAACCTGCTGACCGCCGGCGACACCGGCCCCGTGGTACGAGCGCTCGAACGCATGCTGGCCATGCGCTCCTACCAGCGCACCAAACACGTGGACGGCCTGGTCAACCAGGACGTGCTCGATCAGGTGGGCCTGACCGCCCGCGAGGTGGAGGAGATGTACCGCTACATGGCGATCGCGAACTACGAAGACCGCTTCGTGATCCCGACCACGCACCGCGAATACGCCGAAAACACCTTCAACGTGAAGGGCGGTTGTGGCTTCAGTTTCGGCAACGGTTGTTCCGAAGGCGAGACCGAAATCAGCCTGTTCGGCAGCGAGAAGAAACGCACCATTCCGATCAAGCTGGAGGCATGAGGTCATGGGTTTGTTTTCTTCATCCCCTCCGCAGGCGCGCCTCACGCTGCGCGTGCTGGCGCACCTGCTGCGTTACCCCGACGCGGCGTTCCGCGAACACACCGCCGAGCTGCAGCAGGCGCTGCGCACCGAGGCGGCTTTGCCGGCTGCGCGGCTGGCCGAGCTCGACGCGTTGATACGGCACCTGGCCACCCAGCCGGCGCTGGACATCGAGGCCGAATACGTTGAGCTGTTCGACCGCGGGCGCCGCACCGCGCTGCACCTGTTCGAACACGTGCACGGCGATTCGCGCGACCGCGGCCCGGCCATGGTCGACCTGATCCAGACCTACGAAAAAGCGGGTCTGTTCCTGGGGCCCAACGAGTTGCCCGATTTCCTGCCGGTGGTGCTGGAATTCGCCTCCACCCAGCCGCCCCAGCAGGCGCGTGAATTCATGGGCGAGATCGCGCACATCGTGCGCGTGATCTTCAGCGCGCTGGCCGGTCGCCAGAGCCCCTACGCCAGCGTGCTGGCGGCGGTGCTGGAGCTGGCGGGCGAGAAGGCCGAAGCGGTGGCGGTCGCGCCCGAGCCGGAAATGGACGAGAGCTGGGCCGAGCCCGAGGTGTTCGGTGGTTGTTCGACCGAAGGCCAGGCCAAACCGAATCAGCCGCAGCCCATCCACATTGTCAGAAAAGCACCCCATCCTTCTTCAGGAGAGCCGGCATGAACACGCTGCACAACTTCTTCTTCAACGTCTATCCCTACATCTGCCTGTCGGTGTTCCTCATGGGCAGCCTGGCCCGCTTCGACCGCGACCAGTACACCTGGAAAAGCGATTCGTCCCAGCTGCTGCGCAAGGGCCAGCTCAAGTGGGGCAGCAACCTGTTCCACATCGGCATCCTGTTCCTGTTCTTCGGCCACGCCGTGGGCTTGCTCACGCCGCACTTCTTCTATGAAGGCATCATGGATGCGTCGGTCAAGCAGCGCCTGGCCATCTACGCGGGCGGTACCGCTGGCGTGATCTGTTTCGTGGGCCTGTCGCTGCTGTTGCACCGCCGCATCTTCGATGACCGCATCCGCCTCACCAGCCACCGCACCGACATCGGCATCCTGGTCATCCTGTGGGTGCAACTGGTGCTGGGCCTGATCACGCTGCCCTATTCGTATTCGCACGCCGATGGCAGCGCCATGCTGGTGCTGGCCGAGTGGGCGCAGCGCATCGTCACCTTCCGCCCCGACGCGGCCGCCCTGGTGACCATGGACTGGCCCTACAAGGTGCATCTGGTGCTGGGCATGACGATCTTTCTGCTCTTTCCCTTCTCGCGTCTGGTGCACGTGTGGAGCGGCTTTGGCACGCTGGCCTATGTGGTTCGCCCCTACCAGGTGGTGCGCAGCCGCAAGCTGGGCCTGACACCGAACGACCCCCGCCAGCCGTGAGCGCTTCCACCATGAACCAGGACACCATCATGAGCACCTCTTCGACTGTGGGTTGCGGCAGCAGCAGCTGCGCCTGCGCCGATCTGGCCCAACCCGCCGTGGCCAGCATCAACGGCATCGCCCTGCACGAACCCGATGAAGTGCTCGATGCCCAGACCCTGCGCGAGCGCGCCTACACCGAGCTGCTGATCCAGGAGGCGGTGAAACAAGGCCTGCTGCCGCTGTACCGGGGTCTGGTAGCGCTGCAACCGGACGAGGCGCAGCGCCAGGTCATCGAGACCATGCTCGACCAGGCCGTGACTTCGCCCGATCCCACCGAAGAGGAATGCCGCCGTCACTACGAAGCGCAGAAAAACCGGCTGATCGTCGGGCAGGCGCTGCATGTGCGGCACATCCTGTTTGCGGTGACGCCGGGCGTCAATGTGCACGCGCTCTCGCAGCGCGCCGAAACGGCCTTGCTGGACCTGTCGCGCAAGGACGTGCCCGCGGGGCGCTTCGCGCAACTGGCGGGCGAGTTGTCGAACTGCCCCTCGGGCGCCCAGGGCGGCGACCTGGGCTGGGTGACGCCGGAAGCCTGCGCCCCCGAGCTGGCGAACGAGCTGTTCTTCCAGAGCGATTCGCGCTGGGGCATGGGCGTGCACCCGCGCCTGGTGCACACGCGCTTCGGCCTGCACATCATCGAGGTGCTGGGCCGCAAGAAGGGCCAGCTGCCCGAGTTCGAGCAGGTCCGCGACCAGATCGCCAGCCGCCTCGCGCTGCAGTCGCGCAGCACGGCG
Source organism: Burkholderiales bacterium GWF1_66_17 (assembly GCA_001770705.1). Lineage (GTDB taxonomy): Bacteria > Pseudomonadota > Gammaproteobacteria > Burkholderiales > Burkholderiaceae_C > Hydrogenophaga. The sequence continues at coordinate 199,921 of MERT01000026.1, read as the reverse complement.
CTGCGCCAGTACATGCAGCTGCTGGTGGGGCAGGCGAAGGTCGAAGGGATCGAACTCGAAGGTGCCGACTCGCCCCTCGTTCAGTGAGACCGAAGCCGCCATGCCCGACGACCTGCTGTTGCGCCTGCGCGATTTCCATTCGGATTATTTTCCGCTGCACCAGCAGCGCTTCCAGGACCTGGTGGCACAGGGCCAGCATCCCAAGACGCTGTTCATCGGCTGTTCCGACTCGCGCCTGGTGCCCTACCTGCTGACGGGCGCTGCGCCGGGCGAGTTGTTTCTCGTGCGCAACGTGGGCGCGTTCGTGCCGCCCTACGACCAGTCGCACGGACTTCATGGAACGATGGCCGCGATTGAGTTCGCGGTGCTCAGCCTGAAGGTGGAGCGCATCATCGTCTGCGGCCACAGCCATTGCGGTGCGATCCGCACCGCCTACGAAGGTGCGCCCGACGAAGCGGTGGCGCTCAAGGCCTGGCTCAAGCTGGCCGACGAGGCCCTGCTGCCGGTCCAGCCCAGCGCCGAAGCGCTGCGCCGCACCGAGCAGCGCGCGGTGGTGCTGCAGCTGGAGCGGCTGATGGATTACCCCATGGTGCGCCGCGCAGCGGAAGCGGGCCAGCTGTCGCTGCACGGCTGGCACTACGTGATCGAGGAGGGCGAAGTCCACGTGTTTGACGCAGCACAAGGTGCGTTTGTGCCGGCCTCGTTAGCCTCCCACAGCGGCACGGGCCCGTACCAGCCTTATGTCGAACACGATGGGCAAATTCTTTCTGATGGATGAAGTGAGGCATATAGAAAGCGGATTGCCTGTTCAGGAGGCAGTTGCCGGGCGCGGGCGGGCCGGGGCAACCGGGTGCCACCGCCGAATTCGCTCGGAAAAGGGACGGGCATCGGATGCGTGGTCGTTGAACCGGCGCCGGGCAGGGCAAAATGGCGGGTGGTTTTTACCCGTCCGGTCGTTCGCCGCCCACACGACGGCATGCCCGACCCGAGCCACCCTGCCACCACCCCGCAGCCTGGCCGCCCCCTCTCACTCTTTCCAACAAACACCGAGATGAAACGCGACAACACCATGCGTCCCCAGGACCTGACCGCCACCCAACCCATCAGCCAGGACGTGCTGGCCGAGAAATACCTGAAGCCGGGCGAATCCGGTCTGGAAGACCTGTACCGCCGCGTGGCGCGGGCGCTCGCTTCGGTGGAAAAAGAGGCGGAACGGGCCGAATGGGAGCAGCGTTTCCTGGACAACCTGCACGCGGGCGCCATCGGCGCGGGCCGCATCATGAGCGCCGCCGGCACCGACATCCAGGCCACCCTGATCAACTGCTTCGTGCAGCCGGTGGGCGACGCCATCCAGGGCGTGGACGCCGAGGGTTACCCCGGTATTTATGAAGCGCTGCGCGAAGCCGCCGAAACCATGCGCCGCGGCGGCGGCGTGGGTTACGACTTCTCCCGCATCCGCCCCAAGGGCGCCGAGGTCAAGGGCACGCACTCCATGGCGTCCGGCCCCTGCAGCTACATCAACGTGTTCGACCAGTCGTGTTCGACGGTCGAGAGCGCGGGCGCACGCCGCGGCGCCCAGATGGGCGTGCTGCGCATCGACCACCCGGACGTGATGGAGTTCATCACCGCCAAGCGCACGCCGGGTCGCTGGAACAACTTCAACGTCTCGGTCGGCGTGTCCGATGCCTTCATGGAGGCCGTGGGCGGCGACCAGCCCTGGGAGCTGGTGCACAAGGCCCGGCCCGGCAAGACCCTGATGGACAAGGGCGCCTACCAGCGCAGCGACGGCATGTGGGTCTACCAGACCCTGTCGGCCACCGAGCTGTGGGACACGATCATGAAGTCGGCCTACGACTTTGCCGAACCCGGCATCCTGTTCCTGGACAAGATCGGCACCGACAACAACCTGCACTACTGCGAAACCATCGCGGCGACGAACCCCTGCGGCGAACAGCCGCTGCCGCCCTACGGCTGCTGCGACCTCGGCCCCATCATCCTCACCCGTTTCGTCAAGAACCCGTTCGGTTTCGGTGGCGTGCCGGCGTTTGATTTCGAGGCCTTCGAGCAGGCCGTGGCGACCCAGGTGCGCGCGCTGGACAACGTGCTCGACGTGACCTTCTGGCCGCTCGAACAGCAGCGCGCCGAAAGCGCCGCCAAGCGCCGCATCGGCGTGGGCTTCACCGGCATGGGCAATGCCCTGGCCATGCTCTGCGTGCGCTACGACCGCGAAGAGGGCCGCGCCATGGCTGCCCAGATCGCGGAGCGCATGCGCAACGCCGCCTACCTCGCCTCGGTGGAGCTGGGCAAGGAAAAGGGCGTGTTCCCCAAATTCGACGCCGAGGGTTACCTGGCTCCCGGCACCTTCGCCAGTCGCCTGCCCGACGCGATCAAGAAGGCCATCCGCAAGAACGGCCTGCGCAACAGCCACCTGCTGTCCATAGCGCCCACCGGCACGGTGAGCCTGGCCTTTGCCGACAACGCCTCCAACGGCATCGAGCCGCCGTTCTCCTGGATGTACCGCCGCAAGAAGCGCGAGGCCGACGGTTCCACCAGCGAGTACGCGGTGGAAGACCACGCCTGGCGCCTGTACCGCGAACTCGGCGGCGACGTGGACCAGCTGCCCGACTACTTCGTCAACGCGCTGGCCATGAGCGCGGGTGAACACATCGCCATGATGGAAGCGGTGCAGCCCTTCGTGGACACCGCCATTTCCAAGACGGTCAACGTCGCCGCCGACTACCCGTTTGAAGACTTCAAGAGCCTGTACCAGAAGGCCTGGCGCGCCAATCTCAAGGGCATGGCCACTTACCGGCCCAACAGCATCCTCGGCTCGGTGCTCGACACCGGCAGCGCCGCGACCGACGCCAAGGCCGCCGCAGCGCCCGCCGCCCCCGCGCCGGTGGACCCGATGCGCACCGTGATCGAGAGCCGCCCCAAGGGCGCGCTGTCGGCCGTGGCCGACAAGATCGAGTACTGGACGCAGGAAGGCCACAAGACGCTGTACATCGTGGTCTCTTTCCTGCCGGTGCCCGCGGCCGAAGGCAATGGCACGGTCGAACGTGCGATCGAGTTCTTCATGCCCGTGGGCCAGAACGGCGAGTCGCAGCAGTGGATCACCTCCACCATGCGCATGCTGTCGCTGGCCGCGCGCGGCGGTTTTCTGGAGCGGGCGCTGTCCGACATGCGCAAGGTCGCCTGGGACCGCGGCCCCGTGCGCCTGGGCACGTACCAGAAGGCCGATGGCACGCACGTGCCGATGTGGCACGACTCCGAAGTCGCCGCCATCGCCTTTGCGCTGCAGAACATCATCGCGCGCCGCGCCCAGTTGAGCGTGGTGGCAACCGCCCCGGCGCCGGCCATGCCCGAGCTGACCGGCATGCCCTCGGGCGTGATGGCCGGCAAAAAATGCCCCGAGTGTGGCGCGCACGCCATGATCCGCAAGGATGGCTGCGACTACTGCACCCAGTGCGGGCACCTCGGCACCTGCGGATGAGCGCCACCGCGCGCCCCGCCGTACCTTTGCGCCCGGTCGGGCCAGGTCGCGCGGGACGCGCACAGCCGCCGGGGCCGAATCCCTGGCGGCCTGGGCACCTGCTGCTGGCGCCGCACCGGTTGGCGTTTTTTCTGGCGATGGTGTTGCTGCTGGCCTCGGGTCTGTGGTGGGCGCTGGTGCAGCTGGACCGCACCACCGGGGTGATCGGCCTGGGCTACGCGGTGCCACCGACGATCACCCACGCCGCGGTCATGAGCTTCGGTTTCATGCCGCTCTTTTTCGCCGGCTTCCTGTTCACCGCCGGCCCCAAGTGGCTGGGCGTGGAAGGTCCAGGAACCCGGGTGCTGGTGCCCACCCTGCTGCTGCAGGCCGGCGGCTGGCTGCTCTGGCTGGCCGGGGCGCACACCCATATGGGGATCGCGGTGGCGGGTGCGGCGCTCGCGGCGGCCGGGCTGGGCGCGCAGTACCTGCGCTTCTGGGGCCTGGTGCGGCGCAGTCCGCAGGCCGATCGCCTGCACGCCAAGGTGGTGGCGGTGGCGGGCACCGTGGGCACGCTGTGTGTCGCGGGCCTGGCGATCGCCTTGCTGGCCGGTGCGTTCGACCTTGCCCGCAGTCTGGTGCTGACCGGCCTCTGGGGTTTCGTGGTGATGACCTACCTGGTGGTCGCGCACCGCATGATTCCGTTTTTCACCTCCAGCGCCGTGCCCATGGTCGAGGCCTGGCGCCCGTTCTGGGTGCTGTGGGCCCTGCTGGGCGCCGCGGCCTTCGAGGCCTTGGCGGTCTGGGTCGCCGCGAGCGGCTGGGCCGGTGCGCCGGGCTGGATGCTGTTGCAGGGTGTTGTCGAGCTGCTGGCCGGCGGCGTGATCCTCTGGCTGGGTGTTGCCTGGGGCCTGGTGCAGAGCCTCAAGGTCCGGCTGCTCGCGATGTTGCACCTGGGTTTCCTGTGGCTCGGCCTGGCCTTTGTGCTGGCGGGGCTGTCGCAGCTGCTGGGCCTGCGCGCCGGTGTGCCGGCCCTGGGCCTGGGGGCCTTGCACGCGCTCACCATGGGCTGCCTGGGTTCGCTGCTGGTGGCCATGGTCACGCGCGTGTCGTGTGGCCACAGCGGGCGCACCCTGGTGGCCGATGCGCTGGTCTGGGCCGTGTTCTGCCTGCTCCAGCTGACGGTGCTGCTGCGCGTGGCGGGTGCCCTGGATGGCGCACCCCTGTGGGTGCTCACGGTCGCCGCGCTGCTTTGGGCCGGCGTGATGGGCGTCTGGGGCCTGCGCCTGATCGGCTGGTACGGCCGCTTGCGTTTTGATGGCCGACCCGGCTGAACTTTTTCGCTCCCATGCCTTCGCAACCTGCCATGACCTCTGCAGATACATCCCCCGATTGGGCCTTTGTCGTCAGCGAGCTGATCCAGGCGCGCCAGACCGTGCTGCCCAAGCGCCTGATGGATCCCGGCCCGGACGCCGCGCAGACCCAGGCCATCCTGGCCGCGGCCGCTGCGGCGCCCGATCACATGCAGTTGCTGCCCTGGCGCTTCATCCTCGTGCCCGCCGATCAGCGCGCCACGCTGGCCGAGGTGTTTGCCCGTGCCCTGAGCGAACGCGATCCGCAAGCCACGCCCGAGCAGCTGGCGCAGGCACGCGAGAAAGCGTTCCGGGCGCCGCTGCTGATGCTGGCGGTGGTGGACGGCGCGCGCGGCGACCCCGAGGTGGACCTGAACGAACGCATCCTCTCGGCCGGCTGTGCGGTGCAGAACATGCTGCTCATGGCCACCGCGCTCGGCTTCGGCTCGGCGCTCACCAGCGGCAAGGCACTGAAGTCGCACACGCTGCGGGCCTGCTTCGGCCTCGGCGCGGACGAACTGGCGATGTGCTTCGTGAGCGTCGGCACCGTGCACTCGAGCAGGCCGGCGCGCGTGCGGCCGACCGTGGCCGACTATGTGAACACCCTGGGTTCGGGCACCACGCCCTGACCTCTTTTCCCAAGACAGGATTTTTCATGGACATCAGCACCTTTGACGATCTGCTGGCCGCCGCGCGCGCCCAGTCCCAGCCCCAGCGCCTGCTGTTTGTGTTCGCCGGCGTCGAGCTGCCGGACGACGCGACCCCTGCCCAGCGCGCCGCTTTCGAGCAGGGCCAGGGCGGTGCGCTGGTGCCGCAGATGTGCGTCGACAAAAGCCCCGACGAGCTGGCTTCGTTCGATCAGCTGAAACAGGAGGCCAGCGGTTTTGACAAGCCCTGGGGCATGGTGTTCGCCGCCGCGATGTCGGGCGCACCGGGCAAGGCGCCCACCAGTGCCGACGCTGACGAACCACTGAAGAAAATGGTGGAAGCGATCCGCCAGGGCCAGATCCAGGCCTACATCCCTTTCGACCCGCAGGGCCGCGCGGTGCGTCTCGGCTGATCGCCATGGCCGGTATCCGCCTGCACCAGATCGGCCAGCCGGGCGCACAGCCGTCTGCGGCCACGTTCGAGCAGCCCTTCGAGATGCTGACCGCCTGCCACGAACGGGTGGATCGCATGTTGCGCCTGCTCGACCGGCTGTGCCAGCACCTTGACGCGAAAGGCCATGACGAACAGGCCGCCCAGGCGGCGCGCGACGTCATGCGCTACTTCGACCTCGCCGCGCCGGACCACCACGAAGACGAGGAGCGCCACGTCTTTCCCCGTCTGCTGGCTGGAAACGACGAGAACGTGAAGACGGTGGTTCGCCGGTTGCAGCAGGACCATCGGGACATGACCGTGAACTGGGTCGAAGCCCGTGAGGTGCTCCGGCGGTTGTCCGAGGGGTCGGCACCGACGTGGACCGGGTTGAGCGAGACCGACCGCGCCACGCTGGCGCGTTTTGCGGGTCTGTACGCCGATCACATCCGCGCCGAGGAAGACACGGTCTACCCGGCCGCGTCGGCCCTGATCGACGCCCCCGAACTGCAGCGCATGGGGGCCGAAATGGCCGCCCGCCGCACGGCCCGGCCCTGAGCGACAGGACCGTCCCCATGCCACCCCTGGAATTGCCCGAATTCGAATGGAGCGAGGCATTCGCCTGCGGCGTGGACCTGATCGACCGGCAGCACCGCAACCTGGTTGATCTCATCAACCTGTTGCGCTCGGCCATCTTGCGGGGTGACACGGTCAGCAGCGCGAACAGCGTGGAATCGCTCCAGGCCTATGCGCGTTACCACTTCGCCTACGAGGAATCGTGGGCGCGCGACCGCGGCATGCCCCAGGCCGCACTGGACCAGCACGCGCGCCGTCACCAAGCCTTTGCCGACCGCATCCAGGCGATGGCCGAACAGGACAGCCGGGAAGAGGGCCAGGGGCACGCGCTGCACCGCTTTCTCGCCAACTGGCTGCTGGAACACATCGTCAAGGATGACCAAGAGATGGTTCACCGCCTGCTGAACCCGGGCGGCGCCAAGGCCTGACCGTCTGCCGCCTGCGGCCGCGCTCAGGCGGCATCGGGTTGTTGCGAAGGCGCCGCGCGGCGGAAGTTGTGAAGCTTCATTCGGCCGGGCCGACGGTCAACGCGACCTCGGCCACACCCTCCACACGGCCGGTGATCTGGTCGCCCGGCACCACGGCGCCCACGCCTTCGGGCGTCCCGGTGTAGATCAGGTCGCCGGGTTGCAGGTGGTAGAACTGGGACAGGTCGGCGATGATTTCGCGGATGTTCCAGATCAGCTTGTCCACACCGGACGACTGCTTGGTCTGGCCGTTGACTTCGAGCGCGATGGCGCCGCTCTCGATCACCACGCCTTCCATCGGCACGATCTCGCTGCAGACCGAACCTTCTTCGATGTCCTTGCCCAGGTCCCAGGGGCGGCCTTTGTCGCGAGCCACCAGCTGCAGGTCGCGGCGGGTCATGTCCAGCCCGGCGGCGTAGCCGTAGATCACCGCGTGCGCGTTCTCGGCGCTGACGCGGAAACCGGCCTTGCCCACGGCCAGCACCAGTTCCATTTCAAAGTGGTAGTTGTTCGTGCCGGGCGGGTAGGCCACGGTCGCGCCGCTCTGCACCAGGGTCTGTGGCGACTTGGTGAAGTAGAACGGCCGCTCGGCCGACTTGTCCACCGGCTTGCCCATCTCGACAGCGTGCGCGTGGTAGTTGCGGCCGACGCAGAAGATGCGGTTGATGGGGAAACGTTCGGTCTTGCCGCGGATGGGCAGGGACTGGACGGCGGGTGGGGTGAAGAGGTAGGTGGTCATCGGGTTGTCTCTGAAAAGCTATCGCGTCTCGTAGACGCCGAGCTTGCGGTGTAGCGGGGATTCGTCGGCGATGAAGACAAAGGACGATTGGTCGTCCTGGCGGTTCTTCAGCGTCACGGGCTCGTAGCCGGGCGCGCAGCAGGTGTCGGCCTCGACCAGACCAAAGGTCTTGCCGCAGGTGGACACGTCCACACCGCCTTCGATCAGGTGGAACACCTGCGAGGGTGAGCGGGCGTGCAGCGTGAGTGTCTGACCGGGCTTGAGCATGAGGGCGTAGAAACCCAGGATGTTCTCGGCATCCGTGCCGGTCTCGGGGTTCACGTAGGTCACCTGCAGGCAGTCCAGATCGGGCTGGTCGGCGGCCATCGCCACGAGCGCGGCGCGCGTGTCCACCCAGGGGTAACGCAGCATGGGGTAACGCTTGTCGCTGCGCGCAAACATCTGCGTCGGCACCACGCCGGCGCGGGTCCAGGCGCGGTCGCCGCTGCCTTGCTGGACGGGCTGGCGTTCGCCGTTGATGTGGTAGCTGGCCTCCATGTAGTACACCAGCGGCAGGTCGAGCACGTCGAGCCAGACGACAGGGTCTGTGCCGTCGTGGCCGTGTTCGTGCCACAGGCCGGTGGGCGTCAGGATCAAATCGCCGCGGCTCATGGGGCACTTCTCGCCATCGACCGTGGTGTACGCGCCTTCGCCCTCGACGATCATGCGCACCGCGTTGGGCGTGTGGCGGTGGCTGGGCGCCCACTCGCCGGGCAGCAGCAGCTGCATGCCCAGGTACATGGCGGGGCTGGCCTTCATGTTCTCCAGGCCGTGGCCCGGGTTGGCCAGCACCAGCACGCGGCGTTCGGCCTTTTCGATGGGCGTGAGTTCACCGGCTTTGAGCAGCAGCGGCTTGAGCGTGGCGTAGGGCCAGTGGATCGCCTGCGTGGCGCGCGTCGGCACCTTGGGCGGCAGCACCGCGCGCAGGCTGGGCCACAGCGGCACCAGGTTCAACGCCTTGAGGTCGTCGCGGTAGTCCTGCGGCAGGTCTTCGAGTCGTCCGAGTTCGTGGCTCATGGGTGTCTCCGGAAATGGGGGTGTGAAGCGACTGGTGAAAGTCCTGGCACGTCTCTCCAAATGGTTGTACGCACATAATCAGTGTACTTATCATAAGTGTCCTGCTAACATGAATCAAACCCTTATGGGGTAAACCCTGCCTTCGATCCGCCATGAAAAACGCCGACCCGTCCACCGTCAACATCGACCTCCAGCCGGGTCATGCGATCCGCCGTCTGCACCAGATTTCGGTCGGCATCTTTCTGCAGGAAGCCGGGGACTTGGGCATCACGCCGGTACAGTACGCCGCCCTGCAGGTGGTTGGCAACCAGCCGGGCATCGACCAGCGCACGCTGGCGCGCACCATCGCGCTGGACGCGTCCACCACCGGCGGTGTGGTGGACCGGCTCGAAGCCCGCGGCTGGATGGAACGCCGCACAGCGCCGGAAGACCGGCGCGCGCGCCAGCTGGTGCTGACCGCATCTGGCGAGCAGGCGCTGGCGGCGTGTATTCCCGCCATGCTGCGCGCCCAGGAGCAGATCCTGGCACCGCTCACCGAGCGTCAGCGCAGCGACTTCATGCGCCTGCTTAACCTGCTGGTGACGCAGAACAACGAGATGAGCCGCGCGCCGAGCGAAGCCACGCGGTAAACCGCTTGCGGCGCCTCCCTCCCCCCCAGCGCGATGGGCACGGGCCGCGTTGCGGGCGAGGGTTTGTTCGACGACGCACAGACAGCCGCGCCGCTCGCGCAAAATCATCGGGTCCCGTGGCGCCTGCACCGAGACCTCGGCGAGGCGCTCGCTCCCCAACCCCCCAAGGAAGACCCTCATGAACCTGCACCTGAGCATCGGACCACTGGTGTCCCTCATCGCCGGCATTCTCATCCTGGTGATGCCCCGCCTGCTGAACACCATCGTCGCCGTCTACCTGATCATCATCGGCTTGCTGGGTCTCTTTGGCCGCTGAGCCCGTTCTTGCCGGCCTGAGCTTCCGTTCCCGCGCACGGACCGGGTGTGCGCAAAAAAGCCGTGAGTCTTGAGACAAACGCGCGGCGCGCCCGAACTCGGGCGCATCCATTTCACCCTGGAAAACCACCCGGGCAAAGCCGTAACCTGTTGGTAACCTGTTTCACGGATAATTGAAACCAAATTACAGAGCCAACCGTTTCAGCCACCCATCAGGAGACTCCTTTCATGCCGCAACGCGCCACCAAGATCGTCGCAACCCTCGGGCCCGCTTCCAGCGATCCCGCCCTGCTGGAGGCGATGATCCGCGCCGGCGTCAACGTGGTGCGGCTGAACTTTTCGCACGGCACCGCGCAGGACCACATCGACCGCGCCACCCTGGTGCGCGAGGCGGCGCAGCGTGCGGGCCGCGAGGTCGGCATCATGGCCGACCTGCAGGGCCCCAAGATCCGCGTCGGCAAGTTCGCCGACGGCAAGGTGATGCTGGAGCCGGGCCAGCCCTTCGTGCTCGATGCCTCGCGCACCGAACCGGGTGACCTCGGTGGCGTGGGCCTGGACTACAAGGAACTGCCGCGCGACGTCAAGGCCGGCGACACGCTGCTGCTCAACGACGGCCTGATCGTCATGACGGTGAACAAGGTGGTCGGGCCGGCGGTGCACACCACCGTGAAGCTCGGCGGCGAGCTGTCCAACAACAAGGGCATCAACAAGCAGGGCGGCGGCCTGACCGCGCCCGCGCTGACCGCCAAGGACATGGACGACATCAAGACCGCCATGGGCCTCAAGGCCGATTACGTGGCGGTGAGTTTCCCCAAGAACGCGACCGACATGGAGCTGGCGCGCCAGCTCTGCAATGTGGCCGGAGCGTCCATCGGCCACAAGCCGGCGCTGATCGCCAAGATCGAACGCGCCGAGGCCATCCCCGAACTGGCCAACATCCTCAAGGTGTCCGACGGCATCATGGTGGCGCGCGGCGACCTGGCGGTGGAGGTGGGCAACGCGGCCGTGCCCGGGCTGCAGAAACACATGATCCGGCTCGCGCGCGAGATGGACAAGGTGGTGATCACCGCGACGCAGATGATGGAGTCGATGATCGTCAACCCGGTGCCCACGCGCGCCGAGGTGAGCGACGTGGCCAACGCGGTGCTGGACGGCACCGACGCCGTGATGCTCAGCGCCGAAACAGCCGCCGGCAAGTACCCGCTGGAGACGGTCAAGGAGATGGCCAACATCTGCCAGGAAGCCGAAAAAGCCGAGTACAGCGAGCTGGGCAACGACTTCCAGGGCAAAAAATTCACGCGCATTGACCAGTCCATTGCCATGGGTGCGCTGTTCACAGCCCACCACCTCGGGGCCAAGGCCATCGTCGCGCTGACCGACTCGGGCTCCACCGCGTTGTGGATGAGCCGGCACAACGTGCGCATGCCGATCTACGCCGTGACGTCCAACCTGACCTCGCAGCGAAAGATGACGCTCTACCGCAACGTGCGCCCGCTGCTGATGGACACCAGCGCCGACCGCGACACGGCGTTGGCGGATGCCGAGGCGCACCTGAAGGCGCGTGGCATCGTGCAGAGCGGCGACGTCTACGCCATCACCGTGGGCGAGCCCATGGGGCAGCCCGGCGGCACCAACACCTTGAAGATCTGCAGAGCTGGATAGAGCCCCCCCTGCGCCGCTGACGGTCTGGGGGGATTCACCTCGCGCCGAACGCGGGGTTGTCATCGGACCGCAAGGCCTGCGGCGCTAAAATTCCCCGAGTTACCAACCGGTTACCAACTTGATTTAGGGGATTTTCATGGCTCTCGTTTCCATGCGCGAACTGCTCGACCACGCTGCGGCGAACGGTTACGGCATTCCGGCTTTCAACGTCAACAACCTCGAACAGGTGCAGGCCGTCATGGCCGCGGCCGACGAGGTCGGCGCTCCGGTCATCCTGCAGGCCTCGGCCGGTGCCCGCAAGTACGCGGGTGAAGCCTTCATCAAGCACCTGATCCAGGCCGCTGCGGAGATGTACCCACACATCCCGATGGTCATGCACCAGGACCACGGTACCAGCGTCAAGGTCTGCGAAGGCGCCATCGCCCTGGGCTTCGGCTCGGTCATGATGGACGGCTCGCTCAACGAAGACGGCAAGACGCCGTCGAGCTTCGACTACAACGTGGACGTGACCCGCAAGGTCGTCGAGATGGCGCACAAGAGCGGCGTCACGGTGGAAGGTGAACTCGGCTGCCTGGGCAACCTGGAAACCGGTGACGCGGGGGAAGAAGATGGCATCGGCGCCGAAGGCAAGCTGGACCATTCCCAGATGCTGACCGACCCCGAAGAAGCCGCGACGTTCGTCAAGGCCACGCAGCTCGACGCGCTGGCCATCGCCATCGGCACCAGCCACGGCGCCTACAAGTTCAGCCGCCCGCCCACCGGCGACATCCTGGCGATCAGCCGCGTGAAGGAAATCCACGCCCGCATCCCCAACACCCACCTCGTGATGCACGGCTCGTCCAGCGTGCCGCAGGACCTGTTGGCCATCATCAACCAGTACGGCGGCCAGATGAAGCAGACCTGGGGCGTGCCGGTAAAAGAGATCCAGGAAGCCATCAAGCACGGCGTGCGCAAGATCAACATCGACACCGACATCCGCATGGCCATGACCGGCGCGGTGCGCAAGTTCATGGCCGAAAACCCCGAGAAGTTCGACGCCCGCGAATGGCTCAAGCCCGCCCGCGAAGCCGCCAAGGCGATCTGCAAGCAGCGCTACATCGAGTTCGGCTGCGAAGGCCAGGGCGCGAAGATCAAGGGCGACACGCTCAGCGTGATGGCCGCGAAGTACGCCAAGGGCGAACTGGCGCAGAAGGTGGTCTGACGCCAGGTCGCCTCCGCTTCCCTGAAAGGCCACCCTTGCGGTGGCCTTTTTGCTTATTGCGGAATGTCGTTTTGTGGAAAACGACAGCGCTTCCCCTGTGATTGAGCCGTCGCTTGTGGCTGTCATGCCGGACGGTTACGACTTGAAACCATTGACCCTGAGCAAGCTTTCAAGAAACCGCCGGGCCAGCCGATGAACAACTTGTGACAAGGAGTTCCTGCTGCCTGTGGTGGCAGGGAAGGTCAATCAACCAGGGAAATCCCATGAAACACCTCCAGCATTCCAAATCGGTTCTGATCGCACTGGCTTTGACGGGTCTTGCAGCTTGTTCGACACCTGCATCTCAAGTGTCCCAACAGGTGCTTGATGCCCCGCAGGTGGTGCACATCACGCCGTTCAACCAGCCCGACGTGGACGCGGCCGCGAGCGCCTATGTGGGCGCGTACGCCAGGACCGTGACCAGCAGCCTGCAGGCGGGCAAGTACATCGAATCGCTGGCGTTTCGCCACCTGAACGCGGAATCCTGCCTGAGCAGCCGCGCCAGCCGCCTGCTGGGCAAGGAGCTCACGCCAGAAGACAAGGGCGGCCTGCTGTTGTCCGCGGTCTCCCGGGAGCAGATGCGGGCCTACCAGCAGCTGTCCAACGGCCACCAGACACGCGGCAACAGTCTGGAAATGTTCTCCTGCGACCACGCCGGCTTGACGGTGGCGTCGAGCGCGAAGTACTGAGACAGGACCCCCGGGGCGCTGACCAGGCGTCCCTGCGGACGCGTCGAATGTCCGGCGCTGGAACGTTCAGGCGCACCCGGCGCGAGGGCCGGCCAGCCCATGGGGCCTGAGGTGGAGCCCACGCCGCGCCGGTCACCCGACCTGCGATAATTCCCCGGAATGGTTCGGAGCCCGCTGACTGTTCGGTCACCGGGCTTTTTTCTTGGCTGTCACTTGTCCCTGCGCCCGATCATGACTTCCGCCCTCCACACCTCCGCCCTGAATTCCCTGCCCCTGCTCGCGCGCGGCAAGGTGCGTGACAACTACGCCGTGGGTGACGACCGCATCCTGATGGTCGCGTCAGACCGTATCAGCGCCTTCGACGTGATCATGGGCGAGCCGATTCCCGGCAAGGGCGCGCTGCTGACCCAGCTTTCGCTGTTCTGGTTTGACCAGCTCGGCCCCAAGGGCCTGAACATCTGCCCGATCCACCTGACCGGCGAAGCGCCCGAGAGCGTGGTGAGCGAGGCTGAACGCGCCCAGGTCACGGGCCGCTCCATGCTGGTCCAGCGTCTGAAGCCGATTCCGGTTGAGGCGGTGGTGCGCGGCTACCTGGCCGGTAGTGGCTGGAAGGAATACCTGGAGAGCCGTTCGGTCTGCGGCGTGCCACTGCCCGAGGGGCTGATGAACGCGAGCAAGCTGCCCGAGCCCATCTACACGCCCGCCGCCAAGGCCGAGATGGGCGAGCACGACGAGAACATCACCTTCGAGCAGACCGTGGCCATGATCGGTCCCGAGCTGGCCGCACAGATCCGCGACATCTCCATCGCGCTTTACAAGGCCGCGGCCGAGATCGCGCTGAAGAAGGGCATCATCATCGCGGACACCAAGTTCGAGTTCGGCCTCGACAAAGCCGGCACGCTGGTGCTGATGGACGAGGTGCTGACACCCGACTCCTCGCGCTACTGGCCGCTGGAGAGCTACGTGGTGGGCCAGAACCCGCCGAGCTACGACAAGCAGTTCCTGCGCGACTGGCTGGAGACCGCGCAGGTGAGCGGCAAGGCCTGGGACAAGACGGCGCCCGCGCCGCGCCTGCCCAAGGAAGTGATCGAAAAAACGGCGGCCAAGTACCAGGAAGCGCTCACGCGGCTGATGGGCTGAGGCCCTCGCGTCAATTCGCCAGGCCTTCGGCAAACCCGGGCGCCAGAGCCCGACGCAGGAAATCCACAAACGCCGTCACCGCGCGTGGCACGTGGGCCGAATACGGCCGGATGGCGTAAATCTGCTCGGCGAACGCGCCCACCGGCTGCCACTGCGGCAACACCATCACCAGCTTGCCCGCGAGCAGACTGGCCTGGGCGCTGAAGTCGGGCAGCAGCGCGATGCCCAGCCCGCCCAGGGCCGCGTCGCGCAGCGCCTCGCTGTTGTTGGCGGCCAGCGAACCGGACACCTGCACTGTCACCCGCTCGGCGCCGGCGGCCGGTTGCAGTGGCTCCAGCGTCCAGGCCGGCGTGTCCTGCGAGCGCGGGTAGTGCAGGCAGTTGTGTTGCGCGAGATCGCCCGGCGCCGCGGGCACGCCCTGGCGGCGCAGGTAGGCGCGGCTGGCCACCAGCACCGAGCGGGTGGCGCACAGCGTCCAGGCCACATGGGTGTCGGGCGGCGTGGCGGTGTGCCGGATGGCGAGGTCGAAACCTTCGGTGGCGAGCGAACGCAGGCGGTCGGCCATGTCCAGTTCCAGCCGCACTTCGGGGTACTGGCGCAGGAACTCTGGCAGGCGTGGCACCAGTTGCTGGCGCGCAAACGCCACCGGCGCCGTCACCCGCAACAGGCCGCGCGGCGCGCCCGCCGCATCGCGCACCTGCGCAAAACACTGCGCGATGTGTTCGAACGAGGCCCGGGTGTCGTCCACCAGGCGCTGGCCGGCTTCGGTCAGGCGCACGCTGCGGGTGGTGCGCTGCACCAGCGCCACGCCGGCCACCCGTTCCAGCTCGGCCATGCGCTGGCTCACCGCGGCCTTGCTGACGCCCAGCCGCGCGGCAGCGGCCGTGTAGCTGCCCTGCTGGGCGAGCACGTTGAGCCAGTGGAAGTGGCTCCAGAGTTCGTGGACTTTCTGCTGATTCATGCATTCTATTGTTCACCAGATTGAACAATCATTTCAGGTTTTTGGCCTTGTATCGGGCGTGCGCACTTCCTACACTGCATCCACCCTTCACCCCGACCGAGATCCACCATGACCACCGCCATCACCCACTTCATCGCTGGCGCCCGCGCAGCCGGCTCCTCCACCCGCGCACAGGACGTGTTCAATCCCGCCACCGGCGCGGTCACCGGCCGCGTGGCGCTGGCCAGTGCCGCCGACGTGGATGTGGCCGTGGCGGCCGCGCAGGCGGCGTTCCCGGCCTGGTCCGACACGCCCCCGATCCGCCGCGCGCGCGTGATGTTCAAGTTCCTCGAGCTGGTGAACCTGCACAAGGACGAGCTGGCGCACCTGATCACCGCCGAACACGGCAAGGTGTTCACCGACGCGCAGGGTGAGGTGGCGCGCGGCATCGACATCATCGAATTCGCCTGCGGGATCCCGCAACTCTTGAAGGGCGACTTCACCGACCAGGTCTCGACCGGCATGGACAACTGGACCATCCGCCAGGCGCTGGGTGTGGTGGCCGGCATCACGCCGTTCAACTTCCCGGTCATGGTGCCCATGTGGATGTTCCCGGTGGCGATCGCCGCGGGCAACACCTTCGTGCTGAAGCCCAGCCCGATCGACCCGAGCGCCAGCCTGTTCATGGCCGAACTGCTGAAGCAGGCCGGTTTGCCCGACGGCGTTTTCAACGTGGTGCAGGGCGACAAGGAGGCCGTGGATGCGCTGCTGGTGCACCCGGACGTGAAGGCCATCAGCTTCGTGGGCTCGACGCCGATCGCCAACTACATCTACGAGACCGGCGCCCACCACGGCAAGCGTGTGCAGGCCCTGGGCGGCGCCAAGAACCACATGGTGGTGATGCCCGACGCCGACCTGGACCAGGCGGTGGACGCGCTGATCGGCGCGGCCTACGGTAGCGCCGGCGAACGCTGCATGGCCATCAGCGTGGCGGTGCTGGTGGGCGACGTGGCCGACAAGATCATGCCCAAGCTGATCGAACGCACGAAAGCGCTGAAGGTGCTCAACGGCACCAATCTCGCCGCCGAAATGGGCCCGATCGTGTCCGCCGCCGCGCACCAGCGCATCACGGGATACATCGAAGCGGGTGCGGCCGAAGGGGCCGAGCTGCTGGTGGACGGCCGCCGATTTGATGCGAAGCAGGCCGGCGAAGGCTGCGAAGCCGGTTTCTGGATGGGCGGCACGCTGTTCGACAACGTGACCACCGACATGAAAATCTACAAGGAAGAGATCTTTGGCCCGGTGTTGAGCTGCGTGCGCGTGCACGACTTCGCCGAGGCGGTGCAGATCATCAACGACCACGAGTTCGGCAACGGCACGAGCTGCTTCACGCGCGACGGCAACGTGGCGCGCGAGTTCGCGCGGCGCATCCAGGTGGGCATGGTCGGCATCAACGTGCCGATCCCGGTGCCGATGGCCTGGCAGGGCTTCGGTGGCTGGAAGAAGAGCCTGTTCGGTGACATGCACGCCTATGGCGAAGAGGGCGTGCGCTTCTATACGAAGCAGAAGTCGATCATGCAGCGCTGGCCGGAATCGATTGGCAAAGGCGCAGAGTTCGTGATGCCGACCGCGAAATAAGCGACTCCCCGCGCCGCCTGCGGCGTCACCCCCCCCAAGGGGCGCCACTGGCGGCCCGGCGAAGCCGGTTCCACGGTGGCCTTGGCTGGCGCACTTCCATCTTGCGGGTCTGTCGCCTCGTCGCTCTTTTGGGCGGCGGGGCTTTTTGTTTTCTGCACCTCGCGGGTCGATGGCGTCTCGCCTCCCCAAAGCAACGAACAGAACCACCCTGCGGCGGCTGATCGCGGTTTCCTGTTTCAGTTGGGTCGGCAAACTGCCGATACGGCCCTGTGCCTGCGCAAAGCGGCTGGGTCACGCCACCCTGTGTGCACCAGCCACCCATCTGTGAAAACCACTCAATTCTGGGGAGCCTTTCAACAATGAACTTCTTTTCTCAACGCCGTCTTGGGCAAAGGTTGGCCTGGGGCTTCGGGACCGTCCTGGCACTGCTGCTGGGTATCGCCGCCTTGTCCCTGATCGGCATGCAGAACCTGAACCGCACGCTGCAGGAGGTCGTGATCCAGGGGGGGCATCGCACGGCGGCGGTCGTTGGCATGGAGCGAAGCGCCTATCGATTCATGTCTTCGTTGCGCGACATTCGTGGCTCCGAACTGTCCGACAGCGAGGCGATGATGAAGCGCCTCAGACAGGACTGGGACACCTATCTGAGCAAGGAGAAAGCCGCCAAGGAGAGCCTTCCTGCGAACGATGCGAACGTGGCAGCCCTGTTTGACCAGGTGGGTCAGCGGGCCCGGGCGGTTCATGAGGTGATCCCTTTGGGCGAGAAGGAGAGTGGCGGGCGTGGGGAGCCGGCCGTCTTCTTTGCCATCTCCCTCGCCCTGGGGCAGGACGCGGCGGCATGGAACACCAAGTACCACCAGTGGTCAGAGGGGCTGGTGGCGCTGTCCGCCTGGGACGATCGCGCCAAGGAGGCTTCGGTGGCAGACGCCTCTGCCACGGCTGACGGGGCGCAAAAGGTGGTGGTCGCCGGCAGCCTCATCGCCCTGCTGTTCGGTGCCCTGACCGGATGGCGCATCACGCGCGATGTGACACGGGGGTTTTCCGCGACGGTGCAAGCCACCGAGCGCATGGCCCGGCACGATCTTTCGGTGCCGGTCGAGACGGGCTTCAACGGTGAGTTGGGCGTCCTGGCGCGTTCGCTCGAACTGATGCGCGTGGCACAGCACGAACTGGCGCAGGGCGTGCGCCAGGCCTGTGGAGGCATTGCCACGGCCAGTGCCGAGATCGCCCAGGGCAGCCAGGACCTGAGCGGACGCGCCGAGATGGCCGCCACCAACATGCAAGGGGCCATCGGTGCCCTGACCCAGCTCAACGCGTCGGTCGATCAGTCGGCGCTGTCGGCACAGTCGGCCAACGCGCTCGCCGCCGAGGCGCAAACGGCGGCCACGCGTGGCGACCATGTGGTGGGTCAGGCCGTGGCGACCATGAACGAGATCGACGCGGCCTCGCGCCAGATCGCGGACATCACGGCCATCATCGATGGCATCGCGTTCCAGACCAACATCCTCGCGCTCAACGCCGCCGTGGAAGCCGCCCGTGCTGGCGAACAGGGGCGGGGTTTTGCTGTGGTGGCGGCGGAAGTGCGCAGCCTGGCGCAGCGCAGCGCAACGGCCGCGCGCGAGATCAGGGGCCTGATCGAGGCCACGCTGGAAAAGGTGGCCTCGGGCAGCGAACACGTCAAACGGGCCGGTGGCGCCACCCATGAAATCATGACCTCGGTGCAACGGGTTTCCTCCACGATTGCCGCGATCACCGGCGAAACGGCGCAGCAGCGTCAAGGCATTGGACAGGCCAGCGCGTCGGTCAGCGAGCTGGACCAGGGCGCACAGCAAAACGCGGCACTGGCCGAGCAGTCGGCCGCTGCGGCCCAGTCTTTGCAGGACCAGGCCCAGCGCCTGAAGACCCTGGTTGAACGTTTCAGGCTGGAGGGTTCTCCGGCCTGAAGACCGGGGGCCCTCGGTGGGGCCGTCCCGCCCTGAAGTCGAGACCCGCTCAGGGCTACTCAAGATGCGGGGCGTACAGCGGGAAATGAATGGGTAGAGTGGTGGTTTCTCATATCCCATGACCGCAGGAGGCCCACCATGTACACAGCAGCCGCCACGCGCTACGACAGCATGCCCTACCGTCTGTGCGGTCGCAGCGGCTTGCGTCTGCCCGCCCTATCGTTGGGCCTGTGGCACAACTTCGGTGACAGCTCGCACCTGGAAACCCAGCGCGCCATGCTGCGCGCCGCGTTTGACCTCGGCATCACCCACTTCGACCTCGCCAACAACTACGGCCCGCCCGCCGGCAGCGCCGAGACCAATTTCGGTGAACACCTGCGGCGCGACTTCCGGCCCTACCGCGACGAATTGCTGATCTCCACCAAGGCCGGCTGGGACATGTGGCGCGGACCCTATGGGCAGGGCGGTGGTTCGCGCAAGTACGTGCTCGCCAGCCTCGACCAGAGCCTGAAGCGCATGGGCCTGGACTACGTCGACATCTTTTATTCGCACCGTTACGACCCGGACACGCCGCTCGAAGAAACCATGGGCGCGCTGGCCACCGCCGTGCAACAGGGCAAGGCGCTCTACGTCGGCATCTCCAGCTACTCGGCCGGCAAGACCCGCGAGGCCGCGGCCATCCTGCGGCAGATGGGCGTGCCCTTGCTGATCCACCAACCGTCCTACAGCCTGCTCAACCGCTGGATCGAGGGCGAACTGCTCGACACCCTGCAGGACGAGGGCATCGGCTGCATCGCCTTCAGCCCGCTGGCCCAGGGTCTGCTGACCAACAAATACCTGGGCGGCATCCCCGAGGACTCGCGCATCAACCAGCCCGGCGGCGGCTCCTTCAAGATGGAGCACCTCAGCGAGCAGAACCTGAACCACGTGCGGGCGCTCAACGAGATCGCCTTCAACCGCGGCCAGAGCCTGGCGCAGATGGCGGTGGCCTGGGTGCTGCGCCAGCCCGGCATGACCTCGGCCCTGATCGGCGCCAGCCGCCTGGAGCAGATCGTGGATCTGGCGGGTGCGCTGGACAACCTCGCCTTCAGTGCCGAGGAACTGGCTGCGATCGACCAGCACGCCGTGGAAGGCGGGATCAACCTCTGGAAGAAGCCCTCGACCGATCAGCGGCCGTAGATCAGCTCAGCACCACGCTGGAGAGCCGCCGGCGGTAGGTGGCCACGGTCGGGTCTTCCGGCGGCACCTGGCCTTCGGCCACCTTGGGCTTGGGCGGTTCGATGATGTCGAGGATGGCGATGAAGGTCTTGCGCGCCAGCTCTTCGCTCCAGGTCTTGTCGCGCATCAGGATCTCCAGCAGCTCGTCCATGGCCGGAACGAACTGGTTGTGCGCCATCAGCAACTGGGCGAGGGCGAAGCGGCTGTCGAAGTCGCGCTTGTTGGTGGCGATCTTGGCCTGCAGCTCGGCGGCGCGCGCTTGGGGGTCGGCCACACCGTCCTGCGCATCGCGCGCCTTCATCCAGCGGTTGAGCGAGTCGAGCCGGCGCACGGCCACGGACTTGGCGATCACCGGGGCGAAGGCCACCTTGGCTTCGTCGTCGCGTTCCAGCTCCAGCAGCAGCTTCACGAGGTCGAAACGCGCGTCGTCGTTGTTGGGGTCGGTCTGCACCGCCTGCTGCAGTTTGGCCAGAGCGCCTTCCACATCGCCTTCGGCCAGGGCGTCCAGCGCAGCGGCTTCTTCTTCGGCGGCTTCCAGTTCTTCGGCAGCGGGCAGGTGCTTGTCGAGGAATTCCTTGATCTGGCCTTCGGGCAGGGCGCCCATGAAACCGTCGACGGGCTGGCCGTTCATGAGCAGCACGCAGGTTGGGATGCTGCGGATACCGAAAGCCTGGGCCAGCTGCTGTTCCTCGTCGGAGTCGATCTTCACCAGCTTGAAGCGCCCGGCGTAGTCGGTCTCGATTTTTTCCAGCAGCGGGCCGATGACCTTGCAGGGGCCGCACCAGGGCGCCCAGAAATCGACCAGCACGGGCGTTTGCATCGAAGCTTCGATGACTTCGGTTTCAAAGTTGGCGACGGTGACGTTGATCATGGGGAAGGCTCTGGAAATGGGCGCACATCGCCGACGGCGGGGCGCGAAACGTAAAATCGACACTTTACCGGAGCGGGGCCGATTTCCCGAACCGGTCCCCCACGCCGGCCCTCCGGGCGCCCGGCAGAAAGCCCCTCCATGAGTTCCATCCAGGTGGGCGTGGTCATGGGTTCCAGCAGCGACTGGGACACCATGCAGCACGCCGTGCAGATCCTCAAAGACTTCGGCATCACGCACGAGGCGCGCGTGGTCTCGGCGCACCGCATGCCCGACGACATGTTTGCCTACGCTGAGGCTGCCGTCGGCCGCGGCCTCAAGGCCATCATCGCCGGCGCCGGTGGCGCGGCGCACCTGCCCGGCATGATCGCGGCCAAGACCGTGGTGCCGGTGCTGGGTGTGCCGGTGATGTCGAAAGCGCTGTCGGGTGTCGATTCGCTGCATTCCATCGTTCAGATGCCCAAGGGCGTGCCGGTGGCGACGTTTGCCATCGGTGCTGCCGGTGCGGCGAATGCGGCGCTGTTTGCCGTGGCCTTGCTGGCCAACGAAGATCCGACCCTGCGCGAAAAGCTGGAAGCCTTCCGCGCGGCGCAGACCGAGGCGGCCCGCAACATGTCGCTGCCCACAGAATGACCCACCCCCGCCGCGCTTCGCGCGACCCCCTCAAGGGGGCAACACCAGCGGCCTGGCAAAGCCAGTTCCGCGGTGTTTCTGGGTTGTTGCATCTCTCACGTTCCGTTTTTCCATCTTCTACGGACTTTTCATGAGTTTGAAACCGCTATTGCCCGGCGCCCTGTCCGACCGTGGCCAGCAGATGACCCTGGGCGTCATGGGCGGTGGCCAGCTCGGCCGCATGTTCGTGCAGGCCGCGCAGGCCATGGGCTATTTCACGGCGGTGCTGGATCCGGACCCGGCCAGCCCGGCCGGGCAAATCAGCCACTACCACATCGAAACGCCGTACGACGACGAGCAGGGCCTGGCGCAGCTGATGCAGCGCTGCGACGCCATCACGACAGAGTTCGAAAACGTGCCCGCCCCCGCGCTGCTCACGCTGGGCGCACACCGGCCGGTCGCGCCGTCTTCGGCCTGCGTGGCCGTGGCACAGGACCGCATCCAGGAGAAGGCGCACTTCGTCGCTTGCGGCCCGATCAGCGGCGTCTACCCCGCGCCCTACGCCGCCATCGAGTCGAGCGAGCTGCTGGCAGCGGTGCCGGCCGATCTGCTGCCCGGCATCGTGAAAACCGCGCGGCTGGGGTACGACGGCAAGGGCCAGATCCGCGTCAAGACCCGCGAAGAACTTGCCGCCGCCTGGGACCAGCTGGGCCGCGTGCCCTGCGTGCTGGAAAAGCTGATGCCGCTGCAGAGCGAGTGTTCGGTGCTGGTGGCGCGCGGCGCCGACGGCAGCGTGGTCAGCTTCCCGGTGCAGGCCAACACGCACCACGACGGCATCCTCGCGATCACCGAGGTGTTTGAGGGCGCTGTGCCCGCCGATCTGGCGGCGCGCGCGCAGGCCAGCACGGTGGCGATCGCGAACCACCTGAACTACGTGGGCGTGTTGTGCGTCGAGTACTTCGTGGTGGACAACGGCGCGGGTGGCGCGGACCTGATCGTCAACGAAATGGCGCCGCGCCCGCACAACAGCGGCCACTACACGCAGAACGCCTGCGACATCTCGCAGTTCGAGGCGCAGGTACGCGCACTCGCCGGCCTGCCGCTGCCTACCCCGCGTCAGCACAGCCCGGCCATCATGGTCAACCTGCTGGGCGACCTCTGGTTCAACGCCAATGGTGTTCGCCCTCAGGCCAGCGAACGGCCGGTGTCGCCGCCCTGGGCGCAGGTGCTCGCGCTGCCGGGCACCCACCTGCACCTGTACGGCAAGCTCAGCGCTCGCCCGGGTCGCAAGATGGGCCACCTGAACATCACTGGGGCCTCTGTATCGCAGGTGCGCGAGACGACCGCGAAGGTGCTGGCCCTGCTCGGCCTGCCCGCGCTGGCCTGATCCACCGATGCCGCTCTGCCTGAACGCCAGCGACCCGGCGGCCGTCGAAGCAGCCGCCCAGCGCCTCGCCGCGGGCTCGCTGGTCGGCATGCCGACCGAAACCGTCTATGGCCTGGCGGCCGACGCCGGCAACGCCACCGCGGTGCTGCGCATCTTCGAGGCCAAGGGCCGGCCAAGCGACCACCCGCTGATCGTGCACATTCCGCCCGCTGGGGCGGCCGACTGGCACACCGCTGTGGCGCCGTTTGCGCGCGAAGTGCCGGCGTTTGCCGCCGCGCTGATGCAGGCCTTCTGGCCCGGCCCGCTCACCTTGATCCTGCCGCGCCGGTCCGAGGTGGCGGCGGTGGCCGCGGGCGGGCAGGATTCGGTGGGCCTGCGTTGCCCCTCGCACCCGGTGGCGCAGGCGCTGCTGGTGGCGGCGCGCGTGCACGGTGTGCACGGTGTGGCCGCGCCCAGTGCCAACCGTTTCGGCCGCGTCAGCCCCACCACCGCCGCGCACGTGGCCGAAGAATTCGCCGATCTGCAGGACGACGCGCTGCTGATCCTGGACGGTGGTGCCTGCCCGGTGGGCATCGAGTCCACCATCGTGGACTGCTCGCGCGGCGCCCCGGTGCTTCTGCGCCCCGGCGTGATCACGCCGGCGCAGATCGAAGCCGTGTGTGGACAGCCGCTGCGCGCGCGCGACGAGGCCGCGCCGCGCGCCTCCGGCACGCTGGAATCGCATTACGCGCCGCGCGCCAAGGTGCGGCTGATGGCGGCGCAGCCGCTGCAGGCGGCGCTCGACGTGCTGGGCCCGGATGCGAAACACATCGCGGTCTATGCGCGTTCGCCCTTGAAGACCGCTCGTGGCGTGGTCCTGCGCCGCATGCCCGACGACGCGGCCCAGGCCGCGCAGGCGCTGTTTGCCGTGTTGCGTGAACTCGATGCCACGGGCGTCAAGCTCATCTGGGTGGAAACACCGCCCGAAGGCGCCGACTGGGATGGTGTGCGCGACCGCCTGCAACGCGCGTCAGCCTGAACGAAACACCCCCTGCGCCGCTTCGCGTCACCCCCCTCAAGGGGGGCGGCACTGGCCGTCTGGCAAAGCCAGCCCGGCGGTGCCCTGGGCTGCACCGTTTCGTGCGCTGCGGGCGGTGCTCCGGCGCCATGGAAAACCGACACAGTGCAGCCCTTGAACGCATAGCTGTATGGGGCGCCTTGTCGCGCTACAGCCCTGTCTGCGTTTCAGGAGCGCCCGAAGCGCAGCTTCATGGTCAGGATGGCCAGTGCCAGCAGCAGCGTGATGGCGTTGGCCACGACCACCGGCCAGGCACCCAGCATCAGGCCATAGGCCAGCCACATCGCGATGCCGAGCGTGAAGCTGCTGTACATGCCCAGAGAAATGCCGCTCACGTCCCGCGTCTGGAACGTGTGCCAGACCTGGGGCACAAAACTGAAAGTGGTCAAGAAAGCGGCGAAGTAGCCGATAAGGTCGTCAGGGCGCATAGCCACGCATGATAGGAGTGGCGGTGGCTTGTTGCTCGCCACCCGATCGATATCCACGATATTTCAACGCCAGCCGAGTACCGCCGTGAAAACTTCACTCTTTGCCCAAAGAAGCACCACCGACGACAGCCTGGCCATCAACAGCGAGACCCTGCACCAGTACTACTGCACGGTGCAGTCGGAGGTGCATCCCGAGACGCTGGTGGATGAGGCCATGAACCGCCGTCAGGCGAATGCCCTGATGGCGCGTCGCAAGCGCAGCCGCCTGTCGGGCTGGGCCGTTGTCGCGGCGCTGGCCCTGGCGATGGGTGGTCTTGTTTTGCTGCTGGGCTAGGAGGCGCAGCAAACGCCTCTCAGGCTTTCAATCCGGCTGGGCGGCCGCCCATTCCACCAGCGCTTCCAACGCCGGCCGCGCGGCGCCGGCGTTCGGGTGGTTGATGAACCCCACGACCGCGTAGCGTGTGCCGTTCACCGCATTCACATAACCGGCCACGCCGGTCACGTCGCGCAGCGTGCCGGTCTTGAGCCAGGCGTTGCCCCGTGCGGCGCTGCGCGGCCCGCGGGCCATGCGCGCTGCCGTGCCGCTGACGCCCGCCACCGACAGCGACTGCACGAACTGCGCGCCCTTGGGATGGGCCGCCGCATGGCGCAGCAGGCCGGCCAGCGCGTCGGCGGTGATGCGTTCGTCGCGCGAGAGCCCCGAGCCGTTGTCCATGACCGGGGGCGCGTGGCGGATGCCGAAGGTGGTTGTCCACCAGCGGGCCACCACGTCGCGTGAGCGCTCGAACCGCCCCGCGCGCAGCGGGGTGATGTGTTCGCGCGGCACGGTGCGCGCCTCCTGCCGCACCGGGTTGAGCCGGCCCAGCGTGAGGAACACCTGCTGCGCCATCACGTTGTTGCTCCACTGGTTGACGTCGGTGATGATGTCCGAGAGCGGCAGCGAATGGGCTTCGTGCAGTAGGGTGGCGCCGGGCGGGGTGAGCCCGTTGCGCACCTGCCCGGTGATCGCGCCGCCGCTGGCGCGCCACAGGCCTTCGAGGGCACGCGCGGCGTAGCTGGCCGGGTCCTGGTAGGCCACGGGCCAGACGCGTTCACCGCAAGCCAGCGGGTACTGGCCCTCGAAACGGATGGCATTGGCGTCGTCAAACCGCGCCTGCAAGGCGCCACGCCAGTCGCCACAGCCTTTGCGCGAGAGCGGCACGGTGGGGTCGATGATCAGCCCCGCCATGGGCGGCTCGCTCAACACATGGGCGACGCCGAGGGCGCTGTCGGGCTGGAACTTCAGGACCACCGACTTGAAGTTCACCAGCAGCGCGTCGGGACTGGCGTTGTAGGGCCGCAGCGCCTCGCCGTCGAAGGCGCCGGGGTCGCGCGCGGGCACTTCGAAGGCGCTGTGGTCCAGCACCACATCGCCCAGCACCACCTGCACGCCCCGGTCCTGCAGGGCGAAGAAAGCGGTCTGGATGCGCTCCAGCACCAGTTTGGGGTCGCCACCGCCCTGGATGTAGAGGTTGCCGCGCAGGGCCCCGTTGTCCACGGCGCCGTCGGTGTAGAAGCGCGTGCGCCAGGTGAAGTCGGGCCCCAGCAGGTCGATGGCGGCGTAGGTGGTCACCAGCTTCATGACCGAGGCCGGGTTGATGGGCTGCCCGGCGCGGTGGCGCAGGCGCTCGCCGCGGTCGCCGGAGACCGGCACCACCAGGGCCGACACGGCGCTGGCGGGCACCGCGGCACGCCGCAGCGCGGCCTGCACCGTGGGGGGCAGGGCGTCATCGGCCAGCGCCGCGAGCGGGAGCGCCAGGGCGCCGAGCAGGCCCGCACCCAGCGCTCGCCACCAGGCGGCCCCGGCGGTGGGGCGCGGGCGCAGGGGGCGTTCGGTCGGCGTGGTGGTCAACATGGCAGGGATTATGGAACCCGGGGGGCGCATCAACGGCCCCGCCCGGCGGCCGCATCGCGCAAATGCGCCATTGCGCACGTCCTGGTGGATGCCCCGACGAACGCGGCCACGCATGCCGCTCGCCGATAATGGCCGGATGCCTTCTGCCGCTTCCCCTGCCTCTCCCCCGCTGCGCCTGCTGGCCATCGAAACCAGCACCGACACCCTCTCGGTGGCGGTGGGCGGTGGCGTGCCGGGCGATGCGCCGTGGCAGCACACGGGTCCGGGCGCCGCGCAGGCCTCGGCGACGCTGTTGCCGGTGGTGCAGTCGCTGCTGACGCAGGCGGGGTGGGCGCTGCGGGAACTGGACGCGCTGGTGTTTGCGCGCGGGCCGGGGTCGTTCACCGGCTTGCGCACCGCGTGCGCCGTCGCCCAGGGGCTCGCCTATGGCGCCCAGGGGGCGGGGCGCGCAGGTGGTGTGCCGGTCCTGCCGGTCGATACCTTGCTGGCGCTGGCCGAAGAAGCGCGCCACCAGCGGGCGCTGGCCGGGCAGGCGCCCCCCCGCGTGATCGCAGCCCTGCTTGATGCGCGCATGGACGAGATGTACGTGGCGCTCTACGCTTGCGGCCCGTTGGGGCTGGATCCGGTACCGCTGCAGCCGCCGCGCCTGTGTGCGCCGGCCGATCTGGGGGAATGGCTGCAGCAAGGCTTGCCGCAGGCGCTGGCGCCGGGCGATTGCCTGCTTGCCGGCAATGTGTTTCCCAGCTACGGCGCACAGTTCAGCGACCTGGCCGGCGAGCGCCAGACCGCCCTGCCCACAGCCGCTGCCTTGTTGCGGCTGGCGCCGGCGCTGCTCGCGGCCGGGCGAGCGGTGGCGGCGCACGAAGCGCTGCCGCTCTACGTGCGCGACAAGGTGGCGCAGACCACGGCCGAGCGCGAGCGCCTGCGGCTGGAGCAGCTGGTGCGCCTGTCCGCGCCCGTGTCGGCGGTGACGCCGCTGGACGCCTGAGAGGCCGACCCATGGCGAACACGAACCGGTCTGTCGAGGCTTCTTCCGTCAGCGCGCCGAAGGTGCCGGTGTGGTCTGCGGGCGACTGGCCGCTGGCCGACGCCAGCGCGCGTCCCGCACCGGCCGCGGAGCGGCGCATCGCCTTTGAGCCGGTGACCGCGACCGACCTGGACGCGGTGTGCGAGGTGGAAAAATCCGCCTACACCCACCCCTGGACACACAAACACTTTGCCGATTCGCTGGCCTCCGGTTATCCGGCGGTGATGCTGCTCGGCGAAGCCCTGCCGGGCGAGGCGGTGCACCCCCGACGGGCCGACGGCCGCGTGCTGCTCGGCTACCTGGTGGCGATGCCCGGCGTGGACGAGGTGCACCTGCTCAACATCACCGTGGCCCCGGCACACCAGCGCCAGGGCTGGGCGCGCTTCATGCTCGACGCGCTGGCGCTGTGGTCGCACAGCCAGGGGGCGCAGTGGCTGTGGCTCGAAGTGCGCGCCAGCAACGCACCGGCGCGCGCCCTGTACGAAGGCTATGGTTTTCAGCAGGTGGGCATGCGCCGCGGCTATTACCCGGCCAGCCATTTCCAGCGCGAAGATGCGGTGGTCATGAGCCTGAACCTGGTGGCGCTGGCGAGTGGCGGGAGCGCGGCATGAACGACACCGCCGACCAGCCCGACACCTCGTTCGTGCCGCAGCTGGATGCGCGCCAGCGCGCCATGCTGGCCGAGATGGGGGTGCGCGTCTGGGCGCCCCGGCCGCCCGTGGCCGCGCAGGTCACTGCGCCCGTGATGGCCGAAGCGCCACCCACTGCGGTGGCGCGCGCTCCCGCGCCTTCGTCAATGCCAGCGCACGCTGCACCCGCCGCCCGGCCAGCCCCGGTGCAGCCGCCGGTGAACGAAGCGGTGGTGGCCGCGCCCCGGCCCGTTGCCGCCCCAGCCCGACCGCGCCCGGCGGGTGTGGACGCCATGGACTGGCCGGCGCTGCAAGCCGCCGTCGCGGGCTGCGAAGCCTGCGGCCTGTGCCGCAGCCGCCAGAACACCGTGTTCGGGGTCGGCGACCGCCAGGCCGACTGGATGGTGATCGGCGAGGCACCCGGTGAAAACGAGGACCTGCAGGGCGAACCCTTCGTGGGCGTGGCCGGCCAGCTGCTCGACAACATGCTGCGCGCCATCGGCCGCAGCCGCACCGGCAGCGGCGAGCAGGCCGCCTACATCGCCAACGTGCTCAAGTGCCGTCCGCCGGCCAATCGCAACCCGCTGCCCGAAGAGGTGGCGCAGTGCGAGCCCTATCTGGCGCGCCAGGTGGCTCTGGTGCAGCCGAAGATCATCCTCGCCATGGGGCGTTTCGCGGTGCAGTCGCTGCTGCAGACCAGCGAACCCATCGGCAAGCTGCGTGGGCAGGTGCACCGCTACCAGGGTGTGCCGGTCATCGTGACCTACCACCCGGCCTACCTGCTGCGCACGCCCAGCGACAAGGCCAAGGCCTGGGCCGACCTGTGCCTGGCGCTGGAGACGGCCGCCGCATCATCCGATCGCTCCACGGCCCCCTGACGCTCCAAAGACCTTGATATGGGGGCTTGGAGCCCATGACCGGTCCCTGTCAAATCTGACGCCGTTTGGCGCCGTTCACCCGGTGCCCGAGGCAACACTGACCCGCCCGCTTGAGGGTGTCATTCCGTGTTGCCACCATGAAAACCCCATCCCTGTCCGTAACGGCCCTGTCGGGCCCTGCGCTGCAACGCCCGCCCGCTGAGTCTGAACCGTCGAACCCGGCCCTGCCAGCGGTTGCCCCGGCCACTTTCGGCATTGCCGAGGCCTTCATGCAGCACCTGCAGCCGCAGATCGCCCGCAGCGAACTCCAGCGCCGGGAGATCTACCGCCTGCGGCACCAGGTGTATTGCGAAGAGCTGCACTACGAGGCCCTGCATCCCCTGCGGGAAGAGCGCGATCCGTTTGATGCCCAGGCCGTTCACTGCGCGGTGCGCCACCGCCGCTCGGG
This sequence comes from Burkholderiales bacterium GWF1_66_17, assembly GCA_001770705.1. Lineage (GTDB taxonomy): Bacteria > Pseudomonadota > Gammaproteobacteria > Burkholderiales > Burkholderiaceae_C > Hydrogenophaga. The sequence continues at coordinate 170,540 of MERT01000026.1, read as the reverse complement.
CGTGCTGGCCGGCACGGTGCGGCTGGTGGGCAAACGCGGTGCCCACGACCGCTTACCCCTGGAGACCCACTGTGCCCAGGCATTGACTCACCCCAGCCTGCTGCCGCACCACTTTGCACCGCACGAAGTCTGCGAAATCTCGCGCCTGGCGGTGCCCGCGGTGTTCCGCAAACAGTCCGCCGCCGCCGCCGAAGGGGCCATCGTGGCCGGTGGGTTCTCGGAACAGGAACTGCGCAGCTTTCCAGCCATCGCCATCGGCCTGTACATGGCGGCGATCACCCTGTCGCACGAGACGCAACGCCACCATGTGTTCGTGATGATGGAACCCCGGCTGGCGCGCGGGCTGGCTTTTGTTGGCATCCGCTTCCAGGCCCTGGGCGAGGCCATCGAATACCACGGCAAGCGCGGCGCCTACTACATCGACACCCGGCAGCTGCCGTCGCAACTGGCGCCTGCCTACCTGGATCTGTTGCAGGTCATCGCCGGCGCGCTTTTCCCCCGACCGCTGACGGCCGCACATCCTGCGGCAGCGTGGCCCTGACCGGTGAAACCGCCGATCTCAGCCTAGGGCCGGGCTAGCTGGTCGGGCCGGCCACAACACCGTCGCAATCGCCAGCATCACCAGCACCACCGCGGTCCAGTCCTGCCAGTGCAGCACCTCGCCCAGCCACCAGGCACCGCTGAACACGCCCAGCACCGGGATGAACATCACCGAGAGCGTGGAGGCGATGGGTGGCAGGTCGCGCGCCAGCATCAGCCAGACCACCTGGGCGAACGCAAAGACGCCGATGGCGTTGTAGACGATGGCGCCCCAGATGGGCGCCGAGGGCAGGGTCCAGGCGTCGCGTTCGAAGACCACCGCCAGCAGTGTCATCCACAGCGTGGTGGCCACGGTCATCCAGAAAGAGATCGCCAGCGTCGGGTGCGCGATGCGGGTGCGGCGCATCAGCTGCGTGCCCAGCGCCCAGGTGGCCGCCGCCACCAGCATCATGAACACGCCCAGCGGCCGGCCCGACAGGGTGCTGACTTCGTGCCAGAGCAGCAGCACCACGCCCAGCGCCGCAGCGGCCACACCGAACCAGGCACGGCCCGCCAGCCGCTGGCCGAACCAGGCCGCACCGAGCAAGGCTGAAAACACCGGCATCGTGTAGCCGAGGATCGCCGCCCGGCCGCTGGAGAGCGACTGGATCGCCAGGATCGCCAGCGTGTGCCAGAAGAACATGTTGGTGACCGTGAGCACAGCGAGCTCGCGCCAGTGCACACGATCGATGCGAAACGGCACCTTGCGCCACACCAGGAACAAGCCCAGCACCGGCAGGCCCAGCCACATGCAGATGCTGCGGAAGCTGAGCGGCGGGAAGCCGGTCACGCCGAGCTTCATGATCGGCCAGTTGAGGCCCCAGACCAGGGTGAGCAGGACAAGCAGGATGAGTTGCTGGCGGGACAGGGCGTGCATCGGTCTGATCTTAGGGGGCTTTCGGTGCAGTCCTGTCGCCTGGGGCCACCTAAAATCGCGCCATGACCTTTCTCGACATGCTCAGCGCGGCAGAGCGCCAGAACCAGTCCCTGCTCTGCGTCGGCCTGGACCCGGATCCGGCGAAGTTTCCCGCCCACCTCAGGGGCGACGCCAGCCGCATCTACGATTTCTGCGCAGCCATCGTCGAGGCCACGGCCGACACCGTGATCGCGTTCAAGCCGCAGATCGCCTACTTCGCCGCCCACCGTGCCGAAGACCAGCTCGAACGCCTGATGGCCCACATGCGCGCGGTGGCGCCGCAGGTGCCGGTGATCCTGGACGCCAAGCGCGGCGACATCGGCAGCACCGCCGAGCAGTACGCCATCGAGGCCTTCGAGCGCTACGGCGCCGACGCCGTGACGCTCTCGCCCTTCATGGGCTTCGATTCGGTGCAGCCCTACCTGAAGTACGAAGGCAAGGGCGCGTTCCTGCTCTGCCGCACCTCCAACCCCGGCGGCGACGACCTGCAGAACCAGCGCCTGGCGACGGTGGACGGCCAGCCCTTGCTGTACGAACACGTGGCCCGGCTCGCCCAAGGGCCGTGGAACCTGAACGGCCAGCTCGGCCTGGTCGTGGGCGCCACCTACCCCGCAGAAATCGAGCGCGTGCGTGAACTCGCGCCCACGCTGCCGCTGCTGATCCCCGGTGTGGGTGCGCAGGGCGGTGACGCCGTGGCCACCGTCCGCGCCGGTTACCGCCGGCAGGGCGACGCGACCACCGGACCGGTCATCGTCAACAGTTCGCGCGCCATCCTCTACGCGTCCAGCGGTGAAGATTTCGCCGCCGCCGCGCGCAGCGAGGCCCTGCGCACGCGCAACGTGCTGGAAGCCGCCCGGGGCTGAGCGCCCGTTTCACAGGTGACAGCCGGCAGGCTGCGGGGCCTCTACGATGGGGGTTTTGATCAAGAGGCCAACCATGCTGCTGCGGGCATCCTCCCAGTACACACCGTGGAACCGGCTTTGCCGGGCCACAGGTGGGGTCCCCCCATCGGGGGGAAGACGCGAAGCGGCGCAGGGGGGTGGCTGTGCTTGATCTGTACACCGCCGCCACGCCCAATGGGCACAAAGTGTCCATCGCGCTCGAAGAGCTGGGCCTGCCCTACACGCTGAAGGTACTGGACCTGACGGCCGGGGAGCAGAAGACGCCCGCTTTCCTGGCCATCAACCCCAACGGTCGCATCCCGGCCATCGTCGACCACGAGGCCGACGATTTTGCGGTGTTCGAGTCGGGCGCCTGCCTGATCTACCTGGCCGAAAAGACCGGCCGCCTCATGCCCGCGGACGCCAAGGGCCGCTCGCGGGTGCTGCAGTGGCTGATGTTCCAGATGGGCGGCATCGGGCCGATGATGGGCCAGGCCAATGTGTTCTTCCGCTACTTCCCCGAGAAGATCCCGGCCGTCATCGACCGCTACCAGGGCGAGAGCAAACGCCTGTTCCGCGTGCTCGACGGCCAGCTGCAAGACCACGAATTCCTGGCTGGCGACTACTCCATCGCCGACATCGCCAACTGGGCCTGGGTGCGCACGCACCGCTGGTCGGGTGTGGAGATGGACGACCTGCCGCACCTCAAACGCTGGCGCGATGCGATCCGCGCGCGCCCCGCGGTGCAGCGCGGCATTGAACAGCCGCCGTCGAAGGTGGACCTCACGCGCGACGGCGACGCGGGCGCGCAAAAGTTCGCCGAAGAGGCCCGCCGCATGGTCGAGACCGGCCAGAGCCTGAAGCCGGGTGGAGGCGCCGCATGAAGCTCTACGTGGCATCCCGCGCGCCCAGCCCCCGGCGCGTGCTCATGTTCCTGGTGGAGAAAGGCATCAACGGCCTGGACCTCGTCGATGTGGATCTGAACGCGCTCGAACACAAAGGCGATGCCTACCGCGCCAAAAGCCCGCTGGCCCGCGTGCCCGCGCTGGAGCTCGACGACGGCCGCGTGCTCACCGAAACCCGCGCCATCTGCACCTACCTGGAGGGCCGCCACCCCGTGCCCAACCTGATGGGTGTAGACGCCACCGAGCGCGCCTTCATCGAAATGGCCGACCGCCGCGTTGAGTGGTACTTCTTGCTGCCCATCGCCAACTGCGTGCGCCACACCCACCCGGGACTGGCGCCGCTGGAGCAACCGCAGTTTCCCGAGTTCGGCCGCTCGCAGGGCGAGAAACTGCGCGAGACCGCGGCCTGGCTGGACGGCGAACTGCAGCGCCAGCCCTGGGTGGCCGGCGAGCGTTTCAGCATCGCCGACATCACGGCTTTCTGCGCGCTGGAGTTCGCGAAGCTGATGCGTTTCAACGCGGGTCAACAGGGCTTTGCCGCGCTGCAGGCCTGGCGCGACCGGGTGGCCGAGCGGCCGAGCGCAAGGACTTGAACACCCCCGCAGCGCTGCGCGCTACCCCCTCGAGGGGGCGGCACTGGCCGTCCGGCAAAGCCGGCCCGGCGGTGCCCTGGGCTGGAGCGTTTCATGCATCGGAGTCGCGCTCCGGTGCCCTGAAAAACGGATACGGGTTCGCCTTGTTGCTTCAGTCCCAGGCGGCGATGGACCGCAGCAGTTGCCGTTGCACGCCGGGCAGATCGGCAAGGTGCACCGCCGTCAGTTCTTGCAGGCGGCCGATCACCTTCTGCCCCGCCGGGGGTGGCGCGTCGGCGAGCAGGACTTGCGCGGTGTGGAGATCGTTTAGGGTGCCGAGCAGTTCCTGGGCGCGTTTGAGCGATGAGCCCCCCCGCCGCTGACGAGGCAACAGGCTGGACAGGAAGGACTGGGCGTAGCGCAGTTTCTTGAGCTCGATGCGCAGCGCATGCCGCTCGCTGGCCGCTTGACGAGCCGCCAGGCGCACCGCACGCTGCAGGCGGCGGTGCCGTTGCTGCAGCGTGGCGTGTGCCCAAGCGGTCAGCGCGGGCTGGCCGGCTCGGGGCGCCCGGCCCTGCAGCGCGAGCAGCGCGCGCACGAAGGCCAGCTGGCCAAGCGCAAAGGCGGGCTCGCTCAGCGCCTGGCGGGCACGCTGGTTGGCTTCATGCCGCATCTGCGCCACCCAGCGTGCCAGGGTTTCCGTCTGGCGACCATCGCCCAGCAACTGGGGCAGCCAGGTCGTGACCAGCACGTCCCAGTTGCGCGCATCGCCGAGCTGTCCGGCAGCGGCCTGCCAGTGGGCGCTCCAGTGCGCCGAGAAGCGGCGCGGCAGGAAGGGGCGAAACAGGCGCAGCCCGGTGCGCAGGCGGCGCAGCGCCACCCGCGCCTGGTGGATGTATTCCGGGTCGGGCAAGGGGCCCGCCTCGGGCGCCTGCAGCAGGGCCAGCACGTTGCCTTGCAGCTGTGCCAGACAGGCCAGTGCCGTGATGCAGAAGGCCTGAACCGGGTCGCCGTCGACTGGCAGTTGCAGCGGTGCTTCGCGCAAGGGCTCGGGCGGTTGGCCCAGAAACAGGGCCAGACCGCGTTCGGCCTTGCTGCGGTCCGAGGGATAAAGCCAGATGCCCTGCGCGCTCCAGCCCTGAGGCCCGAGGGCCAGCGTGTGGGCCAGGTCGAGCAGGGCGTCCACCGGGCCGCTCTTGAGTTCCAGCTCCAGTTCCAGGAACGGTTCCCGGCGGGTGTCGCCGGGGCGGGCGCCCGCTGGCCGGGTGGTGATGTAGCCCTCGTCGAGCGCCACCTCGATGTGCGCTCCGCCCTGGTGGAGTTGCCAGCTGCGGCGCGTGAAGTCGGTGCGGAACAGGGGAACCAGCCGGGGTCTGAGCCCGGTCAGCGCACGGGCCAGTGCGGCATCGTCCACCAGGGAGGCAAAGTCCAGTTCACCGGTTTGCGTCGGACCCTCCCACTCGCCGCGCCGCGACAGACCGCCCGCCGACGCCCCCGCGGTCTTGACCGTGAGCAGCGTGCGGCGCCCCACCCGCCGCTCGCGCACCGCGATGCGCTGTCGCATCAGCGCCAGATCGGGGGTGTCGAAATAGGTGTTGAGCAGGCGCTGCCGCTGCGGCTCCTGCGCCGCGAGCAGCGGATGCGCCAGCAGCCGCGGCAGGTCGCGGGCGAACAGCGCGAGTTTGAGTTCGGTTTCCTGTGCCATGTCCCCCAGTTTGCCGCAATGGGGAAAATCCGTTGACCCAGTTTCATGGGGTGGCGTTTTAGTGACATCCAGGCTGGCTATGATGCCCGGATGACAACCACATTTTGGCGCCAAGGTCTGGGGATGGTGGCAGCCTGTCTGGCGCTGCAGGCGCACGCCGAAGGACAGCTCGCGGTCGGGGGGCCGGCGAGCGATGCCGGGTATCTGGTGGGCGCTTCGGTCGTTTCGGCCAACGGGCACATTGGCAGTGGCGTGACCCGTTACGACATCAAGCCCCTGTGGGCATTCCAGCTCGGGCCGTTCCGCGTGTCGCGATCGCGGGCCAATTCGCTCTTGCGCGCCGGGCGGGAGCAACTGGAAACCGGCGTGAGCACGGAGCTCGATGTGTTCAGCGACTGGCGGCTGGGTGCGTCACTGCGCCTGGACAACGGCCGCTCGTTCGACGGTGACCCCGAATTCCAGGGCCTGCCCGATGTGCGGACCACCTTGCGCGGTCGTGTGTCGACCGGGCGCTCCTTCGGTGAGCGCTGGAACTGGAGCGTGAGCCTGGACCACGACCTGCTGGACCGCGGAGGCGGCGCCCGGCTGAACACCGGGGTGAACTACCGTTACCCCGTTTCACGGCGGACCAACCTGGACTTTTCGGTGGGCGGGGGCTGGGGCGACGCACGTTACCTGCGCACGCTCTACGGCATTTCACCCGAGGCCGCCCAAGCGACGGGTCGCGAGCCGTACCGGCTGGGCAGCGGCTGGGAAAACCTGCGCCTGGGCGCCCACTTTGAAACCGCGCTGAGCACCCACTGGGTGGTGTTTGGCGGGCTGGATGTGTCGCGCGTGCTCGGATCGACCGCGCGCAGCCCACTGGTGGGCCGCCTCGTCACCCATGGTCTGGGCGTGGGTGTGGCGTACCGCAGCAAATGACAGGAACGCCCCCCGCGTCGCCTTTGGCGCCACCCCCCTGAAGGGGGGCGACACTGGCGGCCCGGCGAAGCCGGTTCCGCGGTGTCTCTGGGTTGGCGTTTCCTCGCGCAGAGCGGGCCCCGCTCCAGTTGCCCTGTGTCCTGTGTCTGTCGTGAGGGCACTTCGCGCGGGCGGCTTGCGCGTCTATCGCCTTGCTTTCAGCGCTGCAGCAACCGCGCCAGATAGCGTCCGGTGTGACTCTCGCCGTTGGCGGCGATGTCTTCCGGCGTGCCCACGCCCACCACGCTGCCGCCGCCGGACCCTCCCTCGGGACCCATGTCGATCAGCCAGTCGGCGGTCTTGATGACGTCGAGGTTGTGCTCGATCACGACGATGGTGTTGCCCGCGTCGCGCAGCTGGTGCAGCACTTTCAGCAGCAGTTCGATGTCGGCGAAGTGCAGGCCGGTGGTGGGTTCGTCCAGGATGTAGAGCGTGCGGCCGGTGTCGCGTTTGCTGAGCTCCAGCGCCAGCTTGACGCGCTGCGCCTCGCCGCCCGAGAGCGTGGTCGCGCTCTGGCCGAGCTGGATGTAGGTCAGGCCCACGTCCATCAGCGTCTGCAACTTGCGGTGCAGCGTGGGCACGGCGGTGAAGAACGCGTGCGCTTTCTCGACCGTCATGTCCAGGATCTGCGCGATGTTCTTGCCTTTGTACTGCACGTCGAGCGTTTCGCGGTTGTAGCGCTGGCCGTGGCAGACCTCGCAGGGCACGTAGACGTCGGGCAAAAAGTGCATCTCCACCTTGACCACGCCGTCGCCCTGGCAGGCCTCGCAGCGGCCACCGGCCACGTTGAAACTGAAGCGGCCCGGGCCGTAGCCGCGCTCTTTCGCGGTGGGCATTTCGGCCATCAGCTCGCGAATGCCGGTGAAGAGGCCGGTGTAGGTGGCCGGGTTGCTGCGCGGCGTGCGGCCGATGGGCGATTGGTCGACGTTGATGACCTTGTCGAAGTGTTCGATGCCCTCGATGGCGTCGTGTTCGGCCGGCTCTTCGTGCGAGCGGTAGAGCGTGCGCGACACCGCGGCGTAGAGCGTGTCGTTCACCAGGGTCGATTTGCCCGAGCCCGAGACGCCGGTCACGCAGGTGAGCAGGCCCACGGGGAAGGCCACGCTCACGCCCTGCAGGTTGTGGCCGGTGGCGTTGACGACGCGGATCTCCTGCAGCTCGCCCAGCGTGGCGATGTGCGCCGCTTCGCGCGCGCTGCGGCGCTCGGCGGCCGGGCTCATGGGAAAACGCGACTTGATGGGCGCAGCCCTGGCCGCGGCGGCGGCTTTGTTCACCGGCAACCAGGGCGTGCGCCGCGTGGGCACGGCGATGGCGCGCGTGCCGCTCAGGTACTGGCCCGTCAGTGAGCCGGGCGTGGCCATGACTTCGGCACAGGTGCCTTGCGCCATCACATGGCCGCCGTGCACGCCCGCGCCCGGGCCCATGTCGATCACGTGGTCGGCGCAGCGGATCATGTCTTCGTCGTGCTCCACCACCAGCACCGTGTTGCCGAGGTCGCGCAGGTGCTGCAGCGTGGTGATGAGGCGGTCGTTGTCGCGTTGGTGCAGGCCGATGCTGGGTTCGTCGAGCACGTACATCACGCCGGTCAGGCCGCTGCCGATCTGGCTTGCCAGGCGGATGCGCTGCGCTTCGCCGCCGCTCAGCGTCTCGGCACTGCGGTCCAGGCTCAGGTAGTTCAGGCCGACGTCGTTCAGGAACTTCAGGCGCTGGCGGATCTCGTTGATCACGCGCGCGGCGATGTCGCCTTTGGCGCCCGGCAGGTGCAGCGCGCTGAAGTAAGCCAGCGACTCGCCGAGCGTGATGTGGCTGATCTTGTAGATGGGTTGTTTCTGCTCGCCTTCGCCCACGAACACGTGGCGCGCTTCCTTGCGCAGGCGCGAGCCGCCACACTCCGGGCAGGGCTGGGTGGCGCGGTAGCGGGCCAGCTCTTCGCGCACGTTGGCGCTGTCGGTCTCGCGGTAGCGGCGCTCGAAGTTGCGGATGATGCCTTCGAAGGGGTGCTTCTTGTGGATCTTCTTGCCCGCGCGTTCCCCCGATTCGAGCGCGTAGCTGAACTTGATCTCTTCTTCGCCCGAGCCGAAGAGCAGCACCTGCTGCACCGCTTCGGGCAACGATTCCCAGGCCGCATCGGCGCTGAATTTGTAGTGCGCCGCCAGGCTTTCGATCATCGCGAAGTAGTAGCCGTTGCGCCGGTCCCAGCCCTTGATGGCGCCGCTGGCCAGGCTCAGCGTGGGGAAGGCGACCACGCGCTCGGCGTCGAACACCTCCGTGTGGCCCAGGCCGTCGCAGCTGGGGCAGGCGCCCATGGGCGAGTTGAACGAAAACAGGCGCGGCTCCAGCTCGCCCACGGTGTAGCTGCAGACCGGGCAGGCGAACTTGGCCGAGAAGCCGTGTTCGGCGCCGCCGTCCATTTCGACCGCGATGGCGCGGCCCTCGGCCAGGCGCAGCGCGGCCTCGAAGCTCTCCGCCAGTCTTTGTCTTTGTGGATTGGCGCCCTCTTCCTCGGCCGAACGCACCTTGATGCGGTCGACCACGACGTCGATATTGTGTTTTTCGGTCTTCTTCAGCGCAGGCAGGGCGTCGAAGTCCAGCACCTCGCCGTTGATGCGAAAACGCACGTAGCCCTGAGCCTGCATGTCGGCGAACAGCTCCAGGAACTCGCCCTTCTTCTCCCGCGCCACGGGCGCCAGGATCATGAGCCGCGTGTCCTGTGGCAGCGCCAGCACCGTGTCCACCATCTGCGCCACGCTCTGCGAGGTCAGCGGCAGGTCGTGCTCGGGGCAGTGCGGCGTGCCGGCGCGCGCGTACAAGAGGCGCAGGTAGTCGTGGATCTCGGTGACGGTGCCCACCGTGGAACGCGGGTTGTGGCTGGTGGCCTTCTGCTCGATGGCGATGGCCGGCGACAGGCCTTCGATCAGGTCCACGTCGGGCTTGTCCATCAGCTGCAAAAACTGCCGCGCGTAGGCCGAGAGGCTTTCCACGTAGCGGCGCTGACCTTCGGCGTACAGCGTGTCGAAGGCCAGGCTCGATTTGCCCGAGCCGGACAGCCCGGTGATCACCACCAGCGCGTGCTTGGGGATGTCAAGGTCGATGTTCTTCAGGTTGTGCGTGCGCGCGCCGCGCACCGAAAGCGTGGCCGCGGTGCGCAGGGCCGCGGCGTGGGCGGGGCTGAGCGGGGCGGGTGGCGTATCCGGCGCGGTGCCGGTCAGCGGGGTCGGGTTCTGGTTCAAGGCGGGGTCACCAGGGCGGGTTTCTGGCGTCAAAAAGGCAACCCGACATGATACGGCGGGACCGCTTCCGGGGTACATCCGCCGCACGCGGGTGGCGTTCAAGGCATGACGGGAACCACACACCGCGCAGCGGCGCGCGACGGCACTTGGCTTTTCGGGCGGATTGGGCGTACTGTGCAAACCTTGGTGACAACAACAAGGAGGGTTCTCCATGGATTTCCTGGACTGGGTGCGCGGCCCGCTGCTGACGCTGTCGCTTTTCATCTTTGTCGCCGGCGTCGCCTGGCGCTTGCTCGCGCTGTGGCGCCTGCCCCATCGGGTTGCGCCTGGCGCACCCGAACGCCAGCATTTCGGCACCGGTGCGGCGCTGCGCGCGGCCTTCACCCGCATGCTGCCGCGTGGCGGCTTTCACCCCAGCGCCACGCTCGTCACCGTGAATCCGTATGTGTTCCACATCGGGCTCGCGGTGGTGGTTTTTGGCTATGCACCCCACATCGCCTTCATCCGCCGCCTGACCGGCCTGTCGTGGCCGGCCTTTCCCGACGCCGTGATGTACGCCGCGGCGGCGGCCACCATCATGTCGCTGCTGATGGCCTTGATGTTCCGCCTGAGCGATCCGGTGCTGAAACGGATCTCGACCGCAGACGACTGGATCACCTGGGTGGTCACGTTCCTGCCCCTCGTCACCGGCATGGCGGTGATCGGCGATCCGTCCTCGACCATCCTGGCGCGTGACCACGTGGTCTACCGGGACCCGCTGGCGGTGCACCTGCTGACGCTGGAGCTGCTGCTGATCTGGTTTCCGTTCGGCAAGCTGATGCACGCCTTCCTGTTCCTGCCGGCGCGCATGCAGCTGGCCACGTTCTTTGGCCGTCGCGGGGTGCGCTCATGACCAACATGGATGTGTTTCATGGCTTTCTGCAAGCCATCCACCACCTGCCGGAAATGGCGCAGCCCGATGCGCTGACCGACGCCGAACGCCTGGGCCGCGCCAAGGCGGTCATGCGGGCCAAGACCGACCGCGGTCTGGCGCTGGACCTGGAAGCCTGCGTGAACTGCGGCTACTGCTCGGAAGCCTGCCACTTCTACCAGAGCACCCAGGACCCGAAGTACAGCCCCAGTCGCAAGCTGGACCTGCTGCGCCGGGTGCACGCGCGCGAGACATCGGCCTTTGCGCCCCTCAAGCGCCTGTTCCTGCCCGACATCACGCTCGACGATCTCAAGGAATGGCAGGAGCTGGTCTACGACTCGTGCACGGAGTGCGGGCGCTGCAGCATGATCTGCCCGATGGGGGTCAACACCGCGCGCGGTGTGAACGTGATGCGCGAAGCGCTGTTCGAGGCCGGGCTGGCGCCCCTGGAGTTGACGGCGGTGGCGCAGGAACAGGCCGGTCGGGGCACGGTGTTCGGCGTCGGCCCCGACGAACTCCGGCAGACGGTGGACCTCCTGCGCGCCCAGGGCATTACGATCCCGCTGGACGAACCGCAGGCCGACCTGATGCTCGTGACCACGGTGATCGATGTGCTGCTGTTTCAGGACGCGCTGGCCGCCACGGCGCGCATCCTCAACCACCTGGGCGTGCGCTGGACTCTGCGCAGCGCGGGTTTTGAGGCGGCGAACTTCGGCCTGCTGTCCGGCAGTGAATCATTGCAGAAGGCGGCCAGCCAGCGCCTGATCGACGAGGCGCTGGCCATCGGCGCCAAGACCGTCATCCTGCCGGAGTGCGGGCATGCCTACCCGGCGCTGCGCTGGGAAGCGCGGCTCGCCAACGGCCAGCCGCTGCCCTTCGAGGTGCTGGCGGCGTCCGAATTCGTCGGGCGCGAAATCACCGCCGGGCGCCTGCAACTGCAGCCCCCAGAAGACCCCAGCCGCAAGATCACCTACCACGACGCCTGCAAGCTGGCCCGGCACGGTGGCGTGGTCGACGAGCCGCGCGCGGCGCTGAAAGCCCTGGGCATGGACCTGCGGGAAACCACGCCCACGGCCGAGCAGAACTGGTGTTGCGGCGGCGGCGCGGGCGTGTTCCTGATCAACCGCGCCGTGGGTTTGCGGCACCAGGCCTGGGGCATCAAGCGCGAGCAGATCGACGCCACGGGGGCCGACACCGTGGTGGTGTCCTGCGGCAGTTGCCGTCTGAACGTGATGGCGGGCGCCGAAGCCGACGCCTGGCCCACCACCATCGAAAGTGTGGTCGAAATGGTGGCCCGGCAGTTGCCAGCCTGATACCCCCGCGCCGTGTTCCAGGGACTGACGTCCCTGGCCGCTGGCGTCCCACCACCAGCGTGGGGTGAGGCCTTTGACGCACAATACCGCCTGGCCCCAACACCCCCCGGTATGCGGCAGGCGATCCTGCCTGCCGCGTGCTTCTTGATCGTGTCTTCAACCTCCGCTCCCCCCGTTTCCAGCGATGCGCCCGCCCCCGATGCCAACCGCATGACGGGTGAGGAACGCCGCGCCAGCGGCGCGCTGGCGCTGGTGTTTGCGTTGCGCATGCTGGGCCTGTTCATCGTGCTGCCGGTGTTCTCGCTCGAAGCCGCGCGCCTGCCCGGCGGCGACGACCCGGCGCGGGTGGGTTTCGCCATGGGCCTGTACGGCCTGACCCAGGCGTTCCTGCAGATTCCCTTTGGCATCGCGTCGGACCGCTTCGGCCGCAAGCCCACCATCGTGGCCGGCCTGCTGGTGTTTGCGGCGGGCAGCGCCATCGCGGCCTGGGCGCCGGACCTGACCTGGCTCTCCATCGGCCGCGCGGTGCAGGGCGCCGGCGCCATTTCGGCCGCGGTCACCGCCTTCCTGGCCGACGTGACGCGCGACAGCGTGCGCACCAAGGCCATGGCGATGGTGGGCGCGAGCATCGCGCTGATGTTCGCGCTCTCGCTGGTGATCGCGCCGCTGCTGGCAGGCTGGGTCGGCCTGCCGGGCATCTTCGGCATGACCTGCACGCTGGCGCTGCTGGGCATCGCCGTGGTGCTGTGGGTGGCGCCGCCGGAACCGCGCGTGCACCGGCCGTCCGACATGCAGCAGGTGCGGGGCGGGCTGGGCGAGGTGCTGCGCCACGCCGGCTTGCTGCGCCTGAACCTGGGCGTGTTCGTGCTGCACGCGGTGCAGCTCGCCATGTGGATGGCTGTGCCCGCCATGTTGGTGCAGGCCGGGCTGGCCAAGGCGGACCACTGGCAGGTCTACCTGCCGGCGGTGGCGGCTTCGCTGCTGGTCATGGGCGGCGTGCTGTTTCCGATGGAGCGCAAGGGCCGGCTGCGCGCCGCGTTCCTGATCGCCATCGCGCTCATCGGCGTGGTGCAGATCGGCCTGTGGTGGCTGGCGGGCAGCGGCGAGGCGCCGGGCCTGTGGGCGCTGGGTGGCCTGATGTTCGTCTTCTTCATCGGCTTCAACACACTGGAAGCCAGCCAGCCCAGCCTGGTTTCGAAGCTGGCGCCGGCGCACGCGCGCGGTGCGGCGCTTGGCGTCTACAACACGCTGCAGTCGGTGGGCTTCTTCGTGGGTGGCGCGGTCGGTGGCTGGCTGGCGCGTGCGCACGGTGCCAGCGGCCTGTTCGCCGTTTGCGCGCTGGGCACCCTGGTGTGGCTGGTGGCGGCCTGGCCGATGCAGGCGCCAGCCGTCAAACGCTGACGTTCGACGCACCCATCCGAACGTGGTGCCGCGGGGCTGGTCAGTCCTTCCGAGGAGGCGCGCCGCTGGTCGGCGGCAGATCGTCCTTGCCCGCGTCGTCCAGCAGGGAGCGCTGCACCGGTCCCCCGACAGGCGGATCAGCGGGCGCTGTGGAGTCGTGCACTGAGGGCGCCGGTACGGGCGCATCGGTCTCGGCCGCAGCCTCGCGGGCTTGGTGTTCGCGGGTCGGGCGCAGCATCAGGTTGGACAGCGTGCCGTACAGCGGCCGGCTGATCAGGCGCGAGATCAGGCTGGCCAGCATGGCCGCGGCCATCAGGCTGAGCACCATCGGCCGGCCGTCGATCATCTCCATGACGATGATGAACGAGGTCAGCGGGGCCTGCGTGGTCGCGGCGAGGAAGGCGGCCATGCCCATGGCGATCAGGGCGGGCGTCAGCGCGCTGGCCTTGCTGCCCGCGACGATCTGGGCCACGTCGTGACCGACCCCTGCCCCAATGGACAAGGAGGGCGCAAAGATGCCGCCCGGAACGCCGCTCCAGCTCGTGATCCAGGTGGCCATGAACTTCAGCAGCACGTACATCCGCGAAATGTCACTCTCGCCGGCGAGCATGTTGCGCACTTCTTCCGCGCCGGCGCCGAAGGTCGCACCACCCGACGCCAGGCCGATGATCGCCACCACCAGGCCGCAGACTGCGGCAAAGCGCACCGGGAAACGTTTGCGAAAAGCGCTGAAACGGTCGGGCATGCCAGCCAGTGACGCGGCCAGCAGCCGCGAGAAGAGCCCGCCCAGCACGCCGCAGATCACCGTCACCAGCACGCCCGGCAGGATCGCGCCCCAGCCCAGCCGGGGCACCGCGATCGAACCGAAATAGGTCAGGTTGCCGAAGGCCGAGATACTGACCAGACCGGCCAGCACGATGGCGGCGATGATGAGGCCGTTGTTGCGCGCTTCGAGTTTTTTGGACAGTTCCTCGATGGCAAACACCACGCCCGCCAGCGGGGCATTGAACGCCGCCGCGATGCCGGCCGCGCCACCCGCCACCAGCAGCGCCCGTTCGCTCATGACCGAACCCGGGCGCAGCCAGCGGCGAGCATCGTGCATGACGCCTGCGGCCACCTGCACCGAGGGGCCTTCGCGCCCGGCCGACAGGCCACCCAGCAGGCTCAGCGAGCCCAGAACAATCTTGGCGAACGTGATCCGCAGTGACACGAAGCGGTGCCGCGAATCCCTTGGCAGCAGGGGATCCAGCGCCGTCATGACCTGGGGAATGCCCGAGCCCGCAGCGCCCGGGAAATAGCTGCGTGTGCACCACACGATGAACGCCGTCAAGGCCGGTGTCCAGATCAGCACCACCCAAGGGGCCGCGGCGTACAGGTGCATGAACCACTCGAACGCGGTCTCGCTCATCAGCGTGAACAGGACCACACACAGGCCGGCCAGGATGGCGTAGCCCAAGACCACGGTGCGGTCCAGCCACGCGCGACCATCGGACAGTTCGTCCTGCAGGTTCTGGAAAAAGTCTGGTTCACCCCTCATGTGTCTACAGTGTAGGCCGTCGGAAAACCCGATTGGGTTCATCAGGGCAATTGCGGCACAATGGTTGACCGTTTTGCGGCCCGGGCTCCCGGCGCCGCCCGCTAATTCCCTCAGGGCACACCACTCATGGCATCCGTCAACAAAGTCATCCTCGTCGGCAACTGCGGCCGCGACCCCGAAATCCGTTACCTGCCCTCGGGCCAGGCCGTCGCCAATGTGAGCGTGGCCACCTCCAGCCGCCGCAAGGACAAAAACAGCGGCGAGACCATCGAAGACACCCAGTGGCACCGCGTAACCTTCTACGACCGCCTGGCCGAAATCGCCGGTGAATACGTGAAGAAGGGTCGCCCGATCTACGTCGAAGGCCGCCTGAAATACGGCACCTACGTGGACAAGACCACCGGCGTGGAAAAGAACACCGTGGACATCATCGCTACCGAACTGCAGCTGCTTGGCGGCCGCGAAGGCATGGGCGGTGGTGACGAAGGCGGCGGTGGTGGCGGCGGCTATTCGCGCCCGGCCCCGGCTCCGCGCCAGGCTCCGCCTGCGGCCCGTCCGGCTCCGGCGCCCGCAGCCGCCCGTCCGGCCAGCGGCTTCGACGACATGGACGACGACATTCCGTTTTAAAACGAACTTCATCCCTGACGCCACGTCTGTCCTCCCGGACGTGGCCTTCACAACCCGCCCGGCGCAAGCCCGGCGGGTTTTTCTTTGCATGACACAGGCTGTCACAACTGGCAGTGCTGTCAGTTGACGGTTTTCATAAGTTGTCAGTGATATTTGAGATTGATCAAATAAAGGCTCGCAAGTCTTTGATTTATATATATAAAACGACAATCAATCGTCTGGCACGCTTCTTGTTATCTGATATTTCCACCACCGGGCGGGTATCTCCCTGCCGTGGCCCCGCAGAGGACGACAAAGCTCATGGACATGATTGGTCTGTACCCCACCTGGTTCGAGCCCGGGGTGGGCAGCGGATGGATCGTCGGCTTCATTGCCACGATCCACGTGCTGTTTTCCCACACCTCGGTCGGCGCGGCGATCTTCTTCGCCTGGCTTGCCAACCACGCGCACCGCCACCACAAACCCGAGCTGCTGGAGTTCATCCGGCGTTACGGCCTGTTCCTGCTGGTGTTCAGCTACGTGCTGGGCTCCATCACCGGCCCGGGCATCTGGTACTCCACCACGGTGGCCAGCCCGCGCGGCATTTCGGCGCTGATCCACAGCTTCGTCTGGATGTGGGCCACCGAGTGGGTGTTCTTCGTGATCGAGGTGGTGGGCGTCTACATGCTGGTCTACCTGGTTGGCAAAGTCGATGTGAAGACGCACACGCGCATCGCGCTGATCTTCGGCCTCACCTCCTACACCACCATGCTGGTGATCGTGGGCATCCTGAGCTTCATGATGTGGCCGGGCAAGGCCGCGTGGACCGAGACCGGCGGCGTGCTCAACGCCTTCTACGGCCCCAACACCTTTGCCCAGCTGGGCATGCGCACGGCCTTCATGTTCACCATGACGGCGGTGGTCGGCGGCATTGTGGCCGGCCAGTTCAAGGACCTCGCGCTCAAGAGGAGCATCGCCGGCAAGCTGTCCTGGCTCGGCATCGTGTCCACGCTGGCTGGCGCGGCCATGCTGCAGTGGTACCTGGCCACGCTGCCCGAGTCGGCCGACGTGTTGCTGCAGAACCGCCTGCCCGATTACTTTCCCTCCGCGCTGATGGCTGTGGTGGCGGGCATGCTGGCTTACTTTGTTCTCACGCTGGTGCAGCCGCGCGCGCTGGTCTCCAGCGTGGCCGGGGTGATGACGGTGGTGATGCTGGTCTTTGGCCTCTGGCCCGAAGAGGTGGCGCGCGAATCGATCCGCAAGCCCTGGGTGGCCGGGCAGTACGTGTATTCCAACCAGGTGATCGGCCGCGACGTGCCGGGCATGGGCGTCAAGTCGGAGATCCCGACCATCGAGGCGCATGGCTTCATCAAGACGCTGGTGTTCGTGCCCGAGGCGCTGCGCAACATCGACGACGGCAACCGCGTCGAAGCCGGCCGCCTGCTGGCGCTCAACACCTGCTCCAACTGCCATTCGCTGAGTAACACCGGCATCCGCCCGCTGCGCAACTACTTCCCCGGCAGCCACACCGAAGCCGATGTGGCCGAGTACCTGCAGGCCGCGCTCTCGGGCGGCAACACGCTGTACATGCCGCAGATCCCGTTCAACGACGAAGAGGCCCGCGCCCTGGCGAGCTTCATCCTCACGCTGCAACCCGCCACCGCGGTGAACACAGCGCAGGCCGCTACCGTGGTCAAGGAGTAAGCCATGACACCCCAAATGCTCTACGCGCTGCGCGACCAGGCCGGTGTGCCCTCGCACCCGCTGGTCTTCCTGATCCTGGGTGTGCTCACCTTCGCGCTGCACATCGCTGCCGTGCAGGTCATGCTCGGCGCCGCTTCGCTCACGCTGCGCGGGGCTTTCAGCGCCAGCTTGCACTGGCGCCGCCTGGCCACCGCCATGGTCACCACGGCCAAGATCGCGGTTTCGGTCGCTATCGTCATCGGCGTGGCGCCGCTGCTCTTCGTGCAGGTGGTGTACGACCCGTTCTGGTACACGTCCAACGTGCTCTCGGCCTGGTGGGTGATTGGCTTTATCGTGCTGCTGATCGCCGGCTACATCGCCCTGTACGTCTTCTACTGGAAGAACCACGACATCATGGCCGACGGTGGCAAAGGTGGTGTCTGGATGGTGCTGTCCATTGCGCTGCTGCTGGCAGTGGGTTTCATCGTGCACAGCCTGACCAACCAGATGCTGTTCCCCGAACACTGGATGCAGTGGTACGCCCCCAAGGATGTGGTGAACCCCAACGGGCATTCGCTGCACTACTGGCACCTGCCGCGTTTCCTGTTCTTCATCGCGCTGTCGGCCCCGGTCACCGGTGCCTGGCTCTATGGCTACCGCCGCTACCTGCAAGGCGGGCAAGAGGCCGACGCCGCCTACCTCGGCTGGCTGCGCGGCCTGGCGCAGAACCTCATGCTGGTGGGTGGTGTGGTGTCGGTGCTGATCGGCGCGCTGTGGATGGCCACCCTGCCCGAGAAGATGGCCTGGTTCGCCAGCTCGGTGTGGCTGCTGATGGCGGTGGTGGCGCTGGCCGCCGTGGTCGCCTTGCCGTTGGTGCTGCGCGACCGCATCGACACCGGGATCTGGGGCTACGCCATCTTTGGCGCGGGCGCGGTGGGCCTGATCGTGGTGGGCGCGGCGCGCGAGATGCTGCGCTTTGTCACCCTGCTGGGCACGCACGGCTACAACGCCATGGACTACAAGATCAACATGGACTGGTACAGCACCGGCCTGTTCTTCACCACCTTCGGCGTGGTCGGCGGCGTGACGCTGGCCTACCTGCTCACCGTGGCCTGGCAGGCCGGGCAGAGCAAAGGCATGTACACCCCCAGCGCCACCGTCACCCGCATCGGCCAGTGGTCGGTCGGCTTGCTGGTCGGCTGGACGGTTCTTTACTTCGCCGTCGGCTTCTTTGTGTGGGCGCGCTGAACATGAAACACACCGCTTCTTTCGATGCCACCACCCTGCGCAAAGTGCTGGGCTGGTCGCTGATGGTCGCCCTCAGCGCCACCGTGGCCACCTCGCTGGCCGTCAAGGCCATCGCGCAGACGGCGCCCAAGACTGCGACGTCTGCGCCCGCCGCGCCGGCTGTGACTGCAGCGACGCCAGCCGTACCCACACCCGCCACCAACCCCAACCCGGTGCCCGCCTCGGTCATGGCACACAGCTGCGCCGCCTGCCACGGCACCAACGGCCAGCTCGGTGACGAGTTCTTCATGCCGCTGGCCGGCATGCCGGTGCAGCAGTTCGTGCGCACCATGACCGATTTCCGGGAAGGCCAGCGCCCCGCCACGCTCATGGGCCATGTGGCCAAAGGCTTCACCGACGCCGACCTCAAGGCCATGGGTGAATTCTTCGCCGCCCAGCCGCCGCTGGCCACCCACGTGGCCTCGAAAGGAGCCCAGTGATGGACCAGCAGCAACACAACCCCGCACGCCGCGCGTGGCTGAACCAGGCCCTGGGCCTGCTGTCGGTGGCCGCCGCGCCCACGCTGGCCTTCGCGCAAAACGCCGCGCACATCGTCGTCGTCGGCGGTGGTGTCGGCGGTGCCACCGCGGCCAAGTACCTCAAGCTGTTCAACCCGGCGCTCAAGGTCACGCTGATCGAGAAGAACCCGGTTTACGTCCGCCCCTACGGTTCGTCCGAAGTGCTCAACCGGCACGCGACGATGGACGAGCTCAACGTGAGCTACGACCTGCTGAAGTCGAAGTACGGCATCCAGGTGGTGATCGACACCGTGACCGGATTCGACCCGGTCGCGCGCACCGTGAGCACCGCAGGCAGACAGAAGATCGCCTACGACAAGCTCATCGTCTCGCCCGGCATCCAGCTGATGTACGGCGCCTACGCCGGCTACAGCGAACCCGTCGCCCGCACGGCGGTGCCCTCGGGCTGGATCCCCGGTGAGCAGACCGCGCTGCTAGCCAAGCAGCTGCAGGGCATGCGCCAGGGCGGCACCTTCGTGCTGGCCGCGCCGCCCAACCCCTACCGCTGCCCGCCCGGGCCCTACGAGCGCGCCGCGCTCATGACCGAGTGGTTCGCGAAACACAACCCGACCGCCAAGGTCATCATCGTCGACCCGAAGGACAGCTTCGTGACCGACGAGACCATGATGCTCGGCTGGAACCGGCTCTACAACTTCAACCTGCCGGCCGACTACGTCAAGAAGATGTCGGCCGAGGTGGAGGTGAAGCAGCACAGTGGCACCAGCATGCTCAGCTGGGTGCGCGGCAAGGAAGGTGGCCGCACGCTGAAGATCGATGCGAAGCAGATGCGCATCGAGACCGAGGCCGAAGTCATCCAGGCCGATGTGATCAACGTCATCCCGCCGATGAAGGCCGGCCAGGTCGCCATGGCCCTGGGGCTGGCCGACAGCAGCGGCTTCTGTCCGGTGAACCGCCGCAACTTCGCATCCAACCTGCAGCCCAACGTGTACGTGATTGGCGACGCCAGCATGGCGGACGCCATGCCCAAGAGCGGCTTCTCGGCCAACACCCAGGCCAAGGTGGTGGCGCGCGCCATCGTCGAGGAACTCGCCGGCCGCACCGCGCCCGAGCCGCTGTGGGAGAACACCTGCTACGCGCTCGCGGGCAAGGACTACGGTCTCTTTGTGGCCGACGTGTTCAAGATCGTTGACGGCAAGATCGCGCGCATCAACGGCAAGGGCCGCTACCTGCCGCTCAACGCCACGCCAGCGCAGATCAAGCTCGGTGCGCGCTACCAGCAGGCCTGGCTGCGCACGTTTACCTCTGACTGTTTTGCTTGATATGACCCCCCCCTGCGCCGCTTCGCGTCGTCCCCCCAGGGGGACCACGCCCTTGGACCGGCGAAGCCGGATCTTCGGCGTGTGCTGGGTTGAGGCACGTGCTCCGGCTGCGTCGCGTTGACGACTTGAATCATTGAAGGAACGTTCATGTATTCCGATCCCTATTTGCAAGAACTGACCGCAGCGACTGACGGCTGGTTCGCGCGCGGTCTGACTGCGCTTGCCGTCACCGCCACCGGCCTGCTTATGGGTTTTTCGGCGACCCCGGCGCATGCTGCCGACCACGCCGCCACCCCCGCCGCCAAAGCCTGGACCCCCGCCACCCTGCGCGGTGCGCTGGCCGCCCTGCCCAAAGGCGACGCCGAGCGTGGCCGCGTGGTCAACCAGCAGCTGTTCTGCGCCTCCTGCCACGGCGATACCGGCGTGGCGCCGACGCAGAACTGGCCGCACCTGGCCGGCCAGAAAGCCGCCTACACCGCCAAGATGCTGCTCGACTACCAGAGCCGCCTGCGCAGTGAAAACAAAGGCGCCGCGCTGATGCACGACATCGCCGTGATGATGACGCCGCAGCAGATCGCCGACGTGTCGGCCTTCTACGCCGTGCAAGCCGCACCGCGTGACGACGGCACGCCGCGCCCGGTGCGCGACGGCAAAGGCCTGAGCGCCGAACAGCTGGTGAAAAAGGGCGACCCGGCGCGCCTGCTCACGCCCTGCGCCAGCTGTCACGGCGTCAAGGGCCAGGGTGGCAAGCTCGAAGCCTCGGCGCTGGCTGGGCAGAACCCGCTGTACTTCACCCGCACCCTGCTGCGCTACCAGAGCGGCGTGCGCGCCAACGACGCAGCCAGGGGCATGAGCGCCTTTGCGAAGAAGCTCACGCGCAGCGAGATCGACGCGCTGGCTGCCTACTACGCCGACCGGCCGGTCGCTCAAAAGTAAACTGCCCCGCATGAACTTCTGGGACCAAAATTTTTCTGTCGCCGGCTTCAAGTACGGCACTTCCCCCAATGCGTTCCTTATGGCGCAGGCCCATCGCCTGAAGCGGGGCAGCGATGTGCTGGTGCCCGGTGACGGTGAGGGCCGAAACGGCGTCTGGCTGGCGCAGCAGGGCCACCGCGTGACCGCCATGGACGGCTCCGCCGTGGGTCTGCAGAAAGCGCAACAGCTGGCCGCTGAGCGCGATGTACGCATTGAAACCGTGCTCGGTGACCTGACCGACTGGGCGCTGGCACCCGCGTCGTTCGACGCCGTGGTGCTGACCTTCGTACACCTGCCACCCGCCATCCGCGCGCGTGCGCACCGGCGGCTGGCCGCAGGCTTGCGCCCGGGTGGTCTGCTCATCCTGGAAGCCTTCCACCCGCTGCAGCTGCAGCACCGCAGCGGGGGGCCGAAAGACGTTTCCATGCTCTACACCCCGGCGTTGCTGCGCGATGACTTTGCCGGGCTCGACGAGGTGATGGCCTGGCACGGCGAGGCCACGCTGGACGAGGGCCCGGGCCACCAGGGCCTGGCGCATGTGACGCGCTGGATCGGTCAGGCGAGCGCCTGACCGTCACGCCGGGACGGCACAATCACGCCATGGAACCCACGCCTTCCCTGTTGCCCGCCAGCGATCCGCAGCGCGAGCTGCTGCACAACGAGGTGCACGCCCGCCCGCCGGCCCGTATCCACTTGCCCGCGCTGCTGACCTATGTGGCGGTGTTCAACGAGGGCGTGGACCGCGAGCAGGAGTGCGCACTGCTGCGCCGGCTGCCCGGGCAGGCCGCGCTCACGGTGGACGACCTGCACGGCAACTTCCTGCGCCTGCGCCTGCCGGGCTACACGCTCAAGTGGGAACGCCACACCGAGTTCACCCGCTATTCCATCGTGCAGCCCTTGCCCGAAGGCTGCGGACTGGGCACCCGCGAACCCGATCTGCCGACGCACATCGCCACGCCGCCGGGCTGGCTGGCGGCCATTCCCGGGCGCACCTTCGCAGCCATCCAGCTGGTCATGCTGGAGGACACGATCAGCCCGCCCGTGCCGGCGCTGGCCCTGGCGCGCACCTGGCTGGGCGAGCACACCGTGGTGGCTTCACTCATGGGCAACAACGCGCACTCGCTGGCCGTGACCGACTTCTGGCTGCGCCCCTGTGGCTTCGAGCGCATGCTGGTGATCGGCCCGCCCGGCACCTCGGAGACCCGCGCCGGCCGCATCGCGGCGCGCCTGTTCGAGCTGGAGACCTACCGCCTGATGGCGCTGCGGGCGCTGCCCGTGGTCAAGGAACTGGCGCCGTTGCTGGCCCGCTCCGAACGCCAGCTGGCCGACATCACCGCCCAGCTGGAGAACAAGGGCGCCTCGGACCAGGCGCTGCTCGACACCCTGGTCTCGCTGGCCGGTGGTGTGGAGCGCGCGACGGCCGAAAACGTCTACCGTTTCGCGGCCACGCGCGCCTACGACACGCTGGTGAGTCAGCGCACGGCCGAACTGCGCGAGCAGCCCATCCCGGGTACGCAGACGCTGGGCGAGTTCATGCAGCGCCGGCTCTCGCCGGCCATGGCCACGGTGGCCGCCACGGCGCAGCGTCTGGCGTCCTTGTCCGAGCGCATCACACGCACCAGCGCGCTGCTGCGCACGCGTGTGGACATCGCCACCGAAGAGCAGAACCAGCAACTGCTGGCCAAACTCACCAAAGGGCAGGAAATGCAGCTCAGGCTGCAGAGCACGGTGGAAGGCCTGTCGATCGCGGCGATCTCGTACTACGTGATCAGCCTCCTGCTCTACCTGGGCAAGGCCGGCAAGGCCGCGGGCCTGCCGATCAACCCCGAGATGGCCGCCGGGGCCTTGATTCCGCTGGTGCTGTGGGCGGTGTGGCGTACCACGAAACGCATCCACGAGAAGCTGCACGCTGAACATTGACCCCCCCGCGCCGCCTGACGGCGTCACCCTCCAGGGGCGGCACTGGCGGCCCGGCGAAGCCGGTTCCGCGGTGCCCTGGAGCTGACACCCCCTCCGGCGCGAGGTGACTTCATCCGAGGATGCGGTGGAACCGGCTTTGCCGGGCCACTCGCATCGCCCCTTGAGGGGCGGAGCGGTTACGCGAAGCGAACAAGCGACGGGGGTGGGCTCAACTGCATCCGTTGTGCTGTTTCCAGGTCTCTTCGTGGCCGATGGCCTTGGCGAAGGCTGGCACCTGGCAGCGTTCGGCGTCGGCCGCGCTGGCTTCTCCGGACGTGGGCTTGAGGCCCATGTCTTCCAGTGTCGCCATGTCGTCAAAGCCACCCAGCGGACCGGTTTCATCTACCCAGGCCTTGGCCACGGTGAGGGTGCCCACGAACAGCGCCAGCACGGCCACCTGCGGCAGCGAGACGCCCCAGCCTTTTGGCGCCGGCATCTCGCACACGCCGCCCGGGCAGAGCTGGGCCTTTTCGCGGTTGAACACGTTGTAGAGCTTGCAGCCCAGGCAGATGCCGAAGGCGGTTTCGAAGAACATCAGCGTGAGGCAGCTGGCGCAGACCAGCATGTTCACCGGGCCCATGAAGCGGTTGAGCACCATCAGGTAGAGCATGGCTGCGCCCAGCAACAGGCCCAGGCCCCAGGCAAAACGCTTTTGCGGCGCGCCCACCCAGTCGGGCGTCTGCTTGCGCACGATCCAGCCGCCCACGATCATGCTGGGCGCAAAGCGTGGGTTGAGCATGCGCAGCGTCATGTCGATCAGGAACACGATCACGAACAGGCGCGTGGGCTGGTAATTGGCCGTCAGCAGCGCGTTCATGAACGACACCACCGCCGGGAAGAACAGCAGGCCGGCGGCGGCACGCACAGTGCGCTCGTTGACCACGCGCACCGGGTAGCCTGCGACGGTTTCGCCAAATTGAAACAGGTTATTCATGGTTATCTCCGAATATTCGAATGGTGATGGTATCGAGGTCTGAGTCCTGTGTCGTGGGGAAATTCCCGCAAGGCGTTCGATCCTCCGCCCTGCGGTTGAGCGTTGCCTGGGCATGAGCGAAAGGCGCCCAGCCTCTCAGGTCAGCGTTTTGAGTTTTCTGTAAAGCGAGCGCTCACTGATGCCGAGGCGCTCGGCCAGATCGGATCGGCTGCCGGTGTGGCGCTCCACCATCTCGCGCAGGGCGGCACGTTCCAGCGTCTTGAGGTCGGCGGGCCGCCCGTCCGGCGCCCCGCCCGGGCCGTCGGTCAGGGCGGGCAGGCCAGGGGGAGCCGCCGGGCGAAGCGCCGGACGGCGCCCGGTGGCGATCGCCTCGCGCACGTGTTCGGCTTCGATGCGCTCGCCGTCGCAGAGCAGGGCGGTGCGCTCCAGCAGGTTGCGCAGCTCGCGCACGTTGCCAGGGAAGTCCTGCGCCTCCAGCACAGCGAGCGCGGCCGGACTGAGCTGCAGGCGGCGCGGCGCGGCCACGCGCTGCAGCAGGGCGGGCGCGAGCAGCGCCACGTCGCCCGTGCGCTCGCGCAGCGAGGGCAGCTGGATCGGGAAGGTGCACAGGCGGTAATACAGGTCTTCGCGGAAGCGGCCTTCGGCCACCAGGCGCTCCAGGTCGCGGTGCGTGGCCGAGACCACGCGGATGTCGGCGTGGCGCAGATCGGTGCTGCCGACGCGCCGGTAGGTGCCGGTTTCCAGCAGGCGCAACAGCTTCACCTGCATGGGCAGCGGGATGTCGCCCACCTCGTCGAGGAACAGCGTGCCGCCGCTGGCCGCCTCGACCAGGCCCCCCTTGGCCGTGCTCGCGCCCGTGAAGGCCCCGCGCTCGTGGCCGAAAAGTTCGGATTCGAACAGGGTTTCCGGCAGGCTGGAGCAGTCCACCGCCACCAGCGGCTTGCCCGCCCGCGGGCTGGCTTCGTGCACCGCGCGAGCCACCAGCTCCTTGCCGGTGCCCGACTCGCCCAGCAGCAGCACCGTGGCGCGCGAGGGCGCGACTCGCGCCACCAGCGCGAGCATGCGCTGGAAGGCCTCGGAGCGGCCGATCAGCCCCTGGGCCGACGGCTGGCCCTGCGCCACGCGCAGCGGCTCCATCTTCTCGACGTAGAACGCGGGTTGTCCGTCCGGCCCGGGCAGGGGCGAGAGCTCGATGTTCACGTACTCCTCGCCCTGGGGGGTGTGGTGCAGGTGCAGCACGCGCTCGCGCTGGCCGGAGGCGCGCGACTGCGCCAGCGGACACGACTCGCCGGCCTGGTCGCAGGGCACGGCGAAGTGGTGCGAGACCTCGTAGCAGCAGCGCCCGACCACGCTGCGCTCGGGGCTGTACTGGCGCCGGTAGGCCGCGTTGGCCGCCAGGATGCGGTACTGCGCGTCGAACAGGATGTGTGGCTCGGGCAGGCCTTCGAGAAAGGCGGTGAGTTCTGGCAGGGGTTTCAAACGGTCTCCCGGGGTGACGGCGGATGCTGCCATTGTCTGCCAATTCTGGCAGTCTCACCAGCGCGTGCCGGCTTCAGAGAATAGCTTGTAACGCACAAAGGCTTGATTTGAAAGCACTTTCTGGCGCAAGTCGGGCGTGGCACGGTTCTTGGGTTACATGTTGCAAACCCTGTCATCCCATGGACCTCCGAGACCGTTTTCTGCTGCGCAAGCTGGCCGTCGTGCTGGTGATCAAGCTCGTGTTTCTCACGGGGCTGTGGTGGGGTTTTGTGCGCGAGCAGCGCGTGGCGGTGGACACCGACGCCGCTGTCAGCCAGATGCTGGGCAGCCGCCCGGCGCCGCATGTGTCGACCCAGGAGTGAAACCGTGATCTCTGAGCAGCTTGTTGACCTTTCCCGCCTGCAGTTCGCTGCGACGGCCATGTACCACTTCCTCTTCGTGCCGCTGACGCTGGGCATGGTGTGGCTGCTGGTGATCATGGAGAGCGTGTACGTGATGACGGGCAACGTCATCTGGAAGGACATGACCCGCTTCTGGGGCAAGCTCTTCGGCATCAACTTCGCGCTCGGCGTGACCACCGGCATCACGCTGGAATTCCAGTTCGGCACCAACTGGGCCTACTACTCGCACTACGTGGGCGACATCTTCGGCGCCCCGCTGGCCATCGAGGGCCTGATGGCCTTCTTTCTCGAATCGACCATGATCGGCCTGTTCTTCTTCGGCTGGGACCGGCTGTCGAAAACGCAGCACCTGATGGTGACCATCCTGATGGCGGTGGGAACCAACCTGAGTGCGCTGTGGATCCTGATCGCCAACGGCTGGATGCAGAACCCGGTCGGTGCCGAGTTCAGCTATGTGACCATGCGCATGGAGATGACGGACTTCTGGGCCGTGCTGTTCAACCCGGACGCGCAGGCCAAGTTCGTGCACACCGTCTCGGCCGGTTACGCCACCGGCGCGATGTTCGTGCTGTCGATTTCCAGCTGGTACCTGCTCAAGGGCCGCGACATCGAATTCGCCAAACGCAGCTTCCGCGTGGCCGCCGCCTTCGGCCTGGCCAGCGTGTGCAGCGTGATCGTGCTCGGCGACGAATCCGGCTACACCGTGGGCGAGGCGCAGCAGACCAAGATGGCCGCGCTCGAAGCGATGTGGGAAACCGAGCCCGCGCCAGCCGGCCTCAAGCTCGTGGCCAGCATCAACGAAGCCGAACAGAAGAACGACTGGGAGATCGAGATCCCCTGGGTGATGGGCCTGATCGGCACGCGCTCCATCAGCAAAGAGATCCCCGGCATCCACGAGATCAAGGCCAAGAACCGCGAGCGCATCCAGAGCGGCATCCACGCCGTGACCGCGCTCGAAGCCCTGCGCAAGAACCCCGGCGACGCGGCCGCCAAGGCGCTGTTCGAGCAGCACAAGGCCGACCTCGGCTTCGGTCTGCTGCTGAAGAAATACGTGGTGAATGTGCAAGAGGCCACGCCCCAGATGATCCAGCAGGCGGTGGACAGCACCGTGCCGCGCGTGACCCCGATGTTCTGGGCCTTCCGCCTGATGGTGGGTCTGGGCTTTGCGATGCTGGCGCTGTTTGGCATGGCCTTCTGGTGCACGCTCAAGCTCGAATGCGGTAAGCGCCCCTGGCTGCTCAAGTGGGCGCTGTGGATGCTTCCCGCGCCCTGGATCGCCTGCGAACTCGGCTGGTTCGTCGCCGAATACGGCCGCCAACCCTGGACGATTTACGGCGTGCTGCCCACGCACCTGTCGGTTTCCACGCTCAGCGTGGGCAGTCTCTACGGTTCGCTCGCAGGCTTCATCGGTTTTTACACCCTGCTGCTGATCGTCGAGATGTACCTCATGGTGAAGTTCGCGCGCATCGGTCCCGGCAGCCTGGGCACGGGGCGCTACGAACAAGAGCCCGCCCACCACGTTGCCCAAGCTTAAGGAGTACCCCATGTTCGACTATGAAACCCTCAAGATCGTCTGGTGGCTGCTCGTGGGCGTGCTGCTCATCGGCTTCGCCATCATGGACGGCCACGACATGGGCGTGGGCACCTTGTTGCCCTTCGTCGGCCGCAGCGACATCGAGCGCCGTGTCGTCATCAACACCGTCGGCCCGCACTGGGACGGCAACCAGGTCTGGTTCATCACCGGCGGTGGCGCCATCTTTGCGGCCTGGCCGCTGGTCTACGCCACCGCGTTCAGCGGCTTTTACTGGGCCATGCTGGCGGTGCTGTGGGCGCTGTTCTTCCGCCCGGTGGGTTTCGACTACCGCAGCAAGATCCACAACGCCACCTGGCGCAGCACCTGGGACTGGGGCCTCTTCATCGGCGGTTTCATCCCGCCGGTCATCTTCGGCGTGGCCTTCGGCAACCTGCTGCAGGGCGTGCCGTTCCAGTTCGACGCCTTCCTGATCTCCAACTACACCGGCACGTTCTGGCAGCTGCTCAACCCGTTCGCTCTGCTGGCGGGCGTGGTCAGCAGCGCCATGATCACGCTGCAGGGCGCCACCTACCTGGCGCACCGCACCGAGGGCGTGGTGCAGATGCGCACCATCACAGCCGGCACCGGCGCCGCGCTGCTCATGGTGCTCGGCTTTATCGGCGCCGGTGTCTGGCTGCAGGGCATTGACGGTTTTCGCATCAGTTCCGTGATCGACCCCGCTGCCTTGCCCAACCCCCTGGGCAAGACCGTGGTGCGCGAGGCCGGCGCCTGGATGGCGAACTACGCTGCGCAGCCGCTGTTGTGGCTGCTGCCCGCCATCGGCGTGTTGGGCGCGCTGGCCGCCGCCGCGCTCATGCGCATGGGCCACACGCTCAGCGCCTTCGTCGCCTCGTCGCTCGCCACCACCGGCGTGATCGGCACCGCCGGGGCCAGCATGTTCCCTTTCATCATGCCGTCGAGCAGCCAGCCCGCGGCCAGCCTCACGGTGTGGGACAGCGTCTCCAGCCACCTCACGCTGGCCATCATGTTCTGGGCCACGGTGCTCTTCATGCCGCTCATCGTGATCTACACGTCCTGGGCCTACCGCGTCATGCGCGGCAAGGTCACGGCCGCGTACATCAGGGAAAACGAGCACGGTGCTTATTGAGCTTTTTGCGCCAGCGCAAGGGATTTTATATACCCATACCGGTATTGATGGAACGCAAAGACAGCTCGCAGACACGCCAGTGAGACTCGCCATCCGTTCGATTCCATTCCCCCAACGAGCTGGAGACAAAGCATGAACCACAACAGGCATCCACACCCCCCACCGCGACAGCGACAGAGCCGATGGCGCGCGCTGGTCGCCTGGCTGGCGCTGGCATTGGCCGCCCCCCTGGCGGGCGCCACAGCCGCGCCGACCGACGCCCCACCGGGCGTGGCCGCGGCCCTGGCCGCCGCACCCACCAAGAACAAATCCACCGCCGACCACAGCAAGTTCAAGGAACTGCAGGGCCCGTTCGCGAGCGGTTCCGAAGTCACCAAGGCCTGCCTGAGCTGCCACACCGAAGCCGGCAAACAGGTCATGGGCACGCGCCACTGGACCTGGGAATACACCAACCCGGACACCGGGCAGAAGCTGGGCAAGAAGACCATGCTCAACAGTTTCTGCATCGGCGACCGCTCCAATGAAGCCTTCTGCCAGTCCTGCCACATCGGCTACGGCTGGAAGGACGACAAGTTCGACTTCCACAACGAGAGCAAGGTGGACTGCCTGGTCTGCCACAACAGCGGCGGCTACAAGAAGCCCGCGGGCATGGCTGGCGAGGTGCCCACCGAGCGCACCGAACTGCCGCCGGGGTCGGGCAAGTTCATCGACCCGGTGGACCTGGCCCTGGTGGCCAAACATGTGGGCAAGACCAGCACGGCCAACTGCGGCACCTGCCACTACAACGGCGGCGGCGGTGACGGCGTGAAGCACGGCGACCTCGACTCCTCGCTCAACAAGGCGAGCAAAGAGCTCGACGTGCACCTGGCGAGCAAAGCCAGCGGTGGCGCCGGTTTCACCTGCGCCACCTGCCACCAGTCCGACGGCCACCAGATCGCGGGCAGCCGCATCAGCATGACCGCCTCCGACCCGCACGGCCCGATGCTGCGCGGCGACACGGTGCACGCCGGCCGCAACGCCGCCACCTGCCAGAGCTGCCACGGTGACAAGCCGCACAAGCAGCCCTCGCTGAGCGTGGAGCTGCTCAACAACCACACCAACAAGCTCGCCTGCCAGAGCTGCCACATCCCCGAGTTCGCGCGCGGCGGTGTGGCCACCAAGATGGCCTGGGACTGGTCCACCGCCGGCCAGCTCACGCCCGAAGGCAAGCCGATCCAGAAGAAGGACGAACACGGCCACGTCATCTACGACAGCAAGAAGGGCGACTTCAAGCTCGCGGAAAACGTGGTGCCCGAGTACCTGTGGTTCAACGGACAGGTGAACTACACCACGCAGGACATGAAGATCGACCCGACCCAGGTGCTCAAGATCAACAGCTTCATGGGCAGCCCCGACGATCCGAAGGCGCGCATCTGGCCGGTCAAGCGTTTCGAGGGCAAGCAGCCCTACGACAAGGTGCATTTGCAACTGCTGGTGCCGCACACGGCAGTGCCCGACGACACGGCGTTCTGGTTCAACTTCGACTGGGACAAGGCACTCACCGCCGGCGCGACCGCAACCGGTCAGCCCTACAGCGGTCAACACGATTTCGTGAAGACCGAGATGCTCTGGCCCATCACCCACATGGTGGCGCCTTCCAAAAACGCCGTGGCTTGCGCCTCGTGCCACACCGGCCCAACGAAGAGCCGCCTGGGTGACCTGCCCGGCGTCTACCTGCCCGGGCGCGACAGCCAGCCCTGGATCGACCGCCTCGGCTGGCTCGCTGTGGTGGGCGCCATCGCCGGTGTGCTGCTGCACACCGCCGCCCGCCTGCTGACCCGTCGTCGCAAAAACCAGGAGAACCGCCATGTCTGAGACCACCGCCTCCGTGGCCAGCGTCGCCGACGCGGCCAGCCACTCCCCCGCCCGCATCTACATCTACAAGCGCTACGAGCGCTTCTGGCACTGGTCGCAGGCGCTGCTGATCATCGCCATGCTGATCAGCGGCTTCGAGGTGCACGGCAGCTACACGCTGCTGGGCTTCGAGCCCGCGGTGCGCCTGCACACCCTGGCAGCCTGGCTGCTGCTCACGCTCTGGGCCTTCACCATCTTCTGGCAGTTCACCACCGGTGAATGGCGCCAGTACCTGCCGACGCACAAGCGGGTGATGGCGATGGCGACCTACTACAGCTGGGGCATGTTCCGCGGCGAGCCGAACCCGTTCCACAAGACGGTGCAGAAGAAGCACAACCCGCTGCAGCGCCTGGCCTACCTCGGTCTGCTGGCCATGATCTCGCCGTTGATCTGGGGTTCGGGCCTGCTCTACCTGTTCCGCGCCTTCTGGCCCTCGCTCGGCATCGACCAGTGGCTCACGCTGGAGTGGGTGGCCTGGGCACACACGGCGGGCGCTTTCATGATGCTGACCTTCTTCATCGTTCATGTGTACCTGACCACCACCGGCCACACCCCCACCGCGCACATCAAGTCCATGGTGACGGGCTGGGAAGAGCTGCACGACGACGCCCATTCCGCGGACACCCCGTCCGCTCCGCCGCAAGGCCACTGAGAGGTTCTCCATGTCACACGCCCCTGCATTGCCCCTGCCACCCGAGTCCGGCATGGACCCGGAGCGCCGTACTTGGCTGCTGGCCACCAGCGCCATGGGTGTGGCGGCCACCGCCGCCGTCGCGGTGCCCTTCGTGTCCAGCTTTGCCCCCAGCGAGCGCGCGAAGGCGCAGGGCGCGGCAGTGACCATGGACCCCTCGGTCGTCGAACCCGGCGAGCTGAAAACCGTTGAATGGCGTGGCCAGCCGGTGTGGGTGTTGCGCCGCACGCCGGAGATGCTCGCCAGCCTGGAGGGCACCTCCGACCTGGCCGACCCGGCCTCCGAGAAAGAGCAGCAGCCCGACTACGCCACCAACACCCACCGCTCCATCAAGCCCGAGGTGTTCGTGACGGTGGGCATCTGCACCCACCTGGGCTGTTCGCCGGTGACCCTGCCGCAAGGCACGGCCAACCCCAGCGTGCCGGCCGACTGGAAAGGCGGCTTCTTCTGCCCCTGCCACGGCTCCACCTTCGACTTCGCGGGCCGCGTTTTCAGGAACAAGCCCGCGCCCACCAACCTGGTCGTGCCGCCGCACAAATACCTCGCCGACGGCAGCCTGCTGATCGGCGAGGACGACAGCGGCGCCGCCTGATTTTTCAAAGGAGAACACGATGTGGTACTTCGCCTGGATGCTCGGTGTCGGTTTTGCGGTGTTGCTCGCCATCCTCAACGCCATGTGGGGTGAACACGAGCAGGCCCGCTCGATGTCGAAAGGCGGCGACGCATGACACCCGCTCCCGCACCCGCCGCGGGCCCACTGAGCGCGGCGCCCGAGCCGGTGGCCAGCCGCGTGCACTTCCCCAGCCTGCTGGCCGCGCTGGCCATCATGCTCGTGGGCAGCATCTACCCGCTGCTGTTCGCCGATGCCAGTGGCCAGGCCGACCACGGCCTGGCCATGTCCCTCTTTTGGGCCATGAGTGCCGGGCTGGTGCGCGGCGTCGGTTTTGTGCCACGCTGGGTGGGCTGGCGCTGGCTGTTCTCTGGCTGGGCCTGCGCCGCCGGCCTGTTGCTGGCGGCGTGGCTGCGCTGGGGGGGCTGAGGTGTTGTTCCGCATCCTGCACGACGAACGCAGCGGCGAGCTGAGCTATGTGCTGGCCGACAACGACGCGCGCGAAGCCGTCGTGGTCGATCCGCGCAGCCGCGATCTGCCGGTGCTGCAGGCGCTGCTGGGCGAGCGCGACCTGCGCCTGCGCTGGGTGCTGCGCACCCACCAGCACGACCACCTGCTGACCCACGAGCTCGAACGCCTGCGCAGCATGGGCGCACCCGTGGTGCAGGGCGAGACCCGCGAAGGCACGCACACGGTGGCCGATGGCGAGCGCCTGCCGGTGGGGCACGAGAGCCTGCGCGTGATCACCACCCCCGGTCACACCGCCGGCTGCCTGAGTTTTGCCTGGCGCGACCGCGTGTTTTGCGGCGGCCTGCTCGCCGTGGACGCCTGCCCGCACCAGCCGCACCCGGCAGACCCCGCCGCGCTGTGGGACAGCATCAACCTGCGCCTCTTCACCCTGCCCGACGAGACCCTGCTGTTCGCCGGACATGAGCAGCGCGCGCGCGCCGTGAGCACGGTGCTGGAGCAGCGCCGCTGGCACCCCTTCTTTGCCCGGCAGACGCGCGACGCCTTCCTGGCCCGTGTCGCCGCGTTGCCGGCGCACGCATCCACTGCCGCGCCCGCGGCACCGGGCCGCAACACCCCGTCCGCCTGAACGGGCGGCAATCCCTCTGTCTCATTTTTTATCCGGAGTTTTCATGAAGCAACTGCATTTCCAGGAAAAGTACCCCATCACCGTGGTGGACATCGCCAAGTCCGAGACAACATACGCCACCGTCGACGCCATCGCCGACTACTTCAAGGCCTGCATCGCCGCGGCACCGCGCGTGAGCTACATCGCCACCTTCGACCACCTGGCCCACACCCAGGCCATCGGCGGCGACATCGGGCCCGGCATCCAGGCGGCGGTCAACGTGGTGTTCTGCTTCGGCCACGCCCTGCCCAACCCGCAGGTGCTGGCCGTGCGTCCGCGCTCCATCGGTATCGCCGACATGGGCGACCATTTTGTGGTCAGCTTCATGGACGCGCCCATGAAGCCCGCGAACGACGCCATGCAGGCCTGGACCCTGGCTTTACGGAACACATGAAACACCCCCGCCGCGCTGCGCGCGACCCCCTCAAGGGGGCGATGCGCTGCGGCCCGGCAAAGCCGGTTCCGCCGCATCCTGGGGGGAATGCACTTCGCGCCGGAGAGAGGGCTCACGCCCGCGTCTTGGAACATTGAACACAGGAAACGATCATGTGGAAAGTCCTCAACTGGGCGCAGAAAAATCTGGTCTGGAGCATCCCGATCGCCATGCTCGCGGGTCTGCTGTTCGGGCAGGTGGCCGACCCGGCCTTCCTGCGCTGGGGCATCCTGCCGCTGACCTTCCTCATGGTCTATCCCATGATGGTCACGATGAACGTGCGCGACCTGCTCAAGCCCGGGGGCAACCGGCTGCAGGGCACCACGCTGGCCGTCAACTTCCTCCTCATGCCCGCCATCGGCTACGGCATGGGCCTGCTGTTTTTTGCCGACCAGCCCATGGTGCGGCTGGCGCTGCTGCTGACCGCCCTGCTGCCCACCTCGGGCATGACCATCTCCTGGACCGGCTTCGCCAAAGGCAATGTGCCCGCCGCGGTGAAGATGACCGTGGTCGGCCTGATCGCCGGCTCGCTGCTGGCGCCGGTCTACCTCAAGGCCCTGCTCGGTGCGGTGGTCGAGATCCCCGTGCTGCAGGTGTTCGGGCAGATCGCGTTGATCGTGTTCCTGCCGCTGGTGCTGGGCACGCTCACACAGCGCTGGCTGACACGCAAGCACGGCGAAGCGCACTTCAACCAGAAACTCAAGCCCAAATTCCCGCCGATCTCCACCCTCGGCGTGCTGGGCATCGTCTTCGTGTCCATGGCGCTCAAGTCGCGGGACATTTTTTCCAACCCGGCCTTGCTCCCCAACCTGCTGCTACCGCTGGTGCTGATCTACGCGCTCAACTTCGCCATCAGCACGCTGATCGGCAAGGCTTTCTTCAAGCGCGGTGACGCCATTGCCCTGGTCTACGGCACCGTCATGCGCAACCTCTCGATCGCGCTGGCGATCGCCATGGGCGTGTTCGGCGAGCAGGGCGCAGACGCCGCCCTGCTGATCGCGCTCGCCTACATCGTCCAGGTGCAGGCCGCCGCCTGGTACGTCAGGCTCACCGACCGGCTCTTTGGCGCCCCACCCGTGGCGCCACCCCCCGCGGCTTCCACGACCGCCTGAAAGGAAACCCCATGCCCACAAGTGCTACCGCTGTCACCCCCTACGACGCCCTGGGCGGCGCCGAAGGCCTGCACCGCCTCGTCGACCGCTTCTACGAGCTGATGGACGAACTGCCAGAGGCCTATGCCGCGCGCCGCATCCACCCCGAGAGCCTGGCCGGCGCCAACGAAGCCCTGTTCGAGTTCCTCTCGGGCTGGTTCGGTGGCCCGCCGCTCTACACCGAAAAGAAAGGCCATCCGCGCCTGCGCATGCGCCACGTGCCTTACGCCATCGGCCCCACCGAGCGCGACGAGTGGATGCTGTGCATGCGCACCGCGTTCACCGAACAGGTGGCTGACGAGAGCCTGCGCGCCGGCCTGCTCAACGCCTTCACGCAGATGGCCGACCACATGGTCAACACCGGCGAGCGCGCCGGTTGCGGCCACGGCCAGGCGCAAGGCCAGCATTGCGAGACCGCATGAAAAAGACCCTCATGACCCTGGCGCTGGCCGTGTTGCTGCCCCTGTGCGCCATCGCCGGCCCCATCGAACCCGGGCGGCCCCTGCCGGCGTTGCGCCTCAAGAACCAGCACGACCAAGACTGGCAGGTGCCGGCCAGCACGCGCCTCGTGGTGTTCGCGGCCGGTCGCAAGGCCTCGAACCTGGTGATGGCGGTGCTCGGGCCGCAGCACCAGGGCTTTCTGGCCAGCCGCCACGCGGTCTACCTGGCCGACATGAGCCAGATGCCCGGCCTCATCACGCGCACCTTCGCCTTGCCCTCGTTGCGCGAGCAACCCTTCGAGGTGGGCGTTTCGCTCGATGAAACCCTGCTCGCGGGCTGGCCGCGCCACGCCGATGCGGTGACCCTCATCGGCCTCGAAGCCGGGCGCGTGACCCACTTCCAGTACGCCAGCAGCGAGGCGCAGCTGCGCACCGCGCTCGACCTCGCGCCCTGATTTCTTTCACCCAACAACGAGCCCAAGAGGAGACCCCCCATGGACGCCATCGACGCCTTCCAGGACCACTACCCCGACAACGTCGCGCACTGCTACGGCTGCGGCAGCCAGAACCCGCACGGGCACCAGATCAAGACCGTGTGGGACGGCGACGAGACCGTCACCCGGTTCACGCCCGAGCCGTACCACACCTCGGTGCCCGGCTACGCCTACGGCGGGCTGATCGCCTCGCTGATCGACTGCCACAGCACCGGCACCGCCGCGGCCGCCATGTACCGGCAGGCCGGGCGCGACATGGACTCGCTGCCCGCGTTCCGCTTCGTTACCGGTTCGCTGCACGTGGACTTTTTGAAGCCGACACCCCTGGCCGGCGAGCTGGTGATCCGCGGGCGCGTGAAAGAGATCAAGGGCCGCAAGGTGGTCGTCGAGACCACGGTGTTTGCCGGTGATGTGGCCACCGCACGCGGTGAAGTGGTGGCGGTCCAGATGCCCGAGA
The DNA here is from genome assembly GCA_001770705.1 of Burkholderiales bacterium GWF1_66_17. GTDB lineage: Bacteria > Pseudomonadota > Gammaproteobacteria > Burkholderiales > Burkholderiaceae_C > Hydrogenophaga. The sequence continues at coordinate 134,524 of MERT01000026.1, read as the reverse complement.
ACTTTGGGTAGCACCCCCGCCGCGCTGCGCGCGACCCCCTCCAGGGGGCGATGCTGGCGGCCCGGCAAAGCCGGTTTCGCGGCATCTCTGGGTTGAGGCACTTTGCTCCGAGCAACCCAAATGAAAACGGCGCCCCGAAGGGCGCCGTTCTTGTTGGGGCCAAGCCGATCAGAAGGCCAGGCTGTTCACACCGGGCTTGAGCAGGTGGGCCGCCACATCGGCCGGCTTGGCCGGGGTCACGCCGGGGATGAGGTCGGTGGGCTTGAGGCCGGTGTTGGGCAGGTACAGCGCACACAGCTCCACCTTGGCACCGGCCTTGATCACGCCTTGCAGCATCTGCTGCGTACTCACGTCGCGCGGCTTGAGCTTCGGGCCTTCCTTGCCCACCACGGCCATGTCGCCTGCGGCGTCGCACAGCAGCACGCGCACCGTGGCTTTTTGTTCCAGCGCCTGGCCGGCGAGCACGAGGCCTGCGCCTTGTGCCATGGCGCTGCCGCTGTGGATGTTGACGAACAGCTCTTCGGCGTGGACCGTGCCGGTGGCCAGCAGGGCGGCGGTGCCCAGGGCGATCAGGTGCTTCATGCAGGAACTCCTTGAAAATTCGGTTGGTATTCCACCGCGATTGCGGTGGTTGCCGCCATTCTTCCTATACTCATTTAGGTATCCATGAGAAAACGCAAGCTCCTGTGAATGCTGCGGATTCAAGAGCAACAAAATGAACGAACACCAAGCCGATCCCGATCAACTGCCTCTCGTGCGCGACGAACTCGATGTGCTGGGCGACCTGGTGCCGCTGGCCGGGCAGCGCATCATCGAACTGGGTTGTGGCAACGCGCGGCTGGCGCGCAGCCTGGTGCTGCGCCATGCGGGCAGCCAGGTGGTGGGGCTGGAGGTGGACGCCGTGCAGCACACCAAGAACGTTTCGAGTCCGCAGGAGCGGTTGTTGTTCGTGGCCGGCAGCGCCGAAGCCGTGCCGTTCCCCGACGCGGTCTTTGACGGCGCGATGATGCTCAAGAGCCTGCACCACGTGCCGCTCGACGGCATGGACGCGGCGCTGGCCGAGGTCGCGCGCGTGGTCAAACCCGGTGGCTGGTTCTACGTGAGCGAGCCGATCTTCGGCGGCGCGCTCAATCAGATCGTGCGGCTCTACAACGACGAGAACACCGTGCGGCGGGCCGCGCAGGACGCACTTGACCGCGCGCTGGCCGCCGGCACCCGCTGGGAGGCCGCGGGCGAGCGGCGTTTCGCGCAGCCTGCACACTTCAAGGACCGGGCCGAGTTCGAGCAGCGCATGCTCTATCCCAGCTTCGCCGACCACCACATCACACCCGCGCTGGTTGCGCGTGTGCGCGCCGCGTTCGATCCGCACTGCGGCCCCGACGGCGCGCATTTCGTGCGCCCCATGCACGTGCGGCTGCTGCGCCGCAAGGGCTGACTGGCCGAGGCTTCACCCACCGAGCTGGAAGCGCCCGCCCTGTTCGGACGGGCGCTTCAGCCGATCACAGCGACTTGGTCGAGTAGTACCAGTCGGTGGTCTTGTAGCCTTCGGCCAGGCGCGCCTTGATGGCGTCGGGGCTCTTGGGCGGCGGCACGATCACGTCGCAACCGGGCGTCCAGCCTTCGGGCGTGGCGACCTTGTTGGCGTCGCTGGTCTGCATGGCTTGCAGCAAGCGCACGAACTCGTCGATGCTGCGGCCGTTGCTCATCGGGTAATAGACCATGGCCCGCAGGATGCCGTTGGGGTCGATGAAGAAGGTGGCGCGCACGGCCTGCGTGTCGGCGGCACCGGGATGCACCATGCCGTAGGCCTTGGCCACGTCCATCTTGATGTCTTCAATGATCGGGAAGCTGATCTCGACGCCGAACTTCTCCTTGATGTTCTGCGTCCAGGCCAGGTGGGAATACAGGCTGTCGATGGACAGACCGAGCAGCTCGCAGTTCATGCTGCGGAAGGTGTCGGCGTGTTTCTGGAAGCCGATGAACTCGGTCGTGCAGACGGGCGTGAAATCGGCCGGGTGCGAGAACAGGATCAGCCACTTGCCTTTGTAGTCGGCGAGCTGGCGGTCGCCGTGGGTGGTCTTGGCGTTGAAGGCGGGGGCGGCTTCGTTGAGGCGGGGGAAGCTGGATACGTTTTCCATGAGGAACTCCATTCAGGTCGGGTTTCGGAAGAACCGGGAAAGCAGGATTGCTAGGCCGATGAATGAAGTCTATGAATATGGCGTTTTGAATAGCTTGTGTTTTGTCAAGCGAGCCATTGGCATATCCAACCGCCTCGATAGCGGGGCTTTTTCCCCCCTCAGAACAAGGATGGGGGCGGCAACCGTTCAGACCGGCGCGTTGGCCGCATCGGTGTGGGTCACGCCCCACTCAGGAAGAGCGGCCACCGATAATCCCTGGCCATTTGAACCCAGAGCAAGCCTTCACCTAGATGCGCTTGCCATCCACGACAGGGACATCCATGGAACTGCGGCAGTTGCGCTACTTCGTTCGCATCGTCGAGCTCGGCTCCATGAGCCGGGCGGCGGTGGACCTGGACATGGTGCAGTCCGCGCTCAGCCAGCAGATCACGCGGCTGGAGGGCGAGCTGTGCACGCGCCTGCTCCACCGCACGCCGCGCGGCGTGGCGCCCACCGAGGCGGGCGTGGCGTTCTTCCGCGAGGCGCAGCTCACCCTGCGCCATGCCGAGCAGGCCATGCGCGTCGCGCAGCAGGCGCGCTTGTCGGGCACCGTCAGCGTAGGGCTGGCACCGACTACCTCGGCGGTGCTCGGGCTGCCGCTCATGCAGGCCATGCGCGAGCGTTACCCGGACGTGCGCCTGCACCTGGTGGAGAGCATGTCGGGCCACCTCACCGCCATGCTCAACGCCCACCAGCTCGACCTGGCGGTGCTGTTCGACACCCGGCTGCACCAGGCCCGGCAGGCCGGTGGCGGGCGGCGCTGGGGCATCCAGCCGCTGCTGGAGGAAGACCTGTTTCTCGTGCGCCGCGCCGCCGCGCCGCGCCTGCCGGCCGAGATCGCCATCGCCGACCTGGCCGACGAGCCGCTGATCCTGCCCACCGGCCCGCACGGTCTGCGCAGCACCCTGGACACGGCTTTCGCCGGCGCCGGCATTGCCCCGCGCGTGGTGCTGGAGGTGGACTCGCTCGCCATGGTGATGGCCGCGGTCGATGCCGGCCTGGGTTCCACGCTGCAGCCCTGGGCGGCCCTGGGTCGCTACCCGGACGCCGCGCAGCGCTTTCAGTGTGCGCGCCTCACCGACGCCCCCGCGCGCCGCGTGAACCTGCTGTGCACCCTGTCGGACGACGAGCTGTCTCCCGCCGCGCTGGCCGCGCGCGTGGTGCTGATCGATTGCGTGCGCACCCTGGTGGGCGAGGGGCGCTGGTTCGGTGCCACGGCCCTCGCCGCGGGGCCCGACACCCATCACACATCGTGATACCCCCATGACGTGAGCCCGCTGCACAGCGGGCGCTGGTCTTTCTACATTCCCTCATGCGCCGGATGCGTTCCAGCGCCCCCTGAGAGAAAGCGAAGGAGACCCATGTCAACGGACCCCGATGTCCTGGTGATCGGCGGCGGCAACGCCGCCCTGTGCGCCGCCCTCATGGCCCGCGAGGCCGGCGCCAGCGTGCTGCTGCTCGAAGCCGCGCCGCGCGAATGGCGCGGCGGCAACTCTGCCCACACCCGCAACCTGCGCTGCATGCACGACGCGCCGCAGGACGTGCTGGTCGACGCCTACCCCGAAGAAGAGTTCTGGCAGGACCTGCTCAAGGTCACCGGCGGCAAGACCAACGAGGCACTGGCCCGGCTGGTGATCCGCGCCTCGTCGAACTGCCGTGACTGGATGCGCCGGCACGGCGTGCATTTCCAGCCGCCGCTGTCGGGCGCGCTGCACGTGGCGCGCACCAACGCCTTCTTCATGGGCGGCGGCAAAGCGCTGGTGAACGCCTACTTCCGCAGCGCCGAGGCGCTGGGTGTGCAGGTGCGCTACGCATCGCCCGTGGACCGCATCGAGATCGAACAAGGCCGCTTCGTCGCCGCCCACGTGAAGGGCGAACGCATCACCGCCAAAGCCTGCGTGCTGGCCGCCGGCGGCTTCGAGTCCAACCGCGACTGGCTGCGCGAGGCCTGGGGCCAGAATCAGCGCGGCGAATGGCCGTCGGACAACTTCCTGATCCGCGGCACGGCCTTCAACCAGGGCGTGCTGTTGCGCCACCTGCTCGACGAGCACGGCGCCGACCGCATCGGCGACCCGACGCAGGCGCACATGGTGGCGATCGACGCGCGCGCACCGCTCTACGACGGCGGCATCTGCACGCGCATCGACTGCGTGTCGCTGGGCGTGGTGGTGAACCGCGACGCACAACGTTTCTACGACGAGGGCGAGGATTTCTGGCCCAAGCGCTACGCGATCTGGGGCCGCCTGGTGGCCCAGCAGCCGGGGCAGATCGGCTACTCGATCATCGACAGCAAGGCCATCGGCCGCTTCATGCCGCCGGTGTTCCCGGGCGTGAAAGCCGACAGCCTGCCCGAGCTGGCGCGCAAGCTCGGCCTGGATGTGGACACCTTCATGCGCACGCTGGACGGCTACAACGCCGCCTGCCGCGTCGGCAGCTTCGACCACACCACGCTCGACGACTGCCACACCGAAGGCATCACCCCCGCCAAGACGCACTGGGCGCGGCCCATCGACACTGCGCCGTTCTATGGCTACGCGCTGAAGCCCGGCGTGACCTTCACCTACCTGGGCCTGCACACCGACGACACAGCCGCCGTGCGCTTCAACAACCAGCCCAGTGACAACCTCTTCGTGGCCGGAGAAATGATGGCCGGCAACGTGCTGGGCCAGGGCTACACGGCAGGCGTGGGCATGAGCATCGGCACCGCGTTCGGCCGCATCGCCGGATCGAACGCTGCCCGGGCCGCCCGCGCCACCCCAACCGGAGCCCGCCATGCACTCGCTTGAAGCCCTCGCGCGCGACGCCAGCGCCCTGGCCAACGGCGAGACCGTGCTGTCCGCCCCCGAGACCGAGGTGGCGCGCCAGATGCAGATCTGCAACGCCTGCCGCTACTGCGAAGGTTTCTGCGCCGTGTTCCCGGCCATGACGCGCCGGCTCGAATTTGGCAAGGCCGACATCCACTTCCTGGCCAACCTGTGCCACAACTGCGGCGCCTGCCTGCACGCCTGCCAGTACGCGCCGCCGCACGAATTTGCGGTCAACGTGCCGCAGGCCATGGCCCAGGTGCGCGGCCAGACCTATGTGGACTACGCCTGGCCGCCGGCGCTGGGCGGCCTCTACCAGCGCCAGGGACTCACGCTGTCGCTGGCGCTGGCCGCCGGCCTCGCGCTGTTCCTGGTGCTGGCCGTGGTGCTGCAAGGGCAGGGTCTGGGCGCGCTGTGGAGCGCGCCGGGCAGCGACTTCTACGGCATCTTCCCGCACAACCTGCTCGTCGGCCTGTTCGCGCCGGTGTTCCTGTTCGCCACGCTGGCGCTGTCCCTGGGTGTGCGCCGCTTCTGGCGCGACCTCACACCCGCCACCAGCGGCGCTCCGCTGTCGGCACCCGCCACGGCCGAGGCGGCCGATGCCGTGCTGCGCCTGAAGTACCTGGACGGCGGCCACGGCGAGGGCTGCCACAACGAAGACGACGCGTACACGCTCTCGCGCCGGCGCTTCCACCACCTTACCTTCTACGGCTTCCTGCTGTGTTTCGCCGCCACCAGCGTGGCCACGCTCTACCACTACCTGCTGGGCCAGCCCGCGCCCTACGACCTGCCCAGCCTGCCCAAGCTGCTGGGCGCGGTGGGCGGCGTGAGCCTGGCGCTGGGCACGGCGGGCCTGTGGCGGCTGAACCTGAAACGCCACCCGCTGCACGGCGACGCGGCGCAAAAGCCCATGGACCGCGGCTTCATCGCGCTGCTGTTCCTCACCGCCACCAGCGGCCTGGCCCTGTGGGCGGCGCGCGGCACACCGGCCCTGTCGCTGATCCTGTGCCTGCACCTGGGCGCGGTGATGGCGCTTTTCGCCACCATGCCCTACGGCAAGTTCGGCCACGGCATCTTCCGCACCGCCGCGCTGCTGCGCCACGCGGTGGAGAAGCGCCTGCCCAACCCCGTCGGGCTGGGCGCCGATTGAACCCACGCTGTTCGACCGTTTTCTTCCCACGATTTCCACCCCACGAACCTCACCGAGGAGACCTCACCATGCACAAACGACACGTCCTGCGCGCCACCACGCTCGCCCTTTCCACTCTCGTGCTGGGCGGCCTGATACACGCCCAAGCCCAGGCCCAGGACTTCCCGCCCAAAAAGCCCGTCACCCTGGTGGTCGGCTTCGCCGCCGGCGGCGCGGCCGACTCGGCCGCGCGCCTGATCGCCAAGAAGCTGGGCGAGAACATCGGCCAGACCGTGATCGTCGAGAACAAGGGCGGCGCTGGCGGCAACATCGCGCACCAGTTCGTCGCCAAAGCGGCGCCCGACGGCTCGGTGCTGCTGTTCGGGTCCGTGGGCCCGCTCACCATCGCGCCCCACCTGATGAAGCTGCCCTACGACCCCTTTGTGGACCTCACCCCCATCTCCGGCGGCGTGTACTTTCCCAACGTGCTCGTGGTGCACAAGGGAGTGGGCGTGAAGACGCTGGCCGAGTTCGTGCAGCTGGAGAGGAAAAAGCCTGGCAGCGTGGACTTCGCCTCCACCGGCGCGGGCTCGGCCTCGCACCTGGCGGGCGAGCTGTTCAACCAGCGCGCCGGCATCGACATGGTCCATGTGCCCTACAAGGGTGGCGCACCCGCGCTGCAGGACCTGCTGGGTGAGCGCATCGCCGCCTACTTCTCGGCCCCGCCCACGGCGATGCCACACATCGAGAGCGGCAAACTCATTCCGCTGGCCACCACCGGCCTCACGCGCCCGGCCTACCTGCCCAACATCCCCACCGTGGCCGAGGCCGGCTACCCCGGCTTTGAGGCGCTGAACTGGTACGCCTTCGTGGCGCCGAGCAAGACCCCTGTGCCGCTGCTCGATCGCTGGAACCAGGAGATCGTGAAGGCGCTGAACGACGCGGGCGTGAAGGACGCGTTGAAGCACCACGGGCTGACGCCACAGCCCACCACGCGCGCCGAATTTGCGGCGTTCATGAAGAAGGAATCCACCCAGTGGGCGGCCATCGTCAAGGAGCGCAAGATCACGGCCGAATGAGACCGGCCGAGCCGTATCAGGGGTGGTTGACCGCCTCGGTGTGGATCACACCACCGCCCAGGCAGACCTCGCCGTCATAGAGCACCGCGCTCTGCCCCGGCGTCACAGCCCATTGGGGCTCGGCAAAACGCAGCGTGATGCCGGTGGCGTCGGTCTGCAGGGTGCAGGGCGCGTCGGCCTGGCGGTAGCGCGTCTTCGCAGCGATGTCGGTGAGCTGCGGTGCCTCACCAGCGACCCAGCTCAGGTCTTCGGCGCGCAGGCTGGGCGAGAGCAACCAGGGGTGGTCGTGGCCCTGCACCACCCAGAGGGTGTTCTTGTCCATGTCCTTGCGCGCGACGAACCAGGGCTCGTGCTCGTTGCCGCCCTTCTGTGCGCACTTTTCACGGATGCCGCCGATGCCCAGCCCCTGGCGCTGGCCCAGCGTGTAGAACGAGAGGCCCACGTGTTGGCCGATGGTGCGGCCGTTCGGGTCCTTGATTGGTCCCGGCTCCTTGGCGATGTAGCGGTTGAGGAAATCGCGGAACGGGCGCTCGCCGATGAAGCAGATGCCGGTGCTGTCTTTCTTCTTCGCGTTGGGCAGGCCGATTTCGGCGGCGATGCGGCGCACCTCGGTCTTGGGCAGCTCGCCCACCGGGAACAGCGTCTTGGAGAGCTGCGCCTGGTTCAGGCGGTGCAGAAAGTAGCTCTGGTCCTTCAGCGGGTCCAGGCCTTTGAGCAGTTCGTGTTTTCCGGTGGCGTCGTTCAGGCGCACGCGCGCGTAGTGACCGGTCGCGATTTTCTCGGCACCGAGGCGCATCGCGTGGTCGAGGAATGCCTTGAACTTGATCTCGGCGTTGCACAGGATGTCGGGGTTGGGCGTGCGCCCGGCCTGGTATTCGCGCAGGAACTCGGCGAACACGCGGTCCTTGTACTCGGCGGCGAAATTGACGTGTTCGATCTCGATGCCGATCACGTCGGCCACCGCGGCCGCGTCCACGAAGTCGATGTTCGACGAGCAGTACTCGCCGTTGTCATCGTCTTCCCAGTTCTTCATGAAGATGCCGATGACCTCGTAGCCCTGTTCCTTGAGCAGGTGCGCGCTCACCGCGGAGTCCACGCCGCCACTCAAACCCACCACCACACGCTGTTTCTTTGCCATGGCGGGATTATCCCGCCGCCGGCGTGTCCTGCCGTTGCGTGGGGTTCAGCCGAGCATGGCCTTCCACATGCCGTTGCCCCAGCTGGTGGCGGCAGCGCCCGAGCGGGCGTTGTGCTCGGGGTCCACCGTGAACTTGAGCTTGGGCGGCTGACCCGGTTCGACGCTCGACGCCACGTTGATGTTGATCGCATCCTTGTGCGTCACGTTGGCCCAGCAGATGCCCAGCGGCAGCTCGACCGCGCCCGTGGCGGCGGCCGGGGTCTTGCCGGCGATGCGGTCCGTGATCGCCTCGGCCACCTGCTGGCCGCTGCCAAAAGCCACATGGCCACTCTTGGGCAGGGGCGAACCCTGCGAATCGCCGATCACGTAGATGCGTTCGTCGGCCTGGCTCTGGAAGCTCGGCAGCTTCACGTTGGCCCAGCGTTCGCCCAGGCCGGCCTGGCGGATCATCGCGGGCGCGCGCATCGGCAGGATCAGGTTGGCGTGCGCGAACGGCACGTCGCCTGCCGAGGTGGCGAGCTGGCGCTTGCCCATGTCCACCGCGGTGATGGCGGTGTCGGGCATGTATTCGATCTGGCTGGCGTACAGGCTCTTCATGCCGTTCAGGATGGGTTTGGCGATCGGCAGCGGCATCGGGTTCGGGTTGGCGTCGATCAGGATGATCTTGCCCTTGGTGCCGCGCTGCTTCATCTGCTCGGCGATCAGGAAAGCGCGCTCGTAGGGCGCGGGCGGGCAGCGGTACGGCGGCTTGGGCGCGCTGATGACAAAGTTGCCGCCCTTGGCGAGGAACTCGTCCACCTGCCGGCGCACAGCGATCTGCTCGAAAGCGCGAAAGCCCACCGGCAGCTGCGCGCGCGCTTCGGCGTAGCCCTGGATGCCGTCCTCCATATATTCGACGCCGGGCGACAGCACCAGGAAGTCGTAGGGCAAGCGCTGCGTGGCGGTCACCACCTCGCGCTTGGCGCGGTCGATCGCAGTCACACGTTCGCGCACGCGGCGCGCGCCCAGCTGGTCGATGCGCGCGTAGCTGCGCTGAAAATCGCTGGCGGGCTGGAAGCCGGCGATGAAGTGCGCGCTCAGCGGGCACGACATGAAGCCCTCGTTGGGCTCGACCAGGGTCACGTCGGCGCCACCCCCGGCCAGCAGGCCGCGCACCGCACCCAGCCCGCCCCAGCCGCCACCGACCACCACCACGCGTGGCTTGGCCCCCGTGCCGATGGCGGCACACCCGGTGGCGAGGGCCGCGACGCCGATGGCGGTGGCGGTGGCCTGAAGCATTTCGCGGCGACGGGTGGTGAATGGCATCGGCATAGAGGATCTCCAAGGTCAAATACTGAACGGGGTATGGTTAATGCTAGGAGGCTGGCAGCGGGGGAGACAGCGGACAAACCCGTAGATGCCCGGGGCATCGGTCAACCCGTTTCAACGCAGCGACCATTTCCATTGAACGGTGCGCACCCCCCGACTCCCTACAGTGGAGGCGTGTGCAGCACACAGACCTGCACCGCCACTGGAACCCCGCCATGACCCGCTTGCCCACACTCTTCATTTCCCACGGTGCGCCCACCTTCGCCATCGACCCCGGCATCGCCGGCCCGGCGCTGACCGCGCTCGGCAAGACGCTGCCGCGCCCGAAGGCCGTGCTGGTGGTGTCGCCGCACTGGATGACGCGCGAGCCGCGCGTGGCCACCAGCGCCGCGCCGAAGACCGTGCACGATTTCGGCGGTTTCCCGGCTGCGCTCTACGAGTTGCAATACCCCGCGCCCGGTGCGCCCGAGGTGGCGCAGCGCGCCATCGAGGTGTTGCGCTCCGCGGGCTGGGCGGCCGAGGCGGACCCCCAGTGGGGGCTGGACCACGGTGCCTGGGTGCCGCTGCGGCACCTGCTGCCGCAGGCCGATGTGCCGGTGTTCCAGGTCTCACTGCCTGCGCGGCTCGACGGCGCGCGCGCCTACGCCTTCGGCCGGGCGCTGGCGCCGCTGGCCGAAGAGGGCGTGCTCATCGTCGGTTCGGGCAGCCTCACGCACAACCTTTACGAGGTGCGTTTCGACGCGGCCGGCGCCGAGGGCGAGGACTACGCGCTCGAGTTCTCGGCCTGGATCACGCAGGCCGTGTTGAACCGCGATCACGCCCGCCTGCAGCAGACCATGGCCATCGCGCCGCACGCGCAGCGCGCCCACCCCACGCCCGAACACCTGTGGCCGTTGATGGTGGCCGCGGGCGCAGCGGGCGCTGAAGTGCCGGCCACGCGCATCGAGGGTGGCATCACGCACGGCGTGCTGGCCATGGATTCGTACCTGTTCGGCGCGTTGTCGCTGCCAGCGTCGGCGGCGGCCGACGCGCTGGCGGCCTGAAGCCACCCACCCGGAAAGACACCATGCAAGACGACCTCATCGTTCACCAGCCCACCGTGCCCGCGCGCCAGCTGGTGCTGCTGTTCCACGGCGTCGGGGCATCGCCCGAAGGCCTGCTGCCACTGGGCCAGGCGCTGGCCCGGCCCGACCGCTGGGTGGTGGCCGTGCGCTCGCCGTTCGCGTCCGACATGGGCAGCGGCTGGCAGTGGTTTTCGGTGCGGGGCGTTGACGAGGCCAACCGCATCGAACGCGTCGTGGCGGTGATGCCGCATTTCGTGCAGACCGTGAAGGACTGGCAGGCGCGCACTGGGCTGGACGCCTCGGCCACAGCGCTGGCCGGTTTTTCGCAGGGCGCCATCATGGCGCTGGAGTCTACGCAGCATGCGCCACCACTCGCCGCGCGCGTGGTCGCCATGGCCGGGCGTTTCGCCCAGCCGCCGCGGCTGGCGCCGGACGGCACGGCGCTGCATTTCATCCACGGCGAGCAGGACCCGGTGATCGCGCCGGCCTTCAGCGTGGCCGCGGCCGAGCGCCTGCGCGCGCTGGGCGCCACGGCGCGGGTGGACCTGCTGCCCGGCCTGGGCCATGGCATCGATGGCCGCGTGTTGACGCTGCTGAGCGCGGCCCTCGATCCGGACCTGGAGGCTTGACACCATGCCAGCGAACACCGCGCCGGCCACGCTGCACCTGCACATCGCTGCCCGGGAAACTGTGGCCGAGCTGCGGGTGCCAGGGGGCGAGGGCCAGCGCTTCGTGCTGCCGATCGGATGCGAAACGCTCTGGCCCGCGCCCGGTCACAGCGGGCCTTCGCCGCTGGCGCTGGAGAACGCGATCCAGACCGTGGAAGACCAGATCGAAGGCCTGCACCGCCACGTGCCCGCGGGTTCGCGCCTGGTGGTGGACGCGCAGACCTTGGCGCCGCTGCAACACGCTGGGGCCATTCGCGGCCTGGTGAACGGAGCCATTGGCCTGGCGGTCATCGAACACGAATACCAGCAACTGGCCGCGCGGGCCATGGGCGTACCGTCGGCGCGGGGCAGTGGTTTTGAGCACGCCGCTGGTGATGCGCTGGTGCTGATCCTTCGCGAGTGCCTGCACCACCTGGGCTTCGACGCGGTGCACCTGGCGGCTTGAGCAGGGCCGCCGCGGGGCGCTGTGTCACGTGTCTTTCACAGTCTTGACTTATTGTGGCCTTTGCCGGATTCTGCGATGGTTCGAATCCAGTCAAACCCGAGGGATGGCCAGCGGGCGCCCCGATCTGTCACACCCACTCTGAAAGCGAGTTCCTCCATGAAGAACAAGTTGTCCCGTATCGTTCTGGCCACGCTGTTGCTGGCCGCTGGCGCCGCGCAGGCGCAAGACAAGACCCTGCGCCTGCTGACCTGGGGCGGTTATGCGCCCAAGGACGTGATCGAGCAGTTCACCAAGGAGACCGGTTTCAAGGTCGAGGTGACCACCTCCAACAACGAAGAGATGATCTCCAAGCTGCGCGCCACCGCCGGTGCCGGCTTTGACCTCGCCCAGCCCAGCCAGGACCGCATCGCCGGCCCGCAGACCGAGTTCAAGATCTACAAGCCGCTGGATCTTTCGAAGGTCAAGGCCGACCTGTTCATACCGTCCATGCTCGACGCGACCAAGAAAAACACCACGGTCGGCGGCAAGGTCTACGGCCTGCCGCACATCTGGGGCACCGACGGCCTGGTGGTCAACACCAAGACCTCCAAGGCCACCGACTACGCCGACCTGTGCGCCGCTGAAAACGCCGGCAAGGTCAGCATGCGCCTGAAGCGCCCCACGCTGATCGCCATGGCCTTCGCCTCCGGCAAGGACCCGTTCGCCCTCTACGGCGATGCCAAGGCCTACAGCGCGCTGATGGACGACATGGGCAAGAAGCTCACCGAGTGCAAGAAGAACGTGAAGTTCTACTGGGACGGCAAGGACCAGCTGCTCGCTGGCATCCGCTCGGGTGAACTGACGACAGCCATGATGTGGGACACCGGCGGCTGGGAGCTCAACAAGGCCAACCCCGACGTGAAGTTCGTGGCACCGAAATCGGGCGCGCTGGGCTGGGTGGACACCTTCGCCATCCCTGCCAAGGGCAAGAACGACGCCGCCGCCTACGCCTGGATCAACTTCAACATGCGCCCCGAGATCGCCGCCAAGGTGGCTTCCTCGGCCGGCAACTTCACCGCCAGCAAGGGCGCCGACCAGATGATGGACCCGGTGCTCAAGAAGCAGTTCGCCGACAGCTTCCCCGAAGCCGCGCTGAAGAACATCAAGTGGTACCCCGCCGTGCCGGCCGGCATCGAAGACATCGAAGGTCGCGTGCTCGACCGCGTCAAGGCCGCCCAGTAAGCCGTGGCGGTGCCGACGCCGGCCGCGGGCAGCCCCGCCACCGCCCCCGATCTCGACATCCGGTCCGTGCGCAAACGCTATGGTGCGTTTGCCGCGGTGGATGACCTGAGTTTCCAGGTGCGCCGGGGCTCGTTCTTTTCCATCCTCGGGCCCTCGGGCTGCGGCAAGACCACGCTGCTGCGCATGGTCGCGGGTTTCATCGCGCCCGACGATGGCGACATCGTGATCAAGGGCGCGTCCATGCGGGGTGTCGCGCCCAACCGGCGTCCGGTGAACATGGTGTTCCAGCACCTGGCGCTGTTTCCCATGATGAGCGTGGGCGAGAACATCGCCTACGGCCTGGAGCGCCGCGGCGTGAAGGGCGCCAGCGCCAAGGCCAAGGTCACCGACATGCTCCAACGCGTCGGACTCCCAGGCAGTGAGGGCAAGCGCATCGATCAGCTCTCGGGTGGGCAGAAGCAGCGCGTGGCGATCGCGCGCTCGCTGGTGCTGGAGCCCGCGTTGCTGCTGCTCGACGAACCTTTGGGCGCGCTGGATCTGAAACTGCGTGAGCACATGAAGGTGGAGTTGAAACAACTCCAGGCCGAGGTCGGCACCACCTTCGTCTACATCACGCACGACCAGTCGGAAGCGCTGGTCATGTCAGACCAGGTCGCGGTGATGAACCACGGCCGCTTCGAACAGCTGGGCACGCCGCAGCAGCTGTATTACCAGCCGCAGACCGCGTTCGTGGCGGGTTTCGTGGGCAACAACAACCGCTTCGAAGGCACGATCGAATCGCGCAACGGCGAGCAGGTGCTGCTGCGCACGGCCAGCGGCCTGGGGCTGTGGTCGCAGCGTGTGGGTGCGGTGGACGTTGGCCAGACGGCCACCTTGTTCATCCGGCCCGAAGCCATCGAGATCGGGCGCAGCCCGCGCGAGCTGCCCGCGGGCGAGCCGGCCTGGAGCGCGAGCGTGCAGAGCGTGCTGTTCGATGGCGGCAACTCCACCGTGCTGGTGCTGGAAGACAAGAGCCAGACGCCGTTGCACATCGCACTGCCGCTCACCGGGCGCCTCGCTGACTTGCAAACCGGCGAGACCGTGCACTTCGGCTACCAGCCTTCCCAGGCCTGGTGTTTCTCGGCTTGAGGCCATGAGCGACGTCGCCACCCACCGCCGCTGGATGCTGGGCTTGCTGCTGGCCCCGGCGCTGCTGTGGCTGGTGGGGCTGGTGATCCTGCCGCACGTGGAGCTGTTGCTGCTGTCGTTGCAGGCGCGCGTGGGGCCGGGGGAGTACGCCGCCAGCCTCGACCAGTACCGCACCTTCGTCGACGAACCGCTGTACTGGAACACCTTTGTGCGCACGGCGGTCATCTCGGTGCTGGCCACCGGGCTCACGCTGTTGCTGGCTTTTCCCGCCGCGTGGTACATCGCCAAGGTGGCGCGCGGGCGTCTCAAGATGGTGCTGCTGGTGCTGTGCCTGTTGCCGTTCTGGGTCAGCGAAATGGTGCGCACCCTGGGCTGGCTGATCCTGCTGCGTGAAACCGGCGTGGTTTCCCGCCTGCTGCAGGCCTTGGGCCTGGCCAGCCAGCCGGTGGAGCTGCTGTACCACGACGCCACCATCCTGGTGGGCCTGGTTTATGCCTCGCTGCTGTTCATGGTGATCCCGCTGGTCAACAGCCTGGAGAGTCTCGACGACAGCCTGATCGAAGCCGCCTACGACCTCGGCGGCTCGACGGCCAACATCGTGCGCCGCATCGTGATCCCGCACGCCGCGCCCGGCATCGCCGCCGGCAGCATCGTCGTCTTCATGCTCTGCCTGGGCAACTACCTCACACCGACACTGCTGGGCGGCAAGAACTCGCTCTGGTTCACCGAGCAGATCTACACCCAGTTCATCACCCGCTTCAACTGGAACCAGGGCGCGGCCTTCGGCTTCCTGCTGCTGTTCCTGTCCAGCCTGCTGGTGTGGGCCGGGCTTCGTCTCACCGGCCAGCGCTTTGGCGCGGTGATGAAAGCGAGCTGACATGATCCCCAGCCTGCCCCGCCCCGCCTTGCAGCGCTTCGGCCTCGGCGCCTTCGTCACCGGCTTCTTCGTCTTCCTGTTCGTGCCGCTGCTGGTGGTGGCGGTGTTCGCGTTCAACAACGCCGACTACCCCACGCCGCCCTGGATGGGTTTCACGCTCGACTGGTTCACCGCGAACAGCGATGCGCGCACGGGGCTGCTGGCCGACGGCGAGCTGCTGCAGAGCATGGGCGTGAGCGCCTGGGTGGCGCTGTGGGTCACGCTGCTGTCGGTGGGTGTGGGCACCTGCAACGCGTTCCTGCTGGAGCGCTTCGAGTTCCCGGGCAAGAGCGCGATCGCGCTGCTGGCCATGTTGCCGCTGGTGATACCGGGCGTGATCCTGGGCATCTCCATCCTCGCCTTCGCCAGCCGCATCGCCAACTTCGCCGACGAGACCTGGGGTCTGGAGCTGGACTTTTTGCGACCCGGCCTGCCGCTGGTGATATTGGGCCAGTTCTGCTACATCGTGACCATCGCCACGCTCACCATCTCGGCCAGCCTGCGCCGCTTCGACCGCACGCTCGAAGAAGCCGCCTACAACCTCGGCGCGAGCCGCCTCGCGGTGCTCTGGACCATCACCTTGCCCTACCTGCGCCCCAGCATGATCGGCGCCGCGGCCATGGCCTTCCTGATGTCGTTCGAGAACTTCAACACCACGCTGATGCTGGTGGGTTCGGATTCCCCGCTCACCGTGCTGATGTACAGCCGCATGCGCGAGGGCGCCACGCCGGTGCTCAACGCGATCAGCCTCTTCCTCATGGTGGCCTCGGCCTTGCTGGCGCTGATGCTGCTGTGGCGCAAGCCGCAGGCGCAGTGAACTGCGCCAGACGGTTGCTGTGCGCGCGGGCCGGGATCAGGCCGTTTTGCGACCCCAGAATGCCATGACCAGCAGCAACAGCGAAATCACACCCAAGGCGATCAGTGTGGTGTTGGGCACGTAGTAGGTGGTGTACACCTCCCAGCCCAGCAGGCGCAGCAGGTCAGACACCTCGGTGTAGATGCCCACGAGGTGGCCGCCCAGCGTGCCGGTGATGCCCAGCAGCGCGCTGCCCAGGAAGGCCAGACCAGCCATGACCCAGCGCGATGTGCCCTGCCACACGCTCTCGTCACGGCGCCAGCGCACGAACAGGATCACGGCCCAGAAGGCCACGGTCCAGCTGGCGAGCAGCACGTGGTTGCGGCCCAGGGCCGATGCGGAGATCGTTTCCCAGGGCCACACCATCAGGCCGATGGCAAACGCGATGATGCCGAACACCAGGCTGGCGCTGAGCAGCGGCACCAGCGCGTGGTCCACGGATTTCGCCAGCGGGCCGTCGGAAAACACGCGCAGGAAGATCGCCAGCGTGGCGGTCATCCACAGCGCGATGGGAAAGTGAACCATCAAGACGTGATAGGCATCCATGATCAAACTCCCGCATTGCGCTTGAGCAACTGGTTGAGGGCAAAGCCGAACGCCACGATCAGCGCCAGACCGGCGAGCAGCGTCCAGCGCCACTGGCTGTAGATATCGCTCGCAAACTCGGCTTCGATGCCGTAGTGTTTGAGCTGGCTCACGCTGTGGTGTGTGGTCACGGGCTGACCCTGTTTGATGAACTTCGCGCCAGCGTGCCGGGTGCTGTTGAGGTGCGGCCAGCTCACCTGGCCGGGGTAGAAGAGCTCCACCGTGGTCCACTGGTCTTTCCAGACCGGCGCGGCCCCGTCGAACTTCTGCGCCACGATGTGGGCGTCGCGACCCAGGCCCAGCGTGGCGGGCAGTGACACGTAGTGCCAGCGTCCACCGGTGGCGTTGCGGTGGATGGCAAACGCCACCGCGTAGGCGCCCTGGTCTTTCAGGATCTTGTCGTCCAGCGGGTGACCGGTGTCGAGCTTGCGCGTGAGCGTCACGTCCCAGAAACCATCGGCCCAGCGCCCCTTGCCTTGCACGGCGATGTCGGCCATCGATTCTTCGGGCGTGCGCAGGATGCGCCGCGGCAGGGTGTCGCCGTTCTGCCACCCGGCGGCGGGATCAAAAGGCACCGCCTCGCCGTCCCGCAGGAAGTAGGTGCTGTCCTGCGACAGCTTGCCACCCACCACGTCGTCCCACTTCAGCGCCTTGTAGCCGGTGGTCGCGCTGTTGAACATCAGCTTGGGTTGTTTGAGTTCACCGTCCCAGTTGGACGCCGCGCTGCTCTTGCCGGCATCGCCCAGCCGCGCTTCGGCGACCACCTGGTCGTCGGACATGTTGATCGGGTTGGATCGGTGACCGCGCCAGTGCCACAGGTCCAGAAAATAGCCTGCGGCCCGCTGCGCCTTCAAGGTGTCTTCGGGCTGCACGCTGGCCCAGTCCGTGATGTCGGTGCGCGTCTGCGGCAGGTGCTTGCTGATCTCTTCCTGTTTGAGCTTCTTGCCCAGGTAGGGGTGTGCCTTGACCTCGTCGCCTGCGGCATGTTCTGTGAAGGTGGCGATGCCCGGGCCGATGACCAGGTAGCCACCGTAGCGCGCGAACTCGGGCACGCTGCCGTCGTCGAGCATCATGGCCACCCGGTCCTCGTGCAGGCCATCGGGTTCAGAGCCCGGCACCGCCTTGCCTTTGGTGACCCACTTGCCGTCCTCGAACATGACGACGTCGTGAAAGATGCCCGGCTTCTCGGCGGGCCAGCGGTAGCGGAAGAACATGTCGCTGCCGTTGTAGGCGGCCTGCACCTGCAGGGGCACGGTCAACTGCTTGGGGATGCTGATGTTGCGTTTGGGGTCGTCGCGGACGACGCCGGTGCCGTGTGTGATCCAGGAGAGCAGCAAAGCGCCCCCGAACAGGGCCACAACGGCCAGCAGGCCGCCGGGTGAGTTGCTTGTTTTCATGGTGGCTCCGGTTGACGAACATCCTGAATTTCCAAGATCAGAACCTCTCCGGGAGTCGCCGTCTGTGCGGTAGCCGTGGTTTTTTCCCATCGCCGGCCCGCGTGGCCAACACTGCCCAAGAAGGGCAAGCCCACCAAGCCGACCTTCAGTTCGAAATAGCGTCGTGCAGTCGTGCAGTCGTGCACCCGCAGCGCCGGTCCCTGGCTTGAACCGCACGCGCGTCAGCCTGCGGGACGGGTGGAGCACAACCGGTTACGGTGAACCACGCAAGCTCACGTTTGTTACCGGACCACTTAAGCTCCACTTCATGTTGAGCCCTTTCAATACACACACCAGCACTTGCTGGGTTGCTATTGAAAAAGGATCACTTTCATGAAATCGGTTGTTCTCTCTGCTGTTCTGTTGGCTGTTTCTGGTGTGGCGTTGGCAGGTCCTGCGTGCAATGCCCCCAAGGAAAAATGGATGCCCGAAGCCAGCTTCAAAAAGGGCCTGGAAGACCAGGGCTACCAGATCAAGACTTTCAAGGTCAGCAAGGGCCAGTGCTACGAGATCTACGGCTTTGACAAGACCGGCAAGAAGGTCGAGATCTATTTCGACCCGGTCACCGCCGCCGTTCTGGAAACCAAATAAGCCTGCGAGGCAGACCGTATGCACGCAACGATGAACCTCTCCGCATCGCCAGCCACGGCGCGCCCCGTGTGGGACCGCTTCGTGCGGGTCTTCCACTGGACGCTGGTGTCCTGTGTGCTGCTCAACAGCTTTGTGGTGGACGATGGCGAAAACCTGCACCAGTGGCTGGGCTACCTCGCCAGCGCGCTGGTCGTGACCCGCATCGTCTGGGGCTTCATCGGTTCGAAGCACGCCCGGTTTGCCGACTTCTTTCCCACGCCTTCCCGACTGATGCGGCACCTGCGCGGGATGCTCTCGGGCCAGCCCGAGATGCACTGGGGTCACAACCCGCTGGGCGCCGTGATGATGCTGGTGCTGATGGCACTGGTGCTCACGCTGGGCGTCACGGGCTGGATGCAGTCGCTCGACGCCTTCTGGGGTGAAGAGTGGCTGCAGGATCTGCACGAGCAGGCCGGTGATCTGCTGCTGCTGTCGGCCGGCCTGCACGGCGCCGCGGCGATCGTGATGGGACGGCTGGAGCGCACGCGTCTGGTCAAAGCCATGGTCACGGGGATCAAAGAAACGTACTGAGATCCAAGCCTTCATCGGTTTGAATCGGAGTTCCACCGCCGCGCAGATATCAGCCCCAGAGTGGGCTGAGCCGCCTTGCGGCGGCCTGGGGGCGACTCATCATCAACCGCTGCGTGGCACACTGCCGCACATGCCCAGCGTCGACCCCAATGAAGTGGATTTCACCGCCATCCGCGCGCAAGGCGCGGGCGGGCAGAACGTCAACAAGGTGTCCAACGCGGTGCACCTGCGTTTCGCCATCCACGCCTCGTCCCTGCCCGAAGCCATCAAGGAACGCCTGCTGGCCCTGAGCGATCAGCGCATCACCACCGAGGGCGTGGTGGTGATCAAGGCGCAGACCAGCCGCAGCCTGGAACAGAACAAGGCCGAGGCGCTGGAGCGGCTGCAGGCGCTGGTGGACAGCGTGGCCACGCTGCCCAAGGCGCGCAAGCCCACCAAGCCCACTTTCGGTTCAAAGCAGCGCCGGCTGGAGGGCAAGGCCACGCGCTCGCAGGTGAAGCAGCAGCGCGGACGGGTGCGCGGCGTCGATTGAACGCCCGGCGCGCCGTTTAAGCATTTTTTAGGATGTTCTTAAGCGCTATTTAGCAGCGCGCCCGCGACCGGATTTTTAGACTTTCTTCCATGGCAGGTGACGCATGGGGCGCCGCCGCCAGGCAGCAAACGCGGACCCGTTCCGCCCAAGGAAGTCTTCATGCAGTTCACCCAACAGGAAATGAACCAGCTGGCCGCGGCCAGCACCAGCAACTCGCGCGAAAACCTCTACGCCGGCATCCACAAGGCGCTGCGCGCCGTGATGACCGGCACCCTGCTCGCGGTCGGTCGCGCCGATCCGTCGGACCCGCAGGACGTGGCCGACGCCAGCGGGCGCGTGATCGGGCTGATGTCGCTGTGCGAAGCGCACGTGCAGCACGAAAACAGCTTCGTTCACCCGGCGATCGAGGCGCGCACCCCGGGCGTTTGCGGCGAGGTGGCACAGGACCACGTCGAGCACCTGCACCACATTCAGCGACTGCGGGCGGCGGCGGCGCAACTGCCGGGGCTTGACGCCCCGTTGCAGGCGGGCGCCCTGCACGCGCTGTACCTGGAACTCTCGCTCTTTGTCGCCGACAACCTGCAGCACATGCACGTGGAGGAGACGCGGCACAACGCAGCACTCTGGAGCGCCTACACCGACGCCGAGCTGCACGCCATCCACGACGCACTGGTGGCCACGATCGAGCCGGCCGACATGATGCAGGTGATGCGCTGGATGCTGCCGCAGATGCACGCGCTGGAGCGCCTGCAGGTGCTCGGTGGCATGCGCCAGGGCGCGCCGGCGCCGGTGTTCCAGGCCGTGCTCGATGTCGTGCAGCCGCACCTGAGCCCGCGCGACTGGGCCAAGCTCACGCAGGGCCTGGGGCTGCCCGCGGTGCCGGGGCTGGCGGCGGCGGTGTAAGGCGCGGGCGGTCGGACTTCAGGCCACAGCCTGGAGTTCGACCGGACCGCCCACACACAGGCGGAAGCGCCCGCGGCCGGTCTTTTCAATGCAGAGCTTGGGGCACTGCTCCTGCAGGCGACGCGAGAGCAGCAGCAGGCGCGCTTCGAGGTTATCGGCCACGTCGGGCAGGCCCAGCGAGGTGTCGAGCCGCAGCTCGCGGTTGCAGAACTCGCTGCGGCCGCTGCGCTGGTGGTCCTGCAGCAGCTTCCACAAGATGGCGCCGGCCACGCCCTTGATGAGGTAGGCGTTGTCGATGAAGACGCTGCCGTTGGCCGGGTAATAGCGCACCTGCAGCGCCGGTCCCTGGGGCAGGGTGGCGAGCGTGGCTTCGTCGTCCCCGGTGGCTGCGGCGGCTTCCGGCTCTTCCTGCATCAGGTCGATCGCCGCGGCCAGCTGGCCGCCCAGCGTGACCAGCAGGTCTTCGTCTTCGAAGCTGAAACGCAGGTCCTGCGGACTTTCCACGAACAGCACGCCCAGCACGCGGCCGGCCGAGCGCAGCGGCACCGCGAGCTGGCTGTGCGGCTCGGGCAGACCGGGGTAGGGGATCTCGGTGCAGGCGGGCGCGTCCAGCAGGCCCCGGTCTTCCAGGCCGCTGCGCACCGCCTGGCTGTAGAGGTAGGCGCTGGTCATGTGCATGATGCGCACCGGCGTTCCCTCGCGCGCGGCCACGCCGATCACGCCATCGCCCAGTGCGATTTCCGAACCCACGCCCGAGGTGGCGTAACCGCGGCTGGCCACGGTGTAGAGCCGCTGCGTGGCGGGATCGAGGATCAGCACCATGGCGTGCGGAATCTCCATGTCCTGCTCCAGCGTCTGCAGCGTGGCCTCCAGCGCGGTGGCCAACGTGGTGGCCTGGGCCAGGCGCGTGCTGCCGCGGCGCAGCGCGCCCAGCAGGCTGCAGCGCGGGGCGGCCGCCGGCAAAGGCTGGCCGTCCACGCGCTCAATGCCGAGCACCTCGTAGACGTCGGCGCCGCGCAGCACGAACACGCTGGCCATGCCGCTGTGCGAGGCGATGCCAGCGAGCTGGGCCTTCATGCTCTCGAACACCGGGCCACCGTTCTCGGTGCGCAGGTAGCCCAGGTGCAGGCGGTAGAACTGCGCCGTCACCGGGTGCAGCAGCAGCACGGTGGCGCGCGGGTGGGCCAGGATGTTCTGGCGTGTCTTGTTGAAGAACTGGAACGACAGCGCCACGTGCCGCTCGTCCACGTAGAACACCTGCGAGATGTAGGCCACGTTGGGCGTGCCGTCGGCCGCGCAGGTGGCCATGATGGCCGGGATGGCGCCTTCCAGGCAGGGGCGCACCTCGCCCAGCGTGACCGCGTTCATGGGACGACCCGCCGTGCTGCGCACGGCGGGGCCGAGTGCCTCTGGAGCGGCCGTGCGGCCCTCACGGCTTCCCCCGCAGCGGCTGGCCGGCGTTCGGGCCGGGCGTCTGGTCGAAGGCCTGCGCTGGCGTGAACTCGATCGCGCTCAGGTCGTCGAAGCGGTGCGCCAGCATGGCGGCGGCAAAGTCGGGTGCGAGGCCGATGCGGCCCAGCTCGCCCTGCATCGCCCGCAGGTAACGCTGCAGGGCGGGCACGTCGTCCGGTGTGACCTCGCGCAGGCGCGCCTCGCGGGACTTGAGCTGCACCGTGCGATGGCTGTGCGGTTCGCTGAACACCACGGCGACGCGCCCAGTGCTGGCGACGTCGCGCAGCAGCTGGGTGGACTGCTGGCGGTTGAGGAACACCGTGATGCGGTCGCCCTGCGGGCTGATCTGGCTGCCCACCGCGCGCATCAGGCTGGGTGTGAGGTCGTGCCCGCAGGAGCTGACGATCACCGATACCCCGCGCGCCATCATGGCGAGGTGGTCCGGTGTCAGCAGCGGTGGGGCGGCGGGTGTTTCCACGGTGTGTGGGGCTCCATGTCGGAGCCCCGCATGATAGCCAGCCCACCGCGCGCAGCCAAGCGTGGCGCGGTCCTCAGACCGGTGGGTGCATCACGGAAGGGTCGGTGAACACCAGGTCCAGGGGGAAGCGTTGCCCGGCCAGGTGGTCTTCGATGCAGCGTTGCACCAGCGGGCTGCGGTGCCGCCCGGTGCTGGCGCGGATCTCGTCCGGCGTCATCCACAGCGTGCGCACGATGCCGGTGTCCAGCTCGCGTTGCGGATCGAAGTCGCCCAGCTCGCCGCAGTAGGCGAAACGCAGGTAGGTGATGTCCTCGCCGGTGGCGGGGCGCTGGAAGCGCGAAAGGTACACGCCGACCAGTGCCGTGGGCGTGAAAGCGTGGGCCGTTTCCTCCAGCGCCTCACGTGCAACCCCCTGCAGCGGGCTTTCGCCCGGGTCCAGATGGCCGGCCGGGTTGTTCAGCCGCAGACCCTCGGGGGTGTGTTCTTCGACCAGCAGATAGCGCCCGTCGCGCTCGATGATCGCGGCCACGGTGACGCTGGGTTTCCATCGGGTGTTCATGCCGGCATTATCCCGTCCGACCGGTCGGGCGTTCCTTGAAACGGGAGGTCTTGTCACATCGTGAAAAAAGCGGTGTGAACGGCCGGGCGGCTGGCCGATCATTCGGGAAAAGGTCAGTGCTGACAAGGGCTTACGCCTATCGGGTGGGCACGGTCGATCGGTTAAGCTGCCTCACCGTTGGAAACAAACGTTCGAGTGAGGAGACTTTCATGCTGATTGGCGTACCTGCCGGATCAACGGTGGGCGAGACCCGTGTGGCCGTCACACCCTTGGCGAGCAGACAATACCGCTCGACAGGCGACTCCGTGAAGACACAGGCCCGGTGCTGGCGTGGCCGCCCGCCAACGCTTGTCGGGGTCGGCTGCCTTGGAAATACACCCCATCGTTCGTGCATCAGCGCTGCGTAGGCAGCGCACGGCCGAAGATTCCATTGCTCCATTCTGTATTCCCTGCATTGAGGACTTTCCCATGACTTCTGGCGCTCCGACCGAAACCGCCGCAGCCAGCGCGGCTGCTCCCACACCGCAGCGCATTGGTGTGCCGCGCGAGATCTTCCCTGGCGAGAAACGGGTGGCCACCGTGCCCGAGGCCGTGGTCAAGCTGATCAAGCTGGGCTTTGATGTCGTGGTGGAAAGTGGTGCGGGCGCGCTCGCCAACATCAGCGACGATCACTACCGAGAAGCCGGCGCCAGCATCGCGCCCACAGCGGCCGAGCTCTGGAACGGCAGCGACATCGTCTTCAAGGTGCGCGCCCCGACGCCCGACGAGGTGGCGCTGATGCACACAGGCCAGACGCTGATCGGCTTCATCTGGCCGGCCCAGAACCCGGAGCTGATGCAGCAACTGGCGGCGCAGAAGGTCACGGTGCTGTCCATCGATGCGCTGCCGCGCACGCTCAGCCGGGCGCAGAAGATGGACGCGCTGACCTCGATGGCCGGTGTCAGCGGCTACCGCGCCGTGGTCGAGGCGGCCAACGCCTTCGGCCGCTTCTTCAATGGCCAGATCACGGCGGCGGGCAAGGTGCCCCCGGCCAAGGTGTTCATCGCCGGCGCGGGCGTGGCCGGTCTGGCCGCCATCGGCGCTGCCGCCAGCCTGGGCGCCATCGTGCGCGCCAACGACACGCGCGCCGAGGTGGCCGATCAGGTGGTCTCGCTGGGTGGCGAGTTCGTCAAGGTCGACTATGAAGAAGAGGGCTCGGGCGGCGGCGGCTACGCCAAGGTGATGAGCGAAGGTTTCCAGCAGGCCCAGCGCGAGATGTACGCGAAGCAGGCGCGTGAGGTGGACATCATCATCACCACCGCGCTGATCCCCGGCAAACCGGCGCCCAAGCTGATCACCGCCGACATGGTGAAGAGCATGAAGCCCGGCAGCGTGATCGTCGACATGGCGGCCGAGCAGGGCGGCAATTGCGAGCTGACTGTGCCCGGCGAGGCGGTGGTGCGGCACGGCGTGACCATCGTCGGCTACACCGATCTGGCCTCGCGCATGGCCCAGCAGTCGTCCACGCTGTACGCGACCAACCTGTTCCGTTTGAGCGAAGAGCTGTGCAAGACCAAGGACGGTGTGATCAACGTCAACATGGAAGACGACGCGATCCGCGGCCTGACGGTGATCAAGAACGGCGAGATCACCTGGCCCGCGCCCGCCCTGGTGGCCGCGCCCAAACCGGCGCCCAAGCCCGCCGCCGCGCCGGTGGCGAAAAAAGGCCATGGCGAGCCCTCGGGGCCGATGCCGGCCGGCAAGCTGGCCATCGTCGCCGGCGTCACCGCCGTGCTGTTCGCGCTGGTGGGGGCCTACGCGCCGGCCGCGTTCCTGTCGCACTTCACGGTGTTCGTGCTGGCCTGCTTCGTCGGCTACATGGTGGTGTGGAACGTCAAGCCCGCGCTGCACACGCCGCTGATGAGCGTGACCAACGCCATCAGCTCCATCATCGCCATCGGCGCGCTGGTGCAGATCTCGCCCATGGCCAACGCGACCGAGCGGCCCAACACCCTGATCGTCGCCCTGGCCGCGCTGGCGCTGGTGCTGACCGCCATCAACATGTTCGGCGGCTTTGCCGTCACCCAGCGCATGCTGGCGATGTTCCGCAAATAAGAAGGAGACCCTGAATGTCTGCAAGTCTGGCCACGGTCTCCTACATCGGAGCGACCATTCTCTTCATCCTCAGCCTGGGAGGCCTGTCCAACCAGGAAACCTCGCGCCGCGGCAACCTGTTCGGCATGGTCGGCATGGCGCTGGCCGTGGCGGCCACGGTGTTCGGCCCGCAGGTCACGGCCGCCGGGCTGCCCTGGATCATCGGCGCCATGGTGGTCGGCGGGGCCATCGGTCTCTACGCTGCGCGCACCGTGCAGATGACGCAGATGCCCGAACTGGTGGCGCTGATGCACAGCATGGTCGGCATGGCCGCGGTGCTGGTGGGTTACGCCACCTTCGTGGACCCGGAAGCGTCCAAGAACCTCGACGGCGCGGCCCACGCCATCCACGCGGTGGAAATCTACGTCGGCATCTTCATCGGTGCCGTCACGTTCTCGGGCTCGGTGGTCGCCTTCGGCAAGCTCTCGGGGCGCGTCGGTGGCAAGCCGCTGCTGCTGCCCGGCCGGCACTGGCTGAACCTGGCCGGCCTGATCGCGGTGGTCTATTTCGGCCGCCTGTTCCTGCAGGCCGAGACGCCGCAGGACGGCATGATGCCGCTGTTCGTGATGAGCGCCATCGCGCTGCTGTTCGGCATCCACATGGTCATGGCCATCGGCGGTGCGGACATGCCGGTGGTGGTGTCCATGCTCAACAGCTATTCGGGCTGGGCCGCGGCGGCCACCGGCTTCATGTTGAGCAACGACCTGCTGATCGTGGTGGGCGCGCTGGTGGGCTCCAGCGGCGCGATCCTGTCCTACATCATGTGCAACGCGATGAACCGCAGCTTCATCAGCGTGATCGCCGGCGGCTTCGGCACCACCGCCGCCGCGCCCAAGGCCGCGGGCGGCGCGGCCGCCGAGCCGGTGGGCGAGGTGAACCCCATCCTCGCCGGCGAGACCGCCGAGATGCTGCGCGAAGCCAAGAACGTGATCATCGTGCCCGGCTACGGCATGGCGGTGGCGCAGGCGCAGCACACCGTGTTCGAGATCACCCGCACCCTGCGCGAGAAGGGCGTGAACGTGCGCTTTGGCATCCACCCGGTGGCCGGCCGCATGCCGGGCCACATGAACGTGCTGCTGGCCGAAGCCAAGGTGCCCTACGACATCGTGTTCGAGATGGACGAACTCAACGACGACTTCCCCGAGACCGACGTGGCCATCGTCATCGGCGCCAACGACATCGTGAACCCGGCGGCGCAGGACGACCCGACCAGCCCGATCGCCGGCATGCCGGTGCTCGAAGTCTGGAAGGCGCGCACCAGCATCGTGATGAAGCGCAGCATGGCCAGCGGTTACGCTGGCGTGGACAACCCGCTGTTCTACAAGGACAACAACCGCATGCTGTTTGGCGACGCCAAGAAGATGCTGGACGAGGTGCTGGTGGCGTTGAAGAGTTGACACTCTCGTTTTCCCTAGAGGGGCCTCTCGGCCCCTTTTTTATGCGCGCTTCTAGAGAATGTCTTAGAATCGTTCACCTCAGGGGTGAATAAAAGAATGGAAATTACATTCTCAGACGAAAAACTCAAGGTCCTGTGCGAGAGCGCCAAAGAACGCAAACGCCGCTTGGGAGAGCCTGCCGCCAAGAACCTCAAGACGAGGCTTGATGACTTGGATGCTGCGGCTTGTATGGAAGACATGCGAAACCTCCCAGGTCGCTGGGAAGAGTTGACCGGCAATCGCGTTGGTCATTTTTCATGTCGACTCGACAAGGGTCTCCGATTGATTCTCCGCCCCAAGCGCCAGCCGCCGCCGACCAAGCCTGATGGTGGGTTGGACTGGTCTGTCATTGATCAGGTCACAGTCACAGAAGTGGTGGATTACCATGGTTGAAGCTCTTTTCCGTTACACACCCGAAGAGGTGTCTCCTCCGGGTGAAACCCTGCGCGACATGATGGACGAGCGGGGAATCTCACAGGCCGAACTGGCCCGACGTTTGGGGCGCCCAGCACAGGCCATCAACGAAATCGTGGGTGGTCGCAAGGAGATCACCGAAGATACCGCGCTGGAGTTGGAGCGCGTCCTGCAAGTGCCTGCGCGCTTCTGGTTGGCTCGCGAATCGCGCTATCGGGAGTATCTGGCGCGGCAGCGGGCAGCAGAGGCTGGACGGTCTGCGTTGCCATGGCTCAAGCAGTTCCCCATCAAATCCCTACAAGCCTGCGGTGTGCTGCCTGCAGGGCGCTTGACCGAAAGCGTCCAGGAGTCATTCGTTGAGCCCTTGCTCCGCTTCTTTGGGGTGGCCTCGCCCGACGGTTGGCAGGCCCAGTACAGCGCGTTGCAGGCTCAATTCAGGCGCGCACGGCCAGAGAAGCAAACCGATGTGGCGGCCATCACCGCGTGGTTGCGGATGGGCGAGATTGAGGCGGCCAAGCGTACCGTGTCGGACTATGACGCAGCTGCGCTGGAGGCATGTTTGCCGCAGATGCGGACGCTCAGCCAGCAACCGGCGGCTGACATCGGGCGTGAACTGGTTCGGATGTGCTCAAGTGTCGGGGTGGTACTGGTTTTTGTACCTGCGCTTCCCGGCACCCACGTGTCTGGAGTGGCTCGATGGCTCAATGGCAAGCCATTGATACAGCTGTCCTTGCTGGGCAAATGGAACGATGTGTTCTGGTTCAGCTTCTTTCACGAAGTCGGGCATGTGCTCAAACATCCCCAGCGTGCGGTTTTCCTTGACGATGCCAGCTCGGGTGAAACGGTGAACAGCGTTGAAGAGCAGGAAGCCAATCGATTTGCCTCTGAAGTGTTGTTGCCCAAGCAGTTCCGCGCCGAGTTGATGGGCCTGGCGTTGACGGCCAGTGCCGTGAAGAACTTGGCCCAACGCATCGGTGTGCACCCTGGCATCGTGGTTGGGCAACTGCAGCACCACCAGCGAATCCTCTACAGCCACCCCCTGACCCGCTTGAAAGCACGGTACGAGATCGCTCCTCCGACTTCCAAGTAATCACCCATGCCTACCCTCGACTGGCTTCACCGCGAAGCCGCCTTCCAGACCGCTGCCCGGGTGCCCACCCGCGTGCTGCGGCCCCATGCCGCTGGCCATGTGTTTGGCGACCCGGCCCACGCCGGCAACCTGCTGATCCAGGGCGACAACCTCGACGCGCTCAAGGCCTTGCTGCCGTTCTACCGGGGCCGGGTGAAGTGCATCTTCATCGACCCGCCGTACAACACCAAGAGCGCATTCGAGCACTACGACGACAACCTGGAGCACAGTCAGTGGCTGAGCATGATGCTGCCGCGCCTGCAGTTGCTGCGCGAACTGTTGAGCGAGGACGGCAGCATTTGGATAACGTTGGACGATGCAGAAGCCCACTATCTCAAGGTGCTCGCAGACGAGGCATTCGGACGGAGTAACTTCATTGCTGACATCACTTGGAAACGCAGAGACGGTGCGCCAAATGATCGGAAGATCGGTCCCATTCATGACCACTTGTTTGTTTACTCCAAGGCTTCCGGTATTGGTGCCAAGACTGCAGCGGAACAAGCTTTCAACTTGATGCAGCGCACGGAGAAAGCCGATGGGCAGTATCAGTTGTATGAAGAGCCTTTTGGATTTGATGAGCGCGGACCATTCAGAAAGGTTGATTCCACCGGTAACGCAAAAGGGGGGCGTCATGTCGACAGCCTCACATATCCCGTTACCAATCCATTCACCGGCGAGCAGGTGTACCCGCGGAAGGGGCGCTGCTGGGTGTACAGCCGTGACGTGATGGAGCGAATGGTTGCTGACCGACGCTACTTTTGGGGCAAGGACGGAACGGCTGGCACTCCTATGCGGAAGTTGTTCAAGTCGGAGGCAAAGCCTGGCATGACTGCTCCTTCGATTTGGGACGATGTCGGATTGAATCAGCACGCAGCGAGGGAAATCGAACTGCTGTTCGGCGAGAAGGCAGCTTTTGAGACGCCAAAGCCCGAGGCGCTTTTGCAACGGATTGTTCACATCGCGACCAACCCTGGCGACCTTGTGCTCGACAGCTTCCTCGGCAGCGGCACCACCGCCGCCGTCGCCCACAAGATGGGCCGGCGCTGGATCGGCATCGAGATGGGCGAACACGCGGTGACGCACTGCCTGCCGCGTCTGCAGAAGGTGGTGGACGGCGAACAGGGCGGCATCAGCGAAGCCGTGGCATGGCAGGGCGGCGGCGGTTTCCAGATGCTGCAACTGGGCGCGCCGCTGTTCGACGAACAAGGTGACATCCACCCCGAGGTCCGCTTTGCGGACCTGGCCGCCTTCATCTGGATGCGCGAAACCGGCACGGCCTTGCCGCTGGACGCCGCGGCGCCGAGCGCTGCACGGTTGCCTTTGCTCGGTGTGCACGAAGGCACCGCCTACTACCTGCTGTTCAACGGCATCCTGGGCGACCGACGCCCGGCCAGCGGCAACGTGCTGACCACGGCGGTGTTGCAGGCGCTCAATGACCTGTGCGGACACGAAGGCACCAAGGTGGTTTACGGCGAAGCCTGCCGCCTGGGCGACGCGCGGCTGGCGGCCGAGGGAATCACCTTCAAGCAACTGCCGCACGCGGTGCCGCGTTGACGCGGCGCCGCCATCCGAATTCGGTGCCGCAGTGAGCCACCCCACACAAACAGATTCAGGGATCGAATCATGGCCACGTTGAAGCTCAAGCGCTACCAGGAAACGGCGCTGGATGATCTGGACAAGTACCTGCGTGCGGCGCGCCTGAGCGGCCCGCGCAGCGCGTTTGAGGCACAGACCGGCTACGGCTACAACCCGGAACCGTTTGGCGAAACGCCGTGTGTGTGCCTGCGCATTCCCACCGGCGGCGGCAAGACGCTGATGGCCGCGCACGCCGTGGGCCGCATGGCGCGCGAATGGCCGGGTGACAACGCGCACCCGCTGGCGCTGTGGCTGGTGCCCAGCGACACCATCCGCAGCCAGACGCTGGCGGCGCTGGCCACGCCGGGCCACCCGTTCCGCGAAGCACTGGCGCAAGGCTGCGGTGACAGCGTGCGCGTGTGCGACCTGGACGAACTGGCCACGCTCTCGCCGCAGGACTTTGACACCCGCGCCGTGGTGGTGGTGGCCACCATCCAGAGCTTTCGCATCGAAGACACCGAACAGCGCAACGTGTACGCGTTCAGCGAGGCCTTCGAGCCGCACTTTCGCGGCTTGCCCGCGCACGCGCTGCGCGGTTTGCACGAACTGCCCAATGCGTTGGTGACGGTGGAGGAGGCCGCCTCGGCCAAGGCGGGGCGCGAGATGCTGGCGCGTTTTGTGGGCCAGCCGCGCTGGAGCCTGGCCAACTGGCTGGCGCTGCGGCGGCCGTATGTGATCGTGGACGAGGCGCACAACACCAAGACCGACCGCAGCTTCGAGGCGCTCAAGCGGCTGAACCCGGCCATGATCCTGGAGCTGACGGCCACACCGGTGCCCAAGCGCACCAATGTGCTGTTCCACGTGTCGGCCCAGCAGTTGCAGGCCGAGCACATGATCAAGATGCCGATCGCGCTGATCGAGCACACGCGGGGCTGGCAGGCAGCGGTGTTTGACGCGGTGCAAAACCAGCGCTTGCTGGAGGCCGAGGCGCAGCAGGAAGAGGCTGCCAACGGGGCTTACATCCGCCCCATCGTGTTGCTGCAGGCGCAGAACAGCACCGAGCCGGTGAACGTGGACGTGCTGCGTGCGCACCTGGTGGACGAGCTGGAAATTCCGGCTGATCAGGTGAAGGTGGCGACCGGGATTGAACGCGGGCTGGATGGCTTGGACCTGTCGGCCCGTGATTGCCCGGTGCGCTACATCATCACGGTGCAGGCGCTGCGCGAGGGTTGGGACTGCCCGTTCGCCTACATCCTGTGTTCGGTGCAGAGCATCCGGTCGGCCACGGCGGTGGAGCAGTTGCTGGGCCGGGTGCTGCGCATGCCTTACGCGACGCGGCGCACACGGCCCGCACTGAACAAGGCTTACGCGCACGTGACCGAGGCCCAGACCGGCCTGGCCGCCAATGCGCTGGCCGACCGGCTGATCGACGGCATGGGCTTCGACCCGCTGGATATGGCGTCGATGATCGCGCCGCAGTTACCGCTGGAAGGCATGGACGCCGGGCCGCTATTTGCACAGATGCGAGCCGAACCGGTGCTGCCGTCGCTGTCGGTGGACCTGCCGGCGGGCAAGGATTTGCCGCGGGCGGTGGCCGATGCCGTGGCCCAGGGGCTGGCCACCGTGAGCACCGACGGTGAGCGCCAGCAAGTGCAGCTGCGCGGCGAGGTGGGCGAGGCGGTGGCGGCCGAGCTGGTGGCGGCGCAGCGCGGCAAACAGCGCGAGCAGGTGACGCAGCAGATTGAGCGGCACAACGCGCTGGTGGCGGGCGCGCAGGCGCCGTGCAACCGGGGCGAGCGGTTTGCGCCGGTTCCGCGCCTGTGCTATAGGCCAGCGGGTGCGCAGGGCGAGCTGCAACTTCTGGAGCGCGAAGCCGTTACCGAAGAAATGGATCTGAACCTGTTGGCCGAGCCAGTGAGCTTGCAGGGCTTTGCGATGGTGGAACAGGGCAGCCTTTGGGAGGTGTATCTTGACGGCGAACGCTTGCGGGTGGGACGGGGCGATGCCGCACAACTGCGGCTGGACGATGTCGAGCCAACGATCAATGCCGAAGACCTCGCGCGTTGGCTGAGTGAAGAGTTGCAACATCCGTCTCGCAACTTGGCGCGTGACGTGACACCTGCGCACTTGCGAGCCTTTGTGCTGGCGACGGTGCTGCACCTGATCAATGACCAGCGTGTACCTCTGGGACAGCTGGCGCGGCACCAGTATCCGTTGGTGCAGCGTCTGGCGCTGCGTATTGCCGAGCTGCGCGACAAGGCCTCGCGTTCAGCCTTTTCCCAGTTGGTACTTGATGGCGGTTGGGCTCTGGAAGCGAGCCCTGCTCATGCCTTCCATTTCGATCCGGCTTGTTACCCCGTGTCGGCCAACAAGCGCTACCGAGGCAAGTTTCGGTTCACCAAGCATTTCTATCCGGTGCTGTCGGACCTGGAGGATGGCAGCGAAGAATGGCAGTGCGCTATGGCCATCGACGGATATCCGTTGATCAAACGCTGGGTGCGCAACCTTGATTCGGACCCGGTTGCAGGGTTCTGGCTGCCCACATCCCGAGGTCGGTTCTACCCAGATTTCGTGTGCGAGCTGATCGATGGTCGGCTGTTGGTCATTGAATACAAGGGTGAACACCTTCGCACCATGTCGACCGAAATCGAGAAGGGGCAGGTGGGGCAAGTCTGGGCGGCGAACAGTGGTGGACAGGCGGTGTTTGCCATGCTTTTCAAGCAGGAGCGAGGGATGGGCTTGACACAGCAGATCGACAAAGCGCTCAAAGGTTGAACAACTGTCTCCGAAGCCAGAGCCGGTGTCCCCACCGGCTCTTTGTTTTTGTAGCACTGAGGTTCGGGCACCACAGGTTTTAGAGTAGGCTGTCAGTCGTTCGTAAGGGAAAAACACGAGGTCGAAAGGCCTCGGGCACCACGACAATCTGCTGTTGCCGATCACTCACAAGAACCTGGAGATACCGCATGACCGAACCGACGGCCAACCGTCCCTGGCTGGGCGCCTACCCCGCGGGTGTGCCCGCCGACATCAATGTGGCGCAGTACCCGTCGCTGGTGCACCTGCTGGAGGAAAGCTTCCAGAAGAACGCCGCCCGTCCGGCCTACAGCTTCATGGGCAAAGACGTCAGCTTTGCCCAGACCGACAGCCTCTCACAGGCCTTTGCGGCCTACCTGCAGGGCCTGGGCCTGGTCAAGGGTGACCGTGTGGCCATCATGATGCCCAACGTGCCGCAGTACCCGGTGGCGGTGGCCGGCATCCTGCGTGCCGGCTTCGTGGTGGTCAACGTGAACCCGCTGTACACGCCGCGCGAGCTGGAGCACCAGCTCAAGGATTCGGGCGCCAAGGTGATCGTCATCATCGAGAACTTCGCCAGCACGCTGGAGCAATGCATCGCGAACACGCCGGTCAAGCACGTGGTGCTGGCCGCGATGGGCGACCTGCTGGGCCTGCTCAAGGGCGCCATCGTCAACTACGTGGTGCGCAACGTGAAGAAGATGGTGCCCACCTTCAGCCTGCCGCAGGCGGTGCGTTTCAACGACGCCATTGCCAAGGGCACGCGCGGCACGCTCAAGCGCCCCGAGATCGGGCCGGAAGACGTGGCCGTGCTGCAGTACACCGGCGGCACCACCGGCGTGAGCAAGGGCGCTGTGCTGCTGCACCGCAACGTGATCGCCAATGTGCTGCAGTCCGAGGCCTGGAACGACCCCGTGATGAAGCAGGTGCCGGCGGGCGAGCAGCCCACCAGCGTGTGCGCCCTGCCGCTGTACCACATCTTCGCCTTCACGGTGAACATGATGCTGGGCATGCGCACCGGCGGCAAAGTGATCCTCATCCCCAATCCGCGCGACCTGCCCGCGGTGCTCAAGGAGCTCTCCAAGCACACCTTCCACAACTTCCCGGCGGTGAACACGCTGTTCAACGGCCTGGCCAACCACCCGGACTTCAACACCGTCAACTGGAAGAACCTCAAGGTGGCGGTGGGTGGTGGCATGGCGGTGCAGGGCGCGGTGGCCAAGCTCTGGCTGGAGAAAACAGGCTGCCCGATCTGCGAAGGTTATGGCTTGTCCGAAACCAGCCCCTCGGCGAGCTGCAACCCGGTGACCAACACCGAGTTCACCGCGACCATCGGCGTGCCCCTGCCCAACACCTTCATGAAATGCCTGGACGATGAGGGCAACGAAGTGCCGCAGGGCCAGGCCGGCGAGATCGCCATCAAAGGCCCGCAGGTGATGGCCGGTTACTGGCAGCGGCCGGATGAAACCGCCAAGGTCATGACGCCCGACGGTTACTTCAAGAGCGGCGACGTGGGTGTGATGGACGAGCGCGGCTATTTCAAGATCGTCGATCGCAAGAAAGACATGGTGCTGGTCAGCGGCTTCAACGTTTACCCGAACGAAGTGGAAGACGTGGTGGCGCAGCTGCCCGGCGTGATGGAGTGCGCCGTGGTCGGCGTGCCCGATGACAAGTCGGGCGAGGCGGTCAAGCTGGTGATCGTGAAGAAGGATGCCGCGCTCACCGAAGCCCAGGTGCGCGACTTCTGCAAGAGCAACCTCACCGGCTACAAGCAGCCCAAGGTGGTGGAGTTCCGCACCGAGCTGCCCAAGACGCCGGTGGGCAAAATCCTGCGCCGCGAACTCAGAGACAAGAAGTGAAGCGTTGACTGCGACACAATGACGGGCGGCTTCGGCCGCCTTTGTCATTTCCGGAGCCCTTGCATGACCCGCACCGCCATCGTTGCAGCCTTGCACGACGAACTTTCCAGTGTGCTGGAGCTGATGCCCGACGAACACAAACAAGTGATTGGTGGGCGCGAGTGCTGGGTGGGTCACCTGCACGGGCAGGACGTGGTGGCCGTGCTCAGCGGCATCGGCAAGGTGGCGGCGGCCACGACCGCCACGCTGCTCATCGAACGCTTTGGGGTGACCCGCATTGTGTTCACGGGTGTGGCCGGCGGACTGGGACCGGGCGTGAAGGTGGGCGACGTGGTGCTGGCGCGCAGCTTCCTGCAGCACGACATGGACGCATCGCCCCTGTTTCCACGCCACGAGGTGCCGGGCTACGGCCGTGACCGCTTTGAAGCCGATGCGGCGCTGACTGATGCGTTGGAGCTGGCCTGTGAGCGCATGCTGCACCAACTGCCGCAGCAACTGGGTGCCGAGACCGTTGCCACCTTCGACCTGCAGGCGCCACGCCTGCACCAGGGCCTGCTGATCAGCGGCGACCGTTTCGTCGCCACCACGCTGGAGAGCCAGACGCTGCAACGCGAACTGCCCGATGCGCTGGCGGTGGAAATGGAAGGCGCAGCCTTCGCGCAGGTCTGCCACGATTTCGGTATCCCCCTGGCCGTGGTGCGCACCATCTCCGACCGCGCCGACGACGCGGCGCACGTGGACTTCCCGAAGTTTTTGCGCGAAGTGGCCAGCCGTTACAGCGGCGCCGTGATCGAGGCCTTGTTCAACCACTGAACAATCCGGCGCGAAGTGCAGGAGTGCGGAGCGTGACGGGGGCTGGCCGGAGAAGTGCTTTCGCCAAGAACGCGGTGGATCTGGCTCTGCCAGGCCGCTCGCGTTGCCCCTTGAGGGGCGGAGCCCGCTACACGCAGTGAGCGGGCGATGGGGGTGTTTCTATTTCAACCAGCCGCGTTTGCGGAAATAGAGCATGGGTCCCACGGCCGAGAGCACCATCAGCCCGAGCGCAAACGGGTAGCCCCACCGCTGGCTCAGTTCTGGCATGTACTCGAAGTTCATGCCGTAGAGGCTGGCGATCATGGTCGGGGGCAGCAGCGCGACGCTGGCCACCGAGAAGAGCTTGATGATCTTGTTCTGGTTGATGTTGATGAAACCGACGGTGGCGTCCATCAGGAAGTTGATCTTGTCGAACAGGAAGGCGGTGTGGCTGTCGAGCGAATCGAGGTCGCGCAGGATCTGCCGCGCGTCTTCGAACTGCTCGGCGCTCAACATGCGCGTGCGCATCATGAAACTGACGGCGCGGCGCGTGTCCATCACGTTGCGACGGATGCGACCCGACATGTCTTCGTGGCGCGCGATGGCCGAGAGCACCTGCCCGGCGGTGTCGTCCGTCACAGCGCCCGCCAGCACCTGCCGACTGACTTTTTCCAGGTCGTCGTAGATGTTCTCCAGCGTGTCGGCGCAGTACTCGGCGTCGGCATCGAACAGCATCAGCAGCACATCTTTGGCGTTTTCGATCAGGCCCGGCATGCGCCGCGCGCGCATGCGCAGCAGGCGGAACACGGGCACGTCTTCGTCGTGGATGGAGAACAGCACGCCCTGGCTCCTGAGCTCGGCGTTGTGTTCGTTGAGGATGAAGGCCACGCGGATGGCGCGCGGATCTTCGTCGTCATCGATCAGGAAGTCGCTGCGCACATGCAGCTCGCCGTTGTCTTCCTCGAAGAAGCGGGCCGACTCCTCGATGTCGTCGTCCATCGCGTCTTCGGGAATCGACAGGCCAAAATGCTGTTTGACCCAGCGGCGCTCTTCGGGCGTGGGGTCTTCGAGGTCGACCCAGATGGGCTTGAACTGAGCCAGCTCTTCGAGTGACTCGATCTCTTCCTGGAACAGGCGGCCATTGGCCAGGGTGAATACGTTGAGCATGGGTGCTCCCGGGCGGGGTGTCTGTGAGGCCGGTGCGTGCGAAAGCCGCAGCGGCGGGCGGGGCGGACGGCGCTTTCAGCCGTCCTGCCGCCTGGCCTTGACCACCGCGCAGGGCGCGGCGCTCAGACGGGAGCGGGGATGGCTGAAAGCACACAACTGGGGGGTGTGCTTTCCATAGGGAACTCCATGAGGGAACTGCGGGCGATTATGGCATCGCCAACGATGCACCGACCGTTTGTGATGCCCCAAAAAAAGCGATCAATTCGTCTTTGCGGCGCCAGGCATCGTGTTCGCCCAGCTCGATCAGGGCGTGGACAAAATCGGGTTCAAACAACAGGTAGCTGGCGAGCGCGGCCGCACTGCCGGCCGAGCCCCGACCCGTGTCGAGCGCCCCCAGGCCGGTCAGGGTGTTGCGCGTGGGGGCGGGCAGGGAGCCGATGTGTTTCCTGGCCAGTTCGTCGAGCGAAAAGCTGGGTTGCAGCGCCAGCACTTCCAGCGGCTTGTAGGGCAGGGCCGCTGCCAGCTCCGGCGGCAGCCGGCTCAGCGTCTGGCTGACCCGCTGGGCCTGCTCCACGTCGGCCTGCAGCGTGTCGTGAAACACGCTGGCCATGGCGTGGCCGGCGATGGTGCCGGCGGTGGGTTCGCCGTTGTTGTTGCCGCCCAGGCCGGAGCGCTGGGGTTGTCCGACGCCAATCACCAGGATGCGCCGCGCACCAAACTGGATGGCGGGCGAGAGCGGCGAGAGCTGGCGCATGGAGCCGTCGCCGAAATGTTCCTTGTGGCCTTCGACCCACAGCGGCACCGCCGGGAACAGGAACGGGATGGCGCTGGACGCCATGAGGTGTTCGATGGTGATGGGCTGGAAGGACGCGCGCCGTCCAGGGCGGCTCCAAGGCCGGGTGGCCGGATCGGGCCGGGTCTGGCAGAACGTCCAGTGTTCGCCGGTGGTGTAGCTGGAGGCCGTGACGCCCAGCACATCGATGTCCTGCTGGTGCAGCGCGTGCTCAAGTCCGGGCAGGTCGATCGCATGGTGCAGCGTGTCCACCAGAGGCAGGGTGTCGAGCAGTGCGCGGTGTCGCTTGACCTGGCGCGCCAGCGTCCAGCCGGCAAACACCCGGTTGGCGCGCACCCAGCCCGGGGCCTCCAGCCGGTAGATGTGGCTCGATCTCAGCTGGCTCCAGAACGCCGCCAGCTGGGGTAGTGCCTGCAGTCCGAGCGAAGCCCGGCTGGCCAGGTAGCTGGCGTTGAGTGCACCCGCCGAGGTGCCAAACAACCACTTGAACGGGAACGCGGGCGCCGTGTTGTCCGCCGTGGGGGTGTTGGCTGCCAGCATGGCAGCAAGGGCCTTGAGTACGCCGACCTGGTAGGCGGTGCGCGCACCACCGCCCAGGAGCACCAGGGCGCAGGCATCGCACGAAGGCTCGGACTGGTCGGCACCCAGCAGGTTCTGGACGATCAGCGTATCGAGGGACACAGGATGAAAAAACCTTTCCGGGCGGGCGCGTGGTGTGTGCAGATACAGTGTGCCGTTCACCAAAATCATGACACATCCCCGACTCTCCCCCCGCCGCGAACTCGGGCTGTTGCTGACCATTGCCGGCATCCAGTTCACCCACATCCTCGACTTCATGATCATGATGCCCCTGGGGCCTCAGTTCACGCAGCTCTTTGGCATCACGGACGCGCAGTTTGGTTTGCTGGTTTCAGCCTATACGCTCGCCGCAGGTGTGTCGGGTCTGGCGGCCGCCACCTACGTCGACCGCTTTGACCGCAAACGCCTGTTGCTGGTGCTGTATGGACTGTTTGCGCTGGCCACACTGGGCTGCGGGCTGGCCCCGGGCTACGGGTTCCTGATGGTGGCGCGCGTGGCGGCCGGCATGTTTGGCGGTGTGCTGTCGGCGCTGTCGCAGACCATCGTGGCCGACGTGATCCCGTTTGAGCGGCGGGGGCGCGCCATGGGCATCGTGATGTCGTCGTTTTCGGTGTCCACGGTGGCGGGCGTGCCGCTGGGCCTGTTGCTCGCGAGCCACCTGAGCTGGCAGGCCCCCTTCATCGGTATCGCCCTGCTGAGCGGGGCTTTCGCCATTGGAGCGGCCTTGACCCTGCCGGCGCTGGATCACCATTTGCGCGCTGCGGACCGGCCGTCCGCCTGGCGTGGCATCGGCATGGTGCTGGCGGAACCCAACCACCAGCGGGCCTTCGCCTTCTCGGCCTTGTTGATGTTCACCGGCTTCACCGTTTTGCCTTACCTCACCATTTACCTGCAGGCGAATGTGGGCGTGTTGCCCGAAGAGGTGCCCTACCTCTACCTGTGTGGCGGTGTGGCCACCCTGTTCACGGCACGGCTGTTCGGCCGTCTGGCCGACCGGTGGGGCAAGCAGCGCACGTTCACGATCCTCGCGCTGGCCGTGATCGTGCCGCTGCTGGCGACCACGCTCATGCCGCGGTGGCCGTTGTGGGCCGTGCTCGTGGTGTCCACCAGCCTGTTCATTTTCATGAGTGGCCGCATGATTCCCGGCATGGCGCTGGTCACTGGCGCGGCCAACCCCGCCTTGCGCGGCACTTTCATGGCGCTCAACGCGTCGGTGCAATCGGCCGCCATGGGGCTGGCGTCCTTTCTGGGCAGGCTCATCATCAGCCGTGATGCCGCAGGTCTGGTGCAGCACTACTGGATGTCGGGTCTGCTCGGTGCCTGCGTCAGCGTGGCGGCGATCCTGATGGCGCACCGCCTGCGGGTGCACGGTTCGGCTGCCGTGGTGCATCCCTCTACTGGCGACCTGGTGCGGCCGAGTTGAATGACAAGGTTCGTGTTTTACCGCTTTGTTGCAGTGCAGGCTTGCATCCCCGCGGATTCATGGGCATAGTGGGCTCAAGACATCCCCGTGGCCGCCGGGAGGTCTGCCCTTCCGGCGGCTTGTGTCAACCCGGAGCATAAGGAGGCTCTTTTATGAACCTTACGATCAGCGGTCACCATCTCGAAGTCACGCCCGCCTTGCGCGGTTACGTCACGACCAAGCTCGAACGCATTTCCCGACATTTTGACCAGGTGGTCGATATCAAGGTGCTGCTGACAGTGGACAACCTGAAGGAGAAAGACTTGCGCCAAAAGGCCGAATGCAACATCCATGTGAAAGGTAGGGATTTGTTTGCCGAAAGTGCACACGCCGATTTGTATGCTGCCGTGGACGAGCTGGCAGACAAGCTCGACCGCCAGGTCCTGCGCTACAAGGACAAAAGCCAGGACCACCACCACGATTCGGCCAAGCGCCTGATGTGATGTGAACTGGGCTGCGCAACGCTGCCCGGCCACAATGTTGCAATGCAACAAGCCGCTTCAAAAGTCAAGCGGCTTTTTTGTGCCTGCAGTCTAGCCAACGCCGTCCAACTCGGCATAATTTGCGGTCCAAGAGGCCCCCATGAACCGACTATCTGCCATATTGCCCGCTGCGCAAGTGCTCGTCAGCGTGGACGCGACCAGCAAAAAACGTGCGTTTGAAGAAGCGGGTTTGCTTTTCGAAACCCTGCACGGTCTCAACCGGGCCCTGATCACCGACAGTCTGTTCGCCCGCGAACGCCTGGGCTCCACGGGCCTGGGCCACGGTGTGGCCATTCCACATGGTCGCATCAAAGGCCTGAAACAACCGCTGGCCGCGGTGTTCCAGCTGGCCAGCCCGATCGGTTTTGATGCCCCCGATGAGCAGCCTGTGCAGCTCATGATTTTTCTGCTGGTTCCCGAAGCCGCGACCCAGAAGCATCTGGAAATCCTCTCGGAAATCGCTGAACTGTTGAGCGACAGTGTTCTGCGCGAACAGATGAAGACCTCGGTGGAGTCGGGTGCACTGCATGGCCTGATCACCGGTTGGCAGTCGGCCCATGCGGCTGCATGAAACCCACCGTCGTCAGCGCCGACGTCCTCTTTGAAGACCACCGCGATGCCCTGAAGTGGCAGTGGGTGGCAGGGCTGGGGGCTTCGGAGCGGCGGTTTGACGAGGTGGCCATCCGGGAGGCCCGTTCCGGGGCCGATCTGGTCGGTTATCTCAACTACATTCACCCCTATCGGGTACAGGTGTTTGGCGAGCGAGAGGTCGCTTACCTGACGAGCCCGAGCGAAGAAGACAACCGCCGCCGGGTCGCCCGTATCGTGACGCTGGAGCCTCCCGTGCTGGTGGTGGCCGATGGGCAGACCGCGCCCGATGCGCTCATGGCCATGTGTGAACGGGCCCAGATTCCCATGTTTGCCACGCCCGAGCCGGCGGCGTTCGTGATCGATGTGCTGCGCGCCTACCTTTCGCGCCATTTTGCCGATCGCGCCTCGATGCACGGTGTGTTCATGGACATCCTGGGCATGGGCGTGATGATCACCGGCGAATCTGGCCTCGGCAAGAGCGAGCTGGGGCTGGAACTGATTTCTCGCGGCCACGGCCTGGTGGCCGACGATGCGGTGGACCTCTATCGCATCAACCAGACCAGCATCGAAGGCCGCTGCCCCGAACTGCTGCAGAACCTGCTTGAAGTGCGCGGCATCGGTCTGCTCGACATCAAGGCCATCTTTGGCGAGACCGCGGTGCGGCGCAAGATGCGGTTGACCCTGATCGTGCACCTGGTGCGCAAGGAAACCATGGAGCGCGATTACGACCGCATGCCGCACGAGCCGCTGTACCAGGACGTGCTCGGTGTGCCGGTGCGCAAGGCCGTGATCCAGGTGGTGGCGGGTCGCAACATCGCCGTTCTGGTGGAGGCAGCGGTGCGCAACACGATCCTGCAGTTGCGCGGAATCGATACCTATCAAGAGTTCGTTGCACGCCACCGCGCGGCCATGTTGCACAGCGAGTAATCGCTGCTGGCTGCTGTTTCAGTGCGGATCGGCTAGTACCTCGGCCGCGGGGATCAGCGGTGGCCGGGCTCGCTGCGGTGAGGACAGTTCACCTTGTTGCAGTTCGCGTAGAGCGAGAGGGCGTGTTCCTGCAGGATGAAGCCGCGCGTTTTGGCGACCATCTGCTGGCGTTTCTCAATTTCCGGATCGAAAAATTCTTCCACCCGCCCGCAGTCCAGGCAGACCAGGTGGTCGTGGTGCTGGCCTTCGTTGAGCTCGAACACCGCTTTGCCCGACTCGAAGTTGCTGCGCGTGAGCAGGCTGGCCTGTTCGAACTGCATCAGCACGCGGTACACCGTGGCCAGACCAATATCGGAATGCTCTTCGAGCAGCACACGGTAGACATCTTCGGCCGTCATGTGGCGCTGCTTGGCGTTCTGGAACACCTCCAGAATCTTCAGGCGCGGCAGCGTGGCTTTGAGTCCCGTGCTTTTCAGTTCATCGATGTTGGTCATGGGCGAGGCTGTGTGCATGGAGTGGAGCGGCGGGACCGTGGCCCTGGTGGCCGCTGCGCAGGGTGCCCGGGCGGCACGGCAGGCCGGACCCCGGGGCTACAATGAAGCGATCATATCGCCAGCGTGTTGCCTGCTGCATGTCCCTGCGGCCCAAGGCGGTAACGCGTGCCTTACATGGGTTGCCTTCATGCACCAGTCAATGTCCCGTTTTTCTTCCTGCTTGGCCGTGCGTCCGCGTCGTGTGGGGCGTGCCCTGGGCGTCCTGGCTATCGCAGGCCTGCTCTCAGCCTGCTCCGGCTGGGGTGACAAACTGCCCGATGTGTCCACCCTTGGCGGGCTGGTGACACCTTACAAAATTGATATTGTCCAGGGCAATGTGGTCACACGCGAACAGGCCCAGGCCTTGCAGGTGGGCATGTCGCGCCAGCAGGTCCGCGAATTGTTGGGCTCGCCCTTGTTGGCCAGCGTGTTCCACGCCGACCGCTGGGACTACGTGTTCACGTTCCGCCGCCAGGGGCAGGCGACCCAGCAACGCAAGCTGACCGTGTATTTCAAGGCCGAGGCTCTGGAACGGTTTGAAGCCGACGAACTGCCCAGTGAAGAGGAGTTCGTGTCATCGCTGGATGTGAAGCGCAAGTCCGGCAAGGCACCTGCGATGCAAGCCACGGACGAGCAGCTCAAGACTTTCCAGGAGCGCAACGCCGCGCCAGCTGGCACACAGGCACCGGCGCCCGCCGCGCCACCGGCATCCACCAGCTACCCACCCCTGGAAACCCCGGGGGCTGTCCGATGAGCGCCATTCCCCGCAATCCGCACCGTGTGTGTGTGGCCGGTGCCAGCGGTCGCATGGGGCAGATGCTGGTGGAGGCGGTGCGCGCCAGCGGCGACTGCGTTCTGACCGGTGCGCTCGACATCCCGGCCAGCCCCGCCATTGGCCTGGATGCCGGCGCCTATGCCGGGCAGGCGACGGGTGTCGCCATCACAGCCGACGTGGGCGCGGGACTTTCGGCCAGCCAGGTGTTGATCGATTTCACACGACCCGAGGGCACCCTGGGCCATATCCGCGAATGCGTGAATCACGGGGTGAATGTGGTGATCGGCACGACCGGGTTTACCGACGAACAAAAGGCAGAGATCGCCGAGGCGTCGAAGTCCATCGCCATCATGATGGCCCCCAACATGAGTGTGGGCGTGAACGTCACGTTCAAGCTGCTGGAAATGGCGGCCAAGGCGCTGTCCACCGGCTACGACATCGAGATCATCGAGGCGCACCACCGCCACAAGGTGGACGCGCCCAGCGGTACGGCGCTCAAGATGGGTGAGGTGATTGCCGAGGCGCTGGGTCGGGATCTGAAGGACTGCGCGGTCTATGCCCGCGAAGGCGTGACCGGCGAGCGGGACCCGTCCAGCATCGGTTTCGCCGCCATCCGCGGCGGGGATATCGTGGGCGACCACACCGTGCTGTTCGCCGGGACCGGCGAGCGTATCGAGATCACGCACAAATCCAGCAGCCGCGTGACCTATGCACAGGGCAGCCTGCGCGCGGTGCGTTTCCTGGCGGACAAGACGAGCGGGCTGTACGACATGTACGACGTGCTCGGACTGCACTGAGCGCGAGCCAACCAAAAGGACGTTCTATGGGTGTGTGGCAAACGGTGCTGCAGGGGGATGCGATCAGCCGCAGTGTGGCCCTGTTGCTGTTCGCGATGTCGGTGGCCAGCTGGGTGGTGATCTTCTGGAAAAGCTGGATGCTGCGCAGGGCCGTGAAGGATGTGCAGCTGTCCACGGCGGCCTTCTGGCAGGCTGCGCACCTTGACGATGCGCAGCAGCGCT
Source organism: Burkholderiales bacterium GWF1_66_17 (assembly GCA_001770705.1). Lineage (GTDB taxonomy): Bacteria > Pseudomonadota > Gammaproteobacteria > Burkholderiales > Burkholderiaceae_C > Hydrogenophaga. Next base: position 91,026 of record MERT01000026.1, on the reverse strand, counting down.
TGCAGGCTTTTGACCCACGCCGCCTGGTGTTGCCCCTGTTGCAAGCCGCCCGCACCATCGAACAAGCCGCGCCCCAGACGCTGGCCGCTGCGGGAGACCGATCCCAGCAGCTCACCCGTGTGCTGCGCGATGCGCTGCATCTGGTGCTGCACCGCCTGCAGTTCGGGCAGGTTTTGCTCGCCACCGTGGGTTCCACCGCGCCGTTTGTGGGTCTGCTGGGCACGGTCTGGGGCATCTACCACGCCCTCACCGAAATCGGACTGGACGGCAAGTTCCGGATCGAACAGGTGTCTGGCCCGGTGGGTGAAGCACTGGTCATGACCGCTGCCGGGCTGGCGGTCGCCATTCCCGCGGTGCTGGCCTACAACGTGCTCGGCCGTCAGGTGGCCCGCATCGAGGCCGACCTGGAAGGTTTTGCGCGCGACCTGCGTGAACTGCTGGCCTACAAGGAGTCCGCGGTATGAGCCGCCGGGTCCGTAACTGGTCTGAGGTTTGGCCACACAGCGGAGCCCGCACGTCATGAGTTTTGGTCGTCTGGAAAAGCCTGCCGGGCACCAGCCCATGAGCGACATCAACGTCACCCCCCTGGTGGACGTGATGCTGGTGCTGCTGGTGATCTTCATCATCACGGCGCCTCTCATGGCCAGCCGTCTTGAGCTGGAGCTGCCCCAGACCACCAGCCCGGCCGCCGGGGCCGCGTCGGAACCCGAAGCCTTTGTGTCCCTCAGTGTCGATGCCAAAGGCCAGATTTTCTGGGACGAACAACCCGTTGACAACGAAGCCTTGTTTCTGCGCCTCCAACAGACCTCACGGATCAACCCGGCCACTGAGTTGCAGCTCAGGGCAGACACGGCGGTGCCTTATGGGCGGGTCGTCCAGTTGATTAGCCTGAGTCAGGCGGCAGGGCTCTCGCGGATTGGTTTTGTGGCAGACCCGGCCACAGGTGGTGCACAGTCCCCAGCCCGTTGAGGCGCGCTTCGGGCTTTTGGCCAGCTGAGGGCCAAGGCCTAAAATTCGCTTTCAGACAATGATGCGTTGCGGCCCTGGATCTGAATGCGCATCGGAACCTATTTTCCTTTTTACTGTTCCCGAACTCCCGGTCTCTGCTTCATGCAAGAAAAATACGCCCACAAGGATGTCGAGCGCGCCGCGCACGCCCACTGGAACGCCAACGACGCCTACCGCGTGACCGAGGTCGCCGGCAAGAAGAAGTTCTACGCCTGCTCCATGCTGCCCTACCCCAGCGGCAAGCTGCACATGGGCCATGTGCGCAACTACACCATCAACGACATGCTCACGCGCTACCTGCGCATGAACGGTCACAACGTGCTGATGCCCATGGGCTGGGATGCCTTCGGTCTGCCGGCGGAAAACGCGGCGCTGAAGAACGGCGTGCCGCCGGCGAAGTGGACGTACGAGAACATCGCCTACATGAAGCAGCAGATGCAGGCCATGGGCCTGGCCATCGACTGGTCGCGCGAGGTTGCCACCTGCGACCCGAGCTACTACAAATGGAACCAGTGGCTGTTCCTGAAAATGCTGGAAAAGGGCATCGCCTACCGCAAGACCCAGATCGTCAACTGGGACCCGGTGGACCAGACCGTGCTGGCCAACGAGCAGGTGATCGACGGCAAGGGCTGGCGCACCGGCGCCACGGTGGAAAAACGCGAGATCCCCGGCTACTACCTGAACATCACCTCGTACGCCGACGAACTGCTCGACCACGTGCAGCTGGGCAACCCCAAGGCCACGCTGAACGGCTGGCCCGACAAGGTGCGCCTGATGCAGGAGAACTGGATCGGCAAGAGCGAGGGTGTGCGCTTCGCCTTCCCCCATGACATCAAAGGGGCGGACGGTGCGCTGATCGGCGACGGCAAGATGTACGTGTTCACCACGCGCGCCGACACCATCATGGGCGTGACCTTCTGCGCCGTGGCCGCCGAGCACCCGCTGGCCCACCACGCCGCATTGACCAAGCCCGCGCTGGCCGCCTTCATCGAAGAATGCAAGACCGGCGGCACCACCGAAGCCGAGCTCGCCACGCAGGAAAAGAAGGGCATGGCCACCGGCCTGTTCGTCACGCACCCGCTGACCGGCGCGCAGGTCGAGGTCTGGGTCGGCAACTACGTGCTCATGAGCTACGGTGACGGCGCCGTGATGGGCGTGCCCGCGCACGACGAGCGCGACTTTGCGTTTGCGCTCAAGTACCAATTGCCGATCAAACAGGTGATTGCGGTGGACGGTGAGACGTTCTCCGACGAAGTCTGGGCCGACAGCTACGCCGACAAGCAGCGCGGCGTTTGCGTCAACTCCGGCGAGCTGGATGGCCTCTCCCAGAAGGCCGCCGTGGACAAGGTCGCCGAGCTGCTGGCCACCCAAGGCCTGGGCGAAAAGAAAACCACCTTCCGCCTGCGCGACTGGGGCATCAGCCGCCAGCGCTACTGGGGCACGCCCATCCCCATCATCCACTGCGCCGAACACGGCGCGGTGCCGGTGCCCGAGCAGGACCTGCCGGTCGTGCTGCCGCAGGACTGCATCCCCGACGGCTCGGGCAACCCGCTGCACAAACACCAAGGCTTCCACGCTGGCGTGGTGTGCCCGGTGTGCGGTAAACCCGCGCGGCGCGAGACCGACACCATGGACACCTTCGTGGATTCGTCCTGGTACTTCATGCGCTACTGCGACCCCACCAACAGCGAGAAGATGGTGGCCGAGGGGGCGGACTACTGGATGCCGATGGACCAGTACATCGGTGGCATCGAACACGCCATCCTGCACCTGCTGTACGCGCGCTTCTGGACCAAGGTCATGCGCGACCTCGGCCTCGTGAAGGTGGACGAGCCTTTCAGCAAGCTGCTGACCCAGGGCATGGTGCTCAACCACATCTACTCGCGCCGCACCGAGAAGGGCGGCAAGGACTACTTCTGGCCGCAGGACGTTGAGCACGTGCTGGACGAGGCCGGCAAGGTCATCGGGGCCAAGCTGATCAAGGCCGTGGGCGACTTGCCGGTGGGCTCGGCGATCGACTACGAGGGCGTGGGCACCATGTCCAAGTCCAAGAACAACGGCGTCGACCCGCAGGACCTGATCGAGAAGTACGGCGCCGACACCGCCCGTCTGTACACCATGTTCACCGCGCCGCCCGAAGCCACGCTGGAGTGGAACGACGCGGCGGTGGAAGGCAGCTACCGCTTCCTGCGGCGCGTCTGGGGCTTTGGCAACAAGCTCTCGGCCACGGCGGGCCTGGGTGCTCTCGCCGCCAGCGTGGGCCAGCAAACGCTGTCCAAGGCGGCCAAGGCGCTGCGCCTGGAAGTGCACACCGTGCTCAAGCAGGTGGACTACGACTACCAGCGCATGCAATACAACACGGTGGTCTCGGGCGCGATGAAGATGCTCAACGCCCTGGACGACTTCAAAGGTGATGGCAGTGCAGGCGACAACGCCGCGCTGGCCGAAGGTTTCGGCATCCTGCTGCGCTGCATCTACCCGGCCACGCCGCACATCGCGCACAGCCTCTGGGTTGAGCTCGGCTACGCCGCCGCCGCGGGTGAGCTGCTCGACGCGCCCTGGCCGCAGGCCGACGAGGCGGCGCTGCAGCGCGATCAGATCGAGCTCATGCTGCAGATCAACGGCAAGCTGCGTGGCAGCGTCACCGTGCCGGCCAGCGCCGACAAGTCCGCCATCGAAGCCGCGGCCCTGGCCAGCGAGGCCTTCGTCAAGCAGGCCAATGGCGCTGCGCCCAAGAAGGTGGTGGTGGTGCCGGGGCGTCTGGTCAACGTGGTGGTATAAAACCTTGAGCCATGAATCCCATTTCAAAACCATCTGCCATGACACCTCGTTCCACCTCCATGTCAAGGGATATGCCCGCTGATGCCCGTCGGCGCGTGGTGTGGGCCGGACTGGCCGGCGCGGGTATCCTGCTGGCCACCGGAGGGTTGAGCGGTTGCGGTTTTGCACTGCGTCAGGCGCCCAGCTTTGCGTTCACATCGCTGCGGTTTACAAATTTCGTCACCACCCCGGTGTCCCGGGCCTTGCAGCGCGAACTTGCTGCTGCAGGGATTCAGGTCGTGAACACCGCAGCGGTGGCGGGCCAGCCACCCGTCCAGGTGGTCCTGGCAGTCCTCACCGATCAGCGCGAGCGCGTGGTCGTGGGGCAGACCACCTCGGGTCAGGTGCGTGAGCTGCAGTTGCGCACGCGCTTTCGCTTCCGCCTGAGCACATCGAGTGGCAAATACCTGATCGACGAAACCGAAATGCTGCAGGAGCGCGACATCAGCTTCACTGAAACAGGCGCTTTGGCCAAAGCGGCCGAAGAGCAATTGATGTTCAGCGACATGCAGAACGATATCGTGCAGCAGATCATGCGCCGCCTGGCGGCGGTGAAGTCGCTGTAAGGGCGCCATGCAGGTTCCTGCGACGCAGCTTGCCAGTCAGCTGCAGCGAGGGCTCAAGAGCCTGTACACCCTGCATGGCGACGAACCCCTGCTGGTACAGGAAGCGGCCGACGCCATCCGCGCCACCGCCCGCAAGCAGGGCTACACCGAACGCACCGTGCACACCGTGGCCGGTGCCCACTTTGACTGGGGCGAGGTATTGGCCAGCGGCGGCTCCATGAGCCTGTTTGCCGACAAGCAGCTGATCGAAATCCGTGTACCCTCGGGCAAGCCGGGCAAAGACGGTTCGCAGGTGCTGCAGCAGATGGCCGAGGCCGCGCGGGACAACGACAGCACGCTCACGCTGGTGATCCTGCCTCGGCTCGATGCCGCCACCCAGAAGGGCGCCTGGTTTGCCGCGCTGGACAGTTTTGGCGTGACGGTGAAGGTGGACCCGGTGGAGCGTCAGGTGCTGCCCGCCTGGATCGCGCAGCGCCTGCAGCAGCAGGGTCAACGCGTGGCGGCGGGCGAAGAGGGCCAGCGCACGCTGCAGTTTTTTTCCGACCGGGTCGAGGGCAACCTCTTGGCCGCACACCAGGAAATCCAGAAGCTTGGCCTGCTGCATCCGGCGGGTGAGCTGTCGCTGGAGCAGGTTGAAAATGCCGTGCTGAACGTGGCGCGTTACACCCCGTTCAAGCTCGCCGAGGCGGTGCTGGGCGGACAGGTGCTGCGCGTGCAGCGCATGCTCGATGGTCTGCAAGCCGAAGGCGAGGCGGCCGTGCTCGTGCACTGGGCGCTGTCTGAAGACATCCGTACCCTGCACCGCATTCGGAGCGCCATGGACGCCGGGCGTCCGCTGCCGATGGCCTTGCGCGAGAACCGCGTCTGGGGGCTGAAGGAAAAACTCATGGAGCGCGCATTGCCTTTGCTCTCCATGGCACAACTCAGCCGATGGCTGGAAGACGCCCATCTGGTGGACGGGATCGTGAAGGGGCTGAAGGCGCCCGGCTGGCCGGCGGATCCCTGGCAGGCGCTGCAACAGATGGCGATGAAGGTGACGTTGGCCTGTGGCACGAGGTAACACCCCCGTCGCGCTTCGCGCGACCCCCTGAAGGGGGCGATACCCGTGGCCTGGCGGGCTGGCCGGGCTCAGGCGCTGCGTACCGTTTCCCTTGCCAGCGGCCGTCTGCGCATCGCGTCCCGGAAGTCGCTGGGTGTCTGACCGGTGTGTTCGCGGAACACGCGGCTGAAGTGGGCGCCGTTGTTGAAGCCCCAGGCGAAGGCGATGTCGGTGATGGTGCGCTGGGCATGGGTGGGGTTCTGCAGGTCGTGCATGCAAGCCTGTAGCCGCCTGCGCAAAATATAGTGCGCTGGCGTGTCGTCTTCTGCACTGAAGGCGTTGTGCAAGTGGCGCTTGCTGCAGTTGAGTGCCTGCGCAATGTGATCCAGGGTGAGCGAAGGGTCACGCAGGTGGCGGGCTATGTGTTCGCGGATGCGGTCGCGAAAGGCTTCGAGCTGGGTGGCGGCGCTCTCGCGGCCAGCGAGTTCCTGCAGCGACAGGCGCACCAGCTCCACGATGAGTTCGCCCGCGCCACGGGCGGCCGTTTCGCTCATGCTGGGCAGTTCCTGGTAGGTGCTGCGCATGGTCTCCAGCGCCACGCGGGCAATGCCGCTGACGCCACCCACATGCCGGGCCATGAGTGGCTCCAGTTTCAAACCGCGCTCGACCAGTTGTTCCTTGGGCAGCATCACGATGAGGTGTTCGACGCGTTCGGGGTTGTCGATCTCGTAGCTGCCGGTGGTGTCGTAGATGGCCCATCCGCCCGGGCGCACCCAGGCCTGCCGGCCCTGCTGTTCCACCGTGGCGCTGCCGCGCCAGGGCGCAACGATCTTCAGGTAGCTGCGTTCGCTGGCACGGGCCAGGCGGGGACTGCGCAGCACGCGGTGGCGGTTGGCTTCAAGCTTGGTCAGCACGACCGAGCCAGCTTGCGTGGCCGCCATGTGGCCGTCGAAGACCGTGTCGCCGTACAGGTCGGACTCGAGTCCGCCAAAGTGGGTCCACACCCAGTCGCGCCAGATCGCTGCGCGGTCGCTCGGCGCGACCGTGTCGGTGCTCATCACGGAGGATGGGGTCATGGGCAGGCTCCGTCGGGTGGCTGGGAAAGAAATTATGTGTCCCGGCGTGGCGCTGTGCGAGCGGTAGGGTTGAGGGTTAACCCGCAGCGATGTGCACGTTTGGGCAAGTGACTTTTGCACGCAGAGACAAGTCGCCCAGCGGGTTGCGACCTACGATGCTGATGGCTCGATACCCACAACAGGAGACACACCATGGTTCATCCCAATCGCCGTCTGGTCATCAAGGGCGCCGCCGCTGCGGTGGGCGCCATGTCCTTTGCTCCCCAGCTCATGGCGCAGTCGGCGCCGGTGCGCATCGGATATTCCATGTCGCGAACCGGCCCCTGGACCGGCGGTGCACAGGTGAGCCAGGAGCCCAACTACCTGCTCTGGGCCGAACAGCAGAACGCCGCGGGCGGCCTGGACGTGAAGGGGGTCAAGCGCCAGATCCAGCTCATCAGCAGCGACGATCGCAGCGACACCGAAACCGTGGTGCGCACCTACGAAAAACTCATGGGCAGCGACAAGGTCGACCTGGTGCTGCCGCCCTGGGGCAGCAATGCCAACTTCGCCGTGGCCCCACTGGCCAACCGCTTCCAGTACCCCTTTCTCGCACCCACCGCACTGAGCAAGCGCCTGGTGGAAATGAAGCTGCCGTACTTCTTCCTGCTGCTGCAGCAGCCCGGTGCCATGACCAGCGCGCTGGTGGACATGCTCAAGGCCAACGGCGTGAAGACCGTGGCGCTGATCTATGTGGACGACCTGTTCGGCCTGGAGAACTTCGCCGCCTTCAAGGTGGCGCTGCAGGGGAGCGGCATCACCATGGTGGAAGACAAGAGCTACCCCGGTGGCGTGAAGGACCTCTCGCCCGTGCTGCGTTCGATGAAAGACAAGAACCCCGACGCCTTCGTGGGCTTCACCTACCCGCCCGACACCATCCTGGCCAGCCGGCAGAGCAAGGAGATCGGCTTCAACCCGAAGTTCTTCTATGCGTCGGTGGGCACCGCTTTCCCGCTCTACAAGAACGTGATGACGCCCGCGGGTGCCGAGGGCGTGCTGGGCATGGGTTCCTGGAACAGCAAGACCAGCCCGGGCGCCAAGGCCTACTTCGATGCCCACGTGGCCAGCCAGAAGAAAGAACCCGATCGCTGGGCCAGTGGCGCCTGCTGGGCCGGCCTGGAGATCCTCACCAACGCGGTGAAGGCCCAGGGCCTGGACCGCAAGGCCATCCGCGACTATGTGGCCGGCACCACCCACAAAACCATCATCGGCGACATCAAGTTCAACGGCAGCGAGAACGTGGGCACACCGGGCACCGTGAGTCAGTGGCAGAACGGTGAGTTTGAGGTGGTGTGGCCGAAGAGCGTGGCCACCGCTGCGCTCCATCCGGCCAAGCCGGCTTGGAAGTAGAGATCACCCCCGCGTCGGCCTGACGGCCGCCACCCCCTCAAGGGGGCAATGCCTGCGGGCCGGCGGAGCCGGACCCGCAGCATTCCCGGTTGTAACCCTTCGCTCCGGCAAATTCCCTCGCTCACTTCCCCATGTCGTTTTCCGCCTGGCTCGAACTCCTCGCCTCCGGCCTCATCACCGGCGGCATCTACGCGCTCGTCGCGCTCGGGCTGAACCTGCAGTACGGGCTGATGCGCATCCTCAACATCGCGCACGGCGAGTTCCTCATGGTGGGGGCTTACCTCACCTGGATGGCGCAGACCTCGCTCGGCTTGAGCCCGCTGTTCATGGTGCCGGTGTCGTTCGGCATGCTCTTCGTGCTGGGCTGGGTGATCCACCGCCTGTGTTTTCGCCGTCTCACCGCCACTTCGCCGAACATCGACATCTTTGAAGCGCGCGGCCTCATGGTGGCCTTTGGCCTGATGTTCCTGGTGCAGAACTTTGCGTCGTGGATGTGGGGCGGTGACCTGCGCGGCTACGACTTCCTGACCGAGCCGGTGCAGATCCCGTTGCCCGACGGCGCGGCCCAGTTCGCAGGCAACAAGCTGCTGGTGTTTGCGCTGGCGTTGTTGTTTTCGGGGGCGCTCATCGTGCTGATGCGGACCACGTTGCTGGGCAAGGGTGTGCGCGCGCTCATGCAGTCGCCCACCGGCGCGCAACTCATGGGCATCAACACCCAGCGCCTGCACCCGCTCATGTTCGGCATCGGCCTGGGCCTCTCGGGCGTGGCCGGTTGCCTGCTCTCCATGTCGTACACCATCAGCCCCTCCATGGGCGAACCCTACACCGTCACCGCGCTCATCGTGATCACGCTGGGCGGCTTCGGCAGCATGGGCGGCGCGCTGGCCGGCGGTTTGCTGCTGGGCTTGATCGAAGCCCTGGGCATGCACTTCACCAACCCCTCGCTCAAGGCCTTGTTGAGCTACGTGGTCTTCATCAGCGTGCTGCTCTTGCGCCCCGAAGGGCTGTTCTCGCGGAAATCACGCAAAGCATGAACTCTCGTCAATTTCTCATCCGCGATCTGCTGGTCCTCTTCGGTCTCACCGGCTGGGCCATTGCGTTGCCGGGCTTTGCCAGCGAGTTCGCCGTGTCCATGGCGCTCACCTGCCTGATGTACATCGCGCTCTCGTCCAGCTGGGCGCTGTTCTGCGGCACCACGCGTTACCTGTCGCTGGCCACCTCGGCCTTCTTCGGCATCGGCGCCTACACCAGCGCCATCCTGCTGGAGCAACTGTCGTGGGTGCAGGCCATTGCACTGGGTTCATTGATTGCGGCGGCGGTGGCTGTGGTGATGGGGGCAGCGGTGCTGCACCTGCGCGGCACGTACTTCGCAGTGCTCACCTTCGGCATGACCGAACTCATCCGCCACGCCATCAGCTACTTTGAAAAGAGCGTGACCGGCACCGTGGGCCGGGTGCTCATGGTGGTGCCCGAACGCGACACCATCTACTTCACCGTGCTGGCGCTGGCCGTGATCACGGTGGCACTGTCCATCGCCATCCGGCGCACGCGTTTCGGTCTGGCCATGCTCGGCATCGGAGCCGACGAGCAGCGCGCGCAGACCCTGGGTGTGAACACGCGCTGGGTGAAGGTGGCCGGTTTTGCGCTCACCGCTGCGGTGGCGGGCGCCGTGGGTGCGGCCATGTCGGTGCGCTGGACCTACATCGATCCGCACACCGTGTTCAACCCCTTCATCGGTTTTCAGACCGTGCTGATCGCGCTGATCGGCGGCGCGGCCACGTTGTGGGGGCCTCTGATCGCGGCCATCGTGTTCAGCGTGCTGGCCGAGACCCTGCGCCTGCAGGTGCCGCAGATCTACATGATGTCGCTGGGGCTTTTGCTGATCCTTTCGGTGCTGTACCTGCCGGGCGGCCTGGCCTCGCTGCGCCCCGAGACTTTCCGCAGCTGGCGCGATGGCGCCAGGCTGTGGTGGCAAGAGACGCGCGACGACCTGCGCGGTGAGACGAAGCGCCGCAAGGAACGCGAAAAGAGCCTGAGGGAGCGCAGAGATGTCTTTTGACCGCCAACCTCTGCTCGACGCCCGCGACATCACCGTGCGCTTTGGCGGCCTCACCGCCGTGGACGCGGTCAGCGCCGCCTTCATGCCGGGCGAACTGGTCGGCATCATCGGCCCCAACGGGGCGGGCAAGACCACCTTCTTCAATGCCATCTCCGGCGTCACCAAACCCACCAGTGGCGCGCTCACGGTGCAGGGTCGTGAGCTCAGTGGCAAAGGTCCGCACCGGTTCGCAGCGCACGGCCTGGCACGCACCTTCCAGACCCCGCGCACCTTTCCCGACATGCTGGTGCGCGACAACATCGCCTTCGGGCTGAAGTTCGCCGGCCGGCGGCCGCGCAAGTACATCTGGTGGGGCGAAGAGACGACCGTGCCCTGGGTGCTGCGCACGCCCGAAAGCATCCTGGGCCTGATCGGCCTGCGCGACCAGGCGGATCTGCCGGCCTCGGCCATCACGCCTTCGCAGCAACGCCTGCTGGAAATCGGCATGGCGCTGGCCACCCGTCCGCGGATGCTGTTGCTCGACGAGGTGGCCGCCGGCCTCACCGAAAACGAGGTGGAGGAAATGGCGCGCCTGATCCGCCGCCTGCGCGACGAACTCGACCTCACCGTGGTGTGGATCGAACATGCCGTGACCACGCTGCTGCGCCACGTGGAGCGTGTGATCGTGCTGCACCAGGGCAAGAAGATTGCAGATGGCACGCCCGCCGAGGTGGTGCGCAACGCCGAGGTGATCGAGGCCTACCTGGGTGACGAAATGAACGAGCCCACGAGCGAAACCGAATCCGTTGCCGAGGAGACCACCGCATGATGTGGTACCGCACCACCCCTTTCGAGCTGGGCGGCGGCGGGCGCGCGCGCCTCAAGGTCAGCGGCCTCTCGGCCGGCTACGGCGCCTTTCTGGTGCTGCGGGACCTCAAGCTCGAGATCCAGCCCGGTCTGACCGTTGTCCTGGGCCCGAACGGCGCGGGCAAGACCACGCTGCTCAAGGCACTCAACGGGTTGATTCCGCGCGGCGGCACGGTACTGCTGGACGGCCAGGAAATGCCTGAGAAAACCCACGAGATCGTGCAGGCCGGTGTGGCGCTGGTGCCCGAAGGCCGCCAGCTGTTCCCGCAGATGACCGTCACCGAAAACCTGGAACTGGGCGGCTGGCTGGTACCCAAGGCGCAGCGCGCCGAGCGTCTGGCGCAGGCCTTTGTGGACTTTCCCAAACTCAAGGAGCGGGCCTCCCAGCTGGCCGGCACCATGAGCGGCGGCGAGCAGCAGATGGTGGCGGTGGCGCGAGCCATGATGTGCGCGCCGCGCCTGCTCATGCTCGACGAACCTTCGCTCGGCCTGGCGCCCAAGATGGTGGACGAACTGCTCACCATCGTGCGCCGCATTGCCGACGCCGGCACCACCGTGCTGATGGTCGAGCAGAACGTGAAGAAGGCGCTGGCCGTGGCCGATCGCGGCTACGTGATGGAGCGCGGCACGCTGGTGGCCAACGGACCGGCCAAGCTGCTCGCGCGCTCCACCGTGATCCGTGAGGCCTACCTCGGCGCCGACAAGGATCCCGCCACCGGCACCACCAGCGCGGCCGATGCGGTGCAACGCCGCAAAACCGTGGCAACTCCCTGACACAGTGAAGTTGTTTTTTTAGGAGAACCCCATGTCCGACATGTCCATGCTCATCAACGGCCTCAAAGTCACCGCCGAAAAAGGCGCCACCTTCGAGCGCCGCAACCCGCTCGACGGCAGCGTGGCCACGCGCGCACCCGCTGCATCGCCCGCAGACGCGGTGATGGCGGTGGAAGCCGCCGCCGAGGCCTTCAAGACCTGGAGCGAAACGGGGCCCAGCGAACGCCGCGCGCTGCTGCTCAAAGCCGCCGACGCGCTCGAAGCCAAAACACCGGCCTTCATTGAAGCGGTGTCGGCCGAGACCGGTGCCACCGGCATGTGGGGCGGCTTCAATGTGATGCTCGCTGCCGGCATGATCCGCGAAGCCGCATCGCTCACCACCCAGGTCGCGGGCGAGGTGATTCCTTCCGACGTGCCCGGCTCGCTCGCCATGGGCGTGCGCCAGCCGGCCGGCGTGGTGCTGGGCATTGCACCCTGGAACGCGCCCATCATCCTCGGTGTGCGTGCCATCTGCGTGCCGCTGGCATGCGGCAACACGGTGATCCTCAAGGGCAGTGAAAACTGTCCGCGCACCCACCAGCTCATCATCGAAGCGTTCCAGGATGCCGGCTTTCCCCCAGGGGTGGTGAACTACATCACCAACGCGCCGGCCGACGCCGGCGCGGTGGTCGAAGCCATGGTGGCGCACCCGGCGGTGCGGCGCGTGAACTTCACCGGCTCCACCAAGATCGGCAAGATCATCGCCATGACCTGCGCGAAGTACCTCAAGCCGGTGGTGCTCGAACTCGGCGGCAAGGCGCCGCTGGTGGTGCTGGACGACGCCAACATCGAAGACGCGGTCAACGGCGCGGCCTTCGGTGCCTTTGCAAACAGCGGCCAGATCTGCATGAGCACCGAGCGCATCATCGTCGACCAGAAAATCGCCGACGAATTCGTGAAGAAGTTCAGCGACAAGGCCAAGGCCCTGCCCGTGGGCGACCCGCGCAAGCCCGAGCCGGTGGTGCTGGGCTCGGTGATCGGCATGGGCACGGTCAACCACTGCAACGAACTGATTGACGACGCGTTGACCAAGGGCGCCAAGCTGGTGTGTGGCGGCAAGGCCGACACCACCCTCATGCCCGCCACCGTGCTCGACCACGTGACCCCCGCCATGCGCATCTACCACGAAGAAACCTTCGGCCCGGTGAAGTGCGTGGTGCGCGTGAACGGTGTGGAAGAAGCGATTGCCTGCGCCAACGACAACGAGTACGGCCTGAGTGCCGCCGTGTTCGGTGGCGACATCGCCCGCGCTTTCAACGTGGCCCGCAAGATCGATTCCGGCATCTGCCACGTCAACGGCCCTACCGTGCACGACGAGGCGCAGATGCCCTTCGGCGGCGTCAAGGGCAGCGGCATCGGCCGGTTTGGCGGCAAGGCCGGCATTGCCGAATTCACCGAGCTGCGCTGGATCACGTTGCAGACGACGCCGCGCCATTACCCGTTCTGAGCGGTGGTCAGCGTGGGAATTGACGTGGGCAGCGAGAAAAAGGGGATATCAGGTGGCAGCCTTTGTCTGGGAGCCGGACGGGCTGACCTGCGGGGTGCTGCTACCGTGTGTCCATTCGCAACCCTCCGCAAAGGCCCACCATGCGCCACCTCGCACTCTCCCTCACGCTGCTGCTGTTCGCCACCACCGCCACCCACGCTGAAGAGATCGGCTCGGTCGATACGGTGTTCAAGTTCATCGGGCCCGACCACAAGATCGTGGTCGAGGCGTTCGACGACCCGGGGGTGGCCGGCGTCACCTGCTTCCTGTCGCGCGCCAGGACCGGTGGCCTCAAGGGCGCGTTCGGCCTCGCCGAGGACAAATCTGAGGCGTCCATCGCCTGCCGGCAGGTCGGCCCGATCTCGATTCCCAAGCCCATTCAGCCGCAGGAAGAAATCTTCAGCGAGCGCACCAGCCTCGTCTTCAAGCGCCTGCGCATCGTGCGCATGGTCGACCCCAAGCGGCACACGCTGGTCTACCTCACCTACTCCGATCGGGTGATCGAAGGCTCGCCGCAGAACTCGGTGACGGCGGTGCCGGTGGACCGTGGCACCGCCATTCCGGTGCGCTGATGGGCGTTGGCCTGTGCGGGGGCCCTGCGGCCTAAACGCCGCCTGACAGCGACAGCATGTGCCCCAGGCGCGGGTCACCACGTCCGCCCAGCACCAGCGCGTGGGCCGCCTGCACCGCCTCGGGCCCGCTGTGGTGCTGCACCACCAGCCAGGGCGCCGGCGGCTGGCTCACCTGCCGCGTGAACGCATGCCAGGCGCGCGCCATCCTCTCGTTGAACCCGGCGGCACCCCAGTCGGCATGGCGCTTCTTGGCCTGCGCCGGCGCAAAGAACAGCACCGGGCGCGGCCCGGGCAGGTCGCGTGCGCCGGCCAGCTGGTCCACGTGGGTGCCTCCGATGGAACAGCTGTAGGCGAGGGCAGTAAAGCGGCTGTGGATGGCCTTGCGCAGCGCACCGTTGCCCGCGAAGTCGACGTACACGCAGGGCGTATCGATGGGTAGCGCGTCGAGCTGGTCGTAGGTGAGCACGCGGCTGTACACCCCCAGGCTCTGGCAGAACGCCACGTTGGCCACCGAGGTCAGGCCGATCACCTGCACTTCAGGCCGGTGGGCCAGCTGGGCCGCGGTGGCATAGGCCGTCTTGCTGCTGGCCGACGAGAGCAGCATCGCGCCGCGCCGGCCCGGCTGGCTGGTGCCGAAGAAGGCGTTGTCGGCCAGGAAGTCGTCGATCAGCCCGGCGGTGAGGAACAAGGGCCGCAGCAGCGCCTGCAGCGGTTCGCTGGCGGGATCGTGCAGCGGGTCGACCGCGCAACGCAGGTAATGGTTGTAGACCGGGTGCAGCGCCGCGCGATGCGGTGCGCCGTCAAAGAAGCCCTCGGGCGACACGCGCACGGGCTGCAGCACGGCGTCCGAGGCCATCGGCCAGTAGCCATACAGGCGCTCACCTTCGGCCACCCCGGCGCATGTTGTCTCCACCACCACGCCGAAACCCCAGACCGGAATGATGCCCCAGGGTGCATCGTCGGCCTGTGGCAGCACCGGGAAAAACCGCCAGTAGTCCATGGCCTCGCCGAATGCGGCGTAAGTGATGTTGTTGGACGTGTAGGCGAACTGCTCGATGCGCACCCGAACCTGGCCGTCGGACAGGGGCGCTTCGGGCAACTGCACGGTTCGTGTGGTGTCGAGTTGGTCCTTGCGGACCTGGAACTGGGTGGTGGTCATGGGGCGTTTCACGATGAGGAAGCGGGTGCCAGGATGGTGCACCGGTTCAGCGTGCCCGGTTGTCACGCGCGTTGCGGGGCCAGCCCCCGAATGCCCTCGCTTTCCCAAGTGAGGGCTGCTCTGCGAAAATCGATGCATGAACGCGAGCAACACCACCGAACTCATGAACACCCTGGGCAGCCAGGCCAAGGCCGCTTCGGCCCTGATGGCCAAGGCCAGCGCGGCCACCAAGCTCAAGGCACTGCGCGCGCTGGCCGCGCTGCTGCGCGCCAATGTGGACGGCTTGCAGACCGAAAACGCCAAGGATCTGGAGCGTGCCCGCGCCGCCGGTCTGGCCGAGCCGATGGTGGACCGCCTGAAGCTCACGCCGAAAGTCATCGAGACCTGCGCCGAAGGCTGCGAGCAGCTCGCCGCCATGGCCGACATCATTGGTGAAATCTCGGGCCTGAAGCAGATGCCCAGCGGCATCCGCGTCGGCCAGATGCGTGTGCCGATCGGCGTGTTCGGCATGATTTACGAAAGCCGCCCGAACGTGACCATCGAGGCCGCCAGCCTGAGCATCAAGAGCGGCAACGCCTGCATCCTGCGCGGCGGCTCCGAAGCCATCGACTCCAACCGCGCCCTGGCCACCCTGGTGCAGCGGGCGCTGGTGGCCGCTGGCCTGCCGGCCGACGCGGTGCAGCTCGTGCCCACCACCGACCGCGCCGCCGTGGGTCAGCTCATCACCATGCCGCAGTACGTGGATGTGATCATCCCGCGCGGCGGCAAGGGGCTCATCGAGCGCATCAGCGCCGAGGCCAAGGTGCCCGTCATCAAGCACCTGGACGGCAACTGCCACACCTATGTGGATCAGCCCTGCGACATCGCCATGGCGGTCAAGGTGGCCGACAACGCCAAGACGCAGAAGTACAGTCCCTGCAACGCGACCGAAAGCCTGCTGGTGGCGCGTGGCGTGGCGGCGGAGTTCCTGCCGAAAATCGGCGCCGTGTACGCCGCCAAGGGGGTAGAAATGCGCGGCTGCGCCGAGGCGATGGCCATCCTGGCCGGTGTGCCCGGCGCGAGCGTGAAGGCCGCCAGCGAGGCCGACTGGAGCGAGGAATACCTGGCGCCGGTGATCAGCGTGAAGATCGTTGATGGCCTGGACGAAGCCATCGCCCACATCAACCGCTACAGCAGCCACCACACCGACGCCATCCTCACCACCGACCACATGCACGCCCAGCGTTTCCTGCGCGAGGTCGATTCGGCCAGCGTGATGGTGAATGCGAGCACCCGCTTCGCCGACGGTTTCGAATACGGTCTGGGCGCCGAAATCGGCATCAGCACCGACAAGTTCCACGCCCGCGGGCCGGTGGGTGTCGAAGGGCTCACGTCCCTGAAGTACGTTGTGCTGGGCGAAGGCGAAGTTCGCAGTTGAGCGGGGCTTGCAAGCCGGGCCCCCGGCCCCACTTCTGACCTTTGGCTGTCTCGGCCGGTCCCTACAATGGTTTGGCCGTCCCCTTACTCGCAAAAGGTTTTCTCATGGTTCCCCACCTCGTCACCGCCCTGACCGGTCCGATCAACGAACTGGAACAGCGCATCCTGGAGTCCACGCCCGTGATCGAGCGCTGGTTCCGGCTGGAGTGGATGGAGCACACGCCGCCGTTCTACACCTCGGTGGACGTGCGCAACGCCGGCTTCAAGCTGGCGCCGGTGGACACCAACCTCTACCCTGGCGGCTGGAACCACCTCACGCCCGAGATGCTGCCGCTGGCGGTGCAGGCCGCCATGGCCGCGATCGAAAAGATCTGTCCCGAGGCCAAGAACCTGCTGCTGGTGCCCGAGAACAGCACCGATGTGTTTTACCTGAGCAACCTGCGGCAACTGCAGCGCATCTTCTACCAGGCCGGCCTCAATGTGCGCCTGGGTTCGCTGTCCAACGACATCAAGGCACCCACCACGATCGACCTGCCGGGTGGTGAGTCGGTCACGCTGGAGCCGCTGATCCGCAGCAAGCGCCGCCTGGGCCTCAAACATTTTGACCCCTGCACCATCCTGCTCAACAACGACCTGAGCGCCGGTGTGCCCGGCATCCTGGAAGACCTGCACGAGCAGTACCTGTTGCCGCCGCTGCACGCGGGCTGGGGCACGCGCCGCAAGAGCAACCACTTCAAGGCGTATGAAGAGGTGTCCAAGCGCTTCGGCAAGCTGCTGGGCATGGACCACTGGCTCATCAACCCGATGTTCAATCAGTGCGGCCAGGTCAATTTTGCCGAAGAGCACGGACTGGAATGCCTGCGCACCAATGCCGACGCGCTGCTCGGCAAGATCCGCCGCAAATACAAGGAATACGGCATCAACGAAAAACCGTTTGTCGTGGTCAAGGCCGACAACGGCACCGGCGGCATGGGCATCCTCACCGTGCGCGATGCCAAGGACATCGATGCCCTGTCGGTGGGAACACGCGAGCGCATGGCGACGGTGCAGGCCGGCCAGCCGGTTCACGAGGTCATCATCCAGGAGGGCGTGCTCACCAACGAGCGCATCAACGCGGCGGTGGCCGAGCCGGTGGTCTACATGATGGACCGCTATGTGGTGGGCGGCTTCTACCGCGTGCACGCGCAACGGGGTGTGGACGAAAACCTCAACGCACCGGGCTCCAGCTTCGTGCCGCTGGCCTTCGAGCAGAGCGCGCAGCTGCCGCAACCGGGTGTGAAGCCGGGCGCCAGCGTTCCCAACCGCTTCTACATGTACGGCGTGATCGGTCGCCTGGCCATGCTGGCCGCGAGCTACGAGCTGGAAGCGACCGACCCGAACGCAGAGGTGTATGAGTGACCCCCGCGCCGCCTGCGGCGTCACCCCCTGAAAGGGGGCGATGCGAGTGGCCCGGCGGAGCCGGTTCCACCGCATCCTGGTGACAGGCACGCCGCTCCGACTGAGGTTGGGTTCCGCGGCGTTCTGGGTGGCCCCCTCTCGCCGTTGGGGTTGCTGCGTTGCAACATTCTTCACGCCAGGGCCATTTCAGCCAGATTCCCCTCTGGCGGCCTGCGGACCGTGAGCGCAGAATCGCCCCCATCCTGACAGCCGAACCCGGGCCGACAAGTCCCGGGTATTTTTGTGTCCAGCAACAAATCTTCGCTCACCGCGCTCACCCTGGGGGCCATCGGTGTGGTGTATGGCGATATCGGCACCAGCGTGCTGTACGCCATCAAGGAAATCTTCGGGTCGGGCCACGTTCCCTTCACCCACGAAAACGTCTATGGCGTGCTGTCGATCGTCTTCTGGACCCTGACCGTCATCGTTTCGCTGAAGTACGTGGTGCTGGTGCTGCGGGCCGACAACGCGGGCGAGGGCGGTCTGATCGCCATGCTGGCGCTGGCGTCGCAGGCGGTGAAGGACAAACCGGAGCTGCGCAAATGGCTGCTGGTCATCGGCATTTTCGGCACCTCGCTGTTTTATGGCGATGGCGTGATCACGCCGGCGATCTCGGTGCTCTCGGCGGTCGAGGGCCTGGAGGTGGTCTCTCCTGCTTTCAAGCAGTACGTGGTGCCGATCACGCTGGTGGTGCTGTTCGGCCTGTTTTTCGTGCAGAAGCGCGGCACCGGCGGCATCGGCAGGTTCTTTGGCCCGATCACCGTGTTGTGGTTCGTGGCGATCGCGGTGCTGGGCGTGTCGCACATCGTCGGCCACCCCGAAATCCTCGCGGCACTGAGCCCGCACCACGCGCTGCGCTTCATGTGGCAGCAGCCGGGCACCACCTTCATCATCCTCGGCGCGGTGGTGCTGTGCGTGACCGGCGGCGAAGCGCTCTACGCCGACCTGGGGCATTTCGGCAAGAAGCCGATCCGCGTGGCCTGGTTCTCCATCGTCATGCCCTGCCTGACGCTGAACTACTTCGGCCAGGGCGCGCTGCTGCTGGCCGACCCCGAAGCGGTGAAAAACCCGTTCTTCAACATGGCGCCCGACTGGGCGCTGCTGCCCCTGGTGGGGCTGGCCACCATGGCCACGGTGATCGCCTCCCAGGCGCTGATCTCCGGCGCCTTCAGCGTGACCAAGCAGGCGGTGCAGCTCGGCTACCTGCCGCGCCTGAACCTGCATCACACCAGCGTGCACGACACCGGCCAGATCTACCTGCCCGTCGTCAACTGGGGCCTGTTTGCCGCCATCGTGCTCGCGGTGGTGATGTTCAAGTCGTCGACCAACCTCGCCGCGGCCTACGGCATCGCCGTGACGCTGGACATGCTGATCACCACCGTGCTGACCTTCTTCGTCATCCGCTACGGCTGGAAATACCCGCTGTGGCTGTGCCTGCTGGCGACCGGCTTCTTCTTCGTGGTCGATCTGGCCTTCTTCAGCTCCAACCTGCTCAAGCTGTTCGCTGGCGGCTGGTTCCCGCTGCTGATCGGCGGCGTGGTGTTCGCGCTCATGATGACCTGGAAGCAGGGTCGCGCCCTGATGGCGGCCAAGCAGCAGGCCGAATCGCTGGACCTCGACAGTTTCCTGCAAGCGGTGTTCATGGCTCCGCCGTTGCGGGTGGAGGGCACGGCCGTGTTCCTGACGGCCGATACCGGCACCGTGCCCAATGCGCTGCTGCACAACCTCAAGCACAACAAGGTGCTGCACGAGCAGAACCTGTTCGTCACCGTGCGCAGCCACGAGGTGCCATGGATCGCTCTGGACAAGCGGCTGGAAGTCGAGCCGCTGGGGCACGACTGCTGGCAGGTGGTGATCCACTACGGTTTCAAGGACGACCCGGATGTGCCCAAGGCGCTGCGGCTCATGAGTGCCCGAGGCTGCGAGCTGGAGCCCATGACCACCAGCTACTTTCTCTCGCGCGACCTGGTTGTGCCCACACTGGGCAGCGGCATGGCGCCCTGGCGCGAAAAGATCTTCGCCCAGATGCACCACAACGCGGGCGCTGCGGCCGAGTTTCTCAATTTGCCGAGCAATGCGGTGATTGAGCTGGGGTCAAAAATAGAGATTTAGGTCGCTCCATATGCCCGGAGCGCGTGACCGAACCAAGGATGCGGTGGAACCGGCTTTGCCGGGCCACTCGCATCGCCCCTTGGGGGGGTGACGCGCCGTCAGGCGCGGCGCGGGGGGCGTTTCACCCTGCACAATCGCCCGATGTCTTTTTTCCGTGACCTGAACCTCTCGGCCGCCACGGCCGGTTTCGTGGCGGTGCTGGTGGGTTTCACCAGTTCGGTGGCCATCGTTTTCCAGGCCGCACAGGCCTTTGGCGCCACGCCCGAACTCATCACCTCGTGGATGTGGGCGCTCGGCCTGGGCATGGGGCTTTGTTCGGCCATTCCCTCGCTCCTCTGGAAGCAGCCGGTGATGGTGGCCTGGAGCACGCCCGGTGCGGCCGTGCTGGCCACGGTCGGGCTGGCGGGCGGCTTCACCATGCCGCAGGCTGTCGGCGCCTTCATGGCCTGCGCCGTGCTGATCGCGCTCGCGGGCGCCACCGGCTGGTTCGAGCGCATCATGAACCGCATCCCCATGGCCCTCGCCTCGGCGCTGCTGGCCGGTGTGCTGGCGCGGTTTGGCCTGCAGGCGTTTGCGGCGGCGCAGACCGCGCTGCCGCTGGTGTTGCTCATGCTGCTGGCCTACCTGCTGGGCCGGCGCCTGCTGCCGCGTTATGCGGTGCCGCTCTCGCTGGCCGTGGCGGTGGTGTATGTGCTGGTCCGGGGCCAGTTCAACGCGGGCGCGCTGACGCTGGAATGGGCCAGGCCGGTGTTCACCGCGCCCGAGTTCACCCTCAGCGCTTTCGTGAGCCTGGCGCTGCCGCTGTTCATCGTCACCATGGCCTCGCAGAACCTGCCGGGGGTGGTGGCCATCCGCGCGGCGGGCTACGACATGCCGATCTCGAAGATCATCACCATGACCGGCGTGGTCACGCTGGTGCTCGCGCCCTTCGGTGCTTTCGCGCTCAACCTGAGCGCCATCACCGCCGCCATCTGCATGGGCGAAGAGGCGCACCCGGACAAGAAAAAGCGCTACACCGCGGCGGTGGCCTGCGGCGCCATCTACGTGCTGATCGGCCTGTTCGGCGCGGCCGTCACCGGTCTGCTGATCGCGTTCCCCAAAGAGCTGGTGCTGGCGATCGCCGGTCTGGCGCTGCTGGGCAGCATCGGCGGCGGCCTGCACGCCGCTCTGCGCGACGACAGCCACCGCGAAGCCGCGCTCATCACCTTCCTTGTCACACTCAGCGGTGTGGTCATTGCCGGCATCGGCTCGGCCTTCTGGGGCGTGGTCGCCGGCGCGCTCGCGCTGTTTGTGCAACAGTACAGGGCTCAGAAAACCGACACGCCATGAACATCCTCTTCGTTGCCGATCCCATCGAGTCCTTCAAGATCTACAAGGACACCACCTTCGCCATGATGCGCGAGCTGCAAAAGCGCGGCCACCGCGTGGCCAGCACCGAGCCGCGCTTCATGAGCTGGCGCAGCGGCCAGTCCGTGATCGCGCAGGTGCGCCATCTGCAGCTCAACAACCACGCCGACGACTGGTACACCGTGACCAGCGAGGCGCTGGAGCCTGTGCACAGCTTTGATGCCGTGCTCATGCGCAAGGACCCGCCGTTTGACAGCGAGTTCTTCTACGCCACGCACCTGCTCGAACAGGCCGAGCGCGAGGGCGCGAAGGTGTTCAACAGCCCGCGTGCGCTGCGCGACCACCCTGAAAAACTCGCCTTGATGGAGTTCGCGGCCTTCGCGCCGCCGACCCTGGTGACGCGCAACGCGAACGAACTGCGGGCGTTCCACGCCGAGCACCGCGACATCATCCTGAAGCCGCTCGACGGCATGGGCGGCGCGGGCATCTTCCGCGTCGGTGCCGATGGCATGAACCTGGGGTCGATCGTGGAAACCCTCAACGAGGGTGGGGCCACGAGCGTGATGGCGCAGGCCTATCTGCCCGAGATCGCACTGGGTGACAAGCGCCTGCTGCTGATCGGCGGTAAGGTCGCGCCCTTCGTGCTGGCGCGCATTCCCCAGGGCAACGAGGTGCGCGGCAACCTCGCGGCTGGCGGCAAGGGCGTGGCCCAGCCGCTGTCGGACGAGAACCGCGCCGTGGCCGAAGCCATCGCGCCCGTGCTGGCCGCGCGCGGCCTGCTGCTGGTGGGGCTGGACATGATCGGCAACAGCGTGACCGAGATCAACGTCACCAGCCCGACCTGCTTCCAGGAAATCACCGACCAGACCGGGTTCGACGTGCCGGCGATGTTCGTCGATGCGCTGGAGGCTGCGCTGAGATGAGCCACCCCCGCAGCGCTTCGCGCTACCCCCTCAAGGGGGCGGCACTGGCCGTCCGGCAAAGCCGGCCCGGCTGTGCCCTGGGCGCCACCTTGGCATGCACAGGGATCGCGCTCCGGCTGTCCCAAAAATCGACATGAGCGACATCGAAAAACCCGCAGAGCCGACGAAACAGGCGCGCAACCCGCTGCACGGCCTGACGCTGGAGGCCATCGTCACCGCGCTGGCCGACCACTACGGCTGGGAAGAGCTGGGCCAGCGCATTCCGGTGCGCTGTTTCAACGTGGACCCGAGCGTGGGGTCGAGCCTGCGCTTTCTGCGCAAGACGCCGTGGGCGCGCGAGAAGGTCGAAGGCCTGTACCTTTTCATGCTGCGCGAAGAGCGGCGGGCCGGCGGTGCACGGGGCCGCACCTAATTGCATAGCAACACCCCTTGCGCGGGCGTGTGTCGTGCCTGCACCACGGGTGCCCCGTTGGCACCGGACTTCGGGTCCGGATTTGTCAGTCAAAAGAAGTGCTTTCGTGCGGTGTCATGGCATTCCCGCCTTGTTGTGCGCGAACGGGTGCAGTAAAAGCGGGTGTTCAGGGAGCCCTGCCCATACCGACACACCACACGTTCCATGCCCGAAACCTTTGATCTGACCACCGCTGTCTATGCCAAGACGGCCGTTGGGCAACAGGAAATCCAGACCCGATCGCTCGGCTTGTCGCCGCTGGTGCGGCGCATCCTCGTGCTGGTCGATGGCAAACGCTCGGGCAGCGAACTCGCCCCTTTTCTGAGCGGCAACGGCGACATTGAAGAGATCCTGGGTCAGTTGCTGACACTGGATTGCGTCGAGGCGCAGGCGCGCACCAAACCCGTGGCCTCGCAGGCCCCTGCTGCCCCAGCCCCTGCCCCTGCCGCGACGGCGGCAAATGAGGGGGGCGAGTCGTCGTCCAGCGAGATACCGGGCCTGCCGAGCGCTGGATCACGCAGCGCCAAAGACAACGAGATGGCGCGCAACTTCATGATCAACTCCGTCAATTCGATCATTGGCCAGAACATGCGCGTTTCGCTGGTGCACGACATCTTCCATGCCGAGACCACCGAGCAGTTGCGCGTGGTCTACCACGCCTGGGCGAGCAGCATGTCCAACCACGGCATGGGCGCCAAGCGCCTGCCGGAGCTGCGCGAGAAGCTGTTCAAGGTGCTCTGACGGGCTGAGGGTGCACCGCGCGCGCAGGCCTCAATGCGCAGCGGTTTTTGAGAAGATGTTGAGCACCGCCACGCCCGCGATGATCAGGCCCATGCCGAGCAGGCCGGCCAGATCGATCTTTTGCCCATAGACCACATAGGCCACCAGCGTGATGAGCACGATGCCCAGGCCCGACCAGATGGCATAGGTCACGCCCACCGGGATGGTCTTGAGCACCAGCGATAGGCAGTAGAACGCCACCGCATAACCCGCCACCACGATGGCCGAAGGACCGAGCCGCGTGAACCCTTCGCTGGCCTTGAGCGCGGTCGTGCCGATGACCTCGGCCACGATCGCGATCCCCAGTGTCAGCCAGGCGTTCAAGTGGTCTTCTCCGCCACGGGCAGGCCGTCCACGAACACCTTGAGCTCGTCGGGCTCGAAGGCGGTCCAGGTCTCGTTGTGGGTGAGGGGCGTGGTGACGATCACGGCGGCGCGGTCACCGGGATGGTTGAGATCGGCGAAGTTGACGGTCCAGTCATGGTCCATCAGGGTGGCCAGCGCGAATGGGTGCTGGCGCACGAGGTAGTGCAGCTTGGTGCTGCAGTGCGCCCACAGCGCTTCGCCGTTGGAGAGCAGAAAGTTGAAGCTGCCGAAGTGGCGCACCTGGGGTACGAGCTCGCGCAGCGTGAGCGTGAGCTCTTCGGTGCTGGGCAGGCTGGCGTGGGATTTGGACAGTTCCTGCATCAGCCAGCAAAACGCGCGCTCGCTGTCGGTGCTGCCGATGGGACGGAAGTGGCTGTGCAGCGGGGGGAAATAGTCCTTCAGGTCGCCGTTGTGGGCAAACACCCAGTGCCGTCCCCAGAGTTCGCGTGTGAAGGGGTGGGCATTTTCCAGCGCCACTTCGCCGATGGTGGCCTTGCGCACGTGGGCGATGATGTTCTTGCTCTTGAGCGGGTACTTCTGCAGAAACTCCGCCATCGGCGACCGGGCCGCACTCTGGTGGTCCACAAACAGCCGCAGGCCACGACCCTCAAAGAAGGCAATGCCCCAGCCGTCGGCGTGTTCTCCCGTGTTGCCACCGCGCTGGCAGAAACCAGTGAAGCTGAACGAGGCATCTGTGGGGGTGGCGCAGTTGAGTCCGAGCAGTTGGCACATTTGGAAGACCCCCCTGCGCCGCTGCGCGGCTTCCCCCCTGGGAGGGGGGACCACGCCTGTGGCCCGGCTAAGCCGGTTCCACGGCGTGTGCTGGAGGAGGGGAAACCCCCGCTCCGGCGCTGCACCTCGGGCTGGAGGCCTATGAATGGTGAAGGGTCTATTGTGCGGCGGACAGGTCGTTGTGGGGCACCGCTTTTGTCGGGTTGCGCAGGTCCACCACAGATCAGTCAACCGCGCGTTCCGCACGCAGCCGCCACGCGGCGACCAGGGCCAGCGCGCAGATCGCGGCCAGCAAGCCGAAGGTCTCGTCAAACGCGGCCAGCCGCTCCGGGCTGGGGTTGGCTGTGTCGAGCCGGAAGCCGTGAGCGGCGACGCGCCATTCGAGCACGATGCCGCACAGGCTGACGCCCGCGGCGCCGCCCAGCATGCGCAGGAAGTTGATCACGCTCGACCCCTGCGGGATGTGGGTGCGCTCCAGGCCGCGCATGGCGCCGATGTTGAGCGAGGGCAGGATGAAGCCCAGGCCGATGCGGCCCAGGATCGCCCAGGTCACCAGCAGCGGAATGATGTGGCTGGGGCGGCGCAGGTCGATTGTGAACATGAGCGCGAACGAGGCCGCCAGCAACACCAGCCCGATGGTGACCAGCCGGTGCGTGGGCTGGCGGTCGGCGAGGCGCCCGACGATGGCGATGGTGACCGCCAGCACCAGGCCCGCTGGCAGCAGGATGCTGCCCACGTAGGACGGCGAGAGCCCCAGCCCCATCTGCATGTAGACCGGCAGCAGGTAGGTGGAGCCGAACAGTGCGATGCCGTAGATGAAGGCCACGATGCTGCCCATGGCGAAGCGGCGGTCGGCAAACAGCGAGAGGTTCATCAGCGGGTCGGTGCCTTCGTTGGGCCGCCGCAGCCGGCGCTTGAGCGTGCGCCGCTGCAGCCACACGAACAACAGCAGCGCCAGCGCCGCGCCGCCGAGCAGGCTGGCGGCGCTGGCGACCGTGCCGCCCTGCAGGTCGACCAGTCCGTTGAGCAGGCACAGCGTGCCCACTGTGGCGAGCAGCAGGCCGCGCCAGTCAAGCCCGGCACCCTGGGTGTTGGCAGCGCCACCCCCCGGTGCCGTGCCGGGCACGAAGCGTTGCGCCAGCCAGAGCGACGCGATGCAGAACGGCACCACCATGAAGAAGATCGAGCGCCAGCCGAAGCCGTCCACCAGCAGGCCGCCGATGCTGGGGCCGATGGCCGGCGCCAGCACCACGCCCATGCCGAAGATGCCGCTGGCGCGGCCCTGCTCGTTCGGCTCGAAAGCCCGCAGGATGATGATCGCGGGAATGGGTTGCACCACGCCCGCCGCCAGGCCCTCGGCCACACGCGCCGCCAGCACCAGCGGGAAGTGATTGGCGAAGCCGCCAGCGATGCCACCCGCCATCAGCAACCACATGCAGCCCGAATACGTGCGCCGGTAGCCGTAGCGCGCCAGCAGCCAGGGCGTGGTCAGCATCGACACCGTCATGGCGGCCATGAAGCCCGAGGTGACCCACTGCGCGCGCTCCTGGCCGAGCGTGAAGTGCTGGCTCATGTCGGGGATCGCCACGTTGATGATGGTGGACGACATGATCGACGCCATGGTGCCCACCATCACCGAGAGCAGCAGCAACCAGCGGTAGCGCGCGCCGTAGCGCTCGCGCAGTGCGGTGATGGAGTGGTCGGTGGGCTGTGTCATGGCGGGGAGGATGGGGACACTGCAACGATAACCGCCCGCGCAATGCCTGGCACAGGAAGCGGCCTCAGTTTCGCCTAAGCTTGGCGCGGGGCGCGCTGGCAGAATGACCGTGTGGGCCGTTCGACCCCGGTCCTCCAAAGGAATCCACCATGCGGCTGCTGCTGGTTGAAGACGACACCATGATCGGCGAGTCCGTGCTCGATCTGCTGCGCGCCGAGCACTACGCGGTGGACTGGGTGAAAGATGGCGAGCTGGCCGACACGGCCCTGTGCACCCAGGACTACGACCTGCTGCTGCTCGACCTGGGCCTGCCCCGGCGCGATGGCCTGTCGGTGCTGCGGGCGCTGCGCGCGCGCAAGAACCGCCTGCCGGTGCTGATCGCCACCGCCCGCGATTCGGTGCAGCAGCGCATCGAGGGGCTGGACGCCGGGGCCGACGATTACGTGCTCAAGCCCTACGACATGGACGAACTGCTCGCGCGCATCCGCGCCCTGCTGCGCCGCGCCGCCGGGCGCGCCGAGCCGGTGTACGAGCACCAGGGCGTGAGCATCGACCCGGCCACACGCGAAGTCACGGTGAACGGCCAGCCGGTGGTGCTGTCGGCGCGCGAATGGGCGGTGCTCGAACCCCTTCTGGCGCGGCCCGGCCTGGTGCTCTCGCGCCCGCAGCTGGAAGAAAAGCTCTACGGCTGGAAAGACGAGGTCAGCTCCAACGCGGTGGAGGTCTACATCCACGGCCTGCGCAAGAAGCTCGGGGCCGAACTGATCCAGAACGTGCGCGGCGTGGGCTACATGGTGAAGAAGATATGAATCCCCCCTGCGCCGCTTCGCGGCTTCCCCCCGCTGGGGGGACGATGCCTGTGGCCCGGCGGAGCCGGTTCCACGGCATCCCTGGGCCAAGGCACGTCGCACCGGCGCTTGGGCGGGGAGTGCTGACGTGAAGCGTTACCTCTCATCCTTGCGCGCCCGGCTGCTGGTGTTTGTGCTGCTGGCCATCCTGGCCACCGCGCTGTTGCAGGCGGGGCTGGCCTGGCGGGCCGCGCGAGCCGAGACCGACGAGATTTTTGACTACCACATGCAGCAGACCGCGTTGTCGCTGCGTGCCGGCCTGCCGCAGGGCCTCGTCACCGGCGTGATCCCCGTGCCCGCCGAAGGGCAGGACTTCGACTTCGTGCTGCAGATCTGGACGCTCGATGGCGAGCTGGTGTTCGAGTCGGCCGCGCGCGCCGAGCTGCCGCAGCGCGCGGTGCTGGGCTTCACCGACGTGCACGCGCACGGCACGCGCTACCGCGTGTTTTCGGTGCAGGCGCGCAGCTTCGTGATCCAGGTGGCGCAGGACCTGGCGGTGCGCCAGCGCATGGCCGGGTCGCTGGCGCTGCGCACGGCGGTGCCGATCCTGCTGCTGGCGCCGCTGCTCATGCTGCTGGTGGGCTGGGTGGTCAGCACCTCTCTGGCGCCGGTGGCGCGCGCGCAGCGCCAGGTGGCACAGCGCCAGGCCGACGACCTGACCGAGCTCACCGAAACCGACCTGCCCGACGAGGTGCGCCCGCTGGTGCACGAGTTCAACGGCCTGCTGCGGCGTGTGGCCCAGGCCTTTGAAGCGCAGCAGCGCTTCGTGGCCGACGCCGCGCACGAGCTGCGCTCACCGCTGGCCGCGCTCAAGCTGCAGGTGCAGGGCTTGCAGCGTGCGCCCGATGACACCACGCGCGAGCGCGCACTGGAGCGTCTGGGCTCGGGCATCGACCGCGCCACGCGGCTGATCGAGCAACTGCTGGTGCTGGCGCGCCAACAGGCCAGCGCGGCGTCGGGCGTGCGGCCCGAGCCGGTGGCGCTGGACGAGCTGGTGCGCCTGGCCGTGGCCGACATGGCGTCCGCGGCCCAGGTGCGCAGCATCGACCTCGGCCTCGCCCAGGCCGACGTTGCGAGGGTGAGCGGCCACGCCGAGGCGCTGCGCATCCTGGTGCGCAACCTGCTGGAAAACGCGGTCAAGTACACCCCGGCGGGTGGGCGGGTCGATGTGGCGCTGCGCGCTGGTGCGGACACGCTGGAGCTCAGCGTGGAAGACAGTGGGCCGGGCATTCCCGAGGCCGAACGCGGGCGTGTGCTGGACCGTTTCTACCGTGTGCCGGATGCGGCCTCGGCGGGCAGTGGCCTGGGGCTGGCCATCGTCAAGGCGGTGGCCGATCTGCACGGCGCCACGCTGCACCTGGATGCCTCGCCCACGCTGGGTGGCCTGCGCGTGCGGGTGATTTTCCCGCCGGGTGCCATGGGGTGAGTGGGGCTTTGGGGGCGGCCTTTTGAGGTGCTTCTCTTCTTCTGATGGGCGTGTTTGGCCGGTCGCGTTCTGGAGAGGCAGCACCTCGCTGCTGCGGCAGGCGCTCCCGGCGGGGGCTCATACTGGGGTGGTCGGCGCGATGCGCCGACCACCTCGCCCAAGCGCTGTGGCGTGCCCGCGCACGCCTTGGCCCGCGAGGTGCCGCGAACGAAGCCTGTGTTCCACCCACAGTGTTCGGCCAAGACCCCGCCTGCAGTGGTCTTTAAGCCCGGTCTAAGTGTTTGCTTCGACAGTGACGCCATGTCCAACCCATGGCGTCACAAGGAGCACACATGAACACCCGAACTCTCTCCCCCACCCGCCTCGTTCTGGCCCTGCTCACCGCCGGTCTGCTGGGTGGTGCCGGCGCCACCTACATGGCCGGTGGCCTCGCGCGGGCCGAGGCGCCTGTCAGCGCCACGGTGGCCGGCAGCACCGCGCAGCCGCTCATCCTGCAGGGCACGCCCGATTTCTCAAAAATCACCGACCGCTACGGGCCGGCCGTGGTCAACATCAGTGTCAGCGGCGTGCGCCACACCTCCGCCGAGGGCGAAGAGGCCGCCGCGGCGCGTGGCCTGCCACCCGGCATCGACCCCGACGATCCGTTCTTTGAATTCTTCCGCCGCTTCCAGGGCCAGGGCGGCGGCCGTCCTGAGCGCTCGCAGCCGGTGCGTGGCCAGGGCTCGGGCTTCGTGGTCAGTGCCGATGGCCTGATCCTCACCAACGCCCACGTGGTGCGCGACGCCAGCGAAGTGATCGTCAAGCTCACCGACCGGCGCGAGTTCAAGGCCAGGGTGCTGGGTTCGGACCCGAAGACAGATGTGGCCGTGCTGAAGATCGATGCCAAAGACCTGCCCACCGTGCCACTGGGCAGCGCGCGCGACCTCAAGGTGGGCGAGTGGGTGCTGGCCATCGGCTCGCCCTTCGGCTTCGAGAACAGCGTGAGCGCCGGCGTGGTCAGCGCCAAGGGCCGCTCGCTGCCCGACGACAGCTTCGTGCCGTTCATCCAGACCGACGTGGCGGTCAACCCGGGCAATTCGGGTGGGCCGCTGTTCAACAGCCGCGGCGAGGTGGTGGGCATCAACTCGCAGATCTACAGCCAGTCCGGTGGCTACCAGGGCCTGTCGTTCGCCATCCCCATCGAGCTGGCCACGCAGGTCAAGGACCAGATCGTGGCCACCGGCAAGGCCAGCCACGCGCGCCTGGGTGTGTCGGTGCAGGAGGTGAACCAGACCCTGGCCGACTCCTTCCAGCTCGACAAGCCCGAAGGTGCGCTGGTTTCCAGCGTGGAGGCCGGTGGCCCGGCCGACAAGGCGGGGCTGAAGCCGGGCGACGTGATCCGCCTGGCGAACGGCCAGCGCATCGTGGCCTCGGGCGACCTGCCGGCACTGATCGGCCAGTCCGCCCCGGGCAGCCAGATGACACTGGAGGTCTGGCGCCAGGGCCAGACCGAGACGCTGACCGCGAAGCTGGGTGACGCGAGCGACAAAAAAGCCCAGGTGGCCCAGGCCCCTGATGGCGTGGGCCAGGGCAAGCTTGGTCTGGCGTTGCGTCCGCTGCAGCCGCAGGAAAAACGCGGCGCCGGGGTCAGCTCTGGCTTGGTGGTCGAGGACGTGGGCGGGCCGGCGGCGCTCGCCGGCGTGCAGCCGGGTGACCTGCTGATGGCGGTCAACGGCACGCCGGTGCAGAGCGTGGACCAGGTCCGGGCCGCAGTGGCGAAGTCGGCCAAGTCGGTGGCGCTGCTGATCCGGCGCGCCGGTGACATCATCTTCGTGCCGGTGCGCCTCGGATGAAGGCAGCGCCGCACGCCGAGGCCTGCGTGGACGGGCCTCGGCGCCACAGCGGGCTGTCGGCCCACACCCTGCCGACCTCGGCCACCATGATCGGGGTCTGCCTGACGGCGCTCTACATCAGCCTGCTCAGCCCCTTCAGCGCCGGGCGGGTGGTGGTTGACAAGCTGCTGGCGGTGGACGCGCTGGTGTTCCTCGTCAGCGCGGTGCTCTCGTTCGCCTCGATGCGTGTGCACGACGGGGGCTCACGTTTCGAGGCGCTGGGCGAAAACGTCTTCATCGGCGCGCTGGGCCTGCTGGCCCTGGGCGCCCTGGTGCTGGCGTTTGTCGTGGATTAGTGACCACCCCCGCCGCGCTGCGCGCGACCCCCTCAAGGGGACGGCACTGGCCGTCCGGCAAAGCCGGTCCGGCGGTGCCCTGTGCTGAGCCGCTTCTTGCGAGCGTTGTCGTTCAGCCTCGGCCGCGCCTGGCGTCACGCCACAGGCGCACCGCCAGCAGCACCAGCGGCACGCTGTGCAGCAGCAGGTCGAAGATGTCGATGGGCTTAACCAGCGTGCCCTCGCTGAGCATGCGCAGCTTCTCTATCAGGTGCGGCTCCGGAACGATGGGCGCTACCGTCAGCCAGAGCGCGACGGCGATCAGAAGACCCAGGGGGAAGCGGTCGAGCCAGGCCATCAGGGGGTGCTTTCTTGGGTGTTGGCGTTGAAGCGGGCGAGGCAGCGTGCGCAGATGCAGGCCTGACCCTGCGCCTCTGCGGGCAAGCGCGCCAGCAGGTCGGGCGTGAAGGTTTCGGTGACACACCAGCACGGCGGCTGGGGTTTGCCCGTGGCCTTTTCGACCTCCATCGCGCAGCGGTTGTCGCCGCCACACAGCGGGCAACGGGTCGGGTCGATGGACAAAGCGGTGGTCTGCATGGAAATGGCGCGGTCTGGCCAGTGTACCGACCGAATGGCTGTGGTACTTTCAAAGTGCCCATGCCCCTCCTTCGAACCCCCACTTCCCTTGTCTTCGCGGCACTGCTCTGGCACGGCGCCACGCTCGCCGCCGAACCGCTGCGCGCGGTGCCCGACACCCTGGCACAGCGCGTGATGGCCTGCACCCTGTGCCACGGCCAGGAGGGCCGTGCCACCAACGCCGGCTACTTCCCGCGCATCGCCGGCAAACCGGCCGATTACCTGTACCACCAGTTGCTGCACTTTCGCGACGGCCGGCGCAACAACGCCGGCATGAGCTACCTGCTCGACCACCTGAACGACGCCTACCTGCGCGACATCGCGGGCCACTTCGCCGGTCTGGATCTGCCTTACCCGCCGCCGCAGCCAGCATCCGCGCCGCCGGCCGAACTGGCGCGGGGCGAAGCCATGGTGCGCCACGGCGACCCGGCGCGCGAACTGCCCGCCTGCACCGCCTGCCACGGTGCGGCCCTGACCGGCGTCAGCCCCGCTGTGCCGGGCCTGCTGGGGCTGCCGCGCGACTACCTGGTTGGCCAGCTGGGCGCCTGGCAGACCGGCTTGCGCCAGGCCTTTGCGCCCGATTGCATGGCCCACGTCGCGAAGCGCCTGGCGCCTGCCGAGGTGGCGGCTGTATCCAGCTGGCTCGCGGCCCAGCCCTTGCCGGCGGATGCGCACCCGGCACCGCCGACCCGCGAGCCCTTGCCGCTGAAATGCGGCCTTTCGCCCCAGCGCAGCGGGGGTGCGCGATGAACTTCACCTCTTTGCGCACCGCGCTGGCGGTGCTGCTGCTGGCCTGCGGCGTGCTGACAGCGGCCGTGTGGTCCGAACTGCGCGGTGAGGCCCTGCCCGAGACGGCCGCAGTGGCGCCTGCCACGCCGGAGCAGGTGGCGCGCGGGGCCTACCTGGCGCGTGCCGGCAACTGCATGGCCTGCCACACCGCACGCGGCGGCGAAGCCTATGCCGGTGGCCGCAGCATCGACACGCCCTTTGGAAACATCGTCGCCGGCAACCTCACGCCCGACCCGGAAACCGGCCTGGGCCGCTGGTCGCCCGAGGCCTTCCGCCGCGCCCTGCACGAAGGCCGCTCGCGCGACGGCCACCTGCTGTACCCCGCTTTCCCCTACACCCACACCACGCAGATGCCGGACGCCGACGTCGCCGACCTGCACGCCTACCTGCGCAGCCTGCCTGCGGTGCAGCAGGCCAACCGGCCGCACAGCCTGCGTTTCCCCTACAACACCCAGGCCGCGCTCGCCGTCTGGCGGCTGATGCACTTCGAGCCCGGTCGCTTCCAGCCCGATACTGTGCAGTCCGCCGAGTGGAACCGCGGCGCCTACCTCGTCAACGGGCCGGCCCACTGCGCCGCCTGCCACGGCGAACGCAACGCCCTGGGCGGCGCCATCGGACCGCTGGGGGCCGGTGCCATGCCCGACGGCCGCTGGGTCGCACCCTCGCTGCGCGACCCGCAACAGGCGGGCGTGCAGACGTGGGCCAGCGAGCGCATCGTTGCGCTGCTCCAGCAAGGCACCGTGGACGGGGCCTCGGTCATGGGCCCCATGGCCGAGGTCGTGTTCCACGGCACACAACACCTGCGCACCGAAGACCTGCGGGCCATGGCCGTCTACCTCCAGGCGGTGCCGCCGCAACCCGCGCCAGCGGTCGAATTCGAAGCGGCCGACGCCTCGCAAAAGGCGCTGGGCGAACAGCTTTACCAGCGGCACTGTGTCGACTGCCACGGCGCCCAGGGGCAAGGCGCCGTCGGGGCCTACCCCCCGCTGGCCGGCAACCGCGCCGTCACGATGGCGTCGCCCGTGAACCCGGTTCAGGCGATCCTGAGCGGTGGCTTTGCACCCGCCACCGCCGGCCATCCGCAGCCCTACGGCATGCCACCGTTCCGCACCCTGCTGAACGACACCGAGGTCGCGGCGGTGGCCGGCTTCATCCGCCAGAGCTGGGGCAACCAGGCGGGCGCGGTGTCTTCGCTGGACGTGCAACGCGTGCGCTGAGTTCGGTCTTGCGTCGCGTGGCGCTTGGGTGACCGCGCGGTGGGGCACCGGGTCACTACCATCGCGCCATGAACACCGCCACATCCTCCGACGAAGGCCGCATCAGCACCGAGCTGCGGGGCCATGTGCTGCTGATCGGCATCGACAGGCCAGCCAAGCGCAACGGCTTCACGCCGGCCATGCTGCGCGCGCTGGCCGAGGCCTACACCCGGCTCGATGACGAGCCCGCGCTGCGCGTGGGCGTGCTGCACGCCCACGGCGGGCACTTCACCGCCGGCCTCGACCTGCCCAGCTTCGCGCCGCTCATGCAGCGCGGCGAGTACGCCGTGCCACACGGACTGGTGGACCCGCTCAACCTCGGCGACGCCGGCTGGCGCCGCCGCACCAAGCCGATGGTGGTGGCGGTCAAAGGCATCACCTACACGCTCGGCATCGAACTCATGCTCGCGGCCGACATCGTGGTGGCGGCCGACGACTGCCGCTTCTCGCAGCTCGAAGTCCAGCGCGGCATCATGGCCACCGGCGGCGCCACGCTGCGCATGGCCGAACGCGCGGGCCTGGGCAACGCGCTGCTGCACCTGCTGACCGGCGATCAGTTCGACAGCGCCGAAGCCTTGCGGCTGAATTTCGTGCAGCGCGTGGTGCCCGCGGGTACCGAGCTCGACGAAGCCCTGCGCATCGCCGACGCCATCGCGCAGCAGGCTCCGCTGGCCGTGGTGGCCACGCGGCTCAACGCACTCAAGGCGTTGGAGCAGGGGCCGCTGGTCGCCATGGCCGAGTTCGATGCGGTGCAGAAGGGGCTGGCGAACAGCGAGGATGCACGAGAGGGTGTGGCTTCGTTCGTGGCGAAGCGCGCTGCGGGGTTCAAAGGGCGCTAAGCGGCACGCGCCTGCAGAGATTTCAATCTCGCGGCGCGAAGTGCGCCACCAGCGCCTCGCCCCATTCCCAAGGCCCGGTGATCGTCAGCGTCACCGTGGTCCATTCGCCATCGGTCTGCACCTGCTGGTCGGCGTCCCAGGTGCCGCCCTCGTCCAGCGGGCCTCGCGGGCCCGAGCTGTGGCGTTCGGCCCAGTCCAGCACGGCCTGCACCTCGGCCAACACCGCTGGCAGCTCGGCCGCGCGCACGCTGGCCATGGCATCCCAGGTGCCGGTGCCTTCACCATCGTCGCTGGCGTCGAAGATCAGGTAGTTCAGGGTCATGGCGGGGACGCCAATCCAGCATCGCGGCCTGCCGCTCTGGCAGGGGGATGCACCGGGACTCGGACGATTGGCATCTCACCACATGAGCTGATGACCACAGACTGATAGCCGACGTCCACCCAAACAGGTGCGCCACTTTGCGAGCCCGCACCCGCAGCTACTTGCCCGAGCGCGGTTTCGACATCCGATAGGGCGAAGTTCCAGAAGCGCGTGCTTTCGGCGCGATGCGGATGCTTGATGGTGATGAGCGTCAAGTAATTGCGCTCGATGTAGGCGACCGCCGCTGCGAGTACTGCGGCCCTGTTACCTCGGAAGGACTTGTCATGGTCGAGGTTGACTACAGCACCCTCAGGCCGCCACTGCACGTCGATCTGTAACTCGCTCACGTCATGCAACGTCCGGTGCAGCGGGTTAAGTAAGCCGCGAGAGCGCGATACCGATAGACCGGTCATCAAACAAACGGCTCTTCCGCTCGGCTGCTTGTTGTCCGCCGCTCCACCGCTGGATACCTCGGCGAACCGCCTCAATGGTGGGCTCAACACGTTCTTTCACGAGTAGCCAGTCCACTGTCGCGAGAAGCTCCATGCCAAAGGGCGATTCGAAACCATCGATTAGTTTGGCGGTTGCCTCCAGCGCTGGCAGGTAGGGCTTAGCTTCTGTCTTGATGAACGTCTGTACCAGGGCCTTTTGCTCGTCATCGAACCAGATCACATCAAAAGGGTCTGCATCGCTGATGCGTTTGTCGCAGTGCAGGTAGCTGCCGTCCAAGCCTTCCAGCAAGTGGCGAAGCCGGTCTGCGTAAGGGCCGAACTTATTTGGCTCGAACCTCAAATCCAGCGGCTTGAGTCCGGGCGTCCGTTCAATGGATCGCTCTAGGAACCACGCCAGCTTTTGGATCTCCAGCAGGCTGCATTCCATGCCCAGAACCCAGTAGCGGCGTACCAGTTCAGCCACAAGGGCTCTTGGAGGCGTCAGCTTCTGCACGCCGGCGCGCTTGGCTACGTTCTGGTACTTCTGTGTTGGCTCGAAAACGATGATCTCCACCTCGTCCAGATCACCCAACACCCTCTCAATCTGCTCGCGAACTTCGTTCCATTCCAGGCCGCCGTTTCCTGCACCCAGCGGTGGCAAAGCGATGGACTTTACATCGTTCTCAAGCAGAAAATGCCGCAAGTCTTCAAGACCATCAACGATCCACTCCATGCGGGACGGAGAGCGCCAGTGCTGTTTGGTCGGGAAGTTGATGATCCAGCGAGGTCCGGACAGGCGATGTGTCTCGGTTACGAACATTCTGCCGGTTCGGACTTCCTTGGCCTTGCAGGCGGCTGCATACGCAAGGAAGTTTTCCTTGTACTCATCCTTGAACATCAGCGCGATGCCTTTGCCCATCACGCCGACCGTGTTGACGGTGTTCACCAGCGCCTCGGCACCGGATTCCAGTAGATTGCCTTGTGTGAACTGCATCATCAGAAGTACCACCCAGATCTGGCATGCACTGGAAGAGCCAACGCTCTCTGTGCCAATGCCTGTTCAATGCTCATTTTCATCTTTTCCGTGTAGCAAACGATACCCAACAAACCCGATACCGGGCAATGCTGGTGAACGAGGGCTTCAGCCTGATATCGCTCGAACTTTGCCGGGTCGTCCGGGTCGCGTTTGAAGTCACGCCTCTGCAGCAGCTGCCAGTCCACTTTGTCGAGCTGGTCTAGGTCGTCGTAGTAATTCGACCACTGGTAGTAGGCATGGCTGTCGGTGAACAGAAAAGGCAAGCCCTGCTTTGCCACATGACGCAAGCTGGAGACGAGGATCAGGATTTCTTCGTTGTTGCGGCGCTGGACACTCCGGCCGGAGTGAATGTTCTTCAGCATCACTGAAAACGGCGTGAAGTAGAAGGGCACATAGTCATTTAGTAAGCCGCCAGGCGGTATGGGCACGCGATGCGTCGCGCGCTTGTCCGTCAATTCCGGATTACCAATGCTCACCCAACCAGGGGCCTTCACTGCGCTGTTTCCGCAGTGAAGGCCGTTGTCCAGAATCCACGACAGGTTGTCGCGGTGGACGATGCGCCAGATCAGCGCCTTCTCAGGGTTGAGATTGGTGTAGACCATCACAGAAACATGTGCTTGTTCACGTCGATGTTGAAGCCCAACTTCAATTGGGCAGCGACCCCTCTGACCTGACGCTCGATGCTTTCGTTGGGTACAAATATCGCGAAAAATTTGTCGACAGATACGGCTGTTGGCGACAAACATTCGGCCATGCAAACGCTCTTGCTATGGGGATCGTGATAGTCGCGAAGGTTCATAGCCTCCCAATCAATCGCCTGGAACCCAGCAGCGTAGTCCATCAACTGTATGTTGTCGTTGGCCAATGGGTGCCGAGGGATGACCCGCCAGTTCTGGCCGCTGGCCAATGTCCGTTGAACCGTGATCACCACAAAGGGTTCGCCCCGACGAACACTCTGCACGCCGCCATCAAACGGGTTGCGCGCGAACCAGTGAAATGGCACGTAGTTCTCCAGACCCAGCGTTGCGCGCTTCTGCAGGATTTCATGGTCGGCAACATCCTGAAAGCCTTTCAGCTTGGATCGAGGCTGAAGCCCGGCGCTCAGAATGCTCTCCAGGTTCTTCAGCGATGTCAGGTGATACAGCAGTTTTTGGTCTTTGATATCTGGCATTTCGTTCCTCCCTCGGTTCTTCTACGTGTCGATTGTCCTCATTTGCACTTTGCCGGTGAGCAGGTCTTGCATGAAACCGAGTTTTTGTCTTTTCAGTTTCTCCGCCTCTCGCTCAAGCCCTTCGATTCGTCCACCTGTATTCCGTGTGCTCGCTGGCGTCCATGTTGCCGCGCAGCGCGTCGCAGGCGGTCATCAACAGGCTTTCGAGGCGGGCGAGGGTGAGTTTGGCGTGGGGCATGCGGTGGGCTGGTTGTTACCGTTTCATTATCCAGATGCCCGGATAATGAAACTCGGTAACTTAAAAAGTTGTTTTGCGACAAGCACTTGCGCCGGATTTCTTTATCTGGCGCCTCGAAAGCAGGTGGTTTCCCTGTTCGGCTACAACAAAAAAAACGGCGCCCCACAGGGCGCCGTTTTGTCTCCTCGGCTCCGCGTGATCGTCAAGCCGCTTTCACTTTCAAACGCCAGGCGTGCAGCAGCGGCTCGGTGTAGCCGCTGGGCTGGGCCAGGCCCTTGAAGACCAGGTCGCAGGCGGCCTGGTAGGCCATGCTGGTCTTGAAGTTGCCGGCCATCTTTTTGTAGAACGGGTCGCCCGCGTTCTGCTGGTCCACCACGGCGGCCATGCGTTCGAATGTCTCGCGCACCTGGGCCTCGGTCACCACGCCGTGGTGCAGCCAGTTGGCCATGTGCTGGCTGCTGATGCGCAGCGTGGCGCGGTCTTCCATCAGGCCCACGTTGTGGATGTCGGGTACCTTGGAGCAGCCCACGCCCTGGTCGACCCAGCGCACCACGTAGCCGAGGATGCCCTGGGCGTTGTTGTCGAGTTCCTGCTGCTTCTCGGCTGCGGTCCAGTTCGGGTTGGCGGTCACGGGGATGGTCAGCAGGCCGGTGAGCAGGTTGTCGCGCTCGGCGTTGGCGTCGATCTTCTCCATCTCTTTCTGTACGTCACTCACCAGCACCTGGTGGTAGTGCAGGGCGTGCAGCGTGGCGCCGGTGGGGCTGGGCACCCAGGCGGTGTTGGCGCCGGCCTTGGGGTGGGCGATCTTCTGCTTGAGCATGTCGGCCATCAGGTCGGGCATGGCCCACATGCCCTTGCCGATCTGCGCCTTGCCGCGCAGGCCGCAGGACAAGCCCACCAGCACGTTGTTGCGCTCGTAGCTCTGGATCCAGGCGCTGGTCTTCATGTCGCCCTTGCGCACCATGGGGCCGGCCAGCATGGCGGTGTGCATCTCGTCGCCGGTGCGGTCGAGGAAGCCGGTGTTGATGAAGGCCACGCGGCTGGCGGCGGCTTCGATGCAGGCTTTCAGGTTGACCGAGGTGCGGCGCTCTTCGTCCATGATGCCGAGCTTGACGGTGCTCTCGGGCAGGCCCAGCACCTGCTCGACACGGCCGAACAGCTCGCCGGCAAAGGCCACTTCACGCGGGCCGTGCATCTTGGGCTTGACGATGTAGACCGAGCCTTTGCGCGAGTTGCGGATCGCGTCCTTTTTCGTGCGCTTCAAGTCGTGCATGGCGATGGTGGTGGTGACCATCGCGTCCAGGATGCCTTCGGGGATCTCTTTGCCCTCAGCGCCCCACAGCACGGCCGGGTTGGTCATGAGGTGGCCGACGTTGCGCACGAACATCAGCGAGCGGCCGTGCAGGCGCACGCCTTTCTTGCCGTGGGGTGCGGTGTATTCGCGGTCGGCGTTCAGGCCGCGCGTGAAACTCTTGCCGCCCTTGCTCACTTCTTCGGTCAGCGTGCCCTGCAGGATGCCGAGCCAGTTCTGGTAGGCCAGCAGCTTGTCTTCGGCGTCCACCGCGGCCACGGAGTCTTCCAGGTCCAGGATGGTGGACAGCGCGGCTTCGACCACGAGGTCGCTCACGCCAGCGGCGTCGGTTTTGCCGATGGGCGTGCTGCGGTTGATCTGGATGTCCAGGTGCAAGCCGTTGTGCTTGAGCAGCACGGCGCTGGGCGCTTTGGCCTCGCCCTGGTAACCGATGAACTGGCTCTTGTCGGCCAGCTTGCTGGTGCCGCCTTCGGCCAGGCCGACCACGAGTTCACCGTCCTTGTTGACCTTGTAGCTGGTGGAGCCGAGGTGCGAACCCTTCTTCAGCGGGGCGCAACGGTCGAGCACGTAACGTGCGTATTCGATGACCTTGGCGCCGCGCTTGGGGTTGTAGCCGCCCTTCTTGCCGACCTTTTCGCAGCCCTTGTCTTCGCTCAGCACGTCGGTGCCGTAGAGCGCGTCGTACAGGCTGCCCCAGCGCGCGTTGGCGGCGTTGAGCGCGTAGCGCGCGTTCAGGATCGGCACCACCAGCTGCGGGCCGGCCTGCGTGGCGAGCTCGTCGTCCACGTTTTTCGTGGTGGCCTTGACCTTCTTGGGCACGGGCACGAGGTAGCCGATGGTCTCCAGGAACTTGCGGTAGGCCACCATGTCGGTGATCGGGCCGGGGTTGGCGCTGTGCCAGGTGTCCAGCTCGCTCTGCAGGCGGTCGCGCTCGGCCAGCAGGGCGGCGTTCTTCGGGGCGAGGTCGGCGACGATGGCGTCGAAGCCTTTCCAGAACGTCTCGGCGCTCACGCCGGTGCCGGGCAGCACGCGCTGGTTGATGAAGTCGTAGAGCGCGGTGGCGACCTGCAGGCCGTGAACGGAAGTGCGTGCGGTGGTGGCGGACATGGCAATACCTCGAACAGGTGAAACGAACTGGGCAGGGGTGTCAGGTGTCCCGGACTGCGCGGACCAAGGGGCGGCCGCGCCATGCACGGGAGAAGGAAATCCCCCATGCCGGGATACACGAGGGATGATGTTATTCCATACCTGGATCGGTATTAAATAACAGAGGACCGATTGATAAGTGACTTTTATGCGGGTAATTTGCCGCGTTGGAGCGGCAAAGCATCACTCATTTGGCGGGTGCATACAGACCGTGGCGGTCCATGCGCTGCTGCAGCGTGTCGACGCTCACGTCCAGCATCGTGGCCGCCGCCGGCAGGTCCCAGTGGGTTTCTTCCAGGGCGCGCACGAGGTGCGAGCGCTCCAGTTCGTCGTTGCGGGCAAAGACCGGCTGCTCCGATGGTTTTTCAGCGAAGTCCACGGGTGCGCTGGGTGTGAGCAGCAGGTCGGTGGAGGAGATACGGCCATCGGTACTCAGCAGCACGGCGCGCTCGATGACGTTGCTGAGTTCACGCACGTTGCCCGGCCAGGTGTGTTGCAGCAGGGCGGCCTCGGCGGAGGGGTCGAGCGTGGTGGGCGGCTTGTTGTAGCGCTTGGTGAACACGGTGGTGAAGTGCTGCGCGAGCAGCCAGAGATCGCTGCCGCGGGCACGCAGCGGCGGCACGCGGACCGCGAACACACGCAGCCGGTACAGCAGGTCAGCGCGGAACTGCCCGGCGCGCATCATCGCCTCCAGATCGCGGTTGGTCGCGGCCACCACGCGAACATTGATCTGCCGGTCGGTCACGGCGCCCAGCCGGCGCACCCGGAGGTTTTCCAGCACGCGCAGCAGCTTTGCCTGCAGGCCCAGATCGAGCTCGCCGATCTCGTCGAGGAACAGGGTGCCGCCGTCCGCCGCTTCAAACAGCCCGATGCGCCGTTCGGCGTGGTCGCCGCCCTTTTCGTAACCGAAGAGTTCGCCCTCCATGAGGTGCGCGGGCAGCGAGGCACAGCTGACTTCCACAAAGGCGCCCTTGGCCCGCGGGCCCGAAAAATGGCACGCGCGGGCCACCAGTTCCTTGCCCGAGCCGGTCTCGCCGCAGATCAGGATGGGGGCGACGGGGGAGGCGTCGGCGGGTTCGTTCTGTATCAGCACCTGGATCAGTTCGCGCAGGGCCTGGATGGGACGCGACTCGCCCAGGATGCATTCGATGCCACCGTGTTCGGCATCGCGACGCTTGTAGTAGTCGAGCGCACGGCGGGCGTTGGCTTCCACCAGGGCCCGGTCGATCACGTCCTTCAGGGTCTTGAGCGGGACCGGCTTGGTGAGCAGGTCGAAGGAGCCTGCCTTCATGGCGTCGACCGCGACCGCCACGTTCGCGTGGCCC
The DNA here is from genome assembly GCA_001770705.1 of Burkholderiales bacterium GWF1_66_17. Taxonomy (GTDB): domain Bacteria; phylum Pseudomonadota; class Gammaproteobacteria; order Burkholderiales; family Burkholderiaceae_C; genus Hydrogenophaga. Next base: position 49,953 of record MERT01000026.1, on the reverse strand, counting down.
GACACCATCACGGTGCGCACCTGGTCGTCGTTGCGGTGCAGTTCGCGGATCACTTCGAGTCCGTTGATCCCGGGCAGCTGGTAGTCCACGATCGCCACGTCGGGCATGAGGCGGCGCGCCGCTTCCAGGCCCGCCACCCCATCACCGGCGATCTCCACCGTGTGGTGGTGTTGCTGGAAGAAGCGTGCGATGTTCTTCGCCAGCATCGGCTCGTCTTCGATGACCAGTAGGGTTGCCATGGTGCAGCTCTCGGGTTGGGGCTTTCAGGCCGGTTGGGTCAGGCAGGGTGCAGAACGGGGCAGCAGGATTTCGACGACGGTGCCTTTCGCGCCCGCCGGCGCCAAGGTGAGGTGGCCCTGCCATTGCTCGACCATGCGCTTGACGAGGGCCAGACCGATGCCCAGGCCGCCGCCTTTGGTGGTGAAGAACGGGCGGAACAGGCGCTGCTGCACCTCGTCCGAGATGCCAGTGCCACTGTCCGAGAGCCGGATGCCGGCCAGCGTGGGTGTGCTGCACCAGCTGATGTCCAGATGCCCCCCGCCGGGCATGGCTTCGATGGCGTTGGCCATGATGCTCAACAGGATCTGCCGCAGGGTCGCCGGATGGGCGTCGACCTGCAGGGCCGTGGTGCTGTCCACGTTCCAGACGATGTGGCGGCGGTTCATCTCGGGGGCCATCTCCAGCAGGCAGGTGTCGACCAGCGGCCCCAGGTCCACCGCTTCGGGCTGCAGCTGGGGCGCCTGGGACACGTGCACCAGCTCCGTGATCCAGCGGTCGGCCCGGTCCACGGCGTCGATCACCTCCTCACTCACTTCGCTGATCTCGTCTTCGTCGAGATGGCCGCCGTTCATGAGCTCGGCCGCCGAGCGGATGGAGGCCAGCGGGTTGCGCAGGTTGTGGGCCACGGCGCTGGCCAGCTCGACCGCCGAGGCCAGGCTTTGCGCTTCGGTCAGTCGCAGCTGCTGGTCGCGCAGGGTCTTGTCAGCGTGCGCAACGATCCAGTACAGGGTGACAAAGAGGCCGATGGCGCAAAGAAAGCAGGCGATCCAGAGCTGCTGGAGGCCGCGGTGGATCGCGGCGTTGAGCTGGGTGGGGTACTTGTAGAGCTCCATGACGCCAAGCACCCGGTTGCTGTCCCGGGCCAGGATCGGCATGTAGGTTTCGACAAAAAGGCCGTCATGCCCCGACATGCCGACGTGTTCCGCTTTGTTGTCCTTGAACACTTCCTCGATGTTGATGCTCTCCGCATGCACTTCGAGGCGGCCCATGAGCGCGGTGTCGAGTTCGGGGTTGTCCTCGAACTTGCGACCGACCAGGCTCTTGTTGGTGGACCACAGCACCGACTTGTCGAGCCCGTAGGCGTTCGAGCGCACGGTGTCGCGCATGGCGACGATGTGCTCCATGGAGCGCAGGAAGCGTTGACGGAGCGCCGGGTCGGTGGGGTTGGCGAGGAACTCCGCCGACTGGTCGGTCGTCAGCAGGTTCTGCATGAAGGCCCGGGAGACTTCGCCCTCGCGCTGCAACATGCGCTCGGTCAGCACGTTGGACAGCACCAGACCGAGCACGATGGCGATCGCCGAGATCACAAGCAGACTCGCCAGCGCGAACCGTTTGCGCAGGTTCAGCGGCTGTGGGGGCCTCAGGATCTCGGAAACGGTCATTTTGTGTAACCTGGTGTCCAGTTCCGGCGCGCAAGGAATTCGGCGTGTACGGTTGGTTACATTGCCAGTGGCCCCAGGGGCTGTCAATACCGAGAACTGGGTATCTTGCGGCGCCCTGGACACCCAGGGCCGCACCGCCGAAAGTGGCCGCCGGTGCTTGGCTGGCGGCGGATCGCGTGGCGCACCAGCTGGGGTAACACCGCTGCGACTCTTTGTAACGACAGGGTCAGGGCGCTACCGTCGGTCCGCCCGGGTGTTCCCACACGATCTGCAGCAAGGACGCCGGAAAACGCCGTCCATCTTTTGCCCATGGGGCCCGCGAGGGTTCGATCCGGCGCAGGGGGTGCGGGCATGATGTGCACCTTGATGAACGAATCCGAAGCCATGAACGCCGAGTCCAACGCCCCAGCCTCCACCATCCCGCAGCCGCTCAAGGGCCTGCGCGTGGTCGAGTTCACCCACATGGTCATGGGCCCCACCTGCGGCATGGTGCTGGCCGACATGGGGGCCGAGGTCATCAAGGTCGAACCCATCGACGGCGACCGCACGCGCCACCTGCTGGGCTCGGGCGCGGGCTTCTTTCCGCTCTTCAACCGCAACAAGAAGAGCATCGCGATCGACCTGCACCAGCCCGAAGGCGCCGAGCTGGCGCGCAAGCTGGCCGCCAGCGCCGACGTGGTGGCCGAGAACTTCAAGCCCGGCACCATGAAGAAATACGGGCTCGACTACGAAGCCCTGTCGCAGGTGAATCCGCGCTGCATCTACATCAGCCTCAAGGGCTTTTTGCCCGGCCCCTACGACCACCGCACCGCGCTCGACGAGGTGGTGCAGATGATGGGCGGCCTGGCCTACATGACCGGGCGCCCCGGCGACCCGCTGCGTGCGGGCACCAGCGTGAACGACATCATGGGCGGCATGTTCGGCGCCATCGGTGCGCTGGGTGCGCTGATCCAGCGCGGCATCACCGGCAAGGGCCAGGAGGTGCAGAGCGCGCTGTTCGAGAACAACGTCTTCCTCGTCGGCCAGCACATGCTGCAGTACGCCATCACCGGCCAGGCCGCGGCGCCCATGCCCGAGCGCATCTCGGCCTGGGCGGTGTACGACGTGTTCACCGTGAAAGATGGCGAACAGATCTTCCTGGCCGCGGTGAGCGACGCGCAGTGGGCCACGTTTTGCGATGCGCTTGGTTTCGCCGACCTCAAGGCCGACCCGCGTTATCCCGACAACAACGCCCGCGTGAAACAACGCCCGCAGTTGCTGCCCATCCTGCGCGAGCGGCTGGCGGGCCGCAGCGCCGCCGATCTGGCCTCGCTGTTTGAACGGGTCGGCTTGCCCTTCGCCCCCATCCGCAAGCCCGAGGAGCTGTACGACGACGAACACCTGCTGGCCACCGGCGGCCTGGCCGACATCACCCTGCCCGACGGTGCGCGCGCCGGCCAGACCGCCAAGACCACGCTGTTCCCTTTCACCATGGACGGCCACCGCCTCGGCGTGCGCCTGCAGCCCCCCACGACGGGGCAACACACCAGCGAGCTGCTGCAAGGCCTGGGCTACGCGGCGCCCGACATCGAACGCCTTCGTGCGCTCGCGGCCGTGGCCTGAACCGGGGGTCCTCAACCATGAGCACCGCTCTCGACGTCCACATCAGCGAAGTCGGCCCGCGCGACGGACTGCAGTCCGTCAAGGCCACCATGCCGACGGCCGACAAGTGCCGCTGGATCGACGCACTCGCAGCGGCCGGCCTGCGCGAGATCGAGGTCGGTTCCTTCGTGCCCGCGAAGCTGTTGCCGCAGATGGCCGACGTGGCCGAGGTCGTGCGGCACGCGCTCACGCTGCACGGTCTGCGCGTGATGGCGCTGGTGCCCAACCGGCGCGGCGCCGAAGCCGCGCTGGCCGCGGGTGTGCACAAGCTCACCCTGCCGGTGTCGGCCAGCGAAGCGCATTCGCTCGCCAACGTGCGCAAGACGAGCGCCCAGATGGTCGAAGAGCTGTGCAGCGTGGTCGCGCTGCGCAACGAGGTCGCGCCCGGCGTGCCGGTGGAGGTGGGCCTGTCCACCGCCTTCGGTTGCACCTTGCAGGGCGCGGTGGCCGAAGACGACGTGATCCGCCTTGCGCTCGCCTGCGTGGACGCGGGCGTGGACGAAGTCGGCCTGTCCGACACCACCGGCATGGCCCACCCGGCGCAGGTGCGCCGCCTGTTCACCCGGTTGCGCGCCGAGCTGGGCGCGCACGCCGGCGCGGCCCACATGCACAACACGCGTGGCCTCGGTCTGGCCAACTGCCTGGCGGCGTTCGACGTCGGCGTGCGCAGCTTCGACAGTTCGCTCGGCGGACTGGGCGGCTGCCCTTACGCGCCCGGCGCCAGCGGCAACGTGGTCACCGAAGACCTGGTCTTCATGTTCGAGGCCATGGGCGTGTCCACCGGGATCGATCTTCAGCAACTCTTTGCCGCGCGCGAACCGCTCAAAGCCGGCCTGCCCGGCGAGCCGGTCTACGGCATGACGCCCGAAGCCGGCCTGCCCAGGGGCTGGCGCGCCTGAGGTTCAGGAAGGCCACCCAGTCAGCCGGGGCGGCCTTCCGTGGTGGATGCAAGCCCCCGGCTGGAATAAACTCTTTGCGGAATGCGGGGGTTCGCGTTCGTGCCTGTTGTGTTTTTCAGAGGAGGTTGGATATGAAAACATCGCTGTGGGGCCTGTGTGCTGTGTGCGTGGCTTCCCTGCTGTTGACCGCCTGCGGCGGCAATGACGATGGTTATGGATCGGTGGCCGTGAGCGATTCGACGCGGCGCGTGGCCATCTCTACCGGCGCGCTGACGCAGTCGGTCGCCAACGACGAAGCGCGCGACGAATGTGATGCCAGCGATTGCCGGGTGGTGCTCCAGTTCGAGCAGTGCGGTGCGGTCTCCCTGGGCACCAAGGCCGGTGGCGGTTTTGTGGTGGTTGCGAAAGGGGCGGGTACAGCCTTCGATGCGCAAACAGCGGCCAACAACGCCTGTACCGCCCAGGGCGGGGAGGGTTGTGGCCCGATCCCCAACCTTGAGGCGCAGTGCAACTGAGCTGCGCATGAGCACGGGAGCGCTCCGGTCGGCCGGAGCGCGCTGGCGTTGCCGGTCACGCCGCCTCAGTGTGGCGAATTTGGTTATAAATTGATGCATGATTTCCGTTGATTACCCTTTTTTGTTGAGGTAATCTGCGGTTCCATGGACAAGCTCAAGCAGCTCGAAACGTTCGCCTCCGTGGCGACCCGCGGCAGCCTCACCGCCGCCGCCAAAGCCGAAGGCGTGGCCCCGGCCATCATCGGCCGCCGGCTCGACGGGCTGGAGTCGCGTCTGGGCGTCAAGCTCATGGTGCGCACCACGCGCCGCATCACCCTCACGCACGAAGGCAGCGCCTTCCTGGAAGACTGCCAGCGCCTGCTGACCGACCTGGCCAATGCCGAGGCCAGCGTCAGCGCCGGCGGCGTCAAGGCCAGCGGCCACCTGCGCCTCACCGCGCCGGCCGGCTTCGGCCGCCGCCACGTGGCGCCGCTGGTGCCGCGCTTTCGTGAACTGCACCCCGAGGTGACGATCTCGCTCAACCTGAGCGACCGGGTGGTCGACGTGGCTGGCGAAGCCTACGACTGCGCGGTGCGTGTGGGCGATCTGCCCGACTCGTCGCTGGTGAGCGTGCGCCTGGCCGACAACCGCCGGCTGTGTGTGGCCACGCCGAAGTACTTGCAGCAACACGGCCGACCCGCCACGCCGGCCGATCTGTCGCGCTTTGACTGCCTCACCCTGTCCAGCGATGCCTCGCAGACGCGCGGCTGGGCTTTTGCGGTGCCGGCGGTCGAGGGAGGCGGCACCGACCTCGTGCACCTGCGCCCGGGTGGACCGCTGGACTGCTCGGATGGGCAGGTGCTGCACGAATGGTGTCTGGCCGGCTACGGCATCGCCTGGCGCAGCCTCTGGGAGGTGGAAGCCGACATCGCGGCCGGTCGGCTGGAGGCCGTGCTGGAGGACTATGCCGCGCCGCCCAACGGCATCTTCGCTTTGTTCCCGCAGCGCAAACACCTGGCGCTGCGCGTGCGGCTGTGGATCGACTTTCTCAAGCACCATTACGGGCAGCCCGATTTCTGGTCGGTCGGTCGCGTCTGATCTGGCGCTACAGTCTGGGCTTCGTGCCGCCGCTGGCGGGTGATCGAGTTGATGGGGAATGAAATGAAACACGGATTCAAATACCTGGGCGTGGTGATGGCCTTGCTGCTGGCGGGCTGCGGGGGTGGCGGCGACGACGTGTCGCTGCCCAGCGCGGCAGAACTGTGCGGCAGCGTGGGTGTGCAGCCCAAGATCGCGAACGGCAGCAACTGCACTTCACCCGAAAAAACACCGGTGATCCTGCTGGTGGTGGTGGGTGCCGGGGGCAGCTCCAGCATCTGTTCGGGTGTTCTGCTCACGCCAGTGAAGGTGTTGACCGCGGCGCACTGTGTGCCCGCAGGCACCAGCCGGGTGGCGGCGGCGGTGTGGCGCGCAGATGGCAGTGCCAAGGCGTTGAATGCCAGTGGCTGGGTGGCCCATCCCGGCTTCGCACAAAGTAGTTCCGGCTATGTGAACGATGCGGCCGTGGTGACCCTGCCAGCCGCCATGCCCAACCCCACCATGCCCCTGCTGGTCAGCCAGCCGTCCAGCGTGGGCGACGGGGTGTTCCTGTCGGGATGGGGTGGCCCGGGTTTCGAGTTCGCGGTGGGGTATGCGAGCCTGACCATGGTCAATGAAAACCACGTGGGTTTCACCTATACCGGCAAACTCAGCAACGCCTGCGCGGGGGATTCGGGGGGGCCGGTGTACCGGCCCGTGGGCGGGCGCCAGGGTGTGGTCGGACTCACGTCGTCCGGCACGGCGGCCAATTGTGAGGTGGGCGACCGTTCGCTGTTCACCAACACGCAGGGTGCGTCGGTGCTGGGCTTCATCCGTTCGCAGGCGCCGGGCGCGGCAGAAATCTGAAGCCCGGCCGCTGACCCTTTCGGCCCTGCGGGCGTCAAACCGCCAGCGGACCGTAGAGATCCGGTCGCCGCGCGGACCACGGCGACGACCGGCGCGCAAGGTCGAGGGCTTCCTGCGTCAGCGTGGCGATCAGCAGGTCCCCGTCGCGGCCGGCGCGGCTCAAAACGCCGCCGTCGGGGCGTGCCACGGTGCTCAGTCCGCCGTAGTGAATGCCCGGTTCGTAGCCGCAGGCGTTGGCGTAGACCACGAATACCCGGTTTTCACAGGCGCGCGCGGGCACCAGCAGGTTCTGCACCTCGTCGAACGCCGCCATGTTGGCCGTGGGCACCAGCACCGCGTCCACCCCCTGCAGAGCCAGCAGGCGCACGGTCTCGGGGAACTCCACGTCGTAGCAGATCAGCAGGCCCAGGCGCCAGCCGCGCCAGACGAACACCTGCGAGGCCGCGTCGCCCGCGCTGAACTGCGCGTGATCCAGGTCACCATACAAGTGGGTCTTGCGGTAACGGGCCAGCGACTGGCTGTCTGGGCCGATCGCCTGCACGGCGTTGAAAGGCTGTCCTTGCGGGTGGAGTTCGGGGTAGCCGTAGACGACGGCGATGCCGTGGCGCTGCGCGGTGGCCGCCACCGCCTGCGTCAGCGCGCCATCGGCGGGCTCGGCCAGGGCCCGCACCCGTTCGGCGCCGATGGCGTAGCCGGTGAGGCCCATCTCGGGGCACACCAAGATCTGCGCGCCCAGCGCGCGGGCCCGGGCTGCCGCGTCGTCGAGCCCTTGCAGCGCCTCGGCCGGGGTGGCCGCGTAGGGGGTTTGCCAGAGGGCGAGGGTGAGCGGTTCGGTGTTCATGTGGCAGCGGCTGGGGGCCGTCAGTCGGGCAAGGCCATGGGGCCGATCTGCGCGAACACGTCGCCCGGCCCCGGGTTGGCCGTGTGGCACCGCCCGCCCAGGTGGTGCACGATGCCCCAGACCGCGTTCAGCGAGGTCTGCACCGCGCCTTCGACCCAGGCCGGCGTCCACGACACATCGTCGCCGGCGATGAAGATGCCGCGCTCGGCGGCGGGAAAGGCGTCCTGCATGAAGTGGCTGTACATGCGGTGGTTGTAGCGGTAGTGGCCGGGCAGGGCGCCCTTGAAGGCGCCGAGGAAATGCGGGTCGGCTTCCCACGACACGCTGATCGGGTCGCCCACGATGTGGCCGGCGATGTCCACGTCGGGGTAGATCTTCTGCAGCGCCGACAGCGCGAGCTGCACGCGCTTCTGCGTGTCGTGCGGCAGCATCTTGAGCGCGTCGCCCATCCAGGCGTAGGAGAGGCAGATCACGCCCGGTTTGTCCGGCCCGTTGTCGAACAGGTAGGTGCCGCGCGTGAGGCGGTCGGTGAGCGTCATGCCCAGCGTGGGCCAGCCGTTCGCCTTCAGGTCGTTCCAGAACGGGCGGTCGACCATCACGAAGGTCTTGCTCGACTGCATGTAGCGGGTGCGGTCCAGCGCCATCCAGTGCTTCTGCGAAAACAGCGTCTCTTCCACCGCGATCTGCGTGGTCAGGAGCCAGCTCTGGCAGGTGGTGAGCGCGGCCGGGTAGAGGCGCGTGTTGCCCCAGGTGTCGGTCAGCGCGAGCTGGCCGTCGTGTGCGCGCGTGATGGCGGTCACACCGTGTCGCGGCGCGCCCTGGTGCAGGCTGGCCAGCGTGGTTCCCGCCGGCCAGTGGCGCAGTTCGTGCGCGGCGGGCGCGTGGTGCCACAGGCCCACCGGCACCTGCTGGGCGCCACCCACGATCAGGTGCTGGTTTTCATCGCACGCGGTCAGCACCACGCGCAGGATCTCCAGCATGGAGTTGGGAAAGTCCGAGTCCCAGCCACCGGTGCCGAAACCCACCTGGCCAAACACCTCGCGGTGGCGGAACGAGAGCGCGGCAAACGCCGGCGACTGCGCCACGAAGTCGTAAAACGTGCGGTCGTCCCACAGCGGCACCAGTCGGTCCCACAGGGCTTTGAGGCGCGGCACGTCGCGTTCGCGCAGCGCCTGCTGCAGGCCGCTGAAACCGGCGCCGTCTTCGAGCGCGCTGGCCCAGGCCTCGGCCACCTCGGCAAACAGCGGCGGCAGGTCGGCCAGGTGGCGCGCCCAGTGTGTCTGGCCTTCGAGATCGATCACGGTGCAGCCGGCGGCGGGGGTGAGCGGGTTGGGGAAGGGCCGGGTTTGCAGGCCGAGCCGGTTCACGTAGTGGAAAAACGCGGTGCTCGACGCCGGAAAGCGCATGCCGCCGAGCTCGGCCACCACGCCTTGGCCGCCCTCAAACGGCTGCGAGCGCAGCCGCCCGCCCATGCGCGAGGCCTCGTAGACCACGGGCTTTAGGCCCAGCTTCATCAGCTCGTAGGCGGCCACCATGCCGGCCATGCCCGCGCCCACGATGGCGACCTCGCTGCCCAGGCGCTCGGGCGGCAACTCGCCCAGCCCCTGCGGGTGGGTGATCCAGTCGTCGAAGGCAAACGGAAAGTCCGGGCCGAAGATGGTGACGGGGGCGTCGGCGGTGCGGGTGGCGGTCATGGTGGGGATCTCAAAACAGGCTGGTCAGAAGCCACGCGGCCGTGCCCCACATCATCAGCGCCACGGCGCCGTCCAGCAAGCGCCAGATGTGCAGCGAATTGAGGCGCCGGCCCAGCCAGAACGCCGCAGCGCCGAGCAAAACGAACCACACCACCGAGCCGGCGGCCGCACCCAGGCCAAAGGTGGTGCTGCCCTGCCCGTAAGCCAGCGAGGCGCTGCCGATGAGCACGGCGGTGTCGAGCCAGGCGTGCGGGTTGAGCACCGAGAAGGCCAGCGCCGAGAGCACCGCCTGGCGCCGAGTCACGGGCGCTGGTGCATGGCGTTGCGTGCCGGGTTCATCGCCCAGCGAGACCGTGGCCAGGGGCTTCAGGAAACGCTGGAACGCCTGCCAGCCGTACACGCCGAGGAACAGCACCCCGGCGCCCACCAGCGCGCCCAGCAGCTTGTCAGAAAGGCCGCCGAGCTGCGCCAGACCGAGCACGCCGAGCGAGATGAGCAAGATGTCGGCCACGGCGCACACGGCCACCGTGAGCCAGAGGTGCTGGCGCTGCAGGCCCATGCGCAGCACGTGCGCGTTCTGCGGACCGATCGCCATGATCAGCGACATGCTCAGCACCATGCCGGCGGTGAAGGTGGGGAAGGTCAGGGTCATGGCGGTTTTCCGGGTCGGTCGCCGGCACCCGTCACAGGGGCGCATCGGTCATGGGCCAGAGTCTGCCGCCGCGGCCGCGAAAGTTAAACCGTTTCAATCAAAAATCGAGTTGGTTCAAAAATACTTGACCAATGATCCGCTGTGCGTTCAGGTCTCCAGCCTGGTGTGCGAGGGCGTCTCACCGAACAGGGCCTTGTAGTCCTGGCTGAAGTGGCCCATGTGCCAGAAACCCCAGCGCGCCGCCAGGTCGCCGATCGTCCGTTCGCCGGGGGCGCTGCGCAGTTCGCGCCGCACCGCGTTCAGCCGCACCAGACGCAGGTAGCTGGCGGGGCTGATGCCCAGGCTGTCCTGGAAGCAGTTCTGCAGCGTGCGGCGGGTGATGTGCAGTTCCGAACACAGGCGCTCCACACCCAGGTATTCCAGGGGTTGTTCGGTGACGAGTTCGCGCACCCGGCGCACCACGTCCTGCCGGCGCTGCTGGCGCGGGGTGACGGCATCGGCCTGGTCGGCGGGCATCAGGGTGTCGGCCAGCACGGTCATCAGGGCTTCGCGCAGGCTGCGCCGGCTGGCTTCGTGGGCCAGCGCGCCGGGGTCGGCCTCCAGGCCACGCAGCACCTCGCGCAGCAGACCCACCAGTCGAAAGCGCTGGGTGGCGGTGAGCGTCTGCAGGCGCACACCCGGGCTGCGCGCCGGGGTGGCCTTGGCCTGGTCGCGAGCGCACACATGCGCCAGCAGTTCGCGCGGGTCGAACACCAGGCCGTAGAGGCCGTAGCCGGCCGGCACCTGCAGGTCAAAGGCCTCGCTGCCGTCCGAGATCATCAGTTCGCGACCACCGACCGGGCGGCCCATGAAGCGCAGGCCGGTGGGCTGTTCGGGCACCGAAAGGCCCAGCCAGACGCCTCCCCGCCAGGGCCGGCAGTGCTGGCTGGTGGCGCAGTTGGCCACTTCCTCGAAGGCCTGCAGCGGGCCGTCGAACAGCTCGCGCACCTGGCCCTGGAACACGCCCGGCGACGTCTGAACGTAGTCCTGGTCCCAGGCGTCGAGGTTGCGGGCGTGCACGTCCACTTCGCGCGTGCGTTTGACGCGGAAGCAGGCGGGCTGGGCAGGGTTGGAAGTGGGCATGGCAGGGCTCCTTCGGCACGCGCAGCGCCGGGATGCAGCGGGAGTATCAAGTTCCGTGCCACGCGCGGACTGATGGAAAACCCGCACCCGGCTATCCCATTTCGGAAAAATGCACCGGGGTGGGAGCGAGTTTCCGATCCGGGATACCGCGGAGGGCGGTGGACGCCGCACGATGCACGCCGGGTCGTCCGAGCCAGGTCTCGGGCATCACTTTCACACCTCACGAGGACACGCCATGTCATCCGCATCCAAACAGGTCGCCCGGGAGCTCAAGCCCGTGCTGGGCACCTTCTCGCTCTGGGGCATCGCCGTCGGTCTGGTCATCTCCGGCGAGTATTTCGGCTGGAGCTACGGCTGGGCCAGCGCCGGCACCCTGGGCTTTCTGGTGGCCACGCTGTTCGTGGCGCTGATGTACACCACCTTCATCTTCAGCTTCACCGAGCTCTCCACCTCGATCCCGCACGCGGGCGGCCCGTTCGCCTACGCGCGCCGTGCCTTCGGGCCCACCGGCGGCTTCATCGCGGGTTTTGCCACGCTGGTGGAGTTCGTGTTTGCGCCACCGGCGATCTCGCTGGCCATCGGGGCTTACCTGAACGTGCAGTACCCGTCGCTGGACCCGAAGTGGGCCGCGGTCGGCGCCTACGTCATCTTCATCGCGCTCAACGCCGTGGGCGTGGGCATTGCGGCGGCGTTCGAGCTGTTCGTCACCATCCTGGCCGTGATCGAGCTGCTGGTGTTCGCCGGCGTCGTCGCCCCGGGCTGGTCGCTGGCCAACTTCACCGCCAACGGCTGGGCCGGCTCGCCCGACTTCAGCATGGGCACCTGGGCCGGCATCTTCGCCTCCATCCCGTTTGCCATCTGGTTCTTCCTGGCCATCGAAGGTGCGGCCATGGCCGCCGAAGAGGCCAAGGACCCCAAGCGCACCATCCCCATCGCCTACATCACCGGCATCCTGACGCTGGTGGCGCTGGCCTTCCTGGTCATGGTCATGGCCGGTGGCGTGGGCGACTGGTCCAAGCTCTCCAACATCAACGACCCGCTGCCCCAGGCCATGAAGATGGTGGTGGGCGAGTCCAGCGGCTGGCTGCACATGCTGGTGTGGATCGGCCTGTTCGGCCTGGTCGCCTCGTTCCACGGCATCGTGCTGGGCTACTCGCGCCAGATGTTCGCCCTGGCCCGCGCCGGCTACCTGCCGGCAATGTTCGCCAAAGTCCACCCGCGCTTCCGCACCCCGGTCAATGCCCTGGTCGGCGGCGGCATCGTGGGCATTGCCGCGGTGTTCAGCGACCAGTGGGTCACCATCGGCGGCCTGCCGCTGACGGCCAACATCGTCACCATGGCGGTGCTGGGCGCGCTGGTCATGTACATCATGTCCATGGCGTCGCTGTTCAAGCTGCGCGCCACGGAACCGAAGCTGGACCGCCCGTTCCGGGCCCCGCTCTACCCGCTGTTCCCGGCGATTGCCATTGGTTGCGGTGTGGTTTGTCTGGCGGCGGTGGTGGTCTTCAACCAGCTGCTCTCGCTGATCTTCCTGGGCTTCATGGCGGTCTGCTATCTCTATTTCCGCCTCACCGCCGCCCAGCGCGACGCCGCACCGCACGACGCCATGCTGGCGGCTGCGGCAGAATGAAATCCACGGTGTGACCGGACCCGCACCAAGGAGCCGCTGACGTGAACCTGAGCGCAACGCTGGGACTGCAGACCTTTCGCTTCGGCAGCCTGCGCGAGGTGATGGCCAAGGCCACCCCCTTGCGCTCGGGCGACTGCCTGGCCGGGCTGGCTGCCGCCACCGAACAGGAGCGGGTGGCCGCGCGCTGGGTGCTGGCCGACGTGCCGCTGCAGCGCTTTCTCGACGAGGCGCTGATCCCCTACGAAACCGACGAGGTCACGCGGCTGATCATCGACGGGCATGACCGCGCCGCCTTCGCGCCGGTCAGCGGACTGACGGTCGGCGGCCTGCGCGACTGGCTGCTGTCCGACCGGGCCACGCCCGAGGCGCTGGCGCGGCTGGCGCCCGGGCTCACGCCCGAGATGGTGGCCGCCGTCAGCAAGATCATGCGCAACCAGGACCTGATGCTGGTGGCGCGCAAGTGCGAGGTGGTCACGCGCTTTCGCAACACGGTCGGCCTGCGCGGCCACCTCTCGGTGCGGCTGCAGCCCAACCACCCGACCGACGACCCGGCCGGCATCGTCGCCAGCCTGATCGACGGCCTGCTTCACGGTGCGGGCGACGCGGTGATCGGCATCAACCCGGTGTCCGACAGCGTGCCCGACCTGGTGCGCCTGAACCAGGTGCTGGCCGAGGTGATCGAACGTGGCGCCGTGCCCACGCAGAGCTGTGTGCTCACCCACGTCACCAACACGCTGCAGGCGATCGCCCTGGGCGCGCCGGTGGACCTGGTGTTCCAGTCCATCGCCGGCACCGAGGCGGCCAACCGCTCCTTCGGCATCGACCTCGCCCTGCTGGACGAGGCCCACGCCGCGGCGCTGGCCCTCCAGCGCGGCACGGTGGGCGACAACGTCATGTATTTCGAGACTGGCCAGGGCAGTGCTCTCTCGGCCAACGCCCACCACGGCGTGGACCAGCAGACCTGCGAGGCCCGCGCCTACGCGGTGGCGCGGCGCTACCGGCCCATGCTGGTGAACACCGTGGTCGGCTTCATCGGGCCCGAATACCTGTACGACGGCAAGCAGATCATCCGCGCCGGGCTGGAAGACCACTTCTGCGGCAAGCTGCTGGGCCTGCCCATGGGCTGCGACATCTGCTACACCAACCACGCCGAAGCCGACCAGGACGACATGGACAACCTCATGGTGCTGCTGGCCAGCGCGGGGCTGAACTTCCTGATCGGCGTGCCCGGCGCCGACGACGTGATGCTCAACTACCAGAGCACCTCCTTCCACGACGCGCTGGTGCTGCGCGACCTGCTGGGCCTGAAGCGCGCGCCCGAGTTCGAGGCCTGGCTGCAGCGCATGGGCGTGACCGGCGCCGACGGCCGCCTGTTCCCCGCCGCCGCGCAGACCGCCCTGGCGCAGCGCCTGTGGGCCCTGCCGGAGCCCGCATGAAACCGCTCGTTCCAGACGCAGCAACGCCCCCTCCGACGCCAGCGCCGCGGTCCGATGGAGACCCCGGCCCCGACCCCTGGGCCCACCTGCGCCAGCACACGCCGGCCCGCATTGCACTGGGCCGTGTCGGCGTGAGCCTGCCCACGCGCGAGGTGCTGGGCTTCTCGCTCGCCCACGCGCAGGCGCGCGACGCCATCCACCTGCCGCTGGACCTGGCCACGCTGGCGGATCAATTGCTGGCCGACGGCTGGCCCGCGCCGCTGAGCCTGCACAGCCGTGCGCACGATCGCCACGAGTACCTGCTGCGCCCCGATCTGGGGCGCCGACTCGACGACGCCAGTGTGGCCGCGCTGCAGACCTGGCGCACGCAAAACGCCGCGCCCGATCTGGCGCTGGTGGTGGGCGACGGCCTCTCGGCACTGGGTATCCAGCGCCACGCCGCGCTCTTGCTGGCGGCCATCCGTGCCGCGCTGGGCGGCCGGCTCTCGCTCAGCCCGCCGGTGCTGGTGAGCCAGGCCCGCGTGGCCGTGGCCGACGAGGTGGGTGAACAGCTCGGCGCGCGCATGGTCGCCCTGGTCGTGGGCGAACGTCCCGGCCTGAGCTCGCCCGACAGCGTGGGCATCTACCTCACCCAGGCCCCCCGCGTCGGCCGCAACGACGCCGAGCGCAACTGCATCTCCAACGTGCGGCCCGCCGGGCAGGACCCGCTCACCGCCGCGCGGCGCCTGGCCTGGCTGGTGCACGAAGGCCTGCGCCTGGGTGTGACCGGCGTCGGCCTCAAGGACCACAGCGGCCTGCCCATGGTGGCCCACTCGCCTGCTGCACCGGATGCTGGTTAAACTGAGCTGAACCGATCATGGTTCACTCAAGTTTCAATCAGACATGCTGGACGCCCGCCAACTGCAAGCCCTGGCCGCCGTGATCGAACACGGTGGCTTTGGCCCGGCCGCGCAGGCGCTGAACCTCACGCTGGCGGCGGTGTCGCTGCGCATCAAGTCGCTGGAGGAGCACCTGGGCCAGCGCCTGCTGGTGCGTGGCAAGACGGTGCGCGCCACCGCCGCCGGGCAGGCGCTGCTGGCGCATGTGAAGCAGCTGCAGATGATGGAGGCGGACCTGCTGGCCGGCCTGCAGGGCGGCGGCGAGCCGCGTGCCGACGCGGCCTGGCAGTCGCTGAGCGTGGCCATCAACGCCGACTCGGTGGCCAGCTGGTTCCTGCCCGGCGTGGCGCCACTGCTGCAGCGCCACCGGCTGCTGCTGGAGATCGTGATCGACGACCAGGACCACACCCACGATGCGCTCAAGAGCGGCGACGTGATCGGCTGTGTGACCACGCTGGCCCAGCCCATGCGGGGCTGCGTGGCCGAGCCGCTGGGCGTGATGCGTTACCGCTGCGTGGCCGCGCCGGCCGTGGTGCAGCGTTGCCGCACACCGCGCGGGGCGGTGTCGCCGCACCAGTTGCTGGCGCAACCGGCCATCATCTTCAACCGCAAGGACGCGCTGCAGGATGCGTTTCTGGCGCAGCACTTCGGCCTGAAGCAGCCGAACTACCCGAGGCACTTCGCACCCGCGGTGGACGCGTTCGAGACCGCGATCGAACTCGGCCTGGGCTGGGGCATGGTGCCCGAGCAGCATCTGGCCCGGCGCCCGGGATTGCAGGAAATGCTGCCCGGCGCCACGGTGGACGTGGTGCTCTATTGGCAGCACTGGGCGCGCGAGCCGCTGTCGGCCCAGCGCCTGACGCAGGCGGTCAAGGCCGCGGCCCACGCCAGCCTGCCGCCGGTGTGACGATCAAAGGGGTTGCCAGGGCCTCTCCCGGAGCGCGTGCCTCACCCAGCACACACCGCGGAACCGTCTTTGCCGGGCCGCTGGTGTGGTCCCCCTTTAAAGGGGGAAGCCGCGCAGCGGCGCAGGGGGATCAGCCTTTCAAGCAAGTGCTCATGAACGCCTTGCGCTCATCACCCTTCAGTGCCTTGGCGGTGGCTTCGGCGTTGCAGCTGGTCATCTTGCTTTGCTGGGTGATGGGCGCGGCGGCGGTGTCGCCGCTCAGGCAGGTCTTCATGAACGCTTTGCGCGGATCGCCCTTGAGGGCTTTTTCGCCCGCGGCCTTGTTGCAGCTCACCATGCGGTTCTGTTGCGAAGTCTGCCCGGTTTCGCCGCTCAGGCACGATTTCATGAACGCCTTGCGTGGGTCGCCCGCCAGGTTCTTCGCGCCGGCCTCCTTGTTGCAGCTGACCATGCGGTTCTGCTGGGCCGTGGGCGCGGCCGCTGCGGCTTCAGCGGGGGCTGGGGTGTTGGTCGTGGTGGGAGCCGCAGCGGTCTGGGCCAGGGACACGGAGAAGACGCCCGCCAGGGCGATCAGGGTCAACAGTTTTTTCATGATTTGGCTTGCAATCGGTTCTGCCCTGGGCCGTGGGCGCGGGGTGCCCGGAGCCGGGCCTGATGACGATACCGCATCGGCGGGGCGGGCCCGTGTCAATGGATCTCCGGGCTTTCCCGCACCGGTTCAGGCTCAGGCAGGGCGTGCCGCGTGGCGGTGCCGCAGCCGGGCCTGCAGGCGCAGCGTGCTGCGAACCAGGCGGGCGCCCGCGTCGAGCTGGATACGCGACCAGGCGGCGTCGGCGCCGCGCCAGAAATCGTCCAGGGCCTCGCGCCGCAGGTGTTCGGCGCTGCGGCGGGCGCTGGGGTAGTCGTGGGGATCGGGCAGGGTGTTGCGGGGCATGGTGGTCTCCGGTGAATCGGGGGGTGTTTTCACTGTATTGAATTGACCATCCGCCGGAAACCGCAGCATTCACAGATAGGTTTTGCATTTTGTGCAAAACCACTACGATGAGGGCCATGAAACTCGATCTGGACGATGCCGCCCTGTTCCTGCGCGTGGCCGAGCTGGGCTCGCTCTCGGCGGTGGCGCGCGAGCGCGACATGCCGGTGAGCCAGGTGTCGCGCACCCTGGTGCGGCTGGAAGCGCGCTGCGGTGCGCGCCTGATGCATCGCAGCACCCACGGCCTGTCGCTCACCGACGAGGGCGACACCTTCGCAGCCCACGCGCGCCGGCTGGTGGACACGCGCGACGAGCTGGCCGCCGCTTTGCGCCACAGCCGCAGCGGGCCCAGCGGCTGGGTGCGACTGGCGGTGAGCCCGGTGCTCGCGGAAACCGTGATCGCTCCGAGCCTGCCCTCGCTGTACGAGGCCTTTCCGCAGCTGCAGGTGGAGGTGCTGGCCGACGACCGCATGAGCGACATGGCGCGCGAAGGGGTGGACATCGCGATCCGCACCGGATCGCCCCAGGGCGACAACCTGGTGGCGCGCCAGATCGCCGAACACGGGCGCCAGCTTTGTGCCTCGCCGACCTACCTGCGGCGTTTCGGCACCCCGCAGCACCCGGACGAGCTGGCGGCGCACCGCCTCATCACCAGCAGCGCCAGCCCGGGGCTCAACCGCTGGCCCTGGGATCCACGGGCGCAGCAGCCCGCAGGCGCCTTCTACCTGGCGCAGGGCCACACGCGCAGCGACAACTCGGCGCTCACGATGGCACTGGCGCTGCAGGGGGTGGGCATCGCCCGGCTCAACGACCTGCTCACCCGCGCGCACTTCGCCAGCGGGGCGCTGGTGCCGGTGCTCGACACCTGGTTCGACCGGAGCCGCGTGCCGATCTACGCGGTGATGCTGCCCGAGCGCCACCGCCTGCCCAAGGTGCGCGCCTGCACCGACCACTGGGCGCGCTGGCTCTCGGGCGAGGTCCCGGCTGGCCTTGTGCCCGCCTGAAACAAGCGCAGAGGCCCGCCGCCTAAAATCCCATCCCTATGCTCAAGATCAAACAGGAACTGCTGGCCGGTCTGGCCACCGCGCTGGACGCGCTCTCGCCCGGCGCGGGCGCCAAGGCCGCCTTCGAATCGCCCAAGGTGGCGGCGCACGGCGATTTCGCCGTCACCGCCGCCATGCAGCTGGCCAAGCCGCTCAAGCTCAACCCGCGCCAGGTCGGCGAATCGCTGCGCACGGCGCTGCTGGCGATGCCGGTGTACCAGCAGTGGGTGAGCGACATCGACATCGCCGGCCCCGGCTTCATCAACATCCGCCTGAAGCCCGCCGCCAAGCAGCAGATCGTGAAAGAAGTGCTGGAAGGCGGCGAGCGCTTTGGCATGGCGCCCAGCAACGGCCAGCGCCTGATGGTCGAGTTCGTTTCGGCCAACCCGACCGGCCCGCTGCACGTGGGCCACGGCCGCCAAGCCGCGCTGGGCGACGCGATCTGCAGCCTGTACCAGACCCAGGGCTGGGACGTGCACCGCGAGTTCTATTACAACGACGCCGGCGTGCAGATCGGCACGCTCGCCACCAGTACGCAGCTGCGCGCCAAGGGTTTCAAGCCGGGCGATCCCGAATGGCCCGAGGCCGCCTACAACGGCGACTACATCCAGGACATCGCCAACGACTACCTGGCGAAAAAGACCGTGCACGCCGACGACCGCGACTTCACCGCCAGCGGCGACGTGGACGCGCTCGACGACATCCGCCTCTTCGCCGTGGCCTACCTGCGCCACGAGCAGGACCTGGACCTGCAGGCCTTCGCCGTCAAGTTCGACCATTACTACCTCGAATCCAGCCTCTACACCAGCGGCAAGGTGGACGCCACGGTGCAGAAACTGCGCGACGCCGGCAAAACCTACGAACTCGACGGCGCGCTCTGGCTCAAGTCCACCGACTACGGCGACGACAAGGACCGCGTCATGCGCAAGGGCGACGGCTCTTACACCTACTTCGTACCCGACGTGGCCTACCACATCAGCAAGTGGGAGCGCGGTTTCACCAAGGTGATCAACATCCAGGGCACCGACCACCACGGCACCATCGCGCGTGTGCGCGCCGGCCTGCAGGCCGCGGGCGTGGGCATTCCCGAAGGCTATCCGGACTACGTGCTGCACACCATGGTGCGCGTGGTCAAGGGCGGCGAAGAGGTCAAGATCAGCAAGCGCGCCGGCAGCTACGTGACGCTGCGCGACCTGATCGAATGGACCTCGAAAGACGCGGTGCGTTTCTTCCTGCTCAGCCGCAAGCCCGACACCGAATACACCTTCGACGTCGACCTGGCCGTGCAGAAGAACAACGACAACCCGGTCTATTACGTGCAGTACGCGCACGCGCGCATCTGCTCGGTGCTGGCTTCCTGGGACGGCGACCCGGCGACATTGAGCGGTGTGGATCTCTCTGTGCTGGACAGCCCGGCCGCCCAGGCGCTGATGCTGCTGCTGGCCAAATACCCCGCCATGCTGAGCGACGCCGCGCGCGACTTCGCGCCGCACGACGTCACCTTCTACCTCCGTGAGCTGGCCGCCAGCTACCACAGCTACTACGACGCCGAGCGCATCCTGGTGGACGACGAGGCGGTGAAGCTGGCCCGCCTGGCGCTGGTCAAGGCCACCGCGCAGGTGTTGCACAATGGTCTGGCGGTGCTGGGCGTGAGCGCCCCGCAAAAGATGTGAAGCTGATGTCCCCCATGAAAAAACCTACCCTGCTGGCCCGGAAACACTTTGGCGGCACACTCACGGGCTTCGTGATCGGCCTGCTCGTGGGGCTGGGCGTTGCGCTGTCGGTGGCGGTGTACGTCACGCGCGTCCCGGTGCCCTTTGTCGACCGGGGCGTGTCGCGCAAGCCGGCGCAGGATGTGGAGGAAGCCGAGCGCAACAAGGGCTGGAACCCGAACGCCGGCCTGGCCACCAGTCCGGCGACCGTGCCGCCACCGGTGGTGATCCCGGACCCGGCGCCCGCGCCGGTCGTGGCCGCACCGTCGGGAAGCCCGGCCGCTGGCAAGCCCGTCGCCCCGCAGCCGGCAACGCCGCCCACGCAGGCCGATCCCCTCGGTGAACTGATGCGCTCGCGCACCGGTGCCACCAATGGGGCGGCACCGCCGGCCGGCGCGCCGGCGGCTGCCGATCCTTTCACCTACTTCGTGCAGGCGGGCGCTTTCCGCGCACCCGAAGAAGCCGAAGCCCAGCGCGCGCGTCTCGCCATGCTGGGCATGGCGGCCGACATCAGCGAGCGGGAACAGTCCGGGCGCGCCGTTTTCCGGGTGCGCGTCGGACCTTTCAACCAGAAAGCCATGGCCGACGCGACACTGGAGCAACTCGAGATCAATGGGGTGGAAGCCGCCCTGGTGCGCGTTCAGCGCTGAGACCGGTGCGTGTTCCGGAACTTTTGCCCGGGCCCTTGAGACCAAGCAGGCCAACACAAGGAGTTTGATTTGATGCAACGCCGCGATATTTCCCGTTCTCTGCTGGCTGCCGGTGCCCTCGCCGCCAGTGGCCTTGGCATCAGCCCCGCCTGGGCCCAGCGCGTCGGGTTCAAGGAAGGCAAGGACTATGTCCGCCTGAGCCAGCCGGTGCCGGTCAGCACGCCGCCCGGCCAGGTGGAGGTGGTGGAGTTTTTTGCCTACTCCTGCATCCACTGTTTCAATTTCGAACCGCTGCTCAACGCCTGGATCAAGAAGCTGCCCGCCGATGTGAAGGTGCGTCGCGTGCCGGTGGCGTTCACCCAGGCGTTCGTGCCCATGCAGCGCCTGTATTTCGCGCTGGAGTCCATGGGCCTGGTCGACACCTTGCACGAGAAGGTGTTCAAGGCCTTTCACGAAGAGCGCTTGCCGCTGACCACGGCGCCGGCCATCACCGCGTGGGTGGAAAAGCAGGGTGTCGACCGTGAAAAGTTCATCGGCTTCTACAACGGCAGTGCCGTGAAGATGGCCGAGGCTGCCACTGCGCTGCAGAACGCATACGACGTGGAGGGCACGCCGGCACTGGGTGTGGCGGGCCGTTTCTACATCGGCGGACAGGGGCCGCGCACCATGCTGATTGCCGATTCGCTCATCGTCGAAGCGCGCAAAGCCTGATCTTCGCTTTCCCCGTCTCGAGACAAGACCCGCATCTGGCGGGTCTTGTGTTTTGAGGGTCTGTCGATTGAGCGCCGATCGCCAACAAGTCGGCTTTGCGCCGTTACAATGAATGCAAGATTTGTGCCCCACTAAAGCCATGCCCACACACCACTTTTCTCCCCGATGGACCCTTCGCTTCCTGGCCTCGATGGCCGGTCTGGTGCTGGCAGGCGCGGCCCAGGCGGAGCTGGCCGACAAAGACAAGCCCATGAACATCGAGGCGGACTCGCTGCGCTACGAAGACACGCGGCAGACCAGCGTCTTCACCGGCAACGTACTGATCACCAAGGGCACCATTGTCATGCGGGGCAGCAAGATGGACGTGCGCCAGGACCCGCAGGGCAACCAGTTCGGCGTGGTGACCGGCACGGCGGCAGCGCCTGGTTTCTTCCGCCAGAAGCGCGAGGGCCTGGACGAGTGGATCGAAGGCGAGGGCGAGCGCATCGAATACGACGGCAAGGCCCAGACCGTGGTGTTCACCGGCAGCGCCGTGCTGCGCCGCTACCGTGGCACCCAGCTCAACGACGAAAGCGTGGGCAACCAGATCACCTACAACAGCCTGACCGAGGTGTTCACCGTCAAGGGTGGCCCCGCCAACCGCACCGCCGCCAACCCCTCCGGGCGGGTGCGTGCGATGCTGACACCCATTCCGGAGGCAGAGACGGCACCTGCACCCGCCGCGACCGATCCTGCCCAACTGCGCCCCAGCACCAATCTCAACGAGAAGAAGAAGTGACGACCATGCCCATGGCCAGCACGCCACCGGCGATGGCGGTGCGCAGCAGTCTGGAAGTTCAGGGTCTGATGAAGGCCTATGGCAGCCGCAAGGTGGTCAAGGATGTCTCCCTCAAGGTCGACAAAGGTGAAGTGGTCGGCTTGCTGGGCCCCAACGGCGCGGGCAAGACCACCTCGTTCTACATGATCGTCGGCCTGCTGCGCGCCGATGGTGGGCAGATCCTGCTCGACGGCCAGCGCATCGAAGCCCTGCCGATCCACCGCCGTGCCCGCATGGGCCTGGGTTACCTGCCCCAGGAAGCCTCGATCTTCCGCAAGCTCACGGTGGCGCAAAACGTGCGCGCCGTGCTGGAGTTGCAGCACGATGTGGACGGCCATGCCCTGAGCGAACCTGAAATCGCCAGCCGGCTTGATGAACTGCTCAAGGACCTGCGGGTGGACCATCTGCGCGATTCGCCCGCGCCCGCCCTGTCCGGCGGCGAGCGGCGCCGGGTGGAGATTGCCCGCGCCCTGGCCACGCGCCCGCGTTTCATCCTGCTGGACGAACCCTTTGCCGGCATCGACCCGATTGCCGTGCTGGAGATCCAGCACATCATCGGGTTCCTGAAGTCCCGCGGGATCGGTGTGCTGATCACCGACCACAACGTGCGCGAAACCCTGGGCATCTGCGACCACGCCTACATCATCAGCGACGGTCACGTCCTGGCCAGCGGCACGACGGCCGAGATCATCGAAAACGCCGAAGTACGCCGTGTGTACCTCGGCGAGAACTTCCGCATGTGAGCATGACCCCCACGCTCGTCATTTCATGTACTTCGCTGCCCCCCGAGGGGGCTGATTCGACTTGGGACGGCCCGGCGGCGTCTTGTGGCCCCCACGCTTTGCCGCTGCGCGGCGCGCTGCCCCCCGAGGGGGCTGATTCGACTTGGGGCGGCCCGGCGGCGAATCTCCGTTTCGCGCTGCTGTACGTCCAGGCATGAAACAAGGCCTGTCCCTGCGTGTTTCGCAGCACTTGGCGCTCACGCCCCAGTTGCAGCAGTCGATCCGGCTGCTGCAACTCTCCACGCTGGAAATGGCGCAAGAGGTCGAGCAGATGCTCGACGAAAACCCGTTTCTGGAGCGCACCGAAGAGATCGCCGAGCGCGAAGCGTTTGGTCTGGAGCAGGTCGATGCGCCGGTGAGCGCTGGCGAACAGATCGCCGAAGCCGCGCTGCCGGTGGCCGACGCCCTGGCTGCGCCGGCCGAATACGACGGCCCGCTGCCCGACCGCGTCAGCAGCACCTCCGACGCGCCCGCCGACAGCGGCTCTGGCGACGAGATCGAAAGCCGGCTCGACGGCGCCACCCCGGTGGAAGAAAGCTGGGAAGGCGACGGCACGGTCGAGATGGCGCCCGACGACAGCGAATGGGGCGGTGACGCACCCGCGCGCAACAGCGGCTCGGGCGGTGACGACGACGAAACCGCCAGCGCCGCCGACCTGGCGCGCAGCCCCGTCAGTCTGCAGGACCACCTGCACGAGCAGGCCCGGTGTCTGCGGCTGAGTGACGAAGACCAGGCGGCGCTGTATTTCCTGATCGAGTCGCTCAACGACGACGCCTACCTGGAAGACGACCTGGCCGAGCTCGCCCTGGGCTTCTGGCGGCTCATGCACGGCCGCGAGGTGGCCTCTCCCGGTATCGAAGAGCTGGAGGCCGCTGAAGCCCAGTTGCGCATGGCCCTGGGCTGGCTGCAGCACATGGAGCCCACCGGTGTGGGCGCGCGCAACCTCGGCGAATGCCTGCGGTTGCAGATCGAAGAGCTGCGCAACTCCCCCGAAGCGCGCGCAGCGCTGGCCATCTGCCACCAGTCCATGGAACTGGTGGCCAAACGCGACATCAAGCGCCTGTGTGCCCTGTGCGGCATCGACGATGAAACCGCCCGAGCCGCGCTGGCGATCATCGCCCGGCTGGAACCCAAACCCGGGCGCCGCTTCATCGATGTCGAGCGCAACGTGGTCGTGCCCGACGTCATCGTCACGCGCGCCGGCCGGGGTTTCAAGGTCATCCTGAATCCCGACGTGATGCCGCGCCTGCGCGTGCACGACGTCTACGCCAACGCCATGAGGCAAAACCGCGGCGGTCGGGACAACGGCGGCGAAGCCGGCCACGCCGCCATGCAGCAACGGCTGCAGGAAGCGCGCTGGTTCATCAAGAACATCCAGCAGCGCTTCGACACCATCCTGCGTGTGTCCTCGGCCATCGTCGAGCGCCAGCGCAATTTCTTCATGCACGGCGAACTCGCCATGCGGCCGCTGGTGCTGCGCGAGATCGCCGACGAACTCGGCCTGCACGAGTCCACCATCAGCCGCGTGACCACCGCCAAGTACATGGCCACGCCGTTCGGCACCTACGAACTCAAGTATTTCTTCGGCTCCTCGCTCGGCACCGAAACCGGGGGCAACGCGTCCAGCACCGCGGTGCGCGCCCTGCTCAAGCAGTTCATCGCCTCCGAAGAGCCGAAGAAGCCGCTGTCCGACAACCAGCTCTCCGACCTGCTCAAGGAGCAGGGCATCGAATGCGCGCGCCGCACCGTGGCCAAGTACCGCGAGGCGCTGCGCATCGCGCCGGCGAACCTGCGAAAGAGCTTGTAACCCCCCGCGCCGCTTCGCGTCACCCCCCAGGGGGCTGCATCTACGGCCCGGCAAAGCCGGTTCCGTGCTGCACGCTGGAGGGGTCAACGCTCCGGATGCTCTGTAGCCATTGCTGAAGCAACTTGTCATGAACCAACTCAAACTTTTCCTCCCCTGCGCCGCTGGCGTGGAGGACATGCTCGCCGACGAGGTGCAGCGCATCACCAGCGAACCACTGGCCTTCAAGGCACGCGGCGGTGTGGGCATCAAGGCCTCGTGGCGCGACGCCATGCGCCTGAACCTGCACAGCCGACTCTCTCAACGGGTATTGGTGCAGCTGTGGCACGGCGGCTACCGCGGCGAGCAGGACCTGTACAACGCGGCCGGCGAGATCGCCTGGGAAATCTGGTTCACGCCGCAGCAGACCATCAAGGTCGAGATCACCGCGCAGCACAGCCCGCTGACCAGCCTCAACTTCGCGGCACTGAAGATCAAGGACGCCATCTGCGACCGCTTCCGCGACAAACGTGGCGAGCGCCCCAGCGTGGACACCACCTGGCCCGACGTGCGCATCTACGCCCACCTGACCACTGATGAACTCACGCTCTACATCGACACCTCCGGCGAGCCGCTGTTCAAGCGCGGCTGGCGCGAAGACAAGGGCGACGCGCCGCTGAAGGAAACGCTGGCCGCGGCCATGATCGCCGCCACCGGCTGGAACGGCGGCGAGGCCGAATCGCTGGACGACATCACCCCGCTGTACGACCCCTGCTGCGGCAGCGGCACGGTGGTGATCGAGGCGGCGCAGATCGCGCTCAACATCCCGCCCGGCATGCTGCGCCGCTTTGCGTTTGAAAAGATGCTGCCGTTCCAGCAGCACGTGTGGACCGCGATCCAGGACGAAGCCGAGCGCGACATGCGCGACTGGCCCGAGGGCCACGCCCCCATCGTCTTCGGCAGCGACGTGTCGTTCCGCATGGTCGATTTCGCGCAGCGCAACGCCGAGCGTGCGGGCGTGGCCCAAGCCATCGAACTGCGCGGCGGCGACGCGCTGCAACGCTTGCCTCCCACCCAGAAGCCCGGTGTGATGCTGCTTAACCCGCCCTACGGCGAGCGCATCGCTGCAGCCGGTGTGGCTGGAGAAAACGCCAGCGCCCGCGCCCAGCGCATGGAGCCGCGCGCCCCCCGCACCTTCACCGCAGGCAAGGCCGCGCCACCCGCGCCTGGCCTGGGCCGTGAGAGCGCGCAGATGACCGACGGCGGCGACGGCAGCGAATTCTTCCAGCAGCTCGCCGCTCACTGGAAGAGCCACTACGCGGGCTGGAGCGCCTGGCTGCTCACGCCCGACCTCAAGCTGCCCGGCAAGATGCGCTTCAAGGAATCGCGCCGCGTGCCGCTGTGGAATGGTCCGATCGAATGCCGGCTGTTCCGCTTTGATCTGACCGCTCGGCGTAACCCCGACGCCACACCGCCCGCGGCATGAGCAGAACGGATCCGGTGACGCTGGTGCTCGACACCAACGTCGTTCTCGACCTGTTTGTCTACGAGGACCCGGCCACGGTGCCGCTGCGCGCGGCCCTGGCCGAGCCGCAGAGCCGCTGGCTGGCCACGCCCGTCATGCGCGAAGAACTGCGCCGCGTGCTGGCCTACCCGCAGGTGGTCAAACGCCTGGAGGCCCGGTCCCTGACCGCCGAGGCCGTGCTCGCTGCCTTCGATGCCCGCGTCCAGCTCGCCGACATCGCCTCCAAGGCCCCCTACACCTGCAAAGACGCCGACGACCAGAAGTTCATCGACCTGGCCGTTGCCCACACGGCCGTGCTGCTGAGCAAAGACAAGGCCGTGCTGTGCATGGCCAAACGGCTGGCCACACTCGGTGTGAGCGTGAACCGCCAATGGGCGCCCGCCGCCATTCAACCCCAACCCATCACCCCATGAAAACCATCGTCCGCGCCTTCTTCAGAACCCTGCGCACCGTGCTCGGCCCGTTCATGCTGCTGAAAGAGCGCCTCACCCAGCCGAAAGGCGTGGTGCGCGAGCCCGCAGCACAAACCACGGTCAACCTGCAGTGCCAGAACCTCGCGCTGTACCAGTTCAGCACCTGCCCGTTCTGCATCAAGGTGCGGCAGGAAATGCGCCGCCTCTCGCTGCCCATCGAGCAGCGCGACGCCCAGCACAACGCCACCCACCGTGCCGAACTGCAACAAGGCAGCGGCGCGACCAAGGTGCCTTGCCTGAAGATCACCGATGCGTCTGGCCAGAGCCAGTGGCTGGTCGATTCGGCCGCGATCATCGGCTACCTGCGCGGGCGTTTCGCCACAGCCTGAGCGGCTGGCTCACCCGGCCAGCAAGCCAGCGCTCACCTCGGCCGCATCCGGCCGATCAAACACCGTGTTGTGCCGTTCCGTCAGCGGCCCGCCGCCGGGCACGGTCTCGCCCCGGGCCGTGCTGCCCACGGCCTTGAACTTCCACACCGCGCCGATGCGCTTGAGGTTGCCCACATGCTGGCCGGCCGCGTCCAGCACGGCGAACACGCCATCGTTCACCCGACGCAGGCTCAAAGGTCCCGGCGCTGTGTTCACTGGACGACCCTCCGTGCTGCGCTCATGCCGGGGTCCGCACACCGGCACGCACGCCGGGCAAGGGGGCGACTGCCAGCGCGTCGGCGCGCTCGCGCCGCCCGCTCAGGATGCGGCCGAGGTTGCCCTCGATCCAGTCCGCCAGGCCTTCCACCTGACGCGCCACCTCCACCCCCATCGGCGTGAGGCTGTATTCCACCTTCGGCGGCACAACAGGGTATTGCGTGCGCAGCACGAAGCCATCGCCCTCCAGCCACTGCAGTGTCTGCGCCAGCATTTTTTCGCTCACGCCGCCGATCTTGCGGCGCAGGTCGCTGAAGCGGTGCGTGCCCGCCAGCAGCGCCACCAGCACCAGCACACCCCAGCGGCTGGTCACGTGCTGCAGCACGGCGCGCGAAGGGCATTCGGCAGCGAACAGCTCGCCGCGTTCCATCAAGGTGGCAATGGCGGGGGCCTGGTCAGGGGAGGACGAATCGGTGGCGCGCATGGGTACTTACCTTTGTGTGCGTACTTACAAAAAGTTTGTTAGGTCGGTATTCTCCGCTCCTCATCGTTTCCACACAAGGAGTTTTTCCATGATTGCCATCACCGGCGCCACCGGCCAGCTCGGCCGCCTCGTACTCCAGAACCTGCTCAAGACCGTGCCGGCCAGCCAGATCGTCGCCGCCGTGCGCAGCACCGAAAAAGCCGCCGACCTCGCCGCGCTCGGCCTGCAGGTCCGCCAGGCCGACTACGCCCAGCCCGCCACACTCGAAGCGGCTTTCCAGGGAGTGGACAAGCTGCTGCTGATCTCGTCCAGCGAAGTCGGCCAGCGCGCGCCCCAACATGCCGCCGTCATCGCCGCCGCGCAAAAAGCCGGCGTGAAGCTGCTCGCCTACACCAGCCTCCTGCGCGCCGACACCTCGCCGCTCGGCCTCGCTGCTGAACACAAGGAGACCGAAGCCATGCTGAGCGCTTCGGGTCTGCCCTTCGTGCTGCTGCGCAACGGCTGGTACACCGAAAACTACACCGGCAGCGTCGGCGCCGCCGTGCAGTACGGCGCCGTCATGGGCAGTGCGAAAGACGGCCGCATCGCCTCCGCCGCCCGGGCCGACTACGCGGCCGCCGCGGCCGCCGTGCTCACGAAGGACGACCAGGCCGGCCAGGTGTACGAACTCGCCGGCGACACCGCCTACACCCCCACCGAACTCGCCGCCGAGATCGCCCGACAGTCCGGCAAGCCGGTGGTCTACAGGGACATGCCCGAGGCCGAGTACAAGGCGGCGCTCATGCAGATGGGCCTGCCTGAAGGCTTCGCCGCGCTGCTGGCCGACTCCGACGTGGGTGCCTCCAAAGGCGGCCTGTTCGACGACGGCCACCAGCTCAGCCAGCTCATCGGCCGCCCAACCACACCGCTGGCCGATGTGGTGAAGGCCGCTCTGGTGGCTTGACGGGCCAGCGGTGGAAGATCCGCACGGGTGCGGCCCAGGTCTTGGTCATTCTGGCGTCAGTTCGCACAATGCCGGGCACCTGCTTTGATGCGTCGAACACCGGGATGGAGGCAAGCCCCATGCACTTCATGACCGGGGTGGACCACCGCACTTTTGAGGACGACGAGCGCGATCTCGCGCGCCGGTTGCGCTGCCCGGTGCTGACCCTCAGGGGTGAGTTCGGCAAGGTGCACGGCCTGTTCGGCGTGCTCGCCACCTGGCAGGAGAAGGCGGACGCTGTGGAGGGCCACCCGCTGCCCTGTGGGCGTTTCATCCCCGAAGAGGCGCCCGAGTTGCTGCTGGTGGACCTGCAGGCCTTCTTGCCCGCATGAGCGGGCCCCGGGTCAAGCCGGACCGCACCGCGCTCGCCTGCGCCAGGCAGGTGGTGGACCCCCGTGCGCTGACCGTCCAGCGCCGTTGAGCGGGGCGCCGGTACGAGAGCGTTGAGGCGTTCGAGCAGGCGGGCTTTCAGAGGGGGCAAGGGACTACACTGCCCGCACCGTAAAACCCGACCCCGTTTCAACATGACCTCTGACACCCCGATCCAGCCGATGGACAACGAAGACTTTGACGCGCTGGACGCCATCCTGGACGACCTGCGCACGCGCGGTGAAGACGTGCCGCAGTGGGAGTTCTGCGAAGGCGCCATGGCCGCGCTGCTGTGCACGCGCCGCCTGGTGCTGCCCGACGAGTTCCTGCCCCTCTTGCTGGGCACGGGCGATAGCCAGCCCGGCGTGGCCAGCGGCGAAGAGGGCGACACCTGGTTCGCCGATGAAGCGCAATACGCGCAGTTCATGACCCTCTGGACACGCCGCTGGAACGAGGTGGCCAGCGCGCTGGGTGCGAATGTGGAGACGCTGGAGGACGAACGCAGCTACCACCCCGAGGTGATGGACGTGCGCGGCGCCGTGGCGGGTTTGCCCGAGGCGGAACGCGCCGAAATCGGCGATCAGGAACTGCCAGCGTTTGCGCAGGTCTGGGCGCTGGGCTTCATGTTCGTGGTGGAAAACTGGGCCGAAGAATGGGCCGAGCCGCGCGACAAGGAAGTCGTGGCCATGCTCAACGACGCGCTGGAAGCAATCGTGGTCCTGACCGAAGACGACACCGACGAACCCACGGTGTGCATGCACAGCGAAGACGGCCCGCCGAGCGTGAGCGACGAGCGCCTGAATGCGTTTGGTGCGGCGATCTGGGCGGTGTACGACCTGCGCCAGATCTGGCAGAGCCTGGGGCCGCGCGTGGGGCCGGCGCGCAAGGCGGACGAGCCGGGCCGCAACGATCCTTGCCCCTGCGGCAGCGGGAAGAAATACAAAAAATGCCACGGCGCCTGAACCGCAATCCCTGACGCAGGCGCTGCCGGATCAGGACTTCTGCATCTCGCGCAACAGGGTCAATACCCGCGCGCGGCTGCGCTCGAACTCGGTGTTGAGCAGGGTGCTCGCGCGGGCCATGCGGTTGTTGCGGGCCAGCGCCAGCGCCTGAGACGCCATGGTGTGAAGCCGGAGGTGCTCCTGCTGCAGATCGAGATAGCGTGGGTCCCGGTCGGCCATGCGCGGGTGCATCCGGGCCAGCCACTGGCCGAGATCGCAGTGGTGTGCATCGGGCAGCGGCCTGATGTGGTGGGTCTGGGTCGAATCCACCGCCAGATGTTCGTTGAAGAGCACACACCATTCCAGGTGGTGAATGACCGCTGCCTGGGTGTCGAGGCGCTCGGGCCGCAGGGCGGTGGTCGGGCCCGGCGTGGACAGACGCGATGCCCCCGGCGCGGAACGGTTGGGCATGAGCGAGAGCAGCCAGGGCAGGCGTTGAAGCAGTTGCTGGAATCTCATGGCTTGGGGTGTGTGACAAGGATCCGCCGTCGGTCCTTGGGCCAGCGGGTGCAACCCGTCACCTTAGTGGCGCGGGCGACAGGGGGCGCTGACAGCCTGTCAGAAGTGACAACGCCGGCCTTGGGGGCGCCATTTTTTGGTGTGGATGCATCACCGGTGTGACGCATTGCACACGGAGTGGGCCGATCCGGGGGCGGACCGCGCGATCAGTTCAGCAGCTCAAAGTCCGCCTGGGCCAGCGTCTGGCCATTCACCTGCAGTTCGATGCGGTGCGGGCCGGGGTAGAGCACGCGCGTGGTGACCGGGCGCAGGCTGTGGCGTTTGCCCAGTGTGCGCTGCTCGCCAGGGCCCAGCGTGAGCTTCCAGCCCTTGAACACCTTGGGTGAGGTGGAACCGTTGGCGCGCACGTGGTGCACCACGTAGTCCACCAGCAGGTCCTGCGGCTCTGGGCTGCTGGAAGCCAGCGAGACCGCCAGCGCGATTTCGCCGCCCACCGCGGCGCGGGTGGCCGAGAGGCCGAGCAAGACCGTGCCCCGCAGGCCCTGGCCCAGACCCCAGGCGGACAGGGTGGGCGCGTGGCCCAGTTTGATCAGGCTGCGGCTGGCGTGGCGCAACAAGGCGGTGCGCGCCGGGCTGGCGGCACGCAGGTGTTTGTGCACCCAGTCGGCGACCAGCTCAGGGTGGTCCTTGGCGATGTCGTTCAGGTGGTTGGCGACACTGCGGCGCACGTAGGCGCTGGGGTCGTCCTGTAGGGCGCTCAGCAGCGGCAGCGTGGGGGCCGGGTCGGCCACCAGCGCCTGCAGTCGCAGACCCCAGGGCAGGCGCGGGCGGCTGCCCTCGCTCACGAGCCTGCGCACGTGGGCGCTGGGGTCGTTCACCCAGGTGCTGATCGTGGTCAGGGTGGTGTCGGGATGCCGCTGAATGAAGGGGCGGATCGCGAACTCGGCCGAGAAACGCTGCGTGAGCGCGTGCAGGCAGCGCAGGGCGCGCGGCACATCGGCCATGCCGCGGCGCGCCACGAAGTCGCCCATGGACCAGACCACCCAGCCTGAGAGACCGGCTTCGCTCTGCGCAGCGCTCAGCGCCGACGGTTCGCCCTGGGCGTCGAGCGGGATGGGTGGCGCAAGGCTGGCTTCGAGCAGGTTGGCCGCAGCGTCGAAGTCGGGCGGCAGCGTGGCCTCCAGCGCGTCGGCGAGCTGCATGGCGCGGGCCTTGAATTCGAGGGCTTCCAGCCCGTGGCCGGCGGATTGTTCGAAGCGCGGGCGATCGAAACCGGGCCAGACGCGCTGCAGGTGTTGCCCGGCGCGGGCGACCGTGCCGGCGTTGATGAGGTTCTTGAAGGGTTCGGCCATGGGGTGGTGGTTCAGAGGGTCTGTGGCACGGCCTGTGCGAGGAAATCGTACACGGCGCGGATGCGCGCGCTGCTGCGGATCTCGCGGTGCACCGTGAGCCAGATCGGCAGTGGCGGGATGCGCAACTGCGGCAGCACGCGCTGCACCGCCGGGTCGGTGCGCAGCAGGTAGTCGGCCACGAAGCCAATGCCCAGTCCCGTGCGCACCGCGCTCCAGTAGGCCATCAGGTCGTCGGTGCGCAGCACGAGGCGTTCTCGCGGCACGCTGTGACCGAGGGCGGAAAAACCGCGCGGAATGTCCATCACCTGGTCGTTGTCCACCAGGTCGTGTTGCAGCAGGTCGGCGGGTTCGGCCGGTGTGCCGCGGCGGGCCAGGTAGTCGCGGTGCGCGCAGGCGCTCAGGGCCACCTGGCCAATGCGCCGCGCCACCAGCGAGGCCTGAACGGGGCGCACCATGCGCAGCGCGATGTCGGCCTCGCGGCGCAGCAGGTTGCTCACCGCGTTGCTGGCGACGAGTTCCACCTGGATGCCGGGCAGGGTCTGGCGCATCTGGGCCAGCAGCGGAGGCAGCAGCACGCAGGCTACAGGCTGGCTGGCCGAAATCCGCACCGTGCCTTCGAGCGTGGACCGCGACGCGCCCACGCTGCTCAGCAGCGCCAGCGCGCCCGATTCCATGGCGCGCGCCGCTTCGGCCAGACGCAGGCCGGCGGGTGTGGGCGCCAGGCCGCGGCCTGTGCGCTCGAACAGCACCGTGCCCAGCTGCGTCTCCAGCTCGCTGATGTGTCGGCCCACAGTGGGCTGGCTGCTGCCCAGTGCCCGGGCGGCGGCCAGCAGGCTGCCGTGTTCGTGGGCCGCCAGAAAGGCCGGTACAAGGTTCCAGTTGAAATGGTGGGTATTCATGACTGAATAGCTGGTACGCCGGTTTCTGTATTGTGCTGGCGCTCTCCGGGTTCCACAATGGACCACGGTATCGGCGCGATGCCACCGATACGGGCTCTGGTCCGACAGGAGGTTCTTCATGCAACGCAGACAGTTTGTCCGGATCGCCGGGGGCGGTGTGGTGCTGGCCGCCACCGCCGGCGTGGCGGGCTGCAGTGCCGAGCTGCCGTCCGAGGCCCTGCAGGCCTGGACGCCCCCGCAGGAAACCGGTGACGTGCGGCGCTGGCTGCTGGCGCACGCGGTGCTGGCGCCGCATTCGCACAACCTGCAGTCCTGGCTGGTGGATCTGGGTGTGGCCGACCAGATCACGCTGTTCCTGGACCGAACCCGCCTGTTGCCCGAGACCGACCCGTACTCCCGCCAGATGATGATGAGCCAGGGCACGTTTCTGGAGCTGCTCGATCTGGCCGCGCGGCAGCGGGGCTTGCGCGCCGAGGTCGAGCTGTTCCCTGAGGGTGTTTTCGATGCGCGCTCGGTGGATGGTCGGCCGACGGCGCGGCTGCGCCTGGTGCCCGATGCCGCGGTGCGGCCCGATCCGCTGTTTGCCCAGATCTTCCAGCGCCACACCAACCGCGAAGCCTACGGGCAGCGGGCGCCAGAGGCCGCCGCGGTGCAGGCCGTGGCGTCGAGCGTGGCGCCCCACGGGGTGCGCGTGGGGTTCATCGACGGCGCACAACCCGAACTGCTGCAGCGCCACCGGGCCATCGCCATGGAAGCCTGGCGCATCGAGATGAGCACGCCACGCACGCTGCTGGAGTCTTACCAGGTGCTGCGCATCGGTCCCCGGGAGATCACGCAGCACCGGGATGGCATTGCCATCAACGATCCGCTGCTCCGCGCCATCACCGCTTTGGGCTTGTTTGACCGCAGCCAGCCGTCGGCGCCGGACAGCATGGCCGTGAGCGGTCAGATCGACGACTTCAACGCCAAACTGGCCAGCACACCGGCGTTTTTCTGGATGGTGACCGAGGGCAACGACCGCCGCACCCAGATCAACGCGGGCCGGGCCTACGTGCGGGCGCAACTGGCGGCGACGGCCCAGGGCCTGTCCATGCACCCCTTGCAGCAGGCGCTGGAGGAGTATCCGGAGCAGGCGGGCCCCTACGCCGCGATCCACGGGCTGCTGGCCGCACCCCCGGCGAGCCACACGGTGCAGATGTGGGCACGCCTCGGTTACGCGCCACCGGTGGGGCCGGCTCCCCGGCGAGGGGTTGACGCACACATCCTGCCGCCCCGTGCCTGATACCGATTTGCCTTCAAAGCGATAACTGCGTTGCTCAGCCTTGTCGTGCTATTGCACTGTCTGCGGCTTCGCGCCTTGTTCTCACTCTGAATGCAAAACGGTATGAGGGGCTCAGGCCAGGCGCTGCAACAACCCGGCCAGGGCGTGGGCGACGGTGGCCTGGCGCACGGCGGCGCGGTCGCCGTCGAAGTGACGGTGTTCGGTCGAGACGCCGGTCGGCGTGGCCCAGCCGAACCACACGGTGCCGACAGGTTTTTCGGGGCTGCCGCCGGTGGGGCCGGCGACACCGGTCACGGCCACCGCCCAGTGCGCATGGGCATGGGCCAAAGCCCCCGCCGCCATGGCCCGCGCCACCGGTTCGCTCACCGCGCCGTGCGCCTCGATCAACACCGCCGGCACGCCCAGCAGCTCGGTCTTGGCGGCGTTGGAATAGGTCACGAAGCCGCGTTCGAACCAGTCGCTCGACCCGCTGATTTCAGTGCAGGCGCCCGCGATGAGACCACCGGTGCAGCTCTCGGCCGTGGCCATCATCTGGCCGCGCGCCTTGAGTGCGGTGGCCAGTTGTTCGACCAATGGGGAAATGGACGGTGTGTTCATGAAAGCAAGGGTGCGGCTACGCGCAGCGAGCAAGCGATGGGGGTGGTCCTAATACTTCCAGATCGCGATCACCAGCAGCGTGCAGAGCGCCGCCGCAAAGTCGTCGAGCAGGATGCCGAAGCCGCCGCGTGGGCCGAAGCCCTTGAAGGTCCGGTCGGCCCAGGCCATCGGTCCGATCTTCACGGCGTCGAACACGCGGAACAAGACAAACGCATAGAGCTGGTCCCAGAAGCTGGTGGGCGACACGAGCCAGAGCACCAGCCAGAAGGCGACCACTTCGTCCCAGACGATGTGGCCCGAATCGGCGATGCGCATGTGCACCGCGGTCAAGGTGCAGGCCCACCAGCCGATCAGCGTGCCCAGCCCGATCAGGGTGGCCCAGCCGGCGTGGGACATCGAGGGCTGCAGCAAGGCGAACACGGCCCAGGCCCAGAGCGTGCCCACGGTGCCGGGGGCCCAGCGGGCCAGCCCCGAACCCGCGCCGAGGGCGATGAAATGCGCCGGGTGGGCGAACAGAAAACGCAGCGTCGGCCGTGCCATCGGGGCGGGGTCTGCGGCGGGCCGCGCGGAGGTCTCGCGCGGAGGGAGATCGGTGTCAACCATCATGGACCGATTATGGAACGTGGGTGCGGGGCAGTCTGCCGGGAATGGTCAGGTGAAGTGGTCGAACCCACGGGTGGGCACGGCCATCGTCTGGCCCTGCGTGCCGATCAGGCGCAGTTGACCGGCATCGGGCGTGATGCAGCCGATGCGGTGCACCGGCGTCTGGCTGGCGCGGGCCGCGGCTTGCACCCGCTCCCGATCACCGGGCGCTGCCGTGAAGATCAGTTCGTAGTCGTCGCCCCCATGCAGCAGGCATTCGAGCCGCCGGTCCTCGGGCAGGCCCGCCAGGTCGGGCGGCAGGGGCAGGGCCGCCAGTTCCAGGTGCGCACCGACATGGCTGGCACGCAGGATATGGCCGAGATCGCCCGCGAGACCATCGCTCACGTCGATGGCGGCGTGGGCCAGGCCCGCCAGCGCCTGGCCGAGCGCGAGGCGGGGCGCTGGACGCTCCAGCCGTTCGCGCAGCCGGGACAGGGCACCGGCTGCACTGTGGGTGGTGGCCCAGGGCGTGCCCCGCAGCAGTTCCAGCGCCAGCCGGGCCTCACCGACCGCACCGCTGAGGTAGAGGTCGTCGCCCGCCTGCGCCGCGTCGCGCCGCAGCGCCTCGCCCGGTCGCAGCTCGCCGAAGATGGTGATGCAGAGGTTGAGCGGTCCGCGTGTGGTGTCGCCGCCGACCAGTGGGCAGGCGTGGGCGTCGGCCAGAGCGAAGAGACCGCGCGAGAACGCCGTGAGCCAGGCGTCGTCCACCCGGGGCAGGGCCAGCGCGAGCGTGAAGCCCAGCGGGCGCGCGCCCATGGCCGCGAGGTCGCTGAGGTTGACGGCCAGGGCCTTGTGGCCGAGCGCCTCGGGCGCTGCGTCAGGAAAGAAGTGCACGCCCTCGACCAGCATGTCGCTGGAAATGGCGAGCTGGCCACCGGGACTGGGCTGCAGCAAGGCGCAGTCGTCACCGATGCCCAGCGCGACGGCGGGGGCCGCTGGCGAGGTGGTGCGCTGGAAGTGCCGCCGGATGAGGTCGAACTCGCCACCGGCGGAGACCGTTTCGGGTTCCCGGGGTGTCATGGGGTGCTCGGGTCGGTCTGGCGTGCCGATGTGCCGCCCGTGGCGGGCACCTCGGTTGTGCCGGGCGCCGCAGCGTTCGGGCTGGCGATGCCGCGTTCCCAGGGGTCGTCGGCGAGGGCGCTGCCGTCAGCCGTGCGCGCCAGGTAGGCCTCGGCCCAGCGCCGGCTGGCTTCGTCCATGGCGTCGCGCCGGGAGTCGGCGGTCCAGGCGGCTTCGATGTCGCTGACGTCTTCGGCCGGCGGCGCGACCTCGGTGCGCGGGGGCAGGAAGAACCCCAGCGGATGGCTGCGCAGGCGGCGGCGCAGGGCGAGGTGGATCAGGCTGCGGTTGACGTCGTTGATGTTCTGCGCCTTCAGGGCCAGGCGGAACGCGAGGTAGAAGCTGACGACCAGGTTCAGCGGTCCGATGGCCACTACGCCGGCGACCGCCCACCAGAAGCCGGGGTCGACCAGCGCTGCCGACCCCAGCGTGACCGCGGCCGCTGCGAGCTGACCGGCGGCCAGGGTCACGTGGCGGATGTCGAGTCCGAGGCCGAAGAACTGGGCAAACGCCGGCACCAGGCCGAGCATGAAGCCCAGCGAGATGTTGGCGGCCAGGCCGGAGATGTTGTCGCGGAAAAACTTCGCCCATCGCGCAGCGCGCTGGGCGCCCAGCGCACGCGTGAAACGCGGGTTGTAGCGGATGGCGGAGTCGAGGCGGTAGTAGACAAACCAGTTCTCGACCCAGCCGGCGATGATGCTGGAGGCGAACAACAGCACGCCGGTGAACGCCGCGAACAGCGCGCTCGGCCCGAGCAGGTGCAGCGAGTCCACCACGTGGGCGGCCTGGTCCGCACCGATCATCGGCGCGCCCGTGGCCTGCAACAGCGCGATGCTGATCAGCACCACCACCGGCACCACCAGGCCGACGTTGCCCAGGATGGCCGCAACCTGCGAGCGCAGCAGGTGGGCCACTTCGTCCACAAAGCGCCGCACCGCGCCCGTTTCGTGGATGTTGCGCAGTTTGGCGACCATGGCCGGCGCGGTCACGGCGGGCTGTTTGGTGGCCACGGTGAAATGCAGCAACTGGATCAGCACGAAGGACAGCGCGTAGTTCAAGCCGGCCGCGAAGCCGGCCCAGAAGGCCGAGAGCGACAGCGCGATGACGCCGAACTTGGCCCAGGTGGTCAGGCCCAGAACCGCGCCGCCGCCCGCGGCCATGCCCAGCATCTGGCGGTACTCGGCGGCGTTGCGCGTGATGTAGTGCTCACCGGTTTCGGCGCTGCGTTCGGCCACCTTGGCCGCCGTGAGGCCGGAACTGTGGGCCACCAGCGCGCGGATGCTGCGGTTGTCCTGCCCGAGCAGGGCCAGATCGGCCAGCAGTGCGGCCGTGGCCCGGTCGGGCTGGTCGGCGAGCATGCAGTCAAGCAGCTGCTGGATGCGCAAGATGCGTTCGGCCAGCTGCCGCAGCCGGAACACGATGCCGACCGACACGCCATGTTCGTCCAGGTGGGCATAGACCGACTGGGCCGCGACGCGGCACACATCGAGCTGCCGGCGCAGCTTGTTCACCTCGTGGCGCACCTGGCCGCTGCGCGCGCCGTGGCGCAGGGCGCTGCGGCGCACGGCCTCGACCTGCACCGGCAGGGCGTGAAAGGCGCGCCGGGCCCGCTCCTCGTGGCTCATGCGGCCTCGGATTTCGCTGGCGAAACCGGTGGCGCTGACCTGGCCCACACAAAAGACCAGCGCATCCAGCAGGGTCGCCTGCCAGTGCGTCGGGACCTGCGGATCGGGCGTCGCGGGGGTGTCGCTGAGCAGCACCTGGCGGAGCTCTTCCAGTGTCCGCGTGTCCAGCGCCTGCAGCCAGCGCACGTCAAAGCGGCTCGGCAGCAACAGCCCGAACAGGTCGGTGATGTCGCTGGTTTCGGGGGTGCCGGGCAGCAGCTTGCGGCGCAGGCGGTGACCGAGCTCGCTCAGGAAGGCCGTGCGCGGGGCAAAGCCGAAGTCGGCCAGCAGCGGCGTGAGGTCCACCGTTTGCAGGAAACGGGCCCACCAGCGGTGCCAGCGGTTCAGCCAGGCAGGGTCTTCACGGACCGTGGCCAGCAGCTGGCGCACGCGCCCCACGCTGGCCTGAGGGTCTTCGGCTTCACCGCGCACCCAGCGCAGGGCGTCCATCAGCCAGAGATGGCGCCGGGCCAGGGGCGCGTCGGGGTCCAGCGTGTCGAGCAGTTCGGTGAGCGTCATGAAAGCGTCGAGGAGGGCGCCCGCTGGCCGGCGCCGCGGCCGGCGGTGCTCAGTGGAGCACGCGGGCCGTGCCCGGACCCGTGTCGGAAGCGCTGGCACTGAGCGCAAATTCGGGCACCGGGGCCTCAAACCGCTC
Organism: Burkholderiales bacterium GWF1_66_17; assembly: GCA_001770705.1. Classification (GTDB taxonomy): domain Bacteria; phylum Pseudomonadota; class Gammaproteobacteria; order Burkholderiales; family Burkholderiaceae_C; genus Hydrogenophaga. The sequence goes on along the minus strand of MERT01000026.1, from coordinate 11,656 downwards.
GCCGTCTTCGGCGACGCAGAAAAAACTGCCCCGCATGGTGCCGTTGGGTGTGTGCAGGCGCGTGCCGCTGGTGTACTGGAACGATTCGCCGGGGCGCAGCAGCGGCTGGTTGCCCACCACACCCAGGCCTTTGACCTCTTCGGTGTGGCCCCGGGCGTCGTCGATGATCCAGTGGCGCGAGATCAGCTGCGCCGTCACATCCCCGGTGTTGGTGATGGTGATGGTGTACGCGAAGGCGTAGAGGTCCTCGTCGGGCGTGGACTGCTCGCTCAGGTACTGGGGTTCGACCTCGCAGGTCAACTGGTATTTCGACATGAGCGGCATGTTAACGCGGCGCGGCAAATCCTTGCCGGGCCTGCGAAAATCGGCGCCAGTTCCGTTTCCAACCCCTCCACGCGCCATGACCACCTACCGCATCGCCCCGTCCATACTCTCCGCCGACTTTGCCCGCCTGGGCGAAGAAGTGAAAAACGTCATCGCCGCCGGCGCCGACTGGATCCACTTCGACGTCATGGACAACCACTATGTGCCCAACCTGACCTTCGGGCCCATGGTCTGCCAGGCGCTCAAGCCCCACGCCAGGAAGCCCGACGGCACACCGGTGCCGATCGACGTGCACCTGATGATCCAGCCGGTCGATGCGCTGGCCGGTGCTTTCATTGACGCTGGGGCCGACCTGGTGAGCTTTCACCCCGATGCAAGCGCTCATGTGCACCGCAGCGTGCAGGCGATCAAGGCCAAGGGCATCAAGGCCGGCCTCACCTTCAACCCGGCCGAGCCGCTGGACGTGCTGGACTACCTGATTGACGACATCGACCTGATCCTGATCATGAGCGTCAACCCGGGTTTTGGCGGCCAGAGCTTCATCGACTCCGCCCTGCGCAAGATCGAAGCCGCCCGCAAGCGTATCGAAGCCAGCGGCAAGGACATCCGGCTGGAGGTGGATGGCGGCATCAAGGCCGACAACATCCGCCGCGTGGCCGACGCGGGCGCCGACACGTTCGTGGCTGGCAGCGCTATTTTTGGCAAACCCGACTACAAGAGCGTGATCGACGACATGCGCAAGGCGCTGAAGTAACACCCCCGCGCCTGCTGCCTGTGCAGCCCGTTTCGCGGCATCCTTGTTCGGGCCCTTTCTCTGGAGTCGTTTTGAAGTTTGCAGATATTCAAGCGGTGATCGTCGACCTGGACGGCACGATGGTGGACACACTGGGCGACTTCGAGGTCGCACTCAACCGCACCATGGCCGACCTGGGGTTGCCCGGCGTGGACCGCGCGGCCATTGAGCGCACCGTGGGCAAGGGCTCTGAACACTTGATACGCAGCTTGCTGGCGGAGCAGTTGCGCCGGCCCGAGGTTATCGGTTGCGGCGAAGCGTGCCCGGCTTTGAGCGTGGACGCGCTCTATGAGCGCGCCTGGCGCCAGTACCAGCACCATTACCTGAGCATCAATGGGCAGTTCGCCGACGTGTTTGCGGGTGTGGAAGACAGCCTGCGCGCTCTGCAGGGCAGAGGGTTGGCCATGGCCTGTCTAACCAACAAGCCCCTGGCGTTCGCCCAGGGCTTGTTGGCGGTCAAGGGGCTGGCCGGCTATTTCAGCCGGGTGTTTGGTGGCGACAGTTTTGAGCGCAAGAAGCCCGACCCGCTGCCGCTGCTGAAAACCTGCGAAGCGCTGGGCACCTTGCCCGCGCAGACCCTGATGGTGGGGGACTCTGAAAACGATGCGCTTGCCGCGCGCGCCGCCGGCTGCCCCGTTGTCCTGGTGTCCTACGGGTACAACCACGGGCGGCCAGTGTCCAGTGTCGACGCCGATGCCTGGGTCGACAGCATGCTTGAACTGGTCTGAGCGCCGGAAGGCGCAGCCTCAGGTTCGCGACTTGCCCAACAGCCTGGATTTCAGTTCGTTGTCGACGGGGTCGTTGCCCAGCCAGATGCTCAGCAGGGAGCCAAAGAAGGCCGGGTCCGGGATGGCGGCACCCTGGGCAACGCCTTTGATGCTGATCACAGTTCCCTGCTGGGGAACCCAGTCGATCGTAAGTACATCGCCCGCATTGAGCCGTTTGTGCTGTGAAAATATTTCACCCATGCGGATCAGCCCGGGGATCAGGCGCGACATTTCCTGGCGGCGGTTGTTCTTCTCAATCCCGCGCGTAAACAGTTTGCCCAGTTCGTCTGACGTGGCGGCATGCATCATGCGCAGTTCGAGGCGCTTGGCACCACCCGATCCCAGCATTTGCTCCATGGAGCTTGCAGGCTGGCTCAGGTGGAGTGAGGCGCGGTAAAGATCGGTGGTCCCTTGCGACCGAATGCCCTCACCGTTCTGCACCAAACCCAGGGTCTGTACGGAAGCTGCCTGAACCACGGGAATTTGGCTTTGAGCCTGTGCATGGCCGGACAAAGCCAGGACGGTGAGGCAGGCGAGGACGGCGCGAAATGGCAGATGGGTCATGGGAAGTGGGCTGTTTCGAATCGGATGGGCCAAGGGGGTGCTCACTCAGGACCGGCTCAACCGCTCGGGTTCGGCTTTGCCCAGCAAGGCATCCTTGAGTTGTGAGTCAGCAGGCGCCTTGCCCAGCCAGATGTTCATCAAGGCTTCGAAGAACTCCGGGGAGTTGAAGGCTTCGCCCTGTGGCTTGCCCCGAACGCTGATTTGCATGCCCACGGCCGGAATCCAGTCAATCACCAGTTGCTCCCCGGGAAACAGGCGCTTGTTGGCCGCAAAAATTTCGCCCATACGGGGCAGTTCCAACAAGACTTTGGTGAGGTCGTTCTTCGCAATGTTTTTTTGCACGCCGTTGATGAACATGCGACCCATCTCGGCCGAATCCACCTCGCGCAGCATCGTCAACACCAGCCGTTTGGAGCCGTTGTCGGCGTGAAAATCTGGGACCGAGCTGAATTTTTGCGTGGTGTACAACGCGGCGGTGTAGACCTTGAAGGGGCCGCGGTAGCGCGTCCCAGCCCCGTTCAACTCCAGGCTCTTTCCCGCCAAATTGAGCGACAGGCTCACTTTGACCCCCGACACGTCCCGATCGGCGGCCAAGCTGTGTGGGGCCATGAAAGCGGTTGCCGTGGCGGCCATGCCCACCATTAACCACCGCGCACTGGCGCGGCGAATACAAGGAAGGGCTTTGGCGTGAAAGTTTGAGTTCATCCCCTGAACTATCGGCCCGTCCAGCCCCCGGCTACCGCACAGCTTTTAACTTAAAGATATTCTGTTGCAATCTGTCACATGAGCACACACAAGCTGCGGTTATCCCGCAACAGGCCCGTTACTTTTGACTGTGAAGCACCGCACGGGCAAATTTTCACCGCGGCCAACGCGCACTCAGGGCTTGCCCAAAAGGGCTTCTTTCAACTCCCAGTCGGCCGGTTTGGGGCCGAACCAGATGCGCATCAATGCGTTGAAAAACTCGGGCTCCTTGAACGGCTCACCCTCGACCTTGCCTTTGACCGTCAGCACCGTGCCCGTGCCGGGCACCCAGTCCAGCACGAAGGTTTCCCCCTCTTTGAGCCGTTTGTGGTCTGTGAAAACCTGGCTCATGCGGATCACGCCGGGGATCAGTTTGGAAAACGCCGTGCGCTCCATGTTGTCTTCCATGCCGCGCGAAAACAGCTTGCCCAGTTCGGCCGAATCGATGTCGCGCAGCATCGTGATGGTCATGCGCTTAGGCCCCGGCGCGGTCAGCACCTGTTCGGGGGTGGAGGCCTTCTGGCTCAGGTACAGGCCTGCAGTGTAGACTTTGAAAACCGCCTTCTGGCGCACCCCGGCGCCGTTGAGCTGCAGCGCACTGCCGTTGACGGAGATGCGGTCTTCCAGCGGGACACCGGCCACCTCGACGGTGGCCGCACGCGCGTGCCCAGGTGCCAGGATCACGATCGCTGTGAGAGCCAGGAGCGCGGTCGTCAGGGTGTGCAAGACCCGGTGGGAGATGTTCATGGCGGGGTGGCCTTGGGCCTTCCGGGTTGTGAGAGGGGAGGGAAATAAAAAAGTACGATCGTTCGAAAATCTCGATTTTGACGGTCCGCCAGGGCGCCGGCAACAGGGTTCGACCGTAAAACCAAAGCGTGCAGTCCAGGTCAGTGGGTTCTTCGCGGCGGCTTTGCTACACTTTGCTCCCATGTTCAACACACGCACATCCCTGACGGGCAATCTGCCGAGCCGCAATGGCCGGGGAGCCTGGCCCTGGCGCAAGCCAGCGTAAACGTGCACTCCCTCAGGTTGTGCGCTGGTTTCGGTCTGTCCCTGTTGACCCGCCCGCGCCGCCTCACTCCCCGAACCCGGCAGCCGATCTGACCGGGGCCCCCAGAAAAACGGCTTCTCCCGCTGCGATGCAGTCAGAAGCCGATGGAGCGTCTGAACATGATCACCGAACTTGAATTCAAGAGCCTGGCCAGCCAGGGCTACAACCGCATCCCGCTGATGGCCGAGGCCTTCGCCGACCTTGAAACCCCGCTCTCGCTGTACCTGAAGCTGGCCCACGGGCGCGGCGACGGCAAACACAGCTTCCTGCTCGAATCCGTCGTCGGCGGCGAGCGCTTTGGTCGCTACAGCTTTATCGGCCTGCCCGCGCGCACGCTGCTGCGGGCCAGCGGCTTTGGCGCTGAAGCCAAGACCGAGGTGGTGCGCGACGGCGTGGTGGTGGAAATCAACCACGGCAACCCGCTGGACTTCATCGCCGCCTACCAGCAGCGCTTCAAGGTGGCGCTGCGGCCTGGGCTACCGCGTTTTTGCGGCGGTCTGGCCGGTTACTTCGGCTACGATGCGGTGCGCTACATCGAGAAGAAGCTCGAAGCCAGCTGCCCGCCCGACACCCTGGGCTGCCCCGACATCCTGCTGCTGCAGTGCGAAGAACTGGCGGTCATCGACAACCTCTCGGGCAAGCTCTACCTGATCGTCTACGCCGACCCGGCCCAGCCCGAGGCCTACGCCAACGCCAAGAAGCGCGTGCGCGAGCTGAAAGATGCGCTGAAATATTCGGTGAGCGCGCCGGTGGTCAAGCCCAGCCAGAGTTTCCCGGCCGAACGCGACTTCGCCAAGGCCGACTACATTGCTGCGGTGGAGCGCGCCAAGGAGCTGATCGCCGGTGGCGACTTCATGCAGGTGCAGGTGGGCCAGCGCATCAAGAAACGCTACACCGAGTCGCCGCTAAGCCTGTACCGGGCGCTGCGTTCGCTGAACCCCAGCCCCTACATGTATTACTACCACTTTGGCGACTTCCACGTGGTAGGCGCATCGCCCGAGATCCTGGTGCGCCAGGAGCAGGTGGAGCGAAGCATGAGCGACGCCGGGCCGCCCCAAGGCGCTCAAGCCCTCTCGGGGGGCAGCGAACCCAGCGCAGCGGGGAGCGTGGGGGCTCGATTCGAGCAGAAGGTCATCATCCGGCCGCTTGCAGGTACCCGGCCGCGCGGCGCCACGCCCGAGAAAGACAAGGCCACCGAAATCGAACTGGTGAACGACCCGAAAGAGCGTGCCGAGCACGTGATGCTGATCGACCTGGCGCGCAACGACATCGGCCGCATCGCCAAGATCGGCAGCGTCAAGGTGACCGAGGCCTTTGCGGTGGAGCGCTACAGCCACGTGATGCACATCGTGAGCAACGTCGAGGGCACGCTGGTGGACGGTATGACCAACATGGACGTGCTCAAAGCCACTTTCCCGGCCGGCACGCTGACCGGCGCACCCAAGGTGCACGCGATGGAACTGATCGACCAGCTCGAACCCACCAAGCGCGGCCTCTACGGCGGCGCCTGCGGCTACCTCAGCTACGCCGGTGACATGGACGTGGCCATCGCCATCCGCACCGGCATCATCAAGGACCAGATGCTCTACGTGCAGGCCGCCGCAGGGGTCGTGGCCGATTCCGTTCCCGAAATGGAATGGAGGGAAACCGAACACAAGGCCCGAGCGCTGCTGCGCGCGGCGGAGCTGGTGGAAGAAGGCTTGGAGTGAACACCATGACGAAGAAAATCCAGCTCCTGATGGTCGACAACTACGACTCCTTCACCTACAACATCGTGCAGTACTTCGGTGAACTCGGCGCCGACGTGACCGTGGTGCGCAACGACGAGATCACTGTCGATGAGATCCAGCGCCGTGTGGACGCGGGGCAGGTCGACCGGCTGGTGATTTCCCCCGGCCCTTGCTCGCCGGCAGAAGCCGGCATCTCGGTGGCGGCGATCCAGCATTTCGCGGGCAAGCTGCCCATCCTGGGTGTGTGCCTGGGCCACCAGAGCATCGGCGCGGCCTTCGGCGGCAAGATCATCCGTGCGCAGGAACTGATGCACGGCAAGACCAGCGTCATCACCACCACGCAGGAGGGCGTGTTCGCCAACCTGCCTGAGCAGTTCACCGTCAACCGCTACCACTCGCTGGCCATTCAGCGCGAGAGTTGCCCGGACTGCCTCAAGGTCACCGCCTGGACGCCCGACGGCGAGATCATGGGTGTGAAGCACAAGACGCTGGCGATCGAAGGCGTGCAGTTCCACCCCGAGAGCATCCTGACCGAGCACGGTCATGCGATGCTGAAGAACTTCCTGGAGCAGGCCGCATGAAGATGATTGACCTCAGAAGCGACACGGTCACGCAGCCGACCGAGGCCATGCGCGCCGCCATGATGGCGGCCCCGCTGGGTGATGACGTGTTCGGCGACGACCCCACCGTCAACGCGCTGCAGGAGCGCATTGCCGCCATCACCGGCAAGCCCGCCGCGCTCTTCATGCCCTCGGGCACGCAGAGCAACCTCTGCGGCATCCTGGCGCACTGCGGCCGGGGCGACGAATACATCGTCGGCCAGCTGGCCCACACCTACCGCTACGAAGGCGGTGGCGCAGCCGTGTTCGGGAGCGTGCAGCCGCAGCCGCTGTTGCAGGATCCGCAGGGTCGCATGGCGCTGGCCGACATCGCTGCCGCGATCAAGCCCGACGACCCGCACTTTGCGCGCACCCGCCTGTTGTGCCTGGAAAACACCTGGAACGGCCATGTGATGCCCGATGACTATCTGCGGGAAGCGACGGCCTTGGCGCGCAAACACGGGCTGGCCACGCACCTGGACGGCGCGCGGGTGTTCAACGCCGCCGTGGCCTCGGCCGCCCCCGGGCAGGGCGCTCACGCCCGTGTGCGCGAAATCGCCGACCATTTCGACAGCCTCTCGGTCTGCTTCAGCAAGGGGCTCGGCGCGCCAGTGGGCTCGGCGCTGTGCGGTTCGCAGGCACTGATCCAGAGCGCCCGTCGCATCCGCAAGATGGCCGGTGGAGGAATGCGCCAGGCCGGCCTGCTGGCGGCCTGTGCGCTGCACGCACTGGACCACCATGTGGACCGCCTGGCCGACGACCACACCCACGCGCGCCGCCTGGCTGAAGGCCTGAGCGGCATCGAGGGACTGACCGTGAAATCGGCAGAGACCAACATCGTTTTTGTCGATGTGGCCGACAGACGCGGGCCAGCGCTGCTGGACTTCCTGAAAGTCCACGGTGTGCTGGCCACCGGCCTGATCGGCCTGCGTTTCGTCACCCACCTGGACGTGGACGCGGCCGGCATCCATCACGCCATCGCCACCGTGCGCCGCTTCTTCGCCGAAGCGCCCGCCGGTCAGGCGAGCGCCGCACGTACCGGCCCCTACTGAGCATCCGCCCGGAGAACCCCATGCCCGATACCCCGCAACTGCTCTTGTTCATCGCGGCGGGCTGGTTGCTCAACCTCACGCCCGGCCCCGATGTGCTGTACATCGTGAGCAACGCGCTCAAGAGCGGCGTGCGCGCCGGCGTGGTGGCTGCGCTGGGCATCGTCAGCGGCTGCTTCGTGCACGTGTTCGCGGCAGCGCTCGGCGTGAGCGCGTTGCTCGCCACCTCGGCCACGGCGTTCACCGTGCTCAAGTGGATCGGCGCCGCCTACCTGGTGTGGATGGGCATCAAGCTGCTGCTGGCCAAAGGCGGTTCGTCGGTGGTGCCCAACGATGCCGCGCAGGCGAGCGTCCCGTCCGACCTTCGGCGCATCTACCTGCGCGGCTTCCTCACCAACGTGCTCAACCCCAAGGTTGCACTGTTTTTCCTGGCCTTCGTGCCGCAATTCATCGCGCCCGGAACGCCCGACAAGGTGACGGCCTTCCTGCTGCTGGGCCTGCTGTTCAACCTCAACTCGCTGCCGATCAACTTCGGCTACGCCTGGCTCGCCGGCTGGGCCGCGGGTCGCGTGAGCGCCGTGCAGCGCACCATGCACTGGATGGACCGCGCCGCCGGCGCCATGTTCGTCGGCTTTGGCCTGAAGCTGGCCATGTCGGACAATCCTTCTCGCTAAGTTCAGGAGACACCCATGCCTCACAGCCACAAGATCACCCCGCAGGAAGCCCTGCAGCGCACCATCGAACACCGCGAGATCTTCCACGACGAGATGCTGCATCTCATGCGTCTGATCATGAGTGGCGAAATGTCGCCGGTGATGATGGCGGCCTTCATCACCGGCCTGCGCGTGAAGAAGGAAACCATCGGCGAGATCACCGCCGCCGCGCAGGTGATGCGCGAGTTCTCCACCAAGGTGCACGTGGCCGACAAGACGCACCTGGTGGACATCGTGGGCACGGGCGGCGACGGCTCGCACACCTTCAACATCTCCACCTGCTCCATGTTCGTGGCCGCGGCCGCGGGCGCCAAGGTCAGCAAGCACGGGGGGCGCAGCGTCTCCAGCAAGAGCGGCAGCGCCGACGTGCTGGAGAGCCTGGGCATCAACATCAACCTGTCGCCAGATGCCATCGCGCGTTGCATTGAAAAAGTGGGCGTGGGCTTCATGTTCGCGCCCAACCACCACCCGGCCATGAAAAACGTGGCGCCGGTGCGCCGCGAGCTGGGCATGAAGACCATCTTCAACATCCTCGGCCCGCTCACCAACCCGGCCTCGGCGCCGAACATCCTGATGGGCGTGTTCCACCCCGATCTGGTCGGCATCCAGGTGCGCGCGCTGCAGCGCCTGGGGGCCGAACACGCGGTGGTGGTCTATGGCCGCGACGGCATGGACGAGGTCTCGCTCGGTGCGGCCACCATGGTGGGCGAACTGAAAAACGGCGAGATCACCGAATACGAGATCCACCCCGAAGACTTCGGCCTCACGATGGCGAGCAACCGCACCCTGCGTGTGGAAACGCCCGAAGATTCCAAGGCCATGCTGATGGGCGTGTTGAACAACAGCGACGAACCGACCATCAAGGCTGCCAAAGACATCGTGGCGCTCAATGCCGGCGTGGCGCTCTATGCCGCCAATGTGTGTGACGGCATGCCGCAGGGCATCGCGCTGGCGCGGCGCGCCATCGAGTCCGGTGCGGCTGCGCAGAAGCTGCGCGAGCTGACCGATTTCACGCAAGCTGCCACGGCGCCGGTCGGCCCCTGAACGATGCCATGAACCTGCCTGTCTGGTTGCAGAACGAAGGCGCCTGGATCGCCATCGGCATCTCGTTGCTGTTCATCTTGGCCGGTGTGGTGATGCACCGGATCATCAAGAAGGTGCTCCAGTCGCCTCCACCCCAGGAAAACAAAACCCATGAGTGACATCCTCAACAAGATCGTGGCCGTCAAGCACGAAGAAATCGCCGCCGCGCGCAAGAAGAAACCGCTGGACGTGGTGCGCTTCGACGCCGAAAGCCGTTTGCTCACACGCGACTTCGAGGGCGCCTTGAGGGCCAAGATCGCCGCCGGCCAGGCCGCGGTGATCGCCGAGATCAAGAAGGCCAGCCCGAGCAAGGGCGTGTTGCGCGAAGACTTCATTCCGGCCGACATCGCCCAGAGCTACGCCGAAGGCAATGGCCAGATCAGCGCCGCCTGCCTGTCGGTGCTGACCGACAAGCAGTTTTTTCAGGGCAGCGCCGACTACCTGAAACAGGCCCGCGCCAGCTGCGACCTGCCGGTGCTGCGCAAGGACTTCATGGTCGACCCGTACCAGGTCTACGAGGCCCGCGCCATGGGGGCCGACGCCATTCTGCTGATCGCCGCCTGTCTGGACGACGCGAAGATGGCCGATCTGGAAGCGATTGCCCTCAGCATGAACATGGCGGTGCTGGTGGAGGTGCACGATCGCGCCGAGCTGCAGCGCGCGCTCAAGCTCAAAACTCCGCTGCTGGGCATCAACAACCGCAACCTGCGCACCTTTGAAGTGACGCTGCAGACCACGCTGGACATGCTGCCCGACGTGCCGGCCGACCGCCTGCTGGTCACCGAGTCCGGCATTCTCGGCCGCGACGACGTCACCACGATGCGCGCTGCGGGTGTGCACGCCTTTCTCGTGGGCGAAGCCTTCATGCGCGCGCCCGAGCCGGGCCTGGCGCTGGCCGAGCTGTTTGCCTGAGCACGGGCCGATGCAGGGCGCATTGGATTGGGGCGGTGTGGCGGCGGGTCCAGAGGTTTTGAACCCGCGGCTGCAGGCGGCCGATCCCGCACAGTGGCCGGTCCAGGCCGACTGGGCGGCGCTGGTCTACGGCTTTTGGGCGTCTGCCGCCGGACAGTCACTGCAAGCCTTCTTGCAGCAGCGGCTGGACAGCGGTGCCATCATCTATCCGCCGCAGCCGCTGCGGGCCCTGGCGCTGACGCCGCTGGCCGATGTGCGAGTGGTGATCCTGGGCCAGGACCCGTACCATGGGCCTGGCCAGGCCGAGGGGCTGGCGTTTTCCGTGGCTCCCGGTGTCAGGATTCCGCCCAGCCTGCGCAACATGTTCAAGGAGCTACAGCGCGATCTGGGTCTGGCTCCGCCGGCCAGCGGCTCGCTGGTGCGTTGGGCTGGGCAGGGCGTGCTCCTGCTCAATACCTGCTTGACGGTGGAAGACGGCCAGCCCGCCAGCCATGCCGGTCGTGGCTGGGAAGTGCTGACCGACGCCCTGATCCGGCGTTGCAGCGAAACAGGCGGCCCCAAACTGTTTCTGCTGTGGGGCGCCCACGCCCAGAAAAAGGCCGCGCTGATCGATGGTGCCCACCATCAGGTGCTGTGTGCCAACCACCCGTCGCCTCTGTCGGCGAGCCGGGGTCCAGCGCCGTTCCTCGGTTGCGGCCATTTCGGCGCCGTCAACCACTGGCTGCAAGCGTCCGGACAAGCACCTGTGGCGTGGTGATCACGGGCCGGGATGCAACACGGTCAAAAACCATGGCATAATGCTGGGCTGCGCTATGGAGGGGTGGCCGAGTGGTTAAAGGCAGCAGACTGTAAATCTGCCCGCTTACGCGTACGCTGGTTCGAATCCAGCCCCCTCCACCAGTGATTGATAAGTGATGTGCGAGCGATTGGGATCGAAGCGCTCTGAATGTTGGAAGCCCTTGTGGGTGTGAAAACGGTTCGGGCGGGAGTAGTTCAATGGTAGAACTCCAGCCTTCCAAGCTGATCACGCGGGTTCGATTCCCGTCTCCCGCTCCATGTCCTTTTGATGGCTGGATGTTTGAAGTTTTCTGAGATGTCCGGGTTGTCCGGGTGTCTTGGCCCTTGTGGCTCAGTGGTAGAGCACTCCCTTGGTAAGGGAGAGGTCGCGGGTCCGATTCCCGCCAAGGGCACCATATTTGTTCTGGTGTTTCGGCAATTTTGATTTTGGAGCTGAAAAATGGCAAAAGAGAAATTTGAGCGGACCAAGCCGCACGTCAACGTCGGCACGATCGGTCACGTTGACCACGGCAAGACCACCCTGACCGCA
>MERT01000025.1:0-141204 GCA_001770705.1 Burkholderiales bacterium GWF1_66_17 | reverse complement strand
ACGAACAGGCCCGCAGCCACCGATGGAACCCGCTGACGGCGGTTCGCACCAGCCCGCTGCACCGGGTCGGTGATCTGCTGGGTATCGGCCAGGTGTTCTTCCCCAACGACGGCAGCGGTACCTCGTCCGAAGCCTTCTTCAACGACCAGGCACGCAACCTGTTTCTGGGTCTGGGCCTGTTGCTGCTGGAAACCCCCGAGCTGCCCCGCACCGTGGGTGAGCTGTTGCGCCAGTCTTCGGGCAAAGGGCAGCCGCTGAAAGACCACCTGGGCAATCAGATCACCCAGCGTCGCGAACAAGGCAAACCGCTCACCGACGAATGCGTCGATGCGCTGCAGCGCTTGCTGAGCAATTCCGAGAACACGCTGTCCAGCGTGGTCGCCACCTTCCACGCGCCGCTCACCATCTTTGCCGATGCGGTGGTCGATGCCGCCACCAGCACCGACGACTTCCGGCTCGAAGACCTGCGGCGTCAGCGCATGTCGGTCTATGTGCGCATTCCGCCGCACCGGCTGGCCAATGCCCGCCCCTTGCTCAACCTGTTCTTCTCGCAACTGGTCAGCCTCAACACCCAGCACCTGCCTGAACAAGACCCCAGCCTCCGGTTTCAGTGCTTGCTGGTCAACGACGAGTTCACCGCCATGGGCCGTGTGGGTGTCATCACCCACTCAGCGGCTTTCCTGGCTGGCTACAACCTGCGCCTGCTCACGGTGGTGCAGGCCATGTCGCAGCTGGACGCGGTCTACGGCGACAAGGAAGCCCGCACCTTTGCCACCAACCACGGCCTGCAAATTCTGTACGCCCCGCGCGAACAGCGCGACGCCGACGAATACAGCGCCATGCTTGGCCACTTTACCGAGCGCGCCACCTCACGCGGGCGCAGCCGTTCTTTCAGCGGACACGGCCACAGCACCGTCAGCCGCAACGAAAGCGAGCAACGCCGCGCCCTGCTGCTGCCGCAGGAGTTCAAGGAAATGGGGCGCGAACGGCTGGTGGTGATCTTCGAGAACTGCAAACCGATCCTCGGCGAAAAGATCTGTTACTTCGAGGACAAGGCCTTCACGTCGCGCCTGAAGCCTGCGCCAGCAGTGAAGCCGATGGACGTGGATCTGCACCTCGCCAAAGTCCAACAGCGCTGGCGCCTCGCTGATGACGAACTTCCTCCGGGACAAACCAGCATGGACATCGGCGTTCTGAATCACGACGTCAAGCTGACCAAAGACCAGATGGAAGGTCCACCCGAGAAGCTGGCGGAAACCTGCATCGGCTTCTTTGACGACAGGCTGGAAGCTGTCGGCGAAGGTGGTGCCATCGAGCCGGTCGAAGAGATCGATGCGGTCGACTCCGCCCCAGCCACTCCTTTCGCGCCATCCACCACCAGCAACACAGAACCCATCCGGCTCGAAACCCTGGAGGAACAGCCATGACCACCCACCCGCCCCCGCGCACCGCGCTGACCCTGGCGAGCCTTACGCTGCTCGTCGCCTGCAGCTCACCGCCCAAGCCCCCCACCGTGGACGAATCTCAAAAGCGGCCAGCCAATGCGCAGATAGCCGTCGAGCTGCAGGTGTGCAAGAACGACTTGCAGAACACCCGCATCCAGGCCAACGAATCCAGCCGCCTCGCAGAGACCACCACGGCCACGTTGGCCCACATGGCCACGCGCCAGCGGCTGATGGCATCGATTCAGGAGAAGGCTCATGCCAACAGCGTTCGCATCGTCCACTTTGGGTTCAACAGCTCCCGGGTGTCGATCCCCACCGAGGAAGCGTCGGCTCTGGTGGAAGAAGCCAAGACTGCGCCGCTCGTGGTGCTGAGGGGGCGGACCGACGGCACCAGCGACTCATCGGCCGAAAGCCGCATCGCACAGGCCCGGGCCAACGCCGTGCGCGACTACCTGATCGCGGCGGGCGTGGACACCGCTCGAATCCGAACCACTCACCAGCCCAGTGGTGACCACCTTGCAGACAACAGCAGCCAGCGAGGCAGAAACCTCAACCGCCGCGTCGAGATCGAGGTTTACCGGGTGACACCGTTGTCCGCCCAGGCCTCAGCCCCACCACAACCCTGACAAGCCACCCGATGGCATTGACCACCGAAGGAGACCACCATGGACGAAAGAGCAGCACCGGCCAGGCGCTTGGACACAACCACGGCTGACACCAACGCCCCCCTGGGCGGCACGGTGGAACCCGTGGATCGCGCAGCCATTGCCATCCGGACATTCCAGGCACCCGAGCCTGAGCCGGGCGAGCGGTACGAACTGCGCGATCCGTTTGCTGAACTCACCTACCGCACCGACCGCTACCAGGACATGGTGTCCAAAGCCGACCAGCTAGGTGCCAACCGGTTCGTCGTCGTGGATGTGCGCGGGCAAAAGTCCTTCGTCCACAAGATCGACGGCCAATGGAAGCGGGACGAAGCCCGAGATGCCCAGCCCCCCGCGACAGTCCCGCAATCGAAAACGGCCAAGACCGACCCAGCACGCCAGACGGCAGAGTCGAATGTCATCCCCTTACCGGCCAAAGACAAAGGGTTGGAAACACCCGACGCATCCAGCCCGCAAAAAAGCGCCCGCATGGACGCGCAGGCCGAACGCGAAGCCCTTGTCGCCCGACTGGAAGCCGCATTGGTGGACCGCTACATCATCAAGCGCGCCCCGGTCACGCTGGGCGATGTCAGCCTCGGCTTGACGGAATACCGCTTTCGGGGCGACACCTTGCGAGTTGCCTTCACCGAATCTACCTTCCGGTTGGCAACGGATACCAACAGCCCCTCGGTGGCCCGCTCCATGGTCGATGTGGCCGAAGCCCGCAACTGGCGGTCCCTGCGTATCACAGGCAGCGAAGACTTCCGGCGCCTCGTATGGCTGGAAGCCGCTGCGCGCGGTGTGAAGACACTGGGCTACGAACCCAACATGGCCGACCTGAAGCGCCTCAAGGTAGAACGCGAACTGCGCCAGATCAACCGCATCGAACCCAACCGGGACTCCAGCGCATCCACGGCCGCCACCAATACTGACAAACCGTCGGGCCGCGGCAGTGGTGGCCGAAAGACTGTACTGGCCGCCATCGAAGCCATCCTCGTCGCCAACCGCGTGCCGGAGAAACGGCGCGAAGCCGTCATGGTGGCCGCCGCCGAAAAGCTAGCCCAGCGCATCCGAGATGGCCAGAACCCCAAAGTCCGGATCTACGACAAGAACGCTCCGTCCCAGCGCCCGGTCGTGGCGCCCCAACAGGACCCGCAACGCGGTCGCGAGCGCGCTGCACCTGCCCGCTGAAGTATCGCGATGAACACAGCTATGGCCTCGGAGGCGGCCTACGCCATCGGCAATCAACGCTGGGCGAGAAACGCCCCCGGCTTCGTAGAGGCGATCGCCAAGGCGTACCAGAACCACCTACGCCCCCGCTGCCTGTGCCAGCCCGGCGGGCCAGGCGTTGACATGTACGTGGCCCGCATCCTTAACGGCTACGCCGTTAAGCGCATGCCAAACACCGGCTGCCAGCACGCCACCAACTGCCCGTCCTTCGAACCGCCGACCGAGTTCAGCGGCATCGGCCCGCTGGTCGGCACCGCCATCGTCGAGAACCCGGTAACCGGTATGACGACCCTCAAGCTCGACTTCCCAATGTCCAAACTGCCCGGCCGGGCCGCCCAGCCACCCTCGGCCAGGGCCAGCAACAGTGTGGTCGCCAACGGCCATCGGCTCGGCTTGCGCGCCCTACTGCACTACCTGTGGGACCAAGGCGAACTGACCCACTGGAAGCCCGGGTTTGCCGGCCGCCGCACCTGGGGCACCGTGCGAAAACACCTGCTGCAAGCCTCCGAAAACAAGTTCGTCCACGGCCACGCCCTGCTGGGCAGCCTCTACATCCCTGAGGTGTTTTCGGCTACACGAAGACAGGAGATTGATGCTTCCCGTTTGATGCAGTGGGCCAACTGCATGCCTCACCCAGGTCAGCCGCAACGGCTGTTACTGATGATTGCGGAAGTCAAGGAAATTACACCGGCTCGAGTCGGCCACCGAATGATCATCAAGCACCTACCCGACCTCCCCTTATGGCTCAGTGATCTGTTGTCGCGAAGAATTTACATCCGGTTTGAACGTGAACTGATGCAGTGGAGCATGAATGATTCATTGCGCCTCATCATCATCACGACTCTCTCACTGAACGAAGACAGAAGCCCAACCATCCATGAACTGTCGTTGATGATCGCAACCTCTGAGTGGTTGCCCATCGACGACGAGTACGAGAAGCATCTTGTTTACCACCTCGTCATCAAGGGTAGATCGTTCATCAAGTCGCTTCGCTACGACAACACAGAAAGTGACGGTAGCGTCTGTGCCACATTGCTGGACTGCGGTGAAAACCCGATTCCGTTGTTCATCTGTCGAACGCCAGAAGTTGAAGAAAGCTCGTTCGTAGTGAAGACGAGCCTTCGCTCCAAAAACCTAGGTGAGTGGGCATGGGCGCCGCACAAAACCTCGACGCCCGAGCTACTGAGTCCAATCGACCCTTAGCGCAAGCGTTCATCCAGTGTCTTTTCGTCAGCAGACGCGGCTCATCAGTTGAGCCCAAAGTGACCGGCTCCCCGCCAGCCGAGCTCACCGCAACAACTGTGTGATTCGGTTGCTGTTTGATGTGCACTTACCTCCCGCACAGATATACTGTGTATTTTAACAGTATGGCTTCAAACTGGTGAACTTCACCAGTTTGGCAAGCTTAGGACGCTAGAATCCAAAAATGGAAAAAAAACAGACCCTAAGCGGAGGAATGCCAGCCCACTTTTCAGGCCATGAGACGTTTCCTCTTCGCCAAATGTGGCTCAAGAAGGCGTTCGACAAAGCCGACAGTCGCGGCGTCATCCCGAAGTCAACCTTCACTGATGAGTCAGCCATCGCCGCCTTCGGGGTCGGCAAGAACATGGTCTCGTCGATCCGACATTGGGCTCTTGCCTGCGGCATCATGTCTGAAGAAAAGGATGGCTTTCGCGTAGGCGAGCTCACTGCGGAGATCCTGCAAGACGATGGTCTCGACCCCTACGCAGAGAACCCTACGACTGCATGGCTTGCTCATTGGCAACTTGCGGGCCGATGCTACCGCTCAACCACGTGGTATTGGCTGTTTAACCATGTGACAGCACCCACGTTTACGCGCCAAGAACTTGAAGAACCGTTGGCAAGATTCGCCCGAGACCTCGACCCCAAACACCGTCTCTCAACATCGACCATCTCGCGCGACTTGGAGACTTGCTTACGCGGCTACGCACCAAGAACCGCAGGCGGCTCCCCCGAGGATTTTGCCGAACCTCTACTTGGCGAATTGAGCTTACTCCAAGAGGTCCACAAAGGCCAATATGCGTTCCGTCGTGGACCTAAGGCTTCGCTTCACGACGGTGTGTTCACCTACGCGCTCATCGATTTTTGGGATCGAACGGCTGAAGGACTGAGCTCGCTAGCCTTTGAAACGATCGCGTATGCGGAAGGCTCGCCAGGGCGAGTCTTCAAGCTTGATGAAGAGTCCATTGCACAGCGATTGTTCTTGCTTTCCGATCTCACCGGCGGAAAGCTCGCATGGACAGACTCCGCGGGACTGCGCCAAGTCCACAGACATACTCTCTCGGCAGAGGACCGCAATGAAATGGTTAGGCGCGCATATGACTGACACAAAGGAGCTAGCGCTCTCGGACTTTGTCCAGATCTCGCGGCAGTATCAAAGATCAATTCGCATCGATGCGGACATCGGCCGGGCTGACGCATTAGATGGGTATATTTTTCATTCGACCGCATCCTCCGTGATCGAAGGAATGTGCAGGCAGGTTGCAGGAACCAATCAGCGCAGCTTCACTTGGACCGGCCCATTTGGAGGAGGCAAGTCTTCCTTAGCAGTGGCACTAGCAAGCGCGCTGCATCTAAACAAAGCTCTACGAGCGAAAGCGCGAGCAGCTCTACAGATCGACTCCAAGCCTGCATTCGATAAGGCATTCCCTGTCCGGAATGGATGGCTTGTCGTCCCCGTAGTGGGCCGGCGCGGCAGCGTAGTCTCTGAATTGGCAGCGGCCATCCGCAAAGCTCAAGGCAAGAGTTTCGATGGCCGCAACAAGCCTACGGCAGAGAGCGTCATCGCTGACTTGCTAATCGAGGCAAAGGAGCGCCCAAATGATGGTGTCCTGGTCTTCATCGATGAGATGGGCAAATTTCTGGAAGCCTCAGCCTTGGGTTCAGGTGACGATGTCTACTTTTTCCAGGAGTTGGCGGAAGCCTCCGCTCGAACGGAAGGCCGCTTGGTAGTCGTTGGCGTACTGCACCAATCTTTCGCACAGTACTCGGCTCGACTAGGGTTCGACTCTCGAGATGATTGGGCCAAGGTCCAAGGGCGTTACCTGGACCTTCCATTTGTTGCAGCAAGCGATGAAGTGGTCGAACTCATCGGGCGCGCGATCGAAGCCAAGCGGCGCCCGGAGTGGATGCTCGACGCGTCAAACACGGTTGCGGACGCCATCCGTTCAAGGCGCCCGGCAGTCGGAAAGGACTTCGCTGAGGCCCTAGCCCGTTGTTGGCCGCTGCACCCTACGATGGCTGCCCTGCTCGGCCCAATTTCCAAACGTCAGTTCGGGCAAAACGAACGCAGCACTTTCGGTTTCCTCTCGTCAGTCGAGGCGCATGGCTTTCGATCCTACCTTCAGTCGACACCCCTAAGCCAAGCAACTTGGTATCGGCCTAGTGACTATTGGGACTACCTGCGAGCAAACCTTGAACCCGCAATTTTGGCCTCCCCCGATGGCCACCGCTGGTCTCAGGCGGTGGAAGCTGTAGAGCGAGCGGAGGCGAAATCAGGCGATCCGCTGTTGGTCACGATGATCAAGAACATCGCAGTGATCGACCTCTTCCGCAATGGCTCCGGCTTGGCTGCGGATTTGCCAGTGCTATCGGCCCTGTTCTACATGGTTCCACAGGAGCAAATCGACGAGGCATTGCACAAACTCGCATCGCTGAAGGTCGCCTTGTTCAAGAGCTACACCGGGGCGTGGTCAGTCTTCGAGGGCAGTGACTTCGACATTGATGCTGCTATCGCCCAAACCTTGGCCGCATCTCCAGGAATCGACTACGCCAAGCTCTCTCAACTCATGGGGCTGCACCCTGTGGTCGCGAAGCGGCACTACCATGACACAGGCTCCATGCGTTGGATGGAGCTGTCTCTGCGGAGCGTTGAACAAGCTGAGAAGATAGCCCAAGGTTACGAGCCTCAGAGAGGAGAGTTCGGACAGTTCATTTTGGCGCTTCCCAGCAGAGGCATGTCTGCCCGAGAGGCGCGCAAGCGAGCGCAAGCCTGCGCGCGCATGGAACCTTGGCCAGTGCTGGTGGGCATCCCCTCCAACCATGCTCGTATCGAAGAACTCTCTGCCGAGTTGGTAGCGCTCGAACAAGTCAAAGAGCGTCATGAACTTGGAGGAGACCCCGTCGCTCGAAGAGAGGTCTTCGCGCGCTTAGCTGCCACTCGTTCCGATTTGGAGGACCAACTCCAAGCCGCCGTGTCACTCTCAAAATGGCACGATGGCAGCGACGAGGTAATTGAGCCAGGAGCCAAGCTATCCCCTGTCTCATCCGACCTCGCTGACGAGCTCTATTGGTCGTGCCCATCCGTTTGGAGCGAG
Source organism: Burkholderiales bacterium GWF1_66_17 (assembly GCA_001770705.1). Classification (GTDB taxonomy): domain Bacteria; phylum Pseudomonadota; class Gammaproteobacteria; order Burkholderiales; family Burkholderiaceae_C; genus Hydrogenophaga. Next base: position 133,548 of record MERT01000025.1, on the reverse strand, counting down.
TTGGTCAATCGAGACAGCCTCTCCAGCAATAGCGTCAAGGCGCGTCGAGATCTCCTTCACGCGATGATCAATGCAGAAGGCCAAGAGAAGCTGGGGATCACAGGATTCCCAGCAGAAAGAGGTCTATTTGATACTTTGCTCATTGAATCGAATCTGTATCGAGTAGAGCAAGGGCGTTGGTGTTTTTGTGCACCCTCGGATGCTTCGGGCCAGGGATTTGTCGATCTTTGGCAAGCGACCCAAGCGCTTTTCTCAGACGTGAACGCCCGCGTTGGCGTAGACAAAATTTACTCCTTGTGGATCGCCCCCCCGTTTGGGGTAAAGCAAGGTGTCCTGCCTGTCTTTCTGACTGCATTTTTGCTAGCGCACAAAGGTAACGTCGCCGTCTACAAGGACAGCATGTTCATACCCCGTTTGAGCGATGCAGACGTTGACGAATGCCTCCAAGACCCAGCCCGTTTCACTCTCCGTTGGATCGCCATCGACGAGGATAGGAATCAGATCCTTGAAGGCATCTCCAAGCTCTTAGCCGAGATCGGTGAAAACTCCGGTTCATCCGACCCACTTGAAGCCGCTCGCGGCTTGGTGGCAATGGTCTACAACTTGCCTGAATGGGCTCGCCGAACGCAACGCTTGGGAGAAACCGCAAAGTCCATACGGGACATGCTGCTCAAGGCCAGCGATCCGCACAAAGTCTTGTTTGTCGATTTGGCATCCTTGCTCGGCGCCTCCGACGGGAAGTCTTATATCAAGGCACTGCGGGGCCCACTTCAAGAGCTTGCGTCTGCATATTCAAGAATGCTAGGCAAAGTGGAAAGAGGGATGCTCGAAGCACTCGACGCAACGCGCGACGACCTTGGGTCGCTTAGAGATCGCGCAAGTTCCGTTGCTGGCGTTGCAGGCAATTTCCGGCTCGACGCCTTTTCAACGCGTTTGACCTCCTATGACGGTTCCCGCGAATCGCTAGAAGGCATATTGAGTCTCGCCGCCGACAAGCCCCCCCGCGATTGGGTCGACCGTCACATAGATGCCGCGCTTCTGGAGCTTGCGCAGTTCGCACGACGCTTCCGCGAAGCAGAGGCCTTCGTCTCCGTCCAAGGGCGAACAGCGCGCAGTGAAGCCATTGCGGTGGTCATTGGCGCTGGCGCAGAGACCACAACGATCTCCAGATCATTCGCAATATCTGAACGCCACCGCAAGACCGTCGAAGACAAGGCGTCAGAACTGGCATTGACGCTGCAAAGCCAAGGCCTCGGGACTGATGTTCTTCTGGCGATATTGGCAAAAGCAGGGATGAAGATCGCCACGCAAAACGAGGTACAAAATGATTGAACGTCACGTCCTGGGGATTTCTGGCGGCAAAGACAGCGCAGCTTTGGCTGTATGGATGCGCGACAAGCATCCCGAACTGGATATCGACTACTTCTTCACAGACACAGGAGAGGAGCTTCCTGAAGTCTACGAATTCTTGGGGCGCTTAGAGGGCTACCTTGGCAAACCGATAGCAAGGCTCAACCCCCGCAGAGACTTCCGTTTTTGGCTTCGCGAGTACAACCACTTTTTGCCCAGTCCACAGACTCGCTGGTGTACCCGTACATTGAAGCTGCGACCTTTTGAGGAGTGGATCAAGCCGTGGCTTGCGGCAGGAGATAAGGTTGTCTCCTATGTGGCGATCCGAGCCGATGAAGACTACCGCGAAGGGTACACGGCGAAAGCCGATAACCTGTTCGTCAAGCTGCCGTTCCGCGAAGCCGGTATCGACAAACCTGGCGTCGTCGACATTCTTGAATCATCCGGAGTTGGTTATCCGAAGTACTACGAGTGGCGCTCTCGCAGCGGCTGCACCTTCTGTTTCTTCCAGCAGAAGATCGAGTGGGTGCGGCTGCGTGAGCGTCACCCAGATGCCTACGAAGCCGCCAAGGCCTTGGAGAAAGACGCGTTGGAACACGGCTCGCCCTTCACTTGGTCAAAAGGCGAGTCGCTGGTCGACATGGAGCATCCCGAACGCATCGCAGAAATCCAGGCCGAATACGGGATCCGCCGTGCGCGCATACTCAAAAGTATTCCTATCAATCCGTTGCGGCCTGCGAAGGCGTGCCCGGACGACATCGACGACATATATGGAGTCGACGAGGGCAACGGCTCCTGCGCCGTCTGTCACAAGTAAAACCGCAGACTTCGCTCGCGATAGAGGGAAAACAGCAAGTGTTCAGAATCACCGCCCGCACTGTCTTAGAGCTTGGCTCCGAACTCATTAGCTCGGACATCATTGCCTTCTATGAGTTGATCAAGAACGGATTTGACGCGGGCACGAAGTCGGGCGTCGAAATCCACTTCAATATTGTTCTGCGTCGTAATCACTATCTTTCGGCGCGCGAGCGCGCCCTTAAGTCACAGGGGTTTAGTCGAGACGTTGTCGAAGAAACGTTAGAACAACTCAATCCAGAAGCTGCAGAACGCCTCCTTGAGTCGGCTCGAAGCAAGCTCAGATCGGCAACGACCAGCGACCAATTCCTTGCCATGTTGGATGACGTATACGGCCTGAGCGACATCACGATCTCGGACACCGGTAGTGGCATGTCGGTAAGCGGTCTGACGGACAACTTTCTTGTGATCGGAACGGCGTCGCGCAAGCGAGACGTTGAGAGCGCGCTAAAGAGAGGCGACACCAAATCACCATACTTGGGCGAGAAAGGTATCGGCCGGCTTTCAGCAATGCGGCTGGGAGAAAAGCTGAGTGTCGAAACGGCGACAGTTTCAGACGAATCGCTCAACGTACTCTCGATCGACTGGTCTGAATTCTCATCGATCGATGCAATGCTGAGCGACATTGATGTCAGACCGAGTGTCGGCGGTCCTAAACCGAACCCTGCTTGGTCCGGCACGCACATTCGGGTAGGCGCGCTGGCCGAAGACTGGACCAAAGCGCGCGTAAAGAAGATGGCGGAGTACGACTTCGCGCGCCTCACCGATCCATTCAACGATCCGAAACGGCGGCCGCGCGTTGCGCTCTTTTGGAACGGCGAACGACTGGACATCCCCTGGATGGAAAAGGCGCTCCTCAACGCATCGCACGCTTCAATTAAGGGGGGATATGCGATCGAAGACGGCGCTCCCGTGTTGCGGTGCGACTTGGTTGCAAGCAATCTCGGCTTCGAGCATCCAAAGGAGGCGGAAAGCTCGGTTGTTCGCTCGATCGACCTTCAATCGCTGCTCGTCGGTAACGAACGCGAATTGCCTGCCAGCGCCATGACCACCATCGGGCCATTCAAGTTCGAGATGTATTGGTTCAACCGACGCCTATTGAGCCGGATAGAGGGCATCGGCGAGCTGAAGGCAGTTCGAAACCTGCAGGAACGCTGGTCAGGAATTTTGCTATTCCGCGATGGCTTCCGCGTGTTTCCGTACGGTGATGACGATGACGATTGGCTCGGACTCGACAGGAAGGCACTTCGGCGTTCTGGATACACCCTTAACAAGACCCAATTCATCGGCCGAGTTGAAATCTCGCGCGGCGCAAATCCGCAGCTGGTTGACCAAACAAACCGCGAAGGACTACGAGAGACCTCTGAGCAGCAGGTGTTGATCGAGCTTCTTCAGTACGCGATTCAAGATCAGCTCTTTCGCTTCATGAAGTATGTCGAGGGTCAATACAAGGGTCAAAAGCTTGATCTAACAGAAGCAAAGTTGGAAGTTGAGGATCTCAACAAGAGGGCGCGTAGTGCAATTGCGACGTTGCGAAAGCTGGCGCCGCAAGCGAAGGCGGAGGTTGAAACCCTTCAGCAGGCATTGTTGGAGTTTTCGGAGTTCGCGGACAAGGCTCGACAACGTATCGAAGAGGTGGAGAGGCAAAGCAAGCAGATGGTCGAAATGGCGGGTGTTGGGTTGATGGTGGAAATCGTCGCACACGAGCTGGCTCGCGCATCTGAAAACGCTCTGCAAAACATTGAGGCTCTCAGGTCCAAGGCGACCCCGCCCGACATTCAAGCAAAGCTCGCCTCGCTTCGCGATCAGATGCTCAGTCTGAGCAAGCGCATTCGCGTCCTCGACCCACTGAGCGTATCTGGCAGGCAGACCAGCGAAACCTTCGACCTGCATCAGTTGATTCGTGAGACGCTCGCCGCCCACGAAGCGCAGTTCGCTAGGCACCGAATATCCGTATCGCTGCCAACGGACCCCAAGCCGGTGAAGATACGGGCCGTGAAGGGGATGATCGTTCAGATTCTGGAGAATTTGATATCCAACTCCAAGTACTGGATGGAAATGAGGGCATTCCGGGAGCCTGGCTACAAGCCCAAAATTACCATCGAAGTGCTAGATCACCCGCCAACGATCCTATATGCCGACAACGGGCCTGGAATCGCGCCTGAAAACAGAGAGCGGATCTTTAGGTCATTCTTTTCTCTCAAGGAGAAGCCCAAACGACGGGGACTGGGTCTGTTTATCGGTCGCGAATGCGCCGAGTATCTCGGTGGCACCTTGACTCTGGACGAGACACCTTCGCGCGATACAGGAAGGCTCAGTCGCTTCATTCTAGAACTGCCTGGGAGCGCGGCAGCGAAATGAAAGAACTTAAAGACCTACTTGAAGCAACAGGTGTGAAACGGGCTCTCGTGGTGGACGACGCATTCGACACCATTCCCTTGGCCTCCGACATGGCTGTCGATGTAGAGGCCTGGACCAGGTTCTTCGCAGACATCAGCGAAGGCGACCAAGATGTCCTCCAAGAGGCCTATTCCGCTTACGGCGATACCTCCGCAGACGAACTGAAGGAACGGGACGCTTTTGTCAAGGCGGTCTGGACAGCTCGCCCGCGCCTTAGTAAGGACCCGGTCGATGCCCTCTTCGCGCGCTTCGATGGTGATCGGAAAATGGACCTCTCGTTTGCGTCTGCGCTTCTGACGACGCTCAAGGAACTAGGCCTTGAATGCGAAGGTTGCGGAAGAGAGTTCCAAGACAAGGCAGCAGAGGTTCAGCTCATTTTCGTCGACCTGTTCCTGAATACAGCCCAACGCGACGAGGACATGGACTTGTCCATCGACGGAGTGCGCCAAGTCATTGAGCAACGCCGGCATGACCATCCACTTGTGGTGCTGATGTCCCGCAGTAGCAGACTTCCCGAGCAGCGCGTTCACTTTCAGGAGAGAACAAAACTCTTCGAGACTAACTTCAGAATTATCAAGAAGTCCGAACTGGAGAAGTCCGACGCTGTCGCCCGCCTTCTGATTCGGCTCGGGACGCACTTTGAGGATTCAAAGAAGCTGCTTGCATTTGTTAACGCGTGGGAGGATGGCCTCATTAGGGCGAAGGACAGCATGATGGTGCTGATCCGGAAAATCGGATTGGCCGAGATCGCTCGAATACATCAGTTGTTGCTATCAACGGAGGGGGAACCACCTGGAAGTTACCTTGTGGACATCTTCGACAAGGTTTTACAACACGAAATCGAAGGTCTCGAACCGATTATCGGCGCCGCCAAGGTCATGAACACCTTGGCAATGGCGGGGTATCCGCCCCCTTTCGTGCCGGGCGAAAAAGATCTGCAGGACTTCGTCCAGAGATGCCTGTTTCAAAATCGAGCTCGTCTGTCTTTGTCGGCTTCTGTCGACTCAAAGATCGCATTCGGAGACGTGCTTCGACGAAAGAAGGTTGAAGGCGCAAAGGTTGAAAACGGCGGAGAGGCGCAGCTCGCGCATCACGACCCTCTCAGCGACGTGGTCCATGACATGGTTGCGGCCGTGTTGACCCCAGCCTGTGATCTGCAGAGAAAGGGTGCAAAGCGTGTTCTCCTCTTGGTGGGGGCGCTCAAGCCGCTCACCGCCGCAGACTGGTCCTACAAAGATGAGGGAGCAAAAACACCTGTCATTGAGATGGGCGATGGCTCGCGCTTTTGGATCAAATGGGATCTAAAGCATATCGAAACCCTCGCCCACAGCCAGCTCGAATCACTGCTGTCGGCGGCAGGAACCTTTGAAGTTGCCGCAAGACTCAGAGAATCCCACGCCTTGGAGCTTCAGCAAAAGTTGCTTTCAAACCTCGGGCGGATCGGCCTCGTCGCGCCCATGCCTGCAACGTTCAACATGAGGATTGAAGCCTTTGTTCCTAACCTCGACGGCGTTTTGACACGAGCCGACATCTCGACGTTGGACGATGGCGGCGTATGTTTTATCGGCCGCGATCCAGATGGGAAGAAGGCCGAGGAGCGCCTGATCCTGACGGAGAACGCTTGTGAGGCAGTTTGGACATATGTGAGCAGCGTTGATCCCGCGACCATCCACGAGAAGACTCGCCCTCTCGTGCACGAGCTGAAGTTCTCTGCAGATGTGCTGCAGGCACTCGAACAGGGCTTGAGTCTTCCAACAACTGCGGATTCCTTCAGGGAGATAAAGGCGCCGTCCGGAAAAGTGATAGGCCTTGTCAAGCGCTCAAAAATCCAAGCCGGTGTTGACAAGCTGGAGCGGGGACAAATTCCGAAGGCAGCAGTGGTCTTATCGATCTACACGCCAAAGGATCCCGAACCGAAGGATACTGAGGAGCACGCTGGCGAACCAATAGGGGCGGTCGCTGCGGACATCGTCGTCGCAGCGACGGGTCTTGTGGACGCAAGCTCAGATCCAGCGGCTCCAGCGCATGCCGCTGAGGTCAAGCCTGAGGAGCCTCCCCCCCCCTGACGGCCCATAGTGCACCGTGCGGCCTACATCAGAACTGAGTGGGCTTCAGTGATCGGAAGCGCGACCCTCTCGTCGTTTGAGTGAGGCTACAGGCCATCGGCGCGAATGGCGGCCACCGCAGCCTCGATGTCTTGATCCGATAGGAATGGTGCTTGGGCGAAGACCAGACCTTGCTCGCCGTTGAGCTTGGCAGCCAGGTGCCCACGTCCCAGCAGCAGCTCGGCGCCCGGCCGATCGAGCGCGATCTTGGAGGTCGCCTCGCTCGACACCTTCAAGATCAGGCGGTTGCCCAGGTTTTCGCGAAGCTGCATCGGCATCACATCCTTGTCTGGTCGCTGCGCAGCGAAGATCAAGTGGATGCCGGCCGCCCGAGCCTTCACCCCCAGCCGCTGCACTGCCGCGCTCACCGCGCTCTTGTAGGTGTCGTCGAGCATCCAATCTGCGAACTCGTCATGGACCAGGAACACCATGGGTAGACGCTCCGCAGTCGAGACCTTGGAGTTGTAGGTCGGCAAGTCGCGCGCGCGGGCCTTGGCGAATGCGCGGTAGCGGTCCTCCATCTCCTGCACCAGAGCTTCGAGCACCTCGCCGGCCTTTTCCTTGGTGGTGACGATCTCTTCGCGCATGTGTGGCAAGTCCGCCAAGGGGGCGTAGTCGACGCCCATTTTGGGGTCGATCAAGATGATCTGAGCCAGATCCTTAGGATTGGTCGCAGCGATATCAAGAAGCAAGGCCTGGATCAGCACCGACTTGCCGCTGCCTGTTGCTCCAGCCACCAGGGAATGCGGCTCATGGGACGAAAGGCCGCCGAATTCGGAACCCAAGTTCAGATAGAGCAATGCTCCATTGATCTCTTGGAGACCCAGCAAAAAGGATGTGTTGATACCTGCGACATTTCTGTTCAGCTCGCGGCGCGACCACAACTCCCAAAGCGACACAGCCTGCCTCTTCGTCCCTGCTATCGTCACCACGATCTCGCCCGGTTTAGGCTGGACCGTTACCAAATTGATCGCGTGCGTGGTCAGCAGTTGCGTCCTCTTGTTCTCGATGTCCTCCACGCGCAGACGATCGGATCCAGCGAGCTTGACCAAGCAGCCGTTCGGAGTCAGTCTCGTACCGAGGATCGACGCCTGCAGCCCGTAGCTGTTGAGTGCGGCCTTGAGCTTCTTCGTGACATCCTGGGCCCACGCATCGCGCTCGACATCCGCCTGAGCTCCGCCAGCGAACTTGCTCAACACAAGCTCCGCAAGGGCCTTGCCAAGCTGAGTCGGAGGGCTGGCGTTTGGCGATGAAACCTGAGTTGAGGCTTGGGCCGGAGCTGTTGGCTCGTGCACTGGCTCGCTCGTTGGAATCGATACTCCAATATCGTTTCCGATCTCGACTTCGGACTCTTGTATCGACGCATCGCCGCTGGCAAGTTGCCCCATCGCCGCAAGCCATGGAACTCGCGGGGCAGGCCTTTTGAAGCCGTGAGATTCCCATGGTTTGTGCGCTCCCAGACCCGCTCTCGCCTCGCCAGCTCCCGAGCCCCTCGCGTAGGCTTCGGCGAGCTTGCGCAAGTCCGGACGGTCGAAGACCTCTTGCCAGGCTTTGACGCCGTCAGACTCTTCGAGCAGCTCCTGCTCGGATGCGGATGACGAACCAGCGTCTGAGGTGTGGATGTAAACCTGCGAATAGCCTCGCAAGGAAATCTCGACATCGCCTTCGCGCAGCTTCGATCGAGCCCGCTCCATAAGCCCAGTCATACCGGGCGGAATATCTGCATCGATCAACATGTCGGCCAGGCGCGCAAGCCAAACGTCACGATCAAGCCGACCTGGATCGCCAAAGAGGGCCTCGCGGAACATGCCCAACGTGGCCAAGAGCTGATCTTTCGAATCGCGCCGGGCCTTGGCCAAGCCATCGAAGGAAACATACTTCGACTCGACGATCGAAATGACCACGCGCACGCCCTCTTCACGCTCTTCGACATTCATCGCCAAGATGTCCGCGATCCTGCTTTCCGGCTGGGAGAGCCAGCTCGCGTAGTCGTCCAGCAGGAAATAGGCCGTCAAGACATGGCCCCCGCCGGCAGCGGCCTTGAACTCTTCGGCCAGCAAACAGCGGCTGAGGACCAGTCCAATCATTTCGCCGGCCGACACGCCACGCTTGGCCGCCCGCAGCACGATGTCGCCCGACACCGAGAGCGCATCCCGTTTGGCCTTCTCGGCGGCTTCCCGGATCTCATCGGCGGAAAGCTGGAGGTTCAACTCGTCGAGGCGCCTGCGAACCAAAACGCCTAGAAGGTGAAGCTCGGAAGTAGAACTTACGATCATATTGCGACCGTTGGTCGAACCTCTGCGATAGCGCACCACTGTAATGTTGTTGTACTGTAGCTGCCTCTTGTCCAAGAGCTCGTCGTAGGTGGCGACCCATTCGGCCAAATCGTGCGCGTCTTTGATCATCCCGGCCAGAGCCGGATTCTGCAAAGAGATCCTGCGAGCAGGAAGGAATCGCTGTTCAGGCGTCGCATCCGTTTGCCGGCACACCGCACCGACTGCGGACACATAGGCCCAGCCCGAAGCTGTCTGCCAAGGGCAAGCCAGGAAAGTCGTCGACTTGAGCTCGTTCTCGCCCGACACGCTCCGATATGACCAGCGCGAAGGGGCGTGCTCCAAATTGGGCCGGTCGTTGGTCCATTGGACCGGCAGCCACTCTGACTGGGCAGCCCGCGCAACCACGTCGTGCAAGAAGGCCACATCGAAGGCCTTGAAGCCTTGGGCGCTCTCGCCGAGACTCGACGAAATCGGCGTCACCGAAATACGAAGCTTCGAGATGAAGTTGTCGCTGGTCTCGCTGACCACTGGAATGTCCGGATCGTCCCCAGCTTTGTTGACCAATTCGCCATAGACGCGGCGCAGCTTCGCAGGGTCCGAGTGGCGCACCGACACGCTGCATTGGAATTTGCCGTCCTCCTGGATCGATGAGAGCTCGCGCACCGTCGCCAGAGGCAGATCTGCCGCGTCGGCGTTGTAGAGCACCACGCTGAGGTTACTCGCCTCATGGGGCTGCAGCCCAATGTAGCGCTCCAAGAGTTCGCGTACCTGCTTGGCCGCCGACGCCGGGTCGACATCGGTCATCGCCTGATTGGCGCCGCGAGTCGGCGACTCCAACAGGCTGTAGCCGTTGACCGTGCTGCTCTCTGAAACCAAGGTCGGTGCGCCGCCGCGATTGAGTACTGCGATCTCGGGATAGAAGGGATGAGCGATCTCGTCGGAGAGCTCGCGCATGAAAATCTCGCGATCCCCATAGAGGACGCTGCCGCTGGATAGCAAATGTGTCGCGAAGCCGGCCACGCGGCGCGACTTGACTGCCAAAGCCTTCATCCGTTCCGGATGCCATGGCGGAACGATCATGGCAGGGTTGTCTCCCGCGACTCGGACGGTTCCGATCGAGAGGACTTCCGAGACAAGCCGCGAGCGGCAGACATCGCCGCGCGCATGGGCCATGAGGGTCGACAACAAGACCCCGAAAGAATCCGCCTGCCGCATCACAGCCTCGCCATGCAGGCCCGTCGAAACGAAGTCTTCCACGGCCTTGATGTAGTCCGCTTCGAACTTGTCCCATGAGGCGCGAATCTCATCGCGCTGTAGTGCCGTAAGTCGGCCCTCTTCCGCGAGATCTTTTATCCGCCCCTTGATCTCATGGCGCAGGCTGCGAAGCTTGTTCGCTGCCGGAACCAGCGAGCCGGCGTCGGTCGAATAGGTAGCCTCCAAGGTGCCGGTGTCATGCAGCGAGACGTTTTGGACTCCACCCTTCTTGCTCACCAGCCGACGTGGGACTTCAGTCGCTCCGACCGCGCCCTTCTCAATGAGCCGCTTCATGTCGGCGACCATCGAAAGTCCAATAGCTGCCGGCTTATAGCTCCACAATAATTGGGTTTTCGCGAGCACAGTTTCCTTGCCATTGGATACCTGCACGAGAGCCACATCGAACTTGATCTGCAAGGCCAGGCGAGAGAGAGATGAACTGGGCTTGACCTTGGTCTTCTTGTCGCTTCGGAGTTCCTTCTCCTTGGCGAAGAAGGCCTCGTATTCAAAGAGCGGATCTGGCAAGTTCGCGTTGCCGAGACGCTCCACCTTCCACTCGGCCTTCGACCCCATGAGCTCCTTCAATCCCCGATACATCGCGGAGAAGTAGCTGCCTGCGTCGTAATTGAAACGCTCGCGCCACTCCTTGCGTCCTTTGGCGACAGAGAAGCGCAGGAACCGATCGCCCTGGGAATCGCGCAGGCCTGCATGCAAGCTGTTGACCACCCGGGCAAAGCCGTCGAAAAAGTCGTTGCAATCGATCGGTTTGCCATAGAGGGCCTTCTCCCAGCGGGAGCAAAGCTTGGGGTCCTGTTCCAAGAGCCTTCGCTGCTTGACGAAGAACTCCTCATCGTCCTCGTTGAAATCGGATCGTCGCTCGCGGCCCTTCAAGTCTTCCAAAAGCTTGCGGCCCTCTGCATCGAGGGCATTGTCTTGGTCGCAGTCGTGATCAAAGAACCGAATCGTCGATTCGGCCAAACCGAGTTGTTTCTCCTTAGGTTTGTCGAAGGCTAGGTAGACACCATCGCCTTCCCATTCGAATTGGGCCAAAGCTTCGGAGGCTTCGGCATCCCCGGCAGGAGCAGCAGCGAACGCTTCGAGGGCCAGGCGCGCCGCATCGTCGATTTCGGCGGCGTTGGCTTGGATGCGCTCCGCAAGCTCGTCCGGGTCCAAAGGCTGGCCGTTTTGCCGAAGCTTTTTGAGCAGCGGGGCCCGCTGCGCGAACAGCTTGGTGAATGCCTTCTGCCATGGTTTGCGCGAAGCCGCATAAGTCTTGGCATTGGAGAAAAAGGAACTATCCCTCGGCAGCCCGGCGCTTGGCAACGCAAAGCCCACCGCATCACGAATGGGCAGGCCACGGGTTGAGATTGCCTCGACGATCGCTGAGCAAAACTCGCCGAGCTGCACCAGCGACAACTCGGATGATGTGAGCAACCCCCAAAGCGCCGCATTGAAGACCGCCCTGTCGTCAGGTACGGGCGAGATGCCACCGGCATAGAGCGAAGCATCGATCCATGGCTCGGCCTCGGCGCGCATTTCCTTTGCGCCAATGGCCATCACATGCCCCAAGGTGTCCGCGAGATTGTGCTCGTTGCCGTTGGCCGTCAGGATCGCAGCCTTAGCCGTTGAGGCGTTGTTGCGGACATAGCCAGCGTTGTGCTGGATGAGGATTTCCGGGGCAAGGCCTTGCCCCCCCACAAGAGCCTCGGGGATCATTAAATCCACTTGGGTGGCCAAATCTGAATTGGCGAGGATTGCCCGCGCGACCGCTGCGATTTGACTGCCGGAGAGCTTGTCGAGACGGAACAGAGCCGCCGAATCGCCAGGCTGGCCAGGGTTGAAAATGCGCTTGGCCAGAATGTCCGCGCCGACGCGCCCGATGATGCGGTCGGTCAGCATGCGGCCTCTCCTTTGAACGCGAACGGATTTTCAACAAACGAGCAGGAGTCAGAGAGCCTGCGCACAAGGCCTAGGCCAACGAGTCGGGTTTCGAGGTTGTTCCGGTTTTCGCTGAGCTCCTCTTGGTCCACGAGCTTGGCATCCAACAGGCGCGATCCTTCCGCGTCGCCCAGGATCAGCCCATATCGCCGCTTGGCCTCGGTGAGGAACTCATCGAATTGCATCCTGTCGTCGACGATCGAAACCACGATCGACTTGAGCAGCCGATCATTGGGCGCGTAGCGAGTTCGCCGCGAGAGCCTACGGGAGCTGAGACCGATCGCACGCGACCAGGCCGCATGGATCTTGCCGACATGCTGCTCGTGCCGGGCCAAAGCGTTCTCGACCAAATCCATGACCAAAGCGTCAGGGCTCTTGCCGGTGTAGTCATCGTCGCCTCCGCCATCAGCTGGCGGCCATTGGAAGCGCTCGCGCATAAGCTTGACTTGCTCGGCCTCTGGGAACTCTGCCGAGGCGGCGGCGACCCACCCAGCATCGAGTCGAATCGACTCGACATGAGCCCGGACAGCCTTGGCCGGCAAGCCTTGGTTGAACTGGTAGCTATCACCTGAAAGGGCTCGAACCTTGGTCCGTTCCTTTGAGACGATCTCGCAGACGATCTCGACTGGATCGTCATCGCCTGCGACCTTCTTCGCGCGCTCTAGGAAGTAGAGGAGCATGTTGATGCCAGATATGGCGATCAAGTGCTCCAAGGCATCGTAGATCGGCATGTCCCTGGCTAGGATCGACAGCCAGTCCTCGCAAGTCTGATCGAAGCGAGGGTTGGTCGCCTCCGGCAGGTAACCGGCCAGGCGAGGGTCGTCCGCATGCTGCGGATCCCCTTGAAGAGCCCTTGCAAGGCGATTCATCGGAGCTTCGCGATTGAAAAGCCGCTTGGCCAAGATGGCGCCGAGCTCTCCGCCCCTCTTGGAGCGAGCAAGCATGAGATAGAGCAGCTCTCCCGTGCGCGCGAAGAAGCGCCGGTCGTTGCTCATCTTGCCCCTGGAGTCGATCTCCAAATCCTCGTAAAGGGCATCGGGGCCGAAAGGGAAAACGAACTTGGAGCTCCAGCGCTTGTTGCTGCGGGACTCGAAGGATGAAGAGCGCAGGAGCTCGATGGCCTTCGCGAAGTCGTCGAAACTCGCAAACGAACTTCGGAGATAGGCCATGTCGGCATCGCCGTTCCCTGTCGCGCCCTGGGCGAAGCGATCGAACCATTGCCGCCACTTCTCCTCATCGGATGCGGCGCCATCGGCGATCGATTCGACATACGGGTTGTTGAACAGCAGGCCACGCAAGCGGATTTGCCGCTGCGGCTTGAACTTGGCCGTACCGCCGTCCTCGTCGCGCAGCTTCAGCGGGCGATCGAGGTTGGAGCCGAGAACGCCCAAGAATTCAAGGACCGCCAAATGAGGGAGCTGCTCGTCGTAGAGGCGATGTCCCCAAATGTTTTCATCGACGCAGAAGTCGACACTCTTGATCTCGGGACGCTTGATGATCACGCTCATTACGGGGCCCTCACAGTCACCGGACGAGAGAACCCTCTGCCTCCGGGCTCGATGTCAATGAAATTGAGGGTGAGCGCAGCGGCCTCGCCACCGACTTCGTCATCATCGCCAGCCATGGCCGCGCTGCGGACGACCTCAGCCTTGCGCAGAAGCTTCGCCTTGAAGGCCAGCAAGTCTTCGAGGCACTCATTGGAAAAGCTCGCAGGCAGAGCCCCTTCAGCGACACGAGCTAGGAACTCATGCCGGATGGGCGTGAGGTCGAACGAGACAGAGTTGCCCTGTCCAGCCGCCAGTGAGACATCAAGCTGCGGACAGCCTGTCTCTTCAACAAGCCTGATCGCCATACCCACCCCTGCTTGCCTGCGAGATGGCGTCTCATGGTCGCAAAGGACGCTCACGCGGCTTTGAGTGAAGCCCCCGGAGCTGGCGATGAAGATGCGATCGACGTTTTCGAGAAGCAGGCCCGTGAGCACCCGATTGAGCCCTTTGGCAATGCGCCCGCGTACCGTCTCGCTGATTGGTCTTTTCGCCTTGAGGGCCTCGATCGTTTCAAGGTATTCGCCAGCAAAACGGAAAGCAGTCATCGACCAATGCGGATAACCCGGCTCGCCATCCGGCAGCGTAAAGAAGAGCCTGCGGCGCTGGTCTTCGAGCATTTCAAGGAACTCGGCTGAGCCCCCCTCCACGCGCGCGCCTTCATACCCCTCCAAGTAGGCATCCTGAGCCGCGCGAAAGGCCGCTCCAGCTCCGTAGATTCCGTCGCTTGCAACCAGACGAGCGAAGTCTGCCTGCAGCCGCGAATCGTCCTTGCCATAGACCAATAACCCATCGGCCGCGTTGGACGACTCCTCGCCCACGCCGAAGCTTGACATCGCTTTGAAAACAGGACGATCCGACGCCCTGCGCTTGGGCAAGTTCGCTCCGAAGGCGTTGGCATAGATGCTCGCCCTGCCAATGCCGCCACCCTCTTGGATCTTGGCGACATCGGCGCAAGTCATCAAATTCTCCTTGGCCAGCTTCGCCTCGGAACAGCCCAGGACCATGTTCGAGCACAGAGCCAGCAAGTCGCGCACAGGCAAATGCAGGCCATTGAGCCTGGCGATATCAATCAGGTCGCCAAGGCGGCGCGAGAGCTGACCGCCATCGGCTTGGCCCAGCAGACGACGGCGGTTCTCGTCTATGGGACAGACCTTCCCATCGGCTTGCAATGCGCACCGCACGCAGTTGTCCCATTCGGGGTGCCCCGCGACTGCCTTTGCCACCTCTTCAAATGTCTTGCGGCTGGTTGTGCGGCTGAGATCGAACACGGCCAGTCGATCGGGGGCCGGGCCGGCCTGTAGGAATCGCTCTTGGAGTGGCTTGCGAAGCGGATGGACGCGGCCTTGGCGCTTGCCGAGATCGCGAAGGCGATCCAATAGCTGCCCATGATTGGCAGCCAAAATCACGATTTCCGAATCATCGGCTCCCAATACAGACTTTTCGAGCCGCTGCAGCGGTAAGTCGCTCTCCTCGCCATTGAACTCAGAGAGATCCTTGATGAAAACGGCCAAGCGGCCATCGTCGAGCCTGTGCTCTTTGATGTTCCCCTTGGCAGCCCACACTTTCTGATCTCCGCCGATTCGGGTCCACAGGGCCCGGCAGTGGTAAGTCTTGCCATCGCCGGCTGTACCGGCGATCAGCAATGAGCCTGGCGTCTTTGATTCGATGTGGCTGAGCATCGCATCGAGAAGCGGCGTCGACAGACTGATCGGCTGCACCCTCGCACGCCCCAGAGCACTCGACACATACTCGTCGAACATGGTCAAGTTGTTCGGCGTAGGGCCATAGCTCCGCAGAAATCGCACCCACGCGCTCGCGGGCAGCGCTCCGCCGTCTCCTCCACCTTGCGGCTGATCATTGTTCACTCAATCCTCCCTTTACGCGCTTCACCTCAAAGCGACTCACCCTGTGACGTCGCAAGAGCTCAACGCGAGCAAACCATAACTTGTAAGGGCTCAGTGCAGCTTTTGAGCCCCGCTCGTTGGAGAAATGGCTCAAAGTCGAGCGCCATTCATCTATATCAAAATTGATTGTAAGAGGCTGCAACAATCTATGATCCGTCATCCTGGCAGAAATGACCTGAGCGAAAGACCGGCCGAGATCAATGTCGAATATCCGGTCCAACCAATGGTGCTGGCCGCTGCGGTTCTTTTACTGCCTCATGCGAGCCCTTCTTCAGATTCCACGACGAAGTCGCCTCCTGCACAAAACTCGCAATCGAAGCGGCGAGCTTGACATCCCGTATATCGGATGACGCCGCTAAGGCCCGCCCGACATGTAGCCAGCCTCTCAGGGCTTCCGTCCTGCTATCGCGCGCCATGTCCCCGGAACTGGTTCCAGGTCGGACCTTTCTCAACCGCCCCTCCTCCTGGGCCTTCAGCCGCCAGAGGTCCGGGTGGCTCGTGTTTCGGCCGCGGGTGGCCTGTCGGGTGGCTTCGGCTTCGACC
The DNA here is from genome assembly GCA_001770705.1 of Burkholderiales bacterium GWF1_66_17. GTDB lineage: Bacteria > Pseudomonadota > Gammaproteobacteria > Burkholderiales > Burkholderiaceae_C > Hydrogenophaga. The sequence goes on along the minus strand of MERT01000025.1, from coordinate 117,376 downwards.
CCATAACCACGCAGATTCTCGGCAAAGGTCTCGCGCCATCGCTGCAGGTCGGCCTTGCGCGGGTTGAGTCGCCTTCCACTCATTGACTCTGCCCGCACGCTGATATGCACATGCGGGTTGGACTGGTGGTCGTGCAACACCATCACATATTTGTGGTCCGCCAGTTCGATCTGCGCGAACTCGCGCGCGGCACGCTGGACGATCAGCGGATCGGTACCCCGGGGCATGGACAGCATGATGTTGAAGGCCTCGCGACGGTAGCCTTCATCCCCGATCAGACTTCCTCCATAGCGCCAGTCTTCGCCCAGCTCGTGCACAGCCGATTTGCCGCACACCGTGTCGCCTTGTTCGGTCTCGATGTCGAGCCGGCCGTTCTTGCTGATGTAGCGGAAATGGGCGGCAATGGCCAGCATTCCCCGCCCTCCCCCGGTGACCTTGACCATGACCTGGGGTGCCCGCTTCACTACGGTCGCTTCAATGCGTTTGCGAATGGCGTCCGCGCGCTGCCGCATACCTCCATCCCCCAGCCTGGGCTGCGGCTTGACCTTGACCACCCGGTTTCCCGGGTAGAACAGTCGGTCACCCCATTGGATGAGCACCCCATCGATGTTGGGCGCTTGGCTCATGACGTTCTCCTTGGGTTCACCGGTTGGTGCTGTGTGTGGTTGCTGCAGATGACCCACGCGGGCGCAAATCGGACATCAAGGCCGCCGCCTGGGTGAGATGACGATGGATGTCTCCGTCCAGCGTGTCGAGCATGTCGCGGTAGACCAGCGCCTTTTGCACGTTGCTCTGGGTCAGCAGGCGAGTGAGGGCGTGGATGTTCCGGCTGAGGCTGGAGAGCTGCGCGTTGGACGTGGTGAGCGCAGAGAGCATCTCGGTGCGGTTTGCGCCCGTTGTCAACGCTGGGATGCCCGCGATGAGCCCTGCCAGGTAGGCGCCGCGCGATAGCCCCGCTGCGCGTGACCCAGCAGCCAACTGCTCGGCCTCGTTCGTTGTCAATCTGATTGACAGCTTGACCTGGGACTGGCGCGACGCGCCGACACCCTCGGAACATGTGATCGGTTGAGGAAGCGATTCAGCCTGCCCAAGTTCGCGGGCCACAGCCCGGCGAACCAGCACCGACACGCTCTCATGCCGAGACTGAGCATGTGCCACCAACGCGGTCTTCAGACCGCGCATATCGACCGTGACGAAGTCAGGGTTGTGGGTGTTCATGGGCCAACCGAAAGGTGCAAACGTGAGCGAAGCGAGTCGTTTGTGAAACCGGCGGCGTGCCGCCTATCCTGCAATCAACCATGCACCTATGCTCTCCGAGAACCGACTGGTTCGAAGCGCTGGATTCGGTCGAAAATCCAGCCAGACGCATGCGGTACCGATGGCGACAAGGTTGTCAATCAGATTGACAACCGGCCAGGCCGAGGTCGCATGCAGACACCTTTGAACCATATGGGAGGGAACGCTTTGAACGACACGACACAGTCCCGCGGACTGGAAAGAACACCTGAGCGAGATGAGGTGCTGCGCAGAATCGGTCGCAACGTGGTGAATTTCCAGATGGTTGAGGCCATGCTCAAGCACCTGAACGCCACTGCTTCGGTGCACGGGCCGGCAAGCCAGTTGGCAGAGCGCTTGGAAGCGCAAAGAACTGCAGTGCACCGGAGGACCATGGGCGAACTGGCAGGCAGGATGGTGACCCATGTCCTGCAAGCACCACCAGAACACCAAACGCCGGACGAGATCTCGGAGCCCTGGGTTGGCTTTCACTTCTCTGTGGAAACCGACGCACAGTTCATTGACCAGCACGACCAGGAGATGCGCGCCTTGGTGGACGCGCGCAACGATCTGATTCACCACTTCCTGCCGCGCTGGAATTCGGCCGTGGACGGCGATGCGGAAGCTGCCCTGGCTTACCTGGATGCCCAGCGTGACGAAACCTTACGTATGCTGGACAGACTCAAGGGCTGGGTGACCACGATGGATGAAGGGCGGAAACAGCTGGCGGCCTTCCTTGCATCGCCTGAGGGTGAACGGCAGATGGAACTGGGATTCCTGCAGGGCAGTCACCTGGTGGCGATGCTTGGTGAAATCGCCCTGAAGACGGCACGACCTGATGGGTGGGCGTACCTCACCACGGCACTGAACTTGATCCGGAGCAAGGCACCCGATGAGCTGGAAGATCTGCAGAAGCGCTACGGCCACCAGAACCTCAAAGGCATTCTGCTGGCCGCCGAGTATTTCGATGTGATGGATGAGGCGCTGCCCAACGGGGGCAGTCGCACGGTGTACCGGATCAATGATCGGTACACGCTGCAAATTGGGCAAGGCGATGCGCCCGACCAGATGTCGGCAGCCAAAGCCCTCCCGGTTGTCAATCAGATTGAAAACTCGTGTCCCGCGTCAGGCCGATAAGGATCAGTCGACTCGTGTCAACGGCCTCCGGTTGGCCGCCCTTAACGGGGATCACGAAGAGCTGCCTTGCCTTGGGCGGGGCCTGCAGCGTGTTCACCACGACCTCGGCTCCATCCAGAAGAGCAATCAGTTTTGGTGGCTGTTGACGGGACTTACGCGACGCTGTTCCAGCTTCTCCTCTCCTTAGATCAGCTTCCATGGATTCGAGCATTGCTGATGTACCACGCCGCACACTGCCTGAACCCTCAGCAAGTTCGGCCCGGAGAGCCATCACAACATCCCGGGTGATGGGACTGCGATCCGAAGTCCAAGCCTCAACGTATTGCGGATGCTCACCGGCCAGCTTACGCAGCTCATGGAGTTCGTTCAGACCGCGGCAGCGCCCTTCCCGGTACGCGGCCATGAGCCAGTCCGGTGGATCGATCAACGCCGTCGCCAGCGTCACGTACTGCCGGCTCTTGCCGATGGCCCGCGCGATGTCGGCCTGCGTCTGCCCCTGGTTCAGTGCCCGTTGCACGAACAGCGCAATCTCCAGCGGGCTCAGGCCCTTGCGCTGCTCGTTCTCGATGAACTGGTCCACGCTGTTGGCGGTCTGGTCCACAAAGGCAGGGATCTCGAACAGTCCGACCCGCTTGCAGGCCCTCAGGCGTCGGGCTCCGAAGTTGAGCATCCAGCGCCCGGGCAGGGTGGGGTGCGTGCGCACCGAGACTGGCTGGCGCACGCCGCGCTCCCGGATGGTCTCGGCCAGTTCGTCCAGACTCTGGTCGTCGAACTCCTGCCGGGGTTGCTCCGGGTCTTCATCGATGGCGTCCAGCGGGATCCGCAAGGGGGCGCCCCCCTCACCCCCGGTGGGCGGCAGGAGGTCCAGACTATCCAGCGACAGGGCCATGGTCCGCTCCGTTGATGGGGGTCGTTAGGGTTGACTGTGTCGGCACTTCCGCCAGCACGGCTTTGGTGATCACGGCCATAGCGACCTCGATCTCGCGCCAGGCGTCCCGCGCGGCCGTCTTCTTCATCTCCCAGAGCACCAAGCCTTCAGCCTGCGCTTCTGCCACGGCCGAGCGGCGCGGCACGGACGCGAACTGGCCTGGCTTGGGCCCGTAGGGGATCAGGATGGGGTGGAACTTCTGCACCAGCTGCAGGAAGTTGTCCCGCTGGAACGGTGTGGCCTCCACCATCACCGGCAACAGCCCGATCAGGTGCAGCCTCGGGTTGAGCATCGTCTTGATCTTCCGCACCCCGACTCGGGGGTGGTTGAGCAGGGCGTGCACGCCGTCCAGAGCTTCCTGGTTGAGCTGGATCGGCGAGAGCACGCAATCGGCCGAGACCAGCGCCGCGATCATGCGGATGTCGGGGTTGGGGTTGGTGTCGATGAGGCACACATCGAACCGGCCTTCCATGGCCTTCAGGAAGGCCCGCAGGTGGTTTGCAAAATCGTTGTGCAGGCTAGGCTGGCGCTCCAGCCCGGAAAGGTCCCGATCGGCGGCGACGAGGACGAAGTCTGCGGTCGGTATGACAGGGTGCGCCTGCGTAAGCAAGGCGCTGGCCGGGACCTCGGCCACGACCGCGCGCTGGGATTTGCGCAGCGGGTCGGAGAAGTTGCCCTGGTGGTCCAGGTCGATGGCCAGCACGCGGTGGCCGAGTTTGCGGAAGTAGTGGGCCAGCAAGGTGGCGACGGCGGATTTGCCGACGCCACCCTTCTGGTTGGCGAGCACAAGGGTCTTCATGGGGGAGTCCTCCGGCGCGACCGACAAGGGATCACCGAGGTGGAGGACCGTTTCCGGACGCCGCGCTCGATGCGCCAGCCGCCGGGATCGCGCGAGCCGGCGCCAGCCGGCGAGCGCGTTTCAGAAGTTCACGCGCACGCACCGTCCGATGATGGGCTCGGTATGTCGCGCTCGCGGCGCTGGATTTGGGGTTGAATCCAGCGCCGGGATCGCTCAGACCTTGTGGATCAAGCCTTGAGCTTGCGCATCTCTTCGGCCAGCACCCACAGCGCGCGGTTCAGGCTCACGCTGCGGTCGATGCTGGCCACCGGCCGGGTGTGCAGGCGCCGGCCCTTGGCACCGCGCCCGGGCTGACCACCGCGCAGGGCGTTCTCCTGCACCCGCTGAAACGTGGTCCACAGGCTGTTGCCGAAGTCTTCCGGACGGCGGGCTTCGATCAGCTGCTCGGCGGTCACCGGGGCCGGTGGTTCGCCCTCCCCCCGTTCGCCGTAGCGCAGCGCCAGGGCGGCGGTGGCAAAGGCCTGCTGTTCCTCCCGCTGCAGCGGCAGGGCCTTCATGCGGTCGGTGGAGGCATCCACCACCTCAAAGTCCTCCAGCACCCGGAACGCACCTTCGATCACCTCGTCCTGGATGTTGCCCTTGTGGGGAATGCGCATGTCGTTGGTGACGTCGCCGACCACCAGACCGTTGCAGCAGACAAAGCGGAACACGCCCGCGAGCATCTGGTAGCTGCTGGCGCCGTCGTGGCTGTTGATCAGGATGATCTCGTTGGCCTCGGGCCGGGTGTTCACCTGCCCGGCGTGGCGCATGCGGATCATGTGCTTGGTGAATTCGGTCTTGCCCTCGATGCGGCTCTTGCTCTGGGCCACCATGAAGGGCTCGAAACCTTCCTGGCGCAGACCTCGCAGCACGTCGATGGTGGGAATGTAGGTGTAACGCTCGGAACGGCTGCCGTGTTTGCCTTCGGCAAAGATGGACGGCGCGGCCCGGCGCATCTGGTCTTCGGCCAGCGGGGTCTCGCTGCGGATGACGAAAGTGTTCTGGCCAAAACGGGCGGCCAGACGGGGGGAATGGGCGGTAGAGATCATGGTGATGCTCCTGGTTCGGAAAAAGTGGAATGAGGGATACCGGGCGGAAGAACCGCCCGGTGTGTGAGTTCAGGCGTGTGCCGGTTGGCGTTCGCTGCGGGCCTTGCGGCTGCTGTTGGGTGCGCTGGGGGCGGCTGCGGGTGGATCACCTGCACCTTCGCGTGCCCGGCGGGCTTCGCCTTCGGCCTTGCTATCGAGGTAGTCGATTTCGTCGACGGTGAACGCCAGCCCGTAGACCTCGACCCCGTCGTTGTCCTGGTAGTTGTTGTTGCGCACCCGGCCGACGATGTTCACGTGCGAGCCCTTACCCAGGTACTCGGCCGCGTGTTCGGCCTGCTTGGCCCACAGCGTCCACTGGATCGCGGTGGCTTCTTCGGACCGATCGTCGCCACTGCCCCTGCGGCTGTTGCTGATGGCGGTCAGCACCGCCTTGGCGACCTTGCCTTCGCGCCCGTTGACGAATTCGAACTTGACGGCGGATGCCAGGTGCGCGTGGCGCTGAATGACTTGAACGTTGGCCATGGTGAAACTCCTTGCAAGAGCGACCAGCCGGAACCCGATCCGGGCTCCTCAAAACCGATCCTCTTGCTCGGACTCCCTCGCTCCCGCCCACGGGCGGGCGGGGGGTGGGCAAGGCCCCTTCCCTCGGGAAGGGGTGGGGGATGGGGAAACCTTGCAGCACGAAACAGTGAGCCCGTCACCTGGCCCACCGCTGAAAGATCCCCCCACAAGTCCCCCTCACCTGTGGATGGGGGCGCCGTGGGGGGATGACGGTGGGCCCAATGGCGCACGCGCTGCCCCGAGCCTCTTCGGGCGACCAGCGCAGCGCAGGCGGCCGGGTGAACTGAGCGGCGGCGGCTCTGCGAACGGCGTGACACCAAGCGCAGCGACTGGCGCGGCGTTCGAGCCGATGCGATCACTTCAGGGGTTCGCTGTTGCCGGTATTCCCAGCGGCCCGGCTTCGGGCATGGCGGGTGACCGGGGGGACGATCTGGCGAGCGGGACGGGACCACAGCGCAGCGGCGGTAACGGACCGAACGTCAGTTCTTCCAGCGGATTCATTCCCGCGCAGCGGGAATGAATCCAGACCGCTATCCCCGGGCACGGGTACGGGCCGCGGCTCTCTGTGCTGACGGTGTACACCGGCCGTGCTCCGCCCTCCCCTGCGCTCACGCGAAGCGCGCTGATCAGCGAAAAAATATTGGGGCCGAAGGCCCCAGGTGTTACACAAGCCCTTGCTCGGCCATCGAATTCACGGAGTCGCCCGCCACGATGAAGTGGTCGAGCACCCGCACATCGACCAGCGCCGCCGCCTGCTTGAGCGTCTGCGTCAAATATTCGTCAGCACGCGATGGACGGGCAGCGCCACTGGGATGGTTGTGCACCAGGACCAGGGCGCAGCTGTTCCGAAGCAGTGCATCACGCACCACCTCACGCGGGTACACCGATGTCTGGCTCACCGTGCCCCGGAACATCTCGACGTAGTCCAGCACGCGGTTCTGTGCATCCAGATGCACCACAGCAAACACCTCATGCGGCAAGTTGCCCAGCCGGGCACGCAGGAAGTCCTTCACCACAGCGGGTGAGTCCATCAAGTCGCTGCCGCGCACCTGGGCAGCCAGCAACTGCTGCGCCGCCAGCAGCACCTCGTCGACCTCGGCCGGACGGTACTGGCCCGCGACATCGCGCACCAGCAAAGCGGAAGCGGCAACCGAAAGTGCCTGGAAGGAATCGAGGGAAGAGAACAGATCGTGCTGCATGACCAACTCCAGTGATCGGGCGGGATTGCCCGAGACCGGAACCGGCACGCCGCAGCGCAGCGGTCACAGGTTCGAAGACGGCCGAACGGCCGCCAGCGCATGCAATGCGCGCAGACCTTGACAGCGAGAACGGTGTGCAAGGATGAAGGGAACAGCAAGCCAGCCCCACCAAACCTGCAGGCGTGAAACAGGCAAGCGAAGCGCGCAGGCCGGGGACCCACCGACGGCCGGAGGCGTCAGGGATCGCAGCCGCATGGCCGCGACCCAAAGGGGCGCGGGGCGCAGCCCGCAGAGCCCGACGGCGGTACGCCGGGACGCACCGTCAAAAACTGTGCTCGTAAACCGCTGCACCCAACACCACCGAAGACAATCCCATCCAAGCAACCACTAAGCGCCATGACCACCGCCGCCAGAACCAACGCCAACGCCTGGGCCTTTCGTACCCGCTTTCGCCGCGCGGCATTCGGCTGGAAATGCACTCAGCTGGCCATCGGCCGCATCAGCGAAGCTCTGACCGAGATCCGCGCCGTCGCCCGACACGACCCCGCCCGTGCGGCCGAAGGTGCCGTGCTGCTGCTGGAGAAGCTCTCCCCTGCCTGTGCCAGATCGACAGCTCATCGGACGCCCTGGGCAACGCCACCTACGCCACAGTCCTGGAACTGGCGCCCCTGATCAGCAACGCGCCCGTGAGCACCCCCGTGCGCCAGAAATGGCTGGATCGCCTGTTCGAGGCCATTCAGGAAGACGATCCCCCCTACATCGAATCCCTCGGTGATCACTGGGGCGAGCTGTGCGCCACGCAGGAACTGGCTTCAGACTGGACCGACCAGCTCCTGCCGACCCTGAAAAATGTCCTGCGAGAACGCCAGCGCGGCACCTACGCCTTCTTCTCCGGCACCACCCTCTGCTACAGCGCCCTGTTCAAAGCCGGCCGGCACGATCAGATTCTGGAGCTGCTGGCCATGGACCCGCGCCCGATTTGGTCCTACCTGGTCTGGGGAGCCCAAGTGCTGGCAGCCCGAGGGCAGATCGACGAAGCCATCGAATACGCACGGCAGCGTGCTGGCAGCACCACCAGCGAAGTATCCCTCGCCCGCTTTGCCGAAGATGCGCCGCTCAAGGCCGAACGGCGTGCCGACGCCCTCAACCAGTACGCCCTGCTGGCCAACCAGGCCAACTCCCACCTGGCCACCTTCAGAGCCCTAACCAAAAAGTACCCCGAGCTGGCCAAAGACAAACTGCTGGCGCATCTGGTCGCCTCCACACCTGGAGAGCCCGGTAAATGGTTCGCCACTGCCAAGACGCTCAAACTGTTCGAGCAGGCCACCCGCCTGGCCTGGGCCTCACCCTGCGACCCCAGGACCCTGAACCGGGCCGCACGCGACCATCTCAGAACCCAGCCGGAGTTCGCCATGCAATGCGCCCTGGCATCCCTGCACTGGATGTCCCTGGGCCACGGCTACGAACTCATCGGACTGGACGTTCAGGATGCCCATCGAATCGCCTTGGAGGCAGCGGCGACCACCCAGCAGACCGAGCAAGCCCAGGTAACAATCGAACATCTGCTCGCGACCGACGGGCCAAAGGGAGCCTTCATGAAACGTTCATTGGACATCACCACGTAACTGGCAGCGCCAGAGGGCGCAAAGGTTTCGTCGACGCATCGACCTCAAGACGCTTCTGCAGAGATTCGAAGCGAATGCGCAACGACTCCGCTAGCGCGGGCGCGCAGCATCAGGTCCAGGGGTTGGGGTTGAACATGCCGGCTACTTCGATCAAGCAATCGTGTCCTCCAAGCATGCCGGCTGAGAACTTGCCACTGCCGGCCAAGCGAATCCGCCCGGTAGCGCTGTCGATCGGCGCGCCGCTGACCTTGTGGTTTCCGAGTTGGTAGCTCTGGTGGTCAAGCTTGATCTTCAGCTTTGAATCCAGCAGTGGCAGATCGAACAGGCAGCTCATGTCGATTTGTATGCTGCCCTGCGTTGCGTCGTGTTGGCCCGCCGCGTCGAAGCGAAGGCTGATGACAACGTCTTCTCCTGGGATCTCGAATCTGCCTCCCGTGCCGAAGTGATGTCGCTTGATCATCCACTCGCCCGCTGGACCGAAGATAGCGATGAGCGGGAGTGCGCCTTGCGCCGGTTGATCGCCAATGTTGTAGGTTGTGTAAAGCTTCACGTCGCCGATGAATTCATGTTCGGTGAGCATGGTTTTCTCCTGGGGTTAAAAGGTCATCAAGTCAGGACGATGTGGCACTCGCTTGCCGTCTTGGTGTCTGCGCGCAAACTGACGCGCAGCACCAAGTGGCCTGAAGGCGCCTTGTGTTCAAGCTGGATCAAGGCGTACGCGTCTGTGGCCGAGAGGGCCTCCAGCTTGACGGTGCCGACCAGCGGCGAGCCGCTCAGACCCAGATCGACTGAGCCACTCAGGATGAGCTCGTCGGACCGCTGGTTGGCAAACGGCCAGGGCGCGTAAGTGCCTGATGACACCACCGACACCATCCTTGGCGATGTTTCGCCCTTGAAGGTGAAGCTCGACACCGACGACAGATGCGAGTCGCCGGACAGAAAGACCACGCGGCGGATGTCTTTGTCCCGTATCGCGCGCAGCAACTTGGCGGTAGAGGCCGGAAAGCCGCTCCAGGCGTCTGAGCGCAGTCGCTCGGCGACTGGCAATCCGACGAGACGTTCTGGCGGAAGGATCGGCACAGGCGACAGGATGAACTTGACGCAGTCCTTGACCCCATCGGCGGCGAGCTCCTCAATGAGTAGTTCTAGCACACACTCGGGAAGGATGTGCGCACTGTCCACCGTCAAAGCCGAGCGAGGGTCACGCTGACTGCGGGTATCGAGCACCCACAGCGGCACACCGCCCGGGAACAGTCGGTAGCCCAATGTGTTCGCCCAAGGCTCGTCGGTTGCAAGCGCACGCTGGAAGCGAGCAAAAGCATCAAGGCCAGCCAGCAGATGCTCAGGCTGGCGGCCCGGTGCACCGCGATGGCCGGGCCAGTTGTCGCCCACCTCGTGGTCATCGAGCATCGGATAGACCGGCAGCCTGGCCACCACGCGCCGGAACGACGCCCCGTGCCAGTTCAACTCATAGTGGCGGTCGTATTCGGCCTGGACCAACTCGGGCTGGGTCGAGGGCGCCGCGCCAGGGTCGAACACGCCGGCCTGCGCATCTACGTAGACCTGGTCGCCAGCGAGAAGGAGAAACTGGGGCGGCTGCTCGCTTTGCTGCAAATCGCGCGCGAGACGACTCCAGGTGGCCTGTGCGGGGGCGTGGTCCAACAGACCCGGCGGGTACTGGCAGCTCGCGAGGGCGAAGCAAAGCGAGTCGCCACGCTGCATGGCTTGCGGCGTGCCACGGTCCTTGGCCTTCCTCACACTGTTCGACAAGCTGAACAGGCAACGCTCCCACTCGCGGTTCGCACGGTGCTCATCGAACCACTCTTTGATCGCTGTTTTCACCTGAGGCCAGAGCACATCGCCGCCCGCCAGCCAATCGCTGCCCGTGGAAAGCTCTTCGGTTCCGCCATAAATGGTCTGAGGAAGATCCATGTCCTCGTGCAGGGTCATCAAGACAAAGGTGTCAATGGGCGTGGCGGACAAGCGGTCGATCGCGTCCAGGTTCAGGTCCCAATCGAACACTGCGATGCGCTTGTCCATTGACGGCCATGGCACAAAACGGCCGACGGGCAGCAGTAGCTGTGACCCGTCTTCGGCCCATCGCAAAGGGACCACAGCCACCCCGATGGTCTGCGCCCGCCGAGGCGAGGCTTGCACCCAGACACGGGCGCGCAGCTTCCCGGGCTGCTCTGTCTGACGCAACCAACCCAGTACCGGCCCCGACCACGGCGGTTCCGGTTGCCGCTTTTCGGGGTCGGGCGCCGGGCCAGCTGTCGGTTTGACGAAATCGTTGTGATCAACGCGGCGCAGGAACTCGGTGACCACCGGGAACACATCTCGGTGCGCCTGTTCCCCCATCACGCAGTCGAGGTGGCCATAGGTGGTGAACACATGGAGCTGCGTGGTTTGGCCTGCGCCGTACACATGCCGTGGGCTGGGCACATCATCGACCGTTGTCGGCGTCTCCCAAGCCTGACCCCGTGTGCGCCGCAGCAGAAGCCAGCTGCGCAGGCTGCCTCGCCAGTCGAAGACACGGTTTTTCTGGCCGTGCAGGATCAGCAGCGGGAAGCCGAAGCGCCCGTTGAGCGCGTCCAGGTCCATCACAGCGTTGAAGCCGCCGGCATTCACCAGCATCTCGTGGCGCGCAAAGTGAATGGCCTGGGACAACAAGTTCAACTTTGACCAGCCGAACAGCGCTTCGAGCCGGCCCAGGGTGGTCGGCGCCATGTTGCCCAGCTCGAAGAGCTGGCCGAAGATGGCATCGGCACGGTGGCGCACCGCGCGAAAGCCAGTGCCGGCAAGCTCACCAGCTTGCAAATCGGCTTCAAGCTGAGGCTCGCCGTCAGGATAGGGGAACGTGCTGAGCAGCGCATCCAGCAGTGCACCCGACACGCCGCGCTCCACGCTTGTCCACTTGACCTCGCAGTCTGGGCCCACCAGTTTGCTTTTGTACTCTGGCGCAGTGTCAAGCTCTTGCACACCTAGAAAGCCGCGCAGGTAACTGCCCATATAGCCGCGCAGTCGGTTGAGCGGGCTAAGGCGCGCAAGAGGTCCTACCTGCGACAGCACAGCGCTGCGCACCTTACCTTGCAAGGCAGCCTCACCCATCGCCGCGATGCAAAACATGACTGCGCCCATGCAATGCGCGAAAACGTCGACCTGCGCCGCGCCAGTTTCTTCGAGCACCCTGGCGATGGCCTCCGGGATGTCGCGCTCGCCGATATTGTCCACCGTCCACGCGTTGGCATCGCCGGTCTGGCGACCGGCTTCGTTGGCGATGCTGCTGCGCAAGTCGAGCACCCAGACATCGCGCTTGTCGTGTAATAGGGCCTGAGTCAAGTTGCTGAAGCTGGGGTCGGTGTAGCTGGAGCCGGACGTGCCGAGGCCGTGGATCAGGACGATGGGCGTTTCCACTGAGTCACTGGACGGGTACCGCGACAGTCTCCAGTCGCCGCACTCACCGTATGTCGTCGGTGCGGAGCCTGTCACTTTCCCGGGCCAGCGTTGATCCAGCAATGCGCTTTGCACCTTGCCGATTTCCTGGTTCATCAGCAGTGGCAGCGTTGGCAGCGCTAGGCGCAGCGCAAACAACCCCATGGCCGCCAGGTCGTCGATCGCATCGGGCATGCTGCTCAGACGCGCGACGGACAGAAGCGGGTCGCGTCGGCGCGCCAAGTCGCCGAGGTCGAGCGCCCAACGGCCGACACACATGCCCTGCAGCTTCACTTCCATCTCCGAGAGTTGGCGCCACAGACTCGGTTGCTTATCAATCGTCTTGTTGGGGTCTGCGCCGAAGCGCTTGACGCCATCGATGCGGTCGCCGACGCGAATGCCTATCTCAGCAGGGCCGCTGACCGATTGCACACCCAGGCGGTAGACGAGGCGCCAGCGCGAATCAAGCGTGTCGTCCTCTCCGGGCAAATCGGTCGGTGCCCGGGAAAAAAGGTCCACCTGACCGGCGAGTTGCGCCACGAAGACATCTCGGCCTTCGTCCTCGCTTTCGTCGAAACTGAATTCGGTGGTGTCTTCATCTGCAGATCGCAGCCTGAGCTCGGCGCGCCGCACGCCCAGCACTCGCTCCTTCAGCGCCAAGGCCTTGCGTAAGCCTGGGACAGGGTCGAACTCAATCTCGAGCCTTGCCCAGTAGATACCGTCCTCTAACACCGTCAGGCCTTGCACGCGTTCGCGCAGTGCCCAGACCGTTTCAGCGGGCGCGACTTCGCGACGCCGGGTCACTGGCCGCTGGGACATGGGAAACAGGGCGCCGTCTTTCCAGGCCGTGAGGCGCCACTGCTTCATCAGCAAAGGCAGCGCGCGTTCGGCCAAGGCCGTGATGGTCAGTGCCGGATTGATGCCCAGCGGGCGAGGCACGATGCTGCCGTCGAGCACCACGAGCCCTTCGTGGACTTTGCCGTCTGCCGCGAACACCTGACCGCAGTCGTTGACCACGCCCGATGCCGCGTCCGCGCCTATGGCGCAGCCACCCAAGGGGTGGACCGTGATTGTGACGGCCGAGGACAAGGCGCCGGAGAGGCGATCTTTGCCCGGGACCACCCGCCCCAGGTGCGGATGCTCACGCTCTGTCGCTTCTTCGACCGAGTTGCGCACCCAGGCGCGCATCTGCTCGTAGAGCGACAGCGTGCCCGCGTCTATCCAGTCGATCCGAACGCCACCTTCGACAGCAGGCTGCGCCCTCTTCGGCGCTGCGGGCAGTGAGATCGTGCCGCCGCTGCCGGCAGTTCCTTGCCACTCGTCGCCCATCAACCCGTACAAGCTCATGTGATCGATGGTCTCGACGCTGACCGCAACTGCCACAGGCGGCTCATTCGTTTCGTCCTCAAGGTGCCCGATCGCATCGAGCAGCGTGACGATCTCCCCAAACACGTTGCGCAGCGCGCCGGGGACGGCGAACTCCTCGATCACGAATCCGGGGCGTCCCTCGACGGCAGGCACGCGATGCAGTCCAGTGATGGTCGGGCCCACGCGGCGGGCAAACTCGTCCGCAGGATCCGTTTCCTGATCGGCGGCCATGGCCACGCGCTCGGGGTGACCAACGCAAGCGACGATGCTGTCGCCATTTGTTGAGAAGCCCTGACCCAGGCGTTGCGACAGGTCCAACTGGCTCGACGATCGCAGCAGGATTTCGGTGCTGCCCAGGCTTCCCGCCGCCAGGACAACACGCCTTGCGCGCAGGGTAAACGCCGTACCGTCGGGAGGGCGCAGCGCAGGGTCGGTGTAGTGCCAATGGACGATCCAGCCCTTATCGTCCTCGTCGCGTTGGAGTGATTGCACGACCGCGCCGCAGAAGAGTTCGGCTCCGCGCTGGCGCGCCATGGCCAGGTAGCTGGTGTCGAGCGAGCCCTTGGCGCCCTGGTTGCAGCCGGTCATACAATCGCCGCACATGGTGCAGGGGTTCATCTCGATACCAGCCGCGCTCCGGGTGCCGGGCAAGAAATTCACCGTCAGCGGCGCGCGCAGGTCCTCGCCTCTTCGGGCGACCAGTCTTTCGAGCATGCCTAGCTTGCGCAGCTTGGGCTCGGCCGGAAGCTTCTGCACACCTAGCATCCGGCGCGCCCATTCGAACGGCGCTTGCATTGAAACTGCGCTGATTTCAGTCGGCCAGCCGCTATCGAAGACCGCAGGCTCGGGCTCGGCCATCACGCCAGCGTTGATCAGCGAGCCGCCGCCCAGGCCGTTGCCCAGAAGGACAGAGACGTCACCGCCCAAGCGCACGTCCAGCAAACCCTCTGCGCGCCCGCGTGGCGGCAGCCCGTCCTGTCGGCTGAATCGAACATGCCCCGGCAGCTCCGAGAATCGGGACGGAAAACGCCCAGGCTGATGCTCCGCGCCGCGCTCAAGCAGCCAGACGTCAGCTCGGCGCGGTTGGCCATGCTTGTCGCACTCGCCGTCGACTGTCACCCCGGCCAGCCGGGCTGCAGCCACCGCGCCGCCATAGCCGCTGCCCACGATCAGTACGTCGCAGTCGAACGCAGCCGGGTCTGCTTTCTTTTCCAGCCGGCGCGCCAGCGTTTCGGCGCCGACCGACAACCATGCGTGTGAACGTGTCGACATGGGATCAGACTCCTTGTGCCGGTCGCCGCGCGGACTCTGCCTCGGCCAGGGCGTTGTCAATTGCGATGGCGAGCAGCGCGTCGCTGACGGGTTTGCGCAGCATAGGCACGCCTTCTTGCGCCGCCAGTTCACGCAGCGCCGTTGAGGTGTCCGCTGAGACGATGAGTGCGACCAGCCCGGGAGAACGTTGGCGCAGCCGCGCTACGGCCTCAAGGCCGTTCATGTTTTCGGCCAGGCGGAAATCCACCAAGGCCACTTCAATATCAGCAGTACCTAGCGCAGCCTCGGCTTGACGCAAGTCGGCCGCCACACTGACCACACAGCCCATCGAGCCTAGCGAAACGCTGTAAGCCGAGCGAACGCCCTCGTCATCGTCGAGTACCAAAACACGCCGCGCCACCAATGCCGGGTGCGATGGCGCTGCCTCACTCGGCGCCACCGACGCTTCGGCGCTGGTCGGCACACGCAGTGAGAAGCAGGTGCCTTCGCCTAGCCGCGATTCGACGCCGACCTCGATACCAAGCAATCGACACAATCGACGCACGATACCCAGGCCCAGACCATGGCCCATCGCGCGGTCGCGCCTAGGATTGTGAAGCTGGGTAAGGTCTTCGAACACCAGCGCCTGGTCCGCTTCGTCGATGCCACATCCTGTGTCGCGAACAGTCAACTCGATGCGTTCACCGACGCGGCGCGCGCAGAGCTCAATCGAGCCGCGTTCGGTGAACTTGAGCGCGTTATCCAATAAGTTGCTGAGCACGCGCTGCAACATCTGCGCATCGCTGAAAACGCTTGCGCCCTGCTCGCTGTGCCAGTTCAGCACAAGGCCCTTCGCTTGAACAGCGGGAAGTTGGCGAAGGCACAGACCCTCTAGAAGGCGCTCGACCGAGATCGGCCGCAGGTCCGGCACCACTGCTCCGGCTTCGAGCTGCGAGATGTCTAGCAGGGCGTCGAGCATGCGGCGCAGCGCGTCGATGCCGACGCCGATGTCGTTCGCGATCTCGCGCGACGGCTCGCTCATTGCCATGCGCGAAAGTGCGCCGCTGTTCAGCGCCAGGCTCTGCAAGGGCTGACGGAGATCGTGGCTGGCCGCCGCCAGGAAACGGCTCTTGGACAGATCGGCCGCCACCGCCGCGTCGCGCGCAGCTGCCAGACGGGCACGCTCGGCGGTCAGATCGCTCAACAGTCTGGAGTTCTCCAGTCGCATGCGATAAGAGTCAGCGAACATGCGCATGTTCTGGCCCGCGAAGCGCACCTGTACGCCGAAGAATAGAACAACCAAGCCGGCCACTGCCCAGTCAATCCAGTCAACACTGCCAAAAGCCCAGAGCACGAACAGCGGCAGAGCGATGGAAGCCGCGAACGCTACCAATGCGGGAACAAGCGTGAAGGTAGTCGACACCGCACCAGCGCTGAGCGACATCAGGATCATCGTCAGGATTGCATCGAACGCACGGTCGGTATGAAGCATGAAGATCGAAGACGCCCCGTAGGCCGCGCCGAGCGCAAGCGTCCATGCGGTCGTCTTGCGCAGGCGCTCGGCTATAGGCGCGCTACTCCGACTCAGACGCAGCAGGAAAAAAGCGCGAGTCTCTCGCACAAGCATTGTTCCGGCCAACCAGATCAGCACCTGGAGCAGCGGCGCGCCGCCCGCGTGGGCGATGCCGCTGATTACAAGCGCGATGGTAGTCATCTGGAACCGCAGAGCAGCGCTGTAGCCCACCAGAACCGAGAGACGCTCGCGGTCGAAGGCCTCGTCCGTGAGCGCGTCGGCTACGCCGAGGCGCTCTTCAGCCCAGGGTTGCCACTGCATCGGCTTGTAGAACGCGGCACAGCGCGCCCACGCGGTTTCGAACACCAAGGGCCCGATAAACCATCGATAGGTGCACCTTGACCGTGCCTTCGGCAATGGAGAGTTGGCGTGCGATGATCTTGTTGGGTAGCCCTTGCAAAGCCAGCTTCAGTACCTGGCGTTGGCGCGGCGAGAGATCATTGATCAAGAAGAGCTTCAGGTCCTCGTTGCGTACCTCGTCGGCACTACGGTCCCGCACCACGTCCTCCGCGAACAGAAACTCTGCAGGTACGTAGGTCTTGTGGCGCAACACCAACTCGAGCGCAGCCGACATCTCGGCTTCGCCGTAGGACTTGGGAATGAACCCCGCTGCACCGGCCTCCAGCACGTCGCGAACGCTGTCGCGGCCGCACTCCGCTGAGAGCATGCAAACCACGGCACCCTCGAATGCGCCTTGCACAGCGTGCAGCGCCTGCAGCCCTGACATGCCAGGCAGGTGATAGTCCAGTAACACCAGATCGAACTCGCGATCGGGTAGCGCCAGTGCGTCTTCAAGGTCGCGCACGGCCGCGAAATCGAGCTCCGCCCCAGTGCCAGTCACGCGCGCAACGCCTTCGCACAAGCGCTGCGTTCCCTTCCAAACGAGTTCGTGATCGTCGATCAAGAGTACGCGCATTGAGCCACCTATATTGCCGTGTCCGTAGGGCGCGCCCTTAGAGCGCCAACTGAGCGACTTTCCATTCGCAACGAGCTTAACGCACCATGGACCGCGCGTGTTCCGTTGCACCATAAACCTAAGTCGTAGGACGAACGTGCAGGGAATGAGGATCGATATCCAAGGACAACTTGTCCGTACTGCGCGTCCCGTCGGTTCATTTGAAGCCACCTCGATTGACGTAACGCGGCCTCGGCAAACGAATGGCCTAGTCGTCCGGCTAGGCCCACAGAGTAATACCCAAGCTGCAATTTCGCGCGCAAAGTTCTGGTACGTACTCGTTAGGCGCTTGAACCCGACTCAGGTTCCAACACCACTATCCAATAAACGGACTAGCACGAAGGGGACGAACATGCCAATCACACCAACTATGCAGTCACAGATAAACAACTTGAGTCTTATGGGTACAAGCATAGGCACTCGGATGGTTAGTCCATACGCCATTAACAAGATGTTATGCGTCTAAGGTTTTGCGCCAAATGTCATTTCCGGGGCAGTGACATTTAGCATTCTTCGTAGTGCCCTAACCAACTGGAGTAAGTGAACATGTCTGATGCATATGACCGCGTAGCCGATGTAATCGGTAAAGAAATGGACAAGGCTTGGCGCAATATTCTCACCAACCTAGCAAGTTCCAATGTAGGCACCCTCTCATCCGGTGGTGCAAAAATCACCGCCGTTGAGCTACAGGAGTTTTTTGCAAACCTCGGTGGTTGCCAGATGGGCATCCGTTTTTCTAGCATCAAACCCAAAGGCGAATCAGTCTGGTTCAATGCCGAGCAACTAAAGCCGTCCACTGGAATTACCACCATGGGCGTTAGCGGCTCCGTTTCAATAGGTGTAAGCATTTCCTTCTAAAGGGGGCAAACACCTAACATGGCGGTCTTCGAGAGGGACGCGCGCAAAGAAGTCGCTCCGCTAGTCTGAACATTTTTGTTCCAAAAGATCAAGTGACTGAGAGCGGGTTGAAAAGGTGCAGAATTGTCCACGGCGGCGGTCGGCGCTTACGACGCATCGGTCGACGCGGTGGGCAATTCGGGGCGCACCATGACGCCTACTTGTGGGCCAGAACCTGGCGGCAGGCAACATCGACGATGGCAGTTCCAGCCACCGTCTTCAGCTTGGTAATGCGCCAAGGTACAGTTAGGACTTTAAGTCCCTTTGAGCGGCCCAACAACTTAGTTCCACAGCTCTGCCGGAGGACACTTACCGAAGGGCGGCCTATGCAATGGTTTGACCGAGCTTCGGAAGGCACCTATCCTGCGCGATTGCATCTGCACCACTGAGGGAGGCGAATATGATGGTGACATATTGGGCTTGGGCGGTAGCTGCAGTAGTTATGCTTCTCGCTGCAGCGTATTTGGGAGTGAGGGTGCGAGGCAGCATGCTCGGCGTGCTTATTGATACTCGCGGCCGTTTCAGTCTCTCTCACTTCCAGTTGGTCCTTTGGACTTTTGTCGTGCTTTCGCTTATTGCGGGAGTTGCAGCTGGTCGTCTTCTGACCGCGGTTCCCGACGCACTTTCTTTCTCAATTCCATCGACTTTGCTTGCCGTGATGGGCATTAATATCGCGTCTTCTGCAGGCGCGATAGTCGTGAAGTCCGCGAAGGATGTTCAGGCTCCGGAGCGAATCGCTGCCAGTGATGCCTCGGATCGCCCCCACTTTTCGCAGATCTTTCTAATTGAAGAGGGTGCACTTGCGGACAAGGTCATTGACATTACGAAGTTCCAGAGTTTTTGGTTTACGTTGATTCTTGTGGCTGCCTACGTAGTCTTCGCAGCAATTCGAATCAGTGAGTTGGGTACAGCTGTGACGGCGCTACCTGAGTTCAATGAGACATTCGTGTTGCTTCTCAGCATCAGCCACGCCGGATACCTTGCCGGCAAGATGCCGGCAAGGCAAGGCGAGCCAGAAGGACTAACTGTCTCAGCGAAGCTGGCGGGTGCGAAGGCAGTGCCAACGCCAAGAGCTCCGGACGTTCCGCCAGCCGAGTACGTACCTCGTAACCCAGTCAGGACGATGAACACTACGGAAAAATGAGCACGCGAAGGCAATTGACGAAGAGAGTGATCGTTGCGTCTCCATCGCCAAACGCAGTGGTTGATCGGATGTGACTGGGTTACGAGTTGCGTGACGAGCATCTTTGGCGTTCAACGGGGCTGTCTAAAATTCTGTGTGCAAGGCGCTCATAGACTTGTTTTCGGCGGCAGGCGTCGCTTGCGAAGAACGACCAACGCGGTGGGCAATGCGCGCTCAGCTACAGACAATCTCGGCCAACGTTTCGAGTGCCTTGTGCTTCTCCGGAACGTAGTCATGCCCGTCGTAGTGTCTGGCTTGAACCCCAGTCAGACCATGGGACTGGAGATGCCCACGCACCTCGCGACTGACACCTTCCCGAGCCAACAGTGTCTCAACACCCGAGCGAATCCGCTTCAGCTGAAAACCTTCAATCTCCGAGCCGACAACCCCATGTGCCCACCCCGTCAGCGTACGCGCATTGATAGGCTTCTTTCCCTTGGTGGTCGAGAAAGCGTATTCCCCTTCACGCGCCATTCGCTTTAGATCCGTCGCTGCGAGAGACACTAAGGGCACCTGATGCGGCCGAGGCCCCTGGCTGGGCCGGCCTTTGCCGTCGAAGAGTGTCATGGCGTCGTCGCCAACATCCGCCCATTTCAGTCGGATGAACTGCTCAATGCGCTGGCCACCTGTCAACAGGTGCAGCCTCAGCGCTGCCGCTTCAATGCCAGGGCGGTCAGCGATCAGTTTCCAGTACGCCTTCATCTCTTCCAGTGACAACGGGCGCTTGTCGGCACGGTCGAACTGCGGAGAGCGTCGCGTCTGCGCTGCGGGATTGAACGTTACCGCGAATGTCTTGAAGGCCACCGGAATGGCGGCCAGGGTCCGCACATCCAGCGCACACTGATAGGCAGCTCGCAGGTAGGACCGCAGCTTGTTCGCTGTCCGCCCTTTGCCACACTCGATGAGCCGTCGCAGCATGTCGAGCACCTGGTCGGGCGTGAGGTCCACCGCTGGAGTCTTGGCCATCGCTGGCCATGCTTCCGTCACATGCTTCTGAAAAATCCCCTGCGCATCCACGTGGCTGCGACGACCCTGCGCCTTCAGATATTCCACATAGGTATCGAGCAGCTTTTCAAGGGTGCGCGTGGATTTCTCGGCCTCCTCCGACTTCTTGGCGAGAAAGGCTTTTCGTGTCTCGGCCTTCGCCTCCTGAAGTCCGCCCGTGTCGGCACGTTCGACATGCACCTCGGCCAGCGCCCTGCACTTCTCTAGCGCGGCAACGATGCCGTATCCACGCACGGTCGGCTGCAGCTTCTTGGGCGGTGCCGTCGGGTCGTAGACTCCGATGGGTTCGCGGCTGGTTTTGCCGGCATACGAATACCGCCAATAGAGCTGCACGGCGCCGTTGGCCAGCTTGCGGGCCTGCAGCGCACCGCCTCGATCCAAGCGGCTGTGCAGGGTCACGAAGGCGCTACCATCGAGCGATAGGATGGCCGCCGCAGCAGCCGAAAGTTGATCTTTTGCCATAGTCCGCGGTTGTTCTGGTGCCAGTCTGGTGCCAGTTTGGGCTGGGATGGCCTGGGACGGCCTTAAACCACTTTGGACGCAAGTTGTTGATTTGTAAAGGCTTTAGGGATGAAAAGTTGTATCAAGAAATCCCAGAAAATCCCACGCCCAGGGACTGTTAATCCGCAGGTCCCTGGTTCGAGTCCAGGTCGGGGAGCCAGAAATTACGAACAGAATCAACCGCTTAGGTCGCAAGGCCCAGGCGGTTTTTTCTTGCCTGATGACAACTCAGTTCGCAGCAAAACAATAGAACAGCCCTGCCCCTCCGGTGGCCTTGAGCGCGTCCATGCCGCAACCCCGCGTGCCGTGCGACGCGTTCCACGACTTGGCGGGTGCGGAGTCGTCCAGGCCCATGCGGTCGTGGTGACCAACGACGGCGGACCCTGCGCCGCTCTGGCTCCAGTTGCCACAGGTCGTGTCGCCCGACGCCATGGCCACACGCCCGTCCGGTGCCGTTCCCGTCAGGATGTCGTGCATGTTGACCGGGTCACCCCGGCCGCTGATCACCTCGCCTTTTTCGGTCAGCGCCGTCTGCTTGTTGAGCATGTTGGTTCCATGCAGTTCGTCCACGCTGGCTGCCACCAGCGCGCCCTTGGCGTTGTGCCAGGGTCCACGGCCGATGCGGTCGCGGGCGTTCACGGCGGGGCTTCCGCCACTCGCTGTAGCGCTGAGATAGGCACGCCAGTTCTTGCCACCCGCATTGACCGCGGCGGCGAGCTTCTCGCAATAGGCATCGGCGCCCGCCAGCCCACCGAGGTCTGCGCCCTGACCCGGGTTGGCACTGGTCAGAAAGAAGCTCATCGCGTTTTGCGACACCGCAGGTGTCGACAGACTCACACCCAGAACAGCCATGGGCAAAAGCAAAACGGCACGTTGAATCCGAAGTTGCATGACAGTCTCCTTTTGTTGACGCCGCAGACAGCTCGACGCGAGGCACAACATACTCCGACCCTTTGGTCAGTTCAAGAAACCACACGGTTCGTCGGTACACTGCAAAACAAAAGGGTGCTTCAGCACCCTACCCGACAAGAAGCTCCATGCCCCTCCTGCTCAAGACATCGTTCTGGCTCAGCACCATGGCGGTGGTCGTGCTGTCCCTGCTGCCGGTGGCCTACCTGCCACCGCAAAGCTTCGATATCTGGGACAAGACCCAGCACGCCGCAGGCTTTCTCGTCCTCACGATGCTGGGACTGGCGGCGTATCCCGCCACCCCGGTCCTGCGAGTGTGCCTGGGGTTGCTGCTGCTGGGGGGCGCGATCGAGTTCGCCCAGTCAGCCACGGGCTGGCGACAGGGTGATCTGCTGGACCTGCTGGCCGACGCGGTTGGCATTGTGCTCGGTGGCGGCTTGGGCTGGCCGTTGCGCCGGCTGCTCGCTGCGGCTTCCCGCCATGTCCGGCACCAGGGTTGATGGCAGGTTCTCCGCCAGCAGGTGAAAACGGCGAAGCACAATAGCGGCATGTCGTCTTCGCCCACCTTGCCCGCACTGCCCTGGCTTGAACCCGGTGACGTTTTCCCTCCGGTGGAACAAGCCTGGGGACCTGCCGATCCGGCCCCCGGTCTGTTGGCCGCCGGTGGCGTGCTGGACGTGCCGACGCTGGTCGCCGCCTATTCCCAGGGCATCTTCCCCTGGTACAGCGCCGGGCAGCCCATCTTGTGGTGGAGCACCGATCCGCGCATGGTGCTGCACTGCCATGCCGTGCGGCTGCACCGCTCCCTGCGCAAGACGATCCACAAGCTTTTGCTGCAGGGCCGGCTGGAAGTTCGTTTCGACAGCGCTTTTGACCGGGTGATCCAGGCCTGCGCCCACATTCCCCGCGATGGTCAAAACGGTACCTGGATCGTGCCCGCCATGGTGCAGGCTTACATCCAGCTGCATCGGGCGGGCCGGGCGCACAGCGTGGAAACCTGGATCGACGGTGAGCTCGTCGGCGGTCTGTACTGCGTGAACCTGGGCGCCATGGTGTTTGGCGAGTCCATGTTCTGCCGCCAGAGCGATGCCTCCAAGATTGCACTGATGGCGCTGGTGTCGTTCTGCCGGGCACAGGACATTCCCCTGATCGACTGCCAGCAGGACACTCCCCACCTCTCGTCTCTGGGCGGACAGTTGATGCCGCGCGAAGTCTTCAGCCGGCACCTGCAACGGGCCACGCCGCAACCGGCGCCGGTTTGGCGCTTCGAGCCCGTATACTGGAACCACCTCCTCTCCGAAGACGGCGAACGAGCGTGACCCACCTGAAAGAACTTCCACTGCAGGCGCTGCAGTTTTACGCCACGGCACCGTACCCGTGCAGTTACCTGGCGGGCCGCATGGCCCGCTCACAGGTCGCCACCCCCAGCCACCTGATCCACAACGATGCCTATTCGGATCTGGTGACGCACGGTTTTCGCCGCAGCGGCATGTTCACCTACCGCCCCAACTGCGATGACTGCAAGGCCTGCGTGCCCCTGCGCTTGCCCGTGGCACAGTTCAAGCCCAGCCGCAGCCAGCGCCGCAGCCGGGCAACCCACGCCCAGTTGCACACCCGGGTGCTCAAGCTCTGCTTCATCCCCGAGCACTACCAGCTGTACTTGCGTTACCAGAACAGCCGCCATGCGGGCGGCGGCATGGACCACGACAGCATCGACCAGTACACCCAGTTCCTGCTGCAGAGCAGGGTCAATTCGCGTCTCGTCGAGTTCTATGAACCGGCGGTGAGCGGCCGTCCGGCCCGGCTCAAGATGGTGTCCATCGTGGACGTTCTCAACGACGGCCTCTCGGCGGTCTACACCTTCTACGAGCCCGACGACAAGGCGAGCTACGGCACCTACAGCGTGCTTTGGCAAATCGAACAGGCCCGTTCACTCGGCCTGCCCCACGTGTACCTGGGTTACTGGATCGCGCAGAGCAGCAAGATGAGCTACAAGGCGGGCTTTCGGCCACACGAAGTCCTGCTCAACGGCAGCTGGGTCCCGGTTGCCTGATCGCCTGGCAACCGACCGCACCCGCGGCGGGTGATTGCACATTCGTGCCACGCAATTTCATCTTGTAAAATACAGGTCAACCTCTTGCTGCCATGACCAAACGTTCAGACTCCCTCCCCAGCACGCCAACCGTCCAGGTGATTGAGCGCATGTTCAACCTCCTTGAAGTGCTGGCAGCACGCGAAGAACCTGTTTCACTCAAGGACATCAGCGAAAAGACGGGGCTCCATCCTTCCACCGCCCACCGCATCCTCAACGACCTCACGATCGGCCGGTTCGTCGACCGGCCCGAGGCGGGCAGTTACCGACTGGGCATGCGGCTGCTTGAGCTGGGCAATCTGGTCAAGGCGCGCCTGAGCGTGCGCGACGCGGCGCTCGCTCCCATGCGCGAGCTGCACAAATTGATCCAGCAGCCGGTCAACCTGAGCGTGCGCCAGGGCGACGAAATCGTGTATGTGGAACGTGCCTACAGCGAACGCTCAGGCATGCAGGTCGTGCGTGCCATCGGTGGCCGTGCGCCCCTGCACCTGACATCGGTGGGAAAACTCTTCCTGGCGGCCGATGACCCCCAACGCGTTCGTGCCTACGCCGCGCGCACCGGCCTGGCCGGCAACACGCGCAACAGCCTGACGCAACTGGCCACGCTGGAACGTGAACTCAACCAGTGTCGCCAGGCCGGACTGGCCAGGGACAACGAAGAGCTGGAACTCGGCGTGCGCTGCATGGCGGCAGGCATCTACGACGACCAATGCAAACTGGTGGCCGGGTTGTCGATTTCTGCGCCAGCCGACCGCATCGACGAAAGCTGGGTGCCGAAGCTGCGTGCAACCGCCGCCGACATCTCGGTCTCTCTGGGGTGCCCGAAGGCAACGGCTGCCATCGCCAACAACCGCTGACCTAACAAAAGCAAAAAAGAGGGACTCCGCAAAGGGATCCCTCTTTTTTTGGCTGGCTACAGGCAGATCGATCAGCCTTGCGGTCTGCTGGCCATCACTCGCTGGCTGGCGCCTTGGGCCTCGACCCAGTGGCGGACCCGTTCAGCATCCTGCGCCCGACCGAATTTGCCGGCCGAATCCAGGAAGACCATGATGAGCTTGCGACCGCTCACCTTGGCCTGCATCACCAGACAGCGCCCGGCTTCCGATATGTAGCCGGTTTTTTGCAGACCGATGTCCCAATCCGGGTTGCGGATCAGGCGGTTCGAGTTGTTGAACTGCAGGGTGCGGTTGCCCAGTTCCAGCAGGTGGCTGGGCGACGTGGACAGGTCGCGAAGGATCGGGCGCTCATAGGCCACCGACACCAGCGTGGCCAGATCGCGGGCACTGGACTGGTTCTGGCTCATCAACCCGGTAGGCTCGACGTAGCGCGTGTCCATCATGCCCAGATCACGGGCCTTGGCGTTCATCAGTCGGACAAAATGCGCCAGACCACCAGGATAGGTGCGCCCCAAGGCATTGGCCGCCCGGTTTTCACTGGACATCAGCGCCAGGTGCATCATTTCACCGCGGCTCAGCGTGGTGCCCACGGCCAGACGGGATCGGCTGCCCTTGTGGGTGTCCACATCATCCTGTGTGATGGTGATCATTTCGTCCATCGGCAGGTTGGCATCGGCGATCACCAGGCCCGTCATCAATTTGGTCAGCGAAGCAATGGGCAACACCGCCGAATCGTTCTTGCTGAACAGCACCTCGCCCGTGTCCTGGTCCATCACCAGCGCTACGCTGGAGTTGAGTTCCAGTGGGTCGTTCACTGAACGCAAACCCAGACGCTCACCGGTGGACAGGCTCGGAAGGCTCGCCACACGGACCATGCTGGAGCGGCTTGCCCGCGGGTACGCCGCCAGCTGCATGCTGCCCTTGTTGCTGCGCGCCAGACGACTGGCCTTGCGCGCCTCAAGGCGACGGGCCGTGGCCGTCATCGGCGTCTTGGCCAGCCTGCGCGCCTCCAGGCGCTGGATCTGGCGGGCCTCTTCACGGCTCAGCCGCTTCCCCTTGGTCGCAACCACCTGTTTGCGCGGCGCTTTGGCCACAGCGGTCTTCCGGGTGTTCGATTTCTTGCGCTCGACCACCTTGGTGGCCACCGGCTTTTTGCTCTTTCCGGACTGCTTTCGTTCAGAGGCAGCCTGACCACTCATCGGCATGAGCAATGCAGCAGCCAGCACCGTACAGACGGCAATCTGCAAGGTTTTCTGAAAGCAGTCAGGGAAATAAGTCATCGCTCCACTCCAGCGCGCGGGTTGTGCTGTAGCGGAGTATATGAGATGTCAAAAAAACTAGCAATATCAAAAACTTGCAACGTCTTCTTCAGTGAACGGTGGAACAGGTGCTACTTTTGGTATCTGTTTCACGCATATCACCTGGCTTTGTTACAAGTCCTTGATTCCATTGGATTTAACCCTGAGCCGCAACCTTGTCGGATTTGTTTTCCAGCTTGTTGAGCGCACTCAGATAGGCCTTGGCCGACGCCACAACGATGTCCGGATCAGCTCCCACGCCGTTGACCACCCGCCCGCTGTGCTGCAGACGCACCGTCACTTCACCCTGGCTTTCGGTCGAACCACTCGTGATGGCATTGACCGAATACAGCACCAGCTCGGCCCCGCTCTTGACGTGGCTTTCGATGGCTTTGAGCGAAGCATCCACCGGCCCGTTGCCGTCGGAGATGCCCTGGTATTCCTTGCCCGCGATGGTGAACACCACCTCAGCGTGCGGGCGCTCCCCCGTTTCGCTGCGCTGGGAGAGGGAAACCAGTCCGTACTGCTCTTTTTCAGCGCTCACACTCTCATCGCTGCACAGCGCCAGGATGTCCTCGTCGAAGATCTCGCTCTTGCGGTCAGCCAACTCCTTGAACGCGGCGAAAGCGGTGTTGATCTCGCTCTCCGACTCCATCTCGATGCCGAGCTCCTGAAGGCGTTGCTTGAAGGCGTTGCGACCTGAGAGCTTGCCCAGCACGATCTTGTTGGCTGCCCAGCCCACATCCTCGGCGCGCATGATTTCGTAGGTGTCGCGTGCCTTGAGCACCCCGTCCTGGTGGATGCCGCTGGCGTGCGCAAAGGCGTTCGCCCCCACCACCGCCTTGTTGGGCTGCACCACGAAACCGGTGGTCTGGCTGACCATGCGGCTGGCTGGCACGATCTGCGTGGTGTCCACACCCACATCGAGGTTGAAATAGTCACGGCGCGTGCGCACCGCCATCACGACCTCCTCCAGCGAGCAGTTGCCCGCGCGCTCGCCCAGACCGTTGATGGTGCACTCGACCTGGCGCGCACCGCCAATCTTCACACCGGCCAGCGAATTGGCCACGGCCATGCCCAGATCGTTGTGGCAATGCACCGACCAGATGGCTTTGTCGGAGTTGGGTACGCGCTCACGCAGACTGCGGATGAACTCGCCATACAGCTCGGGAATCGCGTAGCCCACGGTGTCCGGGATGTTGAGTGTGGTGGCGCCTTCCTTGATCACCGCTTCGAGCACACGGCAGAGAAAATCTGGATCGCTGCGGTAGCCATCTTCAGGGCTGAACTCGATGTCGGCACACAGGTTGCGGGCAAAACGCACCGACTGGATGGCTTGCTCCAGCACCTGATCGGGCGTCATGCGCAGCTTCTTCTCCATGTGCAACGGACTGGTCGCAATGAAGGTGTGGATGCGGGCACTGTTGGCACCCTTGAGGGCCTCGGCTGCACGGGCAATGTCGCGGTCATTGGCGCGGGCCAGCGAGCACACCGTGGAATCCTTGATGGTGTTGGCAATGGCATGCACACAATCAAAGTCACCATTGGAGCTGGCGGCAAAACCAGCTTCGATCACATCAACCTTCAGGCGCTCCAGCTGGCGTGCAATGCGCAGCTTCTCGTCCTTGGTCATGGACGCGCCGGGCGACTGCTCGCCGTCACGCAAGGTGGTGTCAAAAATGATGAGCTTGTCCGTCATGTGATTCTCCGGTGGGTTGCCTCGTGGGCAGCGCTTGAAAAAACCCGCAGTCCAAAACAAAACGGCCCGCTGCGGGTGCAAACGGGCCGTTGTTGGAAATCACTCTCGCGTTACCAGACCTGCCCGTGTCGGACACCCAGTAGTAGCGAAAGCGAAACTTGTTTCATGGCTGTCAATGTATCACAAAGCCCGGGCATTCCGCATGGAGGAAAACCATGGGCATCATGCGCAAGCGCTATTCGTGCAGGCCGCGTTCGTCGGGCTCGTCGGTCGAGGTGCTGATGACGCTGGTCGGGCGTCCCTTGGCCTTGCGCCAGAAGTACATCGCGTAGCCCGACAGGCCGTAAACCACGAACAGTCCGAACAGCACGGTCGGCGGATGGATGTTGATCACCGCAATGCCGAGCGCCACCAGCACGATGGCTGCGAAGGGCACGCTCTTCTTCAGGCTCAGGTCCTTGAAACTGTAGAACGGCACATTGGTCACCATCGTCAGGCCCGCGTACAGCGTGAGCGCAAACATGGGCCAGGTCAGGTCGGCCCGGTCGAGTTCCAGCTCGGTCGCCAGCCAGATAAACCCGGACACCAGCGCGGCCGCTGCAGGCGACGGCAGGCCCTGGAAATAACGCTTGTCCACCACACCGGTGTTGACGTTGAAACGTGCCAGCCTCAGTGCCGCGCAGGCGCAATAGACAAAGGCGGCGATCCAGCCCCAGCGACCGACGTCCTTGAGCACCCAGACATAGGCCACCAGCCCCGGCGCGGCGCCAAACGACACCATGTCCGAGAGCGAGTCCATCTGCTCACCAAAGGCGCTCTGGGTGTTGGTCATGCGGGCCACGCGGCCGTCCAGACTGTCCAGCACCATGGCTGCAAATATGCCCACCGTGGCCAGATCGAAGCGCCCGTTCATGGCCATGACGATCGCGTAGAACCCGCCGAACAAAGCGGCCAGCGTGATCATGTTGGGCAGCATGTAGATGCCCTTGCGGCGCCGGGGGATGTCGGCGCTGGGTTCGTTCAGGGGATCGGATCCGTCGTGCATGGGTGGTTCTTGGCGTCAGCCGCAATGGAGCGCGCAGAGCGCAGGCTGGCAGTGTAAGCCAGTGCATGGACCCCAGAAAACACAAAGGCCACCGAAGTGGCCCTTGTGCAAGCGGAAAACCAGATCAGTTGCGGGTCTGGTCGACCAGCTTGTTCTTGGCGATCCAGGGCATCATGGCGCGCAGCTGGGCACCCACCACTTCGATCTGGTGATCGGCGGTGTTGCGGCGGCGGGCGGTCATGCTCGGGTAGTTCAGGCGGCCTTCCTGGATGAACATCTTGGCGTAGTCACCGTTCTGGATGCGCTTCAGGGCGTTGCGCATGGCGGCGCGCGACTGGTCGTTGATGACTTCAGGACCGGTCACGTACTCGCCGAACTCAGCGTTGTTGGAGATCGAGTAGTTCATGTTGGCGATACCGCCTTCGTAGATCAGATCGACGATGAGCTTGAGCTCGTGCAGGCACTCGAAGTAGGCCATCTCAGGGGCGTAGCCGGCTTCGACGAGGGTCTCGTAACCCATCTTGATCAGTTCGACGGCGCCACCGCACAAGACGGCCTGCTCGCCGAACAGGTCGGTCTCGGTCTCTTCCTTGAAGTTGGTCTCGATGATGCCGGCCTTGCCGCCACCGTTGGCCATCGCGTAGCTCAGGGCCAGATCACGCGCCTTGCCGCTCTTGTCCTGGTGGATGGCGATCAGGTGGGGCACGCCGCCGCCCTGGGTGTAGGTGTTGCGCACGGTGTGGCCGGGCGCCTTGGGGGCGACCATCCACACGTCCAGATCGGCGCGGGGCACGACCTGGTTGTAGTGCACGTTGAAACCGTGGGCGAACACCAGCGAAGCACCCTGCTTGATGTTGGGTGCCACGTTGTTGGTGTAAACCTCGGCAATCTGCTCGTCGGGCAGCAGGATCATGACCACGTCAGCGGCCTTGACGGCGTCGTTGACTTCCATCACGGTCAGGCCGGCCTTGCCAACCTTGTCCCAGGAGGCGCCGCCCTTGCGCAGGCCGACCACCACCTTGACGCCGCTGTCGTTCAGGTTCTGGGCGTGTGCGTGGCCTTGCGAGCCGTAGCCAATGATGGCAACCGTCTTGCCTTTGATCAGGCTCAGGTCACAGTCTTTGTCGTAGAAAACTTTCATGAGGTTGCTCCAGTTGAAATCTTGAAAAAAACCGCTAATGGTAACGAGATAGAAGCCCAACCCAGCAGACACCGCAGAACCGGCTCTGCCGGGCTGCTGGTGTCGCCCCCTTGAGGGGGTGACGGCCGACAGGCCGGCGCGGGGGTGGGCGTCAAACTCTCAGGATGCGCTCACCCCGACCGATGCCGCAGGAACCGGTGCGAACCGTTTCCAGAATGGCCGCGCGATCAATGGCTTCCAGAAAAGCGTCGTTCTTGCCCTGGTCGCCGGTGAGCTCGATGGTGTAGCTCTTCTCCGTCACATCGATCACGCGGCCACGGAAGATGTCGGCCATGCGCTTCATTTCCTCACGCTCCTTGCCCACCGCGCGCACCTTCACCAGCATGAGCTCGCGTTCGGTGTAGGCGCCTTCGGTCAGGTCCACCACCTTGACGACTTCGATCAGCCGGTTCAGGTGCTTGGTGATCTGCTCGATCACATCGTCCGAACCGGTGGTCTGGATCGTCATGCGCGAGAGGCTGGGGTCTTCCGTGGGAGCTACGGTGAGGGATTCGATGTTGTAGCCCCGCGCGGAGAACAGGCCCACCACGCGCGAGAGCGCACCGGGTTCGTTTTCGAGCAGGACAGCGATGATGTGTTTCATGAATGAGATTCCTCTTTTCTGAGCCCTCCCCTGCGCACGGTAATGCGCAGGCTTGGCTGCAAATAGATTCGTCGAAGGGACTGCCACTCGGGGTGGCAGAGTGAAAGGCTCAGAGGTCTTCGGCGCCCAGCGTCATCTCTGTGATGCCCTTGCCGGCACGCACCATGGGGAAGACGTTTTCCGTCGGGTCGG
This sequence comes from Burkholderiales bacterium GWF1_66_17, assembly GCA_001770705.1. GTDB lineage: Bacteria > Pseudomonadota > Gammaproteobacteria > Burkholderiales > Burkholderiaceae_C > Hydrogenophaga. The sequence continues at coordinate 86,684 of MERT01000025.1, read as the reverse complement.
TGCGGAAGTCCATGAAGACCGTGCGGTCCTTGAGCTTGCGCGCCTCGCGCAAGGCACCTTCCACGTCCTGCGGGCGCTCGATCAGCATGCCGACGTGGCCGTAGGCTTCGGCGAGCTTCACGAAGTTGGGCAGTGCGTCCATGTAGCTGTGGCTGTAGCGCCCCTCGTAGTCAAGCTCCTGCCACTGGCGCACCATGCCGAGGTAACGGTTGTTCAGCGCCACGATCTTGATCGGCGTGTTGTACTGCAGGCAGGTGGAGAGTTCCTGGATGCACATCTGCACCGAGCCTTCGCCGGTCACGCAGAACACTTCGCTCTCGGGCTTGGCCAGCTTGATGCCCATGGCGTAGGGAATGCCAACGCCCATGGTGCCCAGGCCACCGGAGTTGATCCAGCGACGCGGCTCGTTGAACTTGTAGTACTGTGCGGCCCACATCTGGTGCTGACCCACGTCGGACGTGATGTAGGCATCAGCGTCTTTCGTCATGTTCCAGAGCGTTTCCACCACGTACTGCGGCTTGATCACGTCCTTGTTGCCGCGGTCGTACTTCAGGCAGTCCGTCGAACGCCAGCCTTCGATGGCTTCCCACCAGCCGGCGAGTGCCTTTTCGTCGGCCCGGGTGCTGGTTTCGCGCACCATGTTGATCAGCTCGGTCAGCACATCCTTCACGTCGCCGACGATGGGCACGTCCACCTTGACGCGCTTGGAGATGCTCGACGGGTCGATGTCGATGTGGATGATCTTGCGTTCGTTCTGCGCGAAGTGCTTGGGATTGCCAATCACGCGGTCATCAAAGCGCGCGCCCACGGCCAGCAGCACATCGCAGTTCTGCATCGCGTTGTTGGCTTCCACCGTGCCGTGCATGCCCAGCATGCCAAGGAACTTGCGGTCGGAGGCGGGATAGGCACCCAGGCCCATCAGCGTGTTGGTGACGGGATAGCCCAGCAAGTCCACCAGCGTGCGCAGTTCCTGCACCGCATTGCCCAGCAGCACGCCGCCACCGGTGTAGATGTAGGGACGCTTCGCCGTCAGGAGCAGTTGCAGGGCCTTGCGGATCTGGCCGCCGTGGCCCTTGCGCACCGGGTTGTACGAACGCATCTCGACCGACTCGGGGTAGCCGGCGAAGGCAGTCTTGTTGAATGACACGTCTTTCGGGATGTCCACCACCACGGGACCGGGACGGCCGGTGCGCGCGATGTGGAAGGCCTTCTTCATCACCATGGCCAGATCGCGCACGTCCTTCACCAGGAAGTTGTGCTTGACGATGGGTCGCGTGATGCCGACGGTGTCGCACTCCTGGAAGGCGTCCAGGCCGATCGCGGCCGTGGGCACCTGGCCAGCGATGATCACCATCGGGATGCTGTCCATGTAGGCGGTGGCGATGCCGGTCACGGCATTGGTCAGGCCAGGGCCCGAGGTGACCAGGGAGACGCCCACATCGCCCGTGGCGCGGGCATAGCCATCGGCGGCGTGCACAGCGGCCTGCTCATGCCGCACCAGCACGTGCTGGATGGTGTCCTGCTTGTAGAACGCGTCGTAGATGTGCAGCACAGCACCGCCGGGGTAGCCCCAGATGTACTTCACGCCTTCGGCCTGAAGGGCCTTGACGAGGATCTCTGCGCCGCGGAGTTCTTGGGTGGCTGCGCCGTGGGCAGCGGCAGCGGAGGCCAGTTCGGCCTTGTTGATTTCCATGATGAACCTTTCGAGAATTTCTCTGACGAAATACCTTGGGTGCCCCTCCACCCACTCTTGTGAAGCGGTGTCAGGACTTGAGGCCAATGGACATGAGCGGACACATACCCCGCCGGACCTTGACCCGTTTGCCTTTTTGAATTGCAGCCTGACATTATCGCACTGCAACACGCCCTTGCGCCAGCCGGCGACTTGAGCTTGGGAACAAAACCGGTTGGCATGGGCCGCAATGCGACAATCCAGAGCCCGTCCTGATCACAAAAAATGACCGAAGCTGCCTCTTTCGCGCCCACCGCAGACGCCCTCACCGCCCCACCGATCGCGCGCCGCATGGCCTGCTGGCTCTACGAGGGCATGCTGATGTTCGGCGTGGTGTTCATCGCGGGCTATCTGTTTTCCACGCTGACACAGACCCGGCACGCGCTGGACAACCGCCACATGCAGCAGGCCTTTCTGTTCGTGGTATTCGGCATCTACTTCACCTGGTTCTGGGCCAAGGGGCAGACGCTGGCCATGAAAACCTGGAACATCCGCGTGGTGGACCGGCAAGGCCGACCGATCACGCAAGCACGCGCGCTGGGACGCTACGTGCTGTCCTGGCTGTGGTTCCTGCCACCGCTGGCCGTGGGTGGCGCGTTCAGTCTGCCCGGTGGCGAACTGACGGTGATCGTGATCGGCTGGGTGGCCATCTGGGCCGTGCTCTCGCGCTTCCATCCCCAGCGGCAGTTCCTGCACGACGCGCTGGCGGGCACACGCCTGGTTCATTTCAAACCGCCTCAGCCCGTCAAGGTCCAAAAGAAAGCCGCCTGAGGCATCGCGGAAGCCACTGCTCAGCGGATACACCTGAAACATGACCGACACAACACACCGCGAACCCACCAACGCACAGAAACAGCGCACCGGCCTGGCCCGCATGTGGCACGCCTTCGGCTATTCCATGGCGGGTCTGCGTGCAGGCTGGCACGAAACGGCCTTCCGCCAGGAGGCCCTCGCGGCCATGGTGCTCGTTCCGCTGTCCTTCTGGCTGGGCCGCAACTGGGTCGAGGTCACCTTGCTGGCCGGCTCGGTGGTCCTGGTGATGGTGGTGGAACTGCTCAACACCGGGATCGAAACCGCCATCGACCGCATCGGTCCGGAATGGCACGATCTGTCCAAACGCGCCAAAGACATGGGCAGCGCCGCTGTGCTGCTGAGCCTGCTGGTGTGCACCGGCGTCTGGAGCGCAGCGCTCTGGACCGCCTTGGCCTGAGCTTCTTCAAACGGAACTCCTTCGATGAGCGATCCCCATTTCTCCCTCTGCGTGTACTGCGGGTCCCGCCCCGGCAGCCAACCCAAATTCACCGAAGCGGCACGGGCAGTGGGCGAGTGGATCGGCCGCCATGGCGGACAACTGGTCTACGGCGGGGGCTGCAACGGGCTCATGGGCACCGTCGCACAGGCCACGCTGGATGCGGGCGGGCGTGTCGTCGGCGTCATCCCGAAGGCGCTGGTTGACAAGGAGTGGGCGAACCACGCCTGCACCGAGCTCCATGTGGTGGAGACCATGCACGAGCGCAAGCGCCTGATGGCCGAACACGCCGACGCCTTTCTGGCCCTGCCCGGCGGCATCGGAACGTTCGAGGAATTCTTCGAGGTCTGGACCTGGCGCCAGCTCGGCTACCACGACAAGCCCGTGGGACTGCTCAATGTGGCTGGCTACTACGACGGCCTGATGCAGTTCCTGCACAGCACCGTCGAGCAGCAGTTCATGGGCCCCTGGCAGATGGACCTGATCCGCATGGACACGGACCTGCAGCGTCTGCTGCCGGGCCTGGTGCAGGACGCCGGCCTGGCGCCGGCCGCGCAGCTCGAAGCGATCTGAACCCTTCGTCGCGCAAGGGGCGCACCGTCAGACGGCGGTTTCGTCCTCTTCGCCGGTGCGGATGCGCACGACACGCTCCACCGTCGTCACAAAAATCTTGCCGTCCCCGATCTTGCCGGTGCGGGCGGCGCGCACGATGGCGTCCACACAGCGCTCCACGTCGTCCGTTTTGACCACCACTTCCAGCTTCACTTTGGGCAGGAAATCCACCACGTATTCGGCGCCACGGTAGAGCTCGGTGTGGCCTTTCTGGCGGCCAAAACCCTTCACCTCGGTCACGGTCAGGCCGGTCACGCCCTGCTCGGCCAGGGCTTCGCGCACTTCTTCGAGCTTGAACGGTTTGATGACGGCGGTGATCTGCTTCATGGGGGTCTCCAATGCGGGTCGGGTATCGATGGCTTTTGATTATGCCCAAGGCCTGCACGCACACAGGGTGGCAAGGACAAACCCGCGCATCAAGCGTGGTACTTGCTGGTGATCGGGTATCGCCAGTCCTTGCCAAAGCTTCGGTGGGTCACGCGGATCCCCACCGGCGCCTGGCGACGCTTGTACTCGTTGATGCGGATCAGCCGCACCACCTTGTCGACATCGGCCTTGGCAAAGCCATCGGCCACGATGCTGGCCGGGCTCTGGTCGTTCTCCATGTAGCGCTCGATGATGGTGTCGAGCACATCGTATTCGGGCAGGCTGTCCTGGTCCTTCTGGTCGGCCCGCAGTTCGGCGCTGGGCGGGCGGGTGATGATGCGCTCGGGAATCGGGTTGGCCCCGGTGCCATACGGGTCGTGCTCATTGCGCCAGCGCGCCAGGCGGAACACCATGGTCTTGGCCACGTCCTTGATCACCGCAAAGCCACCCGCCATGTCACCGTAGAGCGTGCAGTAACCGGTCGCCATTTCGCTCTTGTTCCCGGTGGTCAGCACGATGCTGCCGAACTTGTTGGACATGGCCATGAGCAGCGTGCCGCGGATGCGCGCCTGCAGGTTTTCTTCGGTCGTGTCCTCGGGGCGGCCCTCGAACAGCGGTGCGAGCGAGGCTTTGAAAGCTTCGAACTCGGGCGCGATGGCGATTTCGTCATGGCGCACACCCAGGCGTTCGGCCATGTCGCGCGCGTCGATCCAGGAAATGTCGGCGGTGTACGGCGAGGGCATCATGACGGTGCGCACGCGGTCCTTGCCCAATGAATCCACCGCGATGGCCAGCACCAGCGCTGAGTCGATGCCCCCCGAGAGACCCAGGATGGCACCGGGAAAGCCGTTCTTGCCCAGGTAGTCGCGCACGCCGAGCACCAGCGCGTGCCAGAGATCGGCCTCCAGGCTGTGCGCCCGGTCGGTGATGGCCTCGATGCGCCAGCCCGCCGGTTCGCGACTGAAGACGATGTCGAACAATGCCTCTTCGAAACTGATGGCGCGACCCGCCAGGCTGCCATCAGCCGCCAGCACAAAACTCCGGCCCTCGAACACGATCTCGTCCTGCCCGCCCACCAGGTGCGCATACACCAGCGGCACACCCGTGGCCGCCACACGCTGGCGCATGGTGCCTTCGCGTTCATTGCCTTTGCCGGTGTGGAACGGCGATGCGTTGATCACCGCCAGCAGTTCAGCGCCCGCGGCGCGGGCATCGGCGGCCGGTGCATCGAACCAGGCGTCTTCGCAGATCAGCAGTCCCACGCGCACGCGATCGCCCTCCGCATCCGTCACATCGAACACGCCCACCCCATTGCCGGGCACAAAATAGCGGCGTTCGTCAAACACCTGGTAGTTGGGCAGTTCGCGTTTGGCGTAGCGGTGCACCACCTGGCCGTCACACAGCACGCTGGCGGCGTTGTACAGGCCCGCCACCGAAACACTGCGCTCGCGGCGCTCCTCGCCCGCGAGGCTCGGCACGCGCATCGGATGCCCCACCACGATGTGCAGGCCTTTGAGCGCTGCGGTCTCCCCGGCCACGGTTTTCAGGGCATCATCGCAGGCGTCGATGAACGCGGGCCGCAGAAAAAGGTCTTCGGCCGCATAGCCACACAAGGCCAGTTCGGGCGTGAGCAGCAGGCCGATGCCGCGGGCATGGGCATCGCGAGCGGCATCGATGATCTTTCGGGCATTGCCCGCCATGTCACCCACCACAAAATTCAACTGGGCCACACAGATTTTGAGCGTCATGGAATCGGAAAAACTTGCGGGAAACGGGGTATTGGACAGAAGCCCCCGGCGCCGGGCGGTGAGGACTTCACGGCCCTGCAGACAAGGCTCTGCAGGTCGCTGACATGGCGAAATTTGATTATGTCACCCGGGTCCTGAACTCGCCGCTGGACGTAACGGCGTCTGAGTGGGACGCCCTGCTGGCCCTGGAGCCAGACCCCAGTCCGTTCATGCGCCACGACTACCTCGCAGCGCTGCAGACCAGCGGCTGCGCCACCCCAGCAACAGGTTGGCAAGCCCGGTTCGTCACGCTGTGGGTGGGCGACACGCTGCACGCCGCCTGTCCGATGTACCTGAAGCAGCATTCCTACGGCGAATACGTGTTCGACTGGGCGTGGGCCAACGCCTACGAGCAGCACGGCCTGCCGTACTACCCCAAGGCACTGGTGGCGGTACCGTTCACACCGGTGCCCGGCGCCCGGCTGCTGGCGCGCGACCCCGCTGCGCGTGCAGCGCTCGTGCAAGCGCTGCTGCAACACGCGCGCGATGAAGGCCTGTCGTCACTGCACCTGCTGTTCGCACAGCCACAGGACGTGGCGGCCTGCGAACAGGCAGGGATGATGTTGCGCCACACAGTGCAGTTTCATTGGCAGAACAGGGGGGTGTCCGACTTCGACCACTTCCTGGCCAGCTTGCAGCAGGAGAAGCGCAAGAAGATCCGGCAGGAGCGGCGCAAGGTGGCCGAGGCCGGTGTGAACTTCCGCTGGTCCCGAGGCGTCGACATCAGCTCGAACGACTGGGACTTCTTCTACCGCTGCTACGAGCGCACCTACCTCGAACACGGCAATGCGCCCTACCTGAACCGCGATTTTTTCCACCGCCTGGCCCACTCGGTGCCCGAGAACTGGCTGTTGTTCGTGGCCGAACGCGAGGGCCGGCCGGTGGCCGCCAGCCTGATCGGCATCGATGCCGAACACGGCGTCGCCTATGGCCGCTATTGGGGCGCCCTGGAGCGGGTCGACTGCCTGCACTTCGAGGCCTGCTACTACCAGCCCCTGGCCTGGTGCATCGAACACGGTTTCCAGCGCTTCGAGGGCGGCGCCCAGGGCGAACACAAGATGGCGCGCGCCCTGCTGCCGGTTCGCACCACCAGCGCGCACTGGCTGGCCCACCCCGCCTTCGCCGATGCGGTGGAGCGTTTTCTGCAGCGCGAGGGTGATGGCATCGGACAGTACCTCGAGCACCTGTCCCAGCGCAGCCCGCTCAAGGTAACAGCCGCATCACCGGACGCACCCGTACCCCACAATAGAGAATGAAGGCGCCTGAGAGACCGAGAACCAGGACGTGCTTCGCACCGAAGCACCACTTGGGCGCTGTCTTTTGTAGTATTTAGTTACACACTTGTTACACTCACCCCGCATGGACGAAGCCGACGCCTTTTTCACCCAGACCATTGTGGGCGCGCCCTTCACGGTCCTGCTCGGCCGTCGCATCCAGCCGGGTTCTGCTGAGAGCCAGGGCCTTGAAATCAACCCGACCACCGGTGATAACCGCCTGACCCGCGTCTGGCAGGAGTGGATCGTGCTCAGCCATGCCTGCGATCCGGTGGGTCAATCCCGTCAGCGGCCCGGCCGGCTGCGGCGCCTGCTGGAACGCCACGCCTTGTGGATCGGAGTCCTGGGCCTGCTTTCGTTGGCGGGTTCACTCGTTGTCTGGGGGATCACTCAATGGAGCTGAAGACCCCGCAGGACACCCTCACGCTCGATCCCATCGCGATGAACGTGGTCAGTCGCGTGGCGGCGGGCAGCCGGCTCAGCGGCGAGCTCCAGTTCGAAGGTGGCCTGCTGGTGCAGGGCGAGATCTCCGGTCATATCCGGATCAATGGCCGGCTGATCGTCTGGACCGGGGGCGTGATACGTGGACGTGTGAAGGTGCTCGGAGATCTCTACCTGTTCGGGCAACTCGGTGACACTGGTGCCAGCCCACAAGACACCAGCCTGGAATGCACCGGCATGGCCTATGTGTCCAAGACCGCCGTGTCCACGGGCACGCTGCTGGCCAGACGCCTGCAGCTCTATGAGGGTGCTGACTTGCAGGGGCCGTTCAAGACGCTCAAACTCGGCGACAACCTGCCGGTGCTGCACGATGTGCACACCGACCCCCGTTGAACTGCCCGAGTCCGCCACCATGCCGCCCCTGAAAGCCCATCGTTATCAGAACCCCGACCGCCATCTGGAACAAGACATGGAAAACAATCACATGAACGACAACCAACAGGCACCCGATGCCAGCCAGGATTACTACGAGCCTGGCAACGGCCCGGTGGACAGTGGTCAGACGCTGGAAGTGGCCGTCGGCAACGCCATGCCACCGAGCCAGCCCAGCCACCTGCCCTTGCTGCAGCCCACGCCCCTGTCGGGTGTGGCTGGCGAAGCCCTTGAAACGAACCCGGCGCGCAGCATGGTGGCCGAGGGCATGCACTTTGTGGGCAACGCCCTGCTGCGCGGCCCCTGCAGCGTGGCCGGTCTGGTGGAAGGCAACCTGACGCAGGCCCCCGACGCCACGGTGGCGGTCGTCGTGACCGAAACCGGTCGCGTCAAAGGCGACATCACCGCACAGAAAATCTCGGTCATGGGCCACACCGATGGCATCCTGGATTCCGGCCAGGGTGAAGTGGCCCTGCACGACACCGCCAGCGTGCACGGGCTGGTGCGCTATGGGCGCATCCAGGTCAACGGCGCCGACCTCAATGCCACGCTGGAGCGTGTGGCGATCCAGAAGCCGGGGGCCTGACGGTTTTCCATGCTGTGGCGCCAACCTCCACAAACCTTCCTGATTCCGCAAACCGCGCCCGTGCCGGACGCCGAAGCCTTGCGCCGCGCGGTGCTGCAGGCGAGCTGGCGGCGCGATCGCTGGGTCGCGCGCCGGCGCGTGTGGTTGCGCTGGCTGGTCTGGGTGACCGGGCGTTACCTGTTGCCGGCCCTGCTGGTCTTCGGCCTGGGCGCCTGGCTCTGGCTGGGGGTGTTGCCGGGCATGGGCAACCCGCTGGACCAACTGACCCGCATCCAGAAACCCGCCGCCAGCCCCGCACCGGCCGCCCCACCAACGCACAAGGCTGGGCCCGAACCTGCCACATTGCCGCCGCCTTCATCGGCCGAGCCAGTAGAGGTGGTCAGCTACAGCCCGGAGGGCGAAGAATTGCCCGTGCCCCTGGCCCTGCGGCTCGAATCGCGCTGGGCGACCACAGTCAGCGACAGCGACAAGCTCACCACCACCGTGTCCACTGCGTCCGACACATTCACCCCGATCCAACCGCATCTGAAACCCGAAAACTGGTTGCACAGCAAGGAGCCCTGACCCCATGAACAACAATCCCGCTTCCACCCGCCTCGTCCCGGCCGAACGCCTCACCGCCATCACCAGCCTGATCGCCGAAGGCGCCGTGTTCGACGGCAACTTCCACACCACGCGCGACCAGGGCATCAAGGTCGATGGCCAGCTCAAGGGCAACATCACCTTTGAGACCGGCGGCACGCTGCATGTGGGCGCCACGGGCGTGATCGAAAACACCCGCCTGGAAGCGGACTACGTGTTCATCGAAGGCAAGGTCATTGGCACCGTGATCGCACGCAAGGCGCTGGAGATCACCGGCTCGGCCACGCTGATCGGCGACGCCAGCTACGACGAAATGATCGACATGCACCCGCGTGCCCGCGTGCGCGGCAAGATCGAATACCGCGGCGACATTGACGCGGCGCAGTCCTGATCCCACTGCCAGGAACACCAGAAAAAAAGCCTGCCAGAGTGATCTGGCAGGCTTTTTGTTCTGAGACGCCGCCCCACGGCGGGGTCTTCAACAGTGATCAGGCCGCCTTGGCGTTGTAAGCCGCGATACCGTCCAGGATTTCCTTGTGGGCGGATGCCTTGTCTTCCCAGCCCTGCACCTTGACCCACTTGCCCGGTTCCAGGTCTTTGTAGTGTTCGAAGAAATGCTCGATGGCCTTCAGGCGCATCGGGTTCAGATCGTCCGGCTTTTGCCAGCGGCTGTAGAGCGACAGGATCTTGTCGGTCGGCACGGCCAGCACCTTGCCGTCTTCGCCGGCTTCGTCGGTCATCTTCAGGATGCCGATGGCACGGCAGGGCACCACCACACCGGGGATCAGCGGCACGGGCGTGATCACCAGCACGTCCACCGGGTCGCCGTCGCCCGACAGGGTCTTGGGCACATAACCGTAGTTGGTCGGGTAGTGCATCGCGGTGCTCATGAAACGGTCCACGAAGATCGCGCCGGTTTCCTTGTCCACTTCGTACTTGATCGGGTCGGCGTTCATCGGGATCTCGATGATCACGTTGAACGACTCGGGAACATTCTTGCCAGGGGTGACGTTGTCGAGAGACATGGGGTTTTCTGAGAGTTGATGAATCGGAAGCGGCCACGTGTGCACAGGCATGGCGCACGGAACCCGAACGGATGGGCGCAAACGGTGCGCGCATGGGCAGGATTTACCCTGATTTTACTGATCCCAGCCTTACTTCCTGATCCATATCATTTCCCAAATGAAGCAATTCCCGCTAAATTCCAGCCGTTGGCCAATCGCCCTGCCGTGCTGCACCACCTGTAGCACAAGGACACGAGGAAGCAACGCAGCGGGGGCCACCCTCAAAGCGTTGCCCCCTCCAAGTCAAAACGAATGAGCAGGAGTAATCTATGGTTGGACAATCTGCGCTGATCTTTGCGCTGGTGTGTGGACTCGTGGCCGTGGCATACGGTTTCTGGTCCCGAAGCTGGATTCTTTCTCAGGACGCGGGCAACGCCCGCATGCAGGAAATCGCCGGGGCCATCCAGACCGGCGCTGCCGCCTACCTCGCCCGACAGTACAAGACCATTGCCATCGTGGGCGTGGTGCTGGCCATCCTCATCGGTGTCTTCCTCGACAGCACGACCGCCATCGGCTTCGTGCTCGGCGCGGTGCTTTCGGGCGCCTGCGGCTTCATCGGCATGAACGTCTCGGTGAAGGCCAACGTGCGCACGGCACAGGCCGCAACCCGGGGCATTGGCCCGGCGCTGGACGTGGCCTTCCGCGGCGGTGCCATCACCGGCATGCTGGTGGTCGGCCTGGGCCTGCTGGGCGTGGCCGGCTTCTTCTGGTTCCTGGTCGGCAACGGCAACCTGACGCCCGACAAGAACCTGGCCACCCTGCTCAACCCGCTGATCGGCTTTGCCTTCGGCTCCTCGCTCATTTCCATCTTCGCCCGTCTGGGCGGCGGCATCTTCACCAAAGGCGCTGACGTCGGCGCCGATCTGGTGGGCAAGGTCGAAGCCGGCATCCCCGAAGACGACCCGCGCAACCCGGCGGTGATCGCCGACAACGTGGGCGACAACGTCGGCGACTGCGCCGGCATGGCCGCCGACCTGTTCGAGACCTATGCGGTGACGCTGATTGCCACCATGGTGCTGGGCGCCCTGATGGTGACGGTGGCTCCGATGCAGGCGGTGCTCTACCCCCTGGTGCTCGGTGGCGTGTCGATCATCGCGTCCATCATCGGCTGCTTCTTCGTGAAGGCCAGCCCGGGCATGAAAAACGTGATGCCCGCGCTGTACAAGGGCCTGGCGATTGCCGGCGTGCTGTCGCTGATCGCCTTCTACTTCGTGACCGCCTGGATCATGCCTGACGATTCGATCAGCGCCAGTGGCAGCCAGCTGCGCCTGTGGGGCGCCTGCGCCGTGGGCCTGATCCTGACCGCTGCCCTGGTCTGGATCACCGAGTTCTACACCGGCACCCAGTATTCACCGGTCAAACACATCGCCCAGGCCTCCACCACCGGCCACGGCACCAACATCATTGCGGGTCTGGGTGTGTCCATGCGCTCCACCGCCTGGCCGGTGCTCTGTGTCTGTATCGCCATCATCGCGGCCTACACGCTGGCCGGTCTGTACGGCATCGCCATCGCCGCGACCTCCATGCTGAGCATGGCCGGCATCGTGGTCGCACTCGACGCCTACGGCCCCATCACCGACAACGCCGGTGGCATCGCCGAAATGGCCGAGCTGCCCAGCAGCGTGCGCGACGTGACCGACCCGCTCGACGCGGTGGGCAACACCACCAAGGCCGTGACCAAGGGCTACGCCATCGGTTCGGCCGGTCTGGCGGCCTTGGTGCTGTTTGCCGACTACACCCACAAGCTGGAAACCTACGGCCACCAGATCAGCTTCGACCTGAGCAACCCGATGGTCATCGTCGGCCTGTTCATCGGCGGCATGATCCCCTACCTCTTCGGCGCCATGGCGATGGAGGCGGTGGGCCGCGCCGCCGGTGCGGTGGTGGTCGAGGTGCGCCGCCAGTTCAAGGAGATCCCCGGCATCATGGAAGGCACGGCCAAACCCGAGTACGGCCGCGCGGTCGACATGCTGACCACCGCGGCCATCAAGGAAATGGTGATTCCCTCGCTGCTGCCGGTGGTGGCGCCGATTCTGGTGGGCGTGTTCCTCGGTCCCCAGGCCCTGGGTGGTCTGCTCATGGGCACCATCGTGACCGGCCTGTTCGTGGCCATCTCCATGTGCACCGGCGGTGGTGCCTGGGACAACGCCAAGAAATACATCGAAGACGGCCACCACGGCGGCAAGGGCAGCGAAGCCCACAAGGCGGCCGTGACCGGTGACACCGTGGGCGACCCCTACAAGGACACCGCTGGCCCGGCCGTGAACCCGCTGATCAAGATCATCAACATCGTGGCCCTGCTGATCGTGCCACTGCTGCCGATGGCCGCCTGACCCGCGGGTTGGATCACCCACAACAAGGCCCGCCGAAGCGGGCCTTGTTGTTTTCGGGACCTTGCCTGCCCCAACAACAGCTACGCAGCGTCAGCCCGGGTGAGCAGGCGCACCACCGCGCTGGCGCTGGGTGTCAGTTCCTGAAGGCGGTCGACCTCCCCGCGCTCGATGGCCAGCATCACGAGCTCATTGATGCCGCCCACCGCGGCGAGCGCCATGGTGGGCGTCAGCACCTGACTCAAGGGCACCCCGCCAGAACCGGGCCCACCGTTGACCGTTTCCAGCACAAAGTCGGCAAACTGCGCCATCACTTCGCGACGCACCCGGAGTCCTTCGGATCCCAGGTGATGGATTTCAACAAACAGCGTCCCGACCAACCCCGGCCCCGCCGCCAGATGCGCAAAATAGGCGTCCAGCGCATGCTCCACCTGGGTTTGCCAGGGGCGATCGGGCTGCACCGCCTCGCGCAACGTGCGCAGTGCCGATGCACTGGTCAGCCGGTACAGCGCCAGAAAGCAGGCTTCCTTGCAGTCAAAATGTTCGTAGAACGTGCGCTTGGAAACCCCCGCTTCGCGCACGATGTCGGCAATGGTGGCTGCGGCAACCCCCTTGCTGGCCGACACCCCTGCCATCGCTTGCAGTAAGCGCGAACGGTGTTCGTGCCGCTCGCTGGTGGTGTCGCTGGTGACCATGGATGGGGCTTTCATGCGCGGCATCTTAGGCCAGCCGCTTGTCCGCCGGCTGACAACGCCCAGCCCTGTTCACCGCGGAACCCCGCTTGACAGTGCGCCCTCAGGCAGGCAGCATGGCCACCATTGGTACCACAAGGTACCGCTACCCGAAGACCGCTCATGACCGAACTGATTGTCCGCCGCCTGCTGATCGATCTGGAGCAACCGGTCGCCCGCCACTGGTGCGCCGGCGACGCGTTCCTGACCGCCTGGTTCAACGCCTTGTCGATGAGCTTCCCGGTGGGCGAACAGTTCTTCATTGATTCGGTGCGCAACGGTCTGCAAGCGCTGGAACCGGAGCAGCGCGACCACTACCAAGACGAGGTCAAAGGCTTCATTGGCCAGGAAGCGACCCACCGCCGCATCCACGCGCTCTTCAACGCGCAGATCGAACGCCACGGCCTGGTCAACGACTGGGAACCGCGCGCCCGCGAGCGCCTGCGGCTGGTCGAAGGGACCGACCCGCGCCACGGCCTCGCCATCACCGCGGCCAATGAACACTTCACCGCCCTGTTCGCCGAATGGATGTTGTCTCACCACCACCTGCTGGACGGCTGCGAGCCCCGCCTCAAGGCCCTGTGGCTCTGGCACAGCGCCGAAGAGGCCGAACACAAATGCACCGCGTTCGACCTCTACCAGGCCCTGGGGGGCAGCCACGCCTGGCGGGTGAAATGGATGCGGCGCATCACCCTCATTTTCCTCACCGACACGCTGCGCCAGACCGCCAACAACCTGCGGCGCGACGGCACGCTCTGGCGCTGGAGCACCTGGCACAGCGCGGCGCGCCACATGCTCGGCCGCGAGGGTCTGCTGCGCCGGAGCTTCACACCCTGGCGGGCATATTTCCGGCCCGATTTTCACCCCAGTCAACAAAGCAGCGACCTTTCACAAAACTGGCTGCGCGACAACAGCCGCCTGTACACCCGGGTCGGCGTCGCCTGAGCGCCCTGCCCCTTGGGGTTTAACCCCGATTCGCCAGGGTCTGTGTGCCAGCGCCCGCGCAGCGTCCACCATAATCGGAGCATGTCCGAACGCGTCATTCCCCTGGTCGATCACCGCATGTCCACATTGTCTGCGGCGGTCCCGTCAACGGCCATTCCCGCCACGGGCCTGCTCGGCGATACCCTGGGCCGGCCGCTGCGCGACCTGCGCATCAGCGTCACCGACCGCTGCAACTTCCGCTGCAGCTACTGCATGCCCAAGGAAGTCTTCGACAAGGACTACCCCTACCTGCCGCACAGTGCGCTGCTGAGTTTTGAAGAGATCACGCGCGTGGCGCGCCAGTTTGTGGCCCACGGCGTGCAGAAGATCCGCCTCACCGGCGGTGAGCCTCTGCTGCGCAAGAACCTCGAAATCCTCATCGGCCAGCTCGCTGCACTGCGCACGACCGAAGGCCGGCCGCTGGACATCACGCTCACCACCAACGGATCGCTGCTGGAACGCAAGGCGCAGGCCCTCAAAGACGCCGGGCTGCAGCGCGTCACGGTCAGCCTGGACGGTCTGGACGACACCGTCTTCCGCGCCATGAACGACGTCGATTTCCCGGTGGCCGACGTGCTGCGTGGCATCGAAGCCGCGCAGGCCGCGGGCCTGGGCCCGATCAAGGTCAACATGGTGGTCAAGCGCGGCACCAACGAGCATCAAATCCTGCCCATGGCGCGCCATTTCAAAGGCACCGGCATCGTGCTGCGCTTCATCGAATTCATGGACGTCGGCGCCACCAACGGCTGGCGCATGGACGAAGTGATGCCAAGCGCCGAGGTGGTGCAGATGATCCACCGCGAGCTGCCGCTGGTGCAGCTGGACCCTTCGGCGCCGGGTGAAACCGCCGAGCGTTGGGGCTATGCCGATGCGAACGGCCAGCACGATGTGCAAGCGGGTGAAATCGGCGTGATCAGCAGCGTCACGCAGGCCTTTTGCAGCGACTGCAACCGCGCCCGCCTGTCCACCGAAGGCAAGCTTTACCTGTGCCTGTTCGCCAACCAGGGCCACGACCTCAAGCCGCTGGTGCGGGGTGGTGCGTCTGACGAACAACTCGCCAGCGCGATCGCGGCCATCTGGCAGGGTCGCAGCGACCGGTACTCCCAGCTGCGCGCCAGCCTCCCGCCCGACGAGTCGGGCGGTGGCCGGCGGGTGGAGATGAGCTACATCGGAGGCTGAACAGGCACACGCCCGCGCCGCTTCGCGTCACCCCCTCAAAGGGGCGGCATTGGCCGTCCGGCAAAGTCGCCCGGCGGTTCCCCCGGTTAAAAACACCTCACTCGCTGCACCTCAGAAAACCTGACCGCGTTCCGCCATGAATCCCATACAACCTGGACAAATCACCGCCCTCGTACTCGCCGGAGGCCGAGGCTCCCGCATGGGCGGCGTCGACAAGGGCCTGCAGAACTTCAACGGAACGCCGCTGGCGCTGCACACCGTGATGCGGCTGCAGATGCAGGCCGGTGGCTTGATCGGCGACCTGATGATCAACGCCAACCGCAACCTCTCGGCCTACGAGGCCTTTGGTGCGCCGGTCTGGCCCGACACGCTGTCCGATTACGCCGGGCCGCTGGCGGGTTTCATGACCGGGCTGGAACGCTGTGAAACGCCCTATCTGCTGACGGCCCCCTGCGACACGCCGCTGTTCCCGCTCGACCTCGCGCAGCGGCTGGCGCAGGCCTTTGAAGACGGCTCGACCGAGATCGCCATGGCCGCTGCCCGCGAAGCCGATGGCCAGGTCCGCACCCAGCCGGTCTTCTGCCTGATGCGGGTGAACCTGCTGGAGAGCCTCGTCGCCTTCACCCAGGCGGGCGGCCGCAAGATCGACCGCTGGACCGACCAGCACCGCACCGTGGTGGTGACCTTTGACCAGCCGGGCGACGATCCCCGCGCCTTCTGCAACGCCAACACCCTCGCCGAACTGCACGTGCTGGAAAACAGCTGAACCCTGATCGATGAAAACGATAGAACAGATCGCAGCCGAGCTGCAGGGCTACGACCCGCAGGCGCTGAGCGCCGAGCGCGTCAACCAGTTCCTGGCCCATCTGGTCGATGCCGTCACAGCCACCGAAACAGCGGGCGTGTTCGAGGCGCTCGGCCGCGTGCTCGCACAGGACGTGATCTCGCCCATCAGCGTGCCACCGCACGACAACTCGGCCATGGACGGTTTTGGATTTCACAGCTCGCAGCTCCAGCCGGGGCAGCCGCTGTCGCTGCGCGTGGTCGGCACCGCCTTCGCCGGCAAGGCCTGGCAGGGCACGGTGGCGGCGGGTGAATGCCTGAAGATCATGACCGGCGCGATCATGCCGCCCGAGCTGGACACCGTGGTGCCGCTGGAGTTTGTGA
Source organism: Burkholderiales bacterium GWF1_66_17 (assembly GCA_001770705.1). Lineage (GTDB taxonomy): Bacteria > Pseudomonadota > Gammaproteobacteria > Burkholderiales > Burkholderiaceae_C > Hydrogenophaga. The sequence goes on along the minus strand of MERT01000025.1, from coordinate 70,168 downwards.
AGGCGCAGGATGACCGCGTGGACGTCCCGCCCGGCGTGGTGAGCGCCGGCGACAACCGCCGCCTGCTCGGCGAAGACCTCATGGCCGGCCAGCCCGCGCTGCGCCGCGGCCAGACACTCGGCCCCGCTGCGCTCGGCCTGATCGCCAGTCTCGGCTTGCCCGGTGTGGCGGTGTATCGACGGGTCAAGGTGGCCTACTTCTCCACCGGCGACGAAATCCTCAGCCTGGGCGAACCGCTGCGCGAAGGCGCGGTGTACGACAGCAACCGCTACACCGTCTTCGGCCTGCTCACGCGCATGGGCGTCGAGGTGATCGACATGGGCGTGATCAAGGACGAACCCGCAGCCCTAGAAGCCGCCTTCCGCCAGGCCGCGCGCGAGGCCGACGCCATCATCACCAGCGGCGGCGTGAGCATGGGCGAGGCCGACCACACCAAGGCCATGATGAAGCAGCTCGGTGACGTGGCGTTCTGGCGCATCGCCATGCGGCCCGGGCGGCCCATGGCCGTGGGCAGGATCACAGAAAACAGCAAGTCAGCCATCCTCTTCGGCCTGCCCGGCAACCCGGTGGCGGTGATGGTCACCTTTCTCGCCTTCGTGCGCCCTGCCCTGCAGCGTTTGATGGGCTGCCAGGCCTGCGAGCCAGTGCTGCTCAAGGCGCACAGCGCCGAAGCGCTGCGCAAGAAACCCGGTCGCACCGAGTACCAGCGCGGCGTCGTCAGCCGCGGCGCCGACGGCTCGCTGCAGGTGTGCACCACCGGCAACCAGGGCTCGGGCGTGCTGCGCTCCATGGTGGAGGCCAATGGCCTCATCGTGCTGCACCACGCTCAAGGCAACGTGGCCGCGGGCGACGAGGTGGACGTGATGATGTTCGACGGCGTGATCTGAGCGCTGGATGCCATCTGCCCGGCCGCGGATCAGGCCCGGGCCACGCGACCTCTGCGCGCAGGGTGAGCGCTCCGCCTACCGGTCGATCGGCTCTCGCGCAACCACCGCGGACTGCTGGGCCAGAAACTCGTCGGCCCAGCGCTGGGCGCGGGGCAGGCAACTCGCCAGCGAGGCCTGCAGCTCGGGCACCTGAAAGTACTCAGGATCGTGCAGGTACGGGTGGCGCATGCAGGCGACGTCCCGGGCTTCATGACTCAGATCCACCCGTTGACCGTCGATGAAGTTGTACTGGTGTTCATAGTTCCCCCGGATGGCGCCGCCGAAAACGCGCTGCATGAAGAGCGAGCCGTACTTGCAGGCGCCCGAGAGGTCCAGCGGGACCTTGTCCGGCTGGCCGACGGCTTCTTCACACCACTTACCGAACACGAAGACCTTGGCCGCCCGGAAGTTTGCGTCGGTATAGGGCAGGCGCCCGGCCTGCGGCAAGGTGCAGTCCAGGCCCATCGGTGGCTCCGGATCGGCCATCACTTCGCCACCAGGATGTCTTCGGACTCGGGTTCTCCGTGGCCCGGCACATCCTTCGGCAGCACCCGCGAACCATGCCGCTTACGCGCCAGCAGCGTGTACATGGTGGGCACCACAAACAGCGTGAGCAGCGTGCCCAGGCTCATGCCGCCCACGATCACCCAGCCGATCTGCTGACGGCTCTCGGCACCAGCCCCGGTGGCCAGCGCCAGTGGCATGGCGCCGAGCACCATGGCACCGGTGGTCATGAGGATGGGGCGCAGGCGCAGCGCGGCGGATTCCCTGACCGCTTCGAGTTTGTCTTTGCCCTTCTCGCGCAGCTGGTTGGCGAACTCCACGATCAGGATGCCGTGTTTGGTGATCAGGCCCACCAGCGTGATGAGCCCGATCTGGCTGAACACGTTGAGCGTGCCTCCGCTGAGCTTGAGCGCGAGCAGCGCGCCCACCATGGACAGCGGCACGCTGAGCATGATGATGAGCGGGTCGACAAAGCTCTCAAACTGCGCCGCCAGCACCAGGTAGATGAACAGCAGCGAGAGCGCGAACACGATGGCCAGCGAACCCGATGAGCTGCGGAACTCGCGACTCTGGCCGTTGAGGTCGGTGGTGTAGCCGGGCGGCAGCACCTCGGCCGCGATCCCGTTCATGATCTGCAGCGCCTCGCCCAGCGCCAGCTCGGGCGCGAGGTTGGCGGTGATGGAGGCGCTGCGTCTTTGGCCAAAGTGGTTGAGTTCGCGTGGCACCACGACCTCGCGCAGTTTCACCAGCGAGGCCAATGGAATCATGGCGTCGCCGCGACCGCGCACAAAGAGCTTGTCGATGTCGTCCGGCGCGCTGCGCTGCGCGCTGTCGGTCTGCACCACCACGTCGTATTGTTCGCCGCCCTGCTTGTAGCGCGTGACCACGCGCCCGCCCAGCAAGGTTTCCACCGTGCGCGCGATGACGTCCACGCTCACACCCATGTCGGCTGCGCGCTCGCGGTCCACGTCCATGCGGATCTCGGGCTTGTTCAGGCGCAGGTCGGTGTCCACCTGCACGAAGCCCGGGTGTTTGGCCATTTCGTCCTGGAAGCGGCGCACGGTTTGCGAGAGGTTCTGGTAGCTGTCGCTGGTGACGATGACGTAGTTGATCGGTCGCTCGCGGAAGCCCTGGCCCAGCGAGGGTGGCGTGATGGGGAAGCCGCTGATGCCGGGCAGCGCGCCGATGCGCGGCGCGATTTCGCGCGCGATCTCCTGCGTGCTGCGTTCGCGTTCTTCCCAGGGTTTGGCACGCAGGAACACCGAGCCCTGCGCCACCGTGGGGTTGCCGATGTTGCTGAAGATGCGGTCGAACTCGGGATAGTCCGCGCCGATGCGCTCGACCGCCTCGGCGTAACGCCGGGTATAGGCCAGCGTGGCACCGTCGGGCCCGTTGACGTTGACCAGGATCACGCCGCGGTCTTCGAGCGGTGCGAGTTCCTGCTTGGTGGTCTGCAGCAGCCACCAGCTGCCCGCAGCGCTCGCGAGCATCACGCCCACCACCAGCCAGCGCACGCGCAGTGCCCCGGCCAGCAGGCGGCTGTAGCCCCGGGTGATGGCGACGAGCACACGCTCCATGCCGCGGTCGAACCAGCCCGGGTTGGGGTTGTGGCGCAGCAGCTTGCTGCTCATCATGGGCGAGAGCGTGAGCGCCACGAAGCCCGACACCACCACCGCACCCGCCAGCGCGAGCGCGAACTCGGCGAACAGACGCCCGGTGCGCCCGGGCGTGAAGGCCAGCGGCGCGTACACGGCGGCGAGCGTGAGCGTCATGGCCACCACCGCAAAGCCGATCTCGCGCGCGCCTTTGATGGCCGCTTCAAACGGCTTCATGCCTTCCTCGATGTGCCGGTAGATGTTCTCCAGCACCACGATGGAATCGTCCACCACCAGGCCGATGGCCAGAACGAGCGCCAGCAGCGTGAGCGTGTTGATGGAAAAGCCGAACAGGCCCATGAGGGCAAACGAGCCGATAAGGCTGACCGGGATCGTCACCAGCGGGATGATGGACGCACGGATGGTGCGCAGGAAGACGAAGATGACCAGCGCGACCAGCACCACGGCCTCGGCGATGGTGGTGTAGACGGCCTTGATCGAGCGGTCGATGAAGACCGAGTTGTCGTTGGCTATCTCGACATTGATGCCCGGCGGCAGGTCGGTCTTGACCTTCTCCAGCAACTGGCGCACACCAGCCGCAAGTTCCAGCGGATTGGCCGTGGCCTGGCGGATCACGCCCAGCGACACCGAGTCGCGCCCGTTCAGCCGCACCGAACTGCGTTCGTCCTGCGGGCCCTGCACCACACGCGCCACATCGCCCAGCCGGATCGACTGGCCGTTGACCGTGCGCAGCGTGACCTCGCGGAACTGCTCGGGTGTCTGCAGGTCGGTGGCGGCGGTGACGTTGAACTCGCGCTGACTGCTCTCGATGCGCCCGGCGGGCACTTCGAGGTTGGAGCGGCGCAGCGCGTCTTCGACGTCCTGCACCGTCAGGTTGTACGCGGCCAGGCGGTCCGGGTCGATCCAGATGCGCATCGAATAGCGGCGCTCGCCGTAGATGCGCACCTCGGCCGCGCCGGTGGCCGTCTGCAGCACCGGTTTGGCGATGCGGTTGGCCAGGTCGGAAAGCTGCAGCGCGTTGTGCGTGTCAGAGTTCAGCGAGATCCACATCACCGGGAACGCATCGGCCTCGACCTTGGCGATCACCGGCTCGTCAATGCCCTGCGGCAGGCGCTGGCGCACCCGGCTGACCTTGTCGCGCACGTCGGCGGCGGCCGAGTCGGGATCGCGTTCGAGCTTGAAGCGCACCGTGATCTGGCTGCGCTCCTGCCGGCTGATGGAGGTGATCACGTCCACGCCTTCGATGCCGGCGATGGAGTCTTCCAGCGGTTTGCTGACCTGCGACTCCACCACCTCGCTGGAAGCGCCGGTGAACGTGGTGCTGACCGTGACGGTGGGCTCGTCGATCTTGGGGTACTCGCGCACCGTGAGCCCGCTGAAGGCCACCAGCCCGATCAGCAGAATCAACATCGACAGCACGCTGGCAAAAACGGGCCGGCGGATCGCGACTTCAGGCAGTTGCATGGTGCGCCTCCTGCGGGATCAGCCGCCACTCGCCGGCGGGGTGCCAGCGGGTGCGCCCTGGGGTCCGGGGACCGGACCACCCGGGGGACGGCTCATCTCCACCACACGCACGGCCGTGCCGTCTTTCTGCAAACGCTGCTGGCCCGCCACCACCACGGTGTCGCCCTCGGCCACGCCCTGCGTGATCTGCACCTGGGCGCCCCGGCGCACGCCGAGCTGCACCTCGGTGCGGCGCGACACCAGCTTGGCGCCGTCGCCCTCGCCTTCTTTCAGCAACCGGAAAACAAACTGTTTGCCCGCCTGCGGCACGATGGCTTCTTCGGGCACCACCAGCGCAGCGGCGTTGGTGGAGAACACGGTGGTCACGCGCGCGAACATGCCGGGGCGCAACTCGCCCCCGGGCGCGGGCGGCAGCACGGCGCGCACGGCGATCGAACGGCCATTGGCGTCCAGCAGCGGATCGACCGCCTGCACCTTCGCGCTGAAGCGTTTGCCGGGCAATGCGTCCAGTTCCACCTCGACCGGCTGGCCGGCGGCGATGCGGGTCTGGAAGCGCTCGGGCAGACGGAAGTCCACTGTGAGCTGCGAGGTGTCTTCCAGGTTCACGAGGTCCGCGCCGTCCTTGACGTAGTCGCCCAGGTGAACCACGCGCAGCCCCACGGTGCCGTCGAACGGTGCGGTGAGGCGCATGCGCGAGAGGCGCGCCTGCGCCAGCGCCACCTGCGCTTCGGCCACCTGCAGCGCCGCGCGGCTTTCGTCCAGCACGCGCTGGGCCACAAAGGCCTGCGCCACCAGTTCCTCGTTGCGCTTGAGGTTGGCACGCGCGATGGAGAGCTGGGCCTGCGCCTGGCTGAGTTCGGCCTTCTGCAACACGTCGTCCAGTTGCACCAGCAACTGGCCACGCCTGACCCGGGCGCCATCGGCAAAGGCGATCTGCGAGATGCGGCCGCTGACCTCGGGCCGCAGCGTGACGCTCTGGCGCGAGCGCAGGGTGCCCACCGCCTGGGCGTCGTCCCGCAAGGCGAGGGACTTGACCTGCACCACCTCGACACCGGGCGTGCCGGCAGCCGGTCGTCCCGCGGAAGCAGCGGCGCTCCCCCCCGGGCTGCCACCTGCTGCAGCCGCCGGGTTGGGCGTCCGGTTCTGGAGCCACCAGGCACCCGCCGAGGCCAGCCCGAGGCCGGCCGCAGCGATCACCACATAAAGGGTCTTTTTTGCCATGTTTCGATCAGGTGCAGGGGGCGCCAAGTGTCACAACATTTTGCAATGTATCAGTGCATAGACACCCACGAACGCATAAGTTCAATCGCGCGGCCAGCCGGCGACCCGGCGGCTCAGCCCGGCACGCCCCGGTTGGCCAGCGCATCGGCCTTTTCATTGCCGGGGTCACCCGCATGGCCTCTGACCCAATGCCATTCGATCTGGTGCACCCCGCCGTGCACGAGGGCATCGAGCTTCTGCCAGAGGTCGGCATTCTTGACCGGCTGTTTGGCCGCCGTCTTCCAGCCCTTGGTCTTCCAGCCATGGATCCACTCGGTGATGCCTTTGCGGACGTATTCGCTGTCCAGGTAGAGCGACACCTTGCAGGGGCGCTTGAGCGCACCGAGCGCTTCGATCACAGCCGTGAGTTCCATGCGGTTGTTGGTGGTTTCGCGCTCACCACCCCAGAGCTCTTTTTCGTGGCCGCCGGCCTTGAGGTAAACGCCCCAGCCGCCCGGGCCCGGGTTGCCTTTGCAGGCGCCATCGGTGTAGATCACCACGTGATTCAAATCAGAGTCTCCAGAAAAACAAAAACAGCGCCACCCCAGGGGCACCGCCGGGCTGGCATTGCCAGACGGCCAGTGCCGCCCCCCCTGGAGGGGGGTGACGCGAAGCGGCGCGGGGGGTGTTTCACATCAATGTCGGTTGGCCACCGACACGGGCGCCGCGGCCACAGCCCGCCGCGGCTTCCAAGCCGGGCCGAGCAGGCGCACACCCTGCACACGCTTGACCGCCACCTGAAAATAGACCGCTCCGAAGATCGGCCACCAGCGTGGGCCGGCCCGGTCCATCCAGGCGCTGTGGTTGAGCCACTTTTCGGTCCTCACCGCCGGCCGGTAGCAGCCAAAGCGCTCCGACTCTACTTCAAAACTCAGCAGCCGCAGCCAGTCGCGCAACCGGCGCGGACCGATGAATTCACCGGCCTCGGGCAGGTACAGGCTCGACAAACCCAGCCCATGCAAACCCAGCCGCCCTGCCAGGCGGGCGCGCCCCTGGCGCAGGCCCCAGAGACTGGTCGGATTGAAGCCCGAAATCACCACCCGGCCCTCGGGCACGAGCACCCGCTCCACCTCGCGCAACACGTGGTGGGGATCGGCGCTGAGCTCCAGCGTGTGCGGCAGCACCACCAGGTCCAGACTCGCCGGCGGAAACGGCAGCGCGGCCGCGTTGGTCACCAGCGCCACCCGCGGCGACTCGCCCGGGGCCGGCCAGGTCGAGACCCGGTCGCCACGGTCCACGGATGGGGACTGCGGTGCATCCGGGTCCACCGTGCGTCCACCCTCCCCGGTGAACAGCCGCTCGTCCAGCGGCGCAACGAGCATCTCTTCGGGCAAGGCCAGCCAGCGGTGCGGCATGCGGTTCGCGTCGAGGGTACGCAGCTCGGGCAGTCCCAGCTGCAGCGCGTTGTAACCAAACAGATCGCTCACGGCCAGGTCGAACTGCCGCTGCTCCCAGTCCAGCAAGTAACGCCCGGGAGCGGTCTGAAACCAGTCGGTCAAACTTATAATAGGTGGATACATGGTGTGAGATGAAAAGACGGAGCTGGCGCAAGTCCGGCACCCCCAACCCGGCTTTTCCGCGTACTCTACACGCCAACCCCGCATTCACATCGGGCTCCGCGCATGACACTTTTTCCCCTACCCGCGTTCAGCGACAACTACATCTGGGTGTTGCACGACGGGCAGCGGGCGCTGGTCGTGGATCCGGGCGAATCCGATGGGGTGCTGGCCTGGCTGGCCGACCAACGGCTCGACCTCGACACCATCCTGATCACCCATCACCACGCCGACCACACCGGTGGCGTGGGGGCCTTGCGCCGGGCCACCGGCGCGCGCGTCATCGGCCCGGCGGACGAACCCATGCCCGAGCCCCTGCTGCGCGTGGGTGAGGCCGATACCGTGAGTGCGCTGGGTCTGGACTGGTCGGTGATCCGGGTGCCGGGCCACACGGCCGGCCACATCGCCTACTTCTGCCCCGACGTGGACGGCCAGCCCCTGGTCTTTTGCGGCGACACCCTGTTCTCGGCGGGCTGCGGCCGGCTGTTCGAGGGCACGCCGGCGCAGATGCTGGACTCACTCACCCGCCTGGCCCAGCTGCCCGGCACCACCCGGGTCTGCTGCACACACGAATACACGCTCTCCAACCTGCGTTTTGCGCTGGCGGTCGAACCCGGCAATACCGAACTGACGCAGCACGCCGCGCATTGCGCGCAGCTGCGCGCCGGGAACCTTCCCACGCTGCCCAGCTCCATCTGGCTGGAAAAGCAGATCAACCCCTTCCTGCGCACCCATGTGCCCGCGGTGGCCCAGGCGGCCGGTGCACATGAACCCGGCGCAGGGTCCGATACCGTGAGCGTGCTGGCCACCCTCAGGGAATGGAAAAACAATTTCAAATGACTCTCGCCTCCGCTCCGACCGCTTTCCATCCGCCCGCTGATCCCTCCCGCAACCATCCGCCATTGATACCGTCAGGCGGTCGTCTGGCCGGACTGGTCTGGACCCTGGGCCTGACCTTGCTGATCGCCGGTTGTGCCGGTACGCCGGCGCCGCGCCCGACCACCCAGGCAGGGGATGGATCAACGGTACCGAGCGGAAGTCCCCAGCCGGCCACCGCGTCCCCCAACTACAGCCACCCACCGCTGAGCACCATCGTCTCCGCACAGGCCAGCGCGCCCCCGGTCGTGACGCTGGCTGCTCCGGAAGACATCTGGGACCGCATCCGGCGCGGCTTTGCCATGGCGGACCTGCAGAACGATCTGGTGCGCGACCGCGAGCAGTGGTACATCAGCCGCCCCGACTACATGCAGCGCATGACCGAGCGGTCGAATCGTTACCTGTTCCACATCGTCGAAGAGGTCGAGCGCCGCAACCTGCCCATGGAGCTGGCCCTGCTGCCCTTCATCGAGAGCGCGTTCAACCCGCAGGCGGTGTCCAGCGCGCGCGCGGCCGGCATGTGGCAGTTCATGCCCGCCACCGGCCAGTCGTTCGACCTGAGGCAGAACGCGTTCCGCGATGACCGCCGCGACGTGCTGGCGTCCACCCGCGCCGCACTCGATTACCTGGAGCAATTGCACGGCCGCTTTGGCGACTGGCACCTCGCCCTCGCGGCCTACAACTGGGGCCAGGGCAACGTCAACCGCGCCATCACGCGCAACCAGCGTGCCGGCCTGCCCACGGGTTACACCGACATCGACATGCCGCTGGAGACGCGCATGTACGTGCCCAAGCTGCAGGCGGTGAAAAACATCCTGGCCCGGCCCGAGTCGTTCAATGCCCAGCTGCCACCGATCGGCAACCACCCCTTCTTCGACACCCTGACGCTGGAGCGTGACATCGATGTGGCACTCATCGCCCGCCTGGCGGAGGTGAGCGAGAAGGACTTCCGGGCATTGAACCCTTCAATCAAGCAGCCCATCGTGATGGCGGCCGGCACGCCTTACATCCTGCTGCCCTGGGACAACGCCAACATCTTCGAGCGCCGTCTGGCCGAGTACAAAGGCCCACTCGCCAGCTGGACAGCCTGGGTCGTTCCCAGCACCATGACGGCCGCACAGGCCGCCAGCCGCGTGGGCATGAGCGAGTCCGAACTGCGCGCCGTCAACAACATCCCGCCCCGCATGCAGGTGCGCGCCGGTTCGAGTTTGCTGGTGGCGCGCAGCGACCAGCACAACCGCGACGTGAGCGAATTCGTCGCCGACAACGCCAGCCTCAGCCTGCAACCCGAGGCCATCGTGCGGCGCGGCTCCGTGATCGTCCGCTCGGGCGACACCCTGAGCCGGCTGGCCGCGCGCCACGGCGTCAGTGCCGCGAATCTGGCGCGCTGGAACAACCTGCGGGTCAGCTCCAAACTCAAGGCCGGTCAGCGCCTCTCGCTGGTCAAGACCCAGCGGTCCAGCGCGGTTGCTGCGAAGAGCGGCAAGAAGATGACCCAGAAGAGCACGCAGGCCAAAGGCAAGAGCGTCAAACGCAGCACCAAAAAAGCCACGATCAAACCCACGCGCACGGCGAGCAAAAAGAAAGCGCGCAAGAACTGAGAATGTTGTCCGCCTTGCCGCGGATTCAGGCGCGGAAACGGGCCTTCGATTTCTGCGCAAATTCGTTGGTGAACGTGCGGTCGAGGTTCACGCGCTGCAGCATCTGCGCATCGTCAAAATGCGCCAGCATGCGCACCGTGGTCTGAGGGCCGGCCTCGGGCATCAGACCATCGGGCGTCCACGACTCGCGGGCCCGACTGAACGCGGCCAGGTACAGCGCCCGGTCCCCTAGAAAATAGGTTTCGGGCACGATCCTGATCAGGTCGGAGGGCCCGGCGGTCTGCAGCCATTTCAGGGCATGCACCATCGCGTCGGTGATGGCCTGGCAATGCTTCGGGTTGTTCTCCACGAAGCCGGCCATGGCGCTCAGGCAACCCGCGGGCAGCGGTCCGCCAAATACATCGGCATTGCCCCGCGTGGTGCGCGTATCGGCCACCACCCGGAGTTGCCCCGCCTGCTCCAGCTGGGTGATCACCGGGTCGGTGTAACAGATGGCATCCACTTGCCCGGAGTGAAAAGCCGCGACCGCGGCCGAAGCACTCGGAAAGGCTTGGTACGTCACGTCCTGCGGACCCAGCCCTGCCCTGGTCAGCAGCAGGCGCGCAATGCGGTGACTGGCCGAACCCAACGCCGTGACTGCGATACGTCGACCACGCAGGTCGCGCAGCTGGCGGTAGTGTTCCATGGTCTGCAGCGATACGCCGAGCACGATTTGTGGTGTGCGCCCCTGCAACACGATGGAGCGTATCGACTGCCCCCGCATCTGCAGGCTGATGGTGTGGCTGTAGGGCCCCGACACCAGGTGGGTGGCGCCGCTGAGCATGGCCTGCAGGGCTTGCCCCGGTTCCGTGAAATCGCGCAGCTGGACGTCCAGCCCCTCAGCGGCAAAATAGCCCAGACGATCCGCGATCGTGAGCGGCAGGTAACAGAACGACGAGCGGTTCTCCACCGCCATCACCACGCGGCCCAGCGTGTTGCGAGTGACGGGCGCCGCGGCGCTGGTGGCTGGCCGCGACTGTGCAAACACCGCAGGCAGGCCTGCCGTCAGCATCGCCGACGCGCACACACGACCCCACCCCCGGCGACTCAACATGACACATCCTCTCTGGTACCTGTCTTTAAGGTGCCAGCGTATGCGCCATAACAAAAACCCGCATCGGGACGAATCCCGAGCGGGTTTCCACCAAGCTTAAAAGCAATTAAAAGTAACAGCCTCGCAGCTGGCGTCAGACGAACAGGATCGCGATGTTGACCAACAGTGCCAGGGTCCATGCGATGCTGCGCGCCGTGGCCAGATCGGCCACATACAACATGATGTAGACCAGTCGCAAAACGATGTAGAAGAAGGCCAGCAGATCCAGCCGGGTCTGGTAGGTGCCGAGCTGGTGGGCAATGATCACCGCGCCCATGAAAAACGGCAGCGCCTCGAAGCTGTTGGCCTGCGCCGCATTGGCGCGTGCGCGCCAGTCGTTTTGCTTCGCCAGCCAGGCTCGCGGGTTGTGGTTGTCGTAGCCGCCCTCGCGCCTTGGCTTGGCGAACGTGCCCCACTTGGCCAGCCCCGAGCAAAAAATGGGCAGCAGCGCCGCCACGATCACGGCCCAGTAGGCCACGGTGAGTCCCGCGAATTTCATGAAGCGCTTTCTTTTGGATGCGAGTGGTCAGCGCCGGTCCACCAGAGCGTGGGCGATTGTGCCGAGATCCACGTACTCGAGCTCGCTGCCCACCGGTACGCCCCGCGCGAGCCGCGTGACGTTCACGCCGCGCGCCTTCAGCGCCTGAGCGATCACATGGGCCGTGGTTTCACCCTCGGCCGTGAAGTTGGTCGCGAGGATCACTTCGCGAACTTCGCGCACGCCGTCCACCAGGGTGTCGATGCGGTCAAAGAGTTTTTGCAGACCAATGTCGCGCGGACCCACGCCGTCCAGCGGGCTGAGCTTGCCCATGAGCACGAAGTACAGGCCCTTGTAGGCCCCGGTGCGTTCCAGCGCCGACTGGTCGGCCGGGTTCTCGACCACACACAGCTGGCTGCGGTCGCGCCGCACATCGCGACACGTGGGGCAGATCTCGTCTTCGGTGAAGGTGTGGCACAGCGTGCAGTGCTTGACCTCGGCGCAGGCGTGCTGCAGCGCCTGCGCCAGGTGCAGCGCGCCCTCGCGGTCGTGCTGCAGCAGGTGAAACGCCATGCGCTGGGCCGATTTCACCCCCACGCCCGGCAGGCGCCGCAGCGCCTGCACCAGCAGTTCAAGAGAGTGGTTTTCGGCCAAGTGGGCGGTCGTCAGAAGGGGAACTTCATCCCGCCGGGAAGGCCTGGCATTCCTGCCGTGAGCTTGCCCAGTTTCTCGTTCGAAGTTTCTTCCGCCTTGCGCACCGCAGCGTTGAACGCTGCGGCCACCAGGTCTTCCAGCATGTCCTTGTCGTCGGCCAGCAGGCTGGGGTCGATGGTGACGCGCTTCACATCGTGTTTGCAGGTCATGAGCACCTTCACCAGGCCGGCGCCGGACTCACCGGTGACCTCGATGAAAGCGAGTTCGTCCTGCGCCTTCTTGAGGTTGTCCTGCATGGCCTGGGCCTGCTTCATGAGGCCAGCGAGTTGTCCTTTGTTGAACATGGTTTTCCTTGTATGTCCTGAATGAAATGAATCGGCGTAACAGAGAAGCTCAGGCGCCTGTGGCCTTGAGCGTGCCGGGTACGATTTTGCCGCCAAAGTCGCGCATCATCGTTTGCACGAAGGGGTCGTCGCGGATGATCTGTTCGGCTTCGCGCTGCCGGCGGGCGGCCTCGGCCGCCAACCGCAGCGCGGCGGAGTCCTCGACCGGGCCGATCTCCACCACCAGGCGGATCTCGTGGCCCAGTGTCTTCAAGGCCGCGCTCAGGCGTTCCCGGGTGTTGCCCTGGTTGAGCGACTCGCGCTCCACCCGCAACAGCCATTGGTCCGCGTCGCGCGCCACCAACTGGGACTGCAGCCCCAGCTCGCGCACCAGCGCCGTGATGGTTTCGGCCCTGGCCAGTTGCTGGATTGCATCGAACCAGAAATCACCTTCGGCGCTGAGCACCGGCTCGCGCATCGGCGCGGCTTCGCCCGGATCGCGCAGGCGGTCCAGTCGCGGTGCAGGGCCGGGATCGCGCACGGGAACCTCGACCACACGGCGCGAGGTCTGCACACCCTCGTCCAACGGCGCATCGTCTGGCTCCTCCACCCAGGGTGGGCCGTCGGCATCCTCTTCAAAGTGCGCAGGTTCAGCCGCGGGCAATGTCTTGGTTGCCGGCGCTGCAGGCACGGGGCGCGAGGCAGGCGGAGCCTGCACGGTCGCTGCGGCCAAAGGCGCCACAGGAGCCGATGCCACAGGTGCAGCCGCCACTGCAACGGGCCGGACCACAGGCGCCACGGGCCGGGGTGTCGGCGCCGAAACGGGCTGAGGCTCCGCGACCGGAGCCTCAGCCCCGGATTTCAGTGTTTTTTTTTCCGCCGCGGCGCCGGTCGCCGTCTGCGAAGGCTTGAACGCGAGCAGCCGCAGCAGCACCATGGTGAGCGCGGCGTACTCGTCGGGCGCCAGGCCCAGCTCGGCGCGGCCGTGCAGGCACAGGCTGTAGAGCAGCTGGGTTTCGTCGGCCGGCAGCGCGTGCGCCAGGCGCACGATCTCGGGTGTGTCGGGGTCGTCCGACTCCTGCAGGGCCAGCCGTTCGGGCACCGCCTGCAACACCGCCATGCGCTGCAGCAGGCCGGTCATTTCTTCGAGTGTCGAGGCGGCATTCAGGCCGTTCAGGCGCAGGCTGTCGATGGTGTCGACCACGGTCGCGCCATCACCGCGCGCCAGCCCGTCGATCAGCCGCAGCACATAAGAACGGTCCACCGCGCCCAGCATCTGGCGCACTGTGGCTTCCTGCAGCTGACCACCACCGAAGGCAATGGCCTGGTCGGTCAGCGAGAGCGCGTCGCGCATCGAGCCGCGCGCGGCGCGCGAGATCAGGCGCAACGCCAGCGTCTCGGCCGGCACGCTTTCGGCCTGCAGCACCTGCGCCAGGTGCTGCAGCACGGTCTCGGGCGCCATCGGCCGCAGGTTGAACTGCAGGCAGCGCGACAGCACCGTGACCGGCACCTTCTGCGGGTCGGTCGTGGCCAGCACGAACTTCAGGTACTCGGGCGGTTCCTCCAGCGTCTTGAGCATCGCGTTGAACGCGTGCCCGGTGAGCATGTGCACCTCGTCGATCATGAAGACCTTGAAGCGGCCCTGCACCGGTTTGTAGACCGCCTGCTCCAGCAGCGCCTGGACCTCGTCCACGCCGCGGTTCGAGGCTGCGTCCAGCTCGGTGTAATCGACGAACCGGCCGGCGTCGATGTCGGTACAGGCCTGGCACACGCCGCAGGGCTCGGCGGTGATGCCGCCCTGCCCATCGGCCCCCAGACAGTTGAGCGACTTGGCCAGGATGCGCGAGACCGTGGTTTTGCCCACGCCGCGCGTGCCGGTGAACAGGTAGGCGTGGTGCAGCCGCTGCGTGGTCAGCGCGTTGGACAGCGCCTGAACCACGTGCTCCTGCCCCACCATTTCGGTGAAATTGCGCGGGCGGTACTTGCGGGCCAGAACGACATAGGACATGGCAGGGATTCTAAGCGGCGCCCCTGGTCGGCAAAGGGTGGCCGTCATCGCCTACAATGGAACCCGACGGGCCTTCCCGCATGGTGAAGCGGCCAACCGGGTCAGGTGGGGAACCAAGCAGCCCTAACTGCGTAGCCAGTGCCGGGGTCAAGGCTCGTCACCTTATTCAGCGCCAAACAGGCGCCGCAGCGAGCCAGCTGAAGTGCACCACCGCCGTGCCGCTGGGCGTCGCGGATCGGGTGCCCTCAAGGCTTGGGCACCGGTGGGCCCTCCAGCCCGCGCACCCATTCCCGCCAGATCGCCACCAGCAGCGCCATCAGCACCGGGCCAACGAACAAGCCCACCAGCCCCATCGTTTTGACACCACCGACCAGCCCGAAAAACGTGGGCAGGAACGGCAGCTTGACCGGCCCGCCCACCAGCCGCGGGCGCAGCGTCTTGTCGACGATGAAGAGTTCGACCGAACCCCAGGCAAACAGCAGCAGGCCGGCCGTCGCATGGCCGGAGCCCACCAGATAGAGCGACACCAGCGTGAACGACAGCGGCGCGCCGCCCGGAACCATGGCCATGAAGCCAGTGATCACGCCCAGCAACACCGGCGAAGGCACGCCGGCGATCCAGTAGGCCACGCCCAGCACCACACCCTCGCCGATGGCGATCAGTCCCATGCCGGTGACGGTGGCGCTCACCGTGGCCGGCACCACCCGAGAGAAACGCTGCCAGCGCTCGGGCAGCAGGTGCTCGCCCACCCGGTCCACCTGGCCTGCGATGCGCACGCCGTCCTTGTAGACAAAGAACAGCGTGATCAGCATGAACAGCACCAGCAGGAACAGCCCGAACAAATTGCCTGCGGCCGCCAGAACCGTGCGCGAAATGTTGCCAACGTGCTGACCGGAGAGCATCTGGATCCACGTGCCCAGCGCGTGCGGCTGGCCCAGGTGTTCGCGCCACAGTTCGGCCAGCTGCGCGCCCACGAGAGGCAGCGCCTCGATCCACGCGGGCACTGTGGCGCCATGGCGGTTGGCCTCGATCGCCCAGTGCACGAATTCGCTGGCTTCGCGGATGGCGTAGTGCAGCGCCACCGACAACGGTACCACCAGCACCACCAGCACCACCAGAATCGCCAGGCTGGCCGCCAGCGTGGTGTTGCCGCTGCAGCGCCCCACCAGGCGGCGGTACAGCGGCCAGGTGGCGAAACCGATGATCAGCGCGGCCAGCGCCGGGACCAGAAAGCCGTGAAAAAAATAGACCCCAGCGGCGAGGATCAGCAGCAACAGGCCGCGGGTGATGAGGGGAGCACGCAAGACAGGGGGCATCGTTTCATTCTGACATGGGGTGCAGCACGCGCCGGGCCCAGGCGGGCAAGGTCTCAGCCTGCCAGATCACCGCTCCGCCACGCAAGCGCGCCACCAGCCGAGGCATCTGGATCACCTGCTCCGGAGGCAGCGAGGTGTCGTACAGCAGCGCCAGATCGGCTCGCCGCACCGCCACGCTGAGGTGGCGCACGGTGCGCGGGTAACGCGCGAGCACGCGTTCGGGCGGCACCGGATGGCCACCCTCCTCCACGCGCTGGCTCACGCGGCCGAGAAGCTGCTGCGGGTCGTCCACGCACACCACCAGCAGCACCACGGCAAACCCCACGCGCTGGGCAGCGCTCATGAGATCGAGCTTGGAGGTGTGGGAAAACACGGTCTCGCTGGCGAAGGACTTGCCTTCGGCCAGGCACTGTGCCCGCCGCGCGTCGGCCCACTGGCGCGCCTGGCGCGAGCGCTCGACGGGGTCGTTCACCTGCTGCAGGTGAGCCGCTTCGTGCAGGTCGGCGTTGACGAATTCGGCTTCTGCCGGGATCAGGCCCTGAGCCACCGCGCTGCGGTACAGCGTGGACTTGCCCGCGCCATTGGGGCCGGCCAGCAGGTAAAAAACCGGGGCAGTCAATGCGGCCTGCGGCGTCAGGCGGCGCGGCGCGCTGGCGCCACCTTCTGGCGGTTGGACAACACCGTGTCGCGCACCGCCTGGGCCAGGCGGCCACTCGATTCAGCGGCCAGAAAACGGGCCTCGATGGTGTCCAGCGATTCATCGGTGGTGCCCGCGGTGCCAGTACGGTGCCGGGCGTCGTACAGCGCAATCGCCTCGCGAGCCTCCTGCACCGTGAGGCCGGTTTCGTCGGCAATGCGCCCCAAGGTTGCCCAGTATTCGATCTGGCCAGCCACCGAGCGGCGCTGCGGCTGGGCCGCCTCCCGGGCTTGTTGCACCAGGGCGGCGGGCAGTTTCACGGACGAAAACGGGCTGACGGCGTTGGACATGGCGAACTCCTGTTTGGCGCATTTTGCGCCAAATTGAACCATGCAGCAATCCCAGATGGTCCCCGACGCCATCACCTGGTTCAGCGCATCGCAGGCGCCACAAAACAAAAGGCCGCATCAGCGGCCTTTTGCTTGTGCCTTCAGGCCCGAAAACGCCAGGCCTATTCGCCGCCAAACAGGCGTGCGAAGAAACCGCGCTTCTTCTTCAGGTGCAGTTCACGGATCAGTTCTTCCTTGATCTGCGCCTTCATGTCGGCGTCGCCGTGGCTGACATTCTTCAGATAGACCTTCACCGAGTCGGCGTAGCTCTTGTCGTCGTTGCGGATGTGGTTGAACAACCAGCGCGAGAGCATGGCGTGCAGCTCGGACGCCACGTCTTCGCCGGCCTCGAAGCGCATGCGGTACTCGCCAACCTTGCGCGTGAACAGCTCGTGGACCTTCTTGTGGGGGCCGGAGAACATGTAGCCCGCGTCGGCCATCAGGGATTCTTCGAAGGCGAAATGCGAGAGCGTGTAGTCCACCATCTCGTCGATCACGGCGCCCACGGCCTCGCGGTCGTGGTGGTCACGGGCGTCGTACAGCTGGTTGATGTATTCGACGATGCGTTTGTGTTGCCCGTCGATCTCGCGGATGCCAGTTTCCAGGTCGGGGGTCCAGTTCAGGTGTGCCATGCGCCACTTTCTCTCATGCGGGGAACAGGGAATACCCTGTGAATGAAACAAATTGTGAACCCGATGCCGCCGACGTGGTGCGGCATTTGCAGGTTTCATGACATATCTCAAGCGCAGCGAAAGTGCATACCCCGCAGGCACAGGACAAAGTGCCATTGCAACAACGCCACGCCGCCTTCCCACCGCTGCCGGGGCCTTGCTGCCCGTCCACCCCGATCAAAAATCGGTGGACTCACCCCCAATGGGCATCGGGTGGCCTGGCGCGCATTCGGAGCCTGGCTCCGGTTGAGCAGGCGCAGGTCTCAGAACGCATCCATCTTGAGCTTCTGATGCGCCACCACCCGCTTCCAGCCATCGACGTCGTTCTGCAGAAACTGCGCCAGTTGCGCGGGAGTTCCGGTGGCAGGTTCCAGCGCGTCTTTGCCCAGGCGCTCCTTCACATCCGCCATTTCAACCACCCGAGCCAGCGCAGCGTTGAGTTGCTGCACCACCGCCTCGGGCGTGCCTTTGGGCGCCACCAGCGCAAAGTAGTTCAGCACGTTGAAGTCGGCCATGCCGGCTTCCTGCATGCCTGGCACCTGAGGCAGCGCGGGGCTGCGTTCGGGGCTGGTGACGGCCAGGGCCTTGAGGCGGCCGTCACGGATGTAGGGGGCCAGCGCGGGGATGGTGCCGGTGAGCAGCTGCACCTGGCCCGCGAGCGTGTCCAGCGTGGCCGGGGCGATGCCGCGGTAGGGAATGTGGGTGATGAAGGTGCCGGTGCGCGCCTTGAGCGATTCCAGCACCAGGTGGTTGATGCCGCCCACGCCGGCCGAGCCGTAGTTGAGCCGCCCCGGCTGGCTGCGCGCGAGGGCCACGAGTTCGGGCAAGGTGCTGGCAGGCAAGTCCTTGTTGGCCGCCCAGACCAGCGGACCGTGCGCGATCATCCCGACCGGGGTGAAGCTGGCGATCGGGTCGTAACCGGCGGTGGGCAGTGCGGCGGGCACGGTGGTGAAGGGTGCAGCGGCGAGCAGCAGGGTGTGGCCGTCGGGTGCGGCCCTGGCCACCTCTTGCGCACCCAGCGCACCCGAGGCACCTGTCCGGTTGTCCACGACCACGCTGACCTTGAGCAGCTCGGCCAGCTTGCCCGCCACCAGACGGCCCATGGCGTCGGTGCCGGCGCCGGGCGCAAAGGGCACGATGATCCTGATGCTGCGTTCGGGGAAGCTGCTGGCCCAGGTGGCACCAGCGCTCAGGCCAGCGAGGCCCGCGCCCAGCTGCAGGCAAAAGTGACGACGATCCGGGGAGGTGAAGGCCATGGGAGGGCTCCGTGGTGAGTGACAGATGGTTCCAGCCACTGTAGACCCGGGCGGTGACCGCACGGTGACAAGGTCACTGCCACGGCGCGACGCCGCTGACTCCTAGCGTTCGCTGCGGTGTTTTGAGCCTTTGCCGCCCACGCCGGCCCGCGGCGGCAGTCCGGTGTGCTGGGTCAAGATCGCACCGCGCTGGGGCTGCGCGGATTTCATCCCCGGCTTCACCACCGCGGCCATCTTCTCGCTGGCCTTGCCCACGGCGGTGCTGTTCTTGCGGCGCGCGCTCTGGTAGCTGCCGTCCGTCATGGGCTGGAAGGTCGGTATCAGGTGGTGTTTGCCGTTGCCGATCAGGTCGGCGCGGCCCATGGTCTTGAGCGCTTCGCGCAGCAGCGGCCAGTTGTTCGGGTCGTGGTAGCGCAGGAAGGCCTTGTGCAGGCGGCGGCGTTTGTCGCCGCGAACGATGTCCACCTTCTCGGCACGGTCGTCCCGGTGCACGCCCTTGAGCGGGTTCAGGCTGGTGTGGTACATCGCCGTGGCCGTGGCCATGGGGCTGGGGTAGAAGGTCTGCACCTGGTCGGCGCGGAAACCGTTCTTCTTCAGCCAGATCGCGAGGTTCATCATGTCCTCGTCGCTGGTGCCCGGATGGGCCGCGATGAAATACGGGATGAGGAACTGCTTCTTGCCCGCCTCTTCGCTGTACTTCTCGAACATCGCCTTGAACTTGTCGTAGCTCCCGATGCCGGGCTTCATCATCTTGGACAGCGGCCCGCCTTCGGTGTGCTCGGGCGCGATCTTGAGGTAACCGCCCACGTGGTGCTGCACCAGTTCTTTCACGTATTCCGGGCTCTTCACCGCCAGGTCGTAGCGCAGGCCGGAGCCGATCAGGATCTTCTTGATGCCCCGGAGCGACCGCGCACGGCGGTAGATCTTGATCAGCGGGTCGTGGTTGGTGGTGAGGTTCTGGCAGATGCCCGGGTAAACGCAGCTGGGCTTGCGGCAGGCGGCCTCAATCTGCGGGCTCTTGCAGCCCAATCGGTACATGTTGGCCGTGGGGCCGCCGAGGTCGGAGATGACGCCGGTGAAGCCGTCGACCTTGTCGCGGATGTCTTCGACCTCCTTGATGATCGAGTCTTCCGAACGGCTCTGGATGATGCGGCCTTCGTGCTCGGTGATGGAGCAGAAGGTGCAGCCACCGAAGCAGCCGCGCATGATGTTGATCGAGAAGCGGATCATTTCCCAGGCAGGGATCTTGGTCGCGCCGTCGTGTTTGCCGTGTTCGTCGGCGTAGGCCGGGTGAGGGCCACGCGCGTATGGCAGGTCGAACACGTAATCCATCTCGGCCGTGGTCAGCGGGATCGGCGGCGGGTTGATCCACACGTCGCGCGCCGTGGCGCCCTCACCGTGCGCCTGCACCAGCGCGCGGGCGTTGCCGGGGTTGGTTTCCAGGTGCAGCACGCGGTTGGCGTGGGCGTAGAGCACGGCGTCGCTTTTCACCTGCTCGTAGCTGGGCAGGCGAATCACACTGCGGTCGCGTGACAACTTGGCCACGCCGCCGGCGCCTTGGGGGCGGTGGATGGTGATGGGTTTGTAGGCTGAAGAGCCCTCACCCAGACCCTCCCCCGCAGGCGGGAGAGGGGGTTGGGAGCCATCTTCCTTGGAGCAGCTCTGCCCCTGAGCCTGCGCCTGTTCGCTGGTGGTCTGGTAGGGGTTGATGTGATCCTCGACGTGGCCGGGCTGGTCCACCTCGCTGGAGTCGATCTCGATCCAGCCCTCGGCCGTGGGGTCGTGCGGGCGGCGGATGAAAGCGGTGCCGCGCACGTCGGTGATGTGTTCGATGGGTTCGCGTGCGGCGATGCGGTGCGCCACGTCCACCAGCGCGCGTTCGGCGTTGCCGTACAGCAGCAGGTCGCACTTGGCATCCACCACGATGCTGCGACGCACCTTGTCGCTCCAGTAGTCGTAGTGGGCGATGCGGCGCAGGCTGCCTTCGATGCCGCCGAGCACGATGGGCACGTCTTTGTAGGCCTCGCGGCAGCGCTGGCTGTAGACGATGGCCGCGCGGTCGGGGCGTTTGCCGCCCACGTCACCGGGGGTGTAGGCGTCGTCGCTGCGGATCTTCCGGTCGGCGGTGTACCGGTTGATCATGGAATCCATGTTGCCCGCGGTCACGCCCCAGAACAGGTTGGGCTTGCCCAGCGCCTTGAAGGGCTCGGCGCTCTGCCAGTCGGGCTGGGCGATGATGCCGACGCGAAAACCCTGCGCCTCCAGCACGCGGCCGATCACCGCCATGCCGAAGCTGGGGTGGTCGATGTAGGCGTCGCCGGTCACCAGCACGATGTCGCACGAGTCCCAGCCCAGCTGCTCCATCTCGGCGCGGCTCATGGGCAGGAACGGCGCCACGCCGAACCGCTTGGCCCAGTAGGGGCGGTAGCTGGTCAGCGGCTTGGCGGCGCGCGCGAAAAAGGAGACGTCGACGGGGGCGTTCATGGTGCGAAGGGGGAGTAAGGGCGAAGTGTACGGTTTTGCGCATCCACGCCGTGTCATAGGGTTACCGGTCGAGGGACGAGGCAGCGCGTTACTTCTGGATGCAATACCTGCCTGATCATTACCTGACACCTTGAGCGTGATCAATTTCACCCCAATGGGTCGGATCAGAATGATTTGCGAGCAAATACTGGGTGGAGTAGAAAGTTCCGGTGTTGCTTGATTTGTAGTTCAGTCAATCTTCCAAAGGAACCTCCATGAAAAAGCAATCTGTGATCAACGCCCTTGTCCTGACCTTGGCGCTGGGTGGTGTCGGCATGGCGTCTGCGCAGGACCAGTTGAAGACCCAGGACAAGGACCAACTGAAAACCCAAGACAAAGACCTGCTCAAGACACAGGACAGGGATCAGCTGCGCGATCAGGACCGCCTCTACGCCGATGAGCTGATGACCGATCAGGAGCGCACCATGCTGCGAGAGCGTCTGCGCCTGGCCAAGACCGAACAGGAACGTGCTCGCATCCGCGAAGAGCACCGCCTGCAGATGGACGCCAGAGCGAAGGAGCGCGGCGTCACGATCAAGAGCGTCACGGGTTCCTCGCAGGCAGGGACTCAGAGCAGCAGTGGCTCTTCGCAGTCAGGATCGCAGGGCGGCAGTGGTTCTTCGCAGACAGGCACACAGAGCGGCAGCGGCTCTTCGAAGGCAGGGACGCAGGGCGGCAGTGACACCTCGGGTGGCGGTGCTGGTGGCAAGAAATAGGACCGCCGGGTTGAGCCAGAGACTGCCGTGTCTGGCGCAGACCCCACCGTCGGGCAACCATGCGTGTACGGGCATCGTGTGGGTGTGCCCGGCTGCCCACCTATCTGCCCTTGGGAATACCCATGAAGCGGCACAGGTTCACCCGCCACGCGGCCCCGGCTGCCGGGGCCGCTCAGAGGTCGCGCAAGGCGGCCGCGAGGTGCCGTTGAAATTGCTCGGGATCGCCCAGCGCCTGCGCGTTCATCAAGGCAAGCTTCACGAGAAACAGCTCCGTCTTCTCCGGTCCTGCCCCGTCAATGGCGGTGGCCAGTGCGTCGTAGACCTGCTCCAGGCCGGGGATGGTCAATGTGTTCTGGCTCATGTTCAGGCTTCCATTTTCAGACCAGCGGCGTTGAGCAGGGCGGCGCGCAGGCGCGTCGCATCCAGGCTCATCCAGCGCGCGCACACGTGTTGGTCGGGCCGCAGCAGGTAGGCCGCGCCGCTGGCCAGCACGCCGTAGCGCTCGCGCAGGTGACCGTCGGCGTCGGCCAGCGTTTCATCGGCGCCGGCGACCGGCTGGGCGCTGCCCACGGCGATCATGCGCAGCGGCAGTCCTCGTGCCCGCAGCCCGTTCACCTCCGCTTGCAGCGCATCGGGCACGGCCGCGCCTTCGGTGAAGTACAGCAGAGAAAAGCGGTGGTCCAGGTGGTCCAGCAGGTGGTCGTCGGCGCCCAGGCGCACGTTCTGCGGCGGCGCGCCGTGACCCGGCCCGGCTTTGAACAGCGCGTTGTCGTCGCCCGCGCTGTTGGCCGGGGAATGGCGGTACTCATGGGGCCGCGAGGTGCGCCAGTGGTAGAGCGGCCCCACGAAGGGCTCGCTGAGCGAGAGCGAGAGAACCGCATCACGCAGCAGCCGGAAGCCGCGCGTGGGCGGGGTCATGAAGCGCGTGCTCTTGCCCGCCTCGTCGATGATCTCGCGCGCCGCGCCCACGCGCTCGCTGCTGTAGCCCGCCAGCAGCGGCGCGGCGGCCAAGCCCTGGACCACGAAGGCCAGCCGCCAGGCCAGCGCCTGCGCGTCCTGAAAGCCGGTGTTGGCGCCGCGCACACCGAAGATCGGCAGCAGGTGCGCCGCGTCGCCGGTGAACAGCACGCGGCCGTGCACGTAGTCGGGCAGCGTGAGCGCGCGCGCCGAATACACCGAGCACCAGTCCATCTCCCAGGGCACACCGGCGTGGCCGATCATGGCCAGCTGCGCGTCGATGCGGGCCTTGAGCGACTCGGGTTTCAGGGCGGCTTCGGCGTCTTCGCCGGGTGGCAGCTGGTAGTCCACGCGCCAGATGCCGTGCGGCTCGCGGTGCATGAGGATGGTGTTGCCGGGGTTCCAGTCGGGGTCGAAGAACGCGAGCCGTTCGGTGGGCAGCGGCAGATCGATGCGGATGTCGGCGATGACAAAGCGGCCTTCGTAGGAGGCACCTTCAAGCTTGAGGTCCAGCATCGAACGGATGCCGGAACGCGCACCGTCGGCGGCCACCAGCCAGTCGGCCTGCAGGGTGTACGGACCCTCGGGCGTGTCCACCTCCAGCGTGGCGCCCTGCCCGTCCTGCGTCACGGCGTTCACGCGGTTGCCCCAGCGCAGCTCGATCAGCGGGTTGGCCCGCACGGCATCGATCAGGTATTCCTCCAGGTACTGCTGCTGCAGGTTGATCATGGGGAAGAAGCGGTCGTCCGGGTCGTGCGGCGCTTCCATGCGGAACACGCGCTGGCCGCGGTAGACCGAGTTGCCAAAGCGCCAGGGCAGACCGTTCTGGGTGACCCGGTCGGCCACGCCCACCTGCTGCAGGATTTCCATGGAGCGGCGCGTGAACACGATGGCGCGGCTGCCTTCGGACACCTGGCGCTCGGATTCGAGCAGCACACACTTCACGCCGTGGCGCGCCAGCTCCAGCGCGGCCACCAGTCCGATGGGGCCGGCCCCGGCGATCACCACGGCGTGGTGCTGTGGCTGCGGGTGCTGTGATGGCAACCAGGCGTCGAACACCTGGTAGTCGTAGTAGATGGAGCGCCGGGGTTCGGCGTGCGGCTGGTGCATGGCTTGTCTCCTGTTGGTGGGCGCAGTGTAGGCAATGCCCATGATGCAGATGTCCCTATATGGGAACAAACCGAACCCACCTCGGGAAGACCCGGATCAGGCGCCGCCGTCGAGCAGCAAGGCCAGCAGTTCGCGCTGCCCGGCCACGCCGAGCTTGCGGTAGAGGCGCTTCTGGTAGGTCTGTGCGCTGGCCAGAGTCAGGCCCAGGCGTTCGGCCAGGGCCTCGGTGCCCAGGCCTTCGATGAGCGCGCGCAGCACGTCGTGGTCGCGCTGGGTCAGCGCCGGAAAGCGCCGTGCCAGCCGCGCCAGCACCAGGTCGGGCAGCTCCTGGCTCAGGGCCTGGCCGGTGTGGTGCAGGCGCACGGCGTGCACGATCAACGGTGCAAACGCTTCCACCACAGCAATGGCCGCATCATCGAATGGCCCGTGCTCGGTGCCGCGGTACAGGTTCACCGAGAGCCAGCGCCGGCCCTCGTAGAGCGCCATCACGGCCAGCCGCTCGGCCACCTGCGGCAGCTCGTAGCAGATGCGCCGGTACTCGGGGTGGGCGATGTCTTCACCGCGCTGGCGGTGCAGCACGATGCGCGGCTCGGCCATGCCGGCCTTCTGCGCCGCGGCGAACTCCTGGCGCATCACCGCAACACTGCCATCGAGCCGGTAGAACCGCGAGACGTAGGCTTCGGAAATATCGGGCAGCGCCTGCGTGCGCGAGCGGTCACCCATGGCCACGGTGCGGGGCCGGCGCTGGCCTTCGAAGGCAAAGATGGTGCACTGCGCCAGCGGCAGCTGCGCGCCCACCAGGCGCAACAGGTCCTCGGCCACGGCGTGCCGGTCCGCCAGGCCCAGGCGCGTCAGCAGCGCCACCACCTGCAACAGGGGCACGGCGATGGATGAGGCAGGACGGGTGCCCAGCACCCAGTGATCGGACATGGTGGGGCACTGTAGCGCAGGGCCCGTTCGTCGCATCGGGAGGGCTGCGCCGTTACAAGAAAAAATGAAAAACAGGCAACCGCATGTACCGTTCTTCCCGTTACCACTCTTACGGGACAAACGGGAATGTAAGCCGCGTCGCCTTTAGCATGGGCGCTTCACTTTTGAAGGAGCTGACATGGCATTGCACTTTGGCAAACGCGAGACCGAACAACCCAAGACCCTGAACTCCGGCATGGCCACACAGCGCTACGGCGTTGGCAGCAACAGCTCATCTCCCGTGACGCCGCAAGCGACCACCGCGTCCGAGCCCACACCCACCCCCACACCATCAACCCCTCCGGCGCGCACCAGCGTTGCGATTCCCGAAGGCGGCAGCAAGCTGACCGTGGGACCGAACATCAAGCTCAAGGGCGTCGAGATCACCGACTGCGACACGCTGGTGGTCGAAGGTCTGGTGGAAGCCACCATGGATTCGCGCGTGATCCAGATCGCCGAACAAGGTGCCTTCAAAGGCTCGGCCGAAATCGACATCGCTGAAATCCACGGCGTGTTCGACGGCAACCTCACCGTGCGCCAGAAGCTCGTGATCTACGCCACCGGCCGGGTCACGGGCAAGATTCGCTACGGCAAGGTGGTCATCGAAGAAGGCGGTCAGCTCTCCGGCGACATCGAGTGCTCGGTGAACGCCTCGGTCAGCAACAGCAGCAAGTCCAGCTCCACCAGCATGCCCGCCATGGCCCTCGCGGCCTGATCGAACGCATCTGACACGCGCCCGGCCAACCCATGCCGGGCGCGGTTGTCCCAGCTTCTGGCGCCCGCTATGCTGCGGGCATGTACGCCGACTTTTTTGGCCTGAAGCAAAGCCCCTTCTCCATCGCGCCCGACCCGCGTTACCTCTTCATGAGCGAACGCCACCGGGAGGCGCTCGCCCATCTGCTCTATGGCGTGCAGGGCGGTGGTGGTTTTGTGCTGCTCACGGGCGAGATCGGTACCGGCAAGACCACCATCTGCCGCTGCTTTCTGGAGCAGACCCCCGAGAACTGCCGGGTCGCCTACATCTTCAACCCCAAGCTCACGGTCGTCGAGCTGCTGCGCACGGTCTGTGACGAGTTCGGGGTGGTGGTGAGCCACCAGGGTCCGGGTGAGGCCACCGCCAAAGACCACATCGACCCGCTCAACACTTTTCTGCTCGCCTCCCACGCGGCAGGACAGCACGCCGTGCTCATCATCGATGAAGCGCAGAACTTGTCGGCCGACGTGCTGGAACAGCTGCGCCTGCTGACCAACCTGGAAACAGACACGCGCAAGCTGCTGCAGATCATCCTGATCGGCCAGCCGGAGTTGCGCCGCCTGTTGGCCCGGCCCGAACTGGAACAGCTCGCACAACGCGTGATCGCGCGCTTTCACCTCGACGCACTTGACGAGGCCGAAACCCGGCAATACATCCAGCACCGCATGGACGTGGCTGGATTGCACGGGCCCCTGCCGTTCACGCGCGACGCCTTGCGACGGATTCACTCGCTCACGGCCGGCGTGCCCCGGCGCATCAACCTGCTGTGCGACCGCGCCCTGCTCGGCGCCTATGCCAGCGGCCAGCACCGGGTGGAACGCGCCGTCGTGGACAAGGCCGCCACCGAGGTGTTTGACACGCTCAAGGCGTCGGCGCCCACCCGCACACGCCGCCCGCTCGCCAGCCTCGCGCTGCTGGCCGCGGGCGCGGTGGGTGGCGCGCTGCTGCTGTTCGCAGCCATGCAGGTCGGCAAGCACCCGGCCAACCTCGCCGCCGAGTCAGGTGCATCGTCCTCGGCACCTGCGCCACTGCAGCCAGCCATGGCCGCTGCTGCGCTTGCCGACGGGACCACCGCGCCAGCCACTTTGCGCGAGGTCGAACCACCGCCCCTCGTAGAAGTGCCCGCGTTCAGCGACCTCCTGCGTTCCGAAACCCTGGCCTGGCATGCGCTCGGCCGGACATGGAACCAGCCCATCGAGCAAGGCGAGCCCTGTGCCACCGCCCTGAAGAACGGGTTGCAGTGTTACCGCACCGGCCGCATGACCTTGCACGGCCTGCGACAGCTGGGCCGCGCGGGCATCCTGACCCTGCGCCTGCCCGGTCAACCGCCGGCCTGGGCCCTGCTGGTCGCCATGGGAGCGGACAGCGCGGTGCTGCAAGCCGGAGAACGCCGCTGGCAACTCCCGCTGACCGGGCTCGCCGACATCTGGCGCGGCGACTACGCCACCCTGTGGCGACTACCGCCGGGGCAATCAAGCCGGCTGGTCGACGGTCGTCAAGGGCTGGCGGGCGAGTGGCTCAACGCCCAGCTCGGCACTTTGCAGCGTGACGGCAAACTGGCGCCGGGCGCGGCCAGCCTGGACGCCCGTGTGCAGGCGTTCCAGCGCGCCCACGGCATCGATGCGGACGGCCTGGCAGGCCCTGTCACGTACATGCAGGTCAACCGCGCCAGCGGTGTGGACGAACCCCACCTGCAGCCCCTCTGAAAGACGGCCAGGAGACCGCCCCCACCATGTCCTACATCCTCGACGCACTCAAACGGGCCGATGCCGATCGCGAGCGCGGCCACGTTCCCGGTCTTCACAGCCAGGGAGAGTTCCACCCGCCAACCGGGCCTGGCGCATCGTGGCGCCGTACCACCGCAGGGGTCGCTGCCGCTCTGGTCCTGCTCACGGCGGCGGCGCTGACGTGGTGGTCGCTGCGCACGCCAGAAGCGTCCGAGCCCACCGAGGTGCGCACCGCAACGGCATCCGCAGAACCGGCTTCGGCCGACACAGCACCCTCCGCCATGCCCGGCTTGCCCATTCTGGCGCCCGAACCGGCGGTTGAAACCCCGACCCCGACAACCGCCCCAACACCTTCAACGCCTCCGCGCCCGCAGCCTGGCCAGGCGACATCAAGGGTGGCAGAAGAGAATGTGGAAGCCGACGCAGAAGACATGGTCGACACCGCCACGGAAGCGGAAGACACCGTCAACGCAGTGACCACACGACCGCCGCCACCGCCGTCACCATCACCGCAATCAACCCTCCCCCTGCGACCAGTGGCTCCTCGCCCAATGGCCACGGCCGATGCCAGCGGAATGCCACCGGTCAAAGTCAGCGGCTCGTCCTACTCACAGAACCCCGCGCATCGCATGCTGATTGCCAACGGCAAGGTGGTGCACGAAGGACAGGAGATCGAGCCAGGCCTGAAACTCGAAACCGTCGGGCCGCGCAGCGCCGTGCTGAACCACCGTGGCACGCTCTACAACATCACGTACTGAAAACCTGCCTTCACCGCGCACGGCAAAACGAACCCCTGGCCGGATCGGTTTGAGAATTTGCCCACCCGACGAAGCCAGGTCACGCCGCCCCATGCCCATGAACAAGGTCCCGTCCGTCCTGCAAACCCAAAATCTCTGTTTCCATTGGCCAGAGCGAACGCTCTTCTCTGACTTGAGCGTCAGCGTTCCACCGGGCGTGAGCCTGATCCGTGGTGAAGAGCACACCGGCAAGACCACCCTGCTTCGCCTGCTCGCCGGGGATATCCCTCCCAGGAGCGGCGCCTTGTCCATCCAGGGCAACAGCCTGCATGAAGATCCCGAGCGTTACCGCCAGCAGGTCTTTCGAACCGATCCGCGCAGCGAATCCCTCGATCAGGTCAGCGCCGCATCCTGGTTCCAGAGCCTGCCGGGCAGATACCCGAACTTCAACCCGGAAGCCTTGCCCGATCTGATCCAGGGTTTTTCCCTGACACCCCACATTGAAAAACCGTTGTACATGCTTTCAGCGGGCAGCAAACGCAAAGTCTGGCTCACCGCGGCATGGGCCGCCGGCACGCCGCTCACGCTGATCGATCAGCCCTTTGCCGCACTGGACACCCCGTCCATGCGCTTCCTGACCGAACTACTGCAGGAAGCGTCCGAGCACCCGAGCCGGGCCTGGGTGCTGGCCGATTACGAGGCACCGGTTGCGCTGGATCTGGCCAGTGTCATCACGCTCTGAGTGAAGATTCGGGCTGGCCTCGCGCCCGGCCCACCCTGGATAGGGTCATGTCGTTTGCATGGGCTCGGCCTTCGTTGCCTCGGACAATGGAAGCCGCAGCACCCACCGGCACCCCTTTTGTGCGTCGGACTCGATCTTCAACAGGGCGCCCAGGGTCTCGGCGCGCTGCCGCATGCCGGGAAGGCCGCGCCCTAACTCGGCGCTGCCCGGGTCGAATCCTCGGCCGTTGTCGGTGACGGCGATCACCACCGCCCCATCTTCTTCGCGGGCTTCCAGACGGATCTGCGTGGCCTGTGCGTGTTTGATGACGTTGGCGATGGCTTCACTCAGGAGCGCGCGAAGGTGCTGGCTGGTCTCGCGCCCGGCCGCCGCTGGAAGAGCCGGGTCCACGTCCCAGACCAGTTCGATGCCGCCGTGACCCAGACGGTGCTGCACGCGTTGGCGCAGTTCGGCCAGCACTTCGTTCAGCCCGCGCCGGTCGGCGGCGGTGGATTTGCTCATGTGCCGAAGCTCGTCGGCCAGGTCCTGCAGCAGCAGCAAGGTGTCCGTGGGCGTCAGTGCCCCCGTGCGGGCCTGCAGCAGTGCGCTGGTGAGGTTGCTGCCCAGGCGGTCGTGCAGGTCCTGCATGATGGTGTCGTGTTGGGTGGTCAGGTGGCGCTGCACCTCCAGCTGCTGCAGCCGCGCATGCTGCTCAGCCAGGTGTTGTTCCTGCTCGTGCAGTCGCTGACGCAGTTCGTGCTCATGCCGCTCGGCCGCGTCAAGTGCGCCGATCGCGCGCCGGCTCATCACGTACATGAACACCAGATACAGCACCAGGGTGCCCATCGGAAACGAAAAGAAACCATCGGGGTTCTTCTGGCTGGTCAGGTTTTCCAGGGTGTGAACACCCAGGGAAAGCAATGTGAACAGGGCCAGGAACAGGGCAATGCCCTCACGCCGCGGATGGCGCCAAACGCGCGCGCCCAACACAACCAATCCCATGACGAAGGCGAGCACATTGAAGTAGTGCTGGGCTATGAGCGCGTTTTTCTGCCAGTCCCACAAAGGCAGTGTGAGCAAGGTGGAGATTGCCGCGTAGATGACTAGCCCCGACCGCAGGCGCGGCGCGCGGATGCCCTCGATTTCAAAGGCAAAAATGCAGGCCATCACCACGGTCCAGGTGATGGACGAGTCCACGGCGGACCCGAACCACACCGCCAGCCTGTCCTGGCCGGTCGCGTCAAAGAAGTACTGCAGGCAGGAGATCGTCCACACCAGCCCGTTAAAACCCAACAGCTTGAAATAAGGTTCCCGCGGGCGGGCCCAGGCCAGATGAAAGGACAGGATCATCATCAGAACGGCCACGAACGCCATCATCCGGGGCATGTCGAAGTGCAGCAGGTTGCGCTCGCGCCAGGCCGTGTCCACCACGTCCATGGGCCCCAGGTAGAGCGACCCCACGGCAAAACCCTGCGGACCGGCGTAGGGCACCGCCAGCAGCAGCTCGCGCGCGCCCAGAGGCACAGCCGTGCGCAGCGGGACGTTCCACTGGATGCGCCAGTCCGACAGGTTTGCCTGTTGCAGCTGACCGTCTGCCCACACCGCCCAGGGGCCGCCCATCACCCGCACACCAAGCAGGCCAAGGCGCCCGCGCCCGTCTTCGTGCGGCGGGACCGGAATCCGCAGCCACACCCGGTACTTGGGCGCATCGGGTGGCAGATCCACCGATGCGCCCAACTCCTTCACATACGGCAAGGTGGCGGGCTGCCAGCGGGCCTGCGTCCAGTCGGGCGACGTGCGCACGATCTCTCGCAGCGTATCCTGTGCAAACACGGGTTGACCCAGCGCTTCGTGCCAGACCTCCACCTGCCCCACACGCTCCAGCTGCGCCAGGCGCGAGGGAAACTGCAGGTAGGTCCACCAGGCAAACAGCGCCAGAGGCAGGGCAATGAGCAGCATGCACCACCAGACAATGCGCTGCGCCAGCGCGTCTTCAGGCGATGAGACCGGCCTGGCGGGCTTCATAGAGGGCCATTTGCAGGTTGGAAGCGCCGAGTTTTTCGTAGGCGCGCGCGGCCTGTGTCTTGGTGGTGGACTCGCTCACGCCCATCAGTTCGGCACACTTCTTGAACGTGTATCCCTTGTTGAGCAGCCCTAGGAGTTCGAGCTCGCGCGGCGACAGGCAGGGACCGGGCTGAAAGAACTGGTCGTAGACAGCGCGGATGCGCCGCCCGGTGTCGGCTTCGCTGAGGTTCAGACGCTGCGCGGCCTCGGCACTGGTGTATCCCGCCGCTATGTGCAGCAGCAGGGCATGGGTCTGGACATCGAGCACCCAGGGTAGCGACGCGCCCTCACTGCCGTTGTCTGCATCGGCAACGCCAGCTCGGGCGCTGAACTGCTGCAAGAAACTGTGGGCCAGCTTGGCATGCAGCGGGCTCTGTCCCATGGCCAAGCCCCGGATCGTGCCCAACCAGTCGGCCGCCTGGTCCGACTTGAACAGATAGCCTTTGGCGCCGGCCGCCGCGGCCGTGAGCAGGTGCTCATCGATCCCGGTCACGGTCAGCAAGGCCGCGGTGCAGCGCGCTCCCCACAGAATCTGTGCCGAGCGCAGCAATACCATCCCGGATCCGGAAGGCAGACCCAGATCCACCAGCAGGACATCAGGGCAGTGCTGCTCCAGCAGGCAGAGGCCAGCGGGCAAATCCTTGCAGGCGCCCAACAGCCGCATGTCTTCCGATTCCGACACCACACGGCTCAAGGTGTCCCGAAATTCCGGGTGGTCTTCAACCACCATGACCGTGATGCGCCGGGGCAGCGGGTGTTGTCTCATGGAATCCTGTGATGGCGCCATCGCTGTGGCCGAAAACACCGGATGGGCTTGAGCTGTAAGCCTAGCAAGAGGATGCATCTTTTAGTATTTGTTTCATCAACTAAAAGACATTTTTTGACCGTTTATCCAACGGCATCCCCTCCTTTGGGTATGAACAGATCACTCAACAACCTGCTGCAATTGCGCACCCGTCAGCTGGGGCTGTCACTGTCCGATGTCGCCGAGCGCGCGGGCATGACGCGCGCCTACCTGCACCGCCTCGCCGTTGGCGGCACGGCCAACCCCGGCATCATGACGCTGCAGCGACTGGCCACTGCGCTACAGGTGCCGGCTTCCGCGATCTACCGGATTTTCACCAACACCCTCGCCTGCCCGCAAGCCGCCGCCATGCGGCACGAGGGCCTGCCGATCGCGGACGGTGGTGCCGGCCCGCAGGATGTGTTGATCTTCGTGGCCGATGTCACGGTGCCCGATCACACCGTCATCCTGCCCGGCGAGCGTTTCACCAAAACCTGGGCGTTGCAGAACGCGGGCAGCGTGCCATGGACTGGCCGGCGCCTGGTGCGGGCCGACGATGAACTCGTGATTTCACTGCGCAATGCCCATGGGCAACTGCAGCCGTTGCTGGACTCACATCTGGACAGCCTGGGGCGGAGTGTGGCGGTGCCCACCACGCTGCCCGGGCAACTGGTGGAGTTGAGCGTGGAGTTTGCTGCTCCACTGGAGAACTGCTCGGTCGCGAGCATCTGGCGCCTGGAGGACGCGCAGGGTCGTCCGTGCTTTGGAGCGCGCTGCTTTCTGCAGGCGGTGGTGACCGTGATAGGCGGCTGAAACGCGGAGGCTGGAGGTCAGCCCTGGCCTTCACCGCCAGGGGCTGCGTCCTGACCGGATTCAGGGGTCTGCTCGCTCGGCGCTTCGGATCCATCGCTGTCGTC
Organism: Burkholderiales bacterium GWF1_66_17; assembly: GCA_001770705.1. GTDB lineage: Bacteria > Pseudomonadota > Gammaproteobacteria > Burkholderiales > Burkholderiaceae_C > Hydrogenophaga. The sequence goes on along the minus strand of MERT01000025.1, from coordinate 37,522 downwards.
GTGGGGTTTGCCCGCGGCCTTGGCCCGCAACTTCTCTTCCTTCTTTTTCTTTTTGGCGAGCTCGCGCTGGCGCTTTTCGTATCCGTAATTGGGAGTGGCCAAAACAGTCTTTCTTTGGAGGGGTTGGAAGGATCGGTCAGGCGTTGAGTGTAGCCAGCGCCTGCGCCAGATCGGCACGCAGGTCGTCCACGGCTTCGAGACCGACGGCAAAGCGCACCAGGCCACCCTTGTGAGGCCAGGCGTGGGTGCGGATCGAGGACACGTTGTACGGCGCACACAGGCTGATGGGACCGGCCCAGCTCCAGCCCAGCTTGAACAGTTCCAGCTGATCGCAGAAAGCGTCGATCTGCGTCTGGTTGAAACGGGCATCAAACACCACGCTGAACAGGCAGGCCGCGGCCCGGGCGTCGCGCTGCCAGTTGGCGTGGCCAGGCGACCCGGGCAAGGCCGGGTGCAGCACCTGCACCACACCGGTCTGCGCCTGCATCCAGGTGGCGAGCGCGCGCGTGGCGGTGTCCTGCGCCTGGTACCGCAGGGCCATGGTGTTGAGGCCCCGCAGCACGAGTTCGGTGTCGTTGCCGCTGACCCCCAGCCCCAGCCGCATGTGTGTCATGAGCAGCTGCTGGTGCAACGCCTCGTCGCGGGTAACCACCGAGCCCATGAGCACGTCGGACCCGCCACTCGGGTACTTGGTGAGCGCCTGCATGGACATGTCCGCCCCCAGCTCGAAGGCGTTGAACGCGATCCCGGCACCCCAGGTGTTGTCGAGCGCGGTCAGGATGGGCCGCTCGCCTTCGCGGGCGGCATTGGCCTGTTGCACCGTGGCCACCAGCGCGGGCAGATCGGGGAACTCCAGCGTGATGGACCCCGGCGCTTCGAGCCACACCAGGCGCGTGGCGGGGCTGATCTTGGCGGCCAGGTCGGCCGGATTCTGCGCATCGTAGTAGCGGTGCGTGATGCCCCAGGCCGCCAGCTCGACGCTGGCGAAAGCCTTGTTGGGCCCGTAGGCGTTGTCGGGGATCAGCAGTTCGTCACCCTGCCGCAAAAAGGCCATGTCCACCAGCGACACGGCCGACAGGCCACTGGGCGCCAGCACGCAAAAGCGCCCGCCTTCGATGGTGGCGATGCGTTCTTCAAGAATGAAAGTGGTGGGCGTGCCGTGCAGGCCGTAGGTGTAGCCGCTCTTGTCTTTCCACTCCTGCGTGCGCAGCGCCTGCACATTGGGGAAGATGACGGTCGACGCTTTGTGAACGCCGGGCGCAACAGCATCAAACCCCTCGGGCGGGCGGTACGGATGGTGAATCAGTTGGGTGGAGAGATCGCTCATTCAGCTCAGAGCTTCCATTTTTCCAGCAGCTGTTCGGGTCGCATGCTGTCGTACCCCTCGAACGGCTGATGGATCCAGGGGTTGGTGGGCAGGAATTCCACCGAGTAGTCGGGCGTGAAGGTCGAGAGCTGCTTGGTCCAGATCACCGCGCTGCGCAGCTCGGTGATGGGCGCATAGTTGTTCTTCAGCATCTCGATCACCGCTTTGAGCGTGTGGCCGGAGTCGGCCAGATCGTCGACCAGCAGGACCTTGCCGGCGATCTCGCCCTTGGGGGTCGTGATGTAGCGCGCGATGTCCAGATTGCCCTGCTGCGTGCCCGCGGCGGCGCGGTACGAACTGGTGGACATGATGGCCAGCGGCACATCAAAGATGCGCGACAGCACATCGCCCGGACGCATGCCCCCGCGCGCCAGGCACAGGATGGTGTCGAACTGCCAGCCCGACTGGTGCACCTTGAGCGCCAGCTTTTCGATGAGGTTGTGGTACTCGTCGTAGGAAACGTAGAGGTGTTTGCCGTCTTCGGTCAGCATGGAAGCTCCGGGTTGGATGGTCTGTGTTTCATTCTGCACGATTCCGCGCAGGGCCCCATCAGGCGTGGTACGGATGGTGGAGCAGGATGGTGTGATCGCGGTCCGGGCTGGTCGAGACCACATGGATCGGCACGCCCGTTGTTTCTTCGATGCGTGTGAGGTAGCGGCGCGCGTTCTCCGGCAGATCGTCGTAGCGTGTGACGCCGACCGAAGAATCGCTCCAGCCCGGCAGCGTTTCGTAGATCGGTGTGCAGCGCGCGATCTCGTCGGCTCCCATGGGCAGGATGTCGATGGTTTCGCCATCGAGTTCGTAGCCGGTGCAGAGCTTGAGCTCGGTCAGGCCATCGAGCACGTCGAGCTTGGTGATGCACAGACCGGTCAGGCCGTTGACCTGGGCCGAGCGTTTGAGCAGCGCCGCATCGAACCAGCCACAACGGCGGCTACGCCCGGTGGTCACGCCTTTTTCCGCACCGATGGTGGCCATGTGCCAGCCCGGTGTGCCCTCCTTCTCCCATTCCAGCTCGGTCGGGAACGGGCCGCCACCGACACGGGTGCAATAGGCCTTGGTGATGCCCAGCACGTAATGCAGGAGGCTCGGGCCCACGCCAGCGCCCGCAGCGGCGTTGCCCGCCACACAGTTGCTGGAGGTCACAAACGGATAGGTGCCGTGATCGATGTCGAGCAGCGTGCCTTGCGCGCCCTCGAACAGCAGGTTCACCCCTTGCTGATGGGCTTCGTTCAGCTCGCGCGAAACGTCGGCAATCATGGGCTTGAGCTGTTCGGCCTGGACCATGGCCTCGTTGTACACCGCGTCGAACTGGATCGCACCATCTTGCATGTAGGCAGCGATTTTTTCGTCCCAGACCATCTCGGCCGAGTGCAGATAGGTCTTGAGCATGTGGTTGTGCAGGTCCAGCAACTCACGCAGCTTGGTGGCGAAACGCTCGGGGTATTTCATATCCATCACACGCAGGGCGCGGCGGGCGATCTTGTCTTCATAGGCTGGACCGATGCCGCGACCGGTGGTGCCGATCTTCTCGGTACCGGCCTTCACCTTGGCGGCTTCTCGCGCGATGTCGATGGCGGCGTGGAACGGCAGGATCAGCGGACAGCCCTCGCTCACGCGCAGGCGCGAACGCACTTCCACACCGGCCTTCTCCAGACCAGCGATTTCTTCAAACAGCTTGCCCACCGACAGCACCACACCGTTGCCGATGTAGCACTTGACGCCTGTGCGCATGATGCCGCTGGGAATCAGGTGCAGCGCGGTCTTCACGCCGTTGATCACCAGCGTGTGGCCCGCATTGTGGCCGCCCTGGAAACGCACCACGCCCTGCGCGGTTTCGGTCAGCCAGTCCACCAGCTTGCCCTTGCCTTCATCACCCCACTGGGTGCCCACCACGACCACGTTGCGCCCGGGTACCACGGCGCTGCTGTTTTTGATCATCTGCTGTTTCCGGTTAAATGTTCTTCAGTGTCCACACGCCGCCCTGCGCTGGCACCTGCACCAGCTCGCGGTCGCAATGAAACTCATCGACTTCGTGTTCATGGCCCGGCAAGGCGCACACCACGGTGTGGCCCTGGGCCCGCAGGCTGGCAATGGCTTCACGCAGTTCGACATCCATGCCCCAGGGCGCGCGGATCGCGGCCACCAGGGGGCGCGGCGCAATGGCCGACACCAGCTCCTTGATGTCCAGGCTGAAGCCGACCGCCGGGCGGTTGCGCCCGAACACGGCACCCACCTCGTCGTAACGCCCACCGCGCGCCAGCTCAACCGGTTCCCCGCCGGTGCCCTGGGCAAACAGGGCAAAGCGCATGCCGGTGTAATAGGCATAACCGCGCAGATCGGCCAGATCGATGGACACATCCAGACCCTGGGCCTGCTCCGCCAGCCAGGCCAGGCTGTCCAGCGCGGCGTGCAGTTCGGGCGAAGCCTGCAAGGTGTGCCGGGCTTCATCCAGCACGGCCACGCCGCCGAACAGACGCGGCAAGGCGCACAGGTCACGACCCACTGCGGCCGGCAAGTCACGAGACAGCGACTGCAGCTCGGCCACATCCTTGATGGCCAGCGCCGCATGAATTTGCGCCGTGCGGGCTGCGCTGAGCTGCACCGGTGCGAGCACGGCGTCGATGATCCGCACGTCGGCCATGTCGAGCAGCAAGCGCTCCACGCCCGCACCGCGAAGACACGCGCGCGCCAGCTCAATGACCTCCAGGTCGGCCTCCAGACCGGCGTGACCATAGATTTCCGCGCCAAACTGCAAAGGTTCGCGACTGGCCAGGGGGCGGTCGATGCGCGTGTGCACCACTGGCCCGCAATAACTCAACCGTGCAACGCCCTGGCGGTTGAGCAGGTGGGCATCGATGCGGGCGACCTGGGGCGTGCTGTCCGCGCGCAGACCCAGCGTGCGACCCGAGAGCTGGTCCACCAGCTTGAAGGTCTGCAGATCGAGCGCTTCGCCGGTGCCGGTGAGCAAGGATTCAAGGTGCTCCAGCAGCGGCGGCATGACCAGTTCATAGCCGTAGCTACGGGCTGTGTCCAGCAAACCCCGGCGGAGTTCTTCGATGTGACGGGCCTCGGAGGGCAGGACATCGGCAATGTGATCCGGGAGGACCCAGGCAGACATGGGCATAGGGGAACGCTGTTAAAAACGAGATTTTACCGGCCCGGCAGACCGCTCGGCTGCACCCTGGCCAGTCAATTGACATCTGCCGGGGTGGCAGACGGTTCAGGCACTCAGCCGACCCACCACCAGAGCAGCACACCCACGCACAGACTGCACAGCCCGAAAAACCGGATCTGGCCGTCGTTCATCTTGAGCATTTCAGAAAAAACCCGGCGCCAGGCGCCGGGTGCGATGAAGGGCAACAAGCCCTCGAAGATCAGGACGAGCGCCAGCGCAGGCCAAAACAGATCAGCCATGTGCAGCCCCGCGGATCACTTGGCGACGTTGCTGCTGCGCAGGGCCTTGAAGAAGTCCGAAGAAGGGTCGACAACCATGACATCGGACTTGCCCGCGAAGCTCGCCCTGTAGGCATCGAGGCTGCGGTAGAACTGGGCAAAGGCAGGGTCGCGTCCAAACGCCTCGGAGAATGACGCAGCGGCCTTGGCATCGCCCTCACCCTTGATGCGCTGCGCGTCGCGGTAGGCCTCGGACACGATCACCTCCCGCTGACGATCGGCATCGGCACGGATCTTTTCACCCTCGGCAAAACCGGTGGAACGCAATTCGTTGGCCACACGCTTGCGCTCGGCTTCCATGCGCTGGTAGACCGACGCCGTGATGCTTTCAGCGTAGTCCACCCGGGTGATGCGAACGTCCACCACGTCCATGCCCCAAGGTTTCTCGGCACCGCGCACCGCTTCAAGCACTTCGCGCTTCACGTCGGCCATGAGGTCTTCGCGTCGGGTCGAAAGCAGTTCGTTGACGGTGCGCTTGTTCACTTCCTGCTGGAACGAGTTGCGCACCACGCGGTTGAGCTGCAGGGCGCCCGCACGCTCATTGACTCCCACGTTGCGGATGTATGCCTGTGGCTCGCTGATGCGCCAGCGCACATACCAGTCAATCACCACGCGCTGCTTCTCAGCCGTCAGCGAGGGCTCGGTGTCGGTGCTTTCCAGGGTGAGCAGGCGCTTGTCGATGTAGGACACATTCTGGAACGGCGGCGGCAGCTTGAAATTCAGCCCCGGTTCGGTGACCACCTGCTTGATCTGCCCGAGCTGGAACACGACGCCAAACTGGCGCTGATCCACCACAAACAGCATGGAACTGGCTATCGCCAGGGCCACCAGAAAAGATGTGAGTATGAAACCCAGTTTGTTCATTTGCGTTGCTTTCTCATCGCTTGTACTTGGGTCCCGGCTCAGCGGCTCTCGCGCTCACGGGAGCGGGCCGCGTTGTCCAGACTGCGGTTCGCAGGCGTGGCCGGCGCGCTTGTCGCCGGTGCCGCACCGGTGGCAGGTACCGCGGAAGGGGTCGGACCGGTCATCTGCATGAGTTTGTCGAGCGGCAGGTACAGCAGGTTTGAGCCTGATTTGGAATCCACCACCACCTTGGTCACGTTGGAGTACACCTCCTGCATCGCATCGGTGTACATGCGCTCGCGGGTGACCTGGGGTGCCTTCTGGTACTCGGTCAAAACCGAGCGGAAGCGCTGCGAGTCACCTTCGGCCTGCGCCACGATACGCGCCTTGTAGCCTTCGGCTTCTTCGGTCAGGCGGGAAGCCGCACCCCGTGCGCGCGGCACGACATCGTTCGCATAGGCCTGGGCTTCGTTCTTGGCCCGTTCCCGCTCCTGTCCGGCCTTCAGCACATCGTCAAAGGACGCCTGCACCTGCTCGGGTGGCCGCACACCGCCCTGCTGCAAGTTGATGCCCACCACCTCGATACCCACCTTGTAGCGGTCCAGGATGGTCTGCATCAGGGTACGCACCCGCGGCGCGATCTGATCGCGTTCTTCGGCCAGCGCAGCGTCCATCTTCATCTTGCCCACAACCTCGCGCACCGCCGTTTCTGCCACCTTGATCACCGATGCATCGGGATCCAGGCTTTCAAACAAGAACGCACGGGCATCGTTCAAACGGTACTGAACCGCAAACTTGATCTCGACAATGTTCTCGTCCTGGGTCAGCATCGCCGACTCGCGCAGACCTGTGGCGGGCATCAGGTTGTCGCGACCCACATCCACCGAGCGGATCTGGGTGACGAAAACCGTCTCGTGGCGCTGCACCGGATACGGCAGACGCCACTGGAAGCCGGCGCCAACCGTGCTGTGGTATTTACCGAACTGCGTGATGACAGCCTGCTGACCTTCCTGCACGATGAAGAAACCAGTGCCCAGCCAGATCAGCGCCGCCACACCAACGATCAGGCCCGCACCGATGCCGGTGGTCTTCGGGCTCGGATTGAAGCTGGGCAGCCCGCCTCCGCCGCCGCCCGAACCGTTGCCACCGCCCTGCCCGCCACTGCGACCACCCTTGCCGCCCAGCATGCCGCCAAGCTTGCGGTTGAAGTCGCGCCAGAGCTCGTCCAGGTCCGGAGGTCCCTGGTTGGGTCCCTGGCCACGCGGCGGCTTCTGATCGCCCTTCGGCCGCTCCTCGGGATCCGGCTCGCTGCCCTGAGGCTTGTCGCCATCGCGAGCGTCGTCACCGCGACCCCATCGGGGATCGTTGAGATTGAACACGCCCAACAGGAAACGCCAGCCCTTGCGGCGCCCGCCGGATTCAGCACCGCGGGTCGGTGATTGCAGATTCACATCCATGTGTTGCCAACTTCTATTCGAATCAAAACCATGACATTGTGCCCAATCAAGGCAGCACATCCCCGATCACGGAGATATCCCCTGGGGTGCTGCCGTCTTCGGGCCCCACAGGCACCACCACCTGCTTGGCCAGCAAGGCGCGCAAGGCCGGCAGACCGTCCCCTGTGCGGGCACTCACAAAAATACGAGGCACCAACTCACCGCCAAGTTCCATCACATCTTCCAGCACACGGGGCACCGCTGCCGGGTCCATGGCGTCGAGCTTGTTGAACACCAGGATCTGCGGCACGCGATCGGCGCCAATGTCCTTGAGCACACCCAGCACCGAAGCGATCTGCTCCAGGTGCGAAGGGTTGGAGGCATCGACAACGTGGAGCAGCAAATCCGCGTCGGCGGCCTCCTGCAAGGTGGCGGCGAACGCATCGACCAGTCCGTGAGGCAGATCGCGGATGAAGCCCACGGTATCGGACAACGACACCGAACGCCCTGCTTCACCGAGGTACAGCTGGCGCGTGGTCGTGTCCAGTGTGGCAAACAGCTGGTCGGCCGCGTACGCTCGGGCCTTGACCAAGGCGTTGAAGATCGAAGACTTGCCCGCGTTGGTGTAGCCCACCAGCGATATCGCGAATGAGTCCCGGCGTTCGCGCTGCCGGCGCTGCGTGGCCCGCTGCTTCTTGACCTTTTCCAGGCGCTCCTTGGTGCGCTTGATGCTGTCACCGATCATGCGGCGGTCCAGCTCGATCTGGGTTTCACCGGGACCCCCGCGCATGCCGATGCCGCCGCTTTGACGCTCCAGGTGCGACCAGCGGCGCACCAGCCGGGTCGACAGGTATTGCAGGCGAGCGAGTTCCACCTGCAACTTGCCTTCATGGCTGCGGGCGCGCTGCGCGAAGATCTGCAGAATGAGCAAGGTGCGGTCATTGACCGGCAAACCCAGCGTGCGCTCCAGGTTGCGCTGCTGCGCCGGGCTCAAGGCCTGGTCAAAAAGAATCTCGCTGGCGCCCTTGGACTGGGCGAGCATCTTGATCTCTTCGGCTTTGCCGGACCCGACAAACAGGGCCGGATCGGGTGCGCGACGCTTGCAACTGACCCGATCGGCCACCGCGAATCCCGCGGTCTGGGCCAGCAGACCGAGTTCTTCCAGTTCGGCATCAAAATGCGGCAAACCAAAATCCACCCCGACCAGAATGACCGATGGGATGGATGGGTTTTGGGAGGCGGACGGGTTCAAATCCATTCAACAGCCGCCTGTGCCGTGGCCAACACGGCAGGATTCAGGGGCTCGGTCAAGAGGCTGGCGCTTCGTCCGGGCCGGCTGCGGAGAATTGCACCGGACGACCCGGCACGATGGTGGAAATCGCATGCTTGTAAACCATTTGCGTCACGGTGTTGCGGAGCAACACGACGTACTGGTCAAAGGATTCGATCTGGCCTTGCAGTTTGATGCCATTGACCAGGTAAATCGACACGGGAACATGTTCCCGGCGAAGCTGGTTCAGGAAAGGATCTTGCAAGAGCTGGCCTTTGTTATTGCTCACGATATGCTCCGTGTTCAAAAATAGTTGATAGGGAACGCACCATACCACACCCCTGCGCCAACGCAGGGGCTTGGGCAGAAGTCGTTCACTCCTTGAAGGGGTTCTCCGAAGTCTTGTACTCGATGCGCAGCGGCGTGCCCACGAGGTCGAACGCCTTGCGGAAGCGGCCTTCGAGGAACCGGGTGTAGGCGTCGGGCACATGTTCCAGCGAATTGCCGTGGATCACGATCACCGGCGGATTCATGCCGCCCTGGTGTGCGTAGCGCATTTTGGGCCGGAACATGCCACTGCGGGTGGGCGCCTGAAAGGCCACGGCCTCCATCAGCAGGCGCGTGAGCACGGGTGTGGACATTTTCCGCATGGCCGAAGCATGCGCTTGAGCGATCGACTTCCAGACCGGGCCAAGGCCCTGGCGCTTCTGGGCCGAAATCAGGTGCAGCGAGGCGAACTTCAGGAACGCCAGGCGGGTTTCAATCTGGCGCTCGATCTGTTCGCGTTGGTAGGCATCGACAGCATCCCATTTGTTGATCGCCAGCACCACGGCGCGCCCGCTCTCCAGGATATAGCCCGCGATGTGCGCGTCCTGATCGGTCACCCCCTGGGTGGCGTCCAGCACCAGGAGCACCACGTGGGCATTCTCGATCGCCTGCAGCGTCTTCACGACCGAGAACTTCTCAATGGCCTCAAACACCCGGCCTTTGCGACGGATGCCCGCGGTGTCGATCAGTTCGTATTTCTGGCCGCCGCGCTCGAAGGGCACCGAAATGGTGTCGCGCGTGGTGCCCGGCAGGTCAAAGGCCACCAGGCGCTCTTCGCCCAGCCAGGCGTTGATCAGCGTGGACTTGCCCACATTGGGACGCCCCGCCACCGCCAGGCGGATCACGCCGGTATCGGCTTCGACCGCTTCTTCGTCTTCTTCGGCCAGACCCGGGATCGCCTCCAGCGCCATGTCCAGCATGGAGCGCACGCCCTGTCCGTGAGCGCCGGAGACCGGCACCACCTCGCCAAGACCCAGTTCAAAAAACTCCACCAGTTGCAAGCCCTGGGTCATGCCCTCGGCCTTGTTGGCCACCAGCACGGTGGGCTTGCCCAGGCGGCGCAGGTACTTGGCGATTTCATGGTCCTGGGCGTTGACGCCGGCGCGCGCATCGACGACAAAAATCACCACATCCGACTCGGCCACGGCCTGTCGGGTCTGCTTGGCCATTTCCTTGTAGATGCCAGACTCGGCCGTGGGCTCGAAGCCACCGGTGTCGATGACGATGTATTCCTGCTTGCCCGACTTGCCGTTGCCGTAGTGCCGGTCACGGGTCAGGCCGGCAAAGTCGGCCACGATGGCGTCGCGAGAACTCGTCAAGCGGTTGAACAGGGTGGACTTGCCCACATTGGGGCGTCCCACCAGAGCGATGACGGGTTTCACTACAGAGCTTTCGTTCAGGACCAGGCGAACCGGCGGTTCGCCCTGCAATCGTTATTGGGGACGCCAGCCGTAGACGCCGCCGTTGCGGGTCTGCACCACCAGGGTCTGCCCGGCCAGCACCGGGGCACCGACGATCGGTGACCCGTCGGTGGACAGCCGGTTCATTTCGCTGCCGTCCTCGCGAGACAGCAGGTGCACCAGTCCCTTGCTGTCGCCAATGGCCACCACGCGGCCCACGGCCAGCGGCGACGTGAGTTCGCGGTATTTGAGGCGTTCGATTTCCCAGCTGCGTTCACCGCTGGCACGCTGCCAGGCGACCACGCGGCCGTCGGATTCGGTGCCGAACACCATCCGGTCGTCGCCATGCACGCCGGTGGAACCGCGCGCGGGTTTGCTCCACACCACAGCACCACGGCTGGTGTCCACACAACCCACCGCGGCGCCAAAGGCGCGCGCACAGACACTGTCGCCCTGCCGGCTGACGGTGCCCACCAGGTCCACCAGGCGTTCGACCTCGTTGGTGCCCCGGGCGCTGGCCACCAGGGCCTCCCAGCGGATCGTACCGTTGAGGGGGTTCAGGCCGGTCAGGCGCGCGGACAAGCCGGCGACGAGGGTGTCGCCCACCGCCAGCAGCACGCCGGACTGCCCCAGCACCAGCGGTTCACCCGGGCGGGCCTGACTCCACAGACGCGCACCGGTCCGACCGTCAAAGGCCGTCACGCTGCGGTCCGCCGTCAGGACAAACACGCGCTGCCCCGCCACCAGTGGCGCCGTGAACGCGCGCGCCGGCAAGCGCACGCGCCAGAGCTCACGCCCATCGGCGATGGCCACCAGGTCGTTGGTCTGCGTGATCACGGCGGCCGTCTGGCCGTCCGAACCCACGCCCGCCGAAATGCCGGTGCGCAGATCCACGCGCCAGACATCCTTGCCGGTGTCGGCATCGAGCGCAGCCACAGTGCCCGAAGCACCCGCCACAAAGACGCGACCGGCCGTGGCCAGCGGGGTCAAGGAAGTCCCGGATGTCCCCACCTGGGTCGACCAAGCCAGGTTGGCACCCAGCAAAGCGGCAGGAGCCGCAAGCGGCGCCGGTTCAAATTTGGCGGGCGAAGAACAGGCGGACAGCCCGATGGCAGCGGCAAGGCCCAGCCCCGACAGCAGCAGACGCCCCCGCGCAGCCAGTTGCAGCGAAAACCCATTTCCCTGGGGCATGATCGTTTTCATCAACGCGTCACCTCCGCAGCGCCACCCAGCGTGGAAGCATCCACCCCCAGCGACGCGAGTTTGACTTCCACCAGCTGGCGGTATTCGGTTTGTGCACCCAGCGCGCGCCAGGCGGCCTGGTACTGGGTCTTGGCTTCTTCGGTTTTCCCCTGGGCCAGGAACACGTCGCCCCGCCGGTCCGCAGCGAGTGGCTCAAAGGATTTGGACATCGGCGTTTCCAGCGTCTTCAATGCCTGGTCAAAAGCCTTGCTCTCCACATCCAGCGCCGCCAGCCGCAAGCGGGCGATGGCCTGGAGAGATGTGTCCGACGCCTTTTCGGATACCCAGGTGAGGGCCGCTCGCGCACCCTCCACCTTGCCCGATTCGTACAGCGTCTTGCCGGCCAGCAAAGCCCCTTGGGCAGCGAAGGTGGTGCCGGCAAAGCGGTCTGTCATTTCCAGATAGGCCCGCTGAATCTTGTCGGCATCGCTGGCCAGCGCAGCGCGCTCGATCTCTTCGTACAGCGCCGAGGCTTTCGCTGCCTGGCTGCGTTGCCAGTAGTTCCAGCCGTTCCAGGCAGCCATGCTGCCAAACACCGCGATCAACACCCAGGTGATCAGGTTGCCGTACTGGGCCCAGAAGTGTTTGATCTGGTCGAGCTGTTCCTGCTCTTCAAGGTCGAGATGTTTGGCCATGCGTGGTAGTCAGTGATTAACAGGGGATTGTAGGGCGCAGGCTCTGCGCCCACGCGGCCACGTCGGCCAGCGGCTGCGACACCTGGGTGGGCGCCTCGCCGGCGTCCTCGCCGGGTCGCGGTCCCCGCAAGGGTTTGACCGACACCTGGCCCTGAGCCAGTTCGTCGGGACCGAAGATCAGCGCAAAACGTGCGCCGCTGGCGTCGGCCTTCTTGAATTGCGACTTCATGCTGCCCATGCCTTCGGCCCCGCCGGCGTGCATCTGCACCTGCACACCCTGCTGGCGCAAGGCACGCAGCACCGGCATGACCCGGGGCACGCTGCCCGCATCGGGCACCACGGCGTAGGCGTCGGGCGCGGGTTGCCCGGGCAGCTTGCCCTGTTCTTTCAGCAGTTCGAGGATGCGCTCCATGCCCAGCGCCCAGCCCACGGCCGGCGCGGCCTTGCCACCGATCTGTTCGAACAGGCCGTCGTAGCGGCCGCCGGCACAGACCGTGCCCTGCGACCCCAGCTGCGTGGTCACGAACTCGAAAACCGAGAGGTTGTAGTAGTCCATGCCACGCACCAGGCGCGGGTTGATGCGGTAGCCAATGCCGTGTGCGTCGAGCAGGCCACGCAGGCGGTTGAAGTGGTCCAGCGACTCTGGCCCCAGGTGGTCCATCAGGCGCGGCGCGGCGTTGACGAGCGCCTGCATCGCCGGGTTCTTGGTGTCCAGGATGCGCAGCGGGTTGCTGTGCAGACGGCGCCTGGCGTCTTCATCGAGCTGGTCAGCGTGGCCTTCCAGGTAAGTGATCAGCGCCTGGCGGTGCGCCTGACGCTCGGCCGGCTGGCCCAGGCTGTTGATCTCCAGCTCGATGCCTTCCAGCCCCAGTTCGGCCCAGAGGTCGCAGGCGAGCACGATCAGTTCGGCGTCCACATCGGGACCGACGAAGCCCAGCGCCTCGGCGCCAAACTGGTGGAACTGGCGGTAACGACCGCGCTGCGGGCGCTCATGGCGGAACATCGGCCCCAAGTAATACAGGCGCTTGCCACCGTCGTACAGCAGCGAATGCTCGACCGCCGCGCGCACCACACCGGCGGTGTTTTCCGGGCGCAGGGTGAGCTGCTCGCCGTTGAGCCGGTCCTCGAAGGAATACATCTCCTTCTCGACGATGTCGGTCACCTCGCCCAGGCCGCGCACGAACAGCGCCGTGGGTTCCACGATGGGCGTGCGCAGGTTGCGGTAGCCGTAGCGCAGCATGAGCGAGCGCAGCTTGTCTTCGAGCCACTCCCAGTGTGCTGACACGGGCGGGGCGATGTCGTTCATGCCTTTGACGGCGCTGAGTTTTTCTGCCATGGGAATGCGGTGCGACCGGGCACCGTCTGAACCGCAGGCGCCGCTCACCGGCACCCGCATCGGGGTCAGACGGCAGCGCCGAATCTCTTTTCTATGTAGTTTTCAACGATCTGCTGGAATTCGCGGGCGATGCCCTCGCCGCGCAGGGTCATCGCTTTCTGGCCATCGATGAAGATCGGCGCAGCCGGGGCTTCACCGGTGCCCGGCAGGCTGATGCCGATGTCGGCATGTTTGCTTTCACCGGGGCCGTTGACGATGCAACCCATCACCGCGACCTTCAGGTTTTCGACGCCGGGGTAACGCGCGCGCCAGGCCGGCATCGACGAGCGCAGGTAGTCGTCGATCTGCTTGGCGAGTTCCTGGAAGGTGGTGCTGGTGGTGCGGCCACAACCCGGACAGGCGGTGACACTGGGCACAAAGGCACGCAGGCCCAGCGCCTGCAGGATCTCGGCAGCGATCACCACCTCCTGCGTGCGGGCCTCGCCGGGCTGCGGCGTGAGCGACACCCGGATGGTGTCGCCAATGCCTTGTTGCAGCAGCACCGACAGTGCCGCTGCCGACGCCACAGCGCCCTTGGTGCCCATGCCGGCTTCGGTCAGGCCCAGGTGCAGCGCGTAGTCGCAGCGCTGGGCCAGTGCCTGGTAGACCGCGATCAGGTCCTGCACGCCACTGACCTTGCAGGACAGGAAGATGTTGTTGCCGTTCAGACCCAGCGCCTCGGCCTTGGCCGCGGAGTCGAGCGCCGACATGATCAGCGCCTCGTACATCACCTGGCGGGCGTCCCAGGGTTCGGCACGCTGCGAGTTCTGGTCCATCAGGCGGGCGAGCAGGTCCTGGTCAAGGCTGCCCCAGTTCACGCCGATGCGCACGGCCTTGTCGTGGCGCGCGGCGATCTCGACCATCTGGGCGAACTGGCGGTCGCCTTTTTCGCCCTTGCCCACGTTACCGGGATTGATGCGGTACTTGGACAAGGCCTCGGCGCAGGCCGGGTGGTCGCTCAGCAGCTTGTGGCCGTTGTAGTGGAAATCGCCGATGAGAGGCACGTGGATGCCCATGCGGTCCAGCTGATCGCGGATGTGGGGCACCGCCTTGGCGGCTTCGTCGTTGTTGACCGTGATGCGCACCAGCTCGGACCCGGCGATGGCCAATTCCTTGACCTGGATGGCTGTGCCGATGGCGTCGGCGGTGTCGGTGTTGGTCATGGACTGCAGGCGCACAGGCGCGTCGCCACCCAACGTCACGTGGTGGTCACCCCAGGACACCACACCCTGGCGCGACTTGCGGGGTCGGGCGCCGGCCAGCGCGACCGGCGCATCCGCCAGGTTGTCCACTGTTTCAAACCGGTTGGCTACGGGCATGTCCATCATCATTTCACCTCGAATCGGGCCACGCTGTTGCGGGCGTAGGGCATCACGTCGAACGGTCGTCCTCGCACCTGCACCTGCACCGCATCGGCACGCCCGAGCACCACCGAATAGGGCGGCATGCTGGAAAAGTTCAGCGCATCACCCGCCTTGAGCATGCGCTGCACCTGCACCTTGCCCGTGCCATCGATCACCTCGACCCAGGAGTCGCTGCTCGCCTGAATGCTCAGCAGACCGCCAGGGGCGGCCGGATCGGTCACCGCAAGCGGTGTTGAGCCGGGAGACACCGGCGCCAGCTCCGCGACAGAAGCCGCAGGGGCTTCAGGAACCGGCGCAGCAACCGGCTCGGTCGTTGTGGCTGGCTGTGGCGCGACACGGGCTGCCGGCGCTTCAGAACCGGGCGTTTGAACCACGGTCGTCACCACCTCGTCGGGCTGGGTTTCCTTGCTGAAAACACGCGTGGCGTCGGTCAGCAGGTCCTTGCCAGGCACAGCGCTCCAGTCGGGCACCAGCGCAATCACCAGCGCTCCCAGCAGCGCCACCGAAGAAATCAACACCGCCGGACGGCGCAGCCAGTCCAGGGGGCTGAAGCTCGAACCGGCCTGGTCCCCCTTGAATGGTGCGTTGATGGTCTGGCGGGAGTCGCCCAGCACGGGCATGTGCCCCTGGGGGATCTGTTCGAGGACGGGGCCCGGGTCGGTCTTGAGCTGGCGGCAGGCGCTGGAAGCCAGCGCGCGCGCAAACGTCAGGTCGGGCAACTCGTCGTAGCGCCCGGCCTCCAGCGCTTCCAGCTTCTTGACCGGCACCTTCAGAGCCGCCGCCAGCGCGGCGATATGCAGGCCAGCGGCTTCCCGCGCCTGGCGCAGCAGAACAGGCGCGGTCCAGACCACTTCGCCCGGATGGCCGCCGTGGGTCTGTTCGTGCATCACCGACTCATTCATGAAACGAACCCCGTTGGTAGGCCGCCCATTCACGCGACTTCGGATACCGCCGCTCCAGCTGTTGTGCCAGCTGGCCGACCGCCGCATTGTTGTTCAGCTTGCGCTCGACCTTGATGCCCAGCCACAGCGTCTCGGCATTGGCCAGATCGGAATTGTTGATGCGGCGGATCACGAACTGCGACTTGGTGTAGTCGTTGCGGCGAAACTGCAGATTGGCCAGGTTGAAGCCGACATAAGGATTGGCCGGGTCCAGTTCGTAGGCGCGCGCAAAACTGCTCTCAGCCTCGGACGCCTGGCCCATGCGGAGCTGACAGGTGCCCTGCAGCATCAAGGTCTTGGCCTGCCCACGATAGACCGGACTGGCCAGCGCCTGGGCAAAGAGCTGCAAGGCCTCGGGGTAGCGCGCCTGGTTGCAGGAAAACCAGCCGTAGTTGTGCAGCGCATCCGGGTCGCGGGGATTGATCTGCAGGGCGCGGCGGAAACTGTCTTCTGCCAGACGGGGATCGTTGAGCCGCATATAGACGAGCCCGCGCAGCACGTACGCGGGCCCGTACCCCGGGTCGGCCGCCAGCGACTGCTTGATTTCGTCCAGCGCCACCGTGTTCTGCCCTTGTTCGAAATAGTTTGTCGCCAGTTCCACGCGAATCCGGGCCCGCTTGCGCGTTTCGGGCTCGTCGGAATCGGTGATCGGCTCGGCCGTGGTGGTCGTGTTCGAAACCGGCGCCCCGGCGCATGCCATCAGTTGCACCACACCGGCGGCCAGCAGCAGCCACAACAACGCCACCCGCATCCGCGACCGATGTCCACCACCAGGCAACACACTCCAGACCGTTCGCAACGGCAACGGGGCTTGTTCTCGGCTGCTGTCGGCAAATGCGTCTGTCATACCTGTTTGTCCTTGGCTTTGTGCACGAATCGAATGGGTTGCTCGGCGGCGGTCAGGCGGCGATCGGCCAGGCGGCGGACGGCGTCGGTGCGGTCGAGCACGTCGCCCGCCAACTGGCCGCAGGCGGCGTCAATGTCATCGCCACGGGTCTTGCGCACCGTCGTGACCACCCCGCCCTCGTTGAGGATCTGCCCGAAACGCAGCACCACGGCGCGTTCGGAGCACTTGAGCCCCGAGTCGGGAAAGGGGTTAAACGGGATGAGATTGATTTTGCATGGAACGCCACGGCCACCATGCGTCCTGACGAGGGACAACAACTGCTGTGCGTGTTCTGGCTGGTCGTTCACACCAGCCAGCATGCAGTACTCGAAGGTGATGAAGTCGCGCGGCGCTGCCGGCAGGTAACGCAGGCAGGCGTCGAGCAGTTCGGCAATCGGGTATTTGCGGTTCAGCGGCACCAGGGAGTCTCGCAAGGCGTCGTTGGGCGCGTGCAGCGAAACGGCCAGCGCCACCGGCACGTCCTGCGCCAGGCGGTCGATCATCGGCACGACGCCGGACGTGGACACTGTGACCCGGCGGCGCGAGAGGCCATAACCGTGGTCGTCCAGCATCACGCGCAAGGCGGGCACGAGGGCGCTGTAGTTCTGCAGCGGCTCACCCATGCCCATCATCACCACATTGGTGATCACACGATCGGTCGACTTCAGGTGTTTGCGCAGGAAATGTTCGGCATGCCAGAGCTGCGCCAGGATCTCACCCGTGGTGAGGTTGCGCGAAAAACCCTGGTGACCGGTGGAGCAGAAACGGCATCCCACGGCGCAACCGGCCTGGGAAGAAATGCAGAGCGTGCCCCGGTCGTCTTCGGGGATGAACACCGTCTCGACGGCGTTACCGTCACCCACATCGAACAGCCACTTGATGGTGCCGTCGACCGAGTCCTGGCGCGAGAGCACCGGCAGGTCGGTGATGTGGCAGACCGAGGGCAGCTTCTCGCGTAAACTCTTGGCGAGATCGGTCATCTCGTCGAAACGAGAGGCCCCTTTCTGATGGATCCAGCGAAACAGCTGGACGGCGCGGAAACGCTTTTCGCCCAGCTGTTCGCAAAAGGCGGCCAGGCCTTCAAGATCAAAGTCGAGCAGGTTGGCCGTCATCACATGATCAACGCGCGTGTTCAGCGCGAGTAAACGTTCATGCCAGCGAAGAAGAACGCCACTTCAGCGGCGGCCGTCTCGGGAGCGTCAGAACCGTGCACGGCGTTGGCGTCGATGCTGTCGGCGAAGTCGGCGCGGATGGTGCCGGCGGCAGCCTTCTTGGGATCGGTGGCACCCATCAGGTCGCGGTTCTTGGCAATGGCGCCTTCGCCTTCCAGCGCCTGGATCATCACCGGGCCGGAGATCATGAAGTCCACCAGGTCCTTGAAGAAAGGACGCTCTTTGTGCACAGCGTAGAAGGCTTCGGCTTCGCCGCGCGACAGGTGGGCCATGCGGGAGGCCACGACCTTCAGGCCGGCCGCTTCAAAACGGGCGTAGATCTGGCCGATCACGTTCTTGGCGA
The DNA here is from genome assembly GCA_001770705.1 of Burkholderiales bacterium GWF1_66_17. Lineage (GTDB taxonomy): Bacteria > Pseudomonadota > Gammaproteobacteria > Burkholderiales > Burkholderiaceae_C > Hydrogenophaga. The sequence continues at coordinate 19,469 of MERT01000025.1, read as the reverse complement.
CAGCGTCGGGTTTGATGATCGAGAGGGTGCGTTCGATGGCCATGGTGGTCCTTGAATTTATTGATAAAAAACGAATTTTTCGCAGAGCTGCAAAGCCTTAGATTCTACATTGCCCCCATGTCCGGCATGGGGCACGCGCTACAGCCCGGGCGCTCAGCGCCCACCGGTGCGCCCGCCACCGCCGCCACGGCGACGACCACCGGGCGGGCCGCCACGACCACCGTCCTGCTCGCGCTGGCGCTGCAGGGCGTCCTGGCCGATGTAGCCAAACGAGGTTTTCATGGGATCGGGCTGGCCAGCGCCACCGCCAGGCCCGCCGGGCTTGCCTCCACGGGCCTTGGGATTGTCAGCGGGCGTGCCAAACATACTGCTGCGCCGCACGGCGGGCGCCTCGCCCCGGCTACCGGGGGGGTTGCCGTAGTTGCGTCCGCCGCCCTTGGGCGCCGGCTTGCCGCGCGTGGCCGGGTGCCGGCCGCGGGGCGCACGGTCATCGCCCGTTGCGGGCATGCCGGCCGCGGCGGTCAGGCGGTCGATGTCCTGCTGGTCCAGCTCCACCCAGACACCGCGTTTGAGACCCCGCGGCAGCATCATGGCACCGTAGCGGATGCGGATCAGGCGGCTGACCGCATGGCCCACCGCTTCAAGCATGCGGCGCACCTCGCGGTTGCGCCCCTCGCCGATGGTCACGCGGTACCAGCAGTTGGCCCCCTCCCCGCCGCCGTCTTCGATGCTCGCGAACTGGGCGATGCCGTCGTCCAGCCGCACGCCGTCGAGCAGGCGCTGCTTTTCTTCGTTGGACAGGGCGCCCAGCACACGCACCGCGTATTCGCGCTGCAGCCCGAAACGCGGGTGCATCAGGCGGTTGGCCAGCTCTCCCGAGTCGGTCAGCAACAACAGCCCTTCGGTGTTCAGATCCAGGCGACCCACCGACTGCCACTTGCCCTGGTACAGGCGCGGCAGGCGGCGGAACACGGTCGGCCGGTTCTGCGGGTCGTCATGGGACACCACCTCGCCCGCGGGCTTGTGATACGCCAGCACGCGCGGTGGCGGCGGTGTCATGCGCACGCGCACCGGTTTGCCGTTGACCTTGATCACATCGCCAAACTGGATGCGCTGCCCCACGTGGGCCGGCTCACCGTTGACGGAGATGCGTCCCTCCAGGATCAGTTGCTCCATCTCCAGCCGCGAGCCCATGCCGGCTTGCGCCAGCACCTTGTGCAGCTTCGGCGAATCGGCCTGAGGGGCGAGCACGCGTTTGGTCGGCAACGGCAGGTCTTGCTCCTGCTCGGCGTCGAAGGCGCCACTGACCACGTCATCGAAGCGCAAAACGTCGGGGGAGGCGGCCGGAGCTCGGGCAGGCACCGCAGGGGCATCTGGCTGCTCCTGCGGAACGGTGGAATCGAGGCCCGCAGGTTCGACCGTTTCGACCTCACGGGGGGTATCTGGAGGTGTGGGGTTGTTTGCCATGGTCATGGTGTTCCTGTGGGAGGCTCGTTCGTCTCGGTAGCGGTTTCTGTTTCGGGTGGCACGGCATCGGTCAACGACACCTCGGCGGTTTCGCCTGCTTCGGGCAAGAGGCTGGTTGAAAGCGCCTCAAAGTCCAATCGATCCAGCGCGGATTCCTGCACCTCGCTGCCTTCGAGCGGCGGCAGCTGGTCCAGCGAGGCAATGCCCAGATCGTCCAGAAACTGGCGGGTGGTGGCAAACAGCGCCGGGCGACCCACCGTTTCGCGGTGGCCAATCACTTCGACCCAGCCCCGGTCTTCGAGTTGCTTCAGGAGCAGCGAGTTGATGGTCACGCCGCGGATGTCTTCCATGTCACCCCGGGTGACGGGCTGGCGGTAGGCAATGATGGCCAGCGTTTCGAGCGTCGCGCGGGTGTATCTGGGGGGCTTCTCGGGGTGCAGCCGGTCCAGGTAGGGGCGCATTTCGGGCCGGCTCTGGAAACGCCAGCCGCTGGCCACCTGCACCAGCTCCACGCCACGGCCGGTCCACTCCAGCTGGAGGTCGGCCAGCAGGCTCTTGAGGGTGTCGGGCGAGACTTCCATGTCGAACAGCACGCCCAGCTCCCGCACGGAGAGCGGTTGCGGCGCGCAGATCAAAGCCGTCTCTAGGACGCGTCGGGCATCCGTGGTGTTCATCGCTGGTGTCTGTCAAAAACCGGTTGTCCGGTACGGGCTGCGAGAGGGTTCGAAGGCTGCCTGTGTGCCCGCCCGGCGGCGGGGCTGGGTCACCTGGAGCACCGCAACATCAGGGCATGGGGCGGCGCCATCCGGGTGGGGCTGTCTAAACGATCGGGAATCATCCCGAAAAAGCGGCCTGCTGAAGGCATTTGCACTGCCGGGGTGGCATCACCCCAACTGCGCTTCATTGTAACGGAGCCCGGACTTTGACAGGGCTTCCTGAAAATCGGCCGGTGGCGCGGACTGGAATGCGAGCGGCTCGCCCGAGATCGGGTGCAGGAGACGCAGGCGTGTGGCGTGCAAGGCCTGGCGCGGCATGTCGTACAGAGGCTTGCCGCCGTACAGCGCATCGCCCACCAGCGGATGCCCGAGCCAGGCCATGTGCACCCGGATCTGGTGCGTGCGGCCGGTGTGCAGCTTGCAGACCACCAGACAGGCCTGCTCGTTGCCATCGAGCAGCCGGATGGTGGTCTGGGCGGGTTTTCCACTGGTGGCATCGGGCCGCAGCACCGCCATGCGCAAGCGGTTGTGGGTGTCGCGACCCACGGGCTGGTCCACCAGTTGCTCGGCCGCGCCTTTCCAGCGGCCCTGCGCCAGCGCGACATACCCCCGGTGCACCTCGCGCGCCGCGATGGCCCGCACCAGGGCATCGACGGCCTGCCGGCTCTTGCCCACCAGTATCAGGCCCGAGGTGTCCTTGTCGAGCCGGTGCACGATGCCCGCGCGCGGCAACTGGGCCGCCGCAGCGTGGTGGGCCAGCAGACCATTGAGCAGCGTGCCGCTCCAGTTCCCGGCTGCCGGGTGCACCACGAGCCCGGCGGGCTTGTTGACCACGAGCAGGTGCGCGTCTTCGAAAACCACGTCCAGCGCCATCGGCTGGGCCACAAAGGCCATGGCCTGCTGGGTGGGGCGCAATTCCACCTGCAGCAGATGCCCCACCTGGATGCGGGTCGAGGGCTTGTGGACAGCAGCCCCCAGCAGCTGCACGGCACCATCGGCCATGAGCTGCTGCAGATAGGAACGCGAGAATTCGGGGATCAGGCGGGCCAGCGCGCGATCGACCCGCCAGCCATGCATCTCGGCCGGGATTTCGCAACAACGGGTCTCGGCCTCCAGCAGGGCGTCATCGCCGCCGGTCGCTGACTCTGAAGCCTCTGGGGTCATCCCCGGTGTCAACGCACCCCCCATCGATATAATTTCTGCTGACAAGACCTGTGTTCCTGTTGTAAAGGTGTGCGTGTGAAGTGTTCGTTCAGATTATCGGCGGTGTCCTTGTACACGCTGGGCTCATTGCTCGCCCTGTCGGGGTGCAGCAGCACACCGGTGGATGAAACTGCGGGCTGGAGCCCCAACAAGATTTACAGCGAAGCCATCGACGAGCGCGATGCCGGCCACTTCGAAAAAGCCGTGACGCTGTACGAAAAGCTCGAAGGCCGGGCGGCCGGCACGCCGCTGGCGCAGCAGGCCCAGCTCGACAAGGCCTATACCCATTACAAGGCTGGCGAGCAGGCCCAGGCCCTGGCCGCGCTCGACCGCTTCCTGCGGTTGCATCCCGCCAGCCCCGCGCTGGACTACGCGCTCTACCTCAAGGGCTTGGTCAACTTCAACGACAACCTCGGCCTGTTCGGCGCGCTCGCGCGCCAAGACCTGTCTGAGCGCGACCAGAAGGCTGCCAAAGCTTCTTTCGAATCGCTGCGTGAAGTCGTCACGCGCTTCCCCGATTCGCGTTATGCACCCGACGCGCGTGCGCGCATGACCTACATCGTGAAATCGCTGGCGCAGTACGAAGTGCACGTGGCCCGCTACTACTACAACCGGGGCGCGTATGTGGCCGCCATCAACCGGGTGCAGAGCGCGTTGACCGACTACACCGACGCCCCGGCGCTGGAAGAAGCATTGTTCATTCTGGTGCGCAGCTACGATGCGCTGGGCATGACCCAGTTGCGCGACGATGCCCGCCGGGTGATGCAGACCAACTACCCGCAAAGCGCCTACCTCGGCCAGGGTGGCAAGTCGGTCAGCGACCCTTGGTGGAAGCTCTGGTGAGCGCGAGCTCGTCCAGCGCACGCATCACCTCGTCTTCATCGACCAGCCGCCGCATCGGCGGCAGCTCGGCCAGCAAGGCATTGCCGTAAGACCGCGTCAGCAGACGCCGGTCTCCGATCACCAGGACCCCACGGTCGGTTTCGCTGCGGATCAGGCGACCAACGCCCTGCCTGAGCGCCTGGGCCGCCTGGGGCATGTAGACACCGTTGAAGGCACTGAGCCCAGCATCGGTGAGTTTCTGTGCCCGCGCCTCGATCAACGGATCGTCGGGTGAAGGAAAAGGCAGCTTGTCGATCACCAGCAGCTGCAGCACATCACCGGCCAGATCCACGCCTTCCCAGAACGATGCGGACGCCACCAGAATGGCGCCCGCCTGCCCAACGCCAGCGGCCGCGCGGAACCGTGCCAGCAGCGCGCGCCGGGACAGACGGCCCTGGCCCAGCACCTGCAGCGCAGCGCCCGGACCTGCCGGCACCATCGCTGCGAGCAGCTCCGTCATGCGGTCGGCCGCCCGCAAGGTGGTGGTCAGCACCAGGGTGCGCCCGCCGAGGCGCGATGCCCAGCGCGATACCGCCTGAGCCAGCCGCGCGGTGTGATCGGGTTCACCGGGATCGGGCAGATCGTGGGGCACGTACAGCGAGGCCAGTTCGGCGTGGTCAAACGGACTGGGCAGGCGCAAGGTGCGCAACCCCGGGTGGTGCTGCAATCCCAGCGGTTCGGTGAACCAGCGCAGCGCGTCATCCCCGCCCAGCGTGGCCGAGGTGAATATCCAGCTGCGTGCCGCGTGCGTCGCCGAGCCCGCCTGTGAAAACCGGGTCGAAGCGTCCGGCGGCACGCTGACCAGGCGCCAGCCACCGGCCCCGTCGACATCGGCCCAGCGCACACTGTCACCCTCCAGGCCTGCTGCCCGGGGGCTTGTCCACCGGGGCCATTCGACCCGCAAGCCGCGCACGCTCTCCAGGAGACGCTGCAACTCGACGGCAGCGCCCTGGGTCGCCTCCAGGGCGTGCTCCATGGCGCGCAGGGCCTGGGCCAGGCCCTGCAGGGCCTGCATCCAGCGCTGCGGGTCCAGCCCATCCGGCGTTGGCCCCGCCCAGCGACAGCGGCCTGCTGCCGCTGCGCCGGTTCGTGGCACGCCAGCCAGGCCTCGCACGGCCTGCTCCAGCTCCAGCGCCAGATGTGCCCAAGGTCGCTGGCCGCGCGCCCACACCGGCCCCTGCCCAGCCACTTCGCGCGCCAGCTCCCGCAAACGCCCCGAGTCCAGCGTCACGCCCATGAACTGCACGCCGATCTCGTTGAGCCGGTGCGCCTCGTCAAACACCACCACCTCAACCTGTGGCAACAGCTCCGACTCGCCGGACGCCTGCACGGCCTGGTCCGAGAAGTAGAGGTGGTGGTTGATCACCACCCAGTCGGCCTGCTGAGCCACGCGCCGCGCCCGGTTCACATGGCAGCTCGCCAACCGCGGGCAGGCGTCCGCCAGGCAGTTCTCGCGCGTGGAGCTGACCCAGGGGCGCAGCGGCGAGCGCTCGTCCAGCCCGGGCAGTTCGGCGAGGTCGCCCTGCACCGACGCGGTGGCCCAACGGTGCACATGCTCCAGCCCGGCGGCCAGCGCCGGATCGCGCAAGCTGCCGGCAACAGGTCCGCTGCGGGCCTGCTCCAGGCGCTGCAGGCAGACGTAGCTGGAGCGTCCCTTGAGCAGCGCCACCCGCACCGGCAGGCCCAGTGCGCGGCTCAGGACCGGGATGTCGCGCGCATACAGCTGTTCCTGCAGAGACTGGGTGGCGGTCGACAACAGGGCTCGGCGTCCACTCAGGAGCAACGGTGCGAGGTAGGCAAAGGTCTTGCCCACACCCGTACCGGCCTCCACCGCAAGCCAGGTCTGTGTCTCCAGCGCTTCGGCCACAGCGCGCGCCATCTGAATCTGGGCCTGGCGTGGCTGCAAGCCCCCAGGGGTGCTGGCCGCCAGGGGACCATCGGCGGTAAAAAGGGCCGCTACCGCGTCCACAAAGAGCGTCAAACGCTGCCTCCAACGGGCACCGGCAACGCGATGGTGGACCCGGCGCAACACGACACCACACGACCCAACCGGCCAACGGGTTGAACCGGGCGCTTTTGGTGATAGTCTCGGCCCCTGTAGGGATTTCTGGTTACCATTCGAAGCGCCTCGACACCGACTGTGTCGCCCTGATTGTTGATCCACATGTCCAAAGGCTACCGCATCCACGCGTCCACCGGCACCCACCGGGGTGATCGCGACTACCAGCAGGACCAGGTCTGTCTGCTGCACCACCAGCGCCACGACGGTTGCCTGCTGTCGGTGGTCGCCGATGGGATGGGAGGACGCAGCGGCGGGCGCAAGGCATCGGATCAGGTCATGCTGACCGCGCGTCAACTGTTTGAGCGTTTTGACCCCGAGACCGACGACCCGTCGGCGATGCTGCGCCAGATCGTGGAAGAGTCGCATCTGGTCATCAAACTGACGGCGGTCTCTGCCGAACAGGAACCGCACAGCACCATCGCGGCCTTCCTGGTCAACCCGGGTGGCGATAGCCACTGGATCCACGCCGGCGATTCGCGCATCTACCACTTCCGCCAAGGTCAGATGGTCTTTCGCACCATGGACCATTCCTATGTGCAGACCCTGGTCAACCAGGGTGAGATCACCGAAGAAGAGGCGCTGGACCACCCGCACTCCAACATCCTCATGGGCTGCCTGGGCACCGACAACGATCCGCCGGTGGACATCCATGTGGCGCAGAAGCTCGGCCCCGGTGACGCCCTGCTCGCCTGCAGCGACGGTATCTGGCACTACTTCACGCCGGAAGAACTCGCCAGCACCGTGGCCATGCTTACACCGCGCGAAGCCTGCGAATTCCTGATCCAGAAGGCGCGCTCGCGTGCCAAAGGCATGGGCGACAACCTGTCGCTGACCATCGTCAAGTTCGACCCATTGGGTTGAGCATCTCCCGGCGCAGTCGATGTGACGCCTGGGGGCCACGCCTTCAGGTCAACCCGGTGTCCACCTGCCGGTGTTCCAGCGTCAGGTATTCGGCCGACTGCATCTCGCTCAGGCGTGACACCGTGCGGGGGAACTCGTGCGACATCGGCCCTTCCAGATACAGCTGCTCCGGCGGCACGGCGGCCGACATCACCAGCTTGACACGCCGGTCGTACAGCACATCGATCAGCCAGGTGAAGCGCCGCGCCTCTGAGGCCTGACGCACCGCCATCTGTGGCACGTTGGACAGCAGCAGCGTGTGGAACTGCGTGGCAATTTCGAGGTAATCGTTCTGCGAACGGGGACCACCGCAGAGTGTGCGGAAGTCGAACCAGATCACGCCACCCGCGCGGCGCAACGCGCGAATTTCGCGCGACTCGATGTGCATCACCGGGTCCTGGTCGGCCATCTCAGCCAGCTCGCCAAAGGTCTTCTCCATCGCCGCGTCGGCCGTCGGGCCCAGCGGGCAATGGTAGAGCTGGATGTGCGTGAGCGTGCGCTGGCGGTAGTCGGTGCCGTTGTCCACGCTGAGCACTTCCAGCCGTGACTTCAGCAGCTCGATGGCCGGCAGGATGCGGTCGCGGTGCAGGCCGTCCGGGTACAGGCCATCGGGGTGGAAGTTGGAGGTGGTGACAAAACCCACACCTGCCTTGAACAGCGCGTCCAGCAGACGGTGCAGGATCATGGCGTCGGTCACATCCGCCACGTGGAATTCGTCGAAACAGATCAGCTTGTAGCGCTTGGCCATGCGCGCTCCGAGCTCGTCCAGCGGGTTCACGGTGCCCTGCAGCTCGCGCAGTTCGCGGTGCACCTCGCGCATGAATTCGTGGAAGTGCAGCCGCGTCTTGCGGCGCAGAGGGACCGCGTTGTAGAAGCAGTCCATCAGGAAGCTCTTGCCCCGCCCCACCCCGCCGAACATGTAGACCCCGCGCGGGATTTCCGGGTTGACGAACATCTTCTTCAGCGCGTTGGAACGCCGCTGCTTGTACGTCGCCCATTCGGCGGCACACCGCTCCAGCGCGGCTATGGCACGCTGCTGGGCTGGGTCGGTGGTGTAGCCGCGCTCCTTGAGCGCGGCTTCGTAGGTGCTGCGGACCGACAAGGGCGAACCCGGATCAGAAGTTCAGGGTTCGCTTGTCCACGGCCAGCGCGGCTTCTTTCGTCGCTTCCGACAGCGACGGGTGCGCGTGGCAGATGCGCGCGATGTCTTCGGCGCTGGCCTTGAACTCCATGGCCACCACGGCTTCGGAGATCAGCTCGGAAGCCATCGGGCCGACGATGTGCACGCCCAGGATCTCGTCGGTGGTCGCGTCGGCCAGGAACTTGACCATGCCGGTCGTGTCGCCCAGCGCGCGGGCACGGCCGTTGGCGAGGAACGGGAAGGTGCCGGCCTTGTACGCCACACCGTCCGCCTTGAGCTGCTGCTCGGTGCGGCCGACCCAGGCGATCTCGGGGCTGGTGTAAATGACCCAGGGAATGGTGTTGAAGTTGACGTGCCCGTGCTGGCCGGCCATGCGCTCGGCCACGGCCACACCCTCTTCTTCCGCCTTGTGCGCCAGCATCGGACCACGCACGACGTCGCCCACCGCCCAGACGCCCGGCAGGTTGGTTTTGCACTCGGCGTCCACCATGATGGCGCCGCGCTCGTCCAGCGCCAGACCCACGGCTTCGGCGTTCAGGCCAATGGTGTTGGGCACGCGGCCGATGGAGACGATCAGCTTGTCGGCGTCCAGCGCCAGGGCTTCACCCTTGGCGTTGGTGTAGGCGACGCTCACGCCTTTCTTAGTGGTCTTGATCTCGCCCACGGTCACGCCAAGTTCGATCTTCAGGCCCTGCTTGTCGAAGGCCTTCTTGGCTTCCTTGGCGATCTGCTCGTCCACCGCGCCGAGGAAGGTCGGCAGACCTTCGAGGATGGTGACGTCAGCGCCCAGGCGGCGCCAGACCGAGCCCATTTCCAGGCCGATCACGCCGGAGCCGATCAGCACCAGCTTCTTGGGCACGGCGCCGATTTTGAGCGCGCCGTCGTTGGACAGCACGTTGACCTCGTCGAACGGCGTGCCGGGCAGCGCGCGGGCGTTCGAGCCGGTGGCGATGACGATCTGTTTGCCTGTGAGGACCTCTTCTTTGGCACCCGTCACCTGGACTTCGTAGCCACCTTCAGCCGCCTTCACGAACGAGCCACGGCCGTGGAAGAACGTGATCTTGTTCTTCTTGAACAGGTAGAGGATGCCGTCGTTGTTCTGCTTCACGACGGTGTCCTTGCGACCCACCATCTTGGCCACGTCCATCGTCACCTTGCCGGTGCTGATACCGTGGTCGGCGAAGTGGTGGTTGGCGTGCTCGAAGTGCTCGCTGGACTGCAGCAGGGCCTTGGAGGGAATGCAACCGACATTGGTGCAGGTGCCGCCCGGGGCCGGGCCGCCAGCGGCGTTTTTCCACTCGTCGATACACGCGACCTTGAAGCCCAGCTGGGCGGCGCGAATGGCAGCGATGTAGCCGCCGGGGCCGGCGCCGATCACGACGACGTCAAATGATTGAGACATGTTTTCTTATCCTGAATGGGGTTGGACAAACGCCCCCGAAGGGGCGTCTGCGATGTCACTGTTCGATCAGATGTCGAAGAGCAAACGAGCGGGATCTTCCAGCGCTTCCTTCATCGCCACCAGGCCCAGCACGGCTTCGCGGCCGTCGATGATGCGGTGGTCGTAGGACATGGCGAAGTAGTTCATCGGGCGCACCACGACCTGGCCGTTTTCGACCATGGCGCGGTCCTTGGTGGCGTGCACGCCGAGGATGGCCGACTGCGGCGGGTTGATGATGGGGGTGGACATCATCGAACCGAAGGTGCCGCCGTTGGAAATGGAGAAAGTGCCACCGGTCATGTCGTCCATGCCCAGCTTGCCGTCTTTGGCCTTCTGGCCGAACTCGGCAATCTTCTTCTCGATCTCGGCAAAGCTCATCTGGTCGGCGTTGCGCAGGATGGGCACCACCAGGCCGCGCGGCGAACCGACGGCGATACCGATGTCGAAGTAGCCGTGGTAGACGATGTCATTGCCGTCCACCGAGGCGTTGAGCACGGGGAACTTCTTCAGCGCGTGCACAGCGGCCTTCACGAAGAAGCTCATGAAACCGAGCTTGACGCCGTGTTCCTTCTCGAACCGCTCCTGCATGCGCTTGCGCATGTCCATGACCGGGGCCATGTTGATTTCGTTGAACGTGGTCAGGATGGCGTTGGTCGACTGCGACTGCAGCAGACGCTCGGCCACGCGGGCACGCAGGCGCGTCATGGGCACGCGCTCTTCGGGGCGGTCGCCCAGATCGGGGGCCACGGTCGCCACCTGCGGCAGCACCCTGGTCGGCGCGCCGGTCGGAATCGCCACGGGGGCGGCAACGGCGGGCTTGGGTGCTGCGGCGGCGGACAGGACATCGCCCTTGGTCACACGGCCGTCTTTGCCGGTGCCGGCCACAGAGCCCGGCGCCATGCCACCGTCGGCCATCAGCTTGGCGGCGGCGGGCATGGCCACGCCGGCCTTGGACTGGGACGCGGCAGCGGCCGGCGCAACGGCCACGGGTGCCGGGGCAGCGGCGACGGGTGCAGCGGCGGCGGCTGGCGCAACCGCACCGGCCACAGCGGCGGTGTCGATGCGGGCGATCAGCTGCTCGGCAGCCACGGTGGCGCCATCACCCTGCAGGATTTCAACCAGCACGCCGGAGGATGGTGCCGGGCATTCCAGCACCACCTTGTCGGTCTCGATCTCGATGAGTGTCTCGTCCGCGGTGACGGCATCACCGACCTTCTTTTTCCATTGCAGCAGGGTGGCTTCGGCCACCGATTCGGAGAGCTGCGGAACTTTGACTTCTACGATTGCCATGTGTCTTCTACCTTGATTTTTTGCGATTCGCGCCGGCCTTCGTCGCGCCCCTCAAGGAGCAGCAAGGCCAGCGCGGGTCCGGATTATTTGGTGAGGATGAAGCCCTTGAGCTTGCCGAAGGCGGCTTCGATCAGGGTCTTCTGCTGCTCCTGGTGCAGGTGCGCGTATCCCACCGCAGGCGACGCCGAAGCGGCCCGACCGGCGTAACCCAGCTTCTGGCCATCGAGCATGTTCTCGTGGATGTAGTGCTGCACAAAGAACCAGGCACCCTGGTTCTGTGGCTCGTCCTGGCACCACACGATGTCGGTGGCGTTCGGGTACTTCTTGATCTCGGCACCGAACACCTTGTGCGGGAACGGGTAGAGCTGTTCCACACGCAGGATGGCCACGTCGTCATCGCCACGCTCCTCGCGCTTCTTGACCAGGTCGTAGTACACCTTGCCCGAGCAGCAGATGAGGCGCTTGACCTTGTCGGCGTTCTTGACCACGTCGGCGTTGCTCTCCGGAATCACGGTCTGGAAGCTGCCCTTGGTGAACTCGGACAGCGGCGACGTGGCGTCCTTGTTGCGCAGCAGCGACTTGGGCGTGAAGATCACCAGCGGCTTGCGCAGGTTGCGGATCACCTGGCGGCGCAGGATGTGGAAGATCTGGCTCGCCGTGGTGGGCTGCACGATCTGCATGTTGGTGTCGGCCGCCAGCTGCATGAAACGCTCCAGACGCGCCGAGCTGTGCTCGGGGCCCTGACCTTCGTAGCCGTGAGGCAGCATCAGCGTGATGCCGTTGACACGGCCCCACTTCACTTCACCGGAAGCGATGAACTGGTCAATCACCACCTGCGCGCCGTTGGCGAAATCGCCGAACTGCGCTTCCCAGATCACCAGGGTGTTCGGGTCGTTGGAGGCGTAGCCGTATTCAAAGCCCAGCACCGCCTCTTCGGACAGGATGGAGTCGATGACGACGAACGGCGCCTGGTTGTCGGCCACGTTCTGCAACGGCGTGTAGGTACCGGTATCCCACTTTTCGCGGTTCTGGTCGTGGATCACGGCGTGGCGGTGCGTGAACGTGCCACGGCCACAGTCTTCGCCCGACAGGCGCACCGGGAAACCGCTGGCCACCAGGGAGGCAAACGCCATGTGTTCGCCCATGCCCCAGTCCACCGGGATGTCGCCACGGCCCATGGCCGCGCGGTCGGCGTAGACCTTCTTCACCAGCTGGTGCGGGCTCACGCTCTCCGGGATGGTGGTCAGGCGACCGGCCAGACGCTTCCACTCGGCCATCGGGATCGCCGTGTCGCCCGCGTCGGTCCACTTCTTGCCCAGGAAGGGCGACCAGTCGACCGCGTACTTGCTCTTGAAGTTGGTCAGCACCGGGTCCACCGTGTGGCGGCCAGCGTCGAGCGCAGCGCGGTAGGCCTTGGCCATGTCATCGCCCAGCGTTTCGCCCAGGCCCTGAGCGGCCAGCTTGTCGGCGTAGAGCTTGCGGGTGCCGGGGTGGGCGCTGATCTTCTTGTACATCAGCGGCTGTGTCAGGCTCGGGGTGTCCTGCTCGTTGTGGCCCAGCTTGCGGAAGCAGATGATGTCGAGCACCACGTCCTTGCGGAAGGTCATGCGGTATTCCAGCGCCAGCTGGGTGGCCAGCACCACGGCTTCCGGATCGTCACCATTGACGTGCAGCACCGGCGCCTCGACACCCTTGACGATGTCGGTGCAATACAGCGTGGAGCGCAGGTCGCGCGGGTCGGAGGTGGTGAAACCGATCTGGTTGTTGATGATCAGGTGCACCGTGCCGCCCGTGGTGTAGCCACGGGTCGCCGCCAGCGCCAGGGTTTCCTGGTTCACGCCCTGGCCGGCAAACGCGGCATCGCCGTGCACCAGCACCGGCAGCACCTGCTTGCCCAGCGGATCGCCGCGGCGGTCCATGCGGGCGCGCACCGAACCCTCGACCACCGGGTTCACGATTTCCAGGTGCGAAGGGTTGAAAGCCAGCGAGAGGTGCACCGGACCGCCGGGGGTGGTCACGTCCGAGCTGAAGCCCTGGTGGTATTTCACGTCACCGGCGGGCAGGTCTTCAGGAGCAGTGTGGTCAAACTCGGCGAACAGATCCTTGGGCATCTTGCCCAGGATGTTGACCAGCACGTTCAGGCGGCCGCGGTGGGCCATGCCGATCACGATTTCCTGCACGCCCTGGGCGCCGGCCTGCTGGATCACTTCGTCCATGGCGGCGATGAAGCTCTCGCCACCTTCAAGCGAGAAGCGCTTCTGGCCCACGTACTTGGTGTGCAGGAAACGCTCCAACCCCTCGGCCGCGGTCAGGCGGTCGAGAATGGCTTTTTTCTTTTCGGCATTGAACGCGGGCTTGCTGCGGATGGCTTCCAGCTTTTCCTGCCACCAGCGCTTCTGCGTCTGGTCGCTGATGTACATGTACTCGGCACCCACGCTGGCGCAATAGGTTTCGCGCAGTGCGTTGAGCAGGTCACGCAGCGACATGACTTCTTTGCCGAAGAAGGTGTTGCTGGTGTTGAAGACGGTCTCGAAATCGGCGTCGGAAAAACCGTAGAACGCGGGATCGAGTTCGGGAATGTTGTCGCGCTCGGTGCGCTTGAGCGGGTCGAGGTCGGCCCAGCGGGAGCCGACGTTGCGGTAAGCCGCAATCAGCTGCTGGACGGCGACGCGTTTGCGGCCCAGATCGGAGTCGGCGCCCGCGGCCACAACGACCTTGGTACCGCCTTGTTTGGCGCGCTCGGCAAAAGCGTTGATGACGGGCTGGTGGGGGACGTCGCGGGCATCGGAGCCGTCGCCGGCAGGCACATGCTGAAGGGCGTCGAAGTAGCCGCGCCAGTTGTCCGGCACGCTGCCAGGATTTTCCAGGTACTTCTCGTACATCTCTTCCACGTACGGTGCGTTGCCGCCGAAGAGATAGGAATTGTTCTGGTAGGCAACATAGACGTTGCCCCCGTTCGATGGGGAATTGCTCATAGATTCGCTGACCTCCGCTTCCCTCTGGGAAACATTAGCTGGTTAAAGAAACCTCCCGCGACACGGCTTAACCGATTGGCGGATGCGACAGTGACTGTGGAAGGACCTGACTGCAGCCCGCGATTGTGCCACCTGAGCGCAGGATCAGGGAAAAAGAATGCAGTGGAGGATGCTCCGGGGGACGGAATCACCCCGGCGTTGTTGCTGCTGCGCGAAGCGACAGCGCCGTGTCAGGCGACACGATCCAGGATCAGGAAACCACGCGTGGCGACAGGCGCTCGGACGCAGGCACCGCGCTGGGCTCGTCCATTTCAATCGCGATCTGCGTGCAGACCGTGCGGCACAGCGTGACCGCCTTTTCGCTTTGCACCCGGTAGATGACCTGGGTGCCGTCCTTGCGTTTGGCCAGCACACCCGCCCGGTACAACAGATTCAGATGCTGGGACAGGTTGGGCTGGGTGGTGTCTATTTCCTGCAGCAGCTGGGAAACCGATTTCTCTCGGTCGCACAGGGCGCTGAGGATGCGCAAGCGCATGGGCGTGGCCAGCACGCCAAACAACTCGGCGGCCATTTCGAACACGCGCACCTTCTCGACATTGGCATCGGACTCGATCATTTGTTCCATGGCAGACCACACTTTTGTCAATATAAGCATGGATCATACTTACAAAAACCGCCGTTGACCATGCGTTTTTGTCGGGATTGACGTGGGTCTGTCGTCCCCAAAAATGAAACCCGGCGCGTCAGGTAACGCACCGGGTTTCAACAGGATTCTGGCACCAGGCCAGATGCAGAGATCAGGCCTGCAGATCCTTGATCTGCTGCAATGCAGCGGGGTCGTCCATGGTGGTCAGATCGCCGGGGTCGCGGCCTTCACAGACCGCCTGGATGGCGCGGCGCAGCAACTTGCCCGAGCGCGTCTTGGGCAACACGTTGACAAAGCGCACCCGTGCCGGGCGCGCCACGGCACCCAGTTGCTCGTCCACCAGCTTCATCACTTCGCCCTCCAGCTTCAGGCGCGCGGCATCGTCGGTGAGCACCGAGGCGTCCTTCACCACGGCAAACGCCATGGCCACCTGGCCCTTGAGCTGATCGGCCACGCCGACCACCGCCACCTCGGCGATCTTCGGGTGGCTGGAAATGCTCTCTTCGATCTCGCGCGTGCCCAGGCGGTGGCCGGCGACGTTGATCACGTCGTCGGTGCGGCCGAGGATGAAGTAGTAACCGTCATCGTCGCGGATGCCCCAGTCAAAGGTGCTGTAGACCATGCGACCGGGCACGCTGGTCCAGTAGGTCTTGACGAACCGGGCGTCGTCACCCCAGATGGTCTGCATGCAACCCGGGGGCAACGGACCTTCGACCGCGACCACACCCTTCTGGTTGCCGCCTTGCAGCTCGGCACCGGTCTGGTCATCCAGCAGCTTGACGTTGTAACCATAGACCGCCTTGCCCGGCGAGCCGAATTTGCTGTCGGCCTTCTCCACGCCGTTGCAGATCGCCAGAATCGGCCAGCCGGTTTCGGTCTGCCAGTAGTTGTCGACGATGGGTTTGCCCAATTCGTCGGAGATCCACTTGGCGGTCGGTTCGTCCAGCGGCTCACCTGCGAGAAACAGCGCCTTCAGGCTGGAGAGGTCGTATTTCTTGATGAAGGACGAATCGTATTTCTTGAGCACACGCACCGCGGTGGGGGCACTGAACATGACACTGACCTTGTACTTCTCGACCAGGCTCCACCAGATGCCGGCGTCGGGCCGGATCGGCAGCCCCTCGTACATGATGGTCGCCATGCCACCGATCAGCGGGCCGTAGATGATGTAGCTGTGGCCCACGACCCAGCCGATGTCGCTGGTGGAGAAATAGGTTTCGCCCGGCTCACCCATGTAAATGTGCTTCATGGACGCCGCCAGCGCCACGGTGTAGCCACCGGTGTCGCGCTGCACGCCCTTGGGTTTTCCGGTGGTGCCGCTGGTGTAGAGCGTGTAGCTGGGGTGTGTGGCGTCGACCCATTCGCAGGGCACCACGGTGTCCATGTGGCGCGCGCGCTCGGCCGAGTAGTCCACGTCCCGGCCTTCCACCGTGTTGAACGCTGCCAGCCCGCGGTTGACCATCACCACCTTCTGTGGTTTGTGGGCCGAAAGCTTGATGGCTTCGTCCAGCAGCGGCTTGTATTCCACCACCTTGCCGCCGCGCGACCCGGCGTCGGCGCTGACGATGGCGATGGGCGACGCGTCTTCGATGCGGCTGGCGAGCGAGTGGCTGGCGAAACCGCCGAACACCACCGAGTGGATGGCACCGATGCGCACGCAGGCCAGCATGGCGAACGCGGCCTCCGGAATCATGGGCATGTAGATCAGGACGCGGTCGCCTTTCTTCACGCCCTGGTCCAGCAGGATGGCGGCCATGCGCTGCACTTCGGCGTGCAGTTCGCGGAAGCTGTAGATCTTTTCGACGTTGGTTTCGGTCGAAACAAAGATCAGGGCGTTCTGGTCCGCGCGGTCTTTCAGGTGGCGATCGACCGCGTTGTGGCACAGGTTGGTCAGTCCACCCTCAAACCAGCGGGCAAACGGCGGGTTGTCGTAGTTGCATACGCGGTCGAAGGGCTTGTGCCAGTCCACCAGCTTCGCCTGCTCGGCCCAGAAGACGTCACGGTCTTCGATCGAACGGCGGTGGAAATCGGCGTAGCCCTGAGCGTTGCTCATGTGAGTCTCCTGCGTGGTGGTCGGTTGAAATGCGACAACGACCGCGCCGGGCCCATGGAATTTCCGGCGTGGTCGCGAAAACTGAATTCATAATTATGGCGTTCAGACTTGCGACAGTCTGACAAATCCCCCCATCCACGCCCATCCGGCAAACCCGCCGGCTGGCGCTGGTCAGCCCATCGCTACTTCTGCTGGATGCCGCGAGCGCCCTCCCCCAGCAGCGTTTGCGCGCCCTACTTCGCCCTACTTGATCAGCGCGTGGATTTCCCGGAACGCTGGGTGGTCGGCCGTGCGCAGCCACTCGAAAGCCACCATTTCCGTTGTGATGAGTTCAGCGCCAGCACCCGCCAGGCGGTCAAAGGCCGCATCGCGGTTGCGCTCGGTGCGCGAGCCACAGGCGTCGGTCACGACCCAGACGTCGATTTCCTGCTCGATCAGCTCGAGCACGGTCTGCAGCAGACAGACATGGGCCTCGCAACCGGCGATCACCACCGTGTTGCGCTCGGGCGCCTGACTCGGGGCGGCCTTTTGCAGGTGTTTGGGCAGGCTACGGGCGTTGCCAGAGACCGGGCGCACCGCTGGACGCAAGCAGTCCAGCAAACCGGCATCGACGGCGCTGAAGCTCATCTTGCTCAGGGTCTTCTGGCACAAGGCCCGCAACGCGGCGTCATTGCCGCCAAGCTTTTCCGGGTTCTGTTCGGTGCCGAAAACCGGAATCCGGAACACTTGAGCCATGCGGGCCAGGCGAACCGCATTGGCCAGCACCAGTGGCGCCTCGTGGATCGCGGGCAACAAGCGGGTTTGGTAGTCGACCAGCACCAGCTGGGAATCGGCGGCATCAAGCAGCATCGGGCAGTCTCTTCGTTGGGTTGGAACACACCGGCCAGGTGGCGGTGCAGCAGGTTGTGCCCAGCATTGTGACAAAGGCGCATGCCGCGCGGCCAGCCCGGACAGGCCCAATCGCGCAATGTTCAAGCAAATCAACGCATTGCTTGACTTTCCTCGCTTGACTTCTCGAAGCTTCACCCTTAACCTGAAAAGATATGAAGCGTTGGATCCCTGTTCTGCTGCTGGCTGGCATGCCGTTGGTGCATGCTGCGCCAGGCGAAATCGTCTACGACGACATGGACGCGCTGCTGCAGGAAAAAGGTGTCATCTCACGCCTGAGCGAGCAGATTCAGCAGGTTCGCGAGAACGTGGGCGCGTCGGCCTCGAACCTCGTGATCAATGCCATGGGGTTCCTGGGCGTCCCCTACAGCTACGGCGGCAACAGCGCCGAAACCGGGGTCGACTGCAGCGGTCTGGTGCGAACGGTCTTTGAAAAGTCGGTGGGCAAGATCCTGCCGCGCCGCGCAGTGGACCAGGCCGCGGTGACCGAAACCATAGACCGCAGCGAACTCAAGCCCGGCGACCTGGTTTTCTTCAACACCATGAAGCGGGCGTTCAGCCACGTGGGCATCTATGTCGGTGACGGGAAGTTCATCCATGCTCCACGTTCAGGCTCCTCCGTCCGGGTGGAAGACATGCGCGTCGCGTACTGGAACACCCGGTTCAACGGTGCCCGACGCGTTCCGCTGCAACCATCGACCCACACAGCCGTGCGCTGAACCCGCCGAGGCCTCCAAAAAAGAACCGGGTCAAACCCGGTTTTTTCATGTCCGGTCGGCCAGGCCGTTCAACCACCGCTCACTTCAAGTTGCCCAGGTAGGCGGCCACGGCCTTGGTTTCCAGCGGACTCAGGCGCGAAGAGATCACGGTCATGACCGCGCTGTCGTTGCTGCGTGCGCGCTGGTGGAAATGGAGCAGCTGGGTTTCGATGTAGCCAGGATGCTGACCGGCCAGGCGCGGCATGTTGGCGCTGCCACGACCTTGGGTGTCGTGGCAGGACAGGCAGGCGGGCAACCCCGCATACACATTGCCCCGCTCGTAAACGAACCGACCCACCGCCATAAGCTGCGCGTCATCGGACGGGGTGTTGGCCGCCTTCTGGCTCGCGTAATGCGCCGCGAGCGAACGGATCATTCGATCGTCCATCATGGCCACCTTTTCTTTCATCAAGGGACTCTTTCGGTCCCCCGAGGCAAAGTCCTTCAATTGCTTGGCCAGGTAGGTTTCGTTCTGTCCCGCCAGGCGCGGGAAGTTGGGCGCCACGCTCTGTCCGGTGGCACCGTGACAGGCACCGCAGTGTTCTGCGGCGAAGCGGGCCCCGGCGGCGATGTCGGCGTCCAGGGTCTGTGCACCCGCAGACCACGCCTGCGACCCCAGCAGCCCGATTGCCAGCAGCGCGCGGAGCCGGTGCAACCGGTCGACCCGCTGGCATGTGCGGCCAGAGGCAGCCGTCTTGAGCTTGTTGCCCATCCATGTCTCCTGTCGGTGAAAGTCAGAGGCATTCTGGTCACACGACACGGGTCACCGATTGATACAAGTCAACAATGATTAACTTATATTGACGCCGGAAAAAGGCATTTTCCGAGGGCTTGCCCGTGCTTGGCCCAACACACCGGAGCGGCGGAGGCGAGCATGGCGGATCGCTCGCGCATCGCGTTCGCTTGAAGGACCCCGGAGGCCGGTCCGGCCACCGCCCGGCTGCGCTAGGTGTGATGTTTCAGTAGGTTGTTCATCCGTCCCGGATTTGGGAAGCTGTGGTTACCAGGCCAACAGCAACTTGAATCAGGAGAACGGATGAACAGCCA
>MERT01000024.1:0-171893 GCA_001770705.1 Burkholderiales bacterium GWF1_66_17 | reverse complement strand
GATGGACAGGGTGGCGATGGCGCCATCGAAGGCGAGTTTCCAGTGGCGGTATTCGCTGGGGGCGGTGCGGTAATCAACGGCATTCGGGTTCATGGCGGTCTCCTGTTGGTATGGCTGCAGGTTGCAGCGGGAACTGAAGGGGCGCCGACCGTCGTTCAAATCACCGGTGGGCACCGCGTGATATGAATAATATTGCACATTTTCAAAACCGTCAATGCATTTTTATGCATGTTACAAAATCCCGAGCACCTCCCGCACCTGGGTGCGCAAGGCGTCAAAGGCATCGTCCACGCTCTGCCCGCTGGTATTGAAATGCAGGTCGGCCTTGGAATAGAAGGCGGAGCGCCCGGCCAGGATGCGCTTCAGATCTTCCATGGCCTCGCGGCTGGCGGCCATGGGCCGCATGTCGCCCTGGGCCGCGACGCGGCCCATGTGGTCGGCCGCATCGGCCTGCAGCCAGACGGTGGTGCAGTGCGTGAGCAGCAGGTTGAAGTTGGCCGCGTCCGACACCAGTCCGCCCGGCGTGGCGATCACCACCTCGGGGTAGATCTGGATCGCTTCTTCCAGCGCGCGGCGCTCGTAGCGGCGATAGGCCGGTGTGCCGTAGAGCGCGTGGATTTCGTTGATGCTGCAGCCGGCGAATTTTTCGATCTCGCGACTGAGTTCGATGAAGGCATAGCCCAGATCGTCGGCGAGGCGCTGGCCCAGGGTGGACTTGCCGGCGCCACGCAGACCGATCAGGGCGATGCGGGCCTGGCGACCGGCGTCGTTGACCGGCGCGGCATACCCGTCCAGCAAACCGCCGATGGCCATGCGCACGCGGCGCAGATCGGCCTCGTTGCGCTTCTCCAGCAGCTCGCGGATCAGCAGCCACTCGGGTGACGAGGTGGTCACGTCGCCCAGCAGCTCGGTGAGTGAGCATTGCAGCGCCTGCGCCACCTGCAGCAGCACCAGGATGGAGGCATTGCCGGTGCCGTATTCGAGGTTGGCCAGGTGGCGCTCGGACACGTCGGCCGCCAGCGCCACAGCCTTGCGCGTCATGCCGCGGCGCGAACGCAGGGTGCGCACCCGCTCGCCCAGCGCCACCAGGAACGGGTGGCGCGGTGGCTCGTCGGCCTCGGCGGATGGGGGTGTGGCTTCGGGCGCTAGGTCCAGGGTGGCCGGTTCTTTCATGGGCATCGGTATTTAAGGGTTATCCCTGCGGGGGCTTGCTTTTCGCCAGAACATGCACTTTAATGCATGAATCACAAGACGCAAGATAGTGCATTTATAGCGTCAATCCCGCGCGGCGACCAGCCCTGTTGATCAACCCTCATCCCGACCCGACATGAACTCCACCCCCCTGCTTCCCAATTTCCTCGCCGGCCGCTGGCAAAACGGCTCCGGCAACGGCAGCACGCTGCTCGACCCGGTGCTGGGCAAGCCCCTGGTGCGCGTGAGCAGCGCCGGGCTGGACCTGGCCGAAGGTTTTGCCTTCGCCCGCGAACAGGGCGGCGCCGCCCTGCGAGCACTCACCTACAGGCAGCGGGCCGCGCTGCTGGGCGAAATCGTCAAGGTGTTGCAGGCCAACCGCGACGCCTACTACGAAATCGCCACCGCCAACTGCGGCACCACCACCAAGGACTCCGCGGTGGACATCGACGGCGGCATCTTCACCCTGGGCTACTTCGCCAAACAGGGCGAGGCCCTGGGCGACGCGAAGCTGCTGCTCGACGGCGAGCGCATCCGCATGGCCAAGGACCCGGTGTTCCAGACCCAGCACATCCTGAGCCCCACGCGCGGCGTGGCGCTGTTCATCAACGCCTTCAACTTCCCGAGCTGGGGCCTGTGGGAGAAGGCCGCGCCGGCCCTGCTCTCGGGTGTGCCGGTGATCATCAAACCCGCTACCGCCACCGCCTGGCTGACCCAACGCATGGTGAAAGACGTGGTGGACGCCGGCATCCTGCCCGCGGGCGCGCTGTCGGTGGTGTGCGGCTCGTCGGCCGGCCTGATGGACCAGCTCGGCCCGTTCGACGTGGTGAGCTTCACCGGCTCGGCCGAAACCGCGCGCATCATCCGCAGCCACCCCGCGGTGGCGCAGCGCTCGGTGCGCTGCAACATCGAAGCCGACAGCCTGAACAGCGCCCTGCTCGACCCGGCCGCCGCCGCGGGCGATGAAGCCTTCAACCTGCTGGTGAGCGAGGTGGTGCGCGAGATGACGGTCAAGAGCGGCCAGAAGTGCACCGCGATCCGCCGCATCTTCGTGCCGCGCGCGCTGTTTGACGCCACAGCCCAGGCCATCGGCGCCAAGCTGGGCAAGACCACGGTGGGCAACCCGCGCAACGAAACCACCCGCATGGGTGCGCTGGTGAGCCGCGAGCAGTTTGAAAGTGTTGTTGCCGGCATCGCCCACCTGAAGACGGAGGCCGAAGTGCTGTTCGACGGCAGCGCCTCCGCGCTGGTGGACGCCGACCCGGCGGTGGCCGCCTGCGTGGCGCCGGTGTTACTCGGCCACCGCCAGCCCGCGCAGGCCCGGGTGCTGCACGAGGTCGAAGTGTTCGGCCCCGTGGCCACGCTCATGGCCTATGACAGCCTGGAGCAGGCGCTGGAGCTGATCCGCCGCGGCGAAGGCTCGCTGGTGAGTTCGGTCTACAGCAGCGACCCGGCCTTCATCGCCTACGCCGCCGCCGAGCTGGGCTCCAGCCACGGCCGCGTGCACGCCATTTCGCCCGACGTGGCCGCCGTGCAGAGCGGTCATGGCAACGTGATGCCCATGAGCCTGCACGGCGGCCCGGGCCGCGCCGGTGGCGGCGAAGAACTCGGTGGCCTGCGTGCGCTGAGCTTCTACCACCGCCGCAGCGCGGTGCAGGGCAGCACGGCGGCGCTCGATGTACTCGCCGCGACGGCCACCCCACTGAAATACTGAAGTCCGACAGAGACCACAAAACAGGAGACACACCATGAGCCACACCGACACCCCCACCCCACCCGAACGCTTCAACTTCGCGCGCCACCTGATCGCGCTCAACGCCGGCCGCGCCGGCAAGACCGCGCTGATCGACGACGCAGGCTCGCTCACCTACGGCCAGCTCGCCGACCAGGTGCAGCGCTTCTCGGCGGCGCTGCAGGCGCTGGGCCTGAAACGTGAAGAGCGCGTGCTGCTGCTCATGCACGACTGCAGCGACTGGGTGGTGAGCTTTCTGGGCGCGCTGCACGCGGGCGTGGTGCCGGTGGCGGTGAACACCCTGCTGACCGCCAAGGACTACACCTACATGCTGGCCGACAGCCGCGCGCAGGCGGCCTTCGTTTCGGCCGCGCTGCTGCCCACGCTGCAGACCGCGCTGGACGCGGGCGCCAACGAAGTGAAGCACCTGATCGTCTCGCGCGCCAAAGACCCGCTGCCCGCAGGCGCGCACGACTTCACTGCGCTCGCAGCAGCCCACGCCCAGGGCCAGGGCGCCGACACGCACGGCGACGAACCGGCCTTCTGGCTGTATTCCTCCGGTTCCACCGGCGCGCCCAAGGGCACGGTGCACACGCAGTCCAGCCTGTACTGGACAGCCGAGCTCTACGGCAAAGCCGTGCTGGGTCTGAAAGACAGCGACACCGTGTTCTCCGCCGCCAAGCTGTTCTTCGCCTATGGGCTGGGCAATGGCTTGTCGTTTCCGCTGAGCGTGGGCGCGAGCGTGGTGCTGATGGCCGAACGGCCCACGCCGCAGGCCACGTTCAAACGGATGGTCGACCACCAGCCGACGGTGTTCTACGGCGCGCCCACCGGCTACGGCGGCATGCTGGCCGCGCCCGACCTGCCTGCGAAAAGTGCGGTCGCGCTGCGCCTGTGTTCGTCGGCCGGCGAAGCGCTGCCGCGCGACATCGGCGAGCGCTGGACCGCACACTTCGGCTGCCAGATCATCGACGGCATCGGCAGCACCGAGATGCTGCACATCTTTCTCTCCAACCGCCCGGGCGACGTGCGCTACGGCACCACCGGCAAACCGGTGCCCGGCTACGAGGTGCAGCTGCGCGACGAAGACGGCAGCGTCATCACCGGCCACAACCTGATCGGCGACCTCTACATCCAGGGCCCGAGCGCCGCGCTGCTGTACTGGAACAATCGCGCCAAGTCGCGCGACACCTTCCAGGGCAACTGGACCAAGAGCGGCGACAAGTACACCCGCGACCCCGACGGCTACTACACCTACGCCGGCCGCAACGACGACATGCTCAAGGTCAGCGGCATCTACGTGAGCCCGTTCGAGGTGGAAGCCACGCTGGTGCAGCACCCTGCGGTGCTCGAAGCCGCGGTGATCGGCAAGACCGACGACGACGGCCTGGTCAAGACCAAGGCCTATGTGGTGCTGAAGGCCGGCGCGCAGGCGACGGAAGCCGAGCTGCAGACCTTCGTGAAGGAAAAGCTCGCGCCCTACAAGTACCCGCGCTTCATCGAGTTCATGACCGAACTGCCCAAAACGGCCACCGGCAAGATCCAGCGCTTCAAGCTGCGCGAACTGGAGAACCAGCGCCTGTTCGTGCACCGCTGACTCCGCCTGAAACGCCGCTCGTCCCATTCCGGACCCAAGCCCCGGGAAAACCCGGGTGTCACAGCCTTGATCTGGTTCTTAAACATAACGAAACTCGCACCCCATCGGAGACAACGGAAAACAAGGGTTCAACATGGTTCACAGATGGGGACGGGGACTGGCACTGGGATTCGCGCTCGCCGCGGCAGCACACGCGGGCGACGAAGGCGTCACATCCACCGAGATCCGGCTCGGCGCCTCGCAGGTGCTCTCGGGCCCGCTGGGGCCACAGACCGTGCAGTACGGCGAGGGTGCGCGGCTGTTGTTCGACGCGGTCAACGCGGCCGGCGGCGTCCACGGGCGCAAGATCAGCTTCACCACCCTGGACGACAGCTTCGATCCCAAACGCGCAGTGGAGAACTCCCGCAAGCTGCTGGACGAACACAAGGTGTTCATGCTCTTCAACAGCACCGGCACCGCCCAGACGGCGGCCGTGCTGCCGATGCTCAAGGAGTCGAAAACCATCCTGTTCGGCCCGGTCACGGGCGCGTCGGCCCTGCGTGACACCATCAACCCCCACGTGTTCCACGTGCGTGCCGGTTACGCCAACGAGTCCACCCGCATCCTGTCCCAGCTCAAACAGATAGGCGTCACCCGGGTCGCCTTTTTCTACCAGGACGACGGGCTGGGCAAGGCCCTGCTGGCCGAAGTCAGGAAGTCCTCTGCGGCGGAGAATCTGCCGCTGGCCGTCGAGGTCAAGGTCGATCCGGCCGCGCCCGATTTCGCTGCCGCTGCGGCCGCCACGGCGCAGGCCAATCCCCAGGCCGTCATCGTCGGCACCGCCGGACTGACGTTCACGAACTACGTCCAGGCGGTGCAGGCGACCGCCGCCCGCCCGGTGTTCTACGGCTTCTCGGTCGCCAGCCTGGACGGCATCAACCGGGTGCTGAAAGACAAGGCGCGCGGCATCGTGCTCGCGCAGATCATGCCCTCGCTGCGCAACAACGCGGTTCCCGTGGTGGCCGAATACCTGAAGCTGCACGCCGCCAAGTCGCCCGACAGCCAACCCTCGGCCTCCCAGTTCGAAGGTTTCGTGCACGCCCGCCTGCTGATCGAAGGCCTCCGGCGCACGGGTCGGGACCTGAGCACCGCCAGTTTCATCCGGGCCATGGAAGGCGCGGGCGAAATCGCGTTCGGCCGTTTCACGGCCCAGTACTCGCCCCGATCCCACAACGGCTCCAATTACGTGGAGCTGGCGATCATCGACGGCGAAGGCCGCCTGCGTTACTGAAGGCGCACCTGCGCCGACGCGGGCAGGCCAAACACGCGGTCGAAGAGCCAGGTGAAAACCACCGTGTAGACCAGGAAAAACAGCAGCAGGCCCAGGTTGGCCACCAGCGCCGCCCACCACGAGAGGCCCAGCCAGGCGGCCATCACCGGCACCAGGATCATCGCCAGCCCGCCCTCGAAACCGATGCCGTGCGCCGCCCGCCGCCACCGTGAGCGGCCCTTGACCACCTGCCGGGCTTCCCAGCGCTCGAAGAGGGCGTTGAACCCGTAATTCCAGGCCAGCGCGATGCTCGACATGGTGAGCGTGAGCGCCAGCGACGACAGCGGCGCCTGATCAAAAACGACCATGAGCACCGGCGCGACGAAGGCGACGGCAAAGGCTTCGTAGAGGACCGCCTGGACGATCCGGCGGGCGCGGGGGGCAAGATGAAGTGGCATGAGGGCGCGATTGTGCCGCCTCCCGCAACCCTTGCCCGAACGCCCGCTCCCCCAAAACCGGAAAAGACCGCCCGTCAATGTGCCACCGAACAACAGGGCATTCTCATTTCCGCCAAAGTGGTGATGCATTTGACCGCATGGGGTTTACGACACAAACATGTGACAGCGTGTTCGATTAAAGTGATTGAACACGAAAGACTTCCCGGTGAGGATCCGCTGCTGACCATGTTTTCCAGCCTGAAATTGCCCAACAACGAGATCGGACAGGCCCTGGCGGGTTTTCGGGGCGCCTTTCGCAGCGTGGGCGTGTTCAGCGCCATCATCAATTTGCTGATGCTGGTGCCGTCGCTCTACATGCTGCAGGTGTACGACCGCGTGCTCTCCAGCCGCAACGAGACGACGCTGATCATGCTCACCGTGATGGTGCTGGGCACCTACATGCTCATGAACGGGCTGGAGTTCGTGCGCAGCTTCGTGCTGATCCGCGTCGGTGCGCAACTCGACATGAAGCTCAACAAGCGGGTGTACACCGCCTCCTTCGAGCAGAACCTCAAACGCTCGGGGGGCAATGCCGGCCAGGCGCTGCAGGACCTGACAACCATCCGCCAGTTCGTCACCGGCAACTCCCTGTTCGCCTTTTTTGACGCGCCCTGGTTCCCGGTCTACCTGCTGGTCATCTTCCTGTTCGACTGGGTCCTTGGCGTGTTCGCCGTGGCGGGCACCCTCATTCTGGTCATCCTGGCCTACGTCAACGAGGTGGTGTCGCGCAAACCACTGGCCGAAGCCAACGGCATGGCCGTCACCGCCGGCACGCTGGCCACCAACAACCTGCGCAACGCCGAGGTCATCCAGGCCATGGGCATGCTGCCCAACCTCATGTCGCGCTGGTTCAAGCTGCACGGCCGCTTCCTGCAACTGCAGGCCGAAGCCAGCGAAAAGGCCGGCATCGTCACCGCCACCAGCAAATTCGTGCGCATCTCGCTGCAATCGCTGATCCTGGGCCTGGGTGCCCTGCTGGCGCTCGAAAACCGCATCACCCCCGGGATGATGATCGTCGGCTCCATCCTCATGGGCCGCGCGCTGGCGCCGGTCGACCAGTTGATCACCGTCTGGAAGGGCTGGTCGTCCACCCGCAGCGCCTACCAGCGTCTGAGCGAACTGCTGTCCAGCAACCCGGCGCGGCGCGAAGGCATGCCCCTGCCCAAGCCGCTGGGCAACCTGGCGCTGGAGTCGGTGACGGCCGTGCCGCCTGGCTCCAACGTGCCGGCCCTGCGCAACCTGAGTCTGACGATTTCAGCGGGCGACGTGGTGGGCGTGATCGGCCCGAGCGGATCGGGCAAGTCCACACTGGCACGGCTGCTGGTGGGTGTCTGGCCCGCCGCGGCCGGCAAAGTCCGGCTCGATGGCGCCGACGTCTACCTCTGGAACAAGGCCGAACTGGGCCCTCACATCGGCTACCTGCCCCAGGACATCGAGCTCTTTGGCGGCACCGTGGCCGAAAACATCGCCCGCTTTGGCGAGGTGGACTCCGACAAGGTGATCCAGGCCGCCCAGCGCGCGGGTGTGCACGACATGATCCTGCACTTCCCGCAGGGCTACGACACACCGCTCGGCGACGGCGGGGCCGGCCTCTCGGGCGGCCAGAAGCAGCGCCTCGGTCTGGCCCGCGCGATGTACGACGACCCGTCGCTGATCGTGCTGGACGAACCCAACTCCAACCTCGACGACACCGGCGAACAGGCCCTGCTCTCGGCCATCAACGACCTGCGCAAGCGCGGCAAGACCCTGATCCTCATCACCCACCGCACCAACGCGATCGGCATCACCAACAAGCTGCTGTTCCTGCGCGACGGTGTCCCCCAGATGTTTGGCCCGACCAAGCAGGTGCTCGCCGATCTGGCCAAGCTCAGTCAACAGGCTCAGCAAGGTGCCAACGGCGCTGCGCTGCCGCGTCCGGCGACGCCGCCTGGGGCTGCCGCGTCCCGGGCTCCAGCTGCGGCGCCCTCCACCGACCCATCTACCGACCACCCGGCTCCCACCGCCCCGACAGCGCCCACCGCAGGCGAAACCGCCTGAACCCGCTGCAGCAGACCCGAACGCTTCCAGAGTGAACACAAGATGACGACAGACGCCTTGGCTGTGACCGACGCCACCATCCGGCAGGAAGACGAAAACCCCGTCAAGACCGACGCCAGCTCCCATGCCCGTCTGGGCTGGTGGCTCGTGCTCGTGGGGCTGGGCAGTTTCCTGATCTGGGCGTTTTTTGCGCCCCTCGACAAAGGCGTTCCCATGGGCGGCACCGTCACCGTGGCGGGCAACAAGAAGGCGGTGCAACACCTCACGGGCGGCACGGTTGAAGAAATCTTCGTCAAGGAAGGCGACACCGTCACCGCCGGACAAGCGCTGGTGCGCATGAACAGTGTGCAGGCCCGGGCCAACGCCGAAATCACCCGCATCCAGTTTCTGGCCGCGCGCATCACCGAAGCCCGTCTGCTGGCCGAACGCGACGGGCGCCCCAGCCTGGTGTTTCCGCCCGACATCCAGGCCAGCGGCAGCGATCCGCGCGTGGCCACCACGCTCGCGGTGCAAAAGCAGCTCTTCGAGTCCCGCCAGGGCGCGCTGCGCAGCGATCTGGCCGCCACCGAGCAGAACATCTTTGGTCTGACCGCCTACGCCGCCGGGGTCGAAGAGTCGCGCCAGGGCAAGCAGCTGCAGCTGCGGCTGCTCAAACAGCAGATCGACGGCATGGCGGACCTGGCCAAAGACGGCTACATGCCACGCAACCGTTTGCTGGAACTGGAACGCAATTACGCCCAGATCGAAGCCTCCATCGCGGAAGACACGGGCAACCTGGGCCGCAACCAGAGCCAGGTCAGCGAACTGCGCCTGCGGGCCCTGCTGCGCCAGCAGGACTACCAGAAAGAAGTGCGCACCCAGCTGACCGAAATCCAGCAGCAGGTGGATGCGCTGCGCAACCGGCTGGAAGGGCTGGACTACGAACTGAACAATGCCGAAGTGAAAGCCCCGGTCGGCGGCATGGTGGCCGATGTCAGCATCTTCACCGAAGGCGGCGTGGTATCGCCCGGCTTTCGCATGATGGACATCGTTCCGCTCGACGAACCACTGGTCGTCGAGGGCCAGGTGCCGGTGCACCTGATCGATTCGGTGCACCCGAAGTTGCCGGTCGAACTGATCTTCTCGGCCTTCAACCAGAACACCACGCCACGCATCCCCGGCATCGTCACGCAGGTCTCGCCCGATCGCCTGGTGGACGAACAGACCGGCATGCCCTACTACCGCATGCGTGCCGAGGTCACACCCGAAGGCCGCAAGATGCTGTCCGACCTGCAGGTACGCCCGGGCATGCCGGTCGAACTGTTCGTGCGCACCGGCGAGCGAACCCTCATGAACTACCTGCTGCGCCCCCTGCGCGACAACTTCCGCATGTCCATGACCGAGGAGTGAGCACCGTGGACGTCAACCCCATTCCACCCAGCACCCGATCCGCGCAGCGGCGGATGCGCCTGATCTGCCTGAACGTGGCGCTGGCCTGGGTCGCCCCGGCCGGCGCCGAAGCGCTGGACCTGGCCCGTGCTTACGAGGCCGCGCGCCTGAACGATCCCACCTTCCGCGCCGCGATCGCAGCGCTCGATGCCGGCAGGGAAGAAAAAATACTCGGACGGGCGCAACTGCTGCCCAGCATCGCCGCCACCTACACCACCAACCGGAACACCACGCGATCGACCCAGGGTCAGGTCACCGCATCCACCGAAGCCACCCAGACCAGCACGGCCACCAGCACCAGCACCATCACCAACGACCGGCTGCAGACAGCCAGCGCGTTCACTGGCCCGCTCTCCGGCCAGCCCCGGGAATCGCAACGCCGTGTCACGGATTCGGACGCCGCCACCCAGACGGACAGCACCGGGCACTCGACCGTTGACGAAACCGAGATCGAAACCAACAAGTTCCGGGACACCACCACTGCCCTGCAGCTGCGCCAGCCCCTGATCAATTTCGGTGCCATGGCCGGCTACCGCCAGGGCAAGGCCCTGAGCGCCGCCAGCGAGGCCCGGTTCCGGAGCCAGCAGCAGGAGCTCATGGTCCGCGTGGCCGAGGTCTACGCGGGCGCCCTTTTTGCTGAAGAGAGCCGGCGGCTCGCACTCACCCAGCTCGTCACCCTGAATGAACAGCAGACCACCAACGAGCGCATGCTCTCGAGTGGCGAAGGCACCCAGACCGATGTGCTTGAAACCCGGGCCAAGCGCGCGCTCGCAGAGGCTCAACTCATCGAAGCCGAAGATGCGCTGCTGGTCGCCCGCAACCGCCTGATCGCGATGACCGGCGTGCGGGCGACCTCTTTTGCTCCCCTGAAAACCGACATCGTCACCACGTCGACCCTGGCCTCCACCCCTGAAGACTGGCACGGACTGGCCATGACGCAGAACGGTCTGCTGGAGGCCCTGCGCTACCAGGTCGAAGCGGCCCACCAGGAGGTCAACAAGGCTGAGAGTGGCCACTACCCCCGGCTGGACCTGGTGGCCTCCGTCAGGCGCGAGAACTTCCGCTCCAACGTCAACCCGATCTCGAACACCACCACGAGCGTCGGCGACTCCAGCAGCACGAGCACCACCACCGGCTCCACGTCCAGCGTGTCGACCGGCTCGGCCCCCCTCCTGAACGAGAGCTCCAACTCGAACTTCACCACCACCTCCAATTCCGCCGCCACCTCCAGCTCCCGGTTCAACGCCGAACAGAATCTCGCCACCCGTCGGCGGACCACCAACCATGTGGTGGGCGTGGAGCTCAACGTGCCGCTGTTTTCAGGTGGTGCCGTGTCGGCCAGAACCCGGCAGGTGGCGGCCCGCCTGATCCAGGCGCAGGCCGAGATGGACGCCCGCGTGGACGAGGTGTTGCTGGAACTGAACCGCCAGCTCCGTCTGCAGCAGTCCACCACCTTGCGCGTGCAGGCGCTGGAACAGGCCGTGGAATCCGGTCGCATCGCCGTCGACGCGACCATCAAGAGCACGGCCGCCGGGGTGCGCACCAACCTCGACGTGCTCAACGCCCGCGAGCGCCTGGTGACGGCCGAACGCGAGCTGGCAGACGCCCGTTACGCGCACCTGCTCGCCTTCCTGCGCTTGCGCTTCAACGCAGGCGTGCTCACCGAAGACGACCTGATGCAGCTGGCCGGTCGGTAGGCGCTGGACGCCAGCGCTCCCCCAGCAAAAAGG
The DNA here is from genome assembly GCA_001770705.1 of Burkholderiales bacterium GWF1_66_17. Lineage (GTDB taxonomy): Bacteria > Pseudomonadota > Gammaproteobacteria > Burkholderiales > Burkholderiaceae_C > Hydrogenophaga. Next base: position 160,432 of record MERT01000024.1, on the reverse strand, counting down.
GCCCGCAGATGCGGGCCCTTTTTGCTGGAAGTGATACCCGACCGGGCTCAGGTTTCTTTGGAGATCTTGATGCTCGGAAATTTCGACGAGAAGTCCTTGGCCTGCTTCGCGATCTTGATCGCCACCTGGCGAGCCACCGACTTGTAGATCTCGGCAATCTCGCCATCGGGGTCGGACACCACCGTGGGCATGCCGCTGTCGGCCTGCACCCGGATCGACATGTTCAGCGGCAATGCACCCAGGTAATCCATGCCGTACTCGGCCGCCATCTTCTTGCCACCGTCGGCACCAAAGATGTGTTCGGTGTGGCCGCAGTTCGGGCAGCAGTAGACCGCCATGTTCTCGACGATGCCGAGGATGGGCACGCCCACCTTTTCAAACATCTTGATGCCCTTGCGCGCGTCGAGCAGGGCAATGTCCTGCGGCGTGGTCACGATCACCGCGCCGGTGAGCGGCACGCGCTGGGAGAGCGTGAGCTGGATGTCGCCGGTGCCGGGAGGCATGTCGACGATCAGGTAGTCCAGGTCTTTCCAGTTGGTCTGGCGCAGCAACTGCTCCAGCGCCTGCGTGGCCATGGGGCCGCGCCAAATCATGGCTTCGTCCTTGTCGACCAGGAAACCGATCGAGATCACCTGCACGCCGTAGTTCTCCAGCGGCTCCATGGTCTGGCCATCGACGCTTTCGGGGCGGCCTTCCACACCCATCATCATGGGCTGGCTGGGGCCGTAGATGTCAGCGTCCAGGATGCCGACCTTGGCACCCTCGGCAGCCAGCGCCAGTGCCAGGTTGACCGCCGTGGTGCTCTTGCCCACGCCGCCCTTGCCGGAAGCCACGGCAATGATGTTTTTCACGCTGGGCAGCAGCTGCACGCCGCGCTGCACGGCGTGCGGAATGATCTTGCTGGTCATGTTGACCGACACGTTTTCCACACCGGCCACCGTCTTGGCGGCCGCGATCAGGGCGCGGCGCAAGGCCGGCATCTGGCTCTTGGCCGGGTAACCCAGCTCGACATCGAACGACACGTCACCGTATTGTTCGCTCAGGTTTTTCAGCGCCTTGGTGGACACGAAGTCCTTGCCCGTGTTCGGATCGGTCACCGCCTGCAGGGCGGTGAGCAGCGCTTGGGAGTCGACGGCCATGAAAAAAATCTCCGGTGTGGTGTATGTCTGGGTGTGCAGAAGCCGCCCGAAGTCTAACGCTCCGCCGGCGGGTCGGCCGGTGGTCGGGCATAGACACAGCGGGCGTGAGGACTTGGCCCCCATGGGCGCAGCCAGCCCGGCCCGCCTAAAATCAAGGGTTCCCCCGAAAGAAAGCCCCCTGCCATGAGCCCGCGTCGCCTGTTCGTCACCACCGCCCTGCCCTACGCCAACGGTCATTTCCACATCGGCCACATCATGGAGTACATCCAGGCCGACATCTGGGTGCGGTTCCAGCGCATGCAGGGCCACGAGGTGCACTTCGTCTGCGCCGACGACGCGCACGGCGCGCCGATCATGATCGCGGCCGAAAAGGCCGGCAAAACGCCGCAGCAGTTCGTGGCCGACATCGCCGCCGGCCGCAAGCCCTACCTGGACGGGTTCCACATCGGTTTCGACAACTGGCACAGCACCGACGGCCCGGAGAACCACCAGCTCGCGCAAGACATCTACCGCGCGCTCAAGGCCAATGATCTGATCGAGACCCGCACCATCGAACAGTTCTTCGACCCCGAAAAGAACATGTTCCTGCCCGACCGCTTCATCAAGGGCGAGTGCCCCAAGTGCGGCGCGAAAGACCAGTACGGCGACAACTGTGAAAACTGCGGTGCCGTCTACGCGCCCACCGATCTGAAGAACCCCTACTCGGCTCTTTCGGGTGCGACACCGGTGCTGAAGAACTCGGAGCACTTCTTCTTCAAGCTGTCCGACCCGCGCTGCATGGCCTTTCTGGACCAGTGGACGCAGGGCGGCGCGGTGCAGCCCGAGGTGCTGAACAAGATCAGCGAGTGGATCGAGCCCGGCGAAGACGGCAAACCCAAGATGGGTGACTGGGACATCAGCCGCGATGCGCCTTACTTTGGCATCGAAATCCCGGACGCACCGGGCAAGTACTTCTACGTCTGGCTGGACGCGCCGATCGGCTACCTCGCCTCGCTGAAGAACTATTTCGACAAAGGCGGCGCCCTCGCCGCCTGCGGCGAGACGCGTTCTTACGAAGAATTCATGGCCGACCCGGCCACCGAGCAGTACCACTTCATCGGCAAGGACATCATCACCTTCCACACCCTGTTCTGGCCGGCGACTCTGCACTTCAGCGGCCGCAAGGTGCCCAATCAGGTGTTCGTGCACGGATTCCTCACCATCAACAACGGCGAGAAGATGAGCAAGAGCCGGGGCACGGGCCTCGACCCGCTGAAGTACCTGAGCCTGGGCATGAACCCCGAGTGGCTGCGCTACTACCTCGCAGCCAAGCTCAGCGGCAAGAACGAAGACGTGGACTTCAACCCCGAAGACTTCATGGCCCGGGTCAACAGCGACCTGATCGGCAAATACATCAACATCGCATCGCGCGCGGCGGGTTTCATCGCCAAACGCTTCAACGGCCAGTTGGGCGAAGTCTCGGCCGACGGCGACGCGCTGCTGGACCACCTGGAAATGGCCGCGCCCAGCATCACCGAGCTCTACGCCGAGCGTGAAACCGGCAAGGCGCTGCGCGAGATCATGCTGCTGGCCGACCGCGTGAACGCCTACGTGGACCAGAACAAGCCCTGGGAACTGGCCAAGAAGGAAGGCATGGAAGGCCGGCTGCTCGACGTGTGCACCACCTGCATCGAAGCCTTCCGCCTGCTCACGCTCTACCTCAAGCCCGTGCTGCCCGCGCTGGCCAAAGACGTGGAAGCCTTCCTGAACACCGAGCCACTGCAGTTTGCCGACGCCACCCGCCTGCTCGGCGCGGGCCACCGCATCGGCGCCTACCAGCACCTGATGCAGCGTGTGGACGTGAAGCAGCTCGACGCCCTGTTCGAGCCGCCGCCGGCCCCCGCCGTGGAGCTGGTGGTGCCCGGCGGTGAACCGATCGCCGACACGATTTCCATCGACGACTTCAGCAAGATCGACCTGCGCATCGCGTTGATCGTCAACTGCGAAGCCGTGGAAGGCTCGACCAAGCTGCTGCGCCTCACGCTCGATGTGGGTGAGGGCAAAACCCGCAACGTCTTCAGTGGCATCGCCAGCGCCTACCAGCCTGAAGACCTGGTCGGCAAGCTCACCGTGATGGTGGCCAACCTGGCGCCGCGCAAGATGAAGTTCGGTGTCAGCGAAGGCATGGTGCTCGCCGCCAGCCACGCCGACGACAACGCCGAACCCGGCATCCACATCCTCAACCCCTGGCCGGGCGCCACGCCCGGCATGCGGGTGCGCTGACACCCGATGTTCGAACCGATCCGCGGCTTCACCAGCCTCAAGCGCACACCGCAGGCCGACCTGAAGCTCGGCACGGTGCTGGCCTTTGTGGCCGGTGCAACCAACGCGGGCGGTTTTCTGGCCGTGGGCCAGTACACCTCGCACATGACGGGCATGGTCTCTTCACTGGCCGACAACCTGGTGCTCGGCCAGTTCGTGCTGGCCGGCGCCGCACTGGCCGCGGTGCTGGCGTTTCTGCTGGGTGCCATGAGCACCGCCTGGCTGGTGAACTGGGGCATGCGGCTGCAGCTGCGCAGCGCCTACGGCCTGCCACTGCTGATCGAGGCGGTGCTGCTGCTGGTGTTCGGCATCTTTGGCGCCGCCATGAGCCTGTGGCACACCGTGTTCCTGCCGGTCACGGTGGTGCTGCTCTGTTACATCATGGGCCTGCAGAACGCTGTGATCACCAAGATTTCGCAGGCGCGCATTCGCACCACGCATGTGACCGGTCTGGTCACCGACCTGGGCATCGAGCTGGGCAAGCTGCTGTACGTGAACCGCCACCCGGACATGCAACCGGTGCGCGCTGACCGCGAACGCCTGCGTGTGCATGCCCAGCTGGTGATCAGTTTTCTGGTGGGCGGCATCGCTGGTGCACTCGGCTTCAAGCACCTCGGCTACATCAGCACCGTGCCACTGGCGATCACGATGCTGTTGCTGGTGATGCGCCCGGCGCTGGACGACTGGAAGCGGTTGCGCGCAGCCTGAACGGGCTCAGCGGTTGCGATCGAGATCCGGGTCGCGCACCGACATCGTGGACACCACCCGCAGATCGGGGCCGAAGACCACCGTGAACACTTTGGCGTCGCCTTCGTTCGGGCCATCCCGGTAACGCCAGTCGTAGTGGGTCTCCTGCTTCAGCGCGTAAGGCGTGATCTTCATCGGCTTGCCCAGCATGCGCCGCACCTGCTCCATCGGCATGCCGGGCTGGATGCGCTCGAAGTTGTGCGGCGCGAGCACCTGGCGCAACGCGGCCATCCTGCCGTCGGCCCCGATGGTGATCTGGTAGTTCTGATACCCGGCGGGCTGCCGGTTGTATTCGTAGATCTGCGCCCCGTCGTCGCCCTCCCACACCGCCTCGGGCGCACCGAAGCGCACGCGCACGTCGGCCTCGGTGGAAACCCCTTCTTCCAGTTCGCTGATGTTCTGCCGATCGCAGGCCGCCAGTCCCAGCAGGAGGCCCAGAGCCAGGGTCAGCGCAGCGAATCGGTGTGCCTGGTTTTTCATGTTCGTTCGCCTGTTGAGGCCATTTGCGACGGAAAAATCAGTGTAAACCCCCATCCGGAAGCGTTCTGCCTGTAAGTTCCGGTCATCGTCGCCAAAGGTAACATTTGCACATGCTGAAAAACCTGCCTCCGCTGGCGCCGTTCCGTCCCCGGCTGCTGAACGACCTCAAGGGTTACAACGGCGAGAAACTGGTCAAGGACATGGGGGCCGGTGCCACCGTGGGCATCGTGGCGCTGCCACTGGCCATGGCGTTTGCCATCGCCAGCGGGCTCAAACCCGAGGCGGGTCTGTGGACCGCCATCATCGCGGGCTTCCTCATCTCGGCGCTGGGCGGCACCTCGGTGCAGATCGGCGGCCCGGCGGGCGCCTTCATCGTCATCGTCTACGGCATCGTCGAACGCTATGGCGTGGCCAACCTGCTGATCGCCACCGCCAGCGCGGGTGTGCTGCTGTTCCTGCTGGGCCTGTTCCGGCTGGGCAACCTGGTGCGCTACGTGCCGGTGAGTGTGGTGATCGGTTTCACCAACGGCATCGCGGTGCTGATCGGGCTGTCGCAGGTGCGTGACTGGCTCGGGCTGGACATCGCCAAGATGCCGGGCGACTTCTTCGGACAGATCGGTGCGCTCAGCCAGCACCTGCACAGCTTCAACGCCTACGCCTTCGGCCTCGGCGCCCTCTGTGTGATCGGCCTGTTCATCTGGCCCCGCCTGTGGGCGGTGGATTCGCAGTTCCGCCGCCAGCTGGACCAGATCGACACCGTGAGCGCGCTCAAGGCCACCTCGCGCCTGCCCGCGCCGGTGGTGGCGCTGGTCACGCTTTCGCTGCTGGCCTGGGCCCTGAGCATGCCGGTCGAGACGATCGGCTCCCGCTTCGGCGGCATCCCGCAGGGTGTACCGGCCTTCGAGCTGCCCGATTTTTCCTGGGAAACCGTGCGCCTGCTGGTCACGCCCACCCTCACCATCGCCATCCTCGGTGCCATCGAGTCGTTGCTGTGCGCCCGCGTGGCCGACCAGCTGAGCGACACCCCCAAGCACGACCCCAACCAGGAACTCATGGCGCAAGGCGTGGCCAACGTGGTGGTGCCCTTCTTCGGCGGCATGCCCGCCACCGGCACCATCGCCCGCACCGTGACCAATATCCGCTCGGGCGCGGTGTCGCCCGTGGCGGGTATCGTGCACTCCGCCACCCTGGCCGCGGTGGTACTGATCGCCGCGCCGCTGGCCGCGCACATTCCGCTCGCGGTGCTGGCCGGCGTGCTGCTGTTCGTGGCCTGGAACATGGGTGAATGGCGCGAGTTCGGCCGCCTCAAGCAGTTCACCAACCACTACCGGCTGATGATGGTGTCCACCTTCCTGGTGACCATCATTTTTGACCTGACGGTGGCGGTGGAGCTCGGCCTGGTGATGGCCTGCTTCCTCTTCGTGCGCCGCCAGAGCGACATCTTCCGGGCCGATCCGCTGGCCAGCAATCAACACCAGCTCACCTACCGCCTTTACGGCTCGCTGTTCTTCGGCGCCGTGGCCAAGATCGATCCGATCGTGAACGCGGTGGAGCAAGGCCCCGCCGGCCTGAACGTGATGCTCGACGCCACCCAGCTGATCTCGCTCGACACCACCGGGCTCGACGCCTTGGAGCAGCTGCACAAGGCGGTGGCAAAGCGCGGCGGGCACCTGGGCATGGTGGGCGTGAACCCCCAACCGCGATCGCTGATCGAGCGCTCGGGTTTTGCCGCCCACCTGCACACCTTTCACTGAAGGCCTCAGCCGCAGGGTGACCGCCACACCCAGGCGTGCGCCAGTCCCTGCGCCTCTCAGGCCGGGCTGCGCCACCTGGCCCGCCACCCGACGGCCAGCCTGGTGCTCAAATGCATGGGACGGGCGCATCCCGGACGACGGTTTCCTGCTCTTTTCGTCGGTGCCCTATGAAGACATCGGTGTGGACCGTGCCCGCGCGGTGCTCAAATCGCGCTTCATGGCCCGGTTTGCCGCCGACGTGGTGCGCGAATCCCATCCGGGCCTGGCATCCCGGATAACGGTGCGCCAGACGGTGCTCAACGGGCACAGCCGGGCGCTGGAAGCCCTGGACCGCTAAAATCGCCGGTCCAGCCCAAACCCACCCACCGACGAACACCATGTCCTTCTTCGCCCGCCCGCACTACTCGTCTGACGCGACACAGTTCCTCGACAAGCTCAAGGCCGACAAGCCGCAGCTGGAGCAGGAGCAGCGCGAGGGCCGTTCGCTGCTGTGGGACAAGCAGATCGACCGCGACTTCCAGTCCCAGGCCACCGCCTCGACCGTGGCCCAGCAGCCCTACGTGTACCAGACCGGTTCCGACCACACCTGAGCGCCAGGGCCTGTTCACTCCCGCAGGTCGTCCCCATGAGCAACGAGGCCAGCACACTTGACGTCGCCCCCGAAGGGCTCGACGCGATGATGCCCGCTGTGGTGGACCAGGTGGCGCTGGCCCGCCTGTACGGTGAACCGCTGTTCACCATGCCGCGCGACCTGTACATCCCGCCGGACGCGCTGCAGGTCTTCCTCGAAGCTTTCGAGGGCCCGCTGGACCTGCTGCTCTACCTGATCCGCAAGCAGAACTTCAACATCCTCGACATCCCGATGGCGGCGGTGACGCGCCAGTACCTCAGCTACGTGGACGAGATCCGCGCCAGCAACCTGGAGCTGGCGGCCGAATACCTGCTGATGGCGGCGATGCTGATCGAGATCAAGTCGCGCATGCTGCTGCCGCCCAAAAAGACTGCCGAAGGCGAAGAAGCCGAAGACCCGCGCGCCGAGCTGGTCCGACGCCTGCTCGAATACGAGCAGATGAAGCTGGCCGGCCAGCGGCTGGCCGAGATGCCGCAGTACGGCCGCGACTTCCTGCGTGCGCAGGTTTTTGTCGAGCAGGCGCTGGCGCCGCGTTTCCCGGACGTGGCTGTGCTCGACCTGCAAAGCGCCTGGCGCGACATCCTCAAACGCGCCAAGCTGGTCCAGCACCACAAGATCAGCCGCGAAGAGCTTTCGGTGCGCGAACACATGAGCATCGTGCTGCGCCGCCTGCAGGGCAAGAAGTTCGTCGAATTCGGCGAACTTTTCGACCCGTCCAGGGGACAGCAGGTGCTGGTGGTGACCTTCATTGCCATGCTCGAGCTGGCCAAGGAAACCCTGATCGAACTCACCCAGGCCGAGGCCTTTGCCCCGATTTATGTGCGCCTGGCCTACACCCCCACACCATGAGCCGCCCTGCTCCGCCGCTTCTCGGGTCGCTGACCCTGAAGACCGGCAGCAGCCCGGGCGTGGCTCTTTGATCGCTCCCCCATGACCACCACCCATTCGTTCGACGTCATCATCATCGGCAGCGGTCTCGCGGGCCTCACGGCCGCCCTGCGCCTGGCGCCCACCCACCGCGTGGCGGTGGTGACCAAACGCGGCATCTCCGACGGCTCCAGCAACTGGGCCCAGGGCGGCATCGCCGCCGTGCTGGCCGAAGGCGACAGCTACGCCTCGCACGTGGACGACACGCTGGTCGCCGGTGCGGGCCTGTGCGATCTCGAAGCCACCCGCTTCACGGTGGAAAACGCACCGGCCGCCATCGCCTGGCTGCAGGAACTGGGCGTGCCCTTCTCCACCGAGAACGGCGCCCTGCACCTCACCCGCGAGGGTGGCCACACCCACCGGCGCATCGTGCACGCCACCGACGCCACCGGCGCGGCCGTGCAGACCACGTTGAGCGAGCTCGCCCGTTCGACACCCGGCATCACGTTCTTCGAGAACCACATGCTGGTCGACCTGATCACCGACAGCAAGCTGCCCGGCCACGAGCCGGGTGCTGCAGCCTTGCGCTGCCACGGTGCCTATGTGCTCGATGTGGACCGTGACGAGGTCGAAACCTTCAGCGCACCGCACACCATCCTGGCCACCGGCGGCGCGGGCAAGGTCTACCTGTACACCACCAACCCCGACACCGCCACCGGTGACGGCATCGCGGCCGCCTGGCGCGCCGGCTGCCGCGTGGGCAACATGGAATTCATCCAGTTCCACCCCACCTGCCTGTACCACCCCAACGTCAAGAACTTCCTGATCACCGAGGCGGTGCGGGGTGAAGGCGGTCAACTCAAGCTGCCCCCCCATCTGGGCAGCCACCGCTTCATGCCCGACCACGATCCGCGCGCCGAACTGGCGCCGCGCGACGTGGTGGCCCGGGCGATCGACTTCGAGATGAAGAAACATGGCCTGGACTGCGTGCACCTGGACATTTCGCACCACAGCCCCGAGTTCCTGCAGGAACACTTCCCGAACATCCTGGCCCGCTGCGCCGAACTCGGCATCGACATCACCCGTGAACCGATCCCTGTCGTGCCGGCCGCGCACTACACCTGCGGTGGTGTGGTCACCGACCTCGAAGGCCACACCGACCTCAGCGGCCTGTACGCCGTCGGTGAAACCACCTGCACCGGCCTGCACGGCGCCAACCGCCTGGCCAGCAACTCGCTGGTGGAGTGCATGGTGTTTGCCCAGGCAGCCGTGGGCGCGATACGGACGGCCGACGCACCGCAGCCTCCCGAACTGCCGCAGTGGGACGAAAGCCGCGTCACTGACGCCGACGAACAGGTGGTGATCTCCCACAACTGGGACGAACTGCGCCGTTTCATGTGGGACTACGTCGGCATCGTGCGCACCGACAAGCGTCTGGAGCGTGCAGCGCACCGCATCACGCTGCTGCAACGCGAAATTCACGAGTTCTATTCGCAGTTCCACGTCACCCGCGACCTGCTCGAACTGCGCAACCTGGTGCAGGTCGCCGATCTGATCGTCATGTCGGCCATGCTGCGGCACGAAAGCCGTGGCCTGCACTTCAGCCGCGACTACCCCGATCTGCTGCCCGAAGCCAAGCCGACCATCCTGGTACCCCCCGCCCGCTGAACACGCAGGCCCAGGCGGGCTTTCGGGCCCGCACGCCCCCTTCTGGGGCTCCCGTACCACCAGCGCCGACCACGATATGGTTCTCGCGCTAAAGTACTGGGATGCCAACCGCCGCCGATCCGGTCATCGTCAAACCCGCTACTGGCCAGGCCAGCCCCGCGGCCAGTGCGGCTGCGGCCAGCTTTGCCGCACTGGTCGGCAAGCTGGATTACCTGAGCGCGGGCGAGATCGAAAACGTGCGTCAGGCCTACCGTTTTGCCGATGAAGCCCATCTGGGCCAGATGCGCAAGAACGGCGACCCTTACATCACCCACCCGATCGCCGTCGCTGCCCAGTGCGCCGAATGGAAGCTCGATGCCCAGGCCTTGATGGCCGCGCTGATGCACGACGCCATCGAAGACTGCGGCGTCACCAAACAGGATCTGGTGGAACGGTTTGGCGCTCCGGTGGCCGACCTGGTTGACGGACTGACCAAGCTCGAAAAGCTGGAGTTCGACACCCGGGAACAGAACCAGGCCGAATCGTTTCGCAAGATGCTGCTGGCCATGGCCAAGGATGTGCGCGTCATCCTGATCAAGCTGGCCGACCGCACCCACAACATGCGCACCATGGGCGACATGCCACGCAGCAAGTGGAAGCGCATCAGCAGCGAAACGCTGGAGATCTACGCCCCGATCGCGCACCGCCTCGGCCTGAACTTCACCTACCGCGAGCTGCAGGACCTCGCTTTCCGCTTCCTGAACCCCTGGCGCTACGAAGTCCTGTCCAAGGCGCTGAACAAATCGCGCAACCGCCGCAAAGACCTGATCGCCCGCGTCCAGGGCGAGGTGGACACCGCGTTCCGGCAATTTGGCCTCTCCGTGCGCATCATGGGTCGCGAGAAGACGCTCTATTCCGTCTACCGCAAGATGGACAGCAAGCACCTGTCGTTCTCGCAAGTGACCGACATCTACGGTTTTCGCATCGTCGTGCCAGAGCTCTCCGATTGCTACACCGCCATGGGCGTGTTGCACCAGCTCTACAAGCCCTTGCCCGGCAAGTTCCGCGACTACGTCGCCATTCCCAAGGTCAACGGCTACCAGTCGCTGCACACCACGCTGATCGGCCCCTTCGGCACCAACATCGAATTCCAGCTGCGCACCCACGCCATGGACGTGGTGGCCGAGTCCGGCGTGGCGGCCCACTGGCTCTACAAGGCCAGCGAGCCCAACAGCGACACCTCGCAACACCTGGGCACGCAGTGGCTGCAGTCGCTGCTGGACATCCAGCAGGAAACCCACGACGCCAGCGAGTTCTGGGACCACATCAAGATCGACCTGTTCCCCGACGCGGTCTACGTGTTCACCCCCAAGAGCAAGATCATGGCGCTGCCGCGCGGCGCCACCGTGATGGACTTCGCCTACGCGATCCACAGCGGCGTGGGCAACCGGGCGGTGGCCGTCCGGATCAATGGCGAACAGCGGCCCCTGCGCACCGAACTGAACAACGGGGACATCGTCGAAATCATCACCAGCGACAGCGCGGAGCCCAATCCGGCCTGGCTCTCGTTCGTGAAGACCGGGCGCGCACGCTCCAAGATCCGCCACCACCTCAAGACACTGGCGCAGGAAAAATCGAACGAACTGGGCGAACGCATGCTGGGTCAGGCCCTGCGCTCCGAAGGCATCGCACCCCTGCCGACCGAAGACGGCCCCTACAAGGCCACCTGGGAAAAGCTGCTGCGCTTCACCGGCAACAAGACGCGCAGTGAACTGCTGTCGGACATCGGCATGGGCAAGCGCATCGCCAGCATGGTGGGCAAGAAGCTCGCGGTGCTGCTGGCAGAAACCGGGCTCAAACCCGACGCCTTGCTGATCAGCACCGAACGCTACGCCAGCGGAGAAGACGAATCGGTCTCCCAGGGCGTGGTCAGCCTGGACGGCAGCGAAGGCCTGTCGGTGCAATACGCCCCGTGCTGCAAACCCATTCCGGGGGACCGCATCGTGGGCTATCTGGGGCGCGGCGAAGGCCTGACGGTGCATGCCGAAGACTGCCCCACGGGCAAACGTCTGCTCGCGCGCGACAGCGAGCGTTTCCTGCAGGTGGAGTGGGCCGACGAACCGGTGCGCCCGTTCGAAACCATGGTGCTCGTCACCGTGACCAATGGCAAAGGCGTGCTGGCGCGCGTGGCTTCGGCCATCGCAGCGGCCGAAGCCGACATCACCCACGTGGACATGGGCGACGAACCCGCCCAGACCGCCACCGACATCCGGTTCTCGATCTCGGTGCGCGACCGCCAGCACCTGGCCGAGGTGCTGCGCAGCCTCAAACGCACCACCTCGGTCCTCAAGGCCCAGCGTTTCAAGCCCTGACAACCCCGCTGGGCTCAGGGTGCCGCCGGGTATTCCACCGACAGTATCTCCAGTTCCTGCACCCCGCCCGGCACGACCAGACGCACCACGTCGCCCACACGGGCCTTGAGCAGGGCCCGCGCCACCGGTGAAACCCAGCTGATCTGGCCCTGGGCGCTGTCGGCCTCATCCACACCCAGGATGGTGACGGTGGTTTCAGCGCCAGTCCCGTCGGCATAGCAGACCGTGGCGCCAAAAAACACCTGTTCACCCCCGTGGTGCATCGACGAGTCGACCACCTCGGCGATCTCCAGGCGCTGGGTCAGAAAGCGGATGCGGCGGTCGATCTCGCGCAGGCGCTTCTTGCCATAGAGGTAATCGCCGTTTTCGGAGCGGTCGCCGTTGCTGGCCGCCCAGTGCACGATCTCAACGATCCTGGGGCGCTCGTCGTCGATCAGGGTGAACAGTTCGCTGCGCAGCCGCTCATAGCCCGTGCGCGTGATGTAGTTGATGCCGCTGGGTGCCGGGGCTGGAGCCGGCAGGTCGTCACCGTCCTGCCCGTCCTGGGAATCGGACTCGCGGGTGAAAGCCTTGCTCATGAATGCGGGGCTCCTGGTCGATGGGTGCGACAGAAACGAAAAAGCCTGCAGCTTTTGGCTGCAGGCTTTCCATTTGGTGCGGCTGGCAGGAATTGAACCCACGACCCCTTGGTTCGTAGCCAAGTACTCTATCCAGCTGAGCTACAGCCGCTAAGCTTTGAATTATAGCACGGGTTTTTTGGTAGGCCGTGTTGGACTTGAACCAACGACCAAAGGATTATGAGTCCTCTGCTCTAACCAACTGAGCTAACGGCCCACAAGGCGACGATTGTAGGGGCTGGCCACCAGCTTCAGCCGGGCTTGCCATGGCTCAGGGCGTTGCTCACCAGCTTGGCCGTGACGTCGACGATCTGGATCATGCGGTCGTAGGGCATGCGCTGGGGTCCGATCACACCCAGCGTGCCCACCACCTGGCCATCCACCTCGTAGGGTGCTGTCACCACCGACAGCGCTTCGAACGGCACCACCTGGCTCTCGCCACCGATGTAGATGCGCACCCCGTCGGCCTGCGCCGAGACGTCGAGCAGGCGGATGAGTTGCGTCTTCTGCTCGAACAGGTCGAACATGCGCCGCAGATTGCCCATGTCGCTGGAAAACTCGCTCACCGACAGCAGGTTCCGCTCACCGGACACCACCACTTCGTCCTGCCCTCCCTTGGCGTCCTCGCCGATGTCCACCGCGGCCTGCATGAGCGAAGCGATCTCGCCCCGCAGGGCATCCACTTCCACCTTCAGGCGCGACCGCACCTCTTCCATCGTCAGCCCCGAGTAGTGGGCATTGAGGAAGTTGGCCGCCTCCTGCAACTGGGTCTGGCTGAAGTTCACCTGGGTGTGGATGATGCGGTTCTGCACATCGCCATCGGGCGACACCAGGATCACCAGCACGCGGCGTTCGGACAGGCTCAGAAATTCGATGTGCCGGAACACCGAGGCGCGCCGCGGCGCCATCACGACGCCCACAAAGTGCGACAGGCTGGACAACATCTGGGCCGCGTTGCTGATGACGCGCTGGGGCTGCCCGGCTTCGATGCCGTGCGTCCCCATGTCGCTCACCGGGGAGAACCCTTCCCGCCGGACCGTGAGCATCGTGTCGACAAAAAGCCGGTAGCCCCGCGCCGTGGGAATGCGGCCCGCCGAGGTGTGCGGACTCGCGATGAGACCCAGTTCTTCCAGGTCGCTCATGACGTTGCGGATGGTGGCCGGCGAAAGCTCCAGCCCCGCGGCCTTGGCCAGCGTGCGCGAACCCACGGGCTGCCCGTCGGCGATGTATCGCTCGACGAGAGCCTTGAGCAGCAGTTTGGCGCGGTCATCCAGCATGCAGCCATTCTAAGGATGCGCAGCGACCCAACACGGTCCGGTGCGTTTTGTACACAACAACTGTATTCACTGGCACACGAATTGCTGAAAGCAACGCTAGGCCATCTGTAGCGCCGTTTCGTGCACCAAGGGCATCCACACGCCCTTCCCTGGTGCAGCAAGCAGATGGCTTTTGACGTGTTCCCAACCTGTTGCTCATCTGGAGAAAAATCTCATGCAATCTGCTTTCAAACATCTGGCCCTCGGCTCGGCCGTTTTCCTGACCGCACTCGGCGCGCAAGCCCAGAGCTCGGTGTCGGTCTACGGCCTGCTCGACCTCAGCATGGGCTCGACCAAGGCGCCGGGTGGCTCCTCGGTCAAGACCGTGGACAGCGGCAAGATGACCACCAGCTATTTCGGTTTTGGCGGCAAGGAAGATCTGGGCGGCGGCCTGTCGGCGGTGTTCAAGCTGGAGAGCTTCATGCGCGCCCACACCGGCGCCCAAGGGCGGTTCGACGGCGACACCGCCTTCGCACGCTCCGCCAATGTGGGCCTGTCCCACAAGGACTACGGCACGATGACCTTCGGACGCAACACCACGGCGCTGTTCGTGTCCACGCTGATGTACAACGCCTTCGGCGACTCGTTCGGCTACTCCCCCAGCATCCGCCACTACTTCACCAGCGGCACCACCACCGGCGACACCGGCTGGAGCGACTCCTTTGCCTATGCCAGCCCGACCTTCGGCGGCGTGCGTTTCGGCCTCGCCGGTGCCAACAAGAACAGCGGTTCCGCCGTCAGCAACGGCGGCAACTGGAGCGCCAACCTGGGCTACGGCGCAGGTCCCGTGTCGGCCTCGCTCGTGATCCAGCGTGTGAAGAAAGACGGCGCCATCGCGGTGGCCGACACCCGCACCACCCAGTTCGGTGGCTCCTACGACTTCGGCGTGGTCAAGGCATTCGCGCAGTACGGTGAAGTCGAAAACCTGAGCACGCCCAACACCTACAAGATCAGCGGCCTGGGCGCACGCTTTCCCATCGGCGCGGGCGCGCTGCTGGCGCAGTGGGGCCAGATCAGCCCCGAGAGCGGCGCGGATCGCAAGACCCTGTCGCTGGGGTATGTGCACGCGTTGTCCAAGCGGACCGAGCTGTACGCCGTGGGCATGAACGACAAGGTCGAAGGCCTGTCCAGCGGCTCGGGCTACTCACTGGGCATCCGCCACCGCTTCTGAGTCGGGTCGCTGCACAGCGCCTGAAAACAAGGGTTTTCAGGCGCTGCCTGCCTGTGCGGCTATGTTGTAATTTGCGCATGAGCCTGCACCCCGATACCCGTTCTGCGCCTGCCGCGGTCGCGCCGAACCTGCGTTTTTCGCACGTGGCCATCATTGGCAAATACCAGGCTCCCGGTTCGCGCGACGTGGTGGACGAAGTCGCCCACTTCCTGCACGACGAAGGCTGCGATGTCTCGCTGGAGCGCGATACCGCGCTCAACACCGGCCTGCGGCAATACCCCGCACTGGACGTGCCCGCCATCGGTCAGGCCTGCGATCTCGCGCTGGTGGTCGGTGGCGACGGCACCATGCTGGGCATCGGTCGACAGCTCGCACGCTATGGCGTTCCGCTGGTGGGAATCAACCAGGGCCGTCTGGGCTTCATCACCGACATCCCCTTTGGCAGCTACCGCGAAAAGCTGCACGCCATCCTGCACGGCGCATACGAAGAAGACCCCCGCGCCCTGATGGCCGCCAGCGTCTGGCGCGACGGTCGCTGCGTGTTCGAGGCCACCGCACTCAACGACGTGGTGGTCAACCGCGGTGGCGTGGCCAGCATGATCGAGCTGCGCGTGGAAGTGGACGGCCATTTCGTGGCCAACCAGCGCGCCGACGGCCTGATCATCGCCACCTCCACCGGCTCCACCGCCTACTCCCTTTCGGCCGGCGGCCCCCTGCTGCATCCAGCGATTGGCGGCTGGGTGATGGTGCCGATCGCCCCGCACACGCTGTCCAACCGCCCCATCGTGTTGCCGGCGCACTGCGAAGTGGCGGTCGAGATCGTGTCGGGCAAAGACGCCAGCGCCAATTTCGACATGCAATCCCTCACCAGCCTGCTGCACGGTGACCGCATCGTGGTGCGGCGCTCCGAGCACACCCTGCGCCTGCTGCACCCTGCGGGCTGGAGCTACTTCGACACGCTGCGCAAGAAACTGCACTGGAACGAAGGCGGCTGAAATACCGGTCAAAATACGACCGCTTCATCCACCGTTGTTCCTCTCCATTTCATGCCATGAGCCTCAGACGCATCGTTTTGCGCGACTTCGTCATCGTGCAGTCGCTGGACCTGGAACTGAACCCGGGCTTTTGCGTGCTCACGGGGGAGACCGGCGCCGGCAAGTCCATCCTGATCGACGCCCTGCAGCTGGCCCTGGGTGCGCGGGCCGACAGCGGCGTGGTGCGAGAGGGTGCCGTGCGGTGCGAGATTGCTGCTGAATTTGATCTGCCGCCCCATCTCGCACCCTGGCTGGACGAGCAAGGCTTCACCCGGGAAGACAGCCTGCTGGTGCGACGCACCGTGGACACCGATGGCCGCAGCCGCGCCTGGATCAACGGCAGCGCCGCCACCATGGCGCAGCTCAAGGCTCTGGCCAACGACCTCGTGGACATCCATGGCCAGCACGCCTGGCAAAGCCTGACCCGGTCCGATGCCGTGCGGGCCCTGCTCGACGGTTATGCCGGCATCGACACCACGGCCGCCACCCAGGCCTGGACCCAGTGGCGCCTGCGCCGCAAGGCGCTGGAAACGGCCACCGGGCGCCAGAGCACCCTGCAGCAGGAGAGCGAACGGCTGGCCTGGCAGATCGCCGAACTCGACAAGCTCCAGCCCGCGGAGGGCGAGTGGGAAGAACTCAACAGCCAGCACAGCCGCCTGGCCAATGCGCAGGCTTTGCTGGACGCGGCCAACGCGGCCACGCTGGCGCTGGAAGAAGAAGAGTCCAGTGCCGCAGCGTTGATCCACCGAGCGCTTTCAGCCTTGCAGGCCCAGGCCGGTATCGAACCGCAGTTCAGCGCGCCGGTGGAAGCACTGGAAGCCGCCCTCGCCCAGGTGCAAGACACCGTGCACAGCCTGCACCAGTACAGCCGCCGCACCGACCTGGACCCCGCCAGCCTGGCCGTGCTGGACGAGCGGCTGGGGCTCTGGATGTCGCTCGCCCGGCGCTACCGCCGGCCCCCCGAAGAACTGGCCGCGCTGCATGCGCAGTGGAAGTCGGACCTTGCGGGCGTGGACCAGGCTCTGGATCTGGCCGCCCTGAACGCGGCCGAGCGCGGGGCCTGGCAAGCTTTCGCTGCCGAACTGCAGACGCTGAGCAAACGGCGTCAGCAGGCCGCCCCCAAACTCTCCAAAGCGGTCACCGAAACCATGCAGACCCTGGGCTTGCAGGGCGGCCGCTTCGAGGTGGCGCTGCAAAAGCTCGACGAGCCCCAGGCCCACGGCTGGGAACAGGTGGAATTTCTGGTGGCGGGCCACGCGGGCGTGAGTCCGCGCCCCGTGGGCAAGGTGGCGTCGGGCGGCGAGCTCTCGCGCATCGCGCTCGCCATCTCGGTCGTCACCAGCCAGCTGGGCCAGGCGCCCACCTTGATTTTTGACGAAGTGGACTCGGGCATCGGTGGCGCCGTCGCCCACACCGTGGGCCAGTTGCTGCGCCAGCTGGGCCATGACCGCCAGGTGCTCGCCGTGACCCACCTGCCCCAGGTCGCCGCCTGCGCCGACCACCACCTGCTGGTGAGCAAACAACTGCAGGGCCAGCAGACCCTGAGCACGGTCGCCCCCATCACCCGCGATCACCGGGTGGTGGAACTCGCGCGCATGCTGGGCGGCAGCGAACGCTCCGAAGTTTCGCTCGCCCACGCCCGCGAGTTGCTCACCCCATGATTGCCACCGTACGCCCGCCCACCGCAGAACCCGCCGAAGCGCCCCTCGTGATCGAGCTGGTGCTGATCACCGGCATGTCGGGGTCGGGCAAGTCGATCGCGCTGACCGCACTGGAAGACCTGGGCTTCTATTGCGTGGACAACCTGCCGCCCGAGTTGCTGGTCCCGTTCATCGCGCTGGAGCAAAGTCACCGGGCCAGCAAGGTCGCCATCGCCATGGATGTGCGCAGCGCGGCATCGCTGCCGGGACTGCCTGACCGGCTGGAACAAATCAAGAACCAGGCCGGACAGGACGTGCACCTGCGCACCGTGTTCCTGGACGCGACCACCGACACCCTGGTGAGGCGTTTCTCCGAAACCAGGCGCCTGCATCCGCTCTCGCTCAAACAGACCGACGACCAGTACCGCGCGCTCACCGACGCCATCGAACACGAACGCGAACTGCTGTCCGAGTTGCGCGAACGTGCACTGGTGCTCGACACCAGCCTCATCCGGCCGGCCCAGCTGCGCAGCCACATCAAGGACCTGCTGGGCACGGGACAAGCCCCGCTCACCCTGGTCTTCGAATCCTTCGCGTTCAAACGGGGCGTACCGATGGACGCCGACTTTGTCTTCGACGTGCGCATGCTGCCCAACCCGCACTACGAACCCGAGCTCAAGCCACTGACCGGGCGCGACGAACCGGTGGCGCGCTACCTGGCCGAACAGGCCGAGGTGCAGACCATGGAACAGCAGATCGGCGCATTCCTGCGCCACTGGCTGCCCCACATGCTGAGAGACCACCGCAGTTATGTCACCGTGGCCATCGGTTGCACCGGCGGGCAGCACCGCTCGGTGTACCTGGTCGAACGTCTGGCGCAGGTTTTTGCGACCGACTGGGCCACCCGCTTGCGCCATCGCGAGATCGATGGCTGGCCGGCTCCCGCGCGGTCCGCAACGCCCGAAGCGAAGACGCGCCAGACCTGAACGCGCGTTGGTTCAGTCGGGCAGTTGCACCAGCAACTGCCGCACGGGCGCCGGCAACCCCAGCGCATTGATGCCCCCCAACGCCACCCAGCGCCCGTCGGCACCCGCGGGCGACACCGATGGCGGCAGGTCCAGCAGCAGCGGATGCAGGCGCAGTTCACGGTGCGTGAGGCTGTGAGCCACCGGCGGCAAGGCCTGCACGCGTGCGGTGTTTAGGGGCAGCGTCGCCAGGGCCGCGGCTTCGTCGGCAAACACGGGCGTGCAAAACAGCCCAGCCCAGATGCCCTGGTTCGGACGCCGTTCCAGCCAGACCCGGTGCTCCCCGTCGTCCGACGGAGAACGCAGCACCAGCAGCCACCAGCTTTCGTGGCGCCGCTTGAGGGTCCGGGTCTTGACGGGATAGCGGCTGGCCGTGCCATCCTGGCCTGAACGGCACAGGGCCAGCACCGGGCACGCCGCACACGACGGCCGGCTGCGCGAACACAGCGTGGCGCCCAGGTCCATCAGCCCTTGCGTGTAGGCCACCATGTCGCCCGCTGCGGGTTGCTCGGGCAACAAGGTCTGCGCGATCGCCCACAGGCGGCGCTGCTGCGCCGCCTGCGCAAGATCCCCGTCAAACGCCAGCAGGCGCGTGAGCACGCGCCGCACATTGCCATCCAGAATCGACACCCGCTCGCCATGGCAGAACGCGGCAATGGCTGCCGCCGTCGACGCGCCAATGCCCGGGAGGGTCTGCAGCTCGCCGGACGTTGACGGGAAAATCCCCGCGTGCTGCGCCACCACCACCTGGGCGCAGCGGTGCAGGTTGCGCGCCCGGCTGTAGTAACCCAGGCCACTCCAGAGCGCCATCACCTCATCGGGTGTTGCACTGGCCAGGGCCTGCACATCCGGGAACCGAGACAGGAAGCGCGGGTAGTAGTCCAACACAGTGCTGACCTGCGTCTGTTGCAACATCACTTCGGACAGCCACACGCGGTAGGGATCGTGCGTGCCCTGCCAGGGCAGCCCGTGGCGCCCGCTGTGGCGCTGCCAATGCATCAGCACCTTCGCAAACCCGATGGGCAGGACGGCACCTGCAACCGCGGGCGCCCCGCCTTCCCGCCCTGCGCTCATGCCGCAATGGCTTCAGCTTCGGGCTCGGCGAGCAGGTGGTCGGTCAGTTCGGCCAGCTTGGCGTCGGTCAGGTTCAGCTGGCTCTGCTGGCTCTGCAACTCTCGGATGCGCTCATCCAGCCCGCCCGCGGCCTGCTGGATGCGCGAGACGGCTTCGATGCGGCGGGTGAAGTTGCGCCGACGCTCGCGCAATTGCGCATCAAGCTGGGCCGCGGCCGACTTGTTCCAGAGCTCCACTTCGTTGACCGCGGTGTCGTACACCACGCGCAGACGGCTCATGAGCGCGCGCGCCAGCCGCTCGGCAAATTCCGGTTGCGCCAACCGCAAGGCGTTGCCCAGGCTCAGGTATTGCAGGTGGCTTTTTTCGATCAGCGCGAGGTCTTTGTGGTAAGCCGAAAGCTGGGGCGGCGTGGGCGGTTGCAAAGAAAACCCGTACTCCGCGTTCAGGTTCTTGAAGCTGCCCTCCAGCATGGACTGGATCTCGGCCGCCAGCTGATCGGCCCGGTTCAGATCAACGGCCAGCCGCTCGAAGGTCTTGCCATAGGCGCGCCGCACACCGAGCTTGATGCCCGGCTGCTTGAGCGCACGCGCCAGCTCCGACACGCGGCTCTTGAGGTGTGTGTTGCCCAACTGGGCAAACAGGTCTTTGAGCAGGCGCAGGTGCACCGAACGCACCGCCTGGATCTTGGCGCCGCTGGCATCAAAGTCGGCCTGCTCCTGCTCGATGCGCAGCCGCATCTGCTTGATCACGCTGGTGTTCTTGCCACGCAGACCGTCGAGTTCCTGAATCTGCTCCAGGATGTCACGGGCCCGCGTGTGCACCAGCCGCCCCGTTTCCTGGCGCAGCGACTGGATGCCTTTGGACACCGCTTCGGCCAGGATGCGCCGGCGCTGACCCAGCAAACCTTCGCCCAGGGCGGCTTCGAGTTCCATCAGGTTGCTCGCCTGCAGCAGCTTGTCGTCCCGGCTGACCTTGGCCAGCAGACCTTTTTGCGCCGACACCGCCAGCACCTGTTGTGGCGCCAGGCCCAGGATCTCGGCCGAATCGGAGCGCTGCGACGCAATCTGCAGCTGCACCTGCTCGGGTGAGCTCAGCGCGTCCCACATGGTGTCGATCTTGTTGAGCACCACCAGGCGCGTCGCCTTGTCTTCGCCCACCACAGACAGGTGCTCCCGCCAGATGCCGAGATCGGATTTGGTCACGCCGGTGTCGGCCGCCAGGATGAAAACCACCGCGTGCGCCTGGGGCAGCAGGCTGACGGTCAGCTCGGGCTCGGCACCGATGGCGTTGAGTCCCGGGGTGTCCAGGATCACCAGACCCTGCTTGAGCAGCGGATGCGCCATGTTGATCAGGGCATGGCGCCACTTGGGGACTTCGATCAACCCGTCCGAGCCTACCAGCGGGTTTTCGTTCGGCGTCTCGTCGTTCCAGAAACCCAGGGAAGCGGCCTCGGCCTGGCTGACACGGCGCACTTCGGCGACCTTCTGGATCGCACGCGCGAGTTGCTGGGGATCGTTGACGTCCAGATCCACCCGCTCCCATTTGTCGGGCGCATTGCGCCAGTCCAGCAGCGACTGGGGTTGCAACCGGGTTTCGATCGGCAGCAGCCGCAGGCAGGGCGGCACTTCAGCGTCGTAGCCCAGCTCGGTGGGGCACATGGTGGTGCGCCCTGCGCTCGCCGGCATGATGCGCCGCCCATAGCCTGCGAAAAACACCGCATTGATCAGCTCGGACTTGCCGCGCGAGAACTCGGCCACGAAGGCCACCATCATCTTGTCGTTCTTGACCTGGGCGTGCAGCTGGTCGAGCCGCTCACGCACCCCCGCCTCCAGCAGGTCGTGGTCGCTCAGCCATTCGGACAGGAGCTTGAGTCGCAGGGCAAACTGCTTGCGCCAAACACCGTGCTCGTCAAATTCCTGATTGAACGTCATGTAACTTTTTTTCTGCGTATTGGGCAATATAGCATCGGCCCGGCTGTCAGGAGCGCTGGCATTGTGGGCAGAAAAACGAGGAGCGCTGGCCCTGCCGGATGGCCCGGATCGGCGTCGCACAAACCCGGCAGGCCTGCCCCTCCCGACCGTACACCATGGCGTCAAGCTGGAAATAACCGGTCTGCCCCTCGGCGCTGGAAAAATCACGCAATGTGCTCCCGCCCAGGGCCAGCGCCCGCTGCAAAACCGTCACGATGGCGCCATGCAGGCGCATCGCCCGGGGCCGGCTGATCCGGTCAGCCCTCAGCGTGGGTCGCAAGCCCGCCATGAACAGCGCTTCCGACGCGTAGATATTGCCCACGCCCACGACGATGTCGCCCGCCATCAGCACCTGCTTGACGCTGGCGCGGCGTTGCTGCAGGGCCTGATGGAACATGACGGGATCAAACCCGACCTCCAGCGGCTCAACGCCCAGCCCGCCCAGCAACTTGAGCGCCCGTGGGTCGGCCAGCGACTCGGCATGCACCACAGCGCCAAAGCGCCGTGGATCGTGCAGCCGCAGCGTGCCGCGGCTGGTCTGCAGCTCAAAATGGTCGTGCACCCCGCGGGGCGCCAGCGCCGGCGCAAACTGCAGGCTGCCCGACATGCCCAGGTGCAACAGCAACAAACCCCGATCCAGGTGCAGCAGCAGGTATTTGCCACGCCGCGTGACACTGCCCACGTTTTGCCCGATCAGTGCCTCGGGCGCACACCCCAACGGCCAGCGCAGGGGCTTGCCCACCTGCACCCCCAGCACCCGGGCACCCGCGATGCGATCGGCAAAACTCCGGCGGGTGACTTCAACTTCAGGCAGTTCGGGCATGGAGCGAGGTGCTTTTTTCGGTGGATACCGGAACGGTTCAAAGGCCTTCGGATCAGACCCCGTACCGATCCACCCTTCCATTATCATGAACGAATGAATACCCTGCACAGCCCCGTCGCCACCCCGGCCCACGGGCGCCTGAAACCCCTCGTCTGGTGGCTTCGCGGCCTGTTGGGCGCATCGCTGCTGGCGGGTGCCTTCGCCTCTCAGGCCCAAGGCACACCGGCCCCCGTGGATACCGCTCCTGCGGCCGCCGAGACACCCGAGGTGCGCAACTCCGACCTGGATGCGCCGTTGTTCTACCAGCTGTTGCTGGGTGAACTCAACGTCGGTTCGGGCGACCCCGGCACCGGCTATTCGTACTTCCTCGACGCGGCGCGCAAACAGCACGACGCCCAGCTGTACCGGCGGGCGGTGGACATCGCCCTGCAGGCCCGCTCGGGCGAAGCCGCCCTGACCGCGGCCCAGGCCTGGTCCAAGGACCTGCCCGATTCGCTGGACGCCGACCGTTTCGTGCTGCAAATCCTGCTGGCGCTCAACCGACCCGGTGAAACCGGCCCGGTCCTGCGCTCCCTGCTCGCCCGCTCGCCAGTCGCCGAACGCAACGACACCATCAATGCGATTCCACAAACCTATGCCCGCGTCGCCGACAAAGCCCTCGCGCTGAACGTGGTGCGTGAAGCACTGACGCCCTCGCTCAAGGTTTCCGAAAACGCAGCAGCGGCGTGGACCACACTGGGTCGCATGGAACTGGCGCAGGACCAGCTCGCCCCGGCGCTGGAGTCGGTCCGCCAGGCACAAGCGGCCGAGCCCGGATCGGTGTTTCCCGCCCTGCTCGCGCTGGAGTTGATGGAACGGGGACAGAAAGACGCCGAAGCCTTGGTGCGCGTGCAGCTGCAGGCCAGCCCACCGTCCGCTACCAACGGCACCACGGTGGCCCTGACCTACGCGCGCATCCTGCTCGACCTGCAGCGCAACGCCGAAGCCCGCGCCCTGCTGGAGCGCCTGACCCAGGCCCAACCCGACCTGCCCGAGCCCTGGCTGCTGCTGGCCTCGCTGCAGGTGCAGGACAGCACCGCCCACGCAGCCGCCACCGCTTCGCTGCAGAAATACATGTCCCTGGCGCGCCAGTCCGGTGATGAGCGCAGTGCCCGTGGCCTGACCCAGGCCTATTTGCTGATGGCCCAGATGGCCGAGAAGCAGAAGGACTTTGTGGCCGCCAACGCCTGGCTGGACCGGATTGAAAATGCCGACGAAATCATGGCGGCCCAGATGCGCCGCGCTTCGTTGCTGGCACGCCAGGGACAGATGGCCCAGGCGCGCGCCCTGCTGCGCAACCAGCCCGAGCGCCGGCCCGAAGATGCGCGCCTGAAGCTCGTCGCCGAGGCCCAGCTGCTGCGCGATTTCAAGGACTGGCAGCAGGCCTACGAGGTGTATGGCGAAGCCGTCACCCGCTTCCCGAACGACAACGACCTGATCTACGACCAGGCCATGATGGCCGAGAAGGCGAACCGGCTGGATGCCATGGAAAACCTGTTGCGCCAGCTGATCGCCTCCAAGCCGGACCACCACCACGCGTACAACGCGCTGGGTTACTCACTGGCCGAGCGCAACGTGCGCCTGCCCGAAGCCAAACAGCTGATTGAAAAGGCCGTCGAACTCGCACCCGAAGACGCCTACATCCAGGACAGCCTGGGCTGGGTGGAGTTCCGGATGGGCAATGTCCGTCGCGCACAGGACATCCTCCAGAGCGCCTATGTCAAACGCCCCGATGCCGAGATCGCCGCCCACCTGGGCGAGGTCCTGTGGGCGCAGGGACAACGAGAACAGGCACTGAAGATCTGGCGCGAAGGCCTGCTGCTGTCGAGCGACAACGAAACCCTGCAAGGCACCCTCAAACGCCTGCGTGTCCAGCCATGAGCCTTGACGCGGGTCGGGGCGCGTGGTCACGCCGCCACGCGGTGCTGGCGGGCCTGGTCACGGCGATCCTGTTGACCGGTTGCGCCACTCCCCAGCGCAGCGCCGCCCCGGGTGAAGCTTTCTGGAGCGGGCGGCTGGCCCTGAACGTCGAGAGCGACCCACCCCAGTCGTATTCCGCCAGCTTCGATCTGCGCGGCTCGCCCGATGCAGGCGAACTGCTGCTGAACTCGCCACTGGGCAACACCCTGGCCCGGGTCCAGTGGCAGCCGGGCAGCGCCGAGCTGCACCAGGGAGAACGCGTCACACAGCGCCAGAGCCTTGACGAACTGACCACCGAGTTCGGTGGCACGGTGCTGCCCGTGGCGGCACTGTTTGCCTGGCTCCAGGGCCAGGCCCGCGAGGCCGATGGCTGGCAAGCCGATCTCTCGCGCCAGCCCGAGGGGCGGGTGAACGCCCGCCGCCGCGTGCCGCTGCCCGCCGCCGAACTGCGCATCATTTTCCAGCCATGACACCGGTCCACCCCCGCACGGTGCAGCAGCACCTGCACGGCGTTCCCGCGCCGGCCAAGCTCAACCTGTTCCTGCACATCACGGGCCGCCGCGCCGACGGCTACCACCTTCTGCAGTCGGTCTTCATGCTCATCGACTGGTGCGACCGGCTGAACTTCGAACTGCGCACCGACGGCGGATTCAGCCGCCAGGACCTGCAACCAGGCCGCCTGCCCGCCGAAGACCTGACGCTGCGCGCCGCCCGGGCCTTGCAGCAAGCCACCGGCTGCACACTGGGCGCGCACATCACGCTGGAAAAGCGCATACCAGCCGAAGCCGGCATGGGTGGCGGGTCATCGGATGCGGCGAGCACGCTGCTCGCGCTCAACCGGCTCTGGGGCCTGGGCCTGAAGCGACACGAGCTGTCCGCCATCGGTCTTCAGCTGGGTGCCGACGTCCCCTTTTTCCTCGGGGGTCACAACGCCTGGGTCGAGGGCGTCGGCGAACAGATCACGCCCATTTCCTTACCCCCTGCTCGGTTTCTGGTGGTCAAACCGGCTGGCGGCGCGTCCACGCAACGCATTTTTGCTTCACCCTTGCTGAAGCGCGATACAAAAACTGCTACAATCCAAGGCTTTGCTGCAAACGACACACAAGATCTGCCGCGGCTCGATATCCAGAGCATTCTGGACTTCGGCCACAACGATCTTCAGCCCTCAGCCCAGGCGATCTGTCCCGAAGTGGGGCAATGCCTGGACTGGTTGTCCGATCAGGGCCTGCAAGGCCGCATGACCGGATCGGGCACCGCGGTGTTTGCGCAAATGCCGCATCCGCTGGATGAGCATCCTGTCCCTGGTGACTGGACTGTCCGCGAATGCAGCAACATGGATGCACATCCATTGCTTGACTGGTGCAGCGATTAGAATATCGGCTTGCGCACAGCCCAGGCAGTTGATGCGCAACCTGCGACATGTTTTTGGGTTGTCTGTCCGGCTTCATCGCCAAACAGATGACCAGCGTAGGGGAGTCGCCAAGTTGGTAAAGGCACTGGATTTTGATTCCAGCATGCGAGGGTTCGAGTCCTTCCTCCCCTGCCAGATTTTTTGAAACACGTACCGGCCGGGCCGCTTCGACACACGTTAAGCGGCCACTTTTTTTGCCGTTGATGCAGCTGGGAACACCATGCAAGTTCAGCCCCCGGATTTCATGATCTTCACCGGCAATGCCAATCCGGTATTGGCCGCCGAAATCGCCCAGCACCTCGGCACCCAGCTCGGTTCGGCCAACGTGGGTCGCTTTTCCGACGGTGAAGTCACCGTGGAAATCACGCAGAACGTGCGCACCCGCGAAGTCTTTGTGATCCAGTCGACCTGCGCGCCGACCAATGAGAACCTGATGGAACTCATCATCATGGTCGATGCGCTCAAACGGGCCTCTGCCTCGCGCATTTCGGCCGTCATCCCCTATTTCGGCTACGCCCGCCAGGACCGCCGCCCGCGTTCGAGCCGCGTGCCGATCACGGCCAAGGTCGTGGCCAACATGCTGCAGGCGGTCGGTGTCGACCGCGTGCTCACCATGGACCTGCACGCCGACCAGATCCAGGGTTTCTTCGACATCCCGGTGGACAACATCTACGCCTCGCCGGTGCTGCTGGGCGACCTGCGCGCGAAGAACTACACCGACCTGCTGGTGGTGTCGCCCGACGTCGGCGGCGTGGTGCGCGCCCGTGCGCTGGCCAAGCAGCTCAATTGCGACATGGCCATCATCGACAAGCGCCGCCCGAAGGCCAACGTGTCTGAAGTCATGCACGTGATCGGTGACATCGAAGGCCGCAACTGCGTGATCATGGACGACATGATCGACACCGCCGGCACGCTGGTGAAAGCGGCCGAAGTGCTGAAAGAGCGTGGAGCCAAGAGTGTCTATGCCTACTGCACCCACCCGATTTTTTCCGGCCCCGCAATCGAACGCCTTGCCAAGGGCAATGCGCTGGACGAGGTCGTGGTGACCAACACCATCCCCCTGTCGCAGGCCGCTCAGGCCTGCTCCAAGATTCGCCAGCTCTCCGTGGCGCCGCTGATGGCCGAAACCATCGCGCGCATCGCCTCGGGTGAGTCGGTCATGAGTTTGTTTGCCGATCAGGACAACCTTTTCTAAGGCCTGACAGCAACAAAAAGCAGGCCGCCCTGCACATTCAGCAAGCGGCCTTTTTCAACCGAGGCGTTCTGGTCGCGGAACCCCTCTACAGGAGTCAGTTATGCAATTTGTCGCTTTTGAGCGCGCCAAGCAGGGTACGGGTGCGAGCCGCCGTCTCCGCATCACCGGTCGCACGCCCGGTATCGTTTTCGGTGGCGAAGCGCCCGCCGCCACGATCGAACTCGATCACAACGCCTTGTGGCATGCCCTGAAGAAAGAAGCTTTCCACGCTTCGATCCTCGACATGGAACTCGCCGGCACGACCCAGAAAGTGCTGCTGCGCGACGTGCAGTACCACCCCTTCAAGCCCCTCGTGCTGCACGTGGACTTCCAGCGCGTGGACGACAAGACCCGCCTGCACAAGAAGGTGCCCCTGCACTTCGTGGGCGCTGAAGAGTCGCCGGCCGTCAAGACCGACAAGTGCGCTGTCAGCCACGTGATGACCGAAATCGAAATCGAGTGCCTGGCCACCCAGCTGCCCGAGCACATCACCGTGGACCTGAGCAACGTCACCACGGGTTCGACCGTTCACACCGGCGACATCGTGCTGCCCAAGGGCATCAAGCTCGTGCTGCACGGCCGCACCAACCTGACGGTGGCCACGCTGGTCGAGCCGGTCAAGGAAGTGGTTGCCGCTCCCGTGGTTGCCGCTGCCGACGACAAGAAAAAAGGCAAGGGCAAAAAGTAATGCCTTGGCGGCTTGCCGCCAGCCTGCTTCTGAAAGGCCCGCTCACGCGGGCCTTTTTCATTCCTGCCACCCGATAATCTGCGCATGATCAAGCTCATCGCCGGCCTGGGCAATCCGGGTCCTGAATACGAACACACCCGCCACAACGCCGGTTTCTGGTGGGTGGATGAAGCGGCGCGCCTGCTCAAGGTGTCGCTGCAGATGGAACGGGGTCACTTCGGCCTGGTCGCGCGCACCTCCGTGGGCGGGCAAAGCGTCTGGCTGGTCGAGCCGCAGACCTTCATGAACCTCTCGGGCAAATCGGTGGGCTCGCTGGCGCGGTTTTTCAAGATCGCGCCGGAAGAAGTGCTCGTGGTGCACGACGAGCTCGACCTGCCACCCGGCGAAGTGAAGCTCAAAAAAGGGGGCGGGCACGCCGGCCACAACGGTCTGCGCGACATCCACGCCCAGCTGGGCAGCGCCGACTACTGGCGGCTGCGCGTCGGCATCGGGCACCCGGGCAACAAAAATGAAGTAGCGAACTGGGTGCTGAAAAAGCCGTCGCCGGACGACCGCATCGCCATCGCCCAGGCGCTGGACCGCAGCCTCAAGGCACTGCCCCAGCTGATCGCCGGCGAAATGGACAAAGCGACAGCTCTGATCCACACCAGCAAGCCTCCTCGCCCGAAACCGCCGCGCCCTGCCCCGGCCGCAGATCAGGCCGAAGGCCCACCCTCGGCCGACAAGGGCTGACCCGCTTTCTGCAGGCGCTGGTATTTTTGCCAGAGCGTTTCGTGGCTCTCGATGTGTTCCGGGTTCACCGGGATGCAGCTGACGGGACACACCTGCATGCACTGGGGCTCGTCAAAATGTCCCACACACTCGGTGCACTTGGCGGGATCGATCTCGTAGATCTCCTCGCCCATGTAGATGGCCTGGTTCGGGCACTCGGGTTCGCAGACATCACAATTGATGCACTCGGCGGTGATCATCAGGGCCATAACCGGGACCTCAGGCCTGCAAGGGCCGCGGTGCCAGGCGCTGCGCCACCACCGGACTGACCATCTTTGACACATCGCCACCGAGGATCGAGATCTCGCGCACCAGCGTGCTGGAGATGCACTGCAATTCCGCCTGTGGCAGCAGGAACACGGTCTCCACAGCAGGGTTGAGCTTGCGGTTCATCGCCGCCATCTGGGCCTCGTAGTCGAAGTCGGTCAGGTTGCGGACGCCGCGCACCACGGCACAAGCGCCCTGCTGGCGGCAGAAATCCATGATCAGGCCTTCGAACGGGAGCACACGGATGTGCCCACCCGTGCTGGCCATGGCTTCGGCGGCCATGTCCATGCGCTCCCGCAGGCTGAAGCGGGTCTTCTTGTGGTGGGCCACGGCCACGGCGATGATCACTTCGTCGAACAGCAGAGCGGCACGGCGGGCCACGTCTTCGTGACCGAGGGTCAGCGGATCGAAGGTGCCGCTGTAGACCGCGATGCGGGGGCTTCTGGCGGTCGGGGAGGACTCGGAATTCATCCCGGAATTATGCGCGAGGGGTCTGGCCGCCGTGGGACCGCCGACGAAAGTCACTGAGGCGGCAGGGGGCGCAGCAAATGGTAGGCCACGACGCCGGCCTTGCCCTGGCGGTGCAGCTGCAGGCCCAGTTGCGCGAGCTCGTCGTCGCTCCAGACGCGCGGCGCCTCCAGGTAGATCAGGCCATCGTCGCGCAAGCACTGCCGCGCGGCCTGCAGCGCAGCGGTGAACAGCGCGTCGTTGCCCTCCTCACCAAAGGGCGGATCGAGAAACACCAGATCCAGCCCCTGGCCACGGCGTTGCTGCATAGCCGTCACCCCGTCGCCCCGCTCCACGCGCACGGCGTCGGCTTTCAGCCTGGACTTGAGGGCGCTCAGGGTCTTGATCAGGTGCCCGTCCTGCTCCACCAGCACCACCTCGGCCGCACCGCGCGATGCCGCCTCCAGGCCCAGGGCGCCGGTACCGGCAAAGGCGTCCAGGCACCGAAAGCCGGTCAGGTCCTGGCCCAGCCAGTTGAACAGGGTTTCGCGCACACGAACGGGCGTGGGCCGCAGCCCCGGGCGGTCGGCCACCGGCAGCGGCGTGCGCTTCCACTGGCCACCGATGATGCGAACCTCGTGCGGGGCGTTGACGGTGGGGCGTGGCGCGGGCTTTTTCATGCAGCGAGCTTACCAAGCCGACGTGACGGGACGCGACGACGCCATTGTGAAGACAAGGGACCACCGTATGAGTCGAAGCTCAATGCTTGGCCTGTGATCGATCTCCGGCGATAGAGGCCCAACCCAGGATGCGGCGGAACCGGCTTTGCCGGGCCGCATCGCATCGCCCCCTTGAGGGGGTCGCGCGCAGCGCGGCGGGGGTGGGTCATCGTGCTCCTCCGACCACCACCGTCACCATGCGATCGGGCTGCAGCACACGCGCAAAGGCTCGGCGGATGTCGGCCACGCTGACGCGCTGCACCTGGTCGGTCCAGGTGTCGAGGTAATCCAGCGGCAGCCCGTTCCACGCGATGTTGGAAACGTTGTCGAGCAGCTTGCGGTTGCTGTCGATGCGCAGCGCGAAACCGTTGATCAGGTAGTCCTTGGCGGCCTGCAGTTCGGCCTCGGTCGGCCCCTGCTCCACGAACTGGCGCACCACGTCCCGCGCCACACCGATGGCCTGATCGGCCTGGTCGGGACGGGTGGTCAAGCCCAGCTGGAAAGCGCCCGCGTGCAGCCCGGGCGCAAAGTAGCTGTAGACGCTGTAGCTCAGGCCGCGCTTCTCGCGCACTTCGGTGGTCAGGCGGGACACGAAACCACCGCCGCCCAGGATGTAATTGCCCACAAACAGCGGGAAGAAGTCGGGGTCGTTGCGCGGCACGCCCGGCTGCCCGATCAGCACCTGGGCCTGGGCCGCCGCAAACGGCAGGCGCAGCGTCTGCTCGCGGGTCAGCGCCTGCACCTCGGGCACCGGCGGCAATGCCACACACCCGTGCGGCTGCACCGCGGTCATGAATTGCCCCACGATGCGTTCGGCCCCGGCGCGGTCGATGGCCCCCACCAGCGTCACCTGCGCCCGGCAGGTCGCCACATGGCGCCGGTAAAACGCGCGCATGTCGGCCACGCCGATGGCACCCAGGGTCTTGGCGTCGGGCTCGAAACCATAGGGGTGGTCGCCGTACACCGCGCGGGAAAAGGCGCGCCCGGCGTGGGTGCCCGGGCGGTTCTCGGCCTCTTTGAGTGCCGCGATGGACCGCTCGCGGTCGCGCTGCCAGACCTTCTCGGGCCAGGCCGGCGCCGCGAGCTGTCGCGCCGCCAGAGCCACCGCTCGCGCCAGCAGGTCGGGCTCGGTGAGCGAGCGCAGGGACAGGCTGAAGCGGTCGCTGCTGGCCTGCGCGCTGAACTGGGCACCCAGGTCGGCCCAGGCCTCGCCGAGCTGGTTTTCATCGAGCGCCGGCTGGCCATCGCGTGCCTGCACGCCGGCCAGCAACATCCCCGCCGTGGCGCCGGCCAGGCCGGCCTGACGGGCGGGATTGCGGCGACTGCCACCGTCAAAATTCAGCTGCACATCCAGCATCGGAATCGAGGGACTCGCGACGAGGTAAACACGTGCGCCGCTGGCGTGCGTCCAGTGTTCAATTGGGATCGCGGCACGGGCGCCGGTGAGTGCCCCCAGCCCGGCGAGCAGCAGGGGCAACCATCGGGTGCGGGTCAGGAAACGGGTGAAGGTCGGCATGCGTGGAGATCGTTCAGGTGGGACGGCTCAATGGCGCGAGAGCGCCGGCCGGGGCGTGGCCGGTGGCGCTGCCTCGCGGCGCGAGGGATCGGGCACCAGCACCGCGGTGCTGAGCTGCTCGTCGCTGAAATAGCGCTTGGCCACCGCCTGCACCTGCTCCGCCGACACCTGACGCAAGCGGCTCATGAGGCGCTCGCCGGTGTCCAGGTCCATACCCTGAACCCAGTAGCTGCCCAGCTCCTGCGCCTGGTTGAACACCGAGTCGAGTTTGTAGATTTCGCCGGCCATCCATTGCGTCTTGACGCGCTGCAGCTCGGCCTCGCTGATGCCTTCACGCGCGATGCGGGTCACCTCGGTCCGGAGCGCGGCCGCGGCGGTGTCGGCGGACACCCCTTGCGCCGGCACGGCGACCAGCATGAACAGCTGCGGACCGCGGCCCATCAGGCCATACGAAGCACTGGCACTGTCAGCGATGCGTTTGCCGCCCCTGCCCGTGCCCTGCACCAGCGAACGCTCCAGGCGGGCACCGCTGTAGCCATCGAGCACGGCCGAGAGCACGGTCAGCGCCAGCGCGTCCTGGCTGGCGGCATCCTCACCACCGCTCCAGCGCGGCACCTTGAAGCTCAGCGCCACCAGGGCCTGGTCAGCGGCAGCCCGGTAGTCCAGGCGCCGCGGCCCGGCCTGCGCAGGCTCTTCGCGCGGCTTGCGCGGCGGCACCGCGCGCGCCGGGATGCGACCGTAGATGCGCTCGGCCATCGCATGCACCTGAAGCGCGTCGACATCGCCGGCGATCACCACGGCCGCGTTCGACGGCGTGTACCAGCGCTGGTAGAAGTCGCGCACGTCCTGCGGCGTCATGGCATCCAGATCGCTCATCCAGCCGACCACGGGCCGGCGGTACGGGCTGGCCTGGAACACCATGGCGTTGAGCGCTTCGAACATGCGGGCGCGCGGTGACTCTTCGGTGCGCTGACGGCGCTCTTCCTTGATGACCTCGATCTCGCGAACGAACTCGTCGTCGGCCCACTGGTTGCGGGCAAAGCGGTCGGCCTCCAGCTGCATCATGGCCTCCAGCCGGCTGGCGGGCACCTGCTGGTGGTAGGCGGTGGCGTCGCGGCTGGTGAACGCGTTTTCACGCCCGCCCAATGCCGCCACCTGGCGCGAAAACTCGCCGGGCTTCATGTCGGGCGTGCCCTTGAACATCATGTGTTCCAGCGCGTGCGCCACGCCGCTGGTGCCGTCCACCTCGTCCATCGCGCCCACGCGCACCCAGAGCATGTGGGCCACCGTGGGCGCACGCCGGTCCGGTTTGACGATCAGCGTCATGCCGTTGGTGAGCGTGTAGCGCTGCGCCTTGGATTCAGCCGGAGGGGTGGCGGCACCGGCCCAGCCCAACGAACCGGCCAACGCCAGCAAGACCAGAGCACGGCCCCAGAGAGAGTGAAAGCTGCGTTTCATAGAATGGTGAAGATACAAGAGATTCCCAAATGTTCTCGTTCTTCCGAAAAAAGCCCCCCACCCCTCCCGAACCCGCTCCCGTACCCGCTGCTCCGGCACCCGTCACCGCCGCCGCACCGGTTGCAGCGCCAGCGCCCACCCCGGTGGTCGTGGTGCCGGCCCCGGTGACAGCCCCGGCAGCGGAGCCCCGCAAGGGCTGGCTCGACAAGCTCAAGGCCGGCTTGCGCAAGACCGGCTCCAGCATCGCCACGGTCTTCACCGGCACGCAGATCGACGATGCGCTCTACGAAGAGCTGGAAACCGCGCTGCTGATGGCCGACACCGGCGTCAAGGCCACCGAGCACCTGCTGGCCGACCTGAAGCGGCGCGTCAAGGACAACAAGACCACCGACCCGGCCGCCGTCAAAGGTCTGCTGGCCGAAGCGATTGCCGACCTGCTCACGCCGCTGCAGAAGCGGCTGGTGATCGGCGAGCACAAGCCCACGGTGATCATGGTCGCGGGTGTCAACGGTGCGGGCAAGACCACCTCCATCGGCAAGCTCACGCGCCACCTGGCCAACGAGGGCGCCACGGTGCTGCTGGCCGCGGCCGACACCTTCCGCGCCGCGGCGCGCGAGCAACTCGCCGTCTGGGCCGACCGCAACACGGTGGAGATCATCACGCAGGAAGGCGGCGACCCGGCCGCGGTGAGCTTTGACGCGGTCAGCGCAGGCAAGGCGCGCGGCAGGGACGTGGTGCTGGTGGACACGGCCGGTCGACTGCCCACGCAGCTGCACCTGATGGAAGAGCTCAAGAAGATCAAGCGCGTGGTGCAGAAGGCCGACGCCACCGCGCCGCACGAGGTGCTGCTGGTGATCGACGGCAACACCGGGCAGAACGCGCTGATGCAGGTGAAGGCGTTCGACGAAGCGCTGGGCCTGACCGGCCTGGTGATCACCAAGCTCGACGGCACAGCCAAGGGCGGTGTCATCTGCGCCATTGCGCGGGAGAAGCCGGTGCCGATCTATTTCATCGGCGTCGGTGAAAAGCTGGAAGACCTGGAAACCTTCGACGCGAAAGAGTTCGCTCAGGCGCTGCTGAACTGACCCCCTGGTGTTTTCACACCTTCCGTGTGAATCCGGGGCTCCGCCGCTGCGCGGGTCGCGGCCCCAGCATCGGGAGGGGACCCGGTGCATCCCGGGTCCGGGGGCTGATCCGGCTTGGGGCGGCCCGACGCCGGATCGCAGATCCTCTCTATTCGTCGTCGGCGCCGTAGTTGCGCCACTGCTTCATGGCGTTGCGCATGGTCATCACCTGGCGCTCAAACGTCGGGCAGGCCTTGCAGATCGCCATGTGCATGCGCAGGGCCAGCTGCTCGGCCAGCGGCAGCTCGCGGTCTTCCCGGGCGATAACCAGGGCGGTCACCTCCTTGCAGGTGCGCATGAGCGGCAGTTTTCTCATCAGGGCGTTCATCGGGCAGCAAACCAGTTGAGTTCAAGGCATTCGCGCAGGCGCAGGCGGGCGCGGTGCAGCTGGACATAAAGGTTGGTCGAGGTCAGCCCAAGTTCCTTACAGATCTCCTCGCTTGACATCTCCAGCCACTCGCGCATCAGGAACAGCCGCCCCTGCACTGCGGGCAGCTTCTGGGTGCAGGCGTCCATGATCGCCATGAACTGGTGGCTCTTCAGGTCCTGCTCGGGATTGCCCCAGTCGGTGGGCTTCTCGGCAAAGTGGCCGTCGGCCTTGAACGCCATGTGCTCCAGCGGGTCGGCGCTGTCGTCGTCCGAACCGCTGTCGAGCGTCACCTCGCGCTGGCGCTGGCGCATCGAGTCGATGATCTTGTGCTTGAGGATGCCGACCAGCCAGGTCTTGAGCTGCGAGCGCGCCCCGAAGGCCTGCGGCTTGGCCAGCGCTGCGAGGATGGTTTCCGAAACCGCGTCTTCGGCCCAGGCGTCGTTGCGCAACTGCAGGCACGCGAAACGCATCAGGTAGCTGCGCTGCTCGACCAGTTGCTGCTCGAAGTCGGTGGGGATCTGGGGTGGCATGGTGGTGGGGTGGGTTGGCCGAAAGTGTAAGGAGTGGAGCGACCCGCCGACAAACGGGTTCTCACCGGAGAAACCCGATGTCTCTGGTTAACATCCTCTCGGCGACCCACGACCACCCTTCCATCACGCAGACGAAAACCATGCACACCGCTCCCCTGCCATCCCGCAGCCTCCCTTCCGGGCACGGGTGCCGGCCCCCGCAGGTTGCGCCCATGGTGGCCATGCCCGATGCTGGATAAGGCCATCCAGCAGGCGCTGCGCCCGCTCATGACGCAGGCTGCGCGCGGGCTGGTGCGTCTGGGCATCGGCGCTGACGCGATCACATTCACCGGCTTCGCCCTCGGCATGGCCGCCGCCGCGGCGATCGCATTCCAGCACTTCCTGCCGGGCCTGGCCCTGCTGCTGCTGTCGCGCCTGATGGACGGCCTGGATGGTGCTGTCGCCCGCGCCACCCGGCCCACCGACCGCGGCGGCTTTCTCGACATCACGCTCGATTTTTTGTTCTACGCCGCGATCCCGCTGGCCTTCGCCATCGCGGACCCGGCCGCCAACGCCCTGCCCGCTGCGGTGCTGCTCGCGGCCTTCATCGGCACCGGCAGCAGCTTCCTGGCCTTCGCCATCGTGGCGGAGAAGCGGCGGCTGCAATCGGTCGCCTTCCCGGACAAGAGCTTCTACTTTCTCGGCGGCCTGACCGAAGCCACCGAAACCATCGCCGCCTTCGCCGCCATGTGCCTGTGGCCCGGCCATTTCGCGCTCATCGCCTACGCCTTTGCCGCGCTGTGCGCCATCACCATCGCACTGCGCATCGTCTGGGGCTGGCAGCGGTTTCGTTAAGCTGTCAAACCAGAGCGGTCACCGGGATGCACGCGCCATGGATCGCGCGCGCCGCATCGGATGCCAGGAACATCATCACGTCGGCCAGCGCCTCCGGCGCCACCCATTGCGAAGGGTCGGCGTCGGGCATGGCGGCGCGGTTTTCGGGGGTGTCGATGATCGAGGGCATCACGCAGTTGACGTTGATGCCCTGCACCTTGAGTTCGGCCGACATGGACTCGGTCAGGCGCATCAGGGCGCTCTTGGACGCCGCATAAGCCCCCATCTGCGCACCACCCTTCAGCGCACCCATGGCACCGACCGTGACGATCTGGCCGCCTCCGCCCGCCACCATGCGCGGCACCACGCTGGCCGCGATGGGCATCAGCGCGCGCACGTTCAGGTCGAGCAGGAAGTCCAGCGTCTGCGCGGTGGTGTCGTGCACGGCCTCGCCCATGCGGAAGCCACCCGCCAGGTGGCACAGCACGTGCACACCGCCGAAGCACTTCGCGGCATGGGCCACCGCCTGCTCCACCTGGGCGGCGTCGAGCAGGTCGAGCTCGGTGCAGCTCAGCACTTCGGTGTCGGGGCCGTACACGCGCCGCAGCGCCTCGCCGTTGCGGTCGAGCAGCACCAGGTGGTCACCGCGCGCCGCAAAGGCGCGGGCCACGGCCTGCCCGAGGTTACCGGCTGCGCCGGTGATGAGAACGGTTCGGGCCTTCGGGTTCATGGGGTTCCTCCTGTGCGCCGGGCGCGGTGGTAGCTGCCGTCACCGCGGCTGAACACCTGGTCGGTGGGCAGCACGTCGCCGGGCTGCAGCTCGGGTGCCTGGGCGGCGCTTTCGTACAGCGGCGCGAAGTCGATGCGGGTGAATTCGAGCAGTTCGTCGAGGTCGCGGATCACAAAATAGCTCTCCTGGAAATCGTCGATGCGGTAGTTCGTGCGCATCACGCGCTCCAGCCCGAAGCGTATGCGGTTGGGCGAGGGGCTGTCCAGACAAAACTGCGACTCGGTGTACGAAGACGCGATGCCCGAACCGTAGAGCCGCAGGCCATCGCTCTGCTGCAGCAGGCCGAACTCCACCGTGTACCAGTAGACGCGCGCCAGTTGCGCGAGCTTGCCGATCTGCTGCGCGCGCAGGCCGCCCTGGCCATAGGCCTGGATGAAGTCGGCGATGGCCGGGTTCATCAGCATGGGCACATGGCCGAACACGTCGTGGAACACGTCGGGCTCTTCGAGGTAGTCCAGCTCGTGCGGCTGGCGGATGAAATTGCCCGCCGGGAAGCGGCGGTTCGCCAGGTGGTCGAAAAACACCTCGTCGGGCACCAGGCCGGGCACGGCCACCACCTGCCAGCCGGTGCGCGGCATCAGCACCTCGCTCAGGCGTCGGAAATCGGGGATTTCATCGGCGCCGATGGGCAGGTCGTGCATGCCCTGGACAAACTCGTCGCAGGCGCGCCCGGGCAGCAGCTTCGTCTGGCGTTCGAACAGCGTCTTCCAGGTGGCGTGGTCGGCGGCGGTGTAGTGCTCCCAGCCTTGCGAGATGGTCCAGTCGGCGCTCTCGGGCTGTGCGGCGGCTCCGGCGGCCAGGCCGTGTTTGGTGGATTCGGGTGTGGTGGTTGCCATGTTCACTCCGCTCGGGGGGCCACCGGGGCGTAAGCGGCGTCGGCGCGCGTGGCCCAGGCGATGTCGCGCGTGGACAGGCCATGGGCGTCGTGCGTGGTCAGCGTGACCTCGACGCGGTTGTAGACGTTGAACCACTCGGGGTGGTGGTCCATCTTTTCCGAGACGATGGCCATCTGCGCCATGAAGCCGAAAGCCTGGGCGAAGTCGGGGAAGTGGAAGGTGCGCCGGATCGCGCCGCCCTCACGGTTCACCGTCCACTCGGGCAAGCCGGTCATCAGCTCGCGGGTCGTCTGCGCATCCAGGGGGGTCATGAAAAGTCTCCTTCGTTGTGGTGTTCCAGGCGCCCAACCAGCGGCTCTGGACCGGTTGTGCAGTTTGCGCCGCATCGCAGACAATTTGCTCTCGTATCAACCGCCCGACCGGCGCCATTTGAAGAAACCCTTTCATGAACACCGACATGAGCGAAGATTCCTTGCATCCGTCGTCGCTGGACCGCCTGGACCGCCGCATCCTGTCGGCCCTGCAGGCGAACGGGCGCATCAGCAACCAGGAACTGGCCCAGACGGTGCACCTCTCGCCGGCGCAAAGCAACCGGCGCCACAAGCGGCTCGAAGAAGCGGGCTACATCCAGCGGTACGAAGCGCGGCTCGACGCGCACCGGCTCGGTCTGGGCGTGACCGCGTTCGTGCACGTGTCGATGGAGCGCGGGCAGCACAAGGAGGTGCTGAAGTTCCAGCGCACCGTGGGCAAGATGCCCGAGGTGCTGGAGTGTTATGCCGTGACCGGCGATTTCGACTACGTCTGCAAGATCGTCGCGCGCGACCTCAAGGGCCTGTCGGACTTCCTGCTTGGCACGCTGGCGCAGCTGCCGGGCGTGAGCGGCGTGCGCTCCAGCATTTGCCTGAACGAGCTCAAGTGCACCAGCGCGCTACCGCTCGATTGAAATGGCGCCCGAAGATCAGATGGCGCCGAGCGGTGGCAGCACGGAGGCCGTGCATTCGCCAAAACCGATGCTTTGAAACCCGGTGCGTGTGCAGCGGCCGCGCAGCGTGATGCTGTCGCCGTCTTCGAGGAAGGTGCGCCGCTCGCCGTTGCCCAGGGTGATGGCCTGCTTGCCCCCCACGGTGAGTTCGAGCAGCGAGCCGGCCTGCTCGGGCCGCGGCCCCGAGAGCGTGCCCGAGCCAAACAGATCGCCCGCCGAAAGCGCGCAGCCGTTGACCGTGTGGTGGGTCACCAGCTGGGCGAGCGACCAGTAAGCGGCCTGCGCGGCGTTGGAACGGCTGATGATTTCGGGGGCAAGGCCCTCGGTGCGCATGCGCGCGGTCTGCAGCAGCACATCGAGATCGATGTCGAACGCACCGGCGCTCTGGCTGGCATCGGCCTGCAGGTAGGGCAGCGGCGCCGGGTCGCCCGCGGGCCGCTGCAGGGCCTGGCGGAACGGCGCCAGCGCTTCGAGCGTCACCATCCAGGGCGAGAGCGTGCTGGCGAAGTTTTTCGACAGGAAGGGGCCGAGCGGCTGGTATTCCCAGGCCTGGAAGTCGCGCGCGCTCCAGTCGTTGAACAAGGTCACACCGAACACATGGTCTTCCGCCTCGGCCAGCGGGATCGGGTGGCCCATGGCGTTGGGCCGGCCGATCACGTAGCCGAGCTCCAGCTCCAGGTCCAGCCGCTTGGTCGGGGCGAGCATCGGCGCGTCGGTGCCGGGGCCCTTGATCTGCCCCACCGGACGGTGAAAGCTGTGTCCGCTGGGCTGGATGGTGGACGCGCGGCCGTGGTAACCGATGGGCACCCACTTGTAGTTGGGCAGCAGCGGGTTGTCAGGCCGGAACAGCTTGCCCACCGCCGTGGCGTGGTGGATGCCGACGTAGAAATCGGTGTAATCGCGGATCTCGCAGGGCAGACCCAGCTCGACGGCGGCCTGCGCGTGCAGGTGCCGCGACCACCGGTCCTGCTGCGGACTGCCGGTGGCCAGGCCGGCGCTGATCTGCGCGCGCAGCTCGCGCCGGGCCTCGGGCTTGAGCCGGATCAGGCGGTTCATGTCGCTGAAGTTGATCAGCCCGGCAGCCCGCAGGTCCAGCACCTGATCGCCAATGGCCACGCCGATGCGCCACTCGGGATCGTCCTCGACCTTGAAGCGGCCAAACGGCAGATTCTGGATCGGAAAGTCGTTCGCGGGTTCGTTGGCCGAATCGACCCAACTGCGCAAGGCCGGGTTGTGGGTGTTGTCGATGGCGTTCATGGCTTGGAGCGCCTCAGTCCAGGGCCTTGAATTCCCGGTCGTGCATCCAGGCGGCATGCTTGGGTGCGCGCTTGGTCTGCGCCCACTCGTTGAGCATGTCCCACTTCACTTCGTCGAGGTCCTTGTGCATTCGCGGGGTTCCCACGTCGGCGCACAGTTCGAGTCGGTGGCCGTTGGGATCGAAGAAGTAGATGCTCTTGAAGATGGTGTGGTCGGTCGGCCCCAACACCTCAACACCCGCGGCCTGCAGGCGCTCTTTGGTGGCTTCGAGCATGTCCAGGCTGCCGATCTTGAACGCGATGTGCTGCACCCACTCGGGCGTGTTGGCATCGCGACCCATCGCCGGCGCGTTGGGCAGCTCGAAGAAGGCCAGCACATTGCCTTGGCCCGCGTCGAGGAACACGTGCATGTACGGGTCGGGCGCTTTGGTGGACGGCACCTGGTCTTCGGCGATGGCCAGCACGAAGTTCATGTTGAGGTGCTTGACGTACCACTCGACGGTTTCCTTGGCGTCCTTGCAGCGGTAGGCCACGTGGTGGATGCGGTCGATCTTCAATGTGCTCATGGTCGGTCTCCAGTGGATTCACCCTTTGTAGACGTTGTGCGTCATGGGGTCAATCAGTTTGAAGCCCTGCCACACGATGCTTTCAAACTGATCGGCCTTGGCGAAGAAAGCTCAGCCTATCAGTCCAGCTTGATGTTGGCTTTGCTCACCAGGCGCGCGTAGCGATCCTGTTCGGACTTCAGGAACTTGACCGCAGCATCCGGCGTGGTCGGGTTGATGACGTTGTCCTGCTTGGCCATGGTGGCCTTGACGTCGGGGTCGTTGAAAGCCGCCACCACGGCCTTGTGCAGGCGATCCACCTGCGCAGCGGGCAGGCCCTTGGGGCCAACCATCGCGAACCAGCCGGCCACGTCGACATCCGGAAAGCCTTGCTCGGCGATGGTGGGCACATCGGGCAACGACGCCACGCGCTCCTTGCCCATGACGCCGATGGCCTTCATGCGCCCGGAAGCCAGGTGGCCCTGGGCGGCGGCCACGGCGGCCACACCGAACTCGACCTGTCCCCCGATGATGTCGGCCATCATCGGACCCATGCCCTTGTAGGGGATGTGCTGCACCTGCACGCCGGCGGCGTCCACAAACATCTCGCCCGCCAGGTGGATGATGGTGCCGTTGCCCGACGAGCCCATGTTGAAACCGCCCGGTTTGCTCTTGAGCAGCGCCTGCATTTCTTTGGCGTTCTTCACCGGAACTTTGGCTGGGTTGACCACCAGCACGAAGGGCGAACCACCAACCACGGTGATGGGTGTGATGTCGGCCAGGCTGTCGTAAGGGAGGGTCTTGAACACGCTCGGGTTGACCGCGTGGTTGTTCGAAATGAAGGCCACCGTGTTGCCGTCGGGCGCGGCCTTGACCAGCGCCGAGGTGCCGGTGATGCCACCCGCCCCGGGCAGGTTTTCGATCACCACGGACTGGCCACCAAGCGCCTTGGACAAGGCGTTCTGCGCGGCACGCACGATGGTGTCCACACCCGAGCCAGCGCCCACGGGCAGGATCACGCGCAGCGGCGCGCCGGACTGCGCCCAGGCCGGCGCCGAGGCGAACAGGCACGAAGCGGCCACGGTGATGAGGGTGCGGCGGTTGATGGTCTTGGTGAAGGTCTTGGTCATGGTTGTCTCCTGGTTCTGATGGAAATAAACGGGGGTCAAACGGCAGCGGGAACAAAGGCGGGAGTCAGGCGGGCGAGCACTTCTTCGGTGTGCTCGCCGATGGCAGGCAACGCGCTGCGCACGCCGGGACGGCGCCCACCCATCAGCAGCGGCAGCAACACCACCTGCGTGGTGTCGCCGGTTTCGGTGGTCATGGGCACCAGGCCGCCGGAGGCGATCAGGTGCTCGTCGTGCACCAGTTCGTCGGGGCGGACCACCTTGGCGTACGGCAGACCAGCGGCCTGCAGCTTCGCGCACAAGGTTTCCAGGTCCCGGTGCTGCAGGGTTTCGCCCAGTTTTTGCAGCAGCGCGGGACGCACGGCGACGCGCTGCGCGTTGGTGGCGAGCGCCGGGTCGCTGGCGAGGTCGGGTCGCTCAATCACCTGGCACAGCGTGGCGAACTGTTTGTCGCTCACCGCGCCGACGAACAACTGCT
Organism: Burkholderiales bacterium GWF1_66_17; assembly: GCA_001770705.1. Classification (GTDB taxonomy): domain Bacteria; phylum Pseudomonadota; class Gammaproteobacteria; order Burkholderiales; family Burkholderiaceae_C; genus Hydrogenophaga. Next base: position 118,503 of record MERT01000024.1, on the reverse strand, counting down.
CACCACCGGCCACCGTGAAGGTGTCGTAGACGCTCCAGGCCGAAATGCGCGAGGGGAACGGCGGCGGCACCTCGCCCGTCATCTGGAACTGCTGCATGTGCTGCGAGGCCAGCAGGCAGCAGTTTTCAAACAACGCGCTCTGGATTTCCTGGCCCTTTCCAGTGCCGCCCAGGCGGTCGCGTTCGCGCAGCGCGGCCAGCACACCGATGGCGCCGAACATGCCGCCCATGATGTCGTTCACCGAGCTGCCCGCACGCAGCGGACGGCCCACCGGGCCGGTCATGTAGGTCAGACCGGCCATGTTCTGCACCACCTCGTCCAGCGCCAGCCGGCTTTCGTAGGGGCCGGGCAGAAAGCCCTTGTGCGACACATAGATGAGCCGGGGGAACAACTCGCGCAGCGATTCGCTACCGAGGCCCAGTTTGTCCATCAGGCCGGGGCGGAAGTTCTCCAGCAACACGTCGCACTGGCCAATGAGTTCCTTCGCCGTGGCCAGGCCTTCTTCGGTCTGGATGTCGAGCACCACGCTCTTCTTGTTGCGGTTGAAGCTGCGGAAGAAGCCGATGCCCAGGCCCGGCAAGGTGCGGGTCTTGTCGCCGCCGGGCGGCTCGACCTTGATGACCTCGGCGCCAAGGTCGGCCAGGATCATGCCGCAGGTCGGGCCCATGACCATGTGGGTGAACTCGATGACGCGCACGCCTTCGAGGGGGAGTCCGGTGGATTCGGTTGGCATGGCTTGTGTTCGGTTCGGTGAAAGGGAAAGGTCTTCAGTGGACCGCGGTGGCGGCCAGCGCCGTCTTCGGCAGACCGGCGCGCCAGAGCGCGCCGTGGGTGGGTTCGCCCGGCAACCAGCCCACCACCTTGGCGCGCAGCGCCAGCAGCTTCTCAATATCGATACCCGTCTTCACGCCGCAGGCCTGCAGCATGAAAGCCAGGTCTTCGCTGGCCGCGTTGCCGCTGGCGCCAGGCGCATGCGGGCAACCGCCGATGCCAGCCAGCGAGGCGTCGAAGCGGCTCACGCCCACTTCGAGCGCCGCATAAACGTTGGCCAGGGCCAGGCCGCGCGTGTCGTGGAAGTGGCCGCAGCAGAAGCGGTCGCCGGCAATCTTCAGCGCCTGCTCGAACAGTTCGCGCACCGAATGCGGGTCGGCGTAACCCACGGTGTCGGCCAGGCTCACGCGGTCGGCGCCCGCGTCCAGCAGGGCCTGCATCAGGCGCAGCACTTCGCTGGTTTTCACCTCGCCCTGGATCGTGCAGCCAAAGGCGGTGCCCACGCCGCCTTCGATCAGGGTCCGGCTGCCCGCCGCATCGCGCGCGGCGCGGATGCGCTTCATTTCTTCGACCACTTCGTCGGGTGTCTTGCGCAGGTTGGCCAGGCTGTGCGCGTGGCTGGCCGAGAGCGGCAGGATCATCAGGTGGGCGCCGCCCTCGATGGCGCGCTCGGCCCCTTTGAGGTTGGGCACCAGCACGCTGGCCTTCAGGCCCGGCAAGGTCCTGGCGAAGGCCAGCACCTCGGCGGTGTCGGCCATCTGCGGCAGCAGCTTCGGAGGCACAAAGGAGCCGACCTCGATCTCTTGCTGCCCGGCCGCGAAGGCGTCGGCGATCCACTCGCATTTGTGCGCGGTGGACACCAGGGTCTGGATGCTTTGCAGACCGTCACGAAGGCCGACTTCGCGGATCACGGCCTGGGCGGGCAATGCGGAATGAAGGGACTTGTTGCTCATGGAAGCGGAGTTTATGATTTCCACAAACAACATCAAGTGACCATATGGAAGGCGATAAATTCCATTTGGGAACTTAAATACAGGGTTTCCCCCATGCGTGACCTCGACCTCAAATCCCTGCGGCTGCTGGTGGCCGTGTGTGACCTCGGCAACATGAAAGACGCCGCGGCGCAGGAACACATTGAGCCTTCTGCGATCAGCAAACGCATCGCGCAGCTGGAAGACGCGATCGGCACCCAGGTGCTGGTGCGCGGGCGGCGCGGCGCCGAGCCCACCCCGGCCGGCCGCGCCCTGCTGGAGCACGCACGCAACGTGCTCTTCACCATGGACCGCATCGAGGCCGACATGGCCGCCTTCAAGGGCGGCATCAAGGGCCAGGTGCGGGTCGTGGCCAGCGCCTCGGCGATCGCCGAATCGCTGCTCGACGACCTCACGGCCTTCATGCGCGCGCCCGAGCACCAGGACATCAAGGTGGACATCGAGGAGCGCTTCTCCAAGGACATCGTGAGCATGGTGCGCGAGGGTGTGGTGTCGCTCGGCGTGTGCTGGAGCAACATCGATTTCGGCGGTCTGGAGCACCGGCCCTACCGCCGTGACGAGCTGACCCTGGCGGTGCCGCTGGCCCACCCGCTGGCGCAGCACGAGGCGCTGCACTTCGAGGACACACTGGCCTACGAACACGTGGGCCTGCAGCCCTCCACCGCGGTCCACACCATGCTGGGCCGCGCGGCGGCCAAGGCAGGAGGCCACATGAGCTACCGCGTGGTGGTCTCCAACTTCGACGCCGCGTTCCGGGTGGTGGCGGCCGGCCTGGGCATCAGCGTGGTGCCGCGGCAGGTGAGCGAGATCTACGTCTCGGCCGGGCAGGTGCGCATCATCCCGCTGCTGAACGACTGGGCCCACCGCGAGTTCGCGATCTGCTACCGCCGCCACGGCGACCTCACGCCCGCGGCCGAGCGCCTGCTGGAATTTCTGGTGAATCAGGCCGCGCAGGCGGACACGCCGGCCGCCTGAGGGGCCCTTGGCTGCGCACCGGCAACGGGGTCGCGGCCTTGCCTTAAACTCCCTGCGAGTCCCCACAGACGGCCCCGTCCTGCGGCGGGAAGGGGGCTCCTGTACGGAGGCATTGCGTATGGACACCAAGCTGGAGAAGAAGAGATGAAGGGTGTGATGGGTTTCCTTGAAAAAGCGGGACTGGTTCGCATGGAGGCGCCGCACGAAGACGCCGCACCCGCGCCGCCTCCGGTCACCGAAACCACCGCCGCCCTGCCGCCCGCCGCCGCGCCCGTCCCGGTCGGCGCCCCCCTGAAACTCGACGAGATCTACGCCCAGGCGGGCGTGCCGGCGTCGCTCTACCCCGCCGAGCGCCTGCTGCGGCTGATCGAGGGCCTGAGTGCGATGGACCCCGGCACCCGCTTGATGGCCATCCAGGCCATGGACGCGGCCGACGAGTCCTGGACCATCGCCGATCCGCTGGCCGACGCACAGACCAAGGCCCAGGCGCTGTCCATGCACGCCGAACTGCTGCAGCTGAACCTGCAGGCGCTGGAACGCGACACGCTGGCGCGTATCGAGACCATGACCGCACGGCGCGACAAGGTGGTGGACGACATCCGCCGACAGATGTCCGAACTCGACGCCCTGATGAACCGCGAGGTGTCGCGCGCCGCCCAGGACATCGCCGGCCAGGAAGCCCAGCTCCAGGCCGCGCGCGAACACACCGCCGTCCAGCTGGCCAGCCTGTCGCAGCTCGGCCAGCAGCTGCAGAACCTGTCGGCGCAGTTCGGTGCGCCCGCCACCACCCCCAAGGAATGACCCCATGGCCAGCCTGACTCCCCTCTCCAAAGGCCTGATCGGCCTGGCCGTGGTCGGTGCCATGGCCTCGGCCGTGTGGCACCTGGTGCTCAAGGAACGCTTTGGCGCAGCGCCGACCTCGTCGACCGCGACCAGCACCAGCCCGGACACGCCCACCTCCAGCGTCATCGCGACGCCACCGAGCACACCGCCCGCCGCGAGCGAACCGGCCGCCAGCGAACCCGTCGTCGCGACCGGCGGCAGCGACCTGTCCGCGACCGAACACGCCGAACTCGGCCGCCAGCTGCTGGAAAGCGGCGACTTCGCCCAGGCGCGCGCCCACCTGCTGCTGGCCGTGCAAGGTGGCAACGCCGGCGCGGCCTGCCACCTGGGCGAGATGACGCTCAAGGGCCAGGGCGGCATCCCCGCCGACCAGGAAGCCGCCGCCAAACTCTTCCAGCTGGCCCAGTCCCGCAACACCATCTGTTTCGCGCCCGGCCAGTGAAGCCGCACCCGCCCTCTTTCCAAGGACACCCCATGCAACTCCGCCACATCGCCCTGGCCGCCGCCCTGATCAGCGGCCTCTGGATCACCGGCACCGCCCAGGCCCAGGGCTTCGTTTTCGGCACCGCCGAGCCCAAGGCCACGGCCGCCGCGCCGGCTGGCGCGCGCAACGCCAAGGTCGAGTCGGCGCAGCGCCTGCTGGCCCGCATCGGCCTGCTGCGCGAAACGCCCACGGGCACGCTGACGCCGGCCACGCTGGACGCCATGCGCGCCTTCGCCGCCCGCACCGGCACCGCGCCCGCCAGCGAGGTCAACGACGCGCTGCTCAACGCCATCCGCCGCCACATCTGGACCAGCCAGAACTGGTCCAGCGGCAACTACAAGGGCAAGGAAAAGATCGTGGATGCGCAGGGCCTGCGCGAGGCGCAGATCCTGCTGGGCAAGCTGGGCTTCAGCGCCGGGCCGCTGGACGGCACCTTCGGCCCCCAGACGCAGGTCGCGACCGAGGCCTTCCAGGAGTCGCAGGGCGTGAGCGTGGACGGCCTGATCACCTCGACCGTGCTGATGAACCTGCGCCGCGCGGTGAACGGCGCGGGCGCGGGCGCCAAAGAGACCCTGCGGGTGCTCAACTGGCCCGACTACATCGAACCCAGCGTGCTGCAGGACTTCGAGAAGGAATACAACATCCGCGTGATCTACGACATCTTCGCGGACAACGACGACCTGCAGGCCCGCCTGGGTGCGGCCGGCACGCCCTACGACGTGGTCTTCCCCACGGCCAATGCCGTGCCCGGCATGGCGGCCAAGGGCCTGCTCGGCAAACTCGACAAAGCCAGCCTCAAGAACCTGAACAACATCGACCCGCGGGTGGACGCGACCCTGCGCGCCTGGGACAAGGACGGTGCCTACAGCCTGCCCTACATGTGGTACACGGTCGGCATCGCTTGGAACCCCAGGCTCACCAGCAAGGCCTTCCCGGGCCACAGCGTGGACACGCTGGCCACCGTGTTCGATCCGGCCATCGCGAAGCGCTTCCAGTCCTGCGGCATCGGCGTGGTCGATTCGGCATCCGACGTGATCCCGCTCGCCGCCATGGCCGGTGGCCAGACCAAGTGGGCCGGCCGCGCCTCGATCGCGGCCGCCGAGAAGGTGATGGCGGGCATCGCCGGCACGGTGAAGGTCATCCCCACCGACCAGTTCATCGACTCGCTGGCCAACGGCAAGCTCTGCGTCGCCATCGGCTTCTCGGGCGACGCGGTGCAGGCGCAGGGCAAGTCGCGCGGCGCGGTCGAGTACCGGGTGCCAGCCGACGGCGGCCTGCTCGCCATCGACGCCATGGCCGTGCCGGCCAACGCGAAGAACAAACGCGGTGCGCACCAGTTCATCGACTACCTGATGCGGCCCCAGGTGATCGCCAAGGTGTCCAACACCGTGGGCTACGCCAACGCCAACCTCAAGGCCGGCGAGTTCATGAGCGCGAGCGTGAAGTCCAACCCGGCCGTGGTGCCCAGCACCACCTCGCTGAGCCGCTCGTCGCCGATCCCCGTGTTGTCCGAGCAGGACGAGCAGGAGATCACCCGCATCTGGTCGCGCTTCGCCAAGTGACCGCAGCCCCATCCCCTTGAACCCCAAGCCCTCCTACTTGGGCGCGTTCCTGCGCCACCCGGCCAACCGTACCGCCCTGCTCGCGGCCGGTGTGGTGGCCATCTTCGCGTCCATCCCCATGGGGCTGGCGGGGCTGGCGCTGGTCGGCACACTGGCCGTGGGCACCGAAATCCTGGCGGCGCTGATGGTGCCGAGCCTGCCGTCGTTCAAGGCCTGGGTCGACCGCGAGGCGCACCACCAGGGTCTGAGCCAGCGCCGCAAGCTGCTGATCGACGAACTGAGCGCACGCGGCGAGTCCGGCGCACTGTCCACCTACCAGCACATGTGGGAACGCGTGCAGGCGCTCTACGAAACGGCGGGTGACCGGCAGACCACGCTGACCCGGCAGGATGTGGAAAAGTTGGAGGCCCTCACCGTCGACTACCTCGGTCTCTGCTCGGTCAATGCTTCGCTGCGCCGGCGCAAGGAGCAGATCAGCGAAGACCAGGTGAACCGCCGCATCGCCAGCGTCGAAGCCCAGCTGCGCAACCCCGCGCTCGGCGACGAGGAGGCGCGGCAGCTGCGCGCCACGCTCGCCGAATACGCCGAGGTGCTGAACCGTGCGCGCCGCCTCGCGGTGCGCCGCAGCGCGCTCGAAGCCACGCTGCTGGCCATGCCCGACAAGATGGAAGAGGTGTACCAGCTGGTGATCACATCGCCCTATGCCACCGACATGGGCAGCAAGCTCGAAGACTCGCTGTCCCGCCTGCGCATCGCCGAAGAGGTAGCCGCCGAATTCGACGACGCCGATCTCGCCGCCTTCGGCAACAATGCCCCACGTGTCAGCGCCTCCGGCAGCGCAGCGAACGCGGCCGCCCGGCAGGCCTCGCAACGCCAAAGAACCTGAACCCCAACCCACCGCATTCAACCAGGAGTCCCCCATGGCCAACAACGCAATCTTCGCCCGCCTCGCCAACCTCTGGACCGGCTTCATCTCCCTGTGGGTCTCGGACATCGAGAAAGAGCATCCCGAGATCGCGTACCAGAACGCGATCGCCTCGATGATCCAGAAATACACCCAGCTCAAGGCGGCCACCGGCGCCATCATCGCGCGCCGCCAGGACATCACCTCGCGACTGGAAGCGCACGAGCGCGAGCTCGCCGCCGTGACCACCGACCTGGAAGCCGCCCTGGCCACCAACCAGGACGACCTCGCCGTGGTGCTGATCCAGAAGAAGAACACGCTGGACGCGGCCCTCACCGAGCTGCGCGCCGACGCCGCCCAGGCCACCGCCGACGCCGACAACGCCAAGGACTCGCTGATCCAGGTGAAGTCCGAGATCGACAAGCTCAAGGCCGAGAAGGAGCGCATGCTGGCGCAGATGCACAGCGCGCAGGCCCGCATCAAGATCCAGGGCCAGCTCGACGGCCTGTCGGTGGACGCCGAGGTGCAGGCGCTGGGCGCCGTGCGCGAGCACATCAAGGGCCAGGTGGCACAGGCCAGCCTGGGCGCCGAGCTGCAGAACTCCGACCTCGACGTGCGCCTCAACAAGCTGCGCCAGAGCAGCGGCAGCGTGACGGCCAAGGCCCAGCTCGAAGCCATGAAGCAGGCCCGCGCCGCCGCGCAGGCCGCTCCGACCAAGACCCTCTGAGCCGCCCGCGCATGAACGCACCCGCATCCCCCCGCCACGATCTGCCGCGCTGGGCCGAGGTCCTGCGGCAGAAGTACCTGGCGGGCGAAGCGTCCACCTTCGTGCTCTACCGCAACGTCTTCGACAACGTCCTGGTCGGCGACAAGCTGCACAACCTCGGCGCCTTCCTGGTCGAAGAACTGTTCAAGGACACCAAGCAGCACGTGTGCGAGGTGAGTCTGGAGCGCGGCATCCGGGTGCTGTCGGGGACGAACGAAGACAAGCAGCGCGCGCTGCTGCGCCAGGTGGAGGAAGGCACCGAGCCCGACCTGCTGGCCTCGCTGCACGCGCTGGAGCAGCGCATGCGCGCGCAGCCGTCCACCGCCGTCATCGTGCCCTACGCCGACGCGCTGCTGCCCGCCGGCGATCCGAGCTTCATGGCGCAGACCGACCGCCAGACCTATCTGGTGTTCCACCGCTGGTCGCTCGACCAGACGCTGACCCAGGGCGACAACATCGTCGTGCTGATCACCGAGTCGCTCAACGCCATCAACCCGGGCCTGCTGTCCAACCCCAAAGTGGCGGCGATCGAAATCCCGATGCCCGACCTGCCCCTGCGCAAGAAGGTGATCGGCTTTTTCGCGCCCAAGCTCACCGCGCACCAGATCGATCTGTTCTCGGAGCGCACCAGCGGCCTGCGCACCGTTCAGCTCGCCAACATCCTGGCCGGTTCCAAGGGCCATGGCCTGAGCGAAGCCGAGCGCCGCGCGCTGATCGGCAAGCTGCTCGAAGGCACGCCCGACGCCACCGCCCGCGCCGACACGCTGGCCACCATCACCGCCGGCATGACGCCGGCCGAGATCACGCGCCTGATCGAGCCCGGCAAGACCCTGCCCACCGGCGACGCCGACCAGGAAGTGCTCAAGGTCATCCACGCGCGCAAGCGCGAGATGATCGAGAAGGAATGCGCGGGCCTGATCGAGTTCATCGAGCCCAAACACGGCCTCTCGGCCGTCGGTGGCCACGAGCACATCAAACACGAGCTGATGGCGATCGCGAATAACCTCAAGGCCGGCGAAACCACGCTGACGCCCATGGGCCTGCTCGCAGTCGGCCCCATGGGATCGGGCAAGACCTTTGTCATCAAGGCCTTCCTGAAAGAAGCCGGGCTCTCGGCCGTGGCACTGAAGAACTTCCGCTCCAAGTGGGTCGGCTCGACCGAGGCCAACCTGGAGCGCGTGCTCGCCACCGTCAAGGCCATGGGCCCCATCGCCGTGATCATCGACGAAGGCGACCGCAGCTTCGGTTCGGGCGGCGGCGAAGACAGCGACGGCGGCACCAGCTCGCGCGTGATCGCACGGCTGAAAGAGTTCATGGCCGAGCCCGAGAACCGCGGCCAGGTGCTGTTCGTCATGATGACCAACCGCCCCGACAAGCTCGACACCGACATCAAGCGGCCCGGCCGGCTCGACCGCAAGATCCCGTTCTTCTACTGCGACACCGCGGCCGAACGCGTGCAGGTGCTGCAGGCCGTGCTCTCGCGCTACGAAGAGCCCTGCGTCGCGAGCACCGAAGAACTGCTGACCCTGTGCGACACCCTGACCGGCTACTCCAACGCCGACCTCGAAGCGCTCTCGCTGCTCGCCGTCGAGCTGGCGCGCAACCAGAAAATACCGCTGAACGCCGACGCGCTGAACCAGGCCGCAGCCGACTTCATGCCCCCGCAGGAGCGCGACATGATCGAGTTCATGGAGCTGCTCGCGGTGTCCGAGACCTCGCGCCGCTCCATGCTGCCCAAGCGCTACCGCGACATGGCCATCGCCGACATCCAGAGCAACCTGATCGCCGCCAAACGGCGCGCCCTCACCCGCTGACCCACCCCCACACAAGGAGCCATTCATGCAAGCGATCCAAGACCAGAACCTGAGCGCCACCCAGGTCATCCAGCTGACCCAGGCCATGTTGTCGGTGGCCCTGGTGGACGGCATGCACCCTGCCGAAGCGGCCCTGATCGGCCAGTTCTACGAAAGCTCGCGTTCGGCCGACATGCCCACCACGTCGGCGATGCTGTCGGGCACCCACGCCTTCGACGCCCAGGCCATGACCGGTTGCCCGGCGAACGTGGCCGACACCGTGGTGCTGATGTGCCTCATGACCGGCCACGCCGACGGCCGCCTGAGCGACGGCGAGCGCGCGCTGGTGCAATCGTTCGCCTCCGCCCTGAACGTGGACGCCACGCGCTTTGATGCCCTGCTGGGCCAGGTGCGCGACGAACTCATTGGCGCCCTCTCGCACCTGCCCGACGCCGGATCGGTCGCCAACGTGGTGCGCGAACTGGGCGCTGGCGGCTGAATTTTCGCTAGACGGAAGGCGGGCGACCCGCCAACGGGAACCGCAGCCGCACCGCCAGGCCCGGTGCGGCGTCGAGCAGCTGCATCTCGCCCCCGTGCCGCCGCACGCAGCGCTCAACCACCGGTAGCCCCAGCCCGGTACCGGGCACGCCCCGGTCGCTCGCACCGCGGTAAAAAGGCCTGAGCAGGGTTTCGCGCTGCTCCGGCGCAATGCCGGGGCCGTGGTCGCGCACCGTCAGCGTGGCGTGCCCGCCGTCGGCCTGCAGGCGCACGACCACCGGCGGGCGGCCGTGGTGGCGCGCGTTGTCCAGCAGGTTGATCAACGCCCGCTGCAGCAGCACGCCCGAGGCCGGCTCCAGCCAGATGGGCCCGGCGGCCTGCAGCTCCAGCGTGACGTCGCCGTGGTCCCCATGGCCCAGCAGGTCGCGCACCAGGGCGGCCAGGTCCACGCGCTCTTCCAGCGGCTCGGTCGCCGAACGCACCAGCGACAGAAAGGAACCCACCAACTGGTCCGCAACCTGCGCGTTGCGCACGATGCTCTCGCGCCGGGCCGCCACCCCCGGGGCATCGGGCAGCAGCTCGGCCGCCATGCGGATGCGGCCCAGCGGGGAACGCAGGTCGTGTGAGATGCCGGCCAGCATCATCTGCCGTGCGTCGTCCTGCTGCACCCGCTGCGCCGCGAAATCGTCGAACTGTTGCGTCAGCTGTCGCACCTCGATCGGCCCGCGCACGGGCGGTGCCGCTGGGCGCTCACCCGTCTCGGCGAAAGTCTTCACGCTGGTCTGCAGATCCAGCAGCGGCTTGACGATGATCCGGCTCAGCCACGCCGCCGCACCCAGGAACACCAGCACCGCCAGGGCGATGCCCAGCGCGCCACGCCCCCGCAGGCCGGGGCCCTCCAGCGCACCGTGCACGCCGACCCAGGTGGGTTGGTGGCCGGTTGGCAAGAGTTCCAGCCAGGTCACGCCCCCGCCAGGCTCGCCGCTGACGGCCATGCGCCCGACCCCGATGCCCTCGTCCCGCAAGGCCGCTTTCAGCGCGACATAACGCGGCGCCAGCGGCGTGGCGGCGATGTGGCGCGCCCGGGCCGGCGGCGGGCCCGGTTCCAGGTGCACCGACGTGGCCACACCCACGCTGCGCGGCAGCTGCGGCACTGCGCCCTGCGCCAGCTGCGCCTGCACCGGCCGCAGCGCGCTGGCCCAGCCCGGCGCGGCCGAACGCGCGAACACGCTCGCCTGGCCACTGAACAGCAACAGCAGGAACAGCAGCGACAACAGCAGCGCCACCGCGACCTGCAACAGGAAGATGCGGGCGAACAGCGTATCGAACCACTTCATGGGCTGGGACCCGGCAGCCCACCGGTGAACACATAGCCTTCGCCCCGCACGGTTTCGACCCATTCGCGCCCGCCCGGTGCGGCCTCCAGCTTCTTGCGCAGGCGGGCCACCTGCACGTCCACCGCGCGGTCCATGGGCTTGTAGTTGCCCGGCTGCACCGCGGCCGAGAGCGCCTGGCGCGAGACGCAGATCCCGGGCTGGCTCGCCAGCGCGACCAGCAGCTTGAACTCGATGGAGGTCAGCGGCAGCACCTCGTTCTGGCACACCGCCCGCCGCGCCAGCAGGTCCAGCGTCAGGCCGTCGAAGCGCAGTTGCCGGCGCCGGGTGGCCGCCTGCAAGCGCCGGGCCAGGGCGCGGACGCGCGCCACCAGCTCGCGCGGCTCGAAGGGTTTGCCCAGGTAATCGTCGGCCCCCAGCTCCAGGCCGAGCACGCGGTCAAACGGGTCGCCGCGCGCCGTGAGCATGAGCACCGGCACATCGTTGCCGGCCTCGCGCAGGCGCCGGCACAGGTCCAGCCCGTTGACGTCGGGCAGCATCAGGTCCAGTAGCAGCACATCGGGCTGCAGGCGGGTCAGCGCCGCCAGCCCCTGCGCCGCGGTACCAGCGCTGTGCACCTGCATGCCCTGGGCCCGCAGCAACTCGGCGACCATGGCCGCCAGCTCGGCGTCGTCGTCCACCATCAGCACGGTGACCGCTTCGGGGGAAAACAGGGCGTCCATGTCGGCAGTGTACGCAGTGGCGGCGGCCTGGCACCCCATGTTTCAGCGCTGACATATTTCGTCGCAGGACGACAGACACGGTCGCGCCGCGCCGGCCTGTAATGCAACCGTGCCTGCCCATCCCGGGACGCACAGGCCGCTCCCCCGGCCTTCCGCAGTCACCCCCTCACAGGAGTTCTTCATGAACAACGCTCTCAAATCCGGCACCGCCATGGCCGCCGTGCTGCTCGCGCTGACCACGCTGTCCACACCGGTCGTGGCCCGCGACCGCAGCTCCAGTTTCACCGGCCCCAATGGTCAGACGGCCACACGCAGCGTGAGCCGCTCGCACGGCGATGTGTCGTCCACCACCACCGGCCCGAACGGCAAGTCCACCTCGCGGGTGGTGGACCGCTCGGCAGAAGGCACCCAGGCGGTACTGACCGGCCCGAACGGCAAGACCATCGTCCGCCAGACCACCCGCCAGCCCTGAAGCCGATGGCCCCGCCGCGCAGGGCCACCGCGCAACTCACATGCGCTGGATGCCCATCCGGCGCAGCACCGCCTTCTCGATCTCCACCACCACGAACTTCGCGCTCGCCAGTGCGGTGATCAGCAGCCACGACCACGCATCGAGCGGCGCGGTGCCGAACAGCGCCTGCATCGGCGGCGCGTAGGTGAACAGCGCCTGCAACCCCAGCGTGATCACGCAGGCCCAGACCGCGATGCGGTTGCCCGCCAGGGTCTCCCACCGGAAGGCGCTGGCGGTGAAGTGGCGCACGTTGAACAGGTAGAAGATCTCGCTCATCACCAGCATGTTGACCACCGCCGTGCGCGCCACTTCGATGGAGTGGCCGCGCGAAAGCTCCCAGCCGTAGACCACGAAGGTCGCCGCCACCATCAGCACCGTGATGTAGGCGATGCGCACGAACAGCAGCCGCGTGATCAGCGGTTCACCGGCGGGGCGCGGCGGGCGCCGCATCACGCCGTCTTCGGCGGGCTCGAAGGCCAGCGCCATGTCCAGCGTGATGCTGGTGACCATGTTGACCCAGAGGATCTGCCCGGCCGTGACCGGCAGCGCCAGCCCCGCAAACACCGCGATCAGGATCAGGCCGGCCTCGCCGCCGTTGGTGGGCAGGATGAACAGCAGCGACTTCTTGATGTTGTCGAACACGCGGCGGCCTTCGCGCACCGCGTGGGCGATGGTGGCGAAGTTGTCGTCGGTGAGCACGAGGTCGGCCGCCTCGCGCGCCGCGTCCGTCCCCCGCTGGCCCATGGCCACGCCGATGTCGGCGGCCTTGAGCGCGGGCGCGTCGTTGACGCCGTCGCCCGTCATGGCCACCAGCTGGCCACCGGCCTGCAGATTGGCCACCAGGCGCAGCTTGTGTTCGGGGCTGGCGCGGGCGATCACGTCGGTCTGCGCCAGACGCGCACCCAGTGCCGCATCGTCCAGCGTGTCAATCTCGGCACCGGTGATCGGGTTGCCGTCGCGCAGGCCCAGGCTGGCGCCGATGGCGGCGGCGGTGGTGGCGTGGTCGCCGGTGATCATGAGCACGCGCACGCCGGCCTGCTGGCACTCGGCCACCGCGGCCACGGCCTCGGGGCGCGGCGGGTCCATCAGCCCCACCAGGCCGAGCAGGGTGAAGCGCGGCGTGATGTGTTCCAGCGTGAGTTCGCTGGTGCCCGCGGGCAGCTCGCACTCGGCCAGCGCCAGCACACGCTGGCCCTGGCTGGCGGCCCCGTCCATGCGTGCCTGCCAGGCCGCAGCGTCCAGCGGCAGGCCGGCCGCGTCGCGCACGCACAGGCCCAGCACGCGCTCGGGCCCGCCCTTGAGCAGGGCGAACACGCGACCCTGGTGGTCGTGGTGCAGCGTGGCCATGTAGCGGTTTTCCGACTCAAACGGCAGGCTGTCGGTGCGCGGCGTGCGCGCGGTTTCTTCGCCCAGATCCAGCCCGGCCTTGAGCGCCAGCGTGAGCAGCGCGCCCTCGGTCGGGTCGCCGGCCAGCGTCCAGCGGCCCGCCGCGTCGCGGTGCAGCTGCGCGTCGTTGCACAGCAGGGCACAGCGCGCCAGGCCCAACAGCTCCGTGTGGCGATCGGTCGCCACGGGTCGGCCATCCGCATGGAAACCGCCCTCGGGCGCGTAACCGGCGCCACTCACGGTCAGGCTGTCGCCCGGCAGCATCACGCCCACCGCGGTCATCTCGTTCTTCGTCAGCGTGCCGGTCTTGTCGGTGCAGATCACGCCCACCGAGCCCAGCGTCTCCACCGCGGGCAGGCGGCGCACGATGGCGCGATGCCCGGCCATGGCCGCGGTGCCGATGGCGAGCGTGATGGTGACGATGGCGGGCAGGCCTTCGGGGATCGCGGCCACGGCCAGGCCCACCACGGCGAGAAAGATGTCGAGCGCCGGCAGGCCGCCGACCCGACTGCCCCACAGGAAGGTCGCCACGCTGACCAGCAGGATGAAGAAGGTGATCTGGCGCGCGAACTGGTCGAGCCGGCGCGTCAGCGGCGTGGCCAGGGTCTGCAGTTCCGAGACCATGCGCCCGATGCGGCCGATCTCGGTGTGCGCCGCGGTGGCCACCACCAGGCCCGTGCCCTGCCCCACCGCCGCCACGGTGCCGGCGTAGGCCATGCCGGTGCGTTCGGCCAGTGGCGCCAGAGGGGCCACCGGCGCGCTGTCCTTGTCCACCGGCAGCGACTCGCCGGTGAGCGCGGCCTCGTCGATGCGCAGGTTCTTCGTCGCCAGCAGGCGCAGGTCGGCCGGCACACGCGTGCCCGATTCGATCAGCACCACGTCGCCGGGCACCAGATCACCGGCGTCGATCTCGTGGCGTTCGCCGTCGCGCAGCACCGTGGCGCGGCTGGCCAGCATGGCGTGCACGGCTTCGAGCGCGCGTTCGGCCTTGCCCTCCTGGATGAAGCCGATCACCGCGTTGATGAGCACCACGCCAAAGATCACGGCGGCGTCGATGATGTCCTCCAGCCAGAGTGTGGTGAAGCCCGCGGCCAGCAACACGTAGATCAGAACGTTGTTGAACTGCCCCGCAAAGCGCCGCAGCCAGCCCGGGCGCGCGGCCGCGGTCAGTCGGTTGGGGCCGTGGGTGGCCAGGCGAACGGCGGCTTCGGCGGGCGTCAGCCCGGTGGCGCTGCTGTCCAGGGTCTGCAGCGCCTGGCTGGCTTCGATCGCGTGCCAGCCCGATGGGGCTGGCGTGTCGGATGAGGGATCGGGTATCGGGCGAAGAGCGTCATGCGGCATGCGCCAACCTTAACCCGAACGGCGTGACAGGCACCACCGGCGCCATCAGGCATCCAGCGCGGCCATGGCCGACGGCGACCATTCGAGCGCGTGGTGGTCAAAGCCCGCGGCCAGGGTGGGCTTGACCACCTCGAAATAGGGCGACACGTCGAAATCGCGCGGCGTGAACAGGCTGTGGTGGCGCACGTGCAGCACCTGGCGCACGCAGTCGGGCGAGCTCGGGTCGTCGGTGGCGGCCTCTTCGACGATGGGCAGGATGGGGTAGAGCACCGTCTCGAAGGCCTGCGCGATCAGGGTGGAGCAGATCGCGCGTGTGGGGTCGCCGCTGCCCACCGCCAGCAGGCGGCGGCGCCAGCGCACCGGTACCGGCGGCGTGGGCAACAGGTAGCGCGCGAGGTCCAGGATGTTCTTGAGGTCGTAACGGTGGCCGATGCGCTGCACCGCGAAACGGCAGACCGCCTGCGCCTCGTCGATCCGCAGGCTGGCGGGCCGGCAGATGCGGCAGTGCAGCCCCGCGTAGGTGCTCAGCGGAACGGCGCGCACGCCCTCCCGAATGTCCGCCTCCACCACCATCAGCGGGCCACCCGGCTGCAGAGGCCCGACACAGAGCGCCGCGTGCGACCAGGTGGACTGCGTGAGGTACTTGATCGCCGTGCTCACGCGCGTGGTGCCCTCGACCAGGATCACGTCGGCTGGGCGCAGCGCCGCGACCAGCAGGCGCTGGTCGGTCGGAAAGCCGATGGACGCCGACCGGCCCGGCTTGGTCAGGTAGCGCGCCAGCGCACGCCCGATGGCTTGTCTGATCATGTCGTCCTCCCGGTGTAAGAATGTCGCAGTTTCGGCGACTCAATCCGAACAACTCCAACAAGGAATGGTCGTGAACATCCGGAAAATCTTGCTGCTGCTGGTGGTGCTTCTGGGCATTGTGGCCTTCTTCGCCTTCGGTCTGGACCGCTACTTCAGCCTCGCGTTCCTCAAAGAGAGCCAGGCCAGTCTCGCGGCGCTGCGGGAACAACAACCGCTGCAGCTCGCCCTGGGCTATTTTCTGGTCTACATCGCGGTCACAGCGCTCTCGCTGCCGGGCGCCACCATCGTCACGCTCGCGGGCGGTGCGATCTTCGGCCTCGGCTGGGGCCTGCTGATCGTCTCGTTCGCGTCCAGCATCGGTGCCACGTTGGCCTTTCTCACCGCGCGCTTCCTGCTGCGCGACAGCGTGCAGGCGCGCTTCGGCCAGCGCCTGGCCGAGATGGACAAGGGCATCCAGAAAGACGGTGCGTTCTACCTGTTTACGTTGCGCCTGATCCCGGTCGTTCCGTTCTTCGTGATCAACCTGCTGATGGGCCTGACCCAGATGAAGGCCTGGACGTTTTACTGGGTCAGCCAGCTCGGCATGCTGGCCGGCACCGCGGTCTACGTGAACGCGGGCACGCAGCTCGGTCAGCTCGACTCGCTCCAGGGCATCCTGAGCCCCGGCCTGCTGGGCAGCTTTGTGCTGCTGGGCCTGTTCCCGCTGATCGCGCGCAAGGTGATCGAGGCGGTGCAGAAACGCAAGGTGTACGCGAAGTGGGCCAGCGTGCGCCCCCAGCGCTTCGACCGCAACCTGATCGTGATCGGCGCGGGCGCGGGTGGCCTGGTCTCGGCCTACATCGCCGCCGCCGTCAAGGCCAAGGTGACGCTGGTGGAGGCGCACAAGATGGGCGGCGACTGCCTCAACTACGGCTGCGTGCCGAGCAAAGCGCTGATCAAGAGCGCCAAGCTCGCGCACCAGATGCGCCACGGCTCCAACTACGGCCTGAGCGACACCACGCCCACGTTCAGCTTCAAGGCCGTGATGCAGCGCATCCACGACGTGATCGCCGCCATCGAACCGCACGACAGCGTGGAGCGCTACACCGGCCTGGGCGTGGAGGTGCTGCAGGGTTACGCCAAGCTGGTGAACCCGTGGACGGTGGAGGTTGCGCTCAACGGCGGTGGCACCCAGCGCCTCACCGCGCGCAGCATCGTCATCGCGGCCGGCGCCCGGCCTTTTGTGCCACCGCTGCCGGGGCTCGACGAAGTCGGCTACGTGACCAGCGACACGATGTGGAACGCGTTCGCGAAGCTCGACGAAGTGCCGAAGCGCCTGGTGGTGCTGGGCGGCGGCCCGATCGGCTGCGAGCTGGCGCAGGCCTTTGCGCGTCTGGGCGCGCAGGTGACGCTGGTGGAAATGGCGCCGCGCATCATGCTGCGCGAAGACGCCGAAGTGAGCGCGCTCGCCCAGGCTTCGCTGGCCGCCGATGGTGTGGCGGTGCTGACCGGCCACAAGGCGCTGCGCTGCGAGCTGGTGGACGGCGAGAAGATCCTGGTGGTTGAGCACGAAGGTGCGGAAAAGCGCATCCCCTTCGACCAGCTCATCTGCGCCGTCGGCCGCGTGGCGCGGCTGCAGGGCTACGGGCTGGAAGACCTGGGCATCCCGACGAACAAGACCGTGGAGACCAACGAGTACCTGCAGACCCTCTACCCCAACATCTACGCCGCGGGCGATGTGGCCGGACCCTACCAGTTCACCCACGTGGCGGCGCACCAGGCCTGGTACGCGGCGGTGAACGCGCTGTTCGGCGACTTCAAGAAATTCAAGGCCGACTACAGCGTGATCCCCTGGGCGACCTTCATCGACCCCGAGGTGGCGCGCGTGGGCCTGAACGAGCAGGACGCGAAAGAAAAGAAGATCCCGTACGAAGTCACGAAGTACGGCATCGACGACCTCGACCGCGCCATCGCCGACAGCGAGGCGCATGGCTTCGTGAAGGTGCTCACCGTGCCGGGCAAGGACACCATCCTGGGCGTGACCCTCGTCGGCACGCACGCCGGCGACCTGCTGGCCGAGTACGTGCTGGCCATGAAACACGGCCTGGGGCTGAACAAGATCCTCGGCACCATCCACACCTACCCCACGCTGGCCGAGGCCAACAAGTACGCGGCCGGTGAATGGAAGCGCGCCCATGCGCCGCAGCAGCTGCTGGCCTGGGTGGCGAAGTTCCACACTTGGCGCCGGGGTTGAACCTCGGGGACTGAAACGGAGTCCATACCTCATGCACCACCGCCGTCACTTCATCACCCTGCTCGCCGCCGCAGCCATCGCCCCGCTGAGCGTCCACGCCCAGACCGCCTTCGATCACGGCTACACCGCTTGGGACGCGCTGCTGAAAAAACACCTGCGCTGGCTGCCCGATGGCAAGCAGTCGCGGGCGAACTACAAGGGCTTTGCCGCCGACCGCGCCGCGCTCAAGGCCGTGCTCGACAGCCTGAGTGCCGTGCCCAAGGCCACCTTCGACGGCTGGAGCCGGCCACAGCAGATGGCCTTTCTGATCAACGCCTACAACGCGTTCACGGTCGAACTCATCCTCACCAAGTACCCGGACCTCAAGTCCATCAAGGAACTGGGCTCGTTCATCCAGTCGCCCTGGAAGAAGAAGTTCTTCACGCTGCTGGGCGAACAGCGCCACCTCGACTGGATCGAACACGAGCAGCTGCGTCCGCGCTACAACGAGCCGCGTGTGCACGCCGCCGTCAACTGCGCCAGCATCGGCTGCCCGGCCCTGCGCGACGAGGCCTTCACCGCCACCAGGCTCGAAGCCCAGCTCGAAGACGGCATGCGCCGCTTCCTGGGTGACCGCACACGCAACCGGATCAAGGGTGACAAAGTCGAAGCCAGCAGCATCTTCAAGTGGTTCCGCGAAGACTTTGAGCAAGGCCACGGCGGCTTCAAACAGGTGGAAGACGTGTTCGCGAAATACGCCGAACAGCTGAGCGACCAGCCCGCCGAGCAGGCCGCGCTGAAAGCGAAGACGCTGGGCGTGAACCACCTCGACTACGACTGGTCGCTCAACGACGCGGGGCGCTGAGCGGTGGACCGGGTGACCGCGGCCGGTCGTCCGTCAATCGCCGGGGCGCTGCTCCTGGACTTCGGCCAGCTGGTTCATGGTTTTCAGGATCACATCGGGCGCGTAACGGATGTTCATGAACTCGCTCATGCTCAGGGAAGGCCAGGCCAGCGCGATGCGGTAGCGCCCCGGCAGCGAGTAGACCTTGTTGTCGACGATGAAGATCTCGTAGGGCAGAGCGGCCATGTGCTCCTGCCCCGCCGCCCCGAGCTTGCCGACCCACCAGCCCTCGCCGCGCGCCGCATCGTTCATCGCCACGCCGAACACCGCCAGCTTGCGGTCGGCCATGACCACCTCATACACCTTGGCGGTTGTACCCACGCCGTTGGTCAGGCCCTTGCGCACCATCTGCATGGCTTCGTCGAAGCTGCCGAATGCGCGCAGCTCGGCGCGGAAGGAATCAAACCGCTCCATGGACGTCATGTACTGGTAGTTCGCCAGCCGATCGGCCGGCACGTCACCACCGAAGCCGGTGCCCGTCCCCAGCGCCTTCGTCAGCCGCGCCTGCACCGAGCGGGCCGCTGCCTCGGCCTGCGGATATGCCTGACGCAGGTAGGCCCGGTACCAGTACTCCGGCGTCGTGTACGACACGCGGCCGTCGCGCTGCACGCCGACCCGGATCGCCGCCGCCACAATGCCGCTGCCGCCCGACGCCCGGATGGCCTGCAGCATGGCGCTGTCGGTCACCAGCACCACGCCTCCCGCCTGCAGCCCCTTGGGCAGGTGGCGCCCCAGCAGGGTGAAACCCTCGGCCTGCAACTTTTTCTCTACAGTCCCCATCTGCACCTGCAGCTCGCCCGCCGGCAGCGGCGTGCCACCCGTGTAGGGTGACAAGGCCTGACAGGTCGAGACCACCATGAACAGCCATCCAGCCAGCAGCCATTTTTTCATCTTGCAGGTCTCCTCTAGAGTTGACCCGAACCATAGCGCCGCCGCGGCAACGCCGCATCAGGGCTATTCCCATGCCGGTTGGGGTATTCGGGCTGTTCGCGGACTCGTCGCCCTGACGCTGGCGGCGGTCGGCGTGGCGCAGGCCGCGCCGGCCCTGCCGCCGTTGCTGCTGGGCGAAGGCGCGCTCAACCCGGCCTGGCGCTTCGTGGGCTTCCCCAAGAAACACGCCGACCTGCCCGCGACCCGTTTCGAAGCCGGCCGCGTGGACGGTCAGGCAGCGCTGAAGGTGGTCACCGCCTCGTCTTACGGCACGCTGGTGCACGACCAGAAAGACGTGCCGCCCGCGCGCCTGCAGTGGCGCTGGCGGCTGGACCAGCCGCTCACCGGCGGCAAGGCGCCGCCCGATCTGCTGACCAAGGCCGGCGACGACGCCGCGCTCAAGGTCTGCGTCATGTTCGACCACCCGCTGGGCCGCGTGCCGTTCGTGGAGCGCACGGTGTTGCGCATCGCGCGCAGCGTCAGCGGCGAAGCCCTGCCCGCGGCCACGCTCTGCTATGTGTGGGACAGCGGGCGCCCTGCGCCGCTGCAGGGCGCCAACCCCTACACCCGGCGCGTGCGCTTCATCAGTTTGCAGGGCCAGGGCGCGCCGCTGGGCCAGTGGGTGAACCAGAGCCGCGACCTGGCGCAGGACTTCAGCGCGCTCTTCGGCGACGAGCTGCCCGCGGGCGCGGAAGTCCCGCGCGTGAGCACCGTGCTGATCGGCGCCGACAGCGACAACACCGCCAGCACCAGCACCGGCTGGGTGGCCGATCTGCGCTGGGTCGACGGCCGGCCCTGAAACAACCCGTAACATCGGGGCCCATGCACCACGGCATCAAAAAACTCCTGCTGCTCGGCGCCGGTCATGCCCACGTGCAGGTGCTGGCCCAACTGGCCCGGCAACGCCCCGCCGACCTGGACGTGACCGTGCTCACGCCCTACCCCTACCAGACCTGCAGCGCCATGCTGCCCGGCCTCGTCGCCGGCCGCTACAGCGAGGCCGACTGCCAGATCCCACTAGAACCGCTGATGAGGGCCGCGGGCGCGAAATGGCTGCAGGGCCGCTGCACCGGCCTCGACGCCGCCGCGCAGACCGTGATGGCCGCGTCCACCGGCAAAAACAAAGCGCTGCCGCCCGAGTTGCGCTACGACCTGCTGTCCATCGACACCGGCGCCGTGATCGACCGCAGCCGGCTGGAGGCCGAGATGCCCGGCGCCAGCGAACGCGCGCTCATCGTGCGCCCGATCGAAGTCTTTGCCGGCCTGTGGCCGCGCGTGCTCGACATGGCCCGGGGAAAACCCCTGTCCATCGCTGTCATCGGCGCTGGGGCCACTGGTGTGGAGCTGCTCTTCGCGGCCGAGCAGCGCCTGCGCGAAGCGGGTTTTCAGGCCACGCAGTTCACGCTGCTGACCGGTGACGCCGACATCGCGGCCCACTACCCCGCGGGCGTGCGCCGCCGGGTGCTGCGGCGGCTCAAGCAGCGCGGCATCACCGTGCTGCGCGAAACCTGCACCGGCATCGGCCCGCAAGGCCTGCAACTCGGCAGCGGCGCCACGCTGCTGTGCGACGTGCCCCTGCTCGCCATCGGTGCACACGCACCCGCCTGGCTGCAAGGCAGCGGGCTGGCCCTGTCCGACACCGGGCAGGTGCTGGTCAACGCCTTCCAGCAGAGCCCCAGCCACGCCAACGTGTTCGCCGCCGGCGACGTGTGCACCCGCGCCGACCGGCCACACGCCCAGAGCGGCGTCTACGCCGTGCGCGCCGGCCCGCCGCTGACGGCCAACCTGCTCGCCGCCCACGAAGGCCAATCGCTGAAAGCCCACCACCCGCCGGCCAACACGCTCAACCTGATCTCCTGCGGCGCGGGCCATGCCATCGCCACCTGGGGCCCGCTGCACGCCGAAGGCGCCTGGGCCTGGCGTTGGAAAGACCGCATCGACCGCGCCTTCATGGCCAGGTACACCCCGCCCGCCACGGCCCCGCGCGCCGACCATGCCCAGCCCCAGCCCCGCTGAGCCCAACCCGGCCGACCGCAGCGCCTGGGCGGTCTTCCTGATCTTCCTGCGCCTGGGCCTCACATCCTTCGGCGGGCCGGTCGCCCACCTCGGCTACTTCCGCAGCGAATTCGTCGAACGCCGCCGCTGGCTCAGCGAAGCGGCCTACGCCGACCTCGTGGCCCTGTGCCAGTTCCTGCCCGGCCCGGCCAGCAGCCAGGTCGGCCTGGCGCTGGGCCTGGCGCGCGCGGGCTACGCGGGCGCCTTCGCCGCCTGGGCCGGCTTCACCCTGCCCTCGGCCATCGCGCTCATCGCGCTCGCCCTGGGCCTCACCCAGGCCGGCGACGCCCTGCAGAGCGGCGCCGGTGCGGGCCTGCTGCACGGCCTGAAGGTGGTGGCCGTGGCCGTGGTCGCACAAGCGGTCTGGGGCATGGCGCGCAGCCTCTGCCCCGACGCGTCCCGTCGCGCGCTGATGCTCGCCACCGCCGCGCTGCTGCTGGCCGGGCCCGGCACCGGCACGCAGTTGCTCGCCATCGCGTTCGCCGGGGTGCTGGGCCTGCTGTTCATGGGTCCCGCGGCCGACGCGCCGCACGAACCCATGAGCGTGCCCGTGAGCCGCACAGCGGGCGCGGCCTGGCTCGCGCTGTTCTTCGCGCTGCTGCTGAGCCTGCCCCTGCTGCAGCAGGCCATGCCCTCGCAGGCGCTCGCGCTGGTCGATGCCTTCTACCGCGCGGGTGCGCTGGTGTTCGGCGGCGGCCACGTCGTGCTGCCGCTGCTGCAGGCCAGCGTGGTGCCACCCGGCTGGGTCAGCAGCGACGCCTTCCTCGCCGGCTACGGCGCAGCGCAGGCCGTGCCCGGCCCGCTGTTCACCTTCGCCGCCTTCCTCGGCGCGGCGATGCAGACCGCGCCCACCGGCTGGGCCGGCGGCGCGCTCGCGCTGGCCGCCGTCTTCGCCCCCGCCTTTCTGCTCATCGTCGGCGCCCTGCCGTTCTGGGAAAGCCTGCGTGCACAACCCCGCGTGCGCGCCGCGCTCATGGGCATCAACGCCGCCGTCGTCGGCCTGCTGCTGGCCGCGCTGTGGAACCCGGTGATCACCAGCGGGATTCGCGGGGTGGGCGATGTGGTGTTGGCCGGGGTGGCGCTGTTGGCGCTGATGAAATGGAAATGGCCACCTTGGGTGGTGGTGGCGGGGTGTGCGGGGGTGGGGTGGGTGATGGGGGCTGTGGGGGTCTAGTTCACGAACTCACCGTCTGCAAGCAAAACTCAGCCCCCGCGAAATTCATTTGAAATCCATGTGTTGCATATGAATGAACAATCTGCCCTGCCAGACTTGGTAACGATGCAAGTCCCTCCGGAGTTACAGCCGCAACTTCGCCTGTACCGCCGCCTTTACCTGGCACGTATTGACCTAGAAGAGGCTCGTGCAACCGTGGATGATCTGCTTTCAAGAAGAATTGCGCTTCCGAGAAGAAAATTACCAAGCCCACTACTGCTCGCGATGACTACTGCTTTGGTCGTAGCGTACGCGCGACCTTTCGTCCACTCGCGCGGGCACTCTGTCGTCGCTGATAAGTCGGTACCTGGTGCACTGCTTCGAGGTCTCACGTCAAAGGAACGTGAACTGCATGAATACCTGGTGAACTTGCGGAACAAAGAAGTTGCGCATTCAGATGCCGATGCATTGGAGATGTCTTTAAAACTCTACGCAGACGGTGACGGTGCCATTTTTCGCAATACACGATCACCGTTTCCACGCTCTGCTCTGACGGCAATCCTCCGAGTGATTGCAAAAATCGACAAAGCGTTGGATCAGAAATGCCAAGATCTCAGGCAAGAGCTCCCACTTGAGGTATGGATTTGAAACGCTCACCGTAAATCCCTAAACGTTCGATTGAAGCAACTGAAAATTCCATGAAACTCGGCTACACCATCATCTACGTCCCCGACGTCACCGCCTCGCTGGCCTTCTTCGAACTGGCCTTCGACTTGAACCGCAAGTTCCTGCACGAAAGCGGTACCTACGGCGAACTCGACACGGGCGAGACCACACTGTCGTTCGCCGCGCACGAGCTGGGTGACATGAACTTTGCCGGCGGGCATGTGCACGCGGACACGTCCACACAGCCGCTGGGCTTCGAGATCGCGCTGGTCACGGACGACGTGCCGGCCGCGCACGCCAAGGCCATCGCGGCCGGCGCCCGCGAGATGGCGGCGCCTTCGCAGAAACCCTGGGGGCAGGTCGTGTCCTACCTGCGTTGCCCGGACGGCACTCTGGTGGAGCTGTGCACGCCGATAGCCGCCTGAAAAAAAACGTCCGAGGTCTGAGCCCCGCGAAGCGATTCGCGGGGCTTTTTCATGTCGGTACCCCGTTGCGCAGTGCTGTGGTGATCCGCAGGATTTGGCAATGGCCGCGCCGTCCATTACAAAAAGCCACATTTGAAACGTTCAGAATCTACCGACTCATGGATACCGGTCGATCTGTTTATGCCCCTCCATTTTTGGAAACAGCGCGCCGAAAGGCCTTGAATAGAAAGTGGTTTTATAAAACAAAGTGCGTCATATACACCGCTTTGAGTACGTGTTTATAGGTACATGAGGCTCGGTATTGATACCAAAGACGGCCGTCGTGACACTGATCCCCATCGCGGCAACATGGAAACCATGTGTGAGTGCCGCGACCCTCCTGGCGGGCCAGCCAGGTCACCAAGGGGAGTCACATGAAACCAGTCACGGACAACCATCTTCGCCCGTCCCGCCGCAACGCTTCCGGCGTCCGGGTTCTCGAACCGGGCGACGGGCTTGAACAGGCCGAACGACGGGCCTTCCTGCAGGCACTGAGGAGCCACGGCATCACCCTGTCGGCGACTTGTTTGCTGACCGGGACGGGCGCTTTCGCGGCCGACGCCGCAACGCCGACCGGACCAACCAGCGAACGCCCGACGCCAACCCTGGCCGTCGGCCATATCGTGCGCGACTTTGCCGATGCCTATGTCGAACTCATCCGCCTGCTGCGCGAAGCTTCCGAAGTCGAACACGCCCTGATGGCCCAGTACCTGTATGGCGCGTTTTCACTCAAACCCGCCTACGCTTCGATCGCCGGCTATGGCAGCCCGAATTCGAACGACCTGCTCGGCGTTGCCATCCAGGAGATGCAGCATCTCGGCCAGGTCAATGCGCTGCTGATGGCGCTGGACGCCTCGCCGCACCTGATCCGCCAGGATTTCCCCTACCAGCAGGACATCTACCCCTTCGAATTCAATCTCGAACCGCTCACCCAGGCCTCCCTGGCCAAGTACGTCTACACCGAGGCACCGGTGAATGGGCTGAAGCGCAGCAGTGTCTCGAACCCGCGCGATCACCAGTTCCTCGATCAGCTGGATCGTGTCCTCGGTGGCAGCACCCGACCCAACCACGTCGGCAGCCTGTACGACAGGATCATCCAGACCCTGCAGGAATACATCAGCACCACCCCCAAGCGCGCGGAGGAAATGAAACCGTGGATCGCCAAGCTTGAAGAGATCAAGCGCGAAGGCGAAGACAACCATTTCCTGTTTTTCAAGAGCCTCTTTCTCGGTACGCACGAGGGGTTCAAGGGACACAAGAACATCTGGTCGCTGGCACCGAACGACCCGGCTTACCCGAGCCTGCCGCTGGCGATCAATCCGAGCGCCTTCGTCGGCCACCCCAACCAGATCAAGGATCCGCTCGCCCTCAGTCTGGCCTGGCTCGGCAACCTGCACTACTGGACCATCCTGTTGCTCACCGACGCCGCCTATTCGGACGCCGACCACACCTATATCGACCTCGCCAAGCAGCAGATGATGGGCCCCTTCCTGTCGCTGGCGCGCCACCTGCCAGCGCTTGGCGTCGGCATGCCCTGCGAACCGCTGAGTACCGGTTATGCCCCTTGTCGAACCACGGCGGCCCGCCTGCGCTTCGTTTCCAGCATGGTCGGCGAGTCCAACCAGCTGGCGCAACAACTCAAGGACCGTTTGCCGGCCGACTACCCGCTCGCCGTCGGCGAGGCCATGATGAGCACCCTGACCGAGAAGCGGGCGCAATACGCTTGAATCCGTACCCGGCAACGGACGGGTGTTTCAATCGCTCGCCGTTGCCGCCTCAAGGCTTGGCCAGGTGCCAGACCCCGCCGCGGAAGCCGTCGCCCGAGCGGTCCCCTGGCTTCTTGTCGTTCGACCACCGGTACAACGGCCGGCCTTTGTGGGCCCACTGCTGCTGGCCGTCTTCGCGAACGATCAGCGAATAGTCCCCGGCCGCCTGGGCGCCTTCCTTGGCCAGCATGGGGGGCCAGCTCAGGATGCAGACACCCGTGCACACGCTTTTGCCCGGTGTGGTCAGGTCGTTGTCCCACCAGTAGAGGCTCATGCCTTTTTCGTCGGTGATGACGCCCTCGGTGGTCTGGGGCTGGGCCCCGGCGACCGACACCCACGCCACCAGGGCCAAGGCGGAAAGGGCTTTCAGAGAATAATGGAAAGTGCTCATGTCTGTGTCTCCTGGGTCATAGGACCACTTGCACTGTAGGAGTGGCAGACCGGGCGCCATTGAGCAGAATCAAGAAACGGCCGCTCCTGCGCTCTGGCGTCGTGTGGCGCGTGGCAGGCGCGCCCTGCAGAGGGTCCCATCAGGCACACCCGATCCTGCTGCGTTGCGCTGCAAAATGCCCTCATGAAATCCGGCAACTCCTCCGTCTGTGCCTCGGACGCACCGGCGCCGCAGTACGCGCCCCGGTGGCCGGCCGAGGCCTGGCGTCTGGGCGTGATCTCAGGCGCGGCCGTCGCCGCCCTGTGCTTCGTCTATCTGGTGGTGCTGGTCATTGGCCTGGCCACGCTGCCCTCGCCCGATCACCCGGTGCAGCAGCCCTGGCTTGCGCTGCTGGAGCTGCTGATCCTGTTCATCGCGCCCGCGATGGTGGCGCTCGCGGTGGCCATCGGTTGTTCAGCGCCGCCCGGGCGTTTGCCGCTGGCGCTGCTCGGCCTGGTGTTCTTCGCCATGTGTGCGCTCACCACCAGCGCGGTGCACTTTTGCATCCTCGTGCTGGGCGCGCACGCGGCGTTCGCTGGCGAGCCCTGGTCCACCCTGGTTTTTTCGTTCCGCTGGCCGTCGTTGGCCTACGCGCTCGACATCCTCGCCTGGGATGTCTTCTTTCCCCTGGGCGCCCTCTTCCTCGCGCCCGCGGTGCAGGGCGCGGGGCTGGCCAGAGGCGTGCGCGCGCTGCTGGTGATCAGCGCCGTGCTGGCGCTGGCGGGCCTGGCGGGTGTGGTGCTGGGCGACATGCAGGTGCGCCTGATCGGTGTTGTCGGTTATGTGCTGTGTTTCCCGATCGCGGCCGCGATGCTGGCGCTGCGGTTTCACCGGGAGCGCCGCGCGGTCGCGGGCTGAGACATTTGCACCGGTTTGGCCGATCATTGCCGCGGGTATTCTGCTCACCACCCCATCCGAAACACACCAGGAGGACACCGTGCAAACCGTCACCATGCCTTTGCAGCTCGCGCCGACCAGCCTGACACAGCCCATCTTGCCCAACTGGTCGTTTCACCTGTTCAACGTGAACCTCGGCTCGTCGTCGAACCCGGCGGTGGAGCAGGCCGCGCTGGAGAAGGTGGGCAGCTATGGCCGGCAGATCGGGCACATTGCCGAGGCGCTGGAGCTGATCGTGAAGAAGGCGAAGCTGCTGGAGAGCCAGGACCTCACGCAAGACGAGAAGGACGTGCTGCAGGTGTTCCTGGGCGATGTCTCGGCGATCCGGCAGATCAAGGCGTCGCAGCAGCTGGCGCCCTGACGCGGGTCCTGGGTCAGCGGGGGAACGGCTTCATTTGCCGCGCAGGCCTTCCTGTTCCATGAGCAGGTAGGTGTTGTAGGCGTTCATGCGGTTCGCAAACTGGAACATGGGCATGTTTTCCCAGGCACTCCAGTTGGTGCTGGCGTAGGCCTCTTCAAACGGCACCATATCTTCGGACGCCTTGCCCATGGTGCTGCGCAGGTAGCCGAGGTAGTCGCGGATGACACCGATGTCCTTGCGCGGATCGGTGGACGCCGCGCCGTGACCGGGCACCACGGCCAGCGCGTCGAAGGCGAGCAGGCGGCTGAGCGCGCTGATCCACTGGTCGCTGTTGGCCTTGCCCACAAAGGGCAGGCGCCCACTGAAAATGAGATCGCCCGCAAACAGCACCCGCTCACCCGGCACGTAGACCGCCAGGTCTTCCGGCGTGTGCGACGGCCCCACCTGCTCGACCACAAAGCGCGCGCCGGCCAGCTCCAGGGTGGTGGAGCCGTCCAGCCAGCGGTCGGCGGGCACCAGCCGGGTCTTCGCGTCGACCCAGGGCGCCAGCTCGGTGCGCGAGGCCTCGAGCCGCTGCTGGGCCGTCTCCGAATGCAGGTACTCCCGCGCGGCGCTGTGGGCAATGATCTGCGCGCCCTGGGCCTTGAAGGCCTGCAGGCCGTAGATGTGGTCGGCGTGGTAGTGGGTCACCAGCACGTGCGTGACCGGCTTCGGGGTGATCTCGGCGATCTTGCTCAGGAGGCGCTGCGCCAGCGCGGGCGAACCCAGCGCGTCGATCACCACCACGCCTTGCGGCGCCACCACGAAGGCGGCGTTGCTGATGAAGTTCTGGTTGGCGGGCGTGCCCAGCGCGGCCAGTCCTTGCACGTAGTAGGTGTTGGAGCCAACCTTCTGGAGCGTCATCTCGGGCGCGGGTTGTGCGCCCACCGCAGAAGCCGTCAACAGCAGCAGCGCCGATGCGCCATGGGCCAAGGAGCGTGAGAGCCGCCGCACCGCGGCCAACAACGGGTTCAACATGATCGGCTCCTTGGGTGTTTCAGCAGACGCTCAGCCTCTCAGTGCTTGGCCGGCGCGGTGGCTTTGGCGGCGGCGTCGAAGCCGCCCTTGGCCTTCCATTCTTCCATGCCGCCTTGCAGGATGCGCAGGTTGTCCCAACCCGCCACGCGCATGGCGAAACCGGCCTGGGCCGAGAGCGAACCGGTGTTGCAGTAGATCAGCACGGGTTTGTCTTTGGGGATGGTGTTGCGCTTGGCCAGCACCTGGCGCCAGTCCATGTTGATGGCGCCGGGGATGTGGCCCTTGGCGAACTGGCCGGCGTCGCGCGCGTCGATGACCAGCATCTTTTTCCACTCGTCGGCCGGGATCTGCTCGGCAAAGATCACGCCGCCGCCGTAGTCCACGAACTCCAGATACGCCTCCATCTCGTCAACGGCGATGGCCTTGTTGTCGGCGTGGGCGGCGGGGGCCAGCAGCAGGGTGCTGGCGGTGAGGGCGGCGAGCGCCAGGTGGGTCAGTTTCATGGGGTCTCCATTGGGGTGGTTTTGAATAAAGCGTTTCATCAGCATTGACTGATATTTTCGCTGAGCTAGGGGGTGATGCGGGCAGGTGTTTCCCCTCGCCTGCCCGGGAAACCGCTCAGTGGCTGGCTCCGGCGCCGGGTTCGGTGAAGGGTCGGCGGTTGATCGCGTAGTCGGTGATCTGGCCTTTGAACGGCAGCGCCAGCATGCCGGGCAGGCGCGCCACCTCGTGCGGGTCGGTGTGGCCGTGGATGCCGATGGTCATGCCGAGCTGGCCGGCGCGCGGCTGCTCGCGGTAGGTGCCGAACAGGCGGTCCCACCAGGTGAGGTTGAAGCCGAAATTGGAATTGCTCTCGTCGTCTTCCACCGAGTGGTGCACGCGGTGCATGTCGGGCGTGACGATGAACCAGCGCAAGGCGCGGTCCAGCGCAGCCGGCAGGCGGATGTTGCCGTGGTTGAACATGGCGCAGGCGCTGAGCAGCACCTCAAAGACCACCACCGCCAGCACCGGCGCGCCCAGCAGCGCGATGGTGGCGAACTTGATGCCCATGGACAGCACGATCTCGATGGGGTGGAAGCGTGCGCCGGTGGTGAGGTCGTAGTCGAGATCGGCGTGGTGCACCCGGTGCAGCCGCCAGAGCGCGGGCACGGCGTGCACCATCACGTGCTGCAGCCAGATGACAAAGTCCATCGCCACCACGGCCAGCGGCACGGCGAGCCAGAACGGCACGGCGTAGTTGTTTAACAGCCCCCAGCCCTTCTCCACACCCAGCGCGGCCATGCCCACCGCCGCGGCCGGGAACAACAGGCGCACGATCACCGTGTTGAGCAGCACGATGCCCAGGTTGGCGGTCCAGCGTTGCTGGCGGGTGAGCTTGAGCGCGCGGCGCGGAGACACCAGTTCCCACAGGGCGACAAGCGCGAACACGCCGAAGAAGAAACCCATCCGGATCAGCGGCTCGTTGGCCATCACCCAGGGTTCGAAGGCGTTCATGGCGGGCTCTCAGCTTTCCAGCGGCAGCCCGGCGGCCTGCCACTCGCTCACGCCGTCGGACACCTTGCGCGCGCGGTAGCCGCGCGCCTGCAGCAAGGCCACGGCCTCGTCGGACAGCAGACAGAACGGCCCGCGGCAGTAGGCGACGATGTCCTTGTCGCGCGGCAGCGAGGCCAGGTGTTTTTCGACTTCGGCCAGCGGCATCGAGCGCGCGTAAGGCAGATGGGCCACGGCGTATTCGTCGCTCGGGCGCACGTCGATCACCACCACTTCGCCACGGCGGGCCTGCTCCATCAGCGCCTGCCGGTCCACCGGTGCGAGCTGGCCCGGGTGGGCGGCCATCTGGTCGAGCGCCAGGCGCAGTTCCAGCAGGTGTTCTTCGGCCACCTCGCGCAGCTTCACGCCCAGGCCCGCCACGTCGGGGCCGGTGAGCCGGTAGTGGATGAACTTGCCCTCGCGCCGGCTGGTCACCAGCCGCGCGTCGCGCAGGGCTTTCAGGTGGGCGCTGGCGAGCTTGATGTCGATCGACAGCTCGGCGGCGAGCGCGTCGACCGACTTTTCGCCCTGGGCGAGCATTTCCAGCAGCTCCAGCCGCTTGGGGCTGGCCAAGGCTTTGCCGATGCGGGCGACCTGTTCGTACAGCAGGTCTTTGAGTTGGCGGTTTTTCATGCCGCCATTCTAACGATCATTAGATTGATGAACAAAACCCGATGTGCTTGTGGGGACATGGGCACACCGGCAGCGGTGCCGGATGCGGAACGGCCGGTGGCGCTCAGGGCGGCGGCCCCGGCGGCCGGTCAGCAGCCGAGCTGGTCCGCGAGGTGCAGCAGGTCGCGCGCGTGCAGCGTGTTGGCCGGGTCGGGCGACACGTCTTTCGGCTGCCCGGCACCGAACTCCAGCGGGCGTTCGATGTACGCGGTCATCAGGCCGCAGGCGCGTGCTGCGGCCAGGTCGTCCTGGTGGGCCGCGACCAGCATCACCTCGGCCGGCGCGGCGTCGAAGGTCTGCGCCACGCCCAGGTAGGTGCGCGGGTCGGGCTTGTAGGCGCGGAACACCTCGGCCGAGAGGATGCAGTCCCACGGCAGGCCGGCGCGCTTAGCCATGTCGGTGAGCAGGCCGATGTTGCCGTTGGAGAGCGTGCAGATCAGGTGTTTCGATTTCAGGCGGGTCAGCCCGGCCACGCTGTCGGGCCAGGCGTCGAGCCGGTGCCAGACGCGGTTGAGATCGGCGCGTTCGGCTTCGCCCAGATGGTCCAGGCCGAAGCGCAGCAGCAGCTCGTCGAGGATCAGGCGGTGCAGTTCGTCGATGCGTGTCCAGCCGAGTTCGCCCGATCGCACGCGCGCCATGGCGGGCTGGTAACCCGCGCGCCAGGCGAGCGCGAAGGCGTTGGCGTCCACCTGCGGATGGCGTTCGCTCATTTCGCGCACGATGCTGCCGTGCCAGTCGACCACGGTGCCGAAGATGTCAAAAGCGAGGATGCGGGGCACAGGGTTCATGGGTGGGCGCCTTTCAGGTTCTCAGAGCCAGCGGCGCACGCGCCGGGTGTAGGCGGTGTAGGTATCGCCGAAGAGCGTGGTGAGCACACGTTCCTCGGGCTGGATCTGGAAGCGGGTGATGTAGAGCACGAACACCACCGGCCCCAGCAGCGGCCAGGCGGCGCCGAGCCAGACCGCCCAGGCGGTCAGGAACATCACCAGCCCAACGTACATGGGGTTGCGTGTGAAACGGTAGACGCCGGTGGTGACCAGCGCCGTGGTCTTGCGCGGGGCGAGCGGGTTGATGGTGGTGTGCCGCCGCAGGAAGGCGATCAGGCCCATGAAGTCGAAGCTGGCGCCCACCAGCGCGAGCACCAGGGCCACCGCGCGGCGGATGCCCTCGGGCCAGGGCAGCGCGGGCCCGAGCGCGGCGAGCGCCCACATGGCCAGCGCCAGCAAGAGCGCCACCACCGGCGGCGGGATTTTGAGTTCGAGCGCTTTCAAGGCGAATCCTTCATGGCGACGAACCGGGCCGCGACAACAGGCGCGCCAGCCCCCAGGCGAGCCCCAGCCAAAAACAGAGGAGGAAGGCCCAGCCGAACGGCGTCGGCATGCACCAGCCCCAGCCGCAGGCGCCGTTGTTCTGCAGCAGCCAAGGCACGCCCAGCGTATGGAACAGGTAAACCGACAGGTACGGGATGGCGGCCAGCACGCCGATGGGGCTGTCCAGATAGCCCGGGAACCAGGCGCCGGGCAACAGCACCGCACCGTACAGACCGACGATCCAGGCGAACACCTTCCAGGTGCGGCGCGGCTTCATGCGACTCTCCTCTTTGACCACAACCGTTCGGAGCGAGGGCGGGCGCACCTGCGCGTCAGTGCAATCGCGAAGCGAAACGTTCCAGACGGGGCATCCAGTTGCCCGTGATGTCGGCCGACACCAGCACGCCTTCGGCGCGCGCGATCAGCAGCGCGCGCGGCACGAAGCCGATGTAGCGCGAATCCGCGCTGTTGTCCCGGTTGTCGCCCAGCATGAAGTAGTGGTCTGGCGGCACCGTCAGCGGCCCGAAGGTGTGGCGGCTGTTGGCGCCCTGCAGGCTCTGCACCACGCGGCTGTGGCCGGCCACCCGCTCGGTGGCCCGCAAGGCCGGAACCAGCACACCGGGCGCCAGGGGTTCGCTGACCTCGGTGACGTCCGAGTAGTCGGCGGCCAGGCCGTTGATGGACAACACCCCGGCCCGCATGGCCACCACATCACCCGGCAGCGCCACCAGGCGCTTGATCAGGCGTGTGCCGTCGGTCGGTGAACTGAAGGTGACGATGTCGCCACGCTGCGGCTCACCCAGCCGCGCCAGCGACACATCGGTGAGCGGCATCTTGAGGTCGTAGGCGAGGCGGTTCACCAGCACCACGTCGCCTTCCAGGATCGTCGGACGCATGGAGCCCGAGGGCACAGGGTTCCAGTCGGCGATGGCGGTTCGGAACACGCCAAAACACAGCAGCAGCACCAGAAAACCGCGGTTATCACGCAGCCATTGCTTCACGTTCATGGGTTCCTCCTGAAACCGTTGATTCAGAGGCTGGGAGGGAATTGGGCGTGGCCGAAAGGGCGTCCCAAAGCGCTGCCGGCAAGGCGCAAAGCACAGCCGTAGCTCTGGCTACGGCGCGCATTTACAACGCCGCTGGCGGTGGTTTGGGGCGTCAAGGCGGGCATGACCGATTTCCTCTCAGCCTCTCAGGCCACCCGCAGGCGCACGCCGTCGGCTTCGGCGGCGACGATCTCGCCCACCTCGGCCGCTTCGGCAAAGCCGTGGCGCTCAAAGATCGCCAGCACCTCGGCCACCGCTTCGGGCGCGCAGGCCACGAGCAGGCCGCCGCTGGTCTGCGGGTCGCTCAGCAACGCCTGGTCCACCGGCTGCAGGTTCGCGCCCAGGCGCACTTCGTGGCCGTAGGCGGCCCAGTTGCGGCCGCTGGCGCCGGTGACCATGCCTTGCGCCGCGAGCCCGCGCACGCCGGTGATCAGCGGTACGCGGGCCATGTCAATCTTCACCGTGGTGTTGGAGCCGCGCGCCATTTCCAGCACGTGGCCGACGAGGCCGAAGCCGGTGATGTCGGTCAGCGCGTGCACGCCGTCGAGCTTCGCCAGATCGGGGCCGGGCGTGTTGAGCTTCGTGGTGTTGGCGATCATCTGCGCGTAGCCTTCGGCGGGCAGCGCGTCCTTCTTCAGCGCGGCCGAGAGCACGCCCACGCCGATTGGTTTGCCGAGGATCAGGCGGTCGCCGGCTTTGGCGTCGGCGTTGCGCTTGACGCGTTTCGGGTGCACCAGGCCCATGGCGACCAGGCCGTAGATGGGTTCGACCGAGTCGATGGTGTGGCCACCCGCGATGGGGATGCCGGCGGCCCGGCACACGTCCTGCCCGCCTTGCAGGATCTTGCCGATGGTCTCGGTGCTGAGCACGCTGATGGGCATGCCCACCAGGGCCAGCGCCATGATGGGCGTGCCGCCCATGGCGTAGACATCGCTGATGGCGTTGGTGGCGGCGATGCGGCCGAACTCGTAGGGGTCGTCCACGATGGGCATGAAGAAGTCGGTGGTGGCGATCAGCGCCTGCTCGTCGTTGAGCTGATAGACCGCCGCGTCGTCCGCTGTCTCGATGCCGACCAGCAGCTCTTTGGGCATGGGCATGGCGGCCGTGCCTTTGAGGATCTCGCTCAGCACGCCGGGCGCGATCTTGCAGCCGCAACCGCCGCCGTGCGAGAGGCTGGTGAGGCGGGGCTGGGTGGCGACGTTGGGGGTGGGTGCGTTCATGGGTGGGGTCTCTTGAATCGGTCTTGTGCCATCCGGCGGGTCGGCGGAAGGCAACGGATTTTTACGGCAGTTCGTTCAGCACGGCGAGCAGGGCCGCCTTTTCGGCAGCGGGCTCGAACAGCGGCGCTCTGGCTTCACATTGTGCTTGCAGCACGGCGAGCTTGCCGCTGCCTTGGGCGATGTCCCTGCGGCAATCGCGCAGCAGGGCAGCGAGCGCGGCAGCGTCGCCGGGCGGAAAGTAACCGCCGTAGCCGGCACCGAGCATGCCCACGTTGCCGTCCATGCGCGAAGCGAGCACCGGCGTGCCGCTGAGCGCGGCTTCCATGATGACGTGCGCGCCGCCTTCCATGCGGCTGGGGTGCACCAGCACATGGGCGCGCTGGATGCGGGAGCGCGTGGCCGCGTGCGGCAGGCCGCCGAGCCAGCGGTAGTGCGGGCAGTCGTGCTGGGTGGCGCGGGCGGCGGCACCAAGGGCCGGGTCGAGCTCCACGCCGATGTGGTCGATGAAGATGCCTTCGTCGGGGCCGATCAGGCGCGCCGCTTCAAACACCGTCTGCGGCCACTTCTCGTCGCGCAGATGGCCCACGACCACGGCGCGCAGGTGGGCCGTGGTCTTGACCAGCGTCTGGCGCCGCGTGCTGGACTGGAACACCACGCGGCACTTGGCGCGCAAGGGTTCGGGCAGCACCTGCGGACCAAGCTCCTGCAGCACGATCAGCCGATGTGCGAGCGCGAGCGAGCGCTGCGCGCTGGCGTCGCTCTGGATGTCGCGGTAGAGGTCGGTGCCGGTGAGCGCCAGCACCAGCGGCTTGTGCGGGTGCGCCTGCGCCCACGCGGCCACGCTGTCCGCCGAGCGGCGCGCGTGCAGCGCCAGCAGGATGTCCGTGCCGTCGTCGCTGGTATGGGTATCGGGCCAGTCCTTCGCCAGACGCACCGCATAATGCCCGCGAAGCATGTGGGCCCAGCGGCGCGCGGTCTGCCAGTTGCCGTTGTTGGCATCGGCCAGGGCCGGGGTGACGATGCACAGAGAAGGTTTTTTCATGGGTGTGAAGCTGACTTCAGCGATTGTGTCCGATGCCGAATCCGCGCGCTGCGGTGGCAAGGCGTGGCTGGCCGTTGCGCTGCGCGAAACGCGCGCGCGCAGCCTGGCGCTGTTTGATGCCTACGAGGCCGCAATCGGCCCGGGCCTGCGCGTGCCCTGCACGCCCGAACTGAACCTGCCGCTCTGGGAACTGGGCCACATCGGCTGGTTCGCCGACTGGTGGCTGGCGCGAAACCCGCAGCGCCACCGGGGCGTGCTCGCCGACCCGTTGGCCACGCGCAGCCCCGCGCGCCAGGCCGCGCGAGGCGTGGACGCCGACGCGCTCTACAACTCCAGCCTGGTGGCGCACGGCGCGCGCTGGCGGCTGGACCTGCCCGATGCCAACGCTGTGCGTGCCGACCTCGCGGCCAGTCTGAACGACACGCTGGCCCTGCTCGCCGACGCGCCCGAAGACGACACCGGTTTGTATTTCTTCCGCCTCGCGCTGTTCCACGAAGACATGCACGCAGAAGCCGCGGTCTACATGGCGCAGACGCTGGGCTTCGACCCGCTGCACCACCTTCCAGCCGACACGGCCACGGTCCAGCGGCCGAGGGCGCTGCGCGTCGCCGAAACCGACTGCACGCTGGGCCGCAGCGGCCCCGGCTTTGCGTTCGACAACGAACTCGGCGCGCACGCGGTGTCGGTCGGCGCCTTCGAGATCGACGCACAGCCCGTCACCTGGGCGCAGTTCCTGCCCTTCGTCGAAGGCGGCTCGTATGTGCAACGCCAGTTCTGGAGCGCCGCGGGCTCGATCTGGCGGCTCTCGCAGGAACGGCAGGCGCCGCGTTACCTGCGACAAACCCCGCAAGGCTGGGAACAGCAGGCGTTTGGCCGCTGGTTGCCGCTGGACCCGGCCGCGCCGGCCTGCCACCTCACGGCGTTTGAAGCGCAGGCCTGGTGCGCCTGGGCCGGGCGGCGCCTGCCGACCGAGGCCGAATGGGCGGTGGCCGCGCAAGCGGCGGGCTTCGAATGGGGCAGCGTGTGGGAATGGACTGCCAGCGCCTTCGCGCCCTTCCCCGGCTTTGCTCCGCACCCCTACGTGGACTACTCGCGCCCGTGGTTCGACGGCCGCCCGGTGCTCAAGGGCGCCAGCCCCGCCACCGTGCCGCGCATGCGCCACCCGCAGTACCGCAACTACTTCACGCCCGAGCGCAACGACATCGTGGCGGGCTTTCGCAGCGTGGCTTCCTGAACCTGCCGGCCACTGCGCCCTGCACACGGTTCACTCGATGCCGTCCTTCTTCATCTCGACCAGGGCATAGCCCTTGTACGAGGTGAAATAGAACATCTTCCAGCGCTTGCCTTCCAGGCGCCAGCGGCTGAGCGAAGGGTCGCTCTCGAAGGTCCTGGCGTATTTGCCGTCTTTCCTGGGCGGGATCAGCGCCGTGTGTTTCAGCACCACGGTGGCCGAACCATCGGGCATCAGCTTGATGCGCTGCACATCCCACCGGATGTCCGAGCGCTTGACGGAATCACCGTGAAACACCAGCACGGCTTCGCGGCCCTTCATGCGCTGGTAGAAGTCGTCCGCTTCGGTGTACCAGATGTCGTCGGTCAACATGGCCGACCACGCCTTGAGCTTGTGGGCGTTCCAGGTCGTGACATAGGTCTGGATCGCCTTGCGGAGCGATTGTTCGGCCGGTGTCTCGGCGCTCTGTGCCCACGGTGCCACCAGCGGCAGCAGCACGCCGCCCACCAGCCCCGCCATCAGCCAACGGCGTCTGGACATGATCAAGCTCCTCGCGGCTTGGCCGCAGAAGGCAGCCCGGCGGGCGAACCGCCACGCTGCGGGATCAACGGGTCGACAGGCCCGAGCCCAGAATCATGCCAGCGCCGGGCGGACAGGGGCACAAGCCCATCCTCCGACCAGGGCGTATTCCCGCCGTCAGCGTTCGGCCCAGAACACGCTGAACCAGCCGCGCGCATCGCTCCAGTGGGTGGACGGGCCGAAGCCCGCTTCGCGCAGCAGCGCGTCGAAATCGGCCGGTTGCCACTTGTAGGAGTTCTCGGTGTGCACCCGCTCGCCGTCGGCAAAGTGGCGCTCGCCGCCGGGCCAGCGCACCGTCTGCGCGCCGTCGGACTGCAGGTGCATCTCGATGCGCGAATCGGCCTCGTTGAAAAAAGCCACGTGCTGCCAGCGCGCGGGCGCGAAGTCGGTGCCCAGCAGGGCGTTGGTGTGCAGCAGCAGGTTGCGGTTGAAGGCCGCCGTCACGCCCAGCGGATCGTCGTAGGCGGGCTCCAGGATGGCCTTGTCTTTCACCCGGTCGACGCCGATCAGGATGCCGCTGCCCGGCCCGCCCGCAGCGCACACGGCGTGCGCCTGGCGCAGCAGGGCCAGCGCCTCGGCGGGGGTGAAGTTGCCGATGCTGGAGCCGGGGTAGAACACGCAGACCGGTGCGGTGCTGAGGTCGTGCCGCGCCAGCCAGTCGGTGGCGGCGGGCGGCAGGGCCAGCTCCGCCGAGAAATCCATGCCCAGCCCCAGCATGGGTATCCCGCGGTGGCGCTGCCGCAGCTCGCTCATGGTCTCGCGCAGGTAGTCCACCGAAATGTCCACCGCCACATAGGCGCCCGGCCGCAGGACGGGGAACAGCCCCGCGGCCTTGGCGCAGCTGCCCGCGCCCAGATCGACCAGCACCGCGCCCGCCGGCACCTGCTGCGCCATGGCGGCGCCGTGCTCGCGGAAGATGGCGGCTTCGGTGCGCGTGGGGTAGTACTCGGCCAGCTCGGTGATGGCGTCGAACAGGCGCGAGCCCAGCGCGTCGTAGAAGAACTTGGGCGCGACGCGCGGCGGCGTCTGATTCAGCCCCGCGGTCAGCTCGGCCTGCACGGCCGCCAGGTCTTCGCGGTGGATCTGCACAAAATGGGCGGTGGGTGTGTCGATGGGCATGCGTGGTGGTTTCCGTTCAGACCGGGTTATACCGGGTGGACCGTCTCTGCGGTCGGCTGAGTCCTGCTTTTCTTTCAGGGGCATCCCCGCATGACCCCACCCGGCGCACCGGCGCCGTATCGCGGTTTAATACGCCTCCCTGTCCCTCTTTACCGGATACCACCATGAACCTCCTGTCTTATTCACGCACCATTCGCGCACTCTTGACCTGCGCCGTGCTGGGCCTCGGCACCCTCGCGCAAGCGCAGCAGGTGTTCCGCGTCACCGCCATCCCCGACGAGTCGCCCACCGAGCTGGCGCGCAAGGCCGGTCCGCTGATGCAATACCTCGAAACCAAGCTGGGCATGAAGGTCGAATACATCCCCGTGACCGACTACGCGGCCTCGGTGGAAGCCCTGGTCAACAAGAAGGTCGACATGGCCTGGTTCGGCGGCTTCACCTTCGTGCAGGCCAATGCGCGCTCGGGCGGCAAGATCATCCCGCTGGTGCAGCGCGCGGAAGACGAAAAGTTCAAGTCGGTCTTCATCACCAGCGACCCGGCCGTCAAGACCCTGGCCGACCTCAAGGGCAAGGACGTGTCCTTCGGTTCACAAAGCTCCACCAGCGGCCACCTGATGCCGCGCAGCTTCCTGATGGAAGCCGGCCTCGACCCCGACAAGGACTTCCGGCGCGTGGCCTACAGCGGCGCGCACGACGCGACCATCGCGGCCGTGGCCTCGGGCAAGGTGCAGGGCGGTGCGCTCAACATCTCCGTGTGGGAAAAGTTCGTCGCCGACAAGAAGGTCGACACCACCAAGGTGCGCGTGATCTTCACCACCCCGCCCTACTTTGACTACAACTGGTCGGTGCACGCCGACATGCCCGCGGCCACACGCCAGAAGCTGTCCGACGCCTTCCTCGCGCTGAGCCCGGCCACACCCGATGGCAAGCAGATCCTCGATCTGCAGCGCGCCAGCAAGTTCGTGCCGACCAAGGCCGAGAACTACAAAGGCATCGAAGCCGCTGCGCGCAGCGGCAGCCTGCTCTGAGAGGCTGAGAGTCTTTCACTCATGCCCGCTCACCACGCCAAAACGCACCCACTCCGCGTTGCAAATGCGCGCCATAGCCCAAGCTATGGCTGTGCTTTGCGCCTTGATTGGACACGTTGTGGCGCGTTGCTCGGCCACGCCCGAAAAACTCTCAGCCTCTGAATCGGAGTCCCTCGCTTGAACATCGACCTGCAGGGCGTCAGCGCCCGCCACCCCGCCGCCCGACCGGGCGCAGCGCCCGCCCTCAAGGGGCTGACGCTGCGCGTGGCCCACGGTGAGCAGGTGGCGGTGATCGGCCCCTCGGGCGCGGGCAAGACGACGCTGCTGCAGGTGGTCGCCTGCGCCATGCAGCCCCAGGCTGGCACGCTGCAGCTGGATGGCCAGTCGCCCTGGCAATTGCCGCGCGGTGACCTGCAGCGCTTGCGCGGGCGCCTCTTCCTCGCCCCGCAGGTGCCGCCGCTGCCACCCCGCCAGCGCGTGGTGACGGCCGTGCTCGCCGGCCGCCTGCCGGCCATGGGCCTGTGGCAGAGCCTGCGCTCGCTGTTCTACCCGGTCGACATCCCGGCGGCTTTTGAAGCGCTCGACCGTTTCGATCTGGCCGACAAACTCTTCGAGCGCGTCGACCGCCTCTCGGGGGGTGAGCGCCAGCGCGTGGGTCTGGCGCGCGCACTGCTCGCGCCCGCCTCGCTCTGGCTCATTGACGAACCCTTGTCGGCGCTTGACCCGGCACGCTCGCGCCAGGCCATCGACACACTGCTGGCGGGCGCGCGCGAGCACGGCGCCACGCTGGTGACCACGCTGCACCAGGTGGAAGTCGCCCTCGAACATTTCCCCCGCATCGTCGGTCTGCGCGACGGCGCGCTGGCTTTTGATTTGCCGGCGGCGCAGGTCACACGCGAGCACCTGGCCCGCCTGTACGACCAGCACGAAGACGAGCTGCACGGCCCTGCCCCGCTCGATGCGGCACCGCCGCCCACACCGCAACCCGTGGTCATGCACTGCAGGTGATCATGAAACACCCCCCGCGCCGCTTCGCGCGCCTTGCAGGCCGCAGCACCGCCAGAGTCGGTGCTTCTTCGAGCTGTCCAAGTCTGCGCAGGCAGACTTGGAGCCGCAGCTCTCAGCCCCCCTCCAGGGGGGCGCAA
Organism: Burkholderiales bacterium GWF1_66_17; assembly: GCA_001770705.1. Taxonomy (GTDB): domain Bacteria; phylum Pseudomonadota; class Gammaproteobacteria; order Burkholderiales; family Burkholderiaceae_C; genus Hydrogenophaga. Next base: position 78,037 of record MERT01000024.1, on the reverse strand, counting down.
CCAGCCGCCCGGCAAAGCCGGTTCTGCGGTTGCTGCTGGGTTCATGCACCTCGCCATGGCTGAGCTGCGCTTGCGCCTTCCGCCCACGCGCGACCCGGCCTGGCTCGGCCGCGTGTTCTGGAGCCTGGCCGCGCTGGTGCTGCTGTGGCCGCTGCTGGTGGCGACCGAGTTCAAACCCTGGGTGCTGCTGGCGCCCGAGAGCCTCCAGGTCAGCGGGCATTTCATCGGCAGCTTCTGGCCGCTGGCCCACGGCGCCGAGTTCCTGGCCATGGTGGCGCGCGAGACCTGGCGCACGGTCGCCATGGCCACCGCCGGCATGACGCTGGCGCTCATCATCGCGCTGCCGCTGACCCTGATGTCCACGCGCGTGCTGTCGATTTCGGCGCTGGCCGGTCCGATGGCCCGCGGCCCTTTCTGGCTGCGCCAGAGCGTGCGCTGGCTGCTGGTCGTGTTGCGCAGCATCCCCGAGCTGGTGTGGGCGCTGGTGTTTGTGCGCGTGGTCGGCCTCGGCCCCACGGCCGGCGTGCTGGCGATCGCGCTCACCTACGGCGGCATGCTGGGCAAGGTGTACGGCGAGATCCTGGAAAGCGGCGAAACCGATGCCACGCAGAACCTGCTGCGCAACGGCGCCGGGCGCCTGCAGGCCTTCTTTTACGGTCTGCTGCCGGCCAGCGCGGCCGAGCTCACCAGCTACACGGTCTACCGCTGGGAGTGCGCGATCCGCTCGTCGGTGGTGCTGGGTTTCGTGGGGGCGGGTGGCCTGGGCCAGCAGATGGACAACTCGATGAAGATGTTCAACGGCGGCGAGGTCGCCACCATGCTGCTGGTGTTCATGGCGCTCGTCGCGCTCGCCGACCGCGTGAGCGCGGGGCTGCGGAGGTCGCTGGGATGAACAAAACCCAGGCCGCGAATCAGACCTACCGGCTGCCGCCGCCGCTGTTCAACGCGCGCTGCAAGGCCTGCTGGTTCAGCGCCGCTCTGGTGCTGCTGGTGGTGGCGAGCTTCTGGTCGCTCGACCTGCAGTGGGCCCAGTTCCTGTCGCTCGAAGCGGCGCAGAGCATGGGCCGCTTCCTGGCCGAGTTCGTGCCGCCCGACACATCACCCGAGTTCCTGAAAAAGGTCGCGCTCGGCACCTGGGAAACGCTGGCCATGTCGGCGCTCGGCACGCTGCTGGCGGCGCTGGCCGGGCTGGCGCTGGCGCTGCCCGCCAGCCGACTGCACGAGGGCGATGCCGCGCACGGTCGCGCACCCACGAGACTGCTGCTCAACGCGCTGCGCAGCATCCCCGAGCTGGTGTGGGCCGCGCTGCTGCTGATCTCCGCCGGGCTGGGCCCGTTTGCCGGCACGCTGGCGCTGGCGCTGCACACCACCGGGGTGCTCGGCCGGCTGTTCGCCGAAGCGATCGAAAACGCGCCGCCCGGCCCCGGTGATGCGCTGCGTGCGCAGGGCGTGGGCAACGGCCGCGTGTTCCTCTACGCCACGCTGCCGCAGGTGCTGCCGCAGCTCATGAGCTACACGCTCTACCGCTGGGAAAACAACATCCGCGCCGCCGCCGTGCTGGGCGTGGTGGGCGCGGGCGGCCTGGGCCAGCTGCTGGCCTTTCACATGGGTCTGTTCCACATGGGCAAGACCGCCACCATCCTGGCCGCGATGCTGCTGCTTGTGGCCTTCGTGGACGCCGCCAGCCACGGCTCGCGGCGCCTGCTCACGCGCTGAAGACAACGAACAAGGTGGACATGACGACCGACAACGACATCTCCATCGCGCTCTACCGCAGCAAGGCCGTGGGCTACGACGCCTCGGCCGAGTTCACCATGCCGCTGCGCCGGCGCACCATCGCCCTGCTGCAGCTGCAGCCCGGCCAGACGGTGCTCGACGTGGGCGCCGGCACCGGCCTGAGTTATGCGCTGCTGCGCGCGGGCGTGGGCGACACCGGCCGCGTGCTGGCCTTCGAGCAGAGCCCCGACATGTTCGCGCTGGCACAGCAACGCGTTCAACAAGAAGGCTGGGCCAACGTGTGGCACGTCAACGCAGCGGCCGAAACGGTGCAGCTGCCAGCGCTGGCCGACGCGGTGCTCTTCAACTACACGCACGACATCTGCCGCAGCCCGGCGGCGGTGGCCAACATCCTGCGCCAGGTGAAGCCGGGTGCGCGCGTGGCCATGGCGGGCATCAAGTACTTCCCCTGGTGGACCGGCCCGCTCAACCTGCTGGCCTGGCTGAAGAACCGGCCCTACAACGCCCGGGCCGCCGACCTGTGGGAACCCTGGAGCCTCGTGGCCGCTCAATGCAAGGACTTCCGCTGGAACAGCACGCAATGGGGCATGGGCTACATCGCCAGCGCCACGCTGAAAGGACCACCCCGATGACCGCGACCCCGGCCCCCCAGACCGCACCCACCGACCTGGCCCGGCGCTACGCCAGCGTGCGCGCCCAGACGCTCGCGCTGGCCGAGCCCTTGAGCGAGGCCGACTGCCAGGTGCAGTCCATGCCCGACACCAGCCCGGCCAAATGGCACCTGGCCCACGTGACGTGGTTCTTCGAGACCTTCGTGCTGGAACGTTTCGAGCCCGGCTTCCAGCCTTTCCACCCCGCCTTTCGGGTGCTGTTCAACAGCTACTACCAGGGTGTGGGCGAGCAGCACCCGCGCCCGCAGCGCGGCCTGGTCACGCGGCCCGGCCTGGCCGAAGTCAAGGCCTACCGCGCGAATGTGGACACGCGCATCGCCGCACTGCTGTCGCGCACGGACCGCCCCGAGCTGCGCGAACTGATGGAGCTGGGCCTGCAGCACGAGCAGCAGCACCAGGAGCTTCTGCTCACCGACATCAAGCACCTGCTGGCGATGAACCCGCTGCACCCGGTCTACCACCCGCAATGGCCGCTGAGCAGCGTGGTCGCCACACCGGTGGACTGGGTGGAATACGCCGGCGGCATCGCCCAGGTGGGGCACGCGGGCGCCGGTTTCGGGTTCGACAACGAGGCCCCGCGCCACGCTGCGCTGCTGCGGCCCTACGCCCTGGCCAACCGGCTGGTGACCCACGGCGACTGGCTGGCCTTCATGGACGGCGGTGGCTACCGCGACCCGCGCTGGTGGATGGCGGCGGGCTGGGACTGGGTGCAGGCACAAGGCGTCGAAGCGCCGCTGTACTGGCAGGCCACCGACAGCGGCTGGACCAACTTCACGCTGCACGGTCGCGTGCCGCTGGACCCGCACACCCCGGTGGTGCACATCAGCTGGTTCGAGGCCGACGCCTACGCGCGCTGGCGCGGTGCGCAGGACGGGCTGGCGCTGCGCCTGCCGACCGAGACCGAGTGGGAGTTTGCCGCGCAGGCTCTGGGCGACACCTGGCAAAAACCGGGCAACTTTCTGGAGAGCGGTGCCCTGCACCCGATGCCGCTGGCGCGCAGGACACCCGGCCCGCGCCAGATGGGCGGCGACGTCTGGGAATGGACCGCCAGCCCCTACACACCCTACCCCGGCTACCGCCCCTGGGCCGGCGCGGTGGGCGAATACAACGGCAAGTTCATGGTCAACCAGATGGTGCTGCGCGGTGGTTCGTGTGCCACGCCGCGCTCGCACATCCGCGCCAGCTACCGCAACTTCTTCCCCACCGACGCGCGCTGGCAGTTCAGCGGGGTGCGCCTCGCGCGGGATCTTTGATCCCTCCGCAGCGCTTCGCGCTACCCCCCCAGGGGGCGGCACCTGCGGACCGGGTAACCCGGACCCGCGCTGCCCTGGGTGGCACCGTTCCACACCCCCATCAACCCATCTAGACCAAGGATCTCACCATGAAAAGACGACAGGCCCTGGGCCTTTTCACCGCCAGCGCGACGGGCCTGCTGATGGGTTGCGCCAACGTGGCCACCGCCGCAGGGCCCGCCGACCAGGGCCCCCCGTTTCGCACCATGAGCGACGCAGCGGCCGACAAGCTCATGCTGCTGGGCCACGACCCGGTGGCCTACTTCACCCAGAGCGACGCCGTGGCCGGCAACCCCGCCATCCAGGCACAACACCTGGGTGTGACCTGGCGCTTCGCCAGCGAAGCGAACAAGGCCGAGTTCCTGCGCGACCCCACGAAGTACATGCCGCAGTTCGGCGGCTTCTGCAGCAATGGCATCAACTACGCCGTGCCCTGGGGCGCGGGCGGCGGCCCCAACACCTGGCGCATCTACCGCGGCAAGCTCTACGTGTTTGGTGGCCAGGCCTCACGCGACCAGTTCGAGATGGACACCGAACTCAACCTGCAGCGCGCCCACCAGTACTGGGACCGCGAGATCGCCGGGTCCAACCCGCTTTGGGTGCGCTACAAGCGCCTGGTCTTGCGCGTGCCGCATTACAAGAGCGATGCCGCGCTGCAGGCCGAATGGGAAGCCAGACGCGCCGCCGGCACGCTGCCGGTGATGCCGGGCGCGCCGCAGGTGGTGCCGTCAGCACCCTGACCCTGGGGCCAGGCCTCAGGGTGTTGAATTCACTGTCCGTGGTTCCGTTGTCTGCTGGCCGGTCGGCGCCTCAGCGCAGGCCGAAAAAGGACAGGACAACCAGCACGACAACGACCAGGCCGACGATGTAAATGATGCTGTTCATATGAGTTTTCCTTCGCGTAGGTGGGATGAGATGCGGTGCATTCACCGCTCAGGCACGGCACCGCCACCCTCACATTAGCGGCTGCGCTGCATCTGATCTGTACGCCAGCGCTCATACCGGCCAACTGGCGGCTGCAGGACCCCTGATGGTTCGCTGGCGAACAGACAGATGGCTTCGAACCTGACCAGATGAGGGCTCGGCCATTGGCGATGTGCTTTCTTGTGGCAGCTTCTGACGACCCTGGTCAACGGAGCCGAAACGGACAGCCGCCAAAGTCCCCGCCCCCCAACCGAAAGGAAACCCCATGACCCGCGAAAAAACGGCCCACATTGAGCCTTCCAGGCACTCCACCGACGAAGTGGATGAGTTTCTCGACATGGTGGAAGACAACATCGAAGACGCCCCCGGCGCCGGTTCACCGGCCATCAAGCCCAACCCGGATCTCGATGACGACGGCAAGCCCACCACCGACACCCCGAAGAACCCCAGGATCTGAACCCCGCCCCTGCAGCTCAAACCGCGTGCAGCGCGCGCAGGGTATCGGCCTGCGCCAGCGTTTCGCGGTAACCCGCCTCAATGGCGCGCTCGCGGAATTCGCGCGACAAGCTGACCCAGTAGCCGAAGTCGGGCTTGAGCAGCACATCGGCCATCTTCGCGTCGCCGTCCACCAGCGCCTGTTTGCGCAGGTCGCTCTCGCGGTAGCGCTCGGCACCGGGCGGCGCGCGGTCGACATGGGCGCTGGCGTCCACCGCGAGCACGCGTTGCGCACCCAGGCCGCGCGCCACGCGCACCGGCAGCGGCGTGGTCCAGTCGGCATCGACGTACTGTTCGCCCCGGATGCGCACCGGCGCGAAGCGGCCTTCGATGGCGGCCGAGGCCTGCACCGCCAGACCCACGTCGCCCACGGTGAAGGCCGTGGCCTCGCCGTCGCGGCGCCGGGCCGCCACGATGGCCATGGCGACCGGCATGTGTTCCAGGGACTTCACCGGCGAAGCGCGCCGCACGAAGTCGGCAACGGCCGTGCCGCTCAGGCGCTCTTCGGAACCGATCGCCAGCCGGGCCAGCGCCCAGGGCTGCAGCTCAAGCGCAAGGGCTTCGATCGCGCGCGCGCCCAGCCCGGCGGCGAAGAGGCTGCCCAGCAGCGCACCGGCCGAAACCCCGACGATCAGGTCGGGCTTCAGCCCGAGCTCCTCCAGCGCCTTGATCACCCCCACGTGCACAAAGCCGCGCGGACCGCCCGAGCTCAGCACCCAGGCGGTGTTCACCGGGCGGCGCAGCGGTTCGGCGCGGGGCGCGTCGGGACCGGTGTGGTCGCGGTCGGGCTGGAGGGTGCAGCCGGCCAGCGCCGCCGCGCTGGCGGCCAGCAGGTGGCGGCGCGTCAGACCTGTGGACATAACGTGCCGGTGGCGGGTTCAAGCCGCGGCTGAGGGGGCAACGGCAGGGGTCACGAAGCCACCTCCATCGAACGGTTGCAGGCCGCCAGCGGGACCGGATCGTCAGCGGCGGGCAGCGCCGGCGCGTGAGCGGCCGGCGGCACGGAAACTTCGGCGTAGGGCGCGGGCCAGCCCAGCAAGGCGCTCGCGGCTTCGCAGCGCTGGCGCAGGTCGTCGGCGTCGCGCCCGCCGAGGTGTGTGATGCCGTAGCGGTAGCTGCCCAGCCATTTGAAATCGCGCTGGATGGAACCCCGCGACTTGGGGTAGCGGAACAGCAGCCCGTCGGGGAAGGCGCTGGCAAAGGCCTGGCATTGCGCCGCGTCGGGCAGGTTCACCCGGTCGGCCGGATCAAAGGCGCGGTAGACGAAGCTGGCCGCAGCCCCGGCGGTGGGCGCGCTGCGCGGCGCCGAGTCGGGGTCCAATCCGTGCGCGAGGGCGATCTCGATGGCGTGCAGGTCCACACCGAGCACGCGCTGGTAGAGATCGGCATACTGCGAGGCCATGCGCGGGTTGAACTCGATCACGGTGAGCCGGTCGCTCGCCGCGTCGTAGAAGAACTCCATGTTGAACAGGCCGTGCGTGAAGCCCACGGCCAGCAGGAAGCGGCGCGCCACGTCGAGCGCCCGCGCCTGCACCGTGGGCGGCAGCGCGCTCGGGATCTGGTGGCGCATGAAGGCCTGGGTGCCGGGGAACATGATGGCGTCGACCACGCCGATGGCGCGCACATCGCCGTTGAACACCACGCCGTCGAGGTTGAACTGGTCGGCCGTCACCGGCGCCTCCAGCAGCATGCGGTGGGCGCTGGGCACCCCGGACCCGAGCCGTTCGCGCGCCAAACGCTCGAAGGGCTCCACCAGGCGGCGGATCACCCAGAGTTCCCAGGCGCCGAAACGGGTGTGGCGGTGCAGCTCGGCGTGGTTGTCGACGCGGCGCGCAAGCACCGAGAACGCGGCTTTCACCGGCTTCACGAACAGGGGGTAGGGCAGGCCCTCGGGAATGGGGGCGCCGTATTCGGCGTCCAGCAGCTGGAAAGGCACGTTCGCCTCGGGCGCCACGCGCTGCAGCACCTGGCGCGCATGGAACTTGTGCTGGCAGGCCAGGATGGCGGCCACCGGCGTGCCGGGCCAGCCCATGCGCTCGGCCAGCAGGGCCGCGGCCAGCGCGCCGAACTGCTCGTGGCAGGAGACCACGGCGGACCAGCCCCGCGCCGGTGCGCGGCGGGCCAGGCCATCGACGAAGCGGCCGATGTCGAACCAGGCGAGGCGCGCGTTGCTGGGAAAGGTGAACAGGTCAAAGCCGTCTTCGTCGAAGCGATGGCCCTGCGTGCGGGCCAGGCGCTCGTGGGCCACGGCGTCCCAGTCGTAGTTGAAGAGCAACAGGGTGCGATCGGCAGTCGGCATGAGTCAACGGTTCTTGTTGGAATACACCGGAGGGTAATCAATCGGGTGCCAAACCCCAAGAGGGCACCTGGTGCTCAGCTGTCGCGCCAGCGCCGCAATTCTTACACCTTCACCCGGGAAGCAGCCGCAACAGGCGCCCGTTGCGCTCGTCGGTCAGCAGGTAGATGAAACCGTCGGGGCCTTCGCGCACATCGCGCACGCGCGCGTTGAGGTCGGGCAGCAGGCGTTCTTCTTTCACCACACGGCCGCCGCTGACTTCCAGCCGCGCCAGGTAGCGGAACTTGAGCGAGCCCGCGAGCAGGTTGCCCTGCCAGGCTTTGCCGTAGCGTTCGCCCTTCACGAAGGCGAGGCCCGATGGCGCGATCGACGGTGTCCACTGGAACACCGGCTGCTCCAGCCCGGCCTTGGCGGTGATGCCCTCGCCGATGGCGCCGCCGCCGTAGTTTTCGCCGTAGGTGATGACGGGCCAGCCGTAGTTCTTGCCGGCCTCCGGGCGGTTGATCTCGTCGCCGCCCTGCGGGCCGTGTTCGCTGGTCCAGAGCCGCCCGTCGGGCCCGAGCGCGGCGCCCTGCAGGTTGCGGTGGCCCAGGCTCCAGATTTCGGGTCTGGCTCCGGCCCGGCCCACGAACGGGTTGCCGGGCGGCACGCTGCCGTCTTTGGCGATGCGCACCACCTTGCCGTGGTGGTTGTCCAGCGTCTGCGCGTCGTCCTTGCGGCTGAAGCGGTCACCCAGGGTGAGGAAGAGCAGGCCGTCGGGCGCCTCGACGATGCGGCAGCCGAAGTGGGCCCGGCTGCTGAACTTCGGCGCCTGGCTGAAGAGCACCTTCACCGCCTCGAGGCGGGTGGCGTCGGCGGACAGCCGGGCCGAAGCGAGCGCGGTGGAGTTGCCGCCCGTGCCCGGCTCGGCGTAGCAGAAGTACACGGTGCGGTTGCGGGCGAAGTCGCTGTCGGTGATGACGTCGAGCAGACCGCCCTGCCCGCCCGCATCCACTTCTGGCAAACCGGCCAGCGGTTCGCCCAGCCGGCCGTCGGCCGCCACCACACGCATCCGGCCCGGCCGTTCGGTCACGAGAAAGCGGCCGCCGTCGATGAAGGCCACGCCCCAGGGGTTCTGCAGACCGCTGGCAACCACCTCGACGCGCAACGCCGCTGGCTGGCTGTAGGCCGTGGTGGCCAGCACGGCGAACACCAGCAGCGCGAGGCGCTGGATCGAAATCAATATCGGCAAGCGCATGGGGTGCCCCTCCAGGTGAAACCGGTTGGTGCCTGAACCGGGCTCACTGGTTCCCGGTTCAGAGGCTCGGCCGCTCAGCCGAACGGGCGCACGCCAAACAGCCAGGCATGGGCCCAGAACACGAACAGCGCGTACAGCGCCAGCCCGCCCACCAGCGCGATGGCGTCGTTGGCGCCACCGGCCGGCAACGCGGGCACGGGGCGCAAGGCACCGGCCAAAGCGCGGCGTTTGAGCGAGATGCGGTCGGCCACGGCCCAGGCCAGGAAGCCGCCGAACAGCAGCACATCGGCCAGCGTGCCGCCGGTGACCGACTGGGCCAGCAGGTGCGCCAGCGCCCAGAGCTTGACGGCCAGCAACATGGGGTGTTTCGCCGCGGTCTTGATGCGCCCCGGCAGGTAGGCCGCGAGCAACAGCACGAACACCGGCAGCATCAGCAGCGCGGCCAGGTGGCGAAAGCCAGCCGGCAAGGCGTAGAGCAGCACCGGCGTCTCGCGCGAGAGGCCGTAGCCCCAGACGATCAGCCCCAGCCCGGCGAACGAGACCAGCGCATAGAGGCCCTTGAAGGCGTTCTCGCCCATGCCCGCGACGAGCCGGTCGCGCCCGCCTGGCGAGACGATGGCCACGGAATGCACGCCCAGAAACAGCACCAGACCCAGAACCAGCCACACCATGTTGAACTCCTGTGCCCAGACCGGGCCGCAAGGCACCGCGCCCCGCTTTGGGGGGGACTGTACCGGCTTGAGCTCAGGCCCGCAGCGTGACGGGTCTTGTTGAGTGATTCGCTCAGACGGGGTGGGCGGGCAACCCTTCGAGCAGGTCGGCCAGTTCGTCGGCATGTTCCTCTTCCACCGCCAGGATCTGCTTGAGCAGCACGCTGGTGGTCGGGTCCTGGTCGCCCAGGTACAGGATCATGTCGCGGTAGCTGTCGATGGCGATGCGCTCGGCCACCAGGTTCTCCTGGATCATCTGCGTCAGCGTGTCGCCGGCCACGTACTCGGCGTGGCTGCGCTGGCTCAGGCTGTCGGGCGAAAAGTCGGGCTCACCACCGAGCTGCACGATGCGCGCGGCCAGCAGGTCGGCGTGGCCCTGCTCCTCGTTGGAGTGGATCAGGAACTCGGCCCCCACGCTCTGGCCGTGGATGCCGCGCGCCATGAAGTGGTGGCGCCGGTAACGCAGCACACAGACGATCTCGGTGGCGAGTGCTTCGTTGAGCAGCTTGACCACCCGGTCGCGGTCGGCGTTGTAGCCGGCGGTCACAGCACCGGCTTCGATGTGTTTGCGGGCCTGGCTGCGCAGGGTGGCGACGTCGGTGAGTTTGTGGGCGTGGTTCATTGTTTGACTTTCAGTTCGTTCTTGACGCTGGTGGCGCCTTCTGCAGCGCTGGCTATCTTTTTGGCCTGATCGATCTGGCCCTGGTTGTTCACAAAGCCGGTGAGCTGCACTTCGCCTTTGAAAGTGACCACGCTGATGTCGAAGCTCTTGATGTCGGGGTCGGCCAGCAAGGCGGTCTTGACGCGGCCGGTCACGCTCGCGTCATCGATCTTGGTGCCCACGGTGCTGGGGGTTCCCTTGAGGGTGACGCCGTTTTCGATCTCGGTCACACCGGCCACGCTGCGCGTGATCGCGAGCGCCTGGTCGATCTGTGCCTGGCTGTCGACAAAGCCGCTGAGCTGCACGGTGCCCTTGCGGGTCTCGACCTGCAGGTCAAAGCTCTTGATCGCTTCGTCGCCCAGCAAGGCGGACTTGACGCCCGAGGTGATGACGGCATCGTCCACCTGGGTGCCCATCGTGATGCTCGGCGCGGGTTCCTGCACCATCTCGGGCGGCTTGTTGCAGGCTGTCAGTGTGAGGGCGGCCAGGCCGATGAGGGTGCCGGCCAGCAGGAATCTCGGTTTGCGTTGGGTCATGGGGTACTCCAGAAAAAAAGGAAAGGGTGGGGGGAAGCGGGTTCAGCGGGCGAGGTAGCCGCCGTCCACCGGGTAGTAGGACCCGGTCACGAACGACGCGCGCTCCGAGGCGAGCCAGACCACCAGTTCGGCCACTTCTTCAGCGCGACCCAGGCGACCGATCGGGTGGGCGGCCACCAGCAGGGCGTTGACGGCCGGGTCGTCTTCGAGGCCGCTGATCATGGGTGTGTGGATGAAGCCGGGGCCGACCGCGTTGATGCGCACGCCCTGGGCGCCGTATTCGAGGGCAGCGGCCTGCGTAAGGCCCACCACGCCGTGTTTGGCCGCGGTGTAGGCCGACGCGGTGGCAAAGCCGACCGCGCCCAGAATCGACGCCACGTTGACGATGGAGCCACCGCCATGGAGCAACATGGCCGCGATCTGCGCGCGCATGCCGTAGAACACGCCGTTGAGGTTGATGTTGATCACCTGCGCCCAGGCGTCGAGCGGGTAGTCGGCCAGGGGCGCGGCGGCGCCGCCGATGCCGGCGTTGTTGCAGGCCACGTCGAGGCGGCCGAAATGCGCCATGGCCTGGGACACCAGGGCCTGGCACTCATCGGCGCTGCCCACGTCGGCCGCCACAAACAGCGACTCGCCGCCCTGGGAGCGCACCATCGCGCCGGTTTCGACGCCGGCGTCGGCGTCGATGTCCGACAGCACCAGCAGCGCGCCTTCGCGCGCGGCCGTGAGGGCAATGGCCCGACCGATGCCCGAGGCGGCACCGGTGACGAGCACCACTTTGTTTTTCAGCATGGGTTCCATCCGAAGGAGTGCAGCCTGGGGCTGCACGCTGCAGACCCCGCCGCTGGTGCGAGCCAACAGCGGGGATGTGGATGGACCTTAGGTGTCGGAGCGCCGGGCGTCTGTGCGCTGCCAGACCAAGCGCTGGGTCAGCCCGCTCGCGCGGGCGCCGGCGCCGCAGCGGTTTCGGTGGTGACCAGCCAGATGCCCCCGCACACCAGCGCCAGCGCGATCAGGTTGCGCCATTCGAGCACCGTCTCGCCCAGGAACAGGGCCGAGAGCAGCGCGCCGAACACCGGGATCAAAAAGTTGAACACCGTGACCTGCCCCACCCGGTTGTGCTTGAGCAGCGCGGCCCAGAGCGCAAAGGCCGCCGCCGAGAGCACCGCCATGTAGCCCAGCAGGGCCAGCGAGCCAACTCCCCAGCCCGTGATGGCGCCGCCACCGGCCAGCCCGCCCAGCAGCAGCACCAGCCCGCCAATGGCGAGCTGCCAGGCGGTCATGACCATCGGGTCCAGCCGCTGCGACACGCGCTTGCCGTAGATGCTGGCGGCCGAGAGCACGAAAGCCGCGATGACGATGAAGCCTTCGCCCAGCAGGGTGAAGCTCGCGTCCAGCCCTTGAACGCCGCGCAGGTTCACCACCATCACACCGAAAAAACCGACCGCACAGCCGAGTGCCTTGCGGCGGCGCAGCCGGTCGTTGGCGTAGATGAAGTGCGCCAGCAGCACGCTGAAGAAGGTGCCGGTGGCGTTGAGGATGGAGCCCTTCACGCCGGTGGTGTGGGCCAGCCCGACGTAAAAGAACACGTATTGCAGCGAGGTCTGCGCCAGCCCGAGCAACGCCACCTGGCGCCAATGCCCCGTGGACAGCGCCCACACCGGCTTGCCCATCAGGCGCGCGATCACCAGCAGCAGACCGCCCGCGAGCAGGAAGCGCCAGCCCGCGAAGGCCAGCTGCGCCGCCGTGTCGCTGCGGGCAATGCCGAGCAGCGCATAGCCACCCTTGATGGCTGGGTAGGCGCTGCCCCAGAGCAGGCAACACAGCGTGGCGAGCCCCACCAGGTTGCGCGGGCGGCGGAAGAACGCGGCCCCGGGGGCGTGCGCGGAAGAAGCGCCCGTGGGCCGGGCACTGTCGCGGGCCGTCATCCGTGCGGCGCGGCCTTCACGAAGGCACCGCCCTGGTACAGCGCGGCCGGGTCGTGGCGGTCAATGCTGGGCTGGCGCGCTTCCACCGCCGGGCGGAACCCGTCGGAGCTGTCCTGCGGGCGGTAGCCGATGTGTTTCGCGGGCTTGTTGTCCCACCAGCTGGTCTGGTTGTCGGACACGCCGTAGATGATGCTGTGGCCGACGATGGGCGCGGTGAGCGCGGCCACGATCAGGCGCTCCAGGTCGTCGTAGCTCAGGTACGTCGCGAGCATGCGGCGGTCGCGCGGCTCGCTGAACGAGGAGCCGATGCGCAGGCTCACGGTTTCGATGCCCCAGCGGTCCCAGTAGAGCTGGGCCAGGTCTTCGCCGAAAGCCTTGGAGAGGCCGTAGAAGCCGTCGGGTCTGGGCGCGGCTTTGGGCGTGATGACTTCGTCCTGCCGGTAGAAGCCGGTGACGTGGTTGGAGCTGGCGAAGACGATGCGCTTCGTGCCGTGTTGGCGCGCGGCTTCGTAGAGGTTGACCATGCCGACGATGTTGCCAGCGAGGATGGGATCCCAGGGCTGCTCGGTGGAGACGCCGCCCATGTGCACCACGGCGTCCACATCGGCCAGCATGGCGTGCACGCGGTCCTTGTCGGCGAGGTCGGCGGTGAACACCTCTTCGCCCGCACCCGGGGCGCCGAGGTCGCTGCGGTGGCTCAGGCGCAAGACCTCGCAATACGCCTTGAGGCGCGGGCGCAGCTCGCGGCCCAGGTTGCCGGCGGCGCCGGTGAGCAGGAGGCGGTTGAACTTCAGCGGGGAGGCGGGCTGGGCAAGCATGGGAGGCTCCGAAGAAAAATCAGCTTTTGAAACGGCCAGCCAATGCCTGGGCGCTGTCGCGCAGCAGGTTCTGATCGGCGCCGACGGCGACGAACAGGCAGCCCTGTGCCAGGTAATGGCGGGCCAGGGACTCGTCACCGGTGAGGATGCCCGGGGCCTTGCCGCAGGCGCGGATGCGGGCGATGGCGTCGTCGATGGCGGCGAGCACCTCGGGGTGTTTGGGGTTGCCGAGGTGGCCGAGCGCGGCCGAGAGGTCGCCGGGGCCGATGAAGACACCGTCGATACCGTCCACGTTGGCGATGGCTTCCAGGTTCTGCAGGCCCAGCACGGTTTCCACCTGCACCAGCACGCAGATTTCTTCGCCGCAGCGGTGGGCGTAGTCCTTCACGCGGCCGTAGCCGCTGGCGCGCGGTGCGCCCGCAAAGCCGCGCACACCGTGCGGCGGGTAGCGCGTGTAGGCCACGGCGTTGCGCGCCTCTTCTTCGGTCTGCACATAGGGCACCAGCAGGGTCATCACGCCGATGTCAAGCAGGCGCTTGAATACCACCATGTCGTTCCACGGCGGGCGCACGATGGCCGAGGCCTTCGTGCCCTTCATGGCCTGCAGTTGCGACAGCAGCTCGGGCAGCTCGTTGGGTGAGTGCTCCATGTCCAGCAGCAGCCAGTCGAAGCCGCTGTCGGCCAGGATCTCGGTGCTCAGGTGGCTGCACAGGTGCGACCACAGGCCGATCTGCTTGGTGCCGGCGTGGATCGCGTGCTTGAAGTGGTTGACGGGCAAGTCCATGGGTGTCTCCGTTGGAAGGTGGGGGTCGCCAGCGCCGGGCTTTCGGGGCCGGGCGGCGGCTTCAGTTGCCGGCGATCTGGTAGTTGGCCGCCGTCTCCAGCGCGCGCACCAGGCCCGAGTGGTCCCAGGCCGCGCCACCCAGGGCGACGCAGCTGTTCATGAGCTGCGCCGCGCTCGCGGTGTGCGGCAGGCTGAGGCCCAGCGCCTTGGCGCCTTCCAGCGCGAGGTTCAGGTCTTTCTGGTGCAGTTCGATGCGGAAACCGGGGTTGAATGTGCGCTTGATCATGCGTTCGCCGTGCACCTCCAGGATGCGGCTGGCCGCGAAGCCGCCCATCAGCGCCTGACGCACCTTGGCCGGGTCGGCGCCGGCCTTGGCCGCGAACAGCAGCGCCTCGCCCACGGCCTCGATGTTGAGCGCCACGATGATCTGGTTGGCCACCTTGCAGGTCTGGCCGTCGCCCACGCCACCGACCAGCGTGATGTTCTTGCCCATCAGTTCAAACAGCGGCTTGACGGTGGCGAACGAGGCCTCGCTGGCACCGACCATGATGGTCAGGCTCGCGGCCTTGGCGCCGACTTCGCCACCGGACACCGGCGCGTCGATGTAGTTGCAGCCCAGGGCCTGGATGCGTTTGGCGTAGTCCTTGGTGGCGATGGGCGAGATGGAGCTCATGTCCACCACCGTTTTGCCAGCAGACAAACCTTTGTCCAGCCCGGTCTCGCCAAACAGCACCTCGGCCACGTGCGGCGTGTCGGGCACCATCAGGAAGATGATGTCGGCGGCGCGCGCCACGTCGGCCGCCGTGGTGCAGGCCTTGGCGCCCGCGGCCAGCAGATCGGCCGGCACGCCGCTGCGCGACTGCGCAAACAGCTCGTGGCCCGCGGCCAGCAAATGACCCGCCATGGGCGCGCCCATGATGCCCAGTCCGATGAATCCCAGTTTCATGTTGATGTCCTTAAAGCGTATGAGAAGAGCAAGACGCTTCAGCGCACCAGCGCCGGCATCTTGTTGTTGAACTTCCAGTTGGGGATCAGGTACTGCATCGCGACCGCGTCGTCGCGCGCGCCCAGGCCGTGCTGCTGGTAGAGCGCGTGCGCCTGCTGCACCTTGTCCATGTCCAGCGCCACGCCCAGGCCCGGTTTCGCGGGCACGTCCACATAACCGCCCTGGATCTGCAGCGGTTCCTTGGTCAGGCCCTGGCCGTCCTGCCAGATCCAGTGGGTGTCGATCGCGGTCACCTTGCCCGGCGCGGCGGCGGCGCAGTGGGTGAACATGGCGAGCGACACGTCGAAGTGGTTGTTGGAGTGTGAGCCCCAGGTCAGGTCGTGCATCTGGCAGAGCTGGGCCACGCGCACCGAGCCCTGCAGGGTCCAGAAATGCGGGTCGGCCAGCGGGATGTCGACCGACTGCAGCATCAGGCTGTGCGCCATCTCGCGCCAGTCGGTGGCGATCATGTTGGTGGCTGTGGGCAGGCCGGTGGCGCGCTTGAACTCGGCCATCACCTCGCGCCCGGAGAACACGCCCTCGGCGCCACACGGGTCTTCGGCGTAGGCCAGGGTATTGCGGTGGTCGCGCAGCCAGCGCACCGCGTCTTTCAGCAGCCAGCCGCCATTGGGGTCGAGCGTCACACGCGCCTGCGGAAAGCGCTCGTGCAGCGCGACGACGGCCTCCACCTCGGCTTCGCCACGCAGCACACCGCCCTTGAGCTTGAAGTCCTGGAAGCCGTAGCGCGCCTGCGCGGCTTCGGCCAGCTTCACCACCGCTTCGGGCGTGAGCGCGGCTTCGTGGCGCAGGCGCTGCCAGTCATCGGTCGCATCAGGCTCGCTGCGGTAGGCCAGGTCGGTCTGCTTGCGGTCGGCGATGTAGAACAGGTAACCCAGCATCTGCACGCGGTCGCGCTGCTGACCCTCACCCAGCAGTGCCGCGACCGGCACACCGAGGTGCTGGCCCAGCAGGTCGAGCAAGGCGCTCTCCACCGCGGTCACGGCGTGGATGGTCACGCGCAGGTCAAAGGTCTGGTTGCCGCGGCCGCCGCTGTCGCGCTCGGCGAAGCCGCTGCGCAGGCTGTTGAGCAGGCGGTTCCAGGCGCCGATGGGCTGCCCTTCGATCAGGGGCCGTGCGTCTTCCAGCGTCTGGCGGATTTTTTCGCCGCCCGGCACCTCGCCCACGCCGGTGTGGCCCGACGAGTCGGTCAGGATCAGCAGGTTGCGGGTGAAAAACGGGCCGTGCGCGCCACTCAGGTTGAGCAGCATGCTGTCGTGTCCCGCGACGGGGATCACTTGCAATCGGGTGACGGTGGGGGTGGCGTACATGGGCGGTGCATGAGGACAGGACAACAACGGAAAAACCGTTTAAGTTGACAGTCATCATACAACTTAGATGGGGTGACCTCATCCGGGATAACCCTCGATTCACCCTTCCCTCACGGCTTCAGGCGGCCTGGGTCTCGCTCTTGCGCAGGCGCTCGCGGCTGTTGGACAGGTGGGTGCGGATGGCCGCGCGGGCGCTGTCCACGTCCTGGTCCCGGATCGCGTTGTAGATGCTCTCGTGCTCCAGGTGCACGCGCCGCAGGTACATCAGGCGGTTCGGATCCTGGGCCGCCGCGATCGCCAGTCGGGCCCGCGGGATCACGCCCGGGCCGAGCGAGTTCATGACTTCGACGAAGTGGCTGTTCTGGGTCGCCAGCGCGATCTCGCGGTGGAACTGGAAGTCGGCGTTGGCGGCGTCCTGCCCGGCCTCGATGGCTTCGGAAAAGGCCTCCAGCGCGGCCTGCATGCTGACCAGATTCGCCTCGGTACGGCGCGCGGCCGCGATGGCCGCGGCCTCGGTCTCTATGCCGATACGCAGCTCCAGCAGAGCGATGGTGTCGCGCAAGGTGCCGAGCTGCTCGGGCTGGATGCGGAACGGCGCGCTCTCGTCCACCTTCAGCACGAAGGTGCCGATGCCGTGGCGGGTCTCGGCCAGGTTGACCGCCTGCAGGTAGGAAATGGCCTCGCGGACCACGGTGCGGCTGACACCGAACTCGTCCATGAAGGCCGCTTCCTTGGGCAGCTTTTCACCCGGCGCGTAGTCGCCGTTGCGGATGCGCCCCACCAGCACATGCGCCAGTTCGGTGGAGAGCGTGCGCGACTTGCTGCGGCTGGCCAGATCCCGGTTCATAGGGGTTATCCCGATAGGGGCGGTGTTTGGCATCTGTTAGATTAGTTGTACGACAACCGATGATGAGATGTGTAGGTTCACTGTAACAGATGCATTCCGGCTTTGGATAGGTCGACAACCCGCTCAGACAGCCCATTCCCCCATCACGGCGCCGCAGCGCCCAGGAGACACCGACATGACCAAACGCAGAACCCTGATCCAGGCCACCGTGGCCGCCGCCTGTGCCAGCGTGTTGGGCCTTGCCAGCGCCCAGACCGTGCTGAAAGCCGCCGACGTGCACCCCGCCGGTTACCCCACCGTGGTGGCGGTGGAGGCCATGGGCAAGAAGCTCGAAGCCGCCAGCCAGGGGCGCTACAAGTTCCAGATGTTCCCGGGCAGCGTGCTCGGCGACGAAAAGGCCATGATCGAGCAGACCCAGGTCGGCGCCATCCAGCTGCTGCGCACTTCGCTGGGGCCCGTCGGTCCGGTGGTGCCCGAGGTGAACGTGTTCAACATGCCCTTCGTGTTCCGCGACGTGGCCCACATGCGCGCCGTGATCGACGGCCCGATCGGACAGGAACTGCTGGACAAGATCAGCGCCAGCCCGGCCAAGATGGTCGCCCTGGCCTGGATGGACGGCGGCAGCCGCAGCCTCTACACCAAGAAGCCGGTGCGCACCCCCGCCGACCTCAAGGGCCAGAAGATCCGCATGATGGGCAACCCGCTGTTCGTCGACACCATGAACGCCATGGGCGGCAACGGCATCGCCATGGGTTACGGCGAGGTGTTCACCGCGATCCAGACCGGTGTGGTCGATGGCGCTGAAAACAACCCGCCCAGCCTGTACACCGCCAACCACTTCAAGGCCGGCGCCAAGTACTACACCCAGACCAACCACCTGATCATTCCCGAGATCCTGGTGATGTCCAGGGTGGCCTGGGACAAGCTCACGCCCGCCGACCAGACGCTGATGAAGAAGCTGGGTCGCGAAGCCCAGCTGGAGCAGCGCAAGCTCTGGGACGCCGCCGTGGCCGACTACAGCGCCAAGCTCAAGGCCGAGGGCGTGGAGTTCATCGCCATCGACAACAAGCCTTTCTTTGACGCCACCGCCCCGGTGCGCGCCAAGTACGGCGCCCAGTTTGCCGACCTGATGAAGCGCATCGGCGAAGTGAAATAAGCCGCGCCTGCGCCCGTCGCCCCTCCAGTCACCCCGGCCTCGCGCCGGGGTGCCGCTTGCAGAAAACGATCCATGAAATCCCTCTACGTCGCGGCGATGGACCGCCTCTACCTGGCCTGCATCTGGGCCGCCGGCGTGGCCATCGTGTGCATGTCGCTGATCATTCCCTGGGGTGTGTTCACGCGCTATGTGCTGGGCACCGGCTCGCAGTGGCCCGAACCCATCGCCATCCTGCTCATGATGGTGTTCACTTTCATCGGTGCGGCCGCGGCCTACCGCGCCAACGCCCACATCGCCGTGACCATGCTCACCGACGTGCTGCCGCCACCTCTGCGCGCGCTGTGCGCCTGGCTTGTCGACTTGTGCATGGCCGCGGCCTGCGCCTTCGTGGCCTGGTACGGCACCAGCCTCAGCCTGGGCACCATGGGGCAGTCGATCAGCGAACTGCCCTGGTTGCCGGTGGGCGTGACCTACGCCGCCTTGCCGCTGGGCTCGCTGTTCACCTTGCTGTTCGTGATCGAACGGCGCTGGATCGGCCCGCAGGACCACCGCCGGCTGATGCGCTACGAAGAACCGGAAAAGACCGACCGGGGCGCCGCCCTGGCCCACGGGGAGAGCCGCTGATGGACGCGTTCGTGCTGATCGGCAGCTTCATGCTGCTCATGGTGCTGGGCGTTCCCATCGCCTTCTCGCTCGGGCTCGCTGCGCTGGTGGGTGCCCTCTACATCGACATCCCGCTCGACGCGGTGATGATCCAGATCGCTTCGGGCGTAAACAAGTTTTCGCTGCTCGCGATTCCCTTCTTCGTGCTGGCCGGCGCCATCATGGCCGAGGGCGGCATGGCGCGGCGCCTGGTCGCTTTCGCCGGCGTGCTGATCGGTTTCGTGCGAGGCGGCCTGTCGCTGGTGAACATCCTGGCCTCCACCTTTTTCGGTGCGATTTCCGGTTCCTCGGTGGCGGACACCGCCTCGGTCGGCACGGTGCTGATCCCCGAGATGGAGAAGAAGGGTTATCCGCGCGAGTTCGCGACCGCCGTCACCATCAGTGGCTCGGTGCAGGCGATCCTGATCCCGCCCAGCCACAACGCGGTGCTGTATTCGCTCGCGGCCGGTGGCACGGTGAGCATCGCCGCGCTGTTCATGGCCGGCGTGTTGCCCGGCCTGCTGATGGGGCTGACGCTATCGGTGCTGTGCCTCTACAAGGCGAAGAAACACGGCTACCCCAAGGGCGAGGTGATTCCGCTGAAGCAGGCGCTGAAGATCTGTGGCGAAGCCATGTGGGGCCTGATGACCATGGTCATCATCCTGGGCGGCATTCTCTCGGGCGTGTTCACGGCCAACGAGTCGGCCTCGATCGCGGTCGTCTGGGCCTTCTTCGTCACGATGTTCATCTACCGCGACTACAAGTGGAGCGACCTGCCCAAGCTGATGCACCGCACGGTCAAGACCGTGACCATCGTCATGATCCTGATCGGCTTTGCCGCCGCCTTCGGCTACATCATGACGCTGATGATGATCCCGCTGCGGGTCACCACCTTCCTCACCGAACTCTCAGACAACAAGTACGTGATCCTGGCGCTGATCAACGTGCTGCTGATCGTGCTGGGCACGCTGATGGACATGTCACCGCTGATCCTGATCCTCACGCCCATCCTTTTGCCGGTGGTGAAGATGATGGGCGTGGACCCGGTGCACTTCGGCATGATCATGATGGTCAACCTGGGCATCGGCCTGATCACGCCGCCGGTGGGCACCGTGCTCTTCGTGGGCAGTGCGATTGCCAAGCTCAAGATCGGCGTGGTCTCCAAGGCGCTCATGCCGTTTTTCGTGGCGCTGTTCGTGGTGCTGCTGATGGTGACCTACCTGCCCTGGCTGTCGCTGTGGCTGCCGCGCACGCTGGGCCTGTGAGACCCGAAGCCATGACACAGCGCTTCGTTTTCATATCGCACGCCGACAGCGGCGACGTGCGCACGCTGGCGCTGGACGCCGACGGCGACTTGCGGCCGGTGTCCTCCGTCACGCTCGGCGGCACGCTCATGCCCATGGCGCTGAGCCCCTGCGGGCGCTGGCTCTACGTGGCCCGGCGCAGCGAACCCCTGGCCGTGGTCACGCTCGCCATCGACACCACCACCGGACAGCTGCAGCCCCTGGGCGAAGCCACCCTGCCCGGCAGCATGGCCTACGTCTCCACCGACCCCAGGGGGCGCTGGCTGTTCGCGGCCTCGTATCCGGCCAACTGCGTGAGCGTGAGCCCCATCGCACCCACCGGCATCGCGGGCGATGTGCAGCAGCTCGTGCCCACGCCGCCCCACGCGCACTGCGTCCTGAGCGCACCCGACAACCGCCATGTGCTGGTCACCAGCCTGGGCGGCGACCAGGTGCTGCAGTTCCGCTTCGATGCCACCACCGGCCAGCTCAGCCCCAACACACCGCCGGCCTGGCCGCAGCGTCCCGGCGCCGGTCCGCGCCACCTGCGTTTCCACCCCAACGGCCGCTTCGTCTACCTGCTCAACGAGCTGGACGCCACGCTCGACGTGCTGGCCTACGACGCACCAACCGGCACACTCGCGCACCTGCAGACACTGCCCACCCTGCCACCCGGCTTCAGCGGCCCACCCGCCGCGGCCGACTTGCACCTCACGCCCGATGGCCGCTGGCTCTACACCAGCGAGCGCACCAGCAGCACCCTGGCCGCGTTCGCGGTGGACGCCAGCACCGGGCGCGTCGAGCCCCGGGGTCACACGGCCACCGAAAGCGGCCCGCGCGGCTTCGCCATCACGCCCGACGGCCAGCACCTGCTCGCCGTGGGCCAGCTCTCGCACCACCTGAGCCGTTACCGCATCGACCCGGCCACCGGCTCGCTGGCCCTGCAGCAGCGCCTGCCCATGGGCCAGAACCCCAACTGGATCACGTTCAGCCACCCGGCTCGATGAGCCACACACCCCCCGGAGCACCACCCCATGAAATTTGCCAGACGCACCCTCTGCCTGTCGCTCGGCGCCGCCGCCCTGATGCCCCTCGCCAGCTGGGCCCAGGACTGGCCGGGCAAGCAGCCCATCCGGATCGTGGTGCCCTTCCCCGCCGGTGGCACGTCCGACGTGCTCGCGCGCCTGATCAGCCTGAAGATGACCGAGAAGCTCGGCCAGACCGTGCTGGTGGAAAACCGGGCCGGCAACGCCGGCAACCTGGGCGCCGATCTGGTGGCCAAGTCGCCCGCCGATGGCTACACCTTCGTGCTGATGGACGTGGGCAACCTCACCATCAGCCCGGCGCTCTACAAGCTGCCCTTCGACGTCATCAAAGACTTTGTCCCGGTGGCCATGGTCGGCTACTCGCCGCACCTGCTGGTGGTGAGCACCAAGGTGCCGGCCAGCAACATCGCTGAACTGGTGAAGTACGCCAAGGCCAACCCCGGCAAGCTGAATTTCGCCGCCGCGGCCGGCATGGGCAGCGCGCCCCACATGGCGGGCGTGCAGTTTGCCCGGCGCAACGGCATCCAGTGGAACTACGTGCCCTACAAGGGCGGCTCGCAAGCCATGACCGACCTGGTCGGCGGCCACATGGACGTCACCTTCAACGGCATGGTCGCCACCTACCCGCACGTCAAGGCCGGCAAGCTCAAGCTGCTGGCCGTTTCCAGCGCCAAGCGCTTCGGCGAACTGGGTGACGTGCCCACCGTCAGCGAGAGCGTGCCCAACTTCCTGACCGGCAGCTGGCAAGGCCTGCTGGCCCCGGCCGGCACGCCGCCGGCCATCGTGAACGCGGTGCACGCCGAGGTGCAACGCATCACCGCGCTGCCCGACATCAAGGAAAAGCTGCAGTCCCTCGGCCTGGAACCGTCACACATGAGCGCGGCCGATTTCAGTGCCTGGATCAAGGCCGAAATCCCCGCGATGGCGCAGATCGTCCGCGAAGAAAAAATCACCCTCGAATAAGCCCCTTGGCGGTGCCCCCGGGCGCCGCGTTCCTGCACCCACCGGAGACAACACCATGAAAAAATCCCTCATCACCCTGCTCGTGGCCGCGACCACCAGCCTCAGCGCCTTCGCCTGGCCCGACAAGCCCATCACCCTGGTCGTGCCCTTCCCGCCCGGCGGTTCCACCGACCTGATCGCGCGCACGCTGTCGGGCAAAATGGGTGAGAAGCTCGGCGGCGCCACCGTGGTCGTGGAGAACAAGGCCGGCGCCACCGGCACCATCGGCGCCACCTACATCGCGCGCGCGCCGGCCGACGGCCACACGCTGTTCGTCTCCTCGCTCGGCCCCTTCGTGATCGCGCCGCACCTGTTCAAGGTCACCTACGACGCGCTCAAGGACCTGGACCCGATCACGGTGGTCGTGCAGGCGCCCAACGTGCTGGTGGTGCCCGCCGCGTCGGCGCGTACGTCGGTTGCCGAAGTGATCGCCTACCAGAAGGCCAACCCGGGCAAGATGAGCTTCGCATCGTCCGGCAACGGCAGCAGCGACCACCTCACCGCCGAACTCTTCTGGCAACAGACCGGTACCAGCGGCGTGCACGTGCCTTACAAGGGCGGTGGCCCGGTGATGAGCGACCTGCTGGGCAACCAGGTGGAGTCGTCCTTCATGAACATCAACACCGCCATGCCGCAGATCAAGGCCGGCAAGCTGCGCGCCCTGGCCATCACCAGCGCCAAGCGCTCGCCGCTGCTGCCCGACGTGCCCACGCTGGAAGAAAGCGGCGTGAAGGACGCCAACGTGCAGTCATGGCAGGCCGTGGCCGCGCCCAAGGGCCTGCCCGCCGACGTGAAGAAACGCATCCACGACGCCATCGTCGCGAGCATCAACGACCCGTCCGTGACGCCGAAGCTGCTGGAGCTGGGCTTCGAGGTGGTGCTCAACACGCCCGAGCAGTTCGCGGCGTTCCAGGCGTCGGAATACGCGCGCTGGCAGAAACTGATCACATCGCGCGGCATCAAGGCAGATTGATTTGGCCCACCCCCGCCGCGCTGCGCGCGACCCCCTCAAGGGGGCGGCGCTGGCGGCCCGGCAAAGCCGGTTCCGCGGCGCCCTGGGCGTTGGCTCCCCCTCTTTCGCAACGTTGTCATGAACACATCTTCTCCGTCCGCACCGCGCGGCATCCGCATGCACCCGGCGGACAACGTGGCCATCGTGGTCAACGACGGCGGCCTGAAGCCCGGCGCGGCGCTGGACGGTGGGCCGGTGCTGGTCGAGGCCGTGCCCCAGGGCCACAAGGTGGCGCTGGTGGACCTGCCGGCGGGCATCGCCGTGCGGCGCTACAACGTGGTCATCGGCCACACCGGCGTGGCCATCCCGGCGGGAGGCTGGGTCAACGAGCAGCGGCTGGTGATGCCGGCCGCGCGTTCGCTCGAAGGCCTGCCCGCGTCGAACCCGCCGGCCGAACTGCCGCCATTGACCGGGTACACGTTCCAGGGCTACCGCAATACCGACGGCAGCGTGGGCACGCGCAACCTGCTGGCCATCACCACCACCGTGCAGTGCGTGGCCGGCGTGCTCGACTTCGCGGTCGAACGCATCCGAACCGAGTTGCTGCCGCTGTACCCGAACGTGGACGGCGTGGTCGGTCTGGAACACAGCTACGGCTGCGGCGTGGCGATTGACGCGCCCGACGCGGTCATCCCCATCCGCACGCTGCGCAACATCTCGAGCAATCCCAACTTCGGCGGCGAGGTCATGGTGCTCAGCCTGGGCTGCGAGAAGCTGCAGCCCGAGCGCCTGCTGCCGCCGGGATCGATTCCGATCAGCGATCAACGAGACAGCGAACTCGATGTGGTCACGCTTCAAGACGACGCCCACGTCGGCTTCATGTCCATGATCGATTCCATTCTCCGGCAGGCGCGCGTGCACCTGGAACGCCTGAACCGGCGCCAGCGCGCCACCTGCCCGGCGTCCGACCTGGTGGTGGGCGTGCAGTGTGGTGGCAGCGACGCGTTTTCCGGCGTCACCGCCAACCCGGCCGTGGGCTACGCCACCGACCTGCTGGTGCGCGCCGGCGCCACCGTGATGTTCTCGGAAGTGACCGAGGTGCGCGACGGCATCGACCTGCTGACCACGCGCGCGGCCAGCCCCGACGTGGCCGCGGCCATGGTGCGCGAGATGGCCTGGTACGACGCCTACCTGAACAAAGGGCTGGTGGACCGCAGCGCCAACACCACGCCCGGAAACAAGAAGGGCGGCCTGTCCAACATCGTGGAAAAGGCCATGGGCTCCATCGTCAAGAGCGGCACCGGGCCGATCCACGGCGTGATCGCGCCCGGCGAGAAAGTGACGCAGAAGGGCCTGATCTTCGCCGCTACGCCGGCGAGCGACTTCATCTGCGGCACGCTGCAGCTCGCGGCCGGCATGAACCTGCACGTCTTCACCACCGGCCGCGGCACGCCCTACGGTCTGGCCGAATGCCCGGTGATCAAGGTCGCCACACGCGACGACCTGGCGCGCCGCTGGCACGACCTGATGGACGTCAACGCCGGGCGCATCGCCAGCGGAGAAGCCACTATCGAAGACGTGGGGACCGAGCTGTTCCAGCTGCTGCTGGCCGTCGCCAGTGGTAAAAAAACATGGGCCGAACACTGGAAGCTGCACAACGCCCTGGTGTTGTTCAACCCGGCCCCCGTCACCTGAACCGACTGGACCGCCTCTGAACTGTCATGGACGCCGATACGCTCCCCGGCCTGCTCGAACCGGCCCGTTTCGAGGGCGGGTTCGATGGCCGCCCCACGGCGCTCTTCCTGCTGCACAACGAGCGCGGCATGGCTGTGGCCGTGTGCAACCTGGGCGCCCGGATCCTGCAGATCGTGGTGCCCGACCGCGACGGTGTGCCGGGTGATGTGGCGCTGGGCTACGACAGCCTGGACGACCTGCTCCAGGGCGCGCCGTCCATGGGCGCCTTCATCGGACGCTACGCCGGGCGCATCGCCCAGGCCCGCTTCACGCTCGACGGTCACGAGCACCAGCTGGTCGCCAACGCCGGCCCGCACTGCCTGCACGGCGGCCCACGCGGCTCGCGCCACCGCGTCTTCGAGGCCCGCCAGACCGACGCCCACACGCTGGAACTGCAGCACCGCTTCGAGACCGCCGACGACGGTTTCCCCGGCGCGCTGGCCCTGCGCCTGACCTACCGGCTGACCGAGCACAACGAGCTGGTGATCGAACACGAAGCCACCGCGGTCGAAGGCCACGGGCCGGCGAGCTTCACCTGCCATGCGTTCTTCAACCTCGACGGCCCCGGCCATGCGCGCATCGACGGCCACCGGCTGGAAGTGCGCGCCAGCCAGCTGCTCGCCACCGACGCCGACAACATCCCCACCGGCGAGCGCACGCCGCTGCGCGACCACCCGCTGGACCTGCGCACCCCGCAGACGCTGGGCAAGCTGCCCGACATCGACCACAGCTACGTGATCGACACCGACCCCCACACCACCAGCCTGCGCCTGTGTGCCCGCGCCGACAGCGAAGCCAGCGGCCGCACGCTGGAGGTCTGGACCACCGAACCGGTGCTGCAGGTGTACACCGCGGGCCAGCTCGGCACGGGTGGGGTGGCCGACATCGGCAAACGGGGTGTGGTCCACCGGCCGCGCAGCGGGCTCTGCCTGGAGCCCCAGCAGTTTCCCAACGCCCCCAACTGCCCGGGTTTCCCGTTCAACCGCGTCACGACCGAGCGGCCCTACCGCGCGCAGACGCGTTACCGGTTTGGGGTGCTGAACGGATAGACCTCAGCCCAACAATGCCGCCAACCCGCCGTCGGCCTCGAAGCGCTGGTTGCGGTAGGTCAGGCGGGTCGGCCCGTCCCACACCGGCTCGCGGCGGCTGTGCCGCGGATCGCCGGGGTAGCAGATCACGCGGCAGCCGTCTTGATCGAAGGGTTCGGGCTCGATCAGCGCGGGCGGCCGGCTGCGCGCCACGGCCTGCACCTGGGCCACACCGGCCAGGCGGCCGAGCTGGCAGAGGCTCATGATCTGCGGCGGCGCCAGGTCGATCTCGCCCGCCCAGTAGCGCTCCAGCGCAGCGCGCGGGGACAGCCAGACCGCTTCGGTGGCTTCAAAGGTGCAGTGGCTGGCGTCCTGGCCCGCCGGGGCCGGGGCCACGAAAAACCGCGTGTCAAAGCGCTTGCTGGTCACCGAAGGCTGGCGCGGCGTGACCCAGCGCGACCACGGCAACAGGCTCGACACCGCCAGCGGCTGGCCCAGGCGCTGCACGGCAGCGGCAAAGGCCAGACCCGTGAGCGTGTGCTCACGCACCTGGGCGGCCAACCGCGCCCCATCGCAACCGGCTGAAAGTGATGCGTGCAGGCCCAGCAACAGGCTGCATTCTTCAAAGGTCTCGCGCAGCGCGGCCAGGTGCAGCCCCACCGCGGTGTCCGGATCCAGCCCGGGTTCGGCCAGGGCGCTCAACAGCTCGGCCGCCGTGCGGTCCAGCGCAGCGGGGTCCACCTGCCGGTCGGCCGCATCGAGCTTGCCGCCCGGAAACACGTGCACGCCACCCAGCACACCCGAGTTGCCGTGCCGGCGCACCAGCAGCACCTCCAGCCCGGCGGGCCCGTCGCGCACCACCATCACGGTGGCAGACGCCAGAGGCGGGGTGTGAATCACATCGGAGTTGATCGGGATGGCCATGCCGGCATTGTCCATGGGCCCGGCCCACACCGGCGTCCCCCGCGCAGCACCATGGCCCGTGCGGTTGTTCACGGGTTCCTCCCGGCGTGTCGCCTGTCGTCCATAACTCCCTACAGACCGGACGCGTCGGGCCGACAAAGATCGGGCAACGTCAGCAGGACAGGGGCGGTTGATCCCTGCGCGCTGAAATCGAACAAACGGACCCGCCCACCCTGCCCGTCACCATGCCTTTTTTGCACCCTGCCTCCGTCGAGCTGGCCCGCATCCAGACGCTCCGCTCCCTGGCCACCCTGGACACCTCGTCCGACCCCACCATCCAGTCCCTGCTGAAAGTGGCCGCGCTCACGTTGCGGTGCACGCGGGCGGCGGTCTGCCTGATGGATGGCGACCAGCACTGGATCAAGGCGTCGTACGGACTGGACAGCGTGCCCGAAAGCTGTGGCGCCGCCTTCGCCGCGCAGGTGGCTGCGTGCGACGATGTGCTGGTGCTCACCGACACCGGGAGCACCCTGCTGTCGGGTGAGCCAGCGTCCGCCACGCCGCGCCTCTTCGTGGGTGCGCCCGTGCGCGTGGACGGCCACAGCATCGGTGTGCTCTGCCTGTTCGGGGCCGAGCCGCGCACCCTGAGCGACATCGAGCGCGAGATGCTGCTGGAGCTGCGCACGACCGTGGAGCACTGGCTGCTCGGGCTGCGCGAACGCCTCCAGCTTGATGCCCGTGCGCGCGAGTTCCGCGAGCTCGCCGAGCAGATGCCCGGCATCGTCTACCGGGCCGTGATGGACGAGGCGAGTTCGACCCTGTATGTCAGCTCCCGTGTCCGCGAACTGGGCTACACGCCCGAGGAATGGATGGCCCGGCCCGAGGCCTGGATGCAGGCGCTGCACCCGGACGACTGCGCGCGCGTGCTCGCCGAACTCACCGACGGGCTGAAAAACCGGCCGAGCTTTGAACTCCAGTACCGCATCCGCAATGCGGCCGGCGACTGGCGCCACTACCACGACGCGATCCGCATCGTGCGGCCTTCCGGTGACGACGTCGATCCCGTGATCCAGGGCCTGATGACCGACGTGACCGACCAGGTGCGCAACACCATCCAACCGCGCGAAGAAGCCGGCTGGCTGAGCAAACTCGCCATGGCGGCCGAGCAGGCCACGGCGTCCATCGTCATCACCGACATCGCGGCCAACATCGAATACGTGAACAAGGCCATGGTGGCCACCTCGGGCTATTCGTGTGACGAGCTGATGGGGAAAAACTCCCGCATCCTGCAATCGGGCCTGACGCCGGGCGCGCGTTACCGCAAGCTCTGGGCGGCGCTCAGCGCGGGCAAGCCCTGGCGCGGCTTCTTCAACAACCGCCGCAAGGACGGCTCCCACTACATCGAATTCGCCGTGATCACGCCAGTGCGCGACCCGGGCGGCCGCGTCACCCACTACCTGGCGGTGAAGGAAGACATCACGGACAAGCGGCGCATGAGCGAGGACCTGACCCGCTACCGCTACCACCTCGAAGAACTCGTCACCCAGCGCACCGTCGAACTGGAGAAAGCCCGGCTGTCGGCCGAGGCGGCCAACGCCGCCAAGAGCGCCTTCCTTGCCACCATGAGCCACGAAATCCGCACACCCATGAACGGCGTGATGGGTGTGGCCGACGTGCTGATGCAGACCCCGCTGTCGCCCGCTCAGCAGGAGATGGTGGAGACCATCAACGAATCGGCCGCGGCGCTGCTCGCGATCATCGACGACATCCTGGATTTTTCGAAGATCGAGGCCGGACGGCTCGTGCTGGAGGAAGCGCCGTTTGCGATCCGCAGCGTGGTCGGCCGCTCCTGTGCGCCCCTGAGCACCGTCGCCGCCGGGCGTGGCGTGCGTCTGCACGCCTTCGCCGACCCGCGCCTGCCCGACCTGATGCTGGGCGACGGCAACCGCGTGCGCCAGATCCTGCTCAACCTGGTGGGCAATGCCATCAAGTTTTCGGCCGGCTTGAACCGGCCGGGCCGGGTCACCGTGCGCGCCACACCCGTGGGCGACTCGGTGCGCCTGGAGGTGGCCGACAACGGCATCGGCATGACCGACGAAGTGCAACGCCTGGTGTTCAAGCCTTTCATACAAGGCGAGGCCTCCACCACGCGCAACTACGGCGGCACGGGTCTGGGCCTGGCCATCTCGCACCGGCTGGTCAGCGCCATGGGCGGGAGCATCAGCGTGCGCAGCCAGCCCGACGCAGGCGCCACCTTCACAGTCGACCTGCCGCTCAAGCCGGCTTCGGCGGTGAATTCGGCCATCAGCAGCGAGCTGGTCGGCATCCACGCCCTGCTGGTGCTGGACGACGCCGACATCCGCGACGACTGGGCGGCCTACCTCAGCGCCGCGGGTGCCCGGGTCAGCCTGGTAGACAGCACCGACGATGCAGCCGCCTGGCCCGAACAGGAGGGCGAAGCCCGGGTGGTGATCGCACCCGCCGGACACCAGGTGCTCCACCGTTCCACCGCAGAAGCCTCCGGCCGGTCCGAAGGCCAGGTCGTGATGCATCAGAAGCCCCGCACGGAACCGGTTTCCCAGGCCCCGGGTCAGGCCAACCTGTCGGTCATCGGCCTACGCCGCAAGGACCTGCTGGTGGCCGTGGCCATGGCGGCGGGCCGGGTGCTGGTGCCGGCCCACGGCGTCGTAAGCCCCGAGCGGGAGCGGCACCCGGCCGACTGGGGCCTGGTGGCCGCCTGCCAGGGGCGCGCCATTCTGGTGGCCGAAGACAACGAGATCAACCAGCGGGTGTTGCGCTACCAGCTGGAGCTGCTGGGCCTGGACCCCGTTTTCACGGGCGATGGCCAGGAGGCGCTGGCGCTCTGGCGGCAGCAGCCAGACCACTTCTGCCTGCTGCTGACCGACCTGCAGATGCCGGGCCTCAGCGGCATCGGACTCACCGAGGCCATCCGCAAGGAAGAAGCGGTCGGGCACCGTATGCCCATCATCGCGCTGACCGCGAACGCGATGCACAGCGAAGTCCACCGCTGCCGGGCGGTCGGCATGGACGACTACCTCACCAAGCCGGTGTCGCTGCCCAAGCTCGAAACCATGCTGCACCGGTGGCTGGAAGTGGTCCGGTTGCCGGCACCAGCGGGGTCTCAGGCGCAACGGCCGGAGACGCAACCGGAACCCGTCGCCGCGGGATGGAACGGATTCGACGAGCACGCGCTGCAGCGTGTGCTCGGGGCCGACCCCGAAATCCTGCAGGACATGCGCAGCCGCTACCTCGCCAGCCTGGACCGGGCCCTGACCGAGATCCAGGATGCGGCGGCGCGCGAGGACAGCGCCAGCGCGGGCTTCACGGCGCACCGCATCAAATCGTCCAGCCGCCTCGTCGGTGCGGTGGGTCTGGCGCAGCTGCTGGACCAGATCGAGACGCTGGGGCAAGTGGGCGATGCGGCGGGCATGGCCCGGCTGGTCCCCAGCCTGGTCGAATCCATCGCATCGGTGCGCCAGCATTTCAGACGACTGGAATCCGCGGTGCAGACAGCGCCACTGACCCATGTGCTGTGCATCGACGACGATCCGGTCCACCTGAACGAACTGGCGACACGGCTGGCCCAGGCCGGTGCGCCGCGGGTCGAGCGCTTCACCGAAGCCAGCGAGCTGCAGCAGCGGCTGGAAGAGCTCGACACCTCGCAGGTGCTGCTGTTGCTGGACCTGCACATGCCGGGCATGAACGGCGCCGAGCTGATCCAGCACCTGCGGCAATGGCGGTTCAAGGGCCACGTGGCGCTGATCGGCCATTTCGACCACCAGATGCAGGACACCGCCGAACGGCTGGTGGACGGCTATGGCCTGAAATGGGCCGGCACGCTGACCAGCCCGCTGTCAGAGCACAAGGTGCGCACGATCCTACAGGCCTGCGGCGGGCTGCGGGACTGAGCCGATTCTTGTACGGTTTTGCATTCGAGCGTAGAAAAGGCGGGAGCCGCAGACAGTGCCATTGCACGGCAAGGCGAACCAACACAGTTATACGTTTGAAGGCGAAGCCGTATCAACCGGGCAGGAACAGCGACTGCAGATCGCTGAGAAAATCGAAGCCGCGTTCGGTCGGCCGGACCCAGCCATCCGCCACCACCAGCCAGCCGCGCTGCACGCCCTCGTCCAGCGACGCGGCCACGCTGGAAAGCGGCAGACCGGTGCGTGCCGAGAAGTCCTGCAGTTCAAAACCGTGCCGCAGGCGCAGCGCGTTGAGCATGTATTCAAAAGGCAGATCGCGCCGCGCCACTTCTTCCACGCTCACCACCGCATCGCCCGCGCGCGCCTTGTCCATGTAGAGACGCGGTTCGCGTGCACGCACCTGGCGCACCACGCGGTGGGCAAAGCTGAGCTTGCTGTGGGCCCCGGCGCCGATGCCGAGGTAGTCGCCGAACTGCCAGTAGTTGAGGTTGTGCCAGCAGCGGTGGCCTTCGCGCGCGTAGGCCGAGACCTCGTAGCGCGCCAGCCCCTGCTCAGCCGTCAGCTCGGTGATGCGGTCGAGCATGGCGTAGGCGTCGTCGTCTTCGGGCACCCGCGGCGGGAACTTGGCGAACACGGTGTTGGGCTCGATGGTCAGGTGGTAGATCGAGATGTGCGGTGGCGCAAACGCCAGCGCGGTGCGCATGTCCGTTTCGCAGTCGGCCAGCGTCTGCCCCGGCAACGCGTACATGATGTCCAGGTTGAAGGTGTCGAAGGCCAACGCCGCCTCTTCCACCGCGGCGATCGCCTGCGCCCGGTCGTGCACCCGGCCCAACGCCTTCAGGTGCTCGTCGTTGAAGCTCTGCACACCGATGGACAGGCGGGTGACACCGGCCTGGCGGAATGCGCGGAAGCGGTCCTTCTCAAAGGTGCCCGGGTTGGCTTCCAGCGTGATCTCGGCGTCGGCGTCCAGCCGCAGCAGCGCACGCACGTCGCCCAGCAGGCGGTCGATGGCCTCGGGCGAAAAAAGGCTGGGTGTGCCGCCGCCGATGAAGACGCTGTGCACCGAACGGCCCCAGATCAGCGGCAATGCGGCTTCCAGATCGGCACGCAGCGCGTCCAGGTAAGCCTGTTCGGGCAGCGCCTGACCGGGCGCGCTGGTGGCGCTCCACTCGTGCGAGTTGAAGTCGCAATAGGGGCACTTCTTCAGGCACCAGGGCAGGTGGATGTAGAGCGAAAGCGGTGGCAGGCCCTGCAGTTGCAGCGTGCCGGGGCGCATCCAGTGGTGGATGTCGCTCCAGTGCGGGCCTTCCGGTGGACGGCTGCCGGCTGCGCCGGGCAGCGCCACCCTAACCTCTCTGGGTGTGTTCACTGGACTTCCCTCCGTGCTGCGCACTGCGGGGCTGAGCGCCTTCGGAGCGGCCGAGCGGCGCTCATGTGTCCGCCTGGGGCGCGAACCAGCGTTCACGCATCAGGTTCAGCATCTGTTGCGCCGCCTTGCCACGGTGGCTGTTGGCGTTTTTCTTCTCGTCGCTCAGCTGGGCAAAAGTGCAACCGAACTGCGGCAAAAACATCACCGGGTCAAAGCCGAAACCGTTGTCACCGACGGGCTCGCGCGTGATGAGCCCCGGCGCCCGGCCGCTGGCCACCAGCGGTTCGGGATCGTCGGCGCTGCGCACCGCGACCAAAGTGCTGACCAGCGCAGCGCGGCGGTCGTGCACCTGGGCCATCTGTTCCAGCAAGGCGCGCACGTTGTTGGCGTCACCCTTCTCGTAACCGAACTGCGTCGCGTAGTAGGCGGTGTCCACACCCGGCAGGCCGCCGAAGGCTTCCACGCACAGGCCAGCGTCGTCGGCGAGCGCGGGCAGGCCGCTGACCTGCGCCGCGTGGCGCGCCTTGGCCAGCGCGTTCTCGATGAAGGTGCGGTGCGGCTCGGGCGCTTCGGGAATGCCCAGTTCGGCCTGGCGCACCAGCTCCACCCCCAGCGGCGCGAACAGCGCCTGCAGCTCGGCGAGCTTGCCTGTGTTGTTGGACGCGAGGACGAGCTTCATCCCGGATCCTCAGACCAGGCCGAGGCTCTGCTTCTGCAGGGCCACCAGCTCGGCCACGCCTTTTTCGGCCAGGGCCAGCAAGGCGTCCATTTCCTTGCGGCTGAACGCCACGCCTTCGGCCGTGCCCTGCACCTCCACAAAGTGGCCGGCGCCGGTCATCACCACGTTCATGTCGGTGTCGCAGGCCGAGTCTTCCACGTACTCCAGGTCGAGCAGTGGCTGGCCCTGCAGGATGCCGACCGAAATGGCGGCCACATGGTCCCGGATCGGTGAAGCCGCGATCTTGCCTTCGGCCAGCAGCTGGCTCACCGCATCGTGCGCGGCGACGAAGGCGCCGGTGATGCTGGCGGTGCGCGTGCCACCGTCGGCCTGCAGCACGTCGCAGTCGAGCGAAATGGTGCGCTCGCCCAGCGCCTTCAGGTCGAACACCGCGCGCAGCGAACGGCCGATCAGGCGCTGGATCTCCTGCGTGCGCCCGCTCTGCTTGCCCTTGGCGGCTTCGCGGTCGCTGCGGGTGTGGGTGGCGCGCGGCAGCATGCCGTATTCGGCCGTCACCCAGCCTTCGCCGCTGCCGCGTTTGTGCGGCGGCACTTTTTCTTCCACCGACGCGGTGCACAGCACCTTGGTGTCACCAAACTCGATCAGCACCGAACCCTCGGCGTGGATGGTGAAGCCCCGGGTGATGCGCACCGGGCGCAGGGCATCGGCGGCCCGTTGGCCGGGTCGAATGAAATCTGTCATGGATTGCTTTCAGGAGTTGCGTTCGGCGGTGCGCCGGATCGCTTCGTTGATTTCGGCGATCGACTTTTCGATCGCCTCGTCGTCCAGGTCTTCGATGGTCGGGTCGGCCACGCCCGACTGGATGGTGGAGGCGAACACGCCTTCTTCGATGTCTTCGGTCGACACCCGCGTGGTCTGGAATTCGTCGGCGGTCTCCCACTCCATGGCCAGCACGGTGACGTTGTCGCAGCGCGGCCCTCCGCGCTTGAGCGCCATTTCCACCAGCTCGGGCACCGCCTGTTCCAGCGGATTGCGGGCCAGTTCGGCGGCGATCTCGAAATCCTTCACCGTGCCCCAGAGACCGTCCGAGCAGAGCAACACACGATCACCCTGCTGGAGCTGAACCGGCCCCGACAGGTCGAACACCGGCTTCGCGGGCGACCCCAGACAGGTGAAGAGGATGTTGCGGTTGATGTGCTGAGTGGCTTTGCCGAGGTGGGCCTGCTGCTCCATATAGGAGTGGTCCCGCGTGCGCGTCAGCAACTCGCCATTGCGCACGAGGTACAGGCGGGAGTCGCCACAGTGCACCCAGTGCATGTTGCCACGCTCCATCACGGCCGCCACGAGCGTGGTGCGGGGCGTGTCGAGCATGCCTTTTTCAGCAGCGTAGCGAATGATCTGGTGGTGTGCCGCCATCACGGCGCTGGAGAGGAAATCCGGCACTTCGCGCACCGTGGGGTTGGCGGCTTTCTGGAAATAGGCCGAAAAGGTCTGCAGCGCCAGCTGGGCAGCCATCGCGCCCTCGGGATGTCCACCCATGCCATCGGCCAGCACGAACAGCCCGGACTCGCGCGTGTACGCGTAGCCCATGCGGTCCTCGTTGCGCTCGCGACCGCCCTGCCGACTGATCTGGTAGACCGAAAACTTCATCGGAACTTGGTCCCGGCGGCGGTGGATTTGCGTGGCGACTTCTTGTCCGAAACAATGTTGTCAAACTGCAGGCGCATCTTCTCGGCCACCGTCAGCTTGGTGTAACTGCGCTCAGTCTCCCGGCTCAGCTCTTTTTGCAGGGCGAACACCGATTGCGGACGCGACAGCGGATCGAGCGACATGCACCACTCCACCACCTCGATCAGGTTGTCGGAGTAGACACCGCGCAGACGCGAGAGCGCCAGCGACAGCCGGTCTTTTTCCAGCCGTTGCGGGGCGTCGTTGGGCGGGTAGCCCTGCATGCTGGCGTAGATGCAGGCACCGATGGCGTAGATGTCGGTCCAGGGGCCCATGCTCGAATCGCGGCGGTACATCTCGGGCGCCGCGAAACCGGGCGTGTACATCGGGCGGATGAAGTTGCCTTCCTTGCTCAGCACCTCGCGCGCCGCGCCGAAGTCGATCAGCACCGAACGGTTGTCATCGGTCACGAAGATGTTGGCCGGCTTGATGTCGAGGTGCAGCATCTTGTGCTGGTGCACGATGCGCAGGCCGCGCAGCACCTCGTCGTACAGCGAACGGATGGTGGACTCGCGGAACACCTTCTGGCGCTTGAGTTCGCGCGCCGTGATGATGAACTCCTGCAGGGACGCGCCCTCCAGGTAGTTCATGACCATGTAGACGGTCTCGTTTTCGCGGAAGAAGTTGAGCACGCTCACCACCGACTGGTGGGAGATCTGCGCCAGCGCGCGGCCTTCTTCAAAGAAGCTCTTGAGCCCGAGCCGGTACAACGAGAGTTTTTCGGGCTGCACCTGCGGCAGCAGTTCACCCGGGCCGCGTGTGGCCAGCGAGGATGGCAGGTATTCCTTGACCGCGACCTGCTGCCCTTCGGTGTCCACAGCCAGGTAGACCACGCCGAAACCACCGGCGGCCAGCTTGCGCACGATACGGTATCCGCCGATCACGGTGTCCGGTGGCAGCGGTGCGGGTTTGACCTTTGACATAATTCGGATGGGTTCCGGAACGCCTCGTTTTGGACCACTCAACCTGATGGGACACAGTTCAATGGCAGTTTACAGCATGACCGGCTACGCCACGGCCCAAACCGGCGGGGCCGCAGCCACGAATGCCAGCGAGTCCCCGCGCGACGCCCGACCGGGGCTTGGCATCGAAATTCGCTCGGTCAACAGCCGCTTTCTCGACCTGACTTTCAAACTCGCCGACGACCTGCGCGGCACCGAACCCGCGCTGCGCGAACTGCTGGGCGCCGCACTCAAGCGCGGCAAGGTGGAGGTGCGGGCCTGGGTTGAGGGCCGCACCGACGCCGGACCGCGTGCACCCCATGCACCGGAGCTGCAAAAGCTGGTGAGCCTGCAGGACAACATCCGTGCCTGGCTGCCCACCGCCGCCCCCCTGTCGGTGGCCGAGGTGCTGCAACTGACCACGCGCCAGGCCGGCAACCCCGGCGAACTGCACGAAACCCTGCTCGCGCTGGCCCAGACGGGCCTGGACAAACTGCTCACCGCGCGCGAACGCGAAGGACAGCGTCTGGCGGCCATGCTGCTGGACCGGCTCAAACAGCTGCGCCAGCTCGCCAAAGACGCCCAGCCCCTGATTCCCCAGCTGGTCGCGCAACAGCGGCAGCGTTTCATCGACCGCTGGAACGAAGCGCTGGGCGCGAGCGCCGCCGCCGGTGGCACCAGCAACACCCTCACCAGCGAGGCCGCACAGGATCGCGCGCTGACCGAAGCCACCGCCTTCGCGATCCGTATCGATGTGGCCGAAGAACTGACCCGACTGGACTCGCACCTGGTGGAAATCGAGCGCCTGATCAAGAAGGGCAGCGATGTGGGCAAACGCCTGGACTTCCTGATCCAGGAACTGCACCGCGAAGCCAACACCATGGGCTCCAAATCGTCGAGCCTGGAACTCACCCGCATTTCCGTGGACATGAAGGTGCTCATCGAACAGATGCGCGAACAGGTCCAGAACATTGAATGACCGTATGGAATACCCAGGCAACCTGTTCGTCGTCGCAGCCCCCAGCGGGGCTGGCAAATCCAGTCTGGTCAAGGCGCTGATGGAGCTGGACTCCCGCGTCGTGCCCTCGGTCTCGCACACCACCCGCCCCCCGCGTGGCCAGGAGCTGCATGGGCGCGAGTACTACTTTGTGGCCCGGGAAACCTTTGACCAGATGGTCATCCAGGGCGCTTTCCTGGAATGGGCCATGGTGCATGGCAACCGCTACGGCACGTCCAAACAGGCGATCGAGCAGCGCATGGCCCAGGGGGCCGACGTGGTGCTGGAGATCGACTTCCAGGGCGCGATCCAGGTCAAACGCATCTTTCCCAACGCGGTGCTGATCTTCATCTTGCCGCCGAGCTGGGAAGAACTGCGATCACGCCTGGAGCGGCGCGCCGAGGACAGCGCCGAAGTCATCGAGCTGCGGCTGCAGAATGCCGCGTCGGAGATGATGCACGCGCGGGAATTCGACTTCGTTATAATCAACGAGTTGTTCGAGCGGGCCCTGTTTGACCTCAAGGCCATCGTCCATGCCCAGCGGCTCAAGTTCGCCGCCCAGCGTATCGCCCGCAGCGATACCTTCAAAGCGCTCAACATCCACTGACTCACCGCACACTACCGAGGCCCGCACATGGCACGCATCACCGTCGAAGACTGTCTGGAAAAGATCCCCAACCGCTTTCAGCTCGTGCTGGCCGCCACCTACCGTGCCCGCATGCTCAGCCAAGGCCATGCCCCCAAGATCGAGAGCAAGAACAAGCCCGGCGTGACCGCGCTGCGTGAAATCGCTGAAGGCAAGATCGGCATCGAGATGCTCAAGAAAGTGCCGCTCTGAGCTTCAGGCGCACCTGAAAAAGCCCGCCGCGAGCGGGCTTTTTTGCGTCTGAGTGACTTCACACCCGCAACGCGCGAAACGGCGCAACCGGGAGGCACCGCCGGGCCGGCTCTGCCGGACGGCCAGTGCCGCCCCTTTGAGGGGGTCGCGCACAGCGCGGCGGGGGAGGCTTCTTATGCCGCGCCGATGTTCGGCACCAGCGCCCCGGCGTCCTGACCAGCCCGGTGCGCAGCGGTGAACGCCAGCATGCGGTCGATCGGCAGCCGGGCACGCGGGATCAGCGCCGGGTCCACGTGGATCTGGTTCAGGCCTTTTTCCAGCACCTGAGCCACGCCGGCCAAGCCATTCATGGCCATCCAGGGGCAGTGCGCGCAGCTCTTGCAGGTGGCGCTGTTGCCGGCGGTGGGCGCCTCGATGAACACCTTGCCCGGGTTCTGCTGGCGCAGCATGTGCATCATGCCGTTGTCGGTGGCGACGATGAACTCGTGGGCATCCATCTCGTGCGCCGCCTTCAGGATGCCGGAAGTCGATCCCACCGCATCGGCCAGCGCCACCACGTCGGCCGGGCTTTCCGGGTGCACCAGCACCTTGGCCTTGGGGTGTTCCTTCTTCAACGCTTCCAGCTCGAAGGCCTTGAACTCGTCATGCACGATGCACGAGCCGTTCCACATCAGCATGTCGGCACCGGTTTCGCGCTGGATGTAGCCGCCCAGGTGCTTGTCGGGCGCCCACAGAATCTTGTGGCCCTTGTCCTTGAGTGCCTTGACGATGTCGAGCGCGCAGCTGGACGTGACCAGCCAGTCAGAACGCGC
The DNA here is from genome assembly GCA_001770705.1 of Burkholderiales bacterium GWF1_66_17. GTDB lineage: Bacteria > Pseudomonadota > Gammaproteobacteria > Burkholderiales > Burkholderiaceae_C > Hydrogenophaga. The sequence goes on along the minus strand of MERT01000024.1, from coordinate 39,731 downwards.
CTTCACCGCGGCGCTGGTGTTGGCGTAGACCACCACGGTTCTGTCGGGGTGGGCATCGCAGAAAGCGCTGAATTCGTCGATCGGGCACCCCAGGTCGAGCGAGCAGTTGGCGTCCAGATCGGGCATCAGCACGGTCTTTTCCGGGCTCAGGATCTTGGCGGTTTCGCCCATGAAACGCACGCCAGAGACCACCAGCGTCTGCGCCGCATGGTCGCGACCGAAACGCGCCATTTCCAGCGAGTCGCTGACGATGCCGCCGGTCTCGACCGCCAGGTCCTGCAGGTCGGGGTGCACGTAGTAGTGAGACACCATGACCGCGTTGCGCTCCTTCAGCAGGCCGCGAATCTTGTCCTTGAGTTCGGCGCGCTGTTGCGGACCGGGCTCGACCGGTACACGCGCCCAGGCGTGTTTCGTCGGGCAGGCCGGCTGTTCGTATTCGACATCGATGATGGCTTCGTTGCTCATGTCAGTTGCTCCATCCGCATCGAGAAATCGATCGCTTTCACGTCCTTGGTCAGCGCACCAATGGATATGCGGTCCACCCCGGTTTCTGCAAGGGCGCGCACCGTCTGCAGGTTCACGCCGCCCGAAATCTCCAGGATGGCGCGGCCCGCGTTGCGGCGCACGGCTTCCTGCAGGGTGGGGATGTCCATGTTGTCGAGCAGGACCATCTGGGCGCCGCAGGTCAGCGCTTCGTCCAGCTGTGCCAGGGTCTCGACCTCGATCTCGACAAAACGCGCCTGGGGTGCCGTTTCCTGCACGCGCTTCAACACGGCCTCGACACCACCCGCGGCAGCGATGTGGTTTTCCTTGATGAGCACCGCGTCGTAGAGCCCAATGCGGTGGTTGACGCCGCCGCCCGTTTTCACCGCGTACTTTTGCGCCAGACGCAGCCCCGGGATGGTCTTTCGCGTGTCCACGATGGCCGCGCGCGTGCCCTGAACGGCATCGACGAACACCGCCGTCTTGGTGGCCACGGCCGAGAGCAGTTGCAGGAAGTTGAGCGCGGTGCGCTCGGCGGTCAGCAGGGCCTGGGCGTTGCCGGTGATCTCCAGCACCACCTGGTCGGCCACGCAGCGCTGGCCCTCCGCCACGTGCCAGGTCAGGCGGGCCTTGGGGTCACAGGCCAGCACGGCCGCTTCCACCCAGGGTGCGCCGCAGATCACGGCCGGCTCACGCGCGAGGATGCGCGCATGGGCGCGCCGCGAGGGGTCCACCAGCGCCGCGGTGAGGTCCCCGCTGGCCACGTCCTCGGCCAGCGCGCGGGCCACATCGGCGCCCGCCAGTTCGGCCAGATCGGCCGCCGTGAATTCAGAGAGGTGTTTCATGGGTTGCAAGCATAACGGGATCGCATATAGTGCCCCCCATCCAAAGCCCACGCAAAGGCGATCCCCATGAGTCCACCAAAATCCGCCGCGCCGACCAGCGGCACGCCCTACGGCACCCTGCCGTCGGCTTCGCCCATGCCGCAGCGCAAGCCGGTCAGCCTGCCACGGCTGCAGGAGATGCGCGAGCGGGGGGAAAAGATCACCATGCTCACGGCCTACGACGCCACCTTTGCCGCCGTGGCCGATGCCGCTGGCGTGGAGTGCATTCTGGTGGGCGACTCGCTGGGCATGGTCTGCCAGGGCCTGTCCAGCACCACCGGTGTCACGCTGGACACCATGCGTTACCACACCGAGAGCGTGGTGCGCGGCCTGCAGCGCGTTCAGGCCACCGCCTGGGTGATTGGCGACCTGCCCTTTGGCAGCTACCACGAGTCAAAAGAGCAGGCCCTGCGCAGCGCCGCCGTGTTGATGCACGCCGGTGCCCACATGGTCAAGCTCGAAGGCGGTGGCTGGACCGCCGACACCGTGCGTTTTCTGGTGGAGCGTGGCATCCCGGTCTGCGCCCACCTGGGCCTGACGCCACAGACCGTGCACGCGCTCGGCGGCTACCGCGTGCAGGGCCGGGGCGACGCCGCCGCGCTGCAACTGCGCCGCCACGCCATCGATCTGCAGGACGCTGGCGCCACCATGCTGGTGCTGGAGATGGTCCCCGCGGCCCTGTCGACCGAGATCACGACCGAACTCAAGACCTGCCACACCATCGGCATCGGCGCCGGCAAGGGCACAGCCGGCCAGGTGCTGGTGATGCACGACATGCTGGGCATCAACCTCGGCAAGAACCCGAAGTTCGTGCGCAATTTCATGGAAGGCGCCAGCAGCGTGCGCGATGCCATGGCCGCGTACGTGGCGGCCGTGAAGGACGGCAGCTTCCCGGACGACAGCCTGCACGCCTGGTAGATCAGGCCCACCCCCGCAGCGCCTGCGGCGCTACCCCCTCCAGGGGGCGGCGCTGGCGGCCCGGCGAAGCCGGTTCCGCGGCGCCCCTCGATTAGACCCCCCGCATTCCTATGAGACTCGTCCACACCATCGAAGACCTGCGCACCGCTTTGCGCCCGTACAACTCACCCGCCTTCGTGCCCACCATGGGCAACCTGCACGAGGGCCATCTGGATCTGGTTCGCACGGCCCAGCCGCTGGGTGATGTGACGGTGTCCAGCATCTTCGTCAACCGGCTGCAGTTTGCGCCTCACGAAGATTTCGACACCTATCCGCGCACCTTGCAGGCCGATTGCGCCCGGCTGGAGCAAGCCGGTTGCGACGTGGTGTTCGCGCCGTCCGAAAAGGAGCTGTATCCCGACCCCCAGGGCTACAAGATCCAGCCGCCGTCCGAGCTGGCCGACATCCTGGAAGGGCATTTCCGACCCGGTTTCTTCATCGGGGTCTGCACCGTGGTGATGAAGCTGTTCCAGTGCGTGTTCTCGGAAGCCAAGGGCCCTCGTCATGCCCTCTTCGGCAAAAAAGACTACCAGCAGCAGATGGTGATCCGCCGCATGGTGCAGCAGTTCGCCCTGCCGGTTCAGATCGTGGCCGGCGAAACGCAGCGCGCTGCGGACGGCCTGGCGCTGAGTTCACGCAACGGCTATCTGAGCGAAAGCGAGCGTGCCGAGGCGGTGCAGCTGTCGCTCGCACTGCGGGGTCTGGCGCGCGACGCTTTGGCCGCTGCGGCGAGTTTGCCCAGCCACCAGTCCACGCTGGAAGAGAAGGCCATGAGGGCATTGGCGGCACGCGGCTGGCAACCCGACTACCTGACGGTTCGCCGCCGACAGGACCTGCAGTTGCCCACCGCGGCAGACGCGATCACCCCCGGCGCCCTTGTGGTGCTGGGCGCTGCGCGCCTGGGCAACACCCGATTGATCGACAACTTCGAGATTTAGAGCGCGCGCCTGCGCCGCTGCGCGGCTTCCCCCTGAGAGAGGGACAACACCTGCAGCCCCGCAAAGCCGGTTCTGTGGTGTTTCTGGATCAAGCCCTTCGCGCCGGATGCGTCACGGCAAAACCGCTCGGCCCTACTGCGCCTCGTCCTTCGGGTCACGCCCCATCAGCGCGGCCACCGCCTGGGCAGGCTGCAGCTGGCCGTCCAACAGCGCCACCACACCCGCCGAAATGGGCATGTCCACGCCCAGCAACCGCGCGCGCTGCACCACGGTGCGTGCGCTGTAAACGCCCTCGGCCACGTGTCCCAGCGAATCCACCGCCTGCTGCAGGCTCAGGCCCTGCGCGAGCAACTGACCCACCTTGCGGTTGCGTGAGAGATCGCCGGTGGCCGTGAGCACCAGGTCCCCCAGACCCGAGAGGCCCATGAAGGTTTCGGTCCGTGCCCCCAGCGCCTGCCCCAGACGGGTCATTTCGGCCAGACCGCGGGTGATCAGCGCGGCACGCGCGTTGAGTCCGAGGTTCAGCCCGTCGCAAAGACCGGTGGCGATGGCCAGCACGTTCTTCACCGCGCCGCCGACTTCCACCCCCACGATGTCTTCGTTGGCATAGACCCGGAGCGTGGGGCTGTGAAAAGCCGCCACCAGCGCATCGCGCACACCGGGGTGCTCGCTGGCGGCCACCAGTGCGGTGGGCTGGCCACGAGCGACTTCCTGCGCAAAACTGGGGCCACTGAGCACGCCAGCGCGCAGGTCGGGCGCCACCAGCGCACGGATTTCATGGCCCAGCAGACCCGGAGCCGCATCGCCTTGCGGTGCTTCGAACCCCTTGCACAGCCAGGCCACGGGCGCGGACACACCGCGCAAGCGTTCGAGCATGCCGCGCAGGGCCGCCATGGGCGTGCCCACCACGACGAGGTCGGCATGGGCCCACAAGGCCTCGGCATCGCCCAGCTCAGTGCCCATCACATCCAGCGAAGGCGGCAGCGCGATACCGGGCAGGTAACGCTGGTTTTCGCGTGTCACCCGCATGTCGGCCACCTGCTGCGCGTCACGCGCCCAGAGACTGACACGGTGCGGCTGGCACGCAGCACTGATGGCCAGTGCCGTGCCCCAGGCGCCGGCACCCAAAACAACGATGTTCATGCGCGGTTCGCCAGCGGAACGCCGGTTTACTGCGTGACGATGCGCGGCGCGTCTTCGCCGGCCTGGGCCTGCTGCTGTTCGTACATGGCCTGGAAGTTGATTTCGGCCAGGTGCACGGGCGGGAAGCCGGCGCGCTGGATCAGGTCGGCCACGTTGCCACGCAGGTAGGGATAGACGATCTGCGGGCAGGCGATGCCCATGATGGGGCCCATCTGTTCCTGCGGCAGGTTGCGGATCTCAAAGATGCCGGCCTGCTTGGCTTCGACCAGGAACACCGTCTTGTCCTTGATCTTGGTCGTCACGGTGGCGGTGACGCAGATTTCGTACACCCCGTCGGCCGCCGGGTTGGCTTCCACGCCGAGCTGGATGTCCACCGAAGGCTGCTCCTGCTCCAGCAGGATGGAAGGCGAATTGGGCTGCTCCAGCGAAGCCTCCTTGAGGTAGATGCGCTGGATCTGGAAGGTGGGATCTTGGTCGGCCATGAGGGTCTTTCAGGAGGTCGGAAAAAAACAAACCCGCCGGGGAATGAGGTTCCCGCAGCGGGTACAGCGCCGATTATCTCAGCAGCGCCGGGAGGCCCGAAAACCGGGCCGGGGTCGTCATCAGGCTTGCAGCAGCGGCACCAGACCGCCGCGGGCGTCCAGCGCGTGCAGGTCGTCGCACCCCCCCACATGCAGGTCACCGATGAAGATCTGCGGCACGCTGGTGCGCCCGGTCAATTCGGTCATGCGGGTGCGTACATCGGACTTGCCATCGACCACGATTTCTTCGTAGTCGGTCACCCCCCGCTTCTGCAGCAAGGCCTTGGCCCGGCTGCAAAAGGGGCAGTAGTCACTGGAATAGATTTTGACGTGGGCCAATTCAAAGCTCCTTACACACAAAAAAACCTCACAGCAACGCGTGCCTGATCCAGCACACGCCGAAGAACCGGCTTCGCCGGGCCAAAGGCGTGGTCCCCCTGAGGGGGAAGACGCGAAGCGGCGCAGGGGGGATCATTTCTCCACCGGCATGCTGGCAGCGCGCCAGGCGCTCAGCCCCCCGGAAAGGGAGTGGGCGTTTTCGTAGCCCAGCTTCTTGGCCACCGCCACCGCCCGGCGCGAACGCATGCCCGAAGCGCAGACCAGAATCACCGGCGTGGCCTTGTTTTTCACCATGCCGGGCAATTTGGCTTCCAGCTCGGCAAGCGGCAGGTTTTTGGCTCCCGCCACATGACCGGCGGCGAACTCGTCCGAGCCACACACATCAACCACAGCGGCTTTTTGGCGGTTGATCAGCTGCACCGCTTCGGTGACATTGACCGACCCGGCCCCCGCGCCGCCCGACAAGGCCGGCCACATCAGCAGGGCCCCCGAGGTCAGCGCCACGGCGATCAACATCCAGTTTTCGAGAAAGAAACTCACAGGTACGACCTTTCAGTTAAGCCTGAGATTTTAGAATGTATGGCTGGCCCGCGCTGGCAGACCCTTTTGGCCCGGGGTGTCCCGGACCGCTATTTGTCCTTTACGCACCTGCCCTCCATGCACAAACTCGTCCTGATTCGCCACGGCGAATCCACCTGGAACCTCGAAAACCGCTTCACCGGCTGGACCGACGTCGAGCTCACGCCCACCGGCGTCTCGCAGGCCATGTCGGCCGGCAAGCTGCTCAAGGCCGAAGGATACGAATTCGACATCGCCTACACCTCGGTGCTCAAGCGCGCGATCCACACCCTGAATTACTGTCTGGACGAGATGGACCGCACCTGGCTGCCGGTGGTGAAAGACTGGCGCCTCAATGAGCGCCACTATGGTGGCCTGCAGGGGCTGAACAAGGCCGACATGGCCAAACAGTTCGGCGACGAACAAGTCCTCATCTGGCGCCGCAGCTACGACACACCGCCGCCCGCGCTCGAGGCCAGCGACCCGCGCAGCGAACGCAGCGACCGCCGCTACGCCGACCTCCAGCCGGAGCAGGTACCCCTGACCGAATGCCTCAAGGACACCGTGGCGCGTGTCATGCCGTTCTGGCAACAGGTGCTGGCCCCCACCATCCAGAGCGGAAAACGGGTGGTGATCGCCGCCCACGGCAACAGCATCCGCGCCATGGTCAAGTACCTGGACGGCATTTCCGACGCCGACATCGTCAACCTGAACATCCCCAACGGCATCCCGCTGGTCTACGAGCTGGACGCCGGCCTCCAGCCGATCAAGTCCTACTACCTGGGTGACGCCGAAGCCGCTGCCAGGGCCGCCGCCGCCGTGGCCAGCCAGGGCAAAGCCTGATCGGAAGGTCCGTTTGCTTCAGGCAAATGGAATTGGTGTACTTGAAAAGCGCCTGGAACCGAATCTTCAGGCGGTGCTCCAAGGTGTATATTGGTCCGCCGGCGTGGTCGGGCTGTTGCCGACGCGCTGGCGTCTTTTTTGAGGTATTTCCATGGGCAAGCAAGTGAGTCACAAGTTGAAGATTGCGGGATGGGTGGCGGTCGGCGCCGTCGCCGGGGCCCTCACGACGGTGCAGCTGCAGGCCGTCGCGCGCAACACGCTGACGCCGCTCCCGCTGGAAGAGCTGCAGCAGCTCGCCGCGGTGTTCGGCATGGTCAAGACCGACTATGTGGAGCCTGTGGACGAAAAGCAGCTGATCTCCGACGCCATCTCGGGCATGGTCGCCAGCCTGGACCCGCATTCCCAGTACTTCGACAAGAAGTCCTTCAAGGAATTCCGCGAGGGCACCAGCGGCCGCTTTGTCGGCGTGGGCATCGAGATCACCATGGAAGACGGTCTGGTGAAGGTGGTTTCGCCGATTGAAGACTCCCCTGCTTTCCGCGCCGGTCTCAAGTCGGGCGACCTCATCACCAAGATCGACGACACCGCCGTCAAGGGTCTGAGCATCAACGACGCCGTCAAGCTCATGCGCGGCGAGCCGCGCACCAAGGTCTTGCTCACCATCTTCCGCAAGGATGAAAACCGCACCTTCCCGGTGACGATCACGCGCGAGGAGATCAAGACCCAGAGCGTGAAGACCAAGGTGGTCGAACCAGGTTACGCCTGGGTGCGCGTTTCGCAGTTCCAGGACCGCACGATCGAAGACTTCTCCCGCAAGGTCGAGGCGCTGTACAAGGAAGACCCCAAGCTCAAGGGCGTCGTGCTGGACCTGCGCAACGACCCGGGTGGTCTGCTGGACGCGGCGGTGGCCCTGTCGGCCGCCTTCCTGCCGGAAAACGTGACCGTGGTGTCCACCAACGGCCAGCTGGCCGACAGCAAATCGGTCTACACGGCCGCTCCGCAACATTACCTGCGCCGCGGAGGCACCGACCCCATCAAGCGCCTGAGCGAAAACACCAAAGGCTTCCTGAAGACCGTGCCGTTGGTGGTGCTCGTCAACGAAGGCTCCGCCTCGGCGAGTGAAATCGTCGCTGGCGCCCTGCAGGATCACAAGCGGGCCAAAATCCTCGGCAGCCAGACCTTTGGCAAGGGCTCGGTGCAGACCGTGCGCCCCCTGGGGCCCGATACCGGCCTGAAACTCACCACCGCGCGCTACTACACGCCCTCGGGCAAATCGATCCAGGCCACGGGCATCGTCCCGGACGTGATGGTCGACGAAACGCTGGAAGGCAATGTGTTCGCTGCCCTGCGCACCCGTGAGGCCGACCTGCAGAAACACCTCGGCAACGGCAATGAGGTCAAAGCCACCGAAACGCCCATGACCGATGCCCAGCGCGCCGCCGAACAGCTGCGCGAGCAGGAGCGCGAGGTGGCCCGCAAGCGGCTGGAAGAAGAGTCGAAGAAAAACCCGGGGCAGCGTCTGGTCCCCGAATTCGGCAGCGAAAAGGACTTCCAGCTCCAGCAGGCGCTCAACCAGCTCAAGGGCCAGCCGGTGATCGTCAGCAAGACCCAGACCACGCGGCCTCCCGAGAAGAAAGAAAACTGATCGCAGGCGCGCGGCCTGCGCCAGCCAGCCTCCGGGGACCGTGCCTTTGGACGACCAGCAACTCCTGCGCTACTCGCGCCACATCCTGCTCAACGAACTCGGCGTCGAAGGCCAGGAGCGGTTGCTGGCTTCGCACGCCCTGGTGATCGGCGCTGGCGGACTGGGTTCGCCGGTGGCCCTCTACCTGGGCAGCGCTGGCATCGGCCGCATCACCGTGGTGGACCACGATGTGGTGGACGAAACCAACCTGCAGCGCCAGATCGCCCACAACCTGGCCCGCGTGGGCTCGCCCAAGGCCGAATCGGTGCGCGCCGCCATCGGCGCCATCAACCCCGACCCCGACGTGATCCCGGTGGTGCAGCGTGCCGACGCTGCCCTGCTTGATGAGCTTGTTCCCACGGCCGACGTGGTGATCGACTGCACAGACAACTTTGCCACCCGCCATGCCATCAACCGCGCCTGCGTGAAGCACCGCAAGCCGCTGGTTTCGGGCGCGGCCATCCGCATGGACGGCCAGCTCAGCGTGTACGACCCCCGGGACGAGGCCTCGCCCTGCTACGCCTGCGTTTTTCCGGAAAGCAGCGATGTGGAAGAAACCCGCTGCGCCACCATGGGGGTGTTCGCACCGCTGGTGGGCATCGTCGGCACCTTGCAGGCCGCCGAGGCGCTCAAGCTGCTCACGGGCCTGGGTTCGCGCCTGACCGGGCGTCTGCTGATGATCGACGGGCGAGACATGGCGTTCACCGAAATCGCCCTCCCCCGCCACCCGCAGTGCGCCGTCTGCGGCTCTGCTGCGCTCACCTGATCAGGGCAAAGGGCACGGTCCGTGGCGACGCCGGAAGTCGCGCGGCACTTCGGCATCCCGGTCTGCAAAAAGGCCTTTTTTCTGCGCGCGGGCCTGGCGTTCCTCTCCGGCGTAAACGCCCTCGCCGTAGCGCCAGCGGTACGCCCAGGCGTGTCCTCGCACGACCAGCCAGGCGCCCACATCTTCCCCCTGATGGGTCAGGTGCACCAGGGCTCGCCCGTAGTGGTCGCGGTGGCGCTCGTTCACCGTTACCACCCGCTGGAGCACACGCGCGGACAGCGCATCGCGCGCCGCCCGCCCACCGGTCTGGCAGATTTCGGGGGCATCAAGGCTGTCGAGCCGCAGCTTTCGGTACCGACCGCCTTCCAGGGGTTTGACCCACAGCGTGTCGCCATCGAACACACGGGTCACCCGGGCCTCGTACACCACCCCGTTTCTTTCATTTGAACGGGTTGCGGCAACCGCCTCCAAGTGGCCGGACAAACCAGCGCAGAGGGCCAACAGAGCAGCGCGCGAATGCAGCCGTCCAGGGCCTCTCATGCCGTTCCGTACTTGGTTTCGAAATGGATGCCCAGTTTGCGCAGAAACGGGGTGGGCAATTCGCCTCCGGCACACACGATCACGATGTCGTTCGGGAAACGCGTCGTCTCGCCGTCCACTTCAATTTCGACCTCGCGCTCCAGCACCTGCTTGACGTTGGAGCCCAACAGCACCCGGATGCTGCCGGTGCCCTGCAGTTCTTCAAGTTGTTGCCGGTTTTTCTGCTTGACCCGGGAGAATGCCGCACTGCGGTAGGACAAGATGACGTCTGTGCCCGGTTGAGCAGCCAGAGCGACAGCGGCTTCCAGGGCGCTGTCGCCCCCCCCAACGACCAGCACAGACTGGCCATCGTACTGCGCCGGATCGATAAGTCGGTAGACGACCTTGGGCGAGGACTCGCCAGGTACGCCGAGCTTGCGCGGCGTGCCCCGCCGCCCGATCGCCAGCAGCACACTGCGCGTGGCGTATTGGCCCTGGCTGGTCTTCACCAGAAACCCGTCACCCTGGGGTTCGATGTCTTCCATGCGCTCATGAAAAGAGATCGGCAACTGGGTTTTTTCGACCACCCCTTGCCAGAACGCCAGCAATTTTTCCTTCTGCACCTCGCCAAAACGCATCTTGCCCACCAGCGCCAGCTTCACGGGGGCGGTCATGGCGATCTTGTTGCGGGGGTAGTGGTACACCGACCCGCCCAGATCGTCTTCCTGTTCAATGAGCCGGAAACGCAACCGGTGGTGCATGGCGGCAAGCCCTGCGGACAAGCCCGCGGGCCCGCAGCCGACGATCACGACGTCAAGATCGCCTTTTCCATTGCTGCGTTTCTTGATGAAATCCATGGCCTGGCGGCCTTGTTCCGCTGCCTTGCGGATCAGGCCCATGCCACCGAGTTCGCCGGCGACAAAAATGCCGGGCACGTTGGTCTCGAACTGCGGCGAGACAAAGGGGATGTCGATGCCGCGTCTTTCGGTGCCAAACACCAGCGATATCGCTTCCACAGGACAGGCCGCCATGCAGGCTCCATGGCCAATGCAGGCTGCACCGTTTTTCAGCACCGCCTTGCCGTTCACGATCCCCAGCGCTTCTTCGGGACAGGCCTTGGCACAACCACCCGAACCAATGCAGCGGGAAAGATCCACCACCGGGTGCAGCGAAGGCGGTTCGTTGAGCCCCTGCTCCAGAGCCTCTTTGAGCTCGGCCTTGTACGTGGCGTGGCGCTTGGCGCGGTGGCGCAGATAGAGCCACATGACCGGAAACAGGCCGATCAGATACAGATACCAGAATTCCACAACGCGTACCTCAGATCATGGCGAAGTGCCTAGCCAGCCAGGTAGCGATCATTTCACCTCTTCACGGATTTCGATAGCGATACCGGTGGCACCCACGTCCACGGCCGCCGACTGACCGGTCAGGTCGCCAGGTGCGGGCGTGGCCTGGCCACTCTTGCTGATGCGAGCACTCACGATCACGCTCTTGACTGCCGAAATCCGCGCAGCCGGTGACATGGACGAACTGTCGTCCAGGGTAAAGGACAAGGGCAAGTCCTTGACCTGACGCCGCAAAATGGCCAGTGGCATGCGCTGCGCCCCATCGGCCGCGCGGGCAAAGACAAAGAGCGTGTCGTCCGGTGCGGCTTTGCCTGCCAACCCCGGCGCCAGCGTGATGGAGCCACTCACGGATGCGCCCGGCAAGGCCATCGGGGCTGGTGCCGCTGCGGGCAGAGCAGGCATGCCGGCCAACTGGCGCGCCTCGCTCAAGCCCCCCAGGATCTGTTGGGCGAAACTGTTGTCGGGCGGAGCGCTCTCCACCAGCTTGCTCCAGTGCTTCACCGCTGTCGCATAGTCCTTGCGGTCAAACGCGTCGGTCCCTGCCAGCGCCAGCGCCTTGAAGTTGCCCGGTTCCAGTTTGAGCGCGGCCTCCACCCACTTCATGGGTTCACCCGCCAGTTGCCGGTCGTTTTTGACGGCCAACGAGTCGGCGTAGTCGGCCAGCAACTGGGCATCGTCCTTGCGCAGCTTCACGGCCTTTTCGTAGGCTGCGAGGGCTTCCGGGTGACGCCCGAGAACCGAGTACGAGCGACCCAGCATCGCCCAGCCCTCGGCGTCTTCCGGTGAGTCCTTCATCCTCGCCGACAGGCGTTCCACCATGTCGGCAATCTGCGCCTGCGATGTGTCATGCGGTGCGGCCCCTCCGGTCGCACCGGCGGGACCCGTTCCCGCCATCGACGACCCACCGGTTGACCCGGGGCCGACGGCCAGTTGTTCGGGTGAGCCCATCCACCAGTAGCCCGCCACGGCCAGGACCAGCACACCCCCACCGAGGGTGGCCAGTAGACGGCGCGACAGGCCAGGTTCTTTCTTGCCAGCAGGCCCGGCAGCCTGGGCGTGTTCGGCAGGCGCCGCAGCCGGCTGATCCACCGCGCCGCTCATCACCAGATCGACGATGCGCCGCTCCAGTGCGACCTTTCCCTCTTCGTACTGGGTCGCAGGCAGCACGCCAGCTTCGTGCAGCTCCCTGAGCTGTTCAAGCTGTCGGCGCAAGGTGGGAATGTCTGGTGTCATGGGCGTTGCAGAAGTCATGTTCATGGGGACCGGTTGTCGTCAAGCTGGCCCGGTTCATCGGGCTCAAACAGGTTGGGGTCCATGCGGCTGCGGCGGCGCAAGACCAGAAACAGAATCAGGAGTCCACCCACCAGCAGGATGGCCGGGCCAAACCAGAGAAGGGCCGTGGTCCTCTTGAGGGGCGGACGGTACAACACGAAATCACCGTAGCGTTCGGTCATGAAGGCGATGATCTGCTGGTCCGAGTCACCCCGGCGCAGCATTTCGCGCACCTGGTTCTTCAGGTCGATCGCGAGACCGGCGTGGGAGTCGGCGATGGTCTGGTTCTGGCAGACCAGGCAACGCAGTTCGGCCGTGATCCGGACCATGCGGGCTTCGAGTTCGGGATCGGCCGCAGCGGGTGCAGCCTCCTGGGCCGCGACGACACCGGCCGCCAGCGCGAACAGCAGGGCAAAGATCCACTTAGCCATTGAGTTGCCTCACCAGCGGTTCGACCTGGTCCCGGATCACCTCGGGTGTCAGCGGACCGATGTGCTTGAAACGTATCACGCCCTGGCGGTCCATCACGAAGGTTTCTGGCACGCCGTAAACGCCCCAGTCGATCCCGACCCGGCCGTCCTCGTCGAACAGCGAGGCGGTGTAGGGGTTGCCGTAGCGCGACAGCCAGCGCAGGCCCGCCACGCGCTCGTCCTTGTAGTTCAGACCGTAGATCGGCACCATCTTCTTGCTGGCGAATTCGACCAGCAGCGGATGCTCCGCCTGACAGGCCACACACCAAGACGCCCACACGTTCAGCACCCAGACCTTGCCCATCAGATCGTCACGCCGGATGGTGCTGGCGGGATCATCGAGCCGGGTGAGCTGGAAAGCGGGCGAGGCCTTGTTGATCAGCGGTGAAGGCACTTCCTTGGGGTCCAGTTTGAGACCCACGGCCAGGAAAGCGGCGAGGCCCAGAAAGATGGCCAGTGGCAGCAGAAACTTGAGGTACTTCATGCGGACGCCCCCGCACCGCCCAGGGTGGCTTCGGTCTGGTCACGCCGCACCTTCGAGCGGTAGCGGCGATCGGTCACCGCCAGCAGGCCCCCCAGGGCCATGATCAGGCAGCCGCCCCAGATCCAGTCGATGAAGGGCTTGACGTACACGCGCACGATCCAGGCCCCGTTGGTGGTCGGTTCGCCCAGCGAGACATAAAGATCGCGGGTGAAGCCCGGATCGATGGCGGCCTCGGTCATGGGGTTCTGCTGCACACGGTACACCCGCTTCTCGGGCCGCATGTCGGTCACTTTGCGGCCATCGCGCGTGACCTCGACCAGCCCCCGCATCGCGGAGTAGTTGGGGCCTGGCACTTCGATCGCACCGCGGAAGGTGAAGGTGTAGCCATTGACCGTGGTGCTCTCGCCGATGTTCATCTGCACGTCGCGTTCCACTTCGTAAGTGCGCACCATGGTGACGCCGAAGCAGAAAGCCGCCACGCCCAGGTGGGCCACCATCATGCCCACCACCGCCCGGGGCAGCTGCCGGCTGCGGCGCAGAACGCCAGCGATGCCCTGCCCTTTCTGATAGACCTTGTCCCAGAAATCGGTCGCCACCGATGTGAGCACCCAGAACGCCATCAGCAGCCCGGCCGTACCCGCCAGCGACATGTCACCGGCCAGCCATTCGGTGAGCAAGGCGCCCACCACGGTCACGCCCGCCGCCCAGCGCAGCCGGCGTGCCACATCGGGCAGTTCGGCGTGCTTCCACCGCGTGATGGGGCCCACCCCCATGAGGAACAGCGTCGGCGCCATCAGCGGCATGAACACCGAGTCGAAGTACGGCGGACCCACGGAGATCTTTCCCAGGCCCAGGGCGTCGAGCAGCAGCGGGTACAGCGTGCCCAGCAGCACGGCCGCCGAGGCCACCACCAGCATGACGTTGTTGCCCAGCAAGGCCGTCTCGCGCGACACCAGATCGAAGCGGGCACCCAGCCCCACCGTGGGCGCGCGCCAGGCGTAGAGCGCCAGCGATGCACCCACCGCCACCACCAGGAAGGCCAGGATGAAGAGGCCGCGCGTGGGGTCGGTGGCGAAGGCATGCACCGACGACAGCACGCCCGAGCGCACGAGGAAGGTGCCCAGCAGCGACAACGAGAAACAGACGATGGCCAGCAGCACCGTCCAGGACTTGAAGCTGCCGCGTTTCTCGGTGACCGCCAGCGAGTGGATCAGCGCCGTACCCACCAGCCAGGGCATGAAGGACGCGTTCTCCACCGGGTCCCAGAACCACCAGCCGCCCCAGCCCAGTTCGTAGTAGGCCCACCAGCTGCCCAGGGCGATGCCGACGGTGAGAAACATCCAGGCCAGCGTGGTCCAGGGGCGCGTCCAGCGCGCCCAGGTGGCGTCGAGGTTGCCACCGATCAGCGCCGAAATCGCAAAGGCAAAAGCCACCGAAAACCCCACGTAACCCATGTACAGCAGCGGCGGGTGGAACACCATGCCGGGGTCCTGCAGCAGCGGGTTGAGGTCACGACCGTCCAGCGGCACCGGGAACAGGCGCTCGAACGGGTTCGAGGTGAGCAGCAAAAAGAGCAGGAAACCCACGGCGACCAGGCCCATGACCGACAGCGTGCGCGCCAGCACCGCACGCGGCAGGTGCTCGCTGAAAGTCGCCACGGCCGACAGCCAGCCACTGAGCATCAGCACCCACAGCAGCAGCGAGCCCTCGTGGCTGCCCCAGCTCGCGGCGATGCGGTACGCCAGCGGCAGGGCCGAGTTGGAGTTGGAGGCCACATTGAGCACCGAGAAGTCGTGCCGCACGAAAGAGACGATGAGGCAGATGAAGGCCGCCACCACCAGTGCGAACAACAGGTAGGCAGACGGCCTGGCGAGCGCCATCCAGCCCGGGTTGTTGCGCTGGGCGCCGATCAAAGGCATGACGCCCAGGATCAACGCCACCCCCAAGGCCAGCCACAACAGGAAATGACCGATTTCGGGAATCATGGCTTTGGCTCCATCAGCACCGTCTGTGACATGGCATTGGTGTTCTTGCCCGCCTGCCGGAGGGCTTCGGCCGCTTCGGGCGGCATGTAGTTCTCGTCGTGTTTGGCCAGCACTTCGCGCGCTTCAAAGTGACCGTCCTTCAACTGCCCTTGTGCCACCACGCCTTTGCCCTCCTTGAAGAGGTCGGGCAGGATGCCCTGGTACTGCACCGGGACCGACTTGACGGTGTCGGTGACCACGAAGTGCACGTTCACCCCGTCGCGCCGCACACTGCCCGCTTCCACCATGCCCCCCAGACGGAACGTGCGCCCGGTGGGTGCCTCCTTGGCCGCCACCTGGGTGGGCGAATAAAAGAAAACCAGGTTGCTGTTGAAGGCGTTGAGCACCAGTGCCGTGGCCGTGCCCAGCACCGCCAGGGCGCCCACCGCGATCATGATCCGTTTGTGTCGTGTCTTCATGGCTTACTCCTGCGCGTCCTGATCGTCGGGGTGGCGCCGGGCTCGCCGGTGACGCAAGGACACCAACCCGGGCTCCAGCACCATGAGAGCCAGCGCCACGGCATAAGATCCCCAGACATACAAGCCGTAGCCACCCATGGCAAAAAAATCATTCGCACTGCCCCAGTTCATGGCACATCCTCACGAAGGGCTTTGACCCAATCGGTGTGGGCCTCACGTTCGAGCACGATCGCCCGGGTTCGCATGAACACCACCGCAAAGGCATAGGCCCAGCAGGCAAAGGTCATGACCAGCATCGCCGTCAGCATGGTTTCCGCCATCTTCGGTGCGGCCGCGATGCTGACCGAAGCACCCTGATGCAAAGTGTTCCACCATCTGACGGAAAAATAAATGATGGGCACATTGATCGCCCCCACCAGTGCCACGAGCGCTCCGGCGCTGTCGGCCCGGCGGTCATCGTCGATGGACTCCGTCAATGCGATGTAGCCCAGGTAGAGGAACAGCAGGATCAGTTCGGACGTGAGCCGGGCGTCCCACACCCACCAGGCGCCCCAGGTGGGTTTGCCCCAGAAAGCCCCGGTCCAGAGCGCCAGAAAGGTGAACATGGCCCCGGTGGGCGCGATCGCGCGCGCCACCATGGAAGCCAGGCGCGCCTTGAACGCCCAGCCCACCACCGCCCAGCCCGCCATCACCAGGTACAGCACCATGGACATCCAGGCCGCCGGCACGTGGATGAAGATGATGCGGTAGGCCTCACCCTGGGTCGCGTCGGTGGGGGCGACGAAAAACCCCAGGTACAGCCCCAGAACCGTCAGACACACCGTGGCCAGCCAGAACCACGGGATCAGCACACCGGACAAGGCATAAAAGCGGGAAGGAGCGGCAAAGGTAAAGAAGCGCATGGACCGGTTCAACTCGCGACGTCGTGGTGTTGCATCAGGATGCGATGGATATGCGCAGGGCCGCGGCGGTGGCCCAGGGGGCACCCAGTCCCGACACCAGCAACAAGGCCCCCAGCAACGAGAGGTGGCCTTGGGCCGAAAGGCCGGCATCGAACGCCGTCACGGCGCCCGCACCGAAGATGAGCACCGGAATACACAGGGGCAGCACCAGCAACAGGATGAGCACGCCACCACTGCGCAGACCCAGGGTCAGTGCAGCGCCCACACTGCCCAGCAGACTGAGCACCGGTGTGCCCAGCAACAAGGTGAGCGTCATGACGGCGATGGTGCCGGATGCCATGCCAAAAAAAAGACCAATCAATGGCGACGCCAGAATCAGGGGCAAACCGGTGAGCACCCAGTGCGCCAGCGCTTTGCCCGCAGCGATGAGCACCAAAGATTCGCGGGAAAGGACCATCTGCTCCAGTGAACCGTCGGCGTAATCCGAAACATACAAAGTATTCAACGACAACATGGCTGCCAGAAGAGCACAGACCCACACAATGCCCGAGGCAATCTCTCTCAGCATCTGAAGTTCGGGTCCCACACCAAAGGGATACAGGCTGGCCGCGACGACAAAAAACACCACCGGCAACAAGGCCTCGATCCGGCGCCGCCTGGCCAGTTTCAGGTCGCGCGCGGCCACCGTGAACAGGATGCCGGCCGTCATGCCGCGGCTTCCGGACCCAGCGTCAGCTCAGTGGCCGGCAAGGCCGACGCATCCAGTGGCAGGTGTGAGGTGAGCAACACACTGCCACCGCGCGCCAGGTGGGCTTTCAGCAAACCGTTCACGGTGTCGATACCGGCGATGTCCAGCGCATCAAAGGGCTCGTCAAGCACCCACAGTGCAGCATCCGATTCCAGGACCAGGCGCGCCAGCGCCGCGCGCCGCCGCTGCCCCTGCGAAAGCGTGCGCACGGCCGCGTTCCGGCGGTGGTGCATGCCCAGCAAGCGCAAGGCTTCCAGCACCCGGGGACGACTGCCATCCTGTCCGTGCAGCCGCGCGATGAACTGCAGCGACTCGCACACGGTGAGGTCATCTTTCATGGCATTGAGGTGACCCACATACACCAGACGTTGACTTCTGGGTTCATGCGCTGCGTGGCTGGAAGCCGCCCAGATGAGATGCCCTTCGTCGGGATCGGTCAAGCCCGAAACCGCTCTCAGGAGGGTGGTCTTGCCACTGCCGTTGTGACCGCGCAGCCACACCAGCTGGCCCGGTCGGACAGAAAAATTCAGATCGCGGAACAGCCAGTCGGCGCCACGACGGCACGCCAGACCAGAGACCTGCAGCAACGGAAGGTCGGGCACGTCAGAAGTCGTAGCGTGCGCCAAGGTAGTAAAACAGGCGGTCAGAAGATTCGTCAATCGTCGGCCCTGTTTTGTGGGTTCGCTCGTAGGAAAGCTCGGATTCAAGTGTCGCCTGCTTCATCCGGTAAGTGAGGCGGACACCCGGCGTCCACCGGTTCAGTCGAACACCGGTGTCGTCCTTTTGCTGGTAGTAGCGCAGCGAAGGCTCCAGTCGCCAGCCTTCACCAATCGATGTCGCGTTGTTGTAGGACAGCAGGTATCCACTGTAGCTCGGCCCGCTGAGCAAGGTGCCCAGGAAAACGTGGGTATCGCTCTGCGAATAAAGATTGGTACCGATCAGCTGTCCGCCCAAGCCCCACAGATTGCCCGTGCTGGGTTGCGCCGGAAAATTGATCGCTGGCACAGCCGGTACCGCGCCCACGTTGGTGTAACGGATGTCGCCACCAATCTGCCAGTTGGGCGCAAATGGCGTGGTCACGCCCAGCAGGAACTGGGTCTGCTCGGCCGTAACGCCCTTGACCTGTTCGCGCAACTGCTCCACCGAGCTGTTGGCAAGCAGCCCATCCACCCGATCGACGAGAGGCCGGTTCGGATCCTGGAAGAACAGTATGTTGCCCAGGGACAGAATGGGTGTGGTGCGCCTGTCGTAGAGGAAGTTGTAGACGGTGGTGTCGGGCCGTTGCCAGGTGCCTTGCACCGAAACGATGTTCAATCCTTTGATGATGGTGTCGTAGTCAAGCTGCGAGGTGATCGACACTCCACCGCTGAAATAACGAAGTTCGGTTCCCACGGCCCGGCGATCGACCTCGCTATCGATGGTCTGCTGGTTGAAATAGAAGCTGCCGCTGATCTTGTCGGTCAAGGCTTCGGCATCGATCCAAGCACCGTACAAGCGTCGCTTGGTCTGCAGCAAATCATCGGCGGGCACACCGGCTACCGCATTGATGCGCCACTTTGGCTGGAAGGTATAGCCCGCCTGCGCGCCATCAAAACGGTACAGCACACCACCGCCCAGGGGCGACTGACGACCCACACGGAAATTGGTGCCATTGGTCAGGGACTTGCGGTCGAAATAAAAAGCCGAGAGACGGTTCTTGCTTTTATCCGGTCTTTCAAAGTTGGACGTATAGGCATTGCGGAACACAAAGCGCGAATCCGATTCCGCGGTGCGGTTGCGCCAGTTCAGATCCACGCTGGTCTGCAGTTGTCCCTGATCGGCATCGGAGATCGAGCTGTCGCTCACCAGTTCAGGCAGTCCACTGATCGGGGAGTCTTCAAATTCCTGGTTGCGCTCCCGGGATTGCCCGCCAAAGTAATAGGTCGATACCGAGCCACTCCAGTTGGAGGGTGGCGCCTCGGATCTGGCTTCCAGCGCCTGCCCCGGTGGCGGGAGACCGGCCTGCAGTTGGCGCACCCGGTCACTGTCAGGACCCTCAGGGTACAGGTTGAGAAAGGCTTCAAATTCCGCCCGCGCCCGATCAGGGTCGCCCAGCTTCAGGCGCGCTGTGCCGATCATCTCCTGCGCTTTACGCGATGATGTGTTGGGTGGCAAATTGAGCAACAGACTCAAGGCCTCCAGCGTGGCGGCGAAGTTGCCATCTTCATTGCCTTTGACCGCCGCGGCCATCAGTTCCGCGGCTTTGGCTTCCACCTCGGCAGGCGTGTTGCCAGGACCGACCTCGGTTCCGGCCGGTGCCTGCAACGCCACGACGGTCGCTTGCGGGAAACGCGGTTTGAGCAAGGCCAATGCACTGTTGGCCTCGCGAAGCGAACCGAAGTAGCCGATGTTGATGTCGTGCAGGGTGCGCCCGTCCACCGTGCGACGCGAGGTGAACGTCTGGTATTGCTGCAAACGGGCAGGCACCGACGACTGGAGGAAGTGCCCCGGGTCCGCGGACGACTGCAAGGTGACGATGTAACTCTGACCGGGTGCGAGGGCCGCAGAGGGGCTTTGTGTCGTGGAAAGGCGAACCGAGTCCCCCAGTCCGGTCAGCACAATTTCAATGCTGCGGTTGCCCTTGCCCGCACGGACCCGGAAAGCCGTCTTCTTTCCCAGCCGGACGATGAGTTTGCGATTGAGGTTGGTCCGGCTGACTGTTTCGTCGGTCACCGTGATTTCCGGGATCGCGCCCACGTTGGGTACCCGGCGCTGACTGCCCTGGAAGTTGAGCGCGGCCCGGGTCGGCAATACGGTGTAGTACACCTGTGCCAGGTCACCTGCGCGTGCGGTGGTCACGCGCTGAAACTGGATCCCGGTCACAAACCGCACATTGACCACTGCGTTGGCGCCGTCGCGCCGCAATTCAACGTCTTCAATCAACTGGGCCAACGCAGCTGGGCAAAAGCTGGCGATGACAACGGGGGCGATCAGACTGCGGAGCGCAACATGCATGGTCATATAACGATCGATTTTTTGGTTTATTGTTGATGCTGCGCCCAGGACATGGGTCGCAGAGTTGGTCGCTTCAATCCCAGTTTCTGAAGAGCGTTCCCTCGTTACCCAAGGGCCGGTGGCAACCTGAGGCAGAACAATCTGTTGCAGCCGTGTTGCGGCTTTCGTGGGTCAGGGCTTTCTTCTCCATGTTGCCCAGGTAGTTGGTGCCACTGGCATGACAGGACTTGCACCAGCCCGCGCCCCCGCCCACACTGTTGTTGTGGTTCATGGTCAAGGTGGTCCAGCTGGTGGTGCTGCGGTGGCAGGCGTTGCAGTCAAGGGCGGCCCCATTCAAGAGTTGTCCTTCCGGAATGTGATTCGCTGGCTTGGCCTGCGCACCTTGCGATGTATAGGTCCCGCTGTGACAGCTCTTGCAGGAAGCGGTTGTCACCAAGGCGTGGTCCATGCGTGCTCCGGTACTGAAGCTGGTGGTTCCGTGACAGCTGATGCAGTTGGCCGTGGTTGGAATGTGTGTGGCGGGCTTGCCCCCGGCGGTCGAGCCGTTGTGACAGGTTATGCAGTTGGTGGCCGCCGTGAACGTGCTGTGGTCGACCCTTGCCCCGGTCCAGCGCGCTGTGCTGTGGCAGGTCACACAGTTGGCCGTGGTGGCCAGGTGGTTGGCTGGTTTCCCCGTGGCCGCGGTTCCGTTGTGGCAGGTCACGCAGTTGGTTGCGACGTTGAAGGTG
The DNA here is from genome assembly GCA_001770705.1 of Burkholderiales bacterium GWF1_66_17. Classification (GTDB taxonomy): domain Bacteria; phylum Pseudomonadota; class Gammaproteobacteria; order Burkholderiales; family Burkholderiaceae_C; genus Hydrogenophaga. The sequence continues at coordinate 18,709 of MERT01000024.1, read as the reverse complement.
CTGTGGTCCACGCGTGCACCGGTCCAGGTGTTGGTGCGGTGGCAGGTCACGCAGTTGGCCGTGGTGACGATGTGGTTCCCGGGCTTGCCCTCGGCTAGGGTGCCGTTGTGGCAACTCACGCAGTTGGTGGCCGCCGTGAAGGTGCTGTGATCCACACGGGCGCCTGTCCAGCGCGTGGTGCTGTGACAGCTCACGCAGTTGGCCGTGGTCGGTACGTGCGAGGTGGGCTTGCCACTGGCCTGCGATCCATTGTGGCAAGTCACGCAGTTGGTCGCGACGTTGAAAGTGCTGTGGTCCACGCGTGCACCGGTCCAGGTGGTGGTGCGATGGCAGGTCACGCAGTTGGCCGTCGTGACAATGTGGTTGCCGGGCTTGCCCCCAGCCAGAGTGCCGTTGTGGCAGCTCACGCAGTTGGTGGCCACTGTGAAGGTGCTGTGATCCACACGGGCGCCCGTCCAGCGCGTGGTGCTGTGACAGCTCACGCAGTTGGCGGTCGTCGGCACGTGCGAGGTCGGCTTGCCGCTGGCCTGCGTACCGTTGTGGCAGGTCACGCAGTTGGTCGCGACGTTGAAGGTGCTGTGGTCCACGCGCGCACCGGTCCAGGTGGTGGTGCGGTGGCAGGTCACGCAGTTGGCCGTCGTGACAATGTGGTTGCCGGGCTTGCCCCCAGCCAGAGTGCCGTTGTGGCAGGTCACGCAGTTGGTGGCCGCTGTGAAGGTGCTGTGATCCACACGGGCGCCCGTCCAGCGCGTGGTGCTGTGACAGCTCACGCAGTTGGCCGTGGTCGGCACGTGTGAGGTCGGTTTGCCGCCGGCCTGTGAACCGTTGTGGCAGGTTGTGCAGTTTGTCGCTGTGTTGAACGCACTGTGGTCCACCCGCGCTCCGGTCCATCGCGCGGTGCTGTGGCAGGTTGCGCAGTTGGCTGCGGTGGTGATATGGTTGGTCGGCTTTCCACTGGCCTGGGTGCCATTGTGGCAACTCGCGCAATTCGTGGCCGCGTTGAACGTGCTGTGATCCACACGCGCTCCGGTCCATCGCGTGGTGCTGTGACAGCTCACGCAGTTGGCCGTGGTCGGCACGTGTGAGGTCGGTTTGCCGCCGGCCTGTGAACCGTTGTGGCAACTCGCACAGTTTGTCGCGGTATTGAAGCCGCTGTGGTCCACCTTGGCGCCGGTCCAGCGCGTGGTGCTGTGACAGCTCACGCAGTTGGCCGTCGTGGCCACATGGTTGGCCGGCTTGCCGCTGGCCTGCGTCCCGTTGTGGCAGCTCGCGCAGTTGGTGGCGGCGTTGAACCCGCTGTGGTTCACCTTGGCGCCAGCCCAGCGAGTGGTGCTGTGACAGCTCACGCAGTTGGCCGTGGTGGCCACATGGTTGGTCGGCTTGCCGCCGGCCTGGGTCCCGTTGTGGCAGCTCGCGCAGTTCGTTGCGGCATTGAACCCGCTGTGATTCACCTTGGCGCCTGCCCAGCGACTGGTGTTGTGACACGTCACACAGTTCGCCGTCGTGGTCACATGGTTGGCCGATTTTCCGCTGGCCTGACTGCCGTTGTGGCAGCTCGCACAGTTGGTGGAGGCGTTGAAACGGCTGTGGTCCACTTTCGCCCCCGCCCAGCGCGTGGTGCTGTGGCAGGTCACGCAGTTGGCCGTGGTGGTCACATGGCTGGCCGGTTTGCCGCTGGCCTGACTGCCGTTGTGGCAGCTGGCACAGTTGGTGGCCGTATTGAAACCGCTGTGATCAATCCTGGCGCCCGTCCAGCGGGCTGTGCTGTGACAGGTCGCGCAGTTGGCACTGGTTGCAACGTGAACGGACGGCTTGCCGCCGGCCTGTCTTCCGTTGTGGCAGCTGGCACAGTTGGTGGCCGTATTGAAACCGCTGTGATCGATCTTGGCCCCCGTCCAACCGCTGGTGCTGTGGCAGCTGTCGCACGACTGGCTGGCGGGCACCGGAATGTGGCTGGCACTTTTTCCAGTTGCCTGCTTGCCGTTGTGACAGCTGGCGCAGGTGCCGGGCGCCACACCCGCATGGTCAAACTTGGTGGCCGGGAGCCAGGCGGTTGTTCGATGACACGTGTCACAAGAAGCCTGGGTGGTCAAATGATCGCGGGTCTTGCCAGACGCCGATGCGCCGTTGTGGCAGGAGGCGCAAGTGCCTGCGACCACGGTGGCGTGACTGAACTTGGCACCCGCGAACGATTGTGCGGTGTGGCAGGTGTCACAGGTTTCTGTGGTCGGAATGTGCCTGGCCGGCATGACCAGGTTGTTCTGAGCCAGCCGTGCGCCACTGGTGTGACAGCTGGCGCAGTCCTTGGGCGTTCCCTTGAAAATGCCCCGCGCATGACAGGATTCGCAGCGTGCCGCCGTGTGCTGACCGCTCAGCGCAAAACCGGTCTTGGTGTGGTCGAATCCGGCCTTTCCCTTCTGCGCCCAGGCGCCCGCACCCCACAGCACCAACACAAGCACCGTCAAGCCCTGAAGCCACAGGCTCGCGAAGCCCCGCCGGGACAACCACCGTTGCTTCATGTGCGCCCCATCCATGTGTCGGCCATCGCTGGTCCCGTTGTTCGCTCAAACCGGCTGCTGTATCCCCACACGGAAAAGCGGCTTGCCAGCAGCACCTGCAACTGCTTTCGCTCACCCAGCCCCATGCGGGTGGTGACCTTTTTCCAGTCCTGAACGGCATGGCAGGTTTCGCAACGCATGCCAAACTGCCCATCATGGACATCGTCCTTGCGGTGGCAACTGATGCAGTTCTTGCCCACCGTCGCTGCGGCCTTGCCTTTGGGTGCTGGTGCGGTGTGGCAACTCTCGCAAGCCACTTTGAGGTGCGCACCTTCGATCTTGTATTCGGTGCGCTTGTCGTGGTTGAAGTCCCAGATGGGCCACCCGCGGGTGTTGTGACAGCTGTCGCACTTCTCACCAAATTTGAGTTTGTGCTCGTCCTCTTTCTTGTGACACCCATAGCAGTCTTCAGGCGCATCCTGGAAGCGGTTGGTTTCGTGGCACTTTTCGCATTTGACGGGCACGTGCTTGCCGGTCAGAGGGAACTTGGTGAGCGCATGGTCAAACCGGGTGGTTTCCCAGGTCCGATCGTTGTGGCAGGTTTCGCACTTCTTGCCCAGCTGCCCCTCGTGCTTGTCTTGCTTTTGATGGCAGCTGTAACAGTCCACCGGCGTCTTGCGGTAGTTCTTGAGATCTTTGTGACAGGCATTGCACTTGACCTTGGGGTCGGCATGGGCGTTGCGCAGCTGGAATTTGGTGCGATCGTGACCGAAACGACCGGCCGTTGATTTCCAGTCTCGCTCGGTATGGCAATCACCGCAGGCCTCGCCCAGCGTGTTCTCGTGCTTGTCTTCCTTCTTGTGGCACCCGTAACAGTCTTTCGGCGCTTCCTTGAACATGGCGCTCTTGTGGCAGTCCTTGCACTCGGTATCCACGTGTTTGCCCAGCAGCGGGAAGCTGGTCTGGTCGTGGTTGAACTTGGGAGGTTCCTTCCAGTCGCGCTCGCTGTGGCAACTGCCACAGTCCTTGCCGAGCGACTCCTTGTGTTTGTCGTCTTTCTTGTGGCACGAGTAGCAGTCGCTGCTCAGCTGCACCCGATAGAGATGACCCGTGTGGCAATCAGCGCACCGGGTGCTCCGGTGCTTGCCACGCAATGCGTACTTGGTGTCGGTGTCGTGGTTGAAGGTCGAGGGTTTCCACGCCTTGGCGTCGTGGCAGCTCTCGCATTTGTCGCCGTACTGGCCTTTGTGACCCTTGCTGCTGTCGTCTGCTTTCTTGTGACACCCAATGCAGGTCTTGACCGTGTCCTTGTACTTGTCGTTCTTGTGGCAGTCGGCACACTGGGCGTCGGCGTGCTTGCCGGTCAAGGCAAACTTCGTTTTCTTGTCGTGATCGAAGTGGGTTTCTTTCCAGTCGGACTCGTTGTGGCAATCGGCGCACTTGGGTCCGAGGGATCCTTTGTGTTCGTCGTCCTTCTTGTGGCAGGCGTTGCAGTCCTGCGGAGCCTCGCGGTATTTCTTCTGGGGCAGGTGGCACTTCTCGCACGCAACGGCCTGGTGCTTGCCCTTGAGCCGGTAGTCTGAGATGTTGTGATCGAACTTTTTCTTGTCCAGATCCACGATCCGGGCCTCGCGCCCTTTGTGGTCAGCGTGACAGCTGCTGCAGGCCTGCGGCTTGGAGCGGCCATGAAAACCGGTACGGGCTTTCACATCAGACCCCACGTCCTTGTGGCAGGCCATGCACAAACCGTCCATGGCTTGTCGATTGAACTTCACGTGGCACTCGGAGCAGTTCTCCTCGTACTTGGCGTGCCCCTGAATGAGCTTGCCAGGCGCCAGAAGGGTCTCGATATTCTGGGCGCTGGCGGACGCCAGCCAGCCCGTACCCAAAACCATCCAGCAACAAACCAGCAGCCTGCGCAAGACCAGGAAAACTTGGGGTGTGGATGGCCATGATTTCAACCGATGCCCCGGTTCAATAGGCGTGCACGGCAAACACGTGGAACAAGGCGCTGATCACCAGCAGGTACACGAATGGCAGATGCGCCACATGCCACAGCGAAAACAGACGCTCATAGGCGGTGAACTGGGCCACTCGCACCACCGAGTTCAAATAACGGCGCACGAGTTTGCGGGCCAGATGTTGCCGCTTGGCCTGGTTCTTCTGGCTCCAGGCACCTTGCGCAGCCAGATCCTGCAGCGGACCCTGCAACTCGCGCACACAAGCCAGGTACGTCCACCACTGCTTGACAGGAAGCCAGAACACGCGGCGCAGGCTCATCCAGAGACCGGGCCTCAGGCTGACTTCGTGCCTTCCAAAGGCCATGAGCCGCCGCTCCACCGATGGCGCAAAACGCAAGCGAGAGTGCGCTTCACGCTGATGCAAACCCGCTCGCTGCTGCAGCGCCAGCAAGTCGACTTGCTCACCATGGAGACCCCGGTTGATCCGGCTGTAGATGAACCGCCCCACCACGCCACTGAGCGCAACGATGATCATGCTGTAGAACGCTGCCGCTGCGTTCATGGACCGCACCTCAAACGTGGAGTGGATCAGTATCAGGATCGGGCCACCGACGCCCAGCAGCATGTGCACCAGAAACCACCATTTGGCTTTTCCCCAACTCTGGGCAAAGCGGAATCTCTTCCTCAGTGGGTAGGAAAAAAGCAAGACCATCATCACGCCACCAGCCACCCCCAGCCAGTAACCGACATCGTCGCCCGCCTCAAACAGCTGAAGCCTGCTGATCTGCCATGCGCCCCAAGTCAACGCCACCAAGGTCAGGTAGACCAGCAGATCCCTCGAAGAATGGGGTGTGCGTGACTCGCGGGGAACGGGTTCAGCACCCGCAAATGCGGAGCTCATGAAAATCGACGGTCCCACCGATGAGTCGACAGCGCCTGCGCAGGCTTCCGTTTTCAATATTGCAGTCATACCGATCCCTTTGAAGTGCCCCTGGTGGTGAGGGGACAACTGCTCCCAAACGTTTGGCCAAGAGTTCTGCCTCCTCCAGAAACACATGGATGAACTGCGCCAGATGAACACCCACGCTCAAATACTTATGATTTCAGGGAACTAAATCTCTCTCACGTCAATGATAAATCGCAACCACCAAAAAACCCTCGATACATGCAGTAATTGTCTGTAATTGGTCTTAAGTGAAGCTTAATTAAGGTGTTTTAGCCTATTAATCTTCACAATTCATCACTTTTAGAGGACGAATCATCGGAAACGGCCGGCGCTGGTCGCCCAGCATGCGTCGTGCTGGCAAGTTCAATGACCCATTGGGACAGCATCCCGGGTCCATCGGCGAAGGTATTGCCCCAGTGCGGCCAAGGGCTCTAGGCCGGAACACAGGGGCCCGGTGCCCTGCGTTAAGGGATGTAACGGCTCAAACGGCCATGTAACGGCCTGGCCGGTGGTTGATGGCGAGCGTCATGTTGAGCACGACCGCCCCCACGACCGACCAGATGATCTGCTGCCAGTCCACCACGGCGAACGCGGCCAGCACGATGGCGCAGTCAAACACCATCTGCACCTGGCCAGCGCGCCACCCAAAGCGCTCCTGCAGGTACAGCACCAGCACGTTGAACCCGCCGAGGCTGGCCCGGTGGCGAAACAGCATCAGCATGCCCGCGCCCATGAGCAGCCCGCCTGTGACAGCGGCAAATCCCGTTGAGAGTTCGCCAAATGTGATCCACTGCGGGACCCATTGCGCCAGCACCGCCAGCAGCGCCACGGCGGCAAAGGTCTTGAGCGTGAACACCCAGCCCATGCGCTTGTAGGCCAGTCCGTAGAACGGCAGGTTGATCAGGAAAAAAACCAGGCTGAAGTTCCAGCCGGTGGCGTAGTGCAGCAAGAAGGCCAGGCCGGCCGTACCACCGGTCAGCAGGCCGGTGTGACGGAACATGACGACACCCAAAGCAACAAACAGCGTGCCTGTGAGCAGGGCCTGCGCGTCTTCGTGCAACTGGTGCTGGGCCGGTGATGCGGCGCCCGAGGCACCAGGACCTTCAACCGACTTGACGGCCATGGGTGAGGGGCTGCGGCGCAGCCTGGTCAGGGAAGGGAACACGGCAGGTCTCACTAGGCAGGGGGGAACAGCCGCGAAGTATCGGCGCTGGGCAGCACAGCACGCTTGACCCAGGTCAGTGAAAGCCCGGCCAGCGGCAGCGGCAGCGGCCGGGACGAACGGTCTGCCGACGCACCCACTCAGGCCGTGACGATCCAGCCTTCCAGGGGATCGAACGCTGGCAAGCCGTAGCGCGGGTGGCCGTTCTCGTGTTGCTGCTGCGCCAAAGCAGCCTGCAACAGACAGAGCACCGCATCCAGCGCATCGCCGCTGGCGTCGTCGGCCAGTCCGTCGCGCTGGGCATGCGAGAGCTTCAGGCGCAGGCCGGTGGCCTGCAGCAGCGGCGCCTGGCCGCCCTCCAGAGCGTGGATGAGGGTCTTGCGCGCGATCAGGCGCTCGGGCGTCTGCTTCGCCTTCTCGTCGCTCTTGTAGCTGGTGGTGCCGAGCACGCTGCGCGCCAGCAGGCCGGGATAAGCCTCCAGGGCCACACGCGCCGGGTCACCGGCCTGCAGACCCGGCAAGGTGACACCGGCCGCGATCAGCCGGGGCACACCGGCGTGCAGCATGAACGCCACCGGCGGATTGACCCATTTCATGCTCGGGCTCGATCCGGCCGGCCCGTCGGTGGCGCGGTGCGCGAACTTGCCACCCACCGGGCGCGCGGAGCAAAAACCGGCAAAAGTTTCGCGGATGTCATCGCGGCTGAGGCTGGCGAAGTGGGCCATGCACGCGGTCCAATCGGTCGGCCAGCCCAGCGCCACCACCAGTTCGCGCGGCAAGCCGAAAGGCAGGTCGAAACCGCCCACCCAGGCGCCAACGTCCTTCAGGCGATCACCCCAGGCATCGAGCGTCTCAAAGTGCTCGATGCGTTCGAGCAGCACCCGGCCTCGGTCTGTGTGGCCAACCGCCAGGGTGATGGGCTTGCGCCGGGACGGCGCACTGGTGAAGTCGCAACCGAGCAGCGTCGGCCGCTGCGGATCAGGCACGGCCGATGATGCTGGCCGTGGCCATCAGCTCTTCAAGCAGGGCCAGCGAGACCTTGCCCGAGACGCCGTAGGGATCGAACTCCGGGCGCTCGGAGTACTTGAGCACGATGGAGGTGTTGAGCTTGGACAGGTTGACCTGGCCCATGGTCCAGCCACCAAAGCGGCGCTCGGAGATTTCTTCGTAGTGCAGCAGCACCACGTCGGTGTGTCGCGCGTCTTCAACGATGTGGTTGTAGAGCTTGTTGACCGCTTCACGACCACCTTCGATCGCCTGCAGGAACACGCCGCCGCCGTAGCAGAGCACGCCGGTGATGCCGTTGCCCATGTTGTGCGAGCGCGAGGTTTCGAGCACCGATTCAATGGTCTTGGCGCAATCCTTGTCGATTGCCCGGCTGACATAAAGCAGACGTACCAGCATGGTGTGTTCTTCAGGATTTGCGGGGAATGAGCGAGAGGAATTCGCGGCGCAGGTTGGGGTCTTTGAGGAACACGCCGCGCATGACCGAATTGATCATCTTGCTGTCCATGTCTTTCACGCCGCGCCAGGCCATGCAGTAGTGGCTGGCCTCCATGACGATGGCCAGACCGTCGGGCTGGGTCTTCTCCTGGATCAGATCGGCCAGCTGCACCACAGCCTCTTCCTGAATCTGCGGGCGGCCCATGATCCATTCGGCCAGGCGCGCGTATTTTGACAGACCGATCACATTGGTGTGTTCGTTGGGCATGACGCCGATCCAGATCTTGCCGATGACCGGACAGAAGTGGTGGCTGCAGGCGCTGCGCACGGTGATGGGGCCGACGATCATCAGCTCGTTCAGGTGCTCGGCGTTGGGGAATTCGGTGACGCTGGGCCCGTGCACATAGCGGCCGTTGAACACCTCCTTGAGGTACATCTTGGCCACGCGGCGCGCGGTGTCGCCGGTGTTGTGGTCGCTCTCGGTGTCGATCACCATGCTGTCGAGCACGCCCTGCATCTTGACCGTCACCTCTTCCAGCAACTGATCCAGCTCGCCGGGTTCGATGAAGCCGGCGATGTTGTCGTTGGAGTGAAAGCGCTGGCGTGCGGCCTTGATGCGTTCGCGGATTTTGACGGACACGGGCACACCCTGGTCATCGTCGAAGGGGTCGGCGGTGGTCATGTCAGGTTCGGTTTTCATGAGCATGGGTCATGCTAACACCCGCCCCCAAAGCGCCGAATAACAGGCCGAAGTCTGGGGTTTTGCAGGGCGTGTCAATCAACACGGATGTCGGCGACGCGCCCACCCCAGAACGCTTTGGTCCCGGCGTTGCCGGGCCGCATCGCGTTGCGCCCTTCGAGGGGGTCGCGCGCAGCGCGGCGGGGGAGTTCATATCAGTAACGGTGACCCGTGAGGAACAGTGTGGCCCGCATGACGCCAAAGGCCAGCCTGTCCAGCAGGCGCTGGTGCCAGGGGCGCTGCCCGAGCACCTGCGCATCGAGTTGCTGGCCCTCCCGCTCGACGACGTCGGCCAGCCAGCGGTGCAGCAGGGCGGAGAAGCGGCGGTCCGTGGTCATGACATTGGCCTCGCGCGCGAGCAGCAAGGACAGGGGGTCGAGGTTGGTCGACCCCACGGTGGCCCAGCGCTGGTCGATCACCGCCACCTTGGCATGCAGGGCGCTGGTCGCGTACTCGTGGATCTCGATGCCCCCGCCGAGCAACGTCTGGTAGACCGGACGGGCGGCGCGGTACTGCATGAAATGTTCGTATTTTCCGTGCAGCAACAGGCGCACCCGCACACCGCGCTGCGCCGCCATCAGGAGCGCACGTCGCAGCTTGCGGCCCGGGACGAAATAGGCGTTGGCGATCATGACGTCGTGCCGGGACTCGCCGATGGCCTTGAGGTACGCACGCTCGATATCGTGACGGTGGCTGACGTTGTCCCGCAGCAGCAGCGCGGCACGTGCGTTGTCCACCCCGAGCGGGCCATCGGACAGGGGCGCCGGCAAGCTGCTTTCGCCATCCGGTTTGCTGTGATTGACCCCGGCATCCCCACCGGAACCCTCTTCCAGCCGCGCCAGCAGGCGCGAAAAATCCCCCACCGGCGTGGTTTCACGCAAAGCCTCCCAGGCGGCCCTGAATTCGCGCTGCCGTGCCTTGCGCACGGCCTGCAACCGCCACCAGAGCTGCTCCATGGTCTCCACCATGTCGGCCACCACCGGGCCGGCCACCCGCAGTGAAAAATCCAGGCGCGGCGCCACCAGCCGCCCCAGTGCCACGTCATCCTGGTCGTCGATGATGTTGATGCCGCCGCAAAAGCCCACTGTGCCGTCCACCACACACAGCTTGCGGTGCAGGCGTCGCCAGCGACTCGGGATCAGCAAACCCAGGCGACCCAGCGGCGCGTAGACCCGCAGGCGAACACCCGCCTGCGCAAAACGCCTTTTCCACTCGTCCGGAACCCTGGGCGTGCCCACGCCATCGATCACCAGCCGCACCAGCACGCCCCGCTGTGCCGCGCGTTCCAGCGCCTGCGCCACACCCAGCGCCGAACCGGCGAACTCGAAGATGTAGGTTTCGAGATGCACCACCCGGCGCGCAGCGTCCATGGCCTCCACAAGGGCCGGGAACAGCTCCGCGCCACCCACCAGCAGCAGCAACTGGTTCCCGCTGTGCATCACCGCCTTGCCCTGCGTTGCCGGGCGTCCCTGGGTCCCGGGACGGTCTGCGTTCACAACTCGAACTCACCAATCAGCGGCAGGTGATCGGACATGCGTGACCAGGCCCGACCATGCGGCACATGGGCCGATATCGGCTGGAGGCCGCGCACGAAGATGCGGTCCAGGTGCAGCAGCGGCAGGCGCGACGGGTAGGTCGGCAGGCGGATGCCGTCAAAGGTGCGCAGGTCCAGCGCCGCCATGGGCTTGAGCAGCTGCGCGCCCCAATCGTTGAAATCACCCGCCACGATCAGGGGTGCACCCGCCGGAACCTGGGTCGCCACATACTCGCCCAGGCGCTGGACCTGGCGCTCCCGGCTGGCATGGATCAGGCCCAGATGCACCACCACCACATGAACGTCGGCCCCGTCCACCAGCACCTGCGAATGCAGCAGGCCCCGCTGCTCGAACCGGTGGTCCGACACATCGGAGTGCCAGGATTCCACCACCGGCCAGCGCGACAGCAGCGCATTGCCATGCTCCCCGTGCCGCGTGACCGCATTGGTCCGGTAGACCGACTCATAACCCTCGGGCGACAGGTAGCCCGCCTGGTCCAGGTCGGGCCAGCGGGTGAAGTGCTTTTCCAGTTTGCGGTGGTGGCGCCGCACTTCCTGCAGGCAGACGATGTCGGCATCGAACTGCTCGACCGCATGGGCGAGGTTGTGGATTTCCAGCCGGCGCGCGGGGCCGAGGCCCTGCACGCCTTTGTGGATGTTGTAGGTCGCGACCCGCAGAATGCTCATGCGGGCAATGATCGCACGTTGCACGGGCCTGCGGCGTCCCCACCTGTGCCGTCTTCAGAACCCGCTTTCCCGGATGAAGATCGACGCCAGTCGGCGCAGGGTGCCGCTGATCAGCGACTCGGCGTGCCCGTCGATGCGCACCCGAACGGCCGCGACCTGGTGGGCCGGCAGGGGCTCGTCCAGCACGACGCGCACGCGGAACAGCGCATCGCGCACCACCTGCGTACGCTCCTGACCCGAGCGGGCGGGTTCGTTCACCGTGGCGATCAGGCCACCGTGGTTGGCATCGAGCAGGCTGCTGGGCAAGACCGTGGTCCGCGACACATCGATGGACTCGATGCGACCTTCCACCCAGGACGGCTGGCCCGCGAGCCTTCGCGCCCGGACAGTCTGTCCGACCTCCACACGCGCCAGATCTTCTTCGGGAATGAAGGCGTCGATCACCCAGCGCGAGCTGTCCACCAGCATGGCCAGGGGCTCGCGCGATTTGACCCAAACGCCGGGCGCCAGGCCATGGTCGACATCGTGCAACTCGCCGTCGAACGGGGCCCGCAAGGTCAGCCGTGCCCGCTCATCGATACTGGCCTGTTCTTCGGCCTCGAAATAGGCTTTCTGTGAAGTCAGCAGCTGGCGCTGCGACTCGCCGTCGGGCACACCCATCAACCCGGCGATCTGGCTTTCGCGGGCCAGCGCCAGCTGGCGCGATTTGCCCTGCGCGATACCCAGCATGCTCGAATCAAGCACAAAGAGCACGTCGCCCGCCTTGAACTGGCGCTGGGTCGGCACCGTGACGATCTGCGCGGCAAAGGGCGCATGGATCGTCTGCTGATCGGCCGCATGGATCCAGCCGTAGCCGGTGACGCGGCTGCTGAACGGGAAGAACAGGATCACCAGAAGCACCAGCCCGGCCATCACCAGGCCTTTGATCCGCGCTGCGCCGATTTCACCCCGCCTCGCATTCCAGACCGCGAGTTCCTTGAACACCGGCTTGGCGATGAACCAGGACAGCTCCAGCACCATGAGCGCGATCCCCAGCAGCTTGAAGAAAAAGACGTACACCAGCAGTGCAATACCGAGGAAAACCACCAGCCGGTACAACCAGGTGCCCAGCGCAAACGCCACCAGCGCCCGTCGTTTTGCGAGCGAAAAGCTTTCCGTCCAGGGATCGTTCAGGCCCAGCAGGCTGCGGCGCAGCCAGACCTTGGCCAGGGCACTGGAACGCTCGTGCAGGTTGGGCAGGTCCAGCAGGTCGCTGAAAATGAAATAGCCATCGAAGCGCATGAACGGGCTGGCGTTGATGGCCAGCGTCATGATCCAGCTGGTGGTCGCCAGAAAAAACATGCCGTTGCGGAACGCTCCGTCGGGCGCCAGGCTCCAGAGCAAGGTGGCCAGACTGGCCAGGGCCAGCTCGACCGCGATGCCCGCGCTGGCAATGGCCAGGCGCTGGCGGGGATCCTTCAACCGCCAGCTCTCACCCGTGTCGGTGTAGAGCATGGGGAACATCACCAGAAAGGCCACTCCCATGTGCGCCACGCGCACGCCATAGCGGGTCGCGACGGCGGCGTGGCCGAGTTCGTGCACCGTCTTGGCGAACAACAAGGCCAATCCATACCCGAACACCCCGGACCAGGTCATGTTGTCCACCAGCGTGTGCTGGAACACATCCCACTGCCGCGAGGCGAGAAACAGGCCGAGCACTGTGACCAAGCCCAACATCCCGAAAACCCAGGGCATCCGCAAACGGGCCAGCAGCGGCTGCAGTGCCGCCAGCCAAGTCTGAGGCCTCACCAGGGGAACCCGGAAAAACAGGTAGTTGTGCACCATCCACTCGAACAAGGACCGCTTGAGCTGCTCACTGCGGCCGATGACCCGGGCCACATCGGCCTTCGTATCCAGGCGCAGCAACTGGTTGTCGGACAGGAAACCCAGCAGCTGGCGCACGTCCTGCAGGGTCACGTTGAGCGGCGTTTCTGCATTGACCGCCTTCACCAGGGCCGCCGCGTCGTGGTGGGCCCAGTGAACCAGCAACTCGAAATCGATCCAGCCGATGCGGTAGAAGCGGTTGTTGACCGGGTCCTGGATGATCCAGGCCGGGGAACCGTCCTCATTGGCCGCCGCCGGAAACACCACGAGCTCGTCGCGGATGCGCGGCAACGGCACCACCTTCGCCCGTTTGACACGCCGGGGCAGCGGGATCGTCGCGCTGGTGCTCACAGCCCCGTCCACTCCCGCACACTGGCCAGCGGCCGGCGGAACAGGTAGTAGCCCAGCAGCACCCAGTCGCCCGAAATGCGGGCCGTGCCGCGCAGGCCGATGCGCGGCAATTCGGTGTCCACATCAAAACGGGCCCGCAGCCGGTAGGCGGCGACGCCGTCCGGACTCAAAGACGCCTGGTAGCTCGCTTCGATCAGGCGACCGGCGCGTGGGCTCAGCGGCTCGGTGTGCAAGAACAGCCGCACGGGCGACTCCAGCTCCAGATTGATGGCATCGGCCACCGACAGCCAGATCAGGATGCCACCGTCTTCCGGCTGGGCCAGCTGCATGACGCGTTCGCCGGTCTGGACCGGACGCCCGAGCCAGTCGTTGGTGTCTGCAAAAATCGCCACACCATCGCGTTCCGCGCGCACCTCGACACGTTGCGCCTGGGTGTCCACGGCGGCCAGCTCGGCCTCTTTCTCCCGGACCCGCCCCAGCGCCACCGCCACATCGGCCTTGCTCTTGGCGTCGTCGAAGGCGCGCTGCTGAGCGACGTGGGCGTCGGCCCGGGCAATCTCCAGGCTCTTGAGCGCCACCTGCTGGCGGTTGAGCAATGCGGAATCGTCGAGCGAGAACAGCAGGTCGCCCGACTTGACGCGCGCATTGGGCGCCACCGCGAACGAACCGACCACGCCATCCTGCGGAGCGGCCACCGCCATGGCGTTGAGCGCGATCACCTCGGCGGGCGCCAGCACCGACATCCGCACCGGAACGAACAGACTCAGCACCAGCGCGCCGAACAACAGCCAGCGGTTGCGGCGGCTCTTGAACAGCTTGCCGGCCCGACTCCAGGAGCGCTGCGTGCTCCGGTGCAGCGCGGCAAAACAATAGCCATACGTGGCATGCAAGCGCTGCACCAACTGGATGGCCGCGTCGTCCCAGGCCTGCTCACGGGCATAGAGCACCATGCCCTGGGACACGCCGTTCCTGTCGGGCAGGGGCGCCCACAGCAGGTGTTCCGGCAGCCACTCGGCCCAGCTCTTGGTGTCTTCGCCAGCGGCGTCCGCATGGTCCAGACAGTGAACGGCCCCGTCGCGCGGCAGGCGCTGGGCAAAATGGCTGAGCCAGACAGCAAACGGCGAATCGTTGGCCACGCTCACCAGTCCGGAAGCGGCCGCCAGGCGAACCCGATCGCCATCCAGCTCGAACAGGGCCGCCTGCCGGTAGGGCGTCAACGCATGGGTTTCGTTGACGATGGTGAAGCGGAGTGCGGCGAGGGTTTGCGCTTCCAGCGCCCGGGCTTCGATCTGCAGCAGGACGCTCAGATCCGAGACATCAGACATCGCTCAGGCTCACCGCATGCCCGTGAATTTCGCCACCCCGCTCATGCCGGGCAGCAGGTCGGCGTGCGACTCCAGCATGGTCGCTTCGAGCTCGATGGTCTGGCTCACCGGATCCACACGGCTGTTGATCCGGTGCACCCGCGCGGCGTAGGTGTTGCCGGTTTCATCAATGGTCACCTCGAACTCATGCCCCATTTTCAGGGTCGACATCCAGTTCGACGGCACGTTCAGCTTCAGCAACAACAGGCCGCTGCGCACCAGATCGAGCAGGGGTTGTCCGGCGCTGACGGTCATGTGGCTGCGCACGTGCAGCTTGGCCGTCGAGCCGCTCCAGGGCGCCCGGATCGAGCACTGCGAAATCTGGAACTGGTACAGATCGATCTGGGCCTTGGCTTTGGCCACCGCGCTGGCGGCCAGGGACACCTCGACGTCACTCGCCTGCTCCAGGCCCTGCATGCGCAACTTGGCTTCGTACTGGTCGGTGGCGGCCGCCAGATCGGCACTGGCCATGGCCTGACGGGCACGCGGCTCGTCGCAATCCAGCGAAACCAGGGTGGCCCCTTGTCTGAAAGGAGCGCCCAGGCCCACGTGAAGTTTGGCGATGCGCCCGGGAACGGGACTGGCCAGCACAGTCTCACCCGCCGGCAGCACCAACACCCGCACGGACGCCGACGCTGCAGCGGGAGCCGCAGCGGACTTGGGTGGATTGGGAGCCGCCCTGGCCGCACCGGCCGCGTTGGTCTGGGCGGAAACCGTCAGGGACAGAGCGCCCAGAAACAACACCGCGCCGGTCGCGCGCCAAAGGGATTTACGGGACATGTCAGTCAACATTCAGCCAGGATTTGAGTTCGCCAAGATTGGCATTGAGTGCCGCCACGAGGCTGGATTCGTACACCGAAGCCCGCGCGTTGCTCGGAATGGTAGTCGCAAAGCGCGCCTGCTGCGGCTGGCCCGCTTCGTCTTTCACCTCGACCGTCCAGGACGCCTTTTCAACCCCGTTCTTGCCCGCTGCCTGGAACGACAGCAGCAAAGGCGTGCCTTCCTGGGCATCGGTGGCAATCTGGTGCCGGGCCAACAGCTCGCTCACCAGCGCCTTCATGCGCACTTGCTGCACCGGATCGGCCACTCCGGCGAGCTGCACCTTGACCACCGTGGCGTGACCAAACAGGTTGGACGACAGGGCAAACGCGTCTTTTTCGGCGGCCTGCAGGTGGGCCTTCACCCGCTGCGACAGCGTGCCCAGATCGTTGGCTTCGAAGTCGTCGGCGATCGGATCAAATCCCAGCGTGTTGTACAGGCGGCCGAACGCGATGTGGGCGTTGGCGTAGGCGTTGGCACGCTGGTAGGCGCCCAGCACGGCACGGGCCTGGGTGCGGATCGCTTCGAGTTCGCTTTCCAGCTTGGCGGTGACCGACGCCTTGGTGAAGGCGGCCAGGCGGGTATCGACCTGCGAGGCCTGGTCGGCCAGGCGGAAGTCTTCCAGCGCCATGCGGTAACGCTCGGCACTCACGCGCGTCTGCGTCAGGATGGCCATCGACAGCGCCATGCGGCGCGCTTCGTCGGTCTGTTCCTGGTACTTCTGTGCGTTCTTCATCGATGGCAGCGCCACCAGACGCATCAGGTTCCAGGCCAGGCTCAGGCCGCCTTCGCTCCAGCTGTTGTTGTACAGCAGCCGGTTGGAATCGTGCTGGCGCCCGTAGTTGAGTGTGATGCCGGGCAACATGCCGAGGATCTGCTTGCGGGCTTCATCGGCGCTGATGCGTTTCCTGTAGTCTTCTTCGCGCAGCTCGGGACGCTGCAGCAGCGACATTTCTTCGAGCTTGCCGATGTCTTTGGGCGCCACCGGCAGCTGGGTCTCAACGGCTTCGGCCAGCACGAAGTCGGCGCCCGGCAGGACGTTCATCAGCGCCGCCAGTTCGCGCTTGGCAAACTCGAGGTCCTGGCGGCGCTGGTTCAGCAGAGTGGTGGCGTCCAGCAGGGCGCGCTGGTAGGCCAGCGCCAGACCCGGCGGGATGATCTTCTGCGTTTCGGCTTCGCGTGAACGCGACAGGGCCAGCGAGGCGCGCTGCAGGATGTCGTCGGCCTGGGCGTTCAGGCGCTGGGCCCCCAGCGCGCGCCAGTAGGCCGCGCGCACGTCCTGCAGCATGTTCTGCACCACCTTGCGGCGGCGCTCTTCCGCGATCAGGAACTGGTTGCCCTGCTGGCGGGCGCGGTAGTAGGAGACGCCAAAGTCGAGTGCATTCCACGAGAACTCGATGCCGCGCAACGAGTGGCTGCGCTCGTCGGAGGAGGTCGGGCGGTCCGACACCTGGCCGTCCAGAATGCCGATGCTGGTGCCGCCCGAGTAGTTGCTGCGCTCGCGGTAACCGGCCGATGCCACCAGCTGCGGCAGCATGTCGTAGCTGGCGTGGTCGGTCAGACCCATGGCCAGGGCCGACTCCATCTTCTTCAGGCGGTAGTCCAGGTTGTACTTGAGTGCCCGGGCGACCGCCTCTTCCATGCTGATCGGCGCCGTGATCGGGGCCTGATCGGTGTACATGCGCTCGGTGTCGGACTTCACCCGGTCCCGCACTTCGTCCTGCGTCAGCGTCTTGGGAGTCACGCTGCAACCAGCCACAACGGCCACAACGGCCAACATCACCAGGCTGCGCGGCAGGAAACCGGTTGCGCGGAGGGAAACGGAAGGGGTCTTGTTCATCTTCATGTTCTCGAAAAATTGGTGTTCAGCTTTTGACCGTTGTGGATCGTGTGATGGGGCGCGAGCCGTGCAATCTGTCCTTGGCCATGCGCTCCACCTGGGCGCGGAAGCCCTGGGCCGCGCGGGGCAACTCAACCGCCTTTTTTTGCACCGGCGCTTCGTCACCAGCCTTCACGGCCTGCGACGCAGCTTCGCTTTCGCCACGGACGATCGCCTGTTGTGGACGTGCTGGCTGTGGCTCTGCTTCCGCCACCGACGCGACGGTGCCGTCAGGCTTGGATGCGCCCTGCGCGAACGAGTCCAGCAGGCTTCCATACCCTGCTGTGGCCGAGTTGTGGGCGTCGACGATGGCATTTCGCAAACGCGATTCCATTTGCGACGCCCGCACGGCGTGTTGAACAAACAGGCCCTGCTCCGTGACGATCGGTTGGTGTCGAACCGCATGCTGCACGTGCAGCGCTGGTGCGACCATCTGCACCTCACCCGGGCCGGCTTCCTTGATGAGGCCCACCTGATCGACCCAGGTTGAGCTGTCAAACATCAGGCTGTCTGGCGGCTGGCTCATGGCTTCACCCATAAGGGCTGCATCCAGACCGGCGGAGCCCAGCGAAGAGGTGAACATGCCCCGCTCGTTGCTGGCTTCACTGACCGCGTACAGCACGTGCAAAGCACTCCCTGGCTGAGACGAAATAGCGGTTGAGCCGGTATCCGGTGTAGCCGGGCCCTCCCACACCGGCGCATCAGGTACCTCCGGCGCGGGTGCTGGAGCGGGCAGCTGCGGTGGAGCGGGTGTCGGTGCAGGTGTGGGCTCGGGTGGTAGCGGGGAAGGAGCCACGTTCACCGTGTGCGTGGCGCTGTCGGTGCCGCCGTCCTGGTCCACGATCGTGTAGTTGATCACCACCGGGCCGGAGACGCCCGCGGCCGAGGTGAACACCCAGTCGCTGCCCACCTGCACCAGCGTGCCCTGGCTCGGGTTGGCCAGCGTGGCCGTGCTCACCGTCAGCGGGTCGCCATCGGGATCGCTGTCGTTGCCCAGCAGGTTCACCACCGTCGCGGTTTCAGGGCTGACGCCCTGTGTGTCGTCGTTGGCCAGCGGTGGCGGGTTCACCGGCTCGATCGTGATCGTGCCCGTGAAGGTCCCGCCGTTGCCGTCGTCCACCGTCACCGGGATGACCACCGGTCCGGCGTTGTCCACCGGCGGCGTCACCGTCAGCTCGCCCGTGACCGGGTCGTAGTTGGCCGTCACCCCCGGTGGCAGGCTGCTCAGGTCGGGCGTGATCGTCAGCGTGTCACCCGTGTTGGGGTCGCTGAAGTAGTTGTCCAGGTCCACCGTCACCGCTGTGCCGTCTTCCCCGGGCACGATCAGGTTGTTCGGGTCCGTCGGGTCGATGCCGGGCGTCCCGGGCGTGGGGTCCGGGTCCACCAGCACCGGGGGCTGGTTGGCCACGTTCACCGTGTGCGTGGCGCTGTCGGTGCCGCCGTCCTGGTCCACGATCGTGTAG
>MERT01000023.1:0-229507 GCA_001770705.1 Burkholderiales bacterium GWF1_66_17 | reverse complement strand
ATAGTGCGGATTCCCGTGTGAAAGTAGGTCATCGTCAGGCTCTTACTACCCCACAACCCCCTCGTACATCTCGTACTTGGGGGTTTTGGCTTTTCTGGCCCCTTTGTTTGTCGCGCTTGGTTGGAGCGCATGTTTGCTATCAATCAAGTGTTGATCACCAGATCGCCTTTCAACCGCAGCGCATTGTTACTTTCCAATTCGGTCAACAGGCGATCCAGCCATTCCTTTTGTTGTTGATCGCTGTCGGGTGGCATCGTATTGCTCAGATAAGGCGTATTTCTGGCCCACTTTAGCAAATCGTTTCGCGCTATTGTTCGCCATTCCAGCAATCGGAACTTGATCAAAACCTTGGCCGCGTGTCGATGGTGCTTTTCCGGCGAATGGGTGAACTGCGCTAACCGGCTTCGGGCTCTTGTGATCGCTGGCCAGACATCCTGGAACACGCTGCCATGGCCCGGAATCACGGTCTGCGGTCTCAGGCTTTCGATCAAGTCCAGTGTTTCTCCCACTTCCTCAAACGCTGCCTGTCCTTCCAGTTCCGGGAAGACGACACCAAATCCGTTTTGCCACAAGGCATCGGCGGAGATCAGAACCCGATGGTCAGGCTGGAAAAGGATGATCGAATGCGGGTCATGGCCTTTTGCACCATGTATTTGCCAGCTCCAGGAACCCAGCCGCAGTTCCTGTCCTGGGAGCAGTAGGCCCTGATGTCGAAAGGGAGGGCATTGTTGGCCAGTGGGTGTGTAAGTCAGCGCGACGGGGTCCCAATTGGCAACGCTGTCGGCCTGCCCTGGCGGAATCAAGGTCATGAGTTGGGGATACCTGTGCTGCAGGGCAGCGTTGCCCCCGCAATGGTCGCTGTGGAGGTGGGTGTTGAGCAACACATCCAGCGGCGTCTCAGCAAGCTCGCCGGTCACCAGGGCCAGTGTCTGGCTGGCATGACTGCCATAGCCGGAATCGACGAGTGCCGTGGGACCCTCACCTCGAATCAAGGTGTTGTTGGCCGAGAGCCACCCCCGTTCGAAAACGGTGGCGCCCACCGCCTTGAGGGTGTCCGCGACAGAAGGCGCTTCAATCATGGGTATGTTTGGCCTGAGAGGTCCGTCAGGCGGGTGCACGAAGCGCGCGCCGCAGGATCTTGCCGACGTTGGTCTTGGGGAGTTCGTCGCGGAATTCGATGTACTTGGGCCGTTTGTAGCCGGTGAGGTTGTCGTGGCAGTACCGGGCCACGTCTTCCTCGCGCAGTATTGGATCGCTGCGCACCACGAACACCTTGATGGCTTCGCCTTGTTTCGCGTCTTCCACGCCAATGGCGGCACATTCCAGCACGCCGGGGCACATGGCGATGACGTTCTCCAGTTCGTTGGGAAAGACGTTGAAGCCGGAAACCAAGATCATGTCTTTCTTGCGGTCCACGATACGGGTGTAGCCCCGCTCGTCCATGATGCCGACATCGCCCGTGCGCATGTACCCGTCTGCCGTGAACGCCTGAGTCGTCTCTTCGGGCTGGTTGTAGTAGCCCGTCATGACGTTGGGCCCTTGAATGCAGATTTCGCCGGGGGTGCCCAGCGGAAGGCTGTTGCCGTCGTCGTCCTTGATGGCGATGGCGATGCCGGGCAAGGGAAGCCCGATCGTGCCTGTGAAGTCGCGGTTGATCACCGGGTTGTTGGTGCCAATGGCACAGGTTTCGCTCATGCCCCAACCTTCAATCATGGGGCAGCCAGTGACCTTGAGCCATTGCTTGGCGGTTGACTCTGAAGCAGCCATGCCGCCCGCCTGCGACAGCGCCAGGCTGGAAAAATCGAGCTGGCGGAACTGTGGATCCTGCAGCAGGGCGTTGAACAGGGTGTTGACCGCCGGCAGCAGGTGAAACGGGCGGCGCTTCAGTGTTTCAACCAGTTTGGGCACGTCCCTGGGGTTGGGAATCAGGGTCATGTGTGCTCCCCAGCGCATGGTCAGCAGGCTGAGCGTGAGCGCGAAGATGTGGTACAGCGGGAGTGCCGCGATGGCGTTGACCATGCGGATATCGCCAACGCGCGCAAGCGCGGGCTGGAACCAAGCCTCGGCTTGCAAGACAGCGGCGATGATGTTGCGGTGGGTGAGCACCGCGCCTTTGGAGAGGCCGGTGGTCCCGCCGGTGTACTGCAGGAACGCGATGTCATCGGCCTGGGCCAGGCTGGGTTTGAGTGTCTGGCTGGTACCTTCGGCCAGGGCCTGGCGGAAGCTGGCAATGGTGCGCGGCCCCAGCACGCCGGTCACTGGCAGCTTGTAAGCGGGAACCAGCTTCGCCAGATGCCGGACAGCGAAACTGATCCAGCGACCGTACCAGAAGCCGAGCAAGTCGCCCAGGCTGGCGACCACCACGTGGCGCAATCGGGTGACGTCGATGACTTCTTCGAGTGTGTGGGCAAAGTTTTCCAGGATGACGATGGCCTCGGCGCCGGAGTCCTTGAGCTGGTGTTCCAGCTCACGCGCGGTGTACAGGGGATTGACATTGACCACCGTGTAGCCCGCGCGCACCACGGCCGCCATGGCCACCAGGAACTGCGGCACATTGGGCAGCATGATGGCCACACGAGCACCCGGCGCGAGTCCCTTGGCCTGCAGCCAGGCACCCAGGGCCGCACTGTGTTGATCGAGCTCGCCGTAGCTCATCCAGCGCTCCATGCACACGGACACGGGTTGTCGCGCGTTCTTTCGCAGCGACTCTTCCAGCAGGGTGGCCAGTGAGCGGTATTGCTCGGGTTGAACGTCGTGTGCAACGCCGGCGGGGTAGTGGGACAGCCAGGGACGGTTCATGTTCATGACGGGTGTTGGTCTGGGAGCATTCTGGCGGGCAGAACCGCGTTGGCACACAGGGCCAGCCCTAGGACCGTGTCACCCAAAGCACAGAGGGCGCTGAAGCGACTCAGGCCCGCGCCAGCTCGTCGGCGAGCGCCCGCTGGCAGCTGTCTGGCGCGGCATCAAACAGGGTATCGATCCACGCGTGCTCGCGCTCGTTGATGGTCGCCAGGAACGCCTGGGCGTCGCCCAGGGAGGCAAAAGCCGAAAACCCGTTCTCCAGAAACTGTTGCAAAGACGACAGGCCGGCCGCCTGCGCGGGCTTTCGCATGAGTTTGAGAGCGATGGACAGGGACCTCATTCGGGTCAGCCGCTGCAGTTCGCGGCCCATGTGTTTCACCACCGAGAGTTGCCGGTCGCGCAGCGGGCGTTCACCGGTGAGGCGCCAACTGAGCACATAGCGCTCGGCTTCGCTGCGAGAACTGTCTTGCGCCAACCAGTGCGTGGCCAGTTGGTGGTCCAGCGTTTCGGTGAGCGCATGGGTCTCGGCCAGATCCACCGCGAGCTCCGCCACGGCGTCAGGGAACATGCGCTCGATGGCCCCTGCGATGCGTCCGAACTGCGTATCACGCTCGGTGAAGTCGTGCTCACCGTAGAGCTCATCGAGGAAGAAACGGGTGGCTTCCGCGTAGCGAGGCTGAACAAGAAAGTCGGCGTAGGTGGCGCGAAAGCGCCTCGCCTGCAGCTGCTTGACCTGGTGTACGGCGCTGGCCAGGCCGGCATCGTGAGCCTGCTCACGCAGATGCGCCACACGCTGCAGATGCATGCGGATCTGTTCTGCGGCGCTGGTCCCGGCGTTCATCGAGAACCAGTCTACCGCTGCAACAGACCGTTCCGCTAGGGCGTGCGCTCTACCACCGTGCAGGCAACATCCGGCGATGGCGTGCGATAGTTCAACGATGTTCGATAGACAAGTTGCTGATCCCAACGGGCGGGTCGCGGTCCACCGCGTTTCCGGACTCGCAAGCCTGCAGCAAGGACTCATGCTCGGGTCGTTGGCACTGGCCGCGGGCTGGAGTCTGTGGGCGTGGAGCTGGTCCCGCCCCGCTGCGTTGCTGGGGATGCTGGCCCTGTTGGGAGGGTATGCCTTGGTGCTGGCGCTGGAGTTTGTGGTGGTCGGCGTGGTGAACCGGAGCGACCCGACACCCCGTGCCCATGCGGGAACCCTGTTGTGCGCCTGGTGGCAGGAGGTGCGGGTGGCCCCCCGGGTGTTTTCCTGGCGGCAGCCGTTTCGCTGGCGCTGTCTGCCGGATGAAGACGTGATACCGGCACCGGGCTGCACAGCGTTGGTGTTCGTGCACGGCTTTGTGTGCAACCGCGGCTTCTGGCTACCCTGGATGAATGAGCTGCGGCAGCGCGGCGTGCCCTACACCTCGGTGAATCTGGAGCCGGTGTTCGGTTCGATAGACACGTATGGGCCATTGATCGACGACGCCGTGCGGCGCGCGCACGCGCTCACCGGCCAGCCGCCGATGCTGGTGTGTCACAGCATGGGCGGCCTGGCGGCGCGCGCCTGGCTGGACGCGATGCCCGGTGCGGACCAGCGGGTGAGCCGGATCGTGACCATCGGCTCGCCGCACCATGGCACTTGGCTGGCCCAGTTCAGCCGCGTGGACAACGGTCGCCAGATGCGGATCGGAGGGGACTGGTTGCGTTCACTCCAGGCGCGTGAGGCCGGGACAGCGCCGAACCACCGGTACGACCGCTTTGTCTGCTGGTATTCCAACGCGGACAATATCGTGTTCCCCGCCGCCACGGCGACACTGCCGGGCGCCGACAACCGCCATGTGACAGGCGTGTCGCACGTGGCCATGGCGTTTCACCCCCAGGTGATGCGCGACACGCTGGCCTTGTTGCCCAAGGTCCAACTCGCAGCCGCCTGAGCGCTGGCACGAAGATGCACCGCGTCCGCAGGCGGACGATGGACCTCCCTCCACGCCTGACCGGCGGTTATTCGGCCTTGGTTCCCGTCGCCAGCACCCCACGCCGCATCTGGTCGAGTTCCATGGTCTCGAACAGCGCCTTGAAGTTGCCCTCGCCAAAGCCCTCATTGCCTTTGCGCTGGATGAACTCGAAAAAGATCGGGCCGAGCTGGTTCTCGCTGAAGATCTGCAGCAGCAGTTCGCCGGGCTTGCCGTCCACGAGGATGTTGCGCTGCTGCAGTTCGGCGACGTTTTCGCCGTGGCCGGGAATGCGCTTGTCGAGCAGTTCGTAGTAGGTGTCGCTGGTGTTGAGCAGCTTCACCCCGGCGAGCTCCAGCGCATCGACCGTGTCGTAGAGATGGGTCGAGCCCATGGCGATGTGCTGGATGCCTTCGCCGTGGTAACGATCCAGGTACTCCTGGATCTGGCCGGCCTTTTCGTTGCCTTCTTCGTTGATCGGAATGCGGATCTTGCCGCAGGGGCTGGTCATGGCCTTGCTTTTCACACCCGTGGCCTGGCCCTCGATGTCGAAGTAACGCACTTCGCGAAAGTTGAACAGGCGCTCGTAGAACCCGGCCCATTCGTCCATGCGGCCGCGGTGCACGTTGTGTGTGAGGTGGTCGATGTAGGTCAGGCCGTGGCCCACCGGGTTGAGCTCGGCGCCGGGCAGCGGCTCGAAGTCCACATCGAAGAAGCCGATGTTGCCGATATCGCCCGGCTGCGCGCCGTTCTTGCCGCGCCAGCGGTCGATGAAATAGATGATGGAGTCGCCGATGCCTTTGATGGCCGGGATGTTGAGCTCGCCCGGTGCCGCGGTGTTGGCGTAGCCCCACGCACCCAGCGAAAGGGCGCGCTCGTAGGCGGCCTTGGCATCGCGCACGCGGAAGGCGATGGCGCACACGCTGGGGCCGTGCAGGCGGGCGAAGCGCTGGGCGAAGCTGTCGGGCTCGGCGTTGATGATGAAGTTGATCTCGCCCTGGCGGTACAGCGTCACGGCCTTGTGGCGGTGTTTGGCGATCGGCTTGAAACCCATGCGCTCGAACAGCGCGCCCATGGCGGCCGGGTCGGGCGCGGCGTATTCGATGAACTCGAAACCGTCGGTGCCCATGGGGTTCTCCCAGGTGGTTGCGGCTGAGGTGACGGCGGCGGGCAGGCTGGCGTTCATGGTGGTCTCCTTGTGGTGTGTGGAAAGCGAAGCGCCACTGTATCGGCGCAGCGTGTCACGATTCCAGCGTTTTGGGGCGCCCCGTTTGTCCTTTTTGCAGCATTCCTGCAAAATGAGCCGCATGCAAGCACTGGACAAGCTCGATCGCCACATTCTGCGCAGCCTGCAGGCCGATGGCCGGGCCACCTACGACCAGATCGCCGAGGTGGTGGGGTTGTCGCCCAGCGCCGTGTTGCGGCGGGTGAAGCGGCTGGAAGAGGTGGGTGTGATCGACCGTTATGTGGCGCTGGTCAAGCCCGAGGCCGTGGGTCTGGGTCTGACGGCCTACGTCAACGTGCGGCTGGAGAAGCACGCGGAGAGTGCCAAGCGCAACCCCATGGACCAGTTCCGCGCCAGCGTGCAGGGCTGGCCCGAGGTGGTGGAGTGCGCCGCGCTCACAGGCGAAATGGACTTCCAGCTGCGGCTGGTGGTGGCCGACATGGCGGCCTACTCGCGCTTCATGATGGACACCCTGCTCAAGCACCCCAGCGTGCAGGACTGCAAGACCAGTTTCGTGATGGACCGGGTGAAAAGCACCACCGCTTTGCCCGTGTGACGCGCCCATTTTTGGGGTGTTTTGCTGCATCGCAACAAAATCAGCTGACGAGCGGTCGAAATGCCGCCCGCCCGTCGGGTTTTTCCCGCTTTAGAGAACCCACATCCTTGTCGATATAGGGATAACCCTTATATTTCAGGCCATGGTCGATCCCCTCTCCTGGTTCAAGTCGTCCGCGTCACGCGGCGCGGTGGCGCCACGCCCGCTGGACGATGTGGCGCCGGGTGAGCTGCGCAAGACCGGCTCTTCCACCTCGATGGCCGTGCCGATCCGGTCCATGGGGCCCGGGCATCTGGAGCGCATCACCGCCCACCTGCTGGCGCTGGAGCCGCACGACCGATACCTGCGCTTTGGTTATGCGGCCAACGACGAGCAGATCCAGCGCTACGTGGCGAGCCTGAACTTTGCGCGCGACGAACTGTTCGGCATCTTCAACCGCAAGCTCGAACTCATCGCCATGGCGCACCTGGCGTATTCGGTGGATCCGCAGTGCACCAGCTGCGCCGAGTTCGGTGTCTCCGTGTCCCGCCAGGCCCGAGGCCGCGGCTACGGCAGCCGCCTCTTCGAACGGGCGGTCATGCACGCGCGCAATGAGGGCGTGAGCCAGCTGTTCATTCATGCGCTGTCCGAAAACACCACCATGCTGCGCATTGCCCGCAAGGCCGGCGCCGCGATCGTGCGCGACGGCTCCGAAAGTGAAGCCCACCTGCACCTGCCGCCGGCCGATTTCGACTCGCGCATGACCGAGCTGGTCAACGAGCAGATGGCCCTGACCAACTACCACCTCAAGGTCCAGGCGCGGCAGTTCTGGGATGGGCTGGCCCTGCTGATGGAAATCCGCCAAGGCGTGCGCGAATCGCGCGAACGCGTGCGCGGCTGACCGGGCAAGGCGGACCCGGTTGTCCCGTGCAGGCCGGCCGGGCGCTCCGGGGCGGCGTCTCTCTGGATGCTGTCATGGGCTTGCGGTATCCTTCGAACTCCTTCCACCAACCCCTTCCTTCAGTGGCCGACATCCCCCCCAGTCCCGGGCCGCAGCGCAGCCTGCGGCATGAAGACAAACGTGGTTTCCTGCAAAAGCTCGCGGAGTTCATCCACCCCGGGCCGGATTCCAAGGACGAGTTGATCGAAACCCTGGCCGAGGCCGAGGACAACGACATCATCAACGCCGAATCGCGCGTCATGCTCGAAGGCGTGATCCGCATCGCCGACATGTCGGCTGGCGACGTGATGGTGGCAGCCCCGCGCATGGACGTGCTCAACATCGATGCACCCTACGACGAGCTGCTGCACCTGGTCATCGACACCGCGCACTCGCGCTTCCCGGTGTACGAGGGCGAGACCGAAAACATCATCGGCATCCTGCTCGCCAAAGACCTGCTCAAGCTGCAGCGCGCGCCCGAACTCAACATCCGCGCCCTGCTGCGCCCCGCCACCTTCGTTCCCGAGAGCAAGGGTCTGAACGACCTGCTGCGCGAATTCCGCGGCAACCGCAACCACCTGGCCATCGTGATCGACGAGTTCGGCCGCGTGGCCGGCCTCATCACCATCGAGGACGTGCTGGAAGAAATCGTGGGCGAAATCGAAGACGAGTTCGACGTGGTCGAAGACGACGGCGACATCTTCGCGCTGGCCGACAGCACCTGGCGCGTCAGCGGCGACACCTCCATCGAGCGCATCAACGAGTCGTTCGGCCTCAAGCTGGCGGTGGACGATTTCGACACCATCGGCGGTCTCATCGCGCACACCATGGGCCACGTGCCCAAGCGCGGCGAGCAGCATGAGATCGATGGCCTGCGCTTTGTGGTGTTGCACACCAAAGGCGGCGCGGTCAAATGGTTCAAGGTGATGCCGACACCTTTGGTCGATTGAGCCATACCCGCGATCACGCCCACATGTCACCGGACCGCCATGCGCAGCCTGTTCGGTAACCTGCACACGCCGTCGAGCTTCTCCCCCCTCAGTGGTCAGCCACCGGGACGCCCTGCCCGTGGCAGCGGCCTGTTCTGGCTGGTGATCTGTGTGTTGGCCGGCTGGCTGCAGGCGGCAGCCCTGGCCTGGCCCGTGCGCGGCTGGAGCCCCCCGGGCCTGTCGCCCGGCGAGCCCAGTGGCTGGCTGCAGATCGGATCGCTGTCGTTGCTGGTGCTGGCCCTGCTGCATGTGCACCAGGCGCGCCAGGGCGTCTGGCGCGCCTGGGTGTTTGCCACGGCCTGGCTGGCCTCGACCTTCTGGTGGTTGTTTGTTTCCATGCACACCTACGGCGGCCTGCCAGCCTGGCTGGCGGCGCTGGCCGTGTTGGTGCTGGCGGGTCTGCTGGCGCTCTATTACGCGCTGGCGGCGGGCCTGATGTGCGTGCTGGCACCGCGTTCTCGCTTTCGACAGGCCTGGATGTTCGCGGCGCTCTGGACCCTGGCCGAGCTCGCGCGCGGTCGCTGGCTGACCGGGTTCCCCTGGGGCGCTGGCGGCTACGCCCAGGTCGACCTGATGGCGGCCTGGGCGCCCTGGGTGGGGGTGTACGGCATGGGCGCGATCGCCGCGCTGCTGGCTTATGCGCTCGCGGTGGGGTTGTCGGCGATGGGGGCCTGGGTGCTCAGCGCCGTGGTCCCGCCCACGCGCCGACCCGGCGCCCCCGATCCCGTGCGCTGGTACCACCGGCGCGGCAGCGCGCTGACCGCGGTCCAGGCGGTCGCCGGCGCGGTGTTGCTGGTCGGGCTGTTGTCGAGCGTGCTGTGGGGTGACGCGTGGCGCGAACAGGGCCAGCGCGACACCACCGCCCATGGCGAACTCCGGGTCTGGCTGCTGCAGGGCAACATCGCCCAGGATCAGAAATTCGAACCCGGCACCGGTGTCGCCCAGGCCTTGCGCTGGTACCCGGAACAGATCGCCGTGGCGGCCGAGGCGGCGCGCGTCGACACGCTGCGCGGGCCGCAGCTGGTGGTGGCGCCCGAGACCGCGTTGCCGATGTTGCCCGAACAACTGGGTGACGCGTTCTGGCAACCGCTCCTGCGAGGGCTGTCGCAACCGGGTTCCTCGGTGGGTGCGTTGCTGGGTCTGCCGCTGGGCAGCTACGAGCAGGGTTACACCAACTCGGCCTGGGGCATCGAGCCGGGCACCGCCGCGGCGCCACAACCCGACGGGTTTTTCCGTTACGACAAACACCATCTGGTGCCCTTCGGTGAATTCATACCGCCCATGTTTCGCTGGTTCACCGACCTGATGCGCATTCCCCTGGGCGACTTCAACCGGGGCGCACTGGCGCAGCCCGCCTGGTCCTGGGCAGGGCAGCGCATCGCGCCCAACATCTGCTACGAAGACCTGTTCGGCGAAGAGCTGGCTGCGTCCTTCGAAAATCCTGAAACGGCCCCCACCGTGCTGGTCAACCTGAGCAACCTTGCCTGGTTTGACGACTCGTTGGCGATCGACCAGCACCTGCAGATCTCGCGCCTGCGCGCCCTGGAGCTGGGGCGGCCCATGCTGCGCGCCACCAACACCGGCGCCACCGCGGTCATCAACCACCGCGGCGAAGTCACACACCAGTTGCCGCGCCTGACCCGGGGCCGGCTGGAGGCCGTGGTCGAA
Organism: Burkholderiales bacterium GWF1_66_17; assembly: GCA_001770705.1. Lineage (GTDB taxonomy): Bacteria > Pseudomonadota > Gammaproteobacteria > Burkholderiales > Burkholderiaceae_C > Hydrogenophaga. Next base: position 219,408 of record MERT01000023.1, on the reverse strand, counting down.
GGGCGCAGCGGCAGCACGCCCTTTGCCCGCTGGGCCGGGCGCTGGGGTCTTTGGCCGGTCTGGGTAGCGTGCCTGACCGTGGTCGCGCTGCTGGCCAGCCGCCGCCCCCGGCGCCGCCGCGCGCGCGGCGCCTGAACGCACCCACGGCCAAAGGCTGGCGCCCCGTAAAATCCAGCTTCTGCGCAGTGCGCCCGTCCGGGCGGCTGCCCCTCGCTCCCAGAACACTTCCGGCCCGGACTTCGCTCCGGCCCCCTTCTGCATGTTGACCTTCCAGCAAATCATTCTGAAACTGCAGTCCTATTGGGACGCCCAGGGCTGCGCGCTGCTGCAGCCCTACGACATGGAGGTCGGCGCCGGCACCAGCCACACCGCCACCTTCCTGCGCGCACTCGGCCCCGAGCCCTGGAAGGCCGCCTACGTGCAGCCCAGCCGCCGCCCGAAAGACGGCCGCTACGGCGAGAACCCCAACCGCCTGCAGCACTACTACCAGTACCAGGTGGTCCTGAAGCCCGCACCCAGCAACATCCTGGAGCTCTACCTGGGCTCGCTCGAAGCGCTGGGCTTCGACCTGAAGAAGAACGACATCCGCTTCGTCGAAGACGACTGGGAAAACCCCACGCTCGGCGCCTGGGGCCTGGGCTGGGAGGTCTGGCTCAACGGCATGGAGGTCACGCAGTTCACCTACTTCCAGCAGGTGGGCGGCATCGACTGCAAGCCCATCACCGGCGAGATCACCTACGGCCTGGAGCGCCTGGCCATGTACCTGCAGGGCGTGGACAACGTCTACGACTTGGTGTGGACGAACCGTGCCGATGGCTCCAGTCTGAGCTATGGCGACGTCTACCTGCAGAACGAAAAGGAACAGTCGGCCTACAACTTCGAGCACTCGGACGCCGACTTCCTGTTCACCGCCTTCAGCGCCCATGAGAAGCAGGCCAAACACCTGATGGAGCAGCAGCTCGCGCTGCCCGCGTACGAGCAGGTCCTGAAGTGCGCGCACAGCTTCAACCTGCTGGATGCGCGCGGCGCCATTTCCGTGACCGAACGTGCCGCCTACATCGGCCGCATCCGCGACCTCGCGCGCAAGGTCGCCCGCGCTTACCTCGACAGCCGCGCCCGCCTGGGCTTCCCCATGGCGCCCAAGGCCTGGAGCGACGAAGTGCTGGCCGAGCTGGCCAAAGCCGAACAGAAGAAGGCCGCGTGAGCCGGAGAGCACAAGAATGACAACCAAGAACCTCCTCGTCGAACTGTTTGTGGAAGAGCTACCGCCCAAGGCGCTCAAGAAGCTGGGCGATGCCTTCGCCGGCGTGCTGTTTGAACAACTCAAGGCTCAGGGCTTGACGGCTGCCGACTCCGCCGTCACGCCCTTCGCCTCACCGCGCCGCCTGGCCGCGCACGTGACCGCCGTGGCCGAGCGCGCAGCAGACAAGGCCGTGTCACAAAAGCTCATGCCGGTGAGCGTGGGCCTGGACGCCAGCGGCCAGCCCACGCCCGCGCTGCTCAAGCGCCTGGGGGCGCTGGGTGCTGACGCCTCGGCCGTGGCCGGCCTGAAGCGTGCGCCCGACGGCAAGGCCGAAGCGCTGTTCTACGACAGCATGGTGCCCGGCGTGGACCTGGCCGTGGGCTTGCAGAAGGCGCTGGACGAAGCGATAACCAAGCTGCCGATCCCCAAGGTCATGAGCTACCAGCTCGAAACCGATTGCGGCATTCCGAACTTTTTGCCCGGCTGGACCAGCGTGCACTTCGTGCGCCCGGCCCACGGTCTGGTGGCGCTGCACGGCAGCAGTGTGGTGCCGGTGAAGGCGCTGGGGCTGACGTCGGGCAACAGCACCCGGGGCCACCGCTTCGAAGCAGCCAAGTCGCCCGTGCTGCTGGCCGATGCCGACAGCTACGCCCAGACCTTGCTGACCGACGGCTCGGTGATCGCCGGTTTCAACGACCGCCGCTTTGCCATCGTGCAGCAGCTCGCGCAAGCCGCCGAGTGCCTGGGCCCGGGCTACGAGGTGCTGATGGACGAGGCCCTGCTGGACGAAGTGACCGCGCTGGTCGAGCGGCCCAACGTGCTGACCTGCGGCTTCGAGGAGCAGTTCCTTGAAGTGCCGCAAGAATGCCTGATCCTCACCATGAAGGCCAACCAGAAGTACTTCCCTCTGGTTGACACCCACGGCAAGCTGACCAACCAGTTCCTGGTGGTGAGCAACATCAGCCCGGACGACGCCAGTGCCGTGATCGGCGGCAACGAGCGCGTGGTGCGCCCGCGCCTGGCCGACGCCAAGTTTTTCTTCGACCAGGATCGCAAGAAGACGCTGGCCTCGCGCGTTGAAGGCCTGGGCAAAGTGGTCTATCACAACAAGCTCGGTACGCAAGGCGAGCGCGTGGAGCGCGTGCGTGCGATCGCCCGTGCCATCGGCCAGCAGCTCGGCGGCGATGTGCTGGCGCAGAGCGCAGACACCGCGGCCCAACTGGCCAAGACCGACCTGCTGACCGACATGGTGGGCGAGTTCCCCGAACTGCAGGGCATCATGGGCGGCTACTACGCGCGCCACGACGGCCTGAGCGAAGACATCGCATTCGCGATCGAAGACCACTACAAGCCGCGCTTTGCCGGCGACGAGCTGCCACGTACGATGACCGGTCTGGTGGTGGCACTGGCCGACAAGCTGGAAACGCTGGTGGGCATGTTCGGCATCGGCAACCTGCCGACCGGCGACAAGGACCCGTTTGCGCTGCGCCGGCACGCGTTGGGCGTGATCCGGATGTTGGTGGAGAAGGATTTGCCGCTGGAGTTGACCGCACTGCTGGCTGCCGCCGAGCCCGCATTTGGCGAAAAGATCACTGACGCCACAGGTGCACTGACCGATTTCATCTACGACCGCCTTGCCGGTGGCCTGCGCGAGCAGGGCGCCAGCGCCCAGGAAGTCGACGCTGTCCTGGCTCTGCGCCCGCAGCGACTGGTCGACGTGACCCAGCGCCTGCAGGCCGTGCGCGCTTTCGCGGCGTTGCCCGCCGCAGCGGCGCTGGCGGCCGCCAACAAACGCATCGGCAACATCCTCAAGAAATCCGAAGGCGAGGGCGCCGCGGTGCAGGAGTCCCGCCTGGTCGAAGCGGCCGAAAAGGATCTGTTCACGGCCATGCAGAAGACCGTGCCAGCGGCCGACGCCGAGTTCGCCAACGGCGACTACACCGCTTCGCTGATGACCCTCGCCGCGCTGCGCGCGCCGGTCGATGCCTTCTTCGACGGCGTGATGGTGAACGCCGAAGACCCGGCGCTCAAGGCCAACCGCCTGGGTCTGCTCAAGCAGCTGCACGAAGCGATGAACCGCGTGGCCGACCTGTCCCGTCTGGCAACATGACAGCCACCACGCTCCGCCGCTGCGCGGGTCGCTGTCCCCCGAGGGGGCGCGGCCTTGCTTGGGGCGGCCCAGCGCTGCGGCCCTCACCTCTGTGGAGCACCGCATGAAACTGCTGATCCTCGACCGCGACGGCACGCTCAACCGCAGCCGCGATGACTACGTCGCCTCGCCCGACGAATGGGAGGCCCTGCCCGGCGCGCTCGAAGCCGTGGCGCGGCTCAACCAGGGTGGCTGGCGTGTGGTGCTGGCGACCAACCAGAGCGGCATCGGTCGGGGCCTGTTTGACATGGCCTCGCTGAACGCGATCCACGCCAAGATGCACCGCCAGCTGGCGGCCGCCGGGGCTCGCGTGGAGGCGGTTTTTTTCTGCCCGCATGCGCCCGAGGATGCTTGCCACTGCCGCAAGCCTGCGCCGGGTCTTTTTGAGCAGATTGGCGTGCGTTTCGGTGTGCCGCTGATGGGTGTTCCCGTGGCGGGTAATGCGCTGCGCCATGTGCAGGCCGGCAGCGCCGCTGGCTGCACCCCGCATCTGCTGCTCACCGGCAAATCCGAGCACCTGCGCGGGCGCGCCGGGCCGGATGCCGAGTCCGACCTGGCCATGCTGCACCCCCATCTGCCATCGGGCACCCGGCTGCACGACGACCTGCCCGCCTTTGCCGAATGGCTGCTGGCGCAGGAAGTGGCTCCAACCTGAACCTCCCTCTCCATGATCGTCGTCAACTTCCTGCGTGCCGTTCTGCATCTCCTGTTCATGGTCGTGACCGTGATTCCGTGGGCGCTGGCGGTGGTGATCGCCGCGCCGTTCATGAAGCCCGACCGCATTTATTGGATGTGCGCGCGCTGGCTCAAGCTGGCGGTGGACGGTGGCACGGTGATCCTGGGCATCCGCAACCAGGTGATCGGTTTCGAGAACCTGCCGGTGGGCAGCACGGCGCCCGCGGTGCTGCTGGTCAAGCACCAGTCGCTCTGGGAGACCTTCAGCATGGCCGCGCTGATGCCGCACCCGCTGGCCTTTGTCTTCAAAAAAGAGCTGCTGAAGGTGCCTTTTTTTGGCTGGGCCATGGCGCGCATGGACATGATCCACATCGACCGCGCCGATGGTGCGCGCGCCTTTGCCAAGGTGGTGCAGCAAGGTCAGCGGCTGCTGGACCAGGGCACCTGGGTCATCATGTTTCCCGAGGGCACGCGGATTCCCCGCGGCGAGAAGGGCACGTACAAGAGCGGGGGCACCCGCCTCGCGATCCGCACCGGCGCGCCGGTGATTCCGGTCGCAGTGACCTCGGCCAAGTGCTGGCCGCGCAAGGCCTTCATCAAGAAGCCCGGTGTGGTGGAGTTTTCGATCGGCAAGCCGATCCCCAGCGCGGGCCGTCAGCCGGACGAGCTGATGCGTGAGGTGGAGGACTGGATCGAGACCGAAATGCGGCGCCTCGATCCCACGGCTTACCCCGCGCCCGCCAAGGATTGACCACCGCCATGCAGCGCTTCGTGCAACTGGCGCTCGATTTCCTGACCGGGCCTGAGCCCGTGGTGTTGTCCCAGACGCCTGCGCCGGTGGCGAAGCCCCGACCCGCGGCACCACCGGCCGAACCGCTGAGCGAGGTGTTCCAGCCCGGTACCTGGCACCACCCGCGCGCCAACCGCCTGTTGAAGTTGGGCAGTTGCGATGTGGCCTACGAGTTCAAACGCGGCAAGCGCCGCACCATCGGCCTGTCGGTCGGGCCCGATGGCCTGAGCGTGAGTGCGCCGCGCTGGACGCCAGTCGGAGAGGTCGAAGCGCTGCTGCACGACAAGGCCGGCTGGGTGCTGGAGAAACTGCAGAACGCCCGTCAACGCGCCGGAGAACTGGCGCAGGCGCGAACCGTCTGGGCCAATGGCGCCGAGCTGGATTTCCTGGGCCAGCGCGTGCGCCTGGTGCTGGACCCGGCGCACGGGTTCGCGCAGGTCGGCGCTGTGCTGGAACCGGCCGCCATCGACGCGCCCGATGCCGTGGGCGCCCTCCGGCTGGGGCTGGCCCACAACGCCACCGAGGTCCAGATCCGCGACGCGGCGCAGGCCTGGCTGATGCGCCAGGCCAAGCGCGTGTTCGCCGAACGGCTGGATCATTTCGCGCCGTTGCTGGGCGTGCGCTACGAAAAATTGCGCCTGTCCAGCGCCGGCACGCGCTGGGGCAGCGCCAGCGCCGACGGCACCATCCGCCTGAACTGGCGGCTGATCCACCTGAAGATGGAGATGGTGGACTACGTGGTGGTGCACGAACTCAGCCACATGCGCCACATGGATCACAGCCCGCAGTTCTGGGACGTGGTGGCGAGCGTGATGCCGGACCACATGGCGCGGCGGCGCGCGCTCAAGCGGGCTGCGGTGCCGCTCGGCGAGTGAGTCTCAAACGGCCTTGAAGCGGTAGATGCCCTCGGCATCGCGTTCTCGCCGCACCTGGCCACCAAACCACAGCCGGTGCAGATGCGCCACCGCCTCGCCCATGGCGAATGTGGTCTGGTGCAGGTCCAGTTCGCGCTGGAACAGCAGGGGAATCGCGTCCGCGCCGCTGATGGGTCGCTCACGGCAGGCGTCGAGCAGTTCATCCAGGCGTTCGGCGTGGTGGTCTTTCAGCTGCTGGATGCGTTCGTGCAGACCGGTGAAGGGTTTGCCGTGCGAGGGCAACACCAGCGTGGCTTCGGGCAGCGGCAGGTACTTGTCGAGCGAGTCCAGAAACAGCGTCAGCGCATCGGCCTCGGGCTCGATGTCGTACACGCTCACGTTGGTGCTGATGCGCGGCAGCACCATGTCGCCGCTGATCAACACCTGCAGTTCGTCGCTATAGAGCGCGATGTGCTCGGGCGCGTGGCCGTAGCCGCTGATGCAGCGCCAGCCGCGCTCGCCGATGGACACGGTCTGGCCGTCCATCAGGCGGCGGTAGCGCGGCGGAACCGCCGGCACCATGCCGGGGTAGTAGCTCGCGCGACCGCGGATCTTCTCCAGGCTGTCGGGGTCGGTCATGCCGTGGGACGCAAAGAAGTCGGCCGCACTGGCGCCACCAAAACCGGTGGTGCTGTGTGAGCCGATGCGCGCCGAGTTGTAGTCGGTGGCGCTGATCCACAACATGCAGTCCCACCGCTCGCACAACCAGTAGGCCAGCCCGATGTGGTCCGGGTGCATGTGGGTGACGATCACGCGCAGGACGGGCAGGCCTTCGAGCTCGTTCGCGAAAATCTGCTCCCACTGCGCCCTCGCTTCATCGCGCGAGATGCAGCAGTCCACCACCGTCCAGCCTTCCACGCCTTCCAGCGCATCGCGCAGCAGCCAGAGGTTGATGTGGTCGAGCGCAAACGGCAGCGCCATGCGGATCCACTTCACCCCCGGCGCCACCGTGAGCGTGTGGCCGGTGTCGGGCAGCGCGTTGCCCAGCGGGTAGTGCAGGCGGTCTTCGAGCTGCTCTCGGGTGGGGGGATTCATGCGCGGGTGGATTCCGTTAAGATGCCGACGAATGACGTTAACGTAAACGTCAAGAGATGCAGGGCATTCTACGGAGCGGGGTACCGATCCGGTGTCCGCAACCCGACAAGATCTTCAGGGCCTGTTCACACTGTTTATCCAAGATGCGTTGCAGATCAAAAAGGCCATGCGCAAGGCGCGAAACGCTGTCGGGGCATTCCCCGGCAAGGCTTCGCAACGCCGCGCATGGCCTTTTTGGCTGCAACCCGAAGGGAATGGGTTGAAAACAGCGCCACTCGTTGTTGCACTCCTAGGCCAGACACCCCGTCTGGCCGTCGTCGCGCGCCCAGATTGGCGCTGTTTTCAACCCATTCGCACTTGGATACACAGTGTGAACAGGCCCTAGCATGGCGAGCAACCCGACCTACACCATCAGCGATCTGGCGCGCGAGTTCGATCTCACCACGCGCGCCATCCGCTTCTACGAAGACATGGGCCTGCTGCAACCGCAGCGTGAAGGGCCGGGCGGGCGTAACCGGGTCTACAGCGCGCGCGATCGCACGCGCCTGAAGCTCACGCTGCGCGCCAAGCGCCTGGGGCTCTCGCTCACCGAGGCCAAGGACATCATCCAGATGTACGACAGCCCGCGCGACACCGGGCCACAGCTGCGCAAGTTCCTCGCCGTGCTGGCCGAGCACAAGCGCCAGCTCGAAGAGCAGATGGCCGATCTGGTGGCCAACCTCGACGAGGTGAAAGTGCACGAGAAGGAAGCGCGGGCGCTGCTGGCGAAGGTGGACAAACAAGGCACTGCGGGCAAGACCGCCAACGGCTGAAGGGGTCGCCGTCAAGGTGTCCGGGTTCCCCCGGGCTTGTCGGTGTCCTCTGGCATCCGTCATAATTGACGTTTACGTAAACGTCAACAAGGGATGAACTTGAATCTTCAAACCTTCGAACCCCGCGACCCGGATTTCGCCACCCGTGTGCGCGCCAGCTTCGAGCGCCAGGCCGCGATGCGCACCCTGGGCGCCACGCTGGCCGCGGTGCGTCCAGGCCAGGTGGAGATCACGCTGCCGTGGGCCGAGCCGCTGACGCAGCAGCACGGTTTCCTGCACGCCGGCATGGTCTCGACCGCGCTCGATTCGGCCTGCGGCTACGCCGGGTTTTCGCTGATGTCGGTGGAGGCCGCGGTGCTCACCATCGAGTTCAAGATCAATTTGCTGGCCCCGGCCAAGGGCGAGTCCTTCCGCATGGTCGGCACCGTCATCAAGCCCGGGCGCACCGTCACGGTCTGCGAAGGCCATGCCTACGCCATCGATGGTGGACAAGAGAAGCTCATCGCCACCATGGGCTGCACGCTGATGGCCGTTATGGGTCGCGACAACATCCAGGGCTGAGCCCCACCTTTTTCAATTCAGGAAACACGACATGAACAACCTGCCCGGCCTCAACTTCCAGCTCGGTGAAGACATCGACGCGCTGCGCGACGCGGTGCGCGAATTTGCACAAGCCGAGATCGCGCCGCGCGCCGCCGAAATCGACAGGACCGACCAGTTTCCGATGGATTGCTGGCGCAAGATGGGCGATCTGGGCGTGCTGGGCATCACGGTGTCCGAGCAGTACGGCGGCGCCAACATGGGTTACCTCGCACACATGGTGGCCATGGAAGAAATCAGCCGCGCCAGCGCTTCGGTGGGCCTGAGCTACGGCGCGCACAGCAACCTGTGCGTGAACCAGATCAACCGCAACGGCACGCCCGAACAAAAGGCCAAGTACCTGCCCAAGCTGATCAGCGGCGAACACGTGGGCGCGCTCGCCATGAGCGAACCCGGCGCGGGCTCTGACGTGATCAGCATGAAGCTGAAAGCCGAAGACAAGGGCGGCTATTACCTGCTCAACGGCAACAAGATGTGGATCACCAACGGCCCCGACGCCGACACCCTGGTGGTCTACGCCAAGAGCGAGCCCGAGATGGGCGCGCGTGGCGTCACCGCCTTCCTGATCGAAAAAGGCATGCCCGGTTTCAGCATCGCGCAGAAGCTGGACAAGCTGGGCATGCGCGGCAGCCACACCGGCGAGCTGGTGTTCCAGAACGTCGAGGTGCCGGCACAGAACATCCTGGGTGGTCTGAACATGGGCGCCAAGGTGCTGATGAGTGGGCTGGACTACGAGCGCGCCGTGCTCACCGGCGGGCCGCTGGGCATCATGCAGTCGGTCATGGACAACGTGATCCCCTACATCCACGATCGCAAGCAGTTCGGCCAGAGCATCGGCGAGTTCCAGCTGATCCAGGGCAAGGTCGCCGACATGTACACCGTGCTGCAGGCCGCACGCAGCTTCGCCTACACCGTGGCCAAGAACCTCGACCTGCTGGGCACCGACCACGTGCGACAGGTGCGCAAGGACTGTGCCTCGGTCATCCTCTGGACCGCCGAGAAGGCCACCTGGATGGCGGGCGAGGGCGTGCAGATCTACGGCGGCAACGGCTACATCAACGAGTACCCGCTGGGCCGCCTCTGGCGCGACGCCAAGCTGTACGAGATCGGCGCGGGCACGAGCGAAATCCGCCGCATGCTGATCGGGCGCGAGCTGTTCGCCGAGACCTGCTGAAACACCGGGTGAAACGGCCTTGCCCGACAATGGCCGGGCTGTTCAACCACTTCTGATTGCTTCATGAGTTCATCGCTACAAGACCTGTTTGACCACAACCGCGAATGGGCTGCGGCCATGGTTCGCGAGAAGCCCACGTTCTTCACCGACCTGCTGGCGCAGCAGAGCCCGCAATACATGTGGATCGGCTGTTCCGACAGCCGCGTGCCGGCCAACCAGATCACCGGCCTGGCGCCCGGCGAGGTGTTCGTGCACCGCAACGTGGCCAACGTGGTGGTGCCGACCGACCTGAACTGCCTGTCCACCATCCAGTTCGCGGTGGATCAGCTGCAGGTGAAGCACCTGATGGTGGTGGGCCACTACGGCTGCGGCGGCGTGAAGGCCGCGCTGAACGACACCCGCGTGGGCCTGGCCGACAACTGGCTGCGCCACATCAAGGACGTGCGCGACCGCCACGCCGAACTCATCGCGGCCACGCCCGAGGACTTCCGCGTCGAGGTCCTGTGCGAACTCAACGCCATCGAGCAGGTGATGAACGTGGCCCAGACCACCGTGGTGCAGGACGCCTGGGCGCGCGGCCAGTCGCTCACGCTGCACGCCTGGGTCTACGCCCTGAGCGACGGCCTGTTGCGCGACATGCTGATGACGGTGGATGGCGCTGGCGGGCTGGAGTCGATCTACCAGGCGGCGCTGGCGGGTGTGGCGGCCAAACGCCGGAACACGGCTGCCTGAACCTGCCGACACAAGGCCCGGCATGTTTCCCCAGCGACTCGACTCCACTGTGGCCTACGCCATCGCCAAGGCGATGATGGACGGCTTCAACCGCCACTACCGGCTGTTCCGCACCGAGTCGGCGCGCGCCAAACACCGTTTTGAAACGCGCGACTGGCGTGGCCAGCAACGCGCGCAGCGCGAGCGCATCGAGTTCTACGACCTGCGCGTCAACGAATGCGTGATGCGCCTGCACAAGGAGTTCAAGGCCGAGCAGCAAGCCATGGACGTGTGGGAGCAGGTCAAGCTGCACTACATCGGCCTGCTGGTGAACCACCACCAGCCCGAGCTGGCCGAGACCTTCTTCAACTCGGTCTGTACCAAGATCCTGCAGCGGGCCTATTTCCAGAACGACTTCATCTTCGTGCGCCCGGCGGTGTCCACCGAGTACATCGAAAACGAGGAGCCGCGGGCCCTGCCCACCTACCGCTGCCATTACCCGACAGCCGCCAACATGGAGGCCGAGGTGCTGCACATGATCGCGGACTTCGACCTGCGCGTGCCCTTCGAAGACCTCGCGCGCGACGCCCATCTGGTGCTCGAAGCCATGAAGCCGCACTTCGACCACGTGAAGTTGCGCGCCAACTTCCAGTTCCAGGTGCTCTCGGGCCTGTTCTTCCGCAACAAGGGCGCTTACGTGGTCGGCAAGATCATCAACGGTTTCCAGGAAGTGCCGTTCGCGCTGCCCATCCTGCACAACGAAGACGGATTGCTGGTGGTGGACGCGGCGCTGTTCGGTGAAGACGACCTGCTGATCCTCTTCAGCTTTGCGCGCGCCTACTTCATGGTGGACATGGAGATTCCCAGCGCCTATGTGCAGTTCCTGCGCAGCATGATGCCGCGCAAGCCGCGCGCCGAGTTCTACAACGCGCTCGGTCTGGCCAAGCAGGGCAAGACGCTGTTCTACCGCGACTTCCTCTTCCACATGCGGCATTCCACCGACAAGTTCCGCATCGCGCCCGGTATCAAGGGCATGGTGATGCTGGTGTTCGACCTGCCGAGCTTTCCGTTTGTTTTCAAGGTCATCAAGGACTTCTACCCGCCGCAGAAAGACACCACGCGCGAGCAGATCCGTGGCAAGTACCTGCTGGTCAAGCAGCACGACCGCGTGGGGCGCATGGCCGATACGCTGGAGTTTTCCGAGGTGGGTTTCCCGCGCGAGCGTTTCACCGACGAGCTGATCGCCGAGATCCAGAAATTCGCGCCGAGCCAGCTGGAGATCAGCGACCGCAACGGGGACGGGGACATCGAGGTCATTCTCAAGCATTGCTACATCGAGCGGCGCATGATCCCCCTCAACATCTATCTGCAGGAGGCGTTTGACGCACTGCGGGGCGAGGGGGCGGACGACCTGTCGCTCAAGCGCGCGCGCCAGCAGCTCACCCGCGCCGTGGTGGAGTACGGCAACGCCATCAAGGACCTCGTGGCGGCCAACATCTTCCCGGGCGACATGCTGTGGAAGAACTTCGGCATCACGCGCCACGGCAAGGTCGTGTTCTACGACTACGACGAGATCGAGTACATCACCGATTGCAACTTCCGCCGTGTGCCGGCGCCGCGCAACGAAGAAGACGAGATGTCGGGCGAGGTCTGGTATTCGGTGGCGAAGAACGATGTGTTTCCCGAGACCTTCGGCCCCTTCCTGCTCGGCAACCCGATGGTGCGCGAGGAGTTCATGAAGCACCACGCGGACCTGCTCGACGCCGCCTTCTGGCAGGCTCACAAAGAGCGCATCGCCGCGGGCCATGTGTTTGACGTTTTTCCCTACGAGCGCGACCGGCGCTTCCATGTCCAGGCGGACAAAGAACTTTTAGCTTGAACTTTCACAGGAGATTTCCATGAACCCAACAGATCCCATCGTCATCGTTGGCGCCGCGCGCACCCCCATGGGTTCGTTCCAGAGCGACTTCGCTTCCCAGTCCGCCCACGACCTCGGCGGTGTGGCCATCAAGGCCGCCGTCGAGCGCTCGGGCGTGGACAAGTCGCTGGTGGATGAAGTGCTGTTCGGCAACTGCCTGATGGCCGGCCAGGGCCAGGCACCGGCGCGCCAGGCCGCGCTCAAGGGTGGGCTGCCGCTGTCGGCCGGTGCGGTGACGCTGTCCAAGATGTGCGGCTCGGGCATGAAGGCCACCATGCTCGCGCACGACATGCTGCTCGCCGGCAGCGCCACCGTGATGGTGTCGGGCGGCATGGAGAGCATGACCAACGCGCCCTACCTGATGCTCAAGGGCCGTGGGGGCTACCGCATGGGCCACGACAAGATCTACGACCACATGATGCTCGACGGCCTGGAAGACGCCTACGAAGCCGGCCGCAGCATGGGCACCTTTGGCGAAGACTGTGCCGCCAAATACAGCTTCACGCGCGAGCAGCAGGACGCCTTTGCTATCGCCTCGGTGACGCGCGCCAAGGCAGCCACCGAGAGCGGCGCCTTCGCCAAAGAGATCGCGCCCGTGACGGTGAAAGACCGCAGCGGCGAACGCTTGGTCTCCACCGACGAAGGCCCGGGCAAGGTCAAGCTCGACAAGGTCACCTCGCTCAAGCCCGCGTTCAAGAAAGACGGCACCATCACCGCCGCTTCCAGCTCGTCGATCAACGACGGCGCCGCCGCACTGGTGCTGATGCGCGCCTCGACCGCGAAGGCGCAGGGCCTGAAGCCGCTGGCCACGATCGTTGGCCACGCCACCCACGCGCAGGAACCCAACTGGTTCGCCACCGCGCCCGTGGGCGCCACGCAGAAGCTGCTGGCCAAGACCGGCTGGACCGTGGCCGACGTGGACCTGTGGGAAATCAACGAAGCCTTTGCCGTCGTGCCGATGGCGCTGATGACGGAGATGTCGATCCCGCACGAGAAGGTCAACGTCAACGGCGGTGCCTGCGCGCTGGGCCACCCCATCGGCGCGAGCGGGGCGCGCATCCTCGTCACGCTGCTGCACGCGCTGCAGGCGCGTGGCGGCAAGAAGGGTGTGGCCACCTTGTGCATCGGTGGCGGCGAAGCCACCGCCATGGCGATTGAACTGGTCTGAAGCCGGCCGGCGGTTCGCGAGCATGTTTTCCCACGTTTTCATGGGCGTGTCCGACTTCGACCGGGCCCTGGCCTTCTACAGGCCGGTGATGGACGCGCTGGGTTTGCAGGAGCGCTTCTGCGAACCGGAGCGCCCCTGGGCCGGTTGGCATGCCGAAAGCGGGCAGCGACCGCTGTTCGTCATTGCGCGGCCGTTCGAGGGGGCGCATGCGCCTGGCAACGGCCAGATGGTGGCGTTTGCCGCCCGCAGTCGGAATCAGGTGGACGATGTGCACCGGCTGGCAACGTCCCTGGGGGGCGCAGACGAAGGGGCGCCCGGCTTGCGTCCCGAGTACCACGCCCACTACTACGGCGCCTACTTCCGCGATCTGGACGGCAACAAACTCTGTGTGGCCTGCCACCAGCCTGAGGCATGAGCACGGTGTTGATCATGGGCGCGTCGCGCGGCATCGGCCTCGAATTCGTGCGCCAGTACCGCGAGGCGGGCGAGCGTGTGATCGCCACCGCGCGCGATGATCAAGGGCTGGAGCGCCTGCGCGCGCTCGGTGCCGAGCCGCTGCGGCTGGATGTGGGGCAGCCCACCAGTGTGAGTGCGCTGTCCTGGCAACTCGATGGCGAGAAGCTGGATGTGGCGCTCTATGTGGCTGGCGTGATCGATCGCGCCAGTGCCGCCTCGCCGCCCACCCAACCGACCTTTGACCGCGTGATGCACACCAATGTGATGGGCGCCATGCAGGTGATTCCGCAGGTGTTGCCCCTGGTGGAAGAAGCCGGCGGCGTGTTCGGCGCGCTGTCCAGCGCCATGAGCCAGATCGGCAGCGTGCCGGGCAGCAACAGCTGGCTCTACCGCGTGAGCAAGGCGGCGCTGAACATGGCGGTGAGCAGCGCACGATTCGACTACCCGAAGGCCCGGCTGGTGGCGCTGGACCCGGGCTGGGTGCAGACCGACATGGGCGGCGGCGGTGCGCCACTGACGGCCGAGGCCAGCGTGCGCGGTTTGCGCGCCGTGCTCGCCAGCGTGACACCCGAAGACAACGGCCGCCTGATCCACCACGACGGCCGGCGCGCCGGGCACTGGTAAGACTTTCAAAACATCAACGAGACACACAACATGCTGCTGACCGAAGACCAGGTGATGATCCGCGACGCCGTGCGCGCCTTTGCCCAGGAACAGCTCTGGCCCAACGCCGCGAAGTGGGACAAGGAACACCATTTCCCGAAGGACGTGCACAAGGGCCTGGCCGAACTGGGCGCCTACGGCATCTGCGTGCCCGAGGCGCTGGGTGGCGCGGGGCTGGACTACCAGACCCTGGCCATCGTGCTCGAAGAGATCGCCGCCGGCGACGGCGGCACCAGCACCGTGATCAGCGTGACCAACTGCCCGGTCAACGCCATCCTGATGCGCTACGGCAACGCCCAGCAGCAGGAGCAGTGGTTGCGCCCACTGGCCGCCGGCCAGATGCTCGGCGCCTTCTGCCTGACCGAGCCACACGTGGGTTCCGACGCTTCCGCGCTGCGCACCACGGTCGTGAAGCAGGGCGACGAGTACGTGATCAACGGCGTCAAGCAGTTCATCACCAGCGGCAAAAACGGCGATGTGGCCATCGTCATCGCGGTGACGGACAAGGGCGCCGGCAAAAAAGGCATGAGCGCCTTCATCGTGCCCACCGCGGCGCCGGGTTACGTGGTCGCGCGGCTGGAAGACAAGCTCGGTCAACACAGCAGCGACACGGCGCAGATCAACTTCGACAACTGCCGCATCCCGGCCGAGAACCTGATTGGCAATGAAGGCGAAGGCTACAGGATCGCCTTGAGCGCCCTCGAAGGCGGGCGTATCGGCATTGCGTCGCAGAGCATCGGCATGGCGCGCAGCGCGTTCGAATGCGCGGTGACCTACGCCAAGCAGCGCGAGAGCTTCGGTCAGCCCATCTTCAACCACCAGGCGGTCGGCTTCAAGCTGGCCGAGATGGCGACGCAGATCGAGGCCGCGCGCGCGCTCACACACCACGCCGCCGCGCTGCGCGACGCCGGACAGCCCTGTTTGAAGGAGGCGGCCATGGCCAAGCTGTTTGCCAGCGAAATGGCCGAACAGGTCTGCTCGCAGGCGATCCAGGTGCATGGTGGCTACGGCTACGTGAGCGACTTCCCGGTCGAGCGCATCTACCGCGACGTGCGCGTCTGCCAGATCTACGAAGGCACGTCCGACGTGCAGAAAATCATTATTCAAAGGGCGCTGTAAGCGCCCACCGCCCCCGCCGCAGGCGGCGCGGGGGGTAACATCCTGTCATGAAGATCATCATTTTGGGCGCCGGCCGCGTCGGGGAGAGCGTGGCCGAGAGCTTGGTTTCCGAGCAGAACGACATCACCGTCATCGACCAGGACCCGGCGCGGCTGCGGCTGCTGGAAGAAAAACTGGACCTGCGGGGTGTCGTGGGCAACGGCATCCAGCCCTCCGTGCTGCAGGAAGCCGGGGCCCGGGACGCCGACATGGTGATCGCCTGCGCCGCGGCCGACGAGGCCAACCTCGTCACCTGCAAGGTGGCGCACGACGTCTTCAACGTGCCCAGCACCATCGCGCGCCTGCGCTCGCCCGAGTTCGTCGAAGGCGATGAACTGCTGGGCAAGAACGGCTTTTCGGTGGACCACGTGATCTGCCCCGAAGAGTCCGTCACGCGCTACATCCACCAGCTCATCAGCTACCCCGAAGCGCTGCAGGTGCTGAAGTTTGCCGACGGCCGCGCCAGCCTGATCGCCATGCGGGCGGCCCACGGGGGCGCCCTGGTGGGCCACACCATCGGCGAATTCCGCGAGCGCTTTCCGCACGCCCAGATGCGGGTGGTGGCGCTCTACCGGCTCGACACCGAAATGGAGGCCACCAAGAGCACCCGCATCCTCGCGGGCGATGAGGTGTTCGTGCTGGCCGACACCGACAAGATCCGCTACGTGCTGGGCGCCATCCACAACATCGACAAGCCGGTGCAGCGGCTGATGATCGCCGGCGGTGGCAAGGTGGGCCTGCGACTGGCGCGCAGCCTGGTGGGGCAGTGCGAGGTGAAGATCATCGAGCGCGACAAGACGCGCTGCGAGTACCTGGCCAGCCAGCTGCCGTCGAACATGCTGATCCTGCACGGCGACGGCGCCGACGAAGACCTGCTGCTGGAAGAAAACGTCGGCCAGATGGACCTGTTTCTCGCGCTCACCAGCGACGACGAAGACAACATCATGTCGGCTATGCTCGCCAAGCGCCTCGGCGCCGGGCGCGTGATGTCGCTGATCAACCGCCGCGCCTACGCCGACATGATGCAGGGCAGCACCATCGACATCGCCATTTCACCCGCGCAGACCGTGATCGGCGAACTGCTGACCCACCTGCGCCGCGGTGATGTGGCGGCGGTGCACAGCCTGCGCCGCGGTGCGGCCGAGGCGCTGGAGGGCATTGCCCGTGGCGACGTGAAAACCTCCAAGCTGGTCGGCCGCAAGGTCGAAGAGGTCAAGCTGCCCCAGGGCACGCGCATCGGCGCCATCGTGCGCGGCGAGGGCCGCAGCTCCGTGGTGCTGATGCCGCACCACGACACGGTGATCGAAGCCGATGACCACATCATCATCTTCATCCCGAACAAGCGCCTGGTGCGCGAAGTCGAGAAGCTGTTCCAGGTGACCGCCACCTTCTTTGGCTGAATTCCGCAGGGTCGCCATGCCGTTTCTGCGCATCTTTCCCGTGCTCGGCGCCATCGTGATGGTGTTCGCCCTGACCATGCTGGTGCCGTTGGGCGTATCCGCCTGGACGCACGATGGCGCCGAAGCTGCGTATCCGTTGGCCATGCTGGTCACGTTTGCTGTGGGCTTGCTCATGCGCAGCGCGGTCTGGCGCGTGGGGCGCCATCTGGACCTGCAGGCGCGCGACGGCATCCTGCTGGTCGGGATGGTGTGGACCCTGCTGCCGCTGTTCGCCAGCCTGCCCTTGCTGCTCCATTTCTCGGGCACGGCCTCGCCCATGTCGTTCACCGACGCCTACTTCGAGTCGATGTCGGGGCTGACCACGACGGGTTCGACGGTGCTGGTGGGTCTGGACGCGCTGCCTGCCTCCATCAACCTCTGGCGCTGCTTCCTGCAGTGGCTGGGCGGCATGGGCATCCTGGTGCTGGCGGTCGCCATCCTGCCGATGCTGGGCGTGGGGGGCAGCCAGCTCTTTCGCGCCGAAGCCACCGGTCCCATGAAGGACGCCAAGCTCACGCCGCGCATCACCGAAACCGCCAAAGGCCTGTGGAGCGTGTACAGCCTGTTGTCGCTGGCGTGCGTGCTGGGTTACTGGCTGGCCGGCATGCCGGCGCTGGACGCCTGGATCCACATGTTCTCGACCCTGAGCCTGGGCGGCCTGTCGTCGCACGACAGCAGTTTCGGCTTCTTCCAGTCGCCTGCCATGGAGTGGGTGGCGATCGTGTTCATGCTGCTCGCCAGCTGCAATTTCGCGCTCTACTTCGTGGCCCTGACCAAGCGCAACCCGGCGCGCATCTGGCGCGATGCCGAGTGGCGCGGTTCCATGGCCCTGCTGGTGGGGTCGGGTGTTTTCATCGGCGGCTTGCTGCTGTACAAGGGCACCATGAGCGATCCGCTGGACACCCTGCGCGTGGCGCTGTTCAACGTGGTGTCGATCGGCTCGACCACCGGGTATTCCACCGTGGACTACACCACCTGGCCGGTGTTTGCGCCGCTGTTCATGATCATGCTGTCGGGCATTGCCACCAGCGCCGGGTCCACCGGTGCGGGAATCAAGATGGCGCGGCTGGTGATCCTGTTCAAGCAGGCGAAGCGCGAGATGTCGCGCATCGTGCATCCGCGGGCGGTCAACCCGGTCACGCTCGGCGGGCACCTGATCGACAGCAGCACCATCTTTTCGGTGCTGGGCTTCATGCTGGTGTACGGCGGCACGATCATCGGCCTGACCATGTTGCTGCTGTTGACCGACATGCCGTTCGACACCGCGTTCACGGCCGTCGTGGCCAGTGTCAACAACATGGGGCCTGGACTCAACGAGGTGGGTCCGGCGGGGAATTTTGCGGGACTGACCGATTTTCAGACCTGGGTGTGCACGGCGGCCATGCTGCTGGGCCGGCTGGAAATGTTGTCGTTCCTGGTGCTGTTCACGCCCGGCTTCTGGCGAAAGTAGATCGCGCCCATGTACACGTTGCTGCCGGTTCTGAATGTGTTTTCGCGCATCCTGATTGCATTCGCCTTCAGCTTTCTGGTGCCGCTGGCCTGGGCCTGGAGCGAAGACCACGAGCAGTACCGCTATGTCTGGGAAGGGGCGTTTGCCCTGGCCGCGGTCAGTGGCCTGGCGGTGTTGGCCGCCACGCGCCGCCACCGCCGCGAACTGCAGGCGCGCGACGGTTTCCTGCTGGTCAATCTGGTGTGGATCGTGCTGCCGGCCTATGCCGCTTTGCCGCTGCTGTTCACGGTGCCCGGCATCGGCTGGACCAAGGCCTATTTCGAGGCCATGAGCGCGCTCACCGCCACCGGGGCAACGGCGCTCTCCGGGCTGGACTACCTGCCGGTGTCCGTCAACGTGTGGCGTTGCTTCCTGCAGCTGGTGGGCGGCCTGGGCATCATGCTGCTGGTGGTGGCGGTGCTGCCCATGCTGGGGCTGGGCGGTTACCAGGTGTACAAGGCCGAAACGCCAGGGCCCATGAAAGACGCGAAGTTCACACCGCGCATTTCCGAGACGGCGCGCGGGCTCTGGGGGGTGTATGCCGCTTTCTCGGTGGCCTGCATGCTGGCCTACCGCTGGGCCGGCATGAGCTGGGCCGACGCCTTCATGCACATGTGCACCACCATGGGCCTGGGTGGCTTTTCGTCTCACGACGCCAGCCTGGGCCATTTCAGCTCGCCGACGATTGAGGCCGTGGCCACAGTGTTCATGGCCCTGGCCGGCATCAGTTTCGTGCGTTATTTCATCGTGATTCGCAGCCGTTCGCTGCGACCCATCATCCGGGATCGCGAGATACGCACCTACGTGACGGTGTTGCTGGCCTCAATCGGGCTGATCGCCAGCCTGCTGCTGGCCCACGGTGTGTACGACGACGCGGCCCTGGCCCTGCGCACCAGCGCCTTCCATGTGGTGTCGCTGGCCACCACCACCGGCTACGCCTCCACCGACTACGCGCAGTGGCCGGTGTTCGCGCCGGTGCTGCTGCTTTTCCTGGGCTGTTTCGTGTCCTGTGCCGGCTCCACCGGCGGCGGGATCAAGATGGTGCGCATGGTGTTGCTGATCAAGCAGGCGCGGCGCGAGCTGGTGCGCAGCATCCACCCGCGCGTGGTGAACCCGGTCACGATGGGCGGCGCCATCCTGCCCATGTCGGTCATGAACGCCACCTTTGGCTTCATGCTGATCTACGGCGCGGTCACCATGGGCCTGACCATGCTGCTGCTGTTCACCGGGCTGGATATCGTGACCGCGTTTTCTGCCGTGGTCGCCACGGTCAACAACATCGGTCCGGGCCTGGGACAGGTGGGACCGGCGAGCAACTTCGGCGTGCTGAGCGGTTTCCAGATCTGGGTGTTGACCTTCGCCATGCTGC
Organism: Burkholderiales bacterium GWF1_66_17; assembly: GCA_001770705.1. GTDB lineage: Bacteria > Pseudomonadota > Gammaproteobacteria > Burkholderiales > Burkholderiaceae_C > Hydrogenophaga. Next base: position 199,645 of record MERT01000023.1, on the reverse strand, counting down.
TCGGCCGGCTGGAACTGCTGACCGTGCTGGTACTGTTCACGGGGTCCTTCTGGAGGAAGTAGGCTCACCCCTGCGCCGCCTGCGGCGTCACCCCCTCCAGGGGGCGGCACTGGCGGGCCGGCGGAGCCGGACCCGCGGTGCCCTGGGTGAAGGCACTTCGGTCTCGACCGGTTGCGTTGTCCGGTCTCCCTTGTTTTTTCAGACCGGTGCTGGCGGGATGTTCAGGCCGCGTTGCACGGCGGGGCGGTCGACAAACCGGGCCAGCACGCGGGCGACTTCGGGGAAGTCCTTGAAGCCCACCAGATCGCCGGCGCCGTAGAAGCCGACCAGGTTGCGCACCCAGGGCCAGGTGGCGATGTCGGCGATGCTGTAGTCGGCGCCCATGATCCATTCGCGGCCCGCCAGGCGCTGGTTCAGCACGGCCAGCAGGCGGCGCGATTCGGCGGCGTAGCGGTCGCGGGGGCGCTTGTCTTCGTAGTCCTTGCCGGCGAACTTGTGGAAGAAGCCGAGCTGGCCAAACATCGGCCCCACGCCGCCCATCTGGAACATCAGCCACTGCAGCGTTTCGTAGCGTGCAGCCGCGTCCTGCGGCAGGAACTGGCCGGTCTTCTCTGCCAGGTAGATCAGGATCGCACCCGATTCAAAGAGCGCCAGCGGCCGGCCACCGGGGCCGTTGGGGTCGAGGATGGCGGGGATCTTGTTGTTCGGGTTGAGCGAGAGGAACTCGGGCGAGAGCTGGTCGTTGCTGTCGAAGGCGACGCGGTGCACTTCGTAGGGCAGGCCGGTTTCCTCCAGCATGATCGAGACCTTCACGCCGTTCGGCGTGGGCAGCGAATACAGCTGCAGGCGGTCCGGGTGGCGCGCAGGCCATTTGTTCGTGATGGGGAAGGCGGACAGGTCGGTCATGGGCGCTCCAGGGCAGGGCGGCGGGCTGCCGCGAGGCATTCATTGGACACCGCCGCGCTATGCCCTTGTGCCAGCGAACCCATGGCGTTTGTCGTAGTCCGGTGGCACCGATAATTCCAGCACAAGGAGACACCGACCCATGCCCATCACCAAAGGATTCCGCGCGCTCGTGGACGAAGCCACGGCGCAGATCACCACCTACAGCGTCGAGCAGGTGCGCAAGCGCCTCGAAGCGGGCGACGCCACCTTGCAGGTGGTCGACATCCGCGACGTTCGCGAACTCGAACGCGAAGACACCGTGCCCGGTGCGCTGCACGCGCCGCGCGGGATGCTGGAGTTCTGGGTCGACCCCGAGTCGCCGTACTACAAGCCGGTGTTCGGTGATGAAAGCAAGGAGTTCGTGCTGTTCTGCGGCGCCGGCTGGCGCAGCGCGCTGGCCACCAAGGCCCTGCAAGACATGGGCATGAGCAACGTGGCCCACATCGACGGCGGCTTCGCCGCGTGGACGAGGGCCGACGCGCCGACCGAAACCCTGGAGGCGCACAAGGCCCGGCACGCGGCGCGCAAGGCCGCTTGATTGGAGTACCCGTGAGCGCCTGCTCCTGTGGGAGGACCGACGCGCGGGGCAAAGCCAGTGCGTTCGACGACTGCTGCGGGCGCTACCTCGACCACGACACCCCGGCGCCCGACGCCGAAAGCCTCATGCGCTCGCGCTACAGCGCCTTTGTACTGGAGCGGGTGGCGTACCTGCAGAGCAGCTGGCACGCCAGCACCCGCCCGGCCGACCTGACGCTGGAACCCGGTGTGAAGTGGCTTGGGCTGGAGGTGCGGGCGCACCGCGTGATCGATGCCGACCACGCCGAAGTCGAGTTCGTGGCCCGCTCGCGTGTGGCCGGCCGCGGGCAACGCTTGCACGAGACCAGCCGCTTCGTGCGCGAAGGCGGGCGCTGGTTTTATGTGGATGGAGATCTGAAGTGAGTGCGATGTTCGAGGCGGTTCTTTTTGATTGCGACGGCGTGCTGGTCGACAGCGAGCCCATCACCAACGGCGTGTTGCGCGAGGTGCTGAACGAAGCCGGCTGGGCGCTGAGCCAGGCCGAGTGCATGCAGATCTTCATCGGCAAGGCCGTGCGCGACGAACGAGCGCGCATCGAAGCCGAAACCGGTCAGCCGCTCACCGACGACTGGATGCGCGCCTTCTACGCAAGGCGCGACCAGCGCCTGCGCGCCGAACTGCAGACCGTGGCGGGCGCGCTCGATGCCGTTATCGCTGCGCACGTGCACACCGCCGGCCGCATCGCCTGCGCCTCCGGCGCCGACCGGCCCAAGGTCGTGATGCAGATCGGCATGGCCGGCATGGCGCCGTATTTCGGCGACCGCATCTTCAGCGGCCACGACCTGCCGCGCTCCAAGCCGCACCCCGACGTGTACCTGGCCGCCGCGGCCCACCTCGGTGCCGACACGGCGCGCTGCCTCGTGATCGAAGACACCGCCACCGGCGCCCAGGCCGGCCTGGCCGCGGGCGCCACCGTCTGGGGCTACTGCCCGCAGGGGCACGGCCGCGCGTTCGACGGCCTGCCCGTGGCGCGGGTGTTTCGCCACATGGACGAGCTGGCGCGGGCCCTGCCCGCACTGCGGTAAAAACGCAGCATGCAACCCACCCGCCGCCAACTGCTCGCCCACAGCGCCGCACTGCCACTCTGGCCACTGGCCGGCCTCGGCCTGACCGCCTGCGCCACCGTCGAAACGACCAGCGTGCAGTCGCGCCTGCGGGGCAAGTCCATCACCGTCATCAGTACCATCGGCACCACGCTGCGCCTCACCTGGCGCGGCACCACCCTGTTCAACAACGAGTTCGGCGAGGCCTTCGTGCCCGACTGGGGCTACAAGGAACAGCTCGAAAAACGCACCGTCGAACTGCTCACGGCCTCGGGGCGGTTCTCCAGCGTGCAACGCGTGACCATCACCGCCACGCGCCGCGAAGAAGCGCTCAAGGAGCTGAAGGAACTCAAGACGCCGACCGACCACGTGCTGCTCATCTCGGGCGCGCCGTCGGCCGACAGCATCTGGGCCACCCGCGAAGGCTTCTTCGGTCTGGGCATCGCGCAGCGCAGCATCCTGCAGCTCGGCACCGAGTCGGTCGCCCACGCCTCGCTGCGCGTCGACCTGCTGGTGCCCAGCACCTTCGGCGCCGTGCTGGGCGAAGCCACCGTGTCCACCGCCCAGCGTGTGCCCGCGCCCGCGCTGCTGCGCGGCCCGCGGCTGAACGACGACAAAGCCGCCGCTGCGCGCGAGTCGCTCAGGGTGCAGGTGGACGCGGCGGTGCAGAGTCTGGTGAATCAGCTTGGGCTGGGCAAGTCGGTGCCTGCTTCTGCGCCGGCTTCTTCAGCCCCGAAGCCTGTAACGGCTCCTGCAGCGGCGCCGACACCACCATCGAGCAACGCTTTCCCGGTGACATCGCCGAACGTGGAGGGCCGGGGCATTCCGGCGCCTTCGGGGGCTGGTGCGTCAGACATCTTGCCGGCGAGGCGCTGACCGGGTTGTCCTTTTTTCCGTGGTGTTCGGCGGCGCCTGGGGCTGGCCGCCTGAGATCAGGCGGTTGAGCTTGGGTGAGAGAGGCCGGATGCCAACTGGATGAAGGAAAAGGCCGCTGGACGCTTCCTCTTGCTGCTGACCACGGGCTGCTTCATCGTGCGCCTTCGCCCAGCAGGCCCAGATTGCGCGCTTCGTCGTGCCAGCGCTTCAGGTCTTCAGGGTCAGCTCCGTCGCGCTCAGCGCGCGCCAGCAGCCGCGGCACCAGGTCCCGCGCCGCCACGCCGACGCCGGGCGGGGCGTTTCTGCACAGCGCGTCAAGGTGGCGCAGCACCTGCATCATCACCTCGGGCTGGCCGGTGGCGCAGCGCGCGATGGGCTCCAGGGCCAGCGCCACCAGCGCTTCGGGTTGGCCCGCCGGGGTGCTGACGCGGTCGAAGCGTGGCGCGGCCGGGTCAGGCGTTTCAGCCAGCCCAACGATCATCAGCCGCACCTGGCTGCCGATGACGGCGATGGCGGTGCCCGGGTCGTTGACCGCGGGCGACAGCGCCCGCTCGGCAATCTCGGCCAGCACAATCAGCCCGTAGGCCGGGTCCTGCTCGATGCTGCGTTCGGGCCCGATCACGAAGGCCCGGCGCAGCTCGGCCAGACTGCCCTGGTCCGCTGCAGTGGCTTGTGGCAAGCGCAGCCAGGCCAGCGGCGCGCTGGGATGCACCAGGTCGCCCACTTGCGCCGCCACATGCACCTGCCCGTCCAGCCGGTGCGCCAGTTGTTGCAGGGCTTCGATGTCGACGAACTGCACATGACCCGTGTCCAACGCCGTGACCGGCCGTGCCTCCGGGCTGGCCGATGTGGCCATCAGCGCCCCCCCCAGTGGCCGTCGCATCGCCTGCTGCAGGGCCACCAGGGTTGCACGCTCCACCGTGGCAATGGTGTGCGACACGCGCCCGATGCGCGACAGGATATCGATGTAGCGCATGAAGGCCACCACCACCCAGGCCAGCACGCCCAGGGCGCAGACGAACAGCACCATGCGACCGGCCGGCCCATAGCGGCCCGTGCCCATGGCCACGACGCCCACGATGGAGAAGATGAACGCAGCGAGGAACACCGCTACCGACTTCTGTGATTGCGGGTCGGCCACCACCAGCCGCGTGGCGCGTGGCGTGGCCGCACTGGATGCCGATGCATAGGCGCTGGCGAGCACCGACAAGGAGAACGTGCTCACCGCCAGCATGCTGGTGGCCATGATGCGCAGCAGGTCGGACACCAGACCCTCCTGCAGCGGTGGCAGCCAGCCGGCCGGCACCCAGGCGTCGGCCAAGGCTGAGCCCAGCGCGGCCAGCACGGCCGCCACGCTCCAGATGGCAGGCCGCCACCACAGTTGCTGGCGCACGCGGTGCCACAGGAAGCGCAGGCGGTCGATGTCAGGCATGGGGGCAGCCATTGAACAAGGTGGTCTGGCGCATCGGGGTAGCCTAACCTACCGGACGGGGTCGCGCAGGCACGGCAGGCTGTTGCTCCCGCCACTCCCCGGGCGTCACGCCCGTCCAGCCCTTGAACGCGCGCATGAAGCTCTTCTGGTTCTGGAACCCGGCCGCCTCGGCCACCTGTTTGATGGGCCGGGTCGTGCGCTGCAGCAGGTCGAGCGCGCGGTCGCGGCGCACTTCGTCTTTCAGCGCCTGCAGCGTGGCGCCTTCGTCTTTCAGTTGGCGGTGCAGGGTGCGGGCCGAGGTGTTGAGCAGGGCCGCGAGATCGTTGGCGTTGTGCGCGTCCAGCGGCTGGGTCGTGAGCACCTGGCGCACGCGCTGCACCAGCAGGCGGTCACGCCGGTAGGGGCGCACCTGGATCGGCAGGGCGCGCTGCAGCATCTGGTTCATGGCGGCTTCGTCGCGCTTGACGGGCAGGGCGAGGTAGCGCGCGTCGAAGTGGATCGCGGTCTGGTCGGTGTCAAACACCGTCGGGCCATCGAACAGCACCTGGTAGACCTCGGCGTGCGGTGGCGCGGCGAACGGGAAGCTCGCGCCCAGCAGCGGGATGCGCGAGTCCACCAGCCAGCAGGCCAGGCCGTGGCTGTTGCGCAGCACCGAGACGCCACAGAATTCGCGCAGGCTGCCGTCGCCGCCCGGCGGGCGGTGTTCGGTGAGCACGATGCTGGCCACGTCGCCGCTGGTGGTCACGGCGAGCGTGATGTCGGGCGTGAGCAGGCCGTGGTGGCGGCACCAGCGTTTGAGCGCCACACCCAGCGTGGGAGCCGACAGCGAGGCGCGCGCGAGCATGCCGTAGCTGCCCCAGGGCAGGGCGCGGCGAAACCAGCCCAGGGCTTCGTCGTTGAGTTCCTGCATGGCGGCGCCGGAGAGGGTTTCCATCTGGGCGGCGGTGATGCGTGCCGCGGGATCGGCCACGCGTGCTGGCGGAATCTGTGCCTGCGCCAGAACCTGCGCCGGGTCCAGCCCGCGCTGCTGGTAGGCGGTCACGATGGCCTGCACGAACGCCATGGGCGTGGCGGCGCGGTCGCTGCGGCGGTCGGATGGGCTGGCCAGGGTGGTGCGGGGGCTGGGCATGGCGCGAGTGTGCCTGATGGGTGGCGTGATTTGCAACCATTCTGGCAAGCGTGGGCGGCGCAAGCCTCCTAAGCTAGGCCCTGCAGTCCGGTGCGAACCGGAACCTGGAACCCGAGGAGACAAGCCCATGAGCGACCCCCTAAACGCGGCCCAGCCCCTGACGCTCAGCCACGCCCGCGGCGCGACCGACGTGCCGCTGATCGAGCAGACCATCGGCGCGTTTTTTGACGCCATGGTGGCCCGCCAGCCCGAGCGCGAAGCGCTGGTGAGCGTGCACCAGGGGCGGCGCTACACCTACCGCGCGCTGCAGGCCGACGCGCACCGACTGGCCAGCGCATTGCTGGCGCAGGGCCTGAATCCGGGCGACCGGGTGGGCATCTGGTCGCACAACAACGCCGAGTGGGTGCTGATGCAGCTGGCCACGGCACAGGTGGGCCTGGTGCTGGTGAACATCAACCCCGCCTACCGCACGTCCGAGGTGGAGTACGCGCTCAACAAGGTGGGCTGCAAGTTGCTGGTGACCATGGCGCGCTTCAAGACCAGCGACTACCTGGGCATGCTGCGCGAGCTGGCGCCCGAGTGGGCGCACGGCCAGCCGGGTGCGCTGGAAGCCCGGCAGTTGCCGCACCTGAAAACCGTGGTCTGGGTCGACGAGCCGGGGCAGGGCGCCGAAGAACCCGGGCTGATGCGCTTCTCGGCGCTGCTGGCGCAGGGCGACGCGACCGATACGCGTGTGGCGCAGGTGGCGGCCACGCTACAGGCGAGCGACCCGATCAACATCCAGTTCACCAGCGGCACCACCGGCTTCCCCAAGGGCGCGACGCTCACGCACCGCAACATCCTGAACAACGGCTTCTTCATCGGCGAGTGCATGAAGCTCACGCCGGCCGACCGCCTGTGCATCCCCGTGCCGCTGTACCACTGCTTCGGCATGGTGCTGGGCAACCTGGCCTGCTTCACGCACGGCGCCACCATCGTCTACCCGAACGACGGCTTCGACCCGCTGACCGTGTTGCAGACGGTGCAGGACGAACGCTGCACCGGCCTGCACGGCGTGCCCACCATGTTCATCGCCGAGCTGGACCACCCGCGTTTTGCCGAATTTGACCTGTCCACGTTGCGCACCGGCATCATGGCCGGCTCGCCGTGCCCGACCGCCGTGATGCAGCGCGTGGTGAGCGACATGCACCTGTCTGAAATCACCATCGCCTACGGCATGACCGAAACCAGCCCGGTGAGCTGCCAGAGCAGCACCGACACGCCGCTGGACCGGCGCGTGTCCACCGTGGGCACGGTGCAGCCGCACCTGGAAGTGAAGATCGTGAACCCCGACAGCGGCGAAGTCATGGCGCCGGGCCAGTCGGGCGAGCTGTGCACGCGCGGCTATTCGGTCATGCACGGCTACTGGGACGACCCGGCCAAGACGGCGGAGGCCATCGACGCCGAGGGCTGGATGCACACCGGCGACCTCGCCACCATGGACGCCGAGGGCTACGTCAACATCGTCGGCCGCATCAAGGACATGGTGATCCGCGGCGGCGAAAACATCTACCCGCGCGAGATCGAAGAATTCCTCTACCGCATGCCGCAGGTGCAGGACGTGCAGGTGGTCGGCGTGCCCGACCAGAAATACGGCGAAGAGCTGTGCGCCTGGGTCATCGTGAAACCCGGCCAGACGCTGGACGAAGACACGGTGCGCGCCTTCTGCAAAGGCCAGATCGCCCACTACAAGGTGCCGCGCTACATCCGCTTCGTGGACGCCTTCCCCATGACGGTGACCGGCAAGATCCAGAAGTTCAAGATCCGCGACGCCATGAAGGACCAGCTGGGGCTGGCCGAAGCCAAAACAGCCTGACCGAGAGAACCCCATGCCCGCACTCGACACGAAACTCAACGCCCGCTCCGCCGACTTCCAGGCCAACGCCGCCGCCATGAAGGTGGTGGTCGACGACCTGAAGGCGCAGGTTGAAAAAGCCACGCTCGGCGGCGGCGATGCGGCCCGCGCCAAACACACCGCGCGCGGCAAGCTGCTGCCACGCGACCGCGTGCAGATGCTGCTGGACCCGGGCACGCCCTTCCTGGAACTGAGCCCGCTGGCCGCGATGGGCATGTACCCGGACCGCGACGGCAGCGACAGCGCGCCCTGCGCCGGCGTGATCGCCGGCATCGGCCGCGTGAGCGGCGTGGACTGCATGATCGTCTGCAACGACGCCACGGTGAAGGGCGGCACCTACTACCCCCTCACCGTCAAGAAGCACTTGCGCGCGCAGGAAGTGGCGCAGCAGAACAATCTGCCCTGCATCTACCTGGTGGACTCGGGCGGCGCCAACCTGCCGAACCAGGACGAGGTCTTCCCCGACCGCGACCACTTTGGCCGCATCTTCTTCAACCAGGCGAACATGAGCGCGCAGGGCATCGCGCAGATCGCCGTGGTCATGGGCTCGTGTACGGCGGGCGGCGCCTACGTGCCGGCCATGAGCGACGAGACCATCATCGTCAAGAACCAGGGCACCATCTTCCTGGGCGGCCCGCCGCTGGTGAAGGCCGCCACGGGCGAGGTGGTCACCGCCGAAGACCTGGGCGGTGGCGACGTGCACACGCGCCTCTCGGGTGTGGCCGACCACCTGGCGCAGAACGACCTGCACGCGCTGGCCCTGGCGCGCCAGGCGGTGAAGAACCTCAACGCGCGCAAGGTCCCACCCATCACCACCATCGACCCGGTGGCGCCGCTGTACCCGGCCGAGGAGCTGTACGGCGTGATCCCGACCGACACGCGCAAGCCTTTTGACGTGCGCGAGATCATCGCCCGCATCGTCGACGGCTCGGACTTCGACGAGTTCAAGTCGCGCTTCGGCACCACGCTGGTCTGCGGCTTCGCGCGCATCGAAGGCATGCCGGTCGGCATCATCGCCAACAACGGCATTTTGTTCAGCGAATCGGCGCTCAAGGGCGCGCACTTCATCGAACTGTGCTGCCAGCGCAAGACACCGCTGGTGTTTTTGCAGAACATCACCGGCTTCATGGTCGGCCGCAAGTACGAGAACGAAGGCATCGCGCGCAACGGCGCCAAGATGGTGACCGCCGTGGCCACCGCCGCTGTCCCGAAGTTCACCGTGATCATCGGCGGCAGTTTCGGCGCCGGCAACTACGGCATGTGCGGCCGGGCCTACAGCCCGCGCTTCCTCTGGATGTGGCCGAACGCGCGCATCAGCGTGATGGGCGGCGAGCAGGCCGCGAGCGTGCTGGCCACCGTCAGGCGCGACGGCATTGAAGGCAAGGGCGGCAGCTGGAGCGCGGAAGAAGAAGCCGCGTTCAAGGCGCCCATCAAGGAACAGTACGAGGTGCAGGGCCACCCGTACTACGCCACCGCGCGCTTGTGGGACGACGGCGTGATCGACCCGGCCGACACGCGCCGTGTGCTGGCGCTGGGGCTGAGCGCCTCACTGAACGCGCCGATCCCCGAGACGAAGTTTGGACTTTTCCGCATGTGATGTGTATGATTTTTGTATTTCATACACATTGAAGGAGGTTCGACATGCGAACCAACATCGAAATTGACGACGACTTGATGGCCGCAGCCATGGCGGCGGGCGGCTTCAAGACCAAGAAGGAAGCGGTAGAAGAAGGCTTGCGCCTTGTGCGACGGCGCAAGGTTTACGACGGCTTGTTGGCCTTGCGAGGCAAGTTGCAGTGGGACGACTCGGATGCGGCTTGGGCGCTTGCCCGCGCCGAAGAGGCGCCTGCCATGGCGGTGCAAGAGACCAAGGGTTCTTATGACGTGCAGGCCAAGGCCGCTGCGATTGTCCGGTCGGCAAAGGCAAAAAGGCCTGCGGCCGTCGCGCGGAGCAAGGTCAAATGATCTTGGTGGATTCGAGCGTCTGGATCGACTTCTTCCGTGATGGACGGGACGCGCAAAGCAACACGCTGGCCCAGTGCCTGGGAGATTCCAGTATGGAAATCGGTATGGCCGATCTCGTGCTGTTCGAGGTGATGCGTGGGTTCCGAGAAGGGAAGTTGATGCGGGAAGCACAAACACTGATGAGCGCGCTGCCACAGGTCGAGATCGGCGGCACAGAGCATGTGCTGCAGGCCGCTGAGCGTTACCGCCAGCTGCGCAAGCAAGGCCGCACCGTGCGCAGCCCCATCGACGTGCTGCTCGCCAGCTACTGCATCACCCACGGCCACACGCTGCTGCACCGTGACGCCGATTTTGAATCGCTCAGAACTTTGGGAGGGTTGGACACATGGCCGCAATGAGCCCCTTTCACACCCACTTCACCCGGCAGGCGCGTTACCACGTCTGGGCCACGCACCGCCTGCTCGACGCGGTTTCCCGTCTGACCGATGAAGAGTACCGGCGCGACGTGGGCTTGTTTTTCAAGAGCATCCACGGCACGTTGAACCACTTGCTGGTGGGCGAGCACTTGCTCTGGTATGCACGTTTCTCCAAGGGCGCCTCGCCCATGCTCGCTTTGGACGCCGAGATTGAACCCGACCGCGAACGCCTGGGCCAGGCGCTCAAAGGCGGCGCCGCGAACTGGGAACACCTGATCGCCAGCTGGCCCGCCGAGCGCTTCGACGGCCAGCTCGACTACCGGACCATGAAGGGCGTGCCGCAGTCGCTGCCGTTCGCGGCCACGCTGGCGCACGTGTTCAACCACGCCACCCACCACCGCGGCCAGATCACCGCCGCGCTCACCGCCCTGGGCCAGCCCGGCCCCGAGCTGGACTGGGTGTACCACCTGCAACTGGAAGCTGCTGAAGCGAACAAATCATGAGCACAGCCCTGACCATTGCGGTTCAAGACCGCATCGCCCGCATCACGCTCAGCCGCCCCGAGGTGCGCAACGCCTTCACCGACGCCGTGATCCAGGAACTCAAGGCCGCGTTTGAAGCCGTGGGCGCACGCGACGACGTGCGCGCCGTCGTGCTGGCGGCCGTGGGCCCGGCCTTCTGCGCCGGGGCCGACCTCAACTGGATGCGCCGCATGGCCGACTACACGCGCAACGAAAACGTGGCCGATGCGGGCCAGCTCGCGGCGATGTTGAAGACGATCTACGAATGCCCCAAGCCCACCATCGCCGCCGTGCAGGGCGATGTGTTTGCGGGTGGCATGGGCCTGGTGGCGGCTTGCGACATGGCGGTGAGCGTGGACAGCGCCACCTACTGCCTGAGCGAAGTGAAGCTGGGCCTGATCCCGGCCACCATCAGCCCCTACGTGATCCGCGCCATGGGCGCGCGCGCCTCGCACCGCTACTTCCTCACGGCCGAGCGCTTCAGCGCGCAGGAGGCGCACCGCATCGGCTTCGTGCACGAGCTGGTGGGTGCCGAGGCGCTGGACGCGAAGGTGAGTGAACTGGCCCAGGCACTGGTGAGCGCCAGCCCGGCCGCCGTGCGCGCCTGCAAGCGGCTGGTGCAGGACGTGGCCGAGCGCGAAATCGACGCCGACCTGATCGCCGCCACGGTGCAGGGCATTGCCGACATCCGCGCGAGCGAACAAGGCCGCGAAGGCGTGCAATCTTTCCTGCAGAAGCGCAAGCCCGCGTGGCTGGCGGGCTAGGCGGTTTCTTCCCTGAAGGAGAACGCCATGGACGCACTCTGGACCACCCTCGTCAACTGGCTGCACGGCCTGGGCCTGCACGCGGGCACGGGCGTGGTCAATGAGGTCGGCGGCCAGGTGGTCGAGGGCGTGAGCGCCGCCGCCAGCCAGCTCGACATGCCCAGCATGCTGGCGTTGGCCGCCGCGCTCGGCTGGGTTAGCGGCTTCCGGCTGTATGCGGTGGTGTTCCTGGTGGGCGCGTCGGGCGCTCTGGGCTGGATGCCCTTGCCCGAAGGCCTGCAGGTGCTGCAGCACCCGGCCATGCTCATCACCAGCGGCGCACTGCTGTTCGTGGAATTTTTCGCCGACAAGATCCCGGGGCTCGACTCGCTGTGGGACATGGTCAACAGCGTGATCCGCATCCCCGCCGGCGCCGCGCTGGCGGCGGGCGCGCTGGGCGCTGACGGCAGCACCATGGCCCTGGTGGGCGCGCTGCTCGGCGGCACGCTCGCGGCCAGCAGTCAGGCCGCCAAGACCACCACGCGCGCGGCCATCAACACCTCGCCCGAGCCGTTTTCCAACATCGCCATGAGCCTGGTCGAAGACGGCCTGGTGGTCGGCGCGGTCTGGCTGGCCACCAACCACCCGCTGGTGTTCGGCGTGCTGCTGGTCATTGCCGTGGTGCTGATGTGGATCGTCACCTGGATGCTGTTCAAGTTCCTGCGCGCGGTGTTCCGCCGCGCGCAATCCCTGTTTTCTTCTGCTACTGCCTGAGGCCTCGAATGTTCACCAAAATCCTGATTGCGAATAGAGGCGAGATCGCCTGCCGCGTCGCCGCCACCGCCCGCCGCATGGGCGTTCGCACCGTGGCCGTGTACTCCGACGCCGATGCCAGCGCCAAACACGTGGCGGCCTGCGACGAAGCCGTGCACATCGGTGGCAGCGCGCCGAAAGACAGCTACCTGCAGTGGCAGCGCATCCTCGATGCGGCCAAGGCCACGGGCGCGCAGGCCATCCACCCGGGCTACGGTTTTCTGAGCGAAAACGAGGCTTTCGCGAACGCCTGCGCCGAAGCCGGCCTGGTGTTCATCGGCCCGCCCGCGTCTGCCATCCAGGCCATGGGCCTGAAGGCCGAATCCAAGCGCCTGATGGAGAGCGCCGGTGTGCCACTGGTGCCGGGCTACCACGGCGCCGACCAGGACCCGCAAATGCTGCAGCACGAGGCCGACCGCATCGGGTACCCGGTGCTGATCAAGGCCAGCGCCGGCGGCGGTGGCAAGGGCATGCGAGCGGTCGAGAAGGCCGAAGACTTTGCCGCCGCGCTGGCTTCGTGCAAACGCGAGGCCATCAACAGCTTTGGCAGCGACGCCGTGCTGGTTGAAAAATACGCCCAGCGCCCGCGCCACATCGAGATCCAGGTGTTTGGCGACACGCACGGCAACTGCGTCTATCTGTTCGAGCGCGACTGTTCGGTGCAGCGGCGCCACCAGAAGGTGCTGGAAGAAGCGCCCGCGCCGGGCATGACGCCCGAGCTGCGCCAGCAGATGGGCCTGGCCGCCGTGGCCGCGGCGCGCGCGGTGAATTACGTCGGCGCCGGCACGGTGGAGTTCATCGTCGAGCAGCCGCCCGAGGGCGGCATGCGCTTCTATTTCATGGAGATGAACACGCGCCTGCAGGTCGAGCACCCGGTGACCGAGGCCATCACCGGCCTCGATCTCGTGGAGTGGCAGCTGCGCGTGGCCAGCGGCGAACCGCTGCCACTGACGCAGGAGCAACTGCACATCGACGGCCACGCCATCGAGGCGCGCATCTGCGCCGAAACGCCGGACAACCAGTTCCTGCCCGCCACCGGCCGGCTGGACGTCTACCGCAAGCCCGCCTGCACCAGCTTCGAAAGAGGCGCGGTGCGTGTGGACGACGGCGTGCGCGAGGGCGATGCGATCAGCCCCTTCTACGACTCCATGGTCGCCAAGCTGATCGTGCACGGCCGCACCCGCGCCGAAGCGCTGGCCCGGCTCGACGCGGCGCTGGCTGAAACGCGCATTGTCGGCCTGTCGACCAACGTGCAGTTCCTGCGCCATGTGGTCGCCAGCCCCTCGTTTGCGCAGGCGAATCTGGACACGGCGCTGATTCCGCGCGAAGCGGGTGTGCTGTTCAACCAGGACAAGGTCGGCCTGAACCTGGCCGTGGCCGCCGCCGTGGCGCAGACCCTGCTGGCCGAGCGCGCGAGCGAAGGCAAAGACCCGTTCTCGCGCCGCGACGGCTGGCGCCCGCACGGCCTGACCGTGCGCCGCTTCGATTTCGAATACCTGGGCGAAGCCATGCAGGCCAGTCTGACCTACCTGCACGACGGTGCGTTGCAACTGGCGCTGGGAGAGGTCAGCGGCTTGCTGACATTCCACGCCTTGCCAGCGGAGAACGGCACGCTGATGGACCTTCGCTTCATGGGCCAGCGCCAGACGGTGCAGACCTGGCAGCGCGAAGAGATCGTGCACATCTTCTGTGCCCTGGGCGCCACCCAGATCACCGAGCTCGACGCACTCGCCCACGCCGGCGAAGCCGCGCACGACGTTGGGCGACTCACCGCGCCCATGCCGGGCAAGGTGGTGTCGTTCGCCGTGAAGGCCGGCGACGCGGTGAAGAAGGGCCAGCCGCTGGCGGTGATGGAGGCCATGAAGATGGAACACACCATCGCCGCGCCGGCCGACGGCACGGTGGCCGAGCTGCTCTACGCGCCGGGCGACCAGGTGGCCGAGGGCGCTGAGCTGCTGAAGATCCAGACCGCCTGACCACAACAACGGGCCTGTGTTGCAAGGCGGTGCTGGCCCGCATCGTCCGTCCGCCCTGAGCCAGTCGAAGGGCCTTGAGCGAACGGGCCTCCCAGCCAACGGGCTATTCGTCTTGCCATAAGCTCGCCGCATGAACATCACTTTCTGCTGCACCGACACCAAGGCACAACCCTGGCTGGACGGCCTGCGCGCGGCCTTTCCCGAAGCGTCCGTCGAGGTCTGGGAACCCGGCGCGCCACAGGCCGACCACGCCGTGGTCTGGGCGCCGCCGCAACAGTTCCTGGATCAACAGCAGGCGCTCAAGGGCCTGTTCAACATCGGCGCGGGTGTGGACGCGCTGCTCAAGCTGCGCCTGCCGCCGGGCGTGAAGGTCGTGCGTCTCGACGACGCGGGCATGTCGGTGCAGATGGCCGAGTACGTGTGCCACGCGGTCATCCGCCACTTCCGCGAATTCGATGGCTACGAGGCCGACGTGAAGGCCGGCAAATGGTCGTACCGCAAGCCGCGTGATCGCCAGGACTTTTCCATCGGCGTGATGGGTCTGGGCGTGCTCGGCGAGCGCGTGGCCCGGGCGCTGCGGGTGTTCGATTTTCCGGTGCATGGCTGGAGCCGCACGCCCAAGGCCATCGAGGGCGTGGTCACACACAGCGGAGAGGCCGGGTTCGATACCTTCCTCTCAAACTGCCGGGTGCTGGTGAATCTGCTGCCGCTCACGCCCGACACGCGGGACATCCTCAACCGCGACACACTCGGGCGCCTGAAGCCCGGTGGCTACCTGATCAACGTGGCGCGCGGCGCGCACCTGGTTGAAGCCGATCTGTTGGCCCTGCTGGAGAGCGACCAGATGGCCGGCGCCACGCTGGACGTGTTCCGCACCGAACCATTGCCCGCTGACCACCCGTTCTGGCAACACCCCAAGATCACCATCACCCCCCACACCTCGGCACGCACCTTGCGCGACGAGAGCATCGCCCAGATCGCGGGCAAGATCCGCGCGCTGGAAGCGGGTCAGCCCGTTGCGGGTGTGGTCGATCCTGTCAGGGGTTATTGAATTCAGCCTTCACCCTAACCCTCTCCCGCCGAGCGTGAGAGGGGGCAAGCCCTTCGGAGACATTCATGAACATCCCATCCAAAGTCCATCTCATCGACGTCGGCCCGCGCGACGGCCTGCAGAACGAAAAGCAGCCGGTGCCGGCCGCGGTGAAGATCGAGCTGGTGCACCGCCTGCAGGCCGCGGGTCTGAAAGAGATCGAGGTCACGAGCTACGTGAGCCCGAAGTGGGTGCTGCAGATGGCCGACAACCACGAGGTCATGAGCGGCATCACGCGCCACGCGGGTGTGCGCTATTCGGTGCTCACGCCCAACCTCAAGGGTTTCGAGGCCGCACTGCTCGACCGGCCCGATGAGATCGTGGTGTTCGGCGCGGCCAGCGAGGCCTTCAGCCAGAAGAACATCAACTGTTCCATCGCCGAGAGCATAGAACGCTTCGCGCCCGTGGTCGATGCGGCCAAGGCTGCAGGCATAGCGGTGCGCGGCGCCATGAGCTGCACCGTGGGCTGTCCGTACGAAGGCGAGATTCCGCCCGAGCGTGTGGACTACCTGGCGGGGCTGATGAAGGGTATCGGCGTAGAGCGCGTGGACGTGGCCGACACCATCGGCGTGGGCACGCCGCACAAGGTGCAGGCCGCCATCGAGGCGACCCTCAAACACTTCCACATCGATCACGTTTCCGGTCACTTCCACGACACCTATGGCCAGGCCCTGTCCAACACCTTGGCGGCGCTCGAGATGGGTGTCTGGAACTTCCAGTCCTCCGTGGCCGGGCTGGGCGGCTGCCCGTATGCCAAGGGCGCCACCGGCAACGTGGCGACGGAAGACGTGGTCTACCTGCTGCACGGCATGGGCATTGAAACCGGCATCGATCTGGATGCGCTGGTGGATGCGGGTCAGTTCATCAGTGAGCAGCTGGGCCGGCAGACCAACTCGCGCGTGGCGCGTGCGTTGCTCGCAAAACGCCAGGGCTGAACACCATGGATCTCAACATCTGGCTCGCCTTCTTCGCCGCCTCCTGGGTGATCGCGATTTCACCGGGCTCGGGCGCGGTGCTGTCCATGAGCCACGGTCTGGCCTACGGCGTGCGCCACACCAGCGCCACCATCGCCGGCTTGCAGCTGGGGTTGTCGGTCATCCTGCTGATCGCCGGGGTGGGTGTGGGGGCGCTGCTGCTCGCGTCGGCCACCGCGTTCACGGTGGTCAAGGTGCTGGGCGCGGGTTACCTGATCTGGCTGGGCGTGAAGCAATGGCGTTCGCCGGTGCATGCAGCCCATGCTCACCAACAAGCCGCCGATGGTGTGGCCGGCTTGCAGCCCGGGCTGCCCACGGTGCGCCAGCGGGTGCTGATCGGCTTCATGACCAACGTGACCAACCCCAAGGGCATCGTGTTCATGGTGGCGGTGCTGCCGCAGTTCATCGACCCGCTGCGCCCGCTGTGGTTGCAGCTGCTGATCCTGCTGGTGACCTCGATCTCGGTCGATCTGGTGGTGATGCACGGCTACGCTTTCCTGGCCTCGCGCGCGCAGCGCTGGCTGGCCACCGCGAAGGCGCGCCGTGCGCAGAACCGCGTGTTCGGCGGCGTGCTGGTGGCCATGGGTGCGAGCCTGATGCTGGTGAAACGGGCCGCCTGATGGTGGCAGGTACCATTCCCGCCCATGACTGACGACACCCTGAATTCTGTGGAGCTGCCGCCCGGCGTGCAGCGTGTCATGGCCGCGCTCGCCGAACGTGGCCACCCGCACACGCCCGTGATGCTCGACGATGCCGCGCGCACCGCGCAGCAGGCGGCGGACGCCCTGGGTGTGGCCCTGGGCCAGATCGCCAAGAGCATCATCTTCCGCCGCAAGAGCGACGACGCGGCCGTGCTCGTCATCACCTCGGGCGACCTGCGCGTGGACGAAAAAAAGGTGCAGGCCATCGTCTGCGCCGAGGGCGGCAAGCTGGGCCGTGCCGACGCTGATTTCGTCAAGAGCAGAACCGGTTTTTCCATCGGCGGCGTGTCGCCGCTGGCGCACGCCACGCCGCCGGTGACGCTGATCGACGACCAGCTGTTCCGTTTTGCCGAAATCTGGGCCGCGGCGGGCCACCCGCACGGCGTCTTCCGCCTCAGCCCACACGAACTGCAAAGCCTGACCGGCGCGCCGGTGCACGATGTCACCGCGCCGCTGAATCCCGCCTCATGAAAGAACCGCTGATCAACCTGCGC
Source organism: Burkholderiales bacterium GWF1_66_17 (assembly GCA_001770705.1). Lineage (GTDB taxonomy): Bacteria > Pseudomonadota > Gammaproteobacteria > Burkholderiales > Burkholderiaceae_C > Hydrogenophaga. Next base: position 182,057 of record MERT01000023.1, on the reverse strand, counting down.
GACGCGCGCGAACGCCACCCCGGCCTCGGCGTGCCCTCGCCCTGTGTGTCCATCTGCGAACTGGACGAACGCAGCAGCAGCTGCAAAGGCTGTTACCGGACCCTGCCCGAAATCGCCACCTGGAGCGCATTGGCGGATGCGGAAAAGCTGGTGATCTGGGAACGCATCGAGGCGCGCCAGAGCGCCTGACCCGAGAGGACCCCATGAGCGCTGACACCCTGAACGACATCACGTTCTGGTACGACCCGATCTCGCCCTACGCCTACCTCGCGTTCGAGCGTCTGCCCGAAGCGCTGATGGGGCTGAGCGTGCGCGTGCGCTACAAGCCGGTGCTGTTCGCCGCCTTGCTCAAAGCCAACGGCCAGCTCGGGCCGGCGGAGATTCCTTCCAAACGCGACTGGACCTACCGCCAGGTGAGCTGGCTGGCGCACCAGCACGGCGTGACGCTCGACCTGCCGGCCGCCCACCCGTTCAACCCGCTGGCGCTGCTGCGCCTGGGCCTGGCCACCGCCACCGATGACCTGCCTGGCGAGACCAACCGCTACGTGACCGAGCAGCTTTTCCACCACGTCTGGCGTGGCGGCCGCGATGCGGTAGCGCCCGATCGCCTGGCCGCGCTGCAGACGCTGCTGCAGGACCACATGGCCCAGCGCGAGAAGCCCTGGCACGTGCCCGACAGCGAGCTGGTGAAACAGCGCCTGCGCAGCAACACCGACGAAGCGCTCGCGCTCGGCCTGTTCGGCGTGCCGACGCTGGAGACCCGTGGCCGTGTGTTCTGGGGGCAGGATGCGCTGCCCATGCTGCGGGCCCAGCTGGAAGGTGATCCCTGGTTCGATTCCGGTGCCTGGGATGCCGCAGCGGCGCTGCCCGTGGGCGTGCGCCGCGGGGGCTGACGCCCTTGTTGTTGACGGGCCTCAAGCCGGGGGGTGCGCGAGGACGGCTAAGATGGTGCGCACCCGTCGCGGCCGGGGCCTCCAAACGGGCCTCGGGCCGGAACTGAAACACTTTCACCCACAAGGAGATATGGCATGTTCAAAAAAATTCTGGTCCCCACCGATGGCTCGACCCTGGCGCAGGGCGCAGCCACCATCGCCGCCCAGCTCGCCAAGAGCCAGGGTGCGCAGGTCGTGGGCGTGTACGTGATCGACCCGTTTCCCTACATCGGCATCGGTGATGCATCCGCCGTCGGTTTGCAGGCCTACATGGCCGAAGCCCGCAGCGCCGCCGGACAAGCGCTGGAGGCCCTGGGCCAGGTCTGCAAAGACGAAGGCGTGCCCTTCGCCGGTGACACGATCGAGCGCAACGTGGTCTACGAGGGCGTGATCGAGACCGCGCAGGCCGAAGGTTGCGACCTGATCGTCATGGCGTCGCACGGCCGCCAGGGCGTCAAGGCCTTGATCCTGGGCAGCGTGGCGCAGAAAGTGCTCACCCACGCCCGTGTGCCGGTGATGATCGTCAAGGGCTGAAGGAAACACCCTCGCAGCGCTTCGCGCTACCCTCTCAAGGGGGCGGCGACGCAGGGGGTTACCTCCGGAACCTGCCGGAGGCGTCCACGATCGACAGGTCGGCAAAGTCCAGACCGGTGTGGTTGTCCGGTCCGTAGCTGACGCTCAGGCCGCCGATGTTGTAGTTCTGCAGGCCCTCTAGCGCGTCGCGCAGGCCCTCGGATGTCGGGTTGGGCCCGGCGCGGCGCAGGCCTTCGACCAGCACCTTGGCCGCTGCAAAGCCTTCGATCATCGCGGGTGACACGCCCTCCATGCCCTTGGCCTTGGCCAGCGTCTGCGCCTCGCGGATCAGGGGGTAGGTCAGCGAGCGCTCATTCGGGAAGACCTGGGTCACGATCACGCCGTGTGCGTGTTCACCCAGCAGTTTGATGAAACCCTCCGAGGCGTTGTTGGACAGGGTGACGATCTGCGCCCTTGAGCCGGCGGCGCGGATCGCCTTGACCGCGTTGGCGGTGTTGCCGGCCGAGCCGATCACCATCACGGCCTGGGCTTTCTGCTGGGTCACTTGCTGGCCCAGCGCGGCAAACTCGGGTTTGTCGCGTGGAAACTTCTCCAGCAGCAGCGGTTTCTGCCCGACCTTCTCAAAACCCTTCTGCGCCCCAGCGGCCGAATCCGCGCCAAACGAGTCGTCGGTCTGCAGCACCGCGATGCGCGTCATGCCGATGCTGGCCAGGTGTTCGATGGCCTTGGCCGCTTCGCGCTGGTAGGTGGCGCGCACGTTGAACACCCAGGGATTGACCGGCGTGTGCAGCGCCATGGCGCCCGTGCTGGGCCCCACCAGCGGCAGCTTGTGCTCCGCCAGCAGCGGCAGCAGGGCCTGTGCGTGCGGTGTGCCGCGGTTCAGGAACAGCGCCAGCACCTTCTGTTTGATGATCAGCTCGCCGGCCACCTCGACCGTGCGCTTGGGGTCGAACTGGTCGTCCACCGAGATCAGTTCGATCTTCTGGCCGTTCACGCCGCCGCGCGCGTTGACCGCGTCCAGGTAGAGCTTGGCGCCTTCGGTGTTCTCTTTCACGCCGGCCGACACCGAACCGGTGAAGCCCGAGGGCTGGCCGATGCGCAGCTGGGCCCAGGCGGGCATGGCGAGGGTGGTGAGGGCCGCCAGGCAGGCGGTGACCAGAGCCAGGCGACGTCCTGGGCGGGTGTGTGTCATGTGTTTGTCTCCAGCGATGGCGCCAGTCTAGGCGCGGCGCCGTTCCGGGAAATTGTGGAAATGACGTAGCCGCGCACGGTGCGGGGCCTTGCGCTCCTAGAATGTTTGCCTCCCCACCGGAAGCCCCCTCATGTCTGATGCGCACCCGCTCCTGAACCCCTCGTCCCCGTCCGAACCCGCGGACGCTGCGCCGGCAGACAGCCCGGCGCATACCGAGACCGGGCTGATCCGCATCCGCGGCGCGCGCCAGCACAACCTGAAGAACATCGACCTCGACATCCGCACCGGTGAACTCACGGTGGTCACCGGGCCCAGCGGTTCGGGCAAGTCCAGCCTGGTGTTCGACACGTTGTTCGCCGAGGGCCAGCGCCGCTACGTCGAGACCTTCAGCGCCTACGCGCGCCAGTTCCTCGACCGCATGGACAAACCCGCGGTGGACCGGGTGGACGGCGTGCCGCCCGCCATCGCCATCGACCAGACCAACCCGGTGCGCAGCTCGCGCTCGACCGTGGGCACGATGACCGAGCTGAACGACCACCTGAAGCTCCTGTTCGCGCGCGGCGCCGACCTGTTCGACCGCGAGACCGCGCTGCCCGTGCGGCACGATTCGCCGGAGTCGATCTACGCCGAGCTGCAGAAGCGTTGTGTGGCGTTGAACGATCCCAGGCTGGTGGTCACTTTTCCCGTGGAGCTGCCGGCCAGCACCACACCCGAAGAAATCGAACAATGGCTGTCCGCCAGCGGTTACACACGGGTGCAGGCCGAGCGCATCGTGCAGCGTGCCGCACCGGCGCCCGATGCGAAAGCGGCGAAAACCACCAAGGTCAAAGCCACCAAGAGCGCCGCGGCCAGCGAAGCTGTGAAGGTGCTCGATGTGGTGGCCGACCGCTTCCGCATCGGCACCGCCGAGCAGGTGCGTGTGATGGAAGCCATCGAAGCCGGCCTCAAGCGCGGCAGCGGCAAGCTGATGGTGTATGTGCTGGGCGAGGAGGGTGCCGAACCCGAGATTTGGCGCTTCTCGACCGGCCTGCATTGCCCCGAAAGCGACATCCGCTACACCGACCCGACGCCTTCGATGTTTTCGTTCAACTCGGCCGTGGGCGCCTGTGAGGCCTGCCGCGGTTTCGGCCGTGTGATCGGAGTCGACTATGGCCTCGTGATCCCGAACGACAAGCTCACACTGCGCAACGGCGCGATCAAGGTGTTCCAGACGCCCGCCTGGAAAGAGGCGCAGGACGACCTCATGCGCCACGCCGAAGCGGCGGGCATCCCGCGCGACACGCCCTGGAACAAGCTCACGCCCGAGCAGCAGCACTGGGTGAAGGCCGGCTCGCCGAACTGGAACGGCAAGTGGAACCAGCACTGGTTCGGCATCGCGCGCTTCTTCGAGTACCTGGAGAGCAAGGCCTACAAGATGCACATCCGCGTGCTCTTGTCCAAATACCGCAGCTACACCGAATGCCCGAGCTGCGGCGGCGCGCGCCTGAAGACCGACAGCCTGCTCTGGCGCATCGGCACCAAGGCACAGGCTGACGCGGTGCTGCCGCCTGAGAAGCGTTATTTGCCGAAGGGCGTGAAGTGGTCGCGTGCGCAGCTGGAGGCTTTGCCCGGCCTGTGTCTGCACGACCTGATGCTGCTGCCGCTGGACCAGCTGCGGGTTTTTTTTGCGGCGCTGGACAAGACCCTGGTCCCGGCGGGCTCGGACCTCGCGGGCGCCGGCCAGGCGCAGGCGGTGCGTCTGCTGTTCGAAGAAATCAACACCCGCATCCGCTACCTCTGCGAAGTCGGCATCGGTTATCTCACGCTGGACCGCCAGAGCCGCACGCTCAGCGGCGGCGAGGTGCAGCGCATCAACCTCACCACCGCGCTCGGCACTTCGCTGGTGAACACGCTCTTCGTGCTCGACGAACCCAGCATCGGCCTGCACCCGCGTGACATGGCGCGCATCAACGACGCCATGCTGCGCCTGCGCGACGCGGGTAACACGCTGGTGGTGGTCGAGCACGACCCGGCCGTGATGCTGGCCGCCGACCGCCTGATCGACATGGGTCCCGGTCCGGGCGAACGCGGCGGCCAGATCGTGTTCGACGGCACGCCCGAGCAGATCCGCAGCGCCGACACGCTGACCGGCGCCTACCTCGGCGCGCGCAAGACCGTGGGCATGGGCTTCAAGCGCATGGTGACCGACAGCACACCGCGCCTGATCCTCGAAGGCGTGCGCGAACACAACCTGCAGAACGTTTCGGTCGAGTTCCCGCTGCAGCGGCTGGTGGTGATCACCGGCGTGTCCGGCTCGGGCAAGTCGAGCCTGATCCAGGACGTGCTCGCGCCCGCGCTGCTGCGCCATTTCGGCAAGTCCACCGACTCGCCGGGCGCACACGACCGCCTGCTCGGCGCCGACTTCCTGAGCGAGGTCGTTTTCGTCGACCAGTCGCCCATCGGCAAGACCGCGCGCTCCAACCCGGTGAGCTATGTGGGCGCCTGGGACGCCGTGCGCGCCCTGTTTGCCGACGCGCCGCTGTCGCGTCAGCGCAGCTACACCGCGAGCAAGTTCAGCTTCAACAGCGGCGACGGCCGCTGCCCCACCTGTGGCGGCTCCGGCTTCGAGCACGTGGAAATGCAGTTCCTGAGCGACGTGTACCTGCGCTGCCCCGACTGCGACGGCAAACGCTACCGGCCCGAGATCCTGGAGGTGAAGATTGAACGCGGTGCCCGCTGGTTCAGCGTGGCCGACGTGCTCGACCTCACCGTGAGCGAAGCCGCCGCCTTGTTCGTCAACGACCGCGAAGTCATCCGTGCGCTGCAGCCCATCGTGGACGTGGGGCTGGAGTACGTGAAACTGGGCCAGCCGGTGCCGACCCTGTCGGGCGGCGAGGCGCAGCGCCTGAAGCTCGCGGGTTTCCTGGCCGAAGCCGCCAAGAGCGCCAGCGCGAGCCGCCAGCCGATCTCTCGCAAGGGCACGCTGTTCCTGTTCGACGAGCCCACCACCGGCCTGCACTTCGACGACATCGCCAAGCTCATGCGCAGCCTGCGCAAGCTGCTCGAAGCCGGGCATTCGCTGGTCGTGATCGAGCACAACCTCGACGTGATCCGCGCCGCCGACTGGCTGATCGATCTTGGCCCCGAAGGCGGCGCGGGCGGTGGTCTGGTGGTGGCCGAGGGACCGCCCGAAGACGTGCGACAACACCCCACCAGCCACACCGCCAAAGCCCTGCGCGACTACGCCGAGTCCATGGGCGAGGTGCACGCGGTGCACGAAGGCCGGCTCGTCGACTACCTGAAGCAGCCGCAGCGCCAGCGCGCCTCGGCCGCGCGCGCCGAGGGACACAGCAACGCCATCCGCATCGTCAACGCCAAGGAACACAACCTCAAGAACCTGAGCGTGGACATTCCACGCGGCCAGTTCAACGTGATCTCCGGCGTGAGCGGTTCGGGCAAGTCCACGCTGGCCTTCGACATCCTGTTCAACGAAGGCCAGCGGCGCTACCTCGAATCGCTCAACGCCTACGCGCGCAGCATCGTGCAGCCCGCGGGCCGGCCCGAGGTGGACGCGGTCTACGGCATCCCGCCCACGGTGGCGATCGAGCAGCGGCTCAGCCGCGGCGGCCGCAAGAGCACGGTGGGCACCACCACCGAGGTCTGGCACTTCCTGCGCCTGCTCTATGTGAAGCTGGGCACACAGCACTGCGTGCACGACGGCGCGGCCGTGATGCCGCAGAGCCCCGAAAGCATCGCCGCCGCCATCCTCACGCGCTACGCCGGCCAACACATCGGCCTGCTAGCACCGCTGGTGGTCAACCGCAAAGGCGTCTACACCGAGCTGGCCGACTGGGCGCGCCCGCGTGGCCACACGCACCTGCGCGTGGACGGCGAGTTCCTGCCCACGAGCGGTTTCCCGCGCATCGACCGCTTCAAGGAACACACCATCGAACTGCCGGTGGCCGATGGGGTGGTGGATCCGGCCAACGAGGCCTGGCTGCGCAGCCAGCTCAGCAAGGCGCTGGAGATCGGCAAAGGCCAGGTGCACGTGCTGCACCAGATGCAGGGCCTGGCAGAGGCCATGGCCGAAGGCATTACCACCGTGGGCCTCGGCAAACTGGAAGTCTTTTCCACCAGCCGCGCCTGCCCGGTCTGCGCCACCAGCTACCCCGAGCTGGACCCGCGCCTGTTCTCCTACAACAGCAAACACGGCTGGTGCCCCGACTGCGTGGGCACGGGCCTGGCGCTCTCGCGCGAGCAGCGCAAGGCGCTCGACGATTCGGTGCGCGACGACAACGAGCGCGGCCGCGAGCAGAGCTTCGCCGAACCCGAGGTGGAAGACCTGGCCGACCGGCCTTGCCCGGCTTGCGAAGGCACACGATTGAACGCCCAGGCCCGTGCGGTGAAGTTTGGCGGTGTGGGCATCACCGACGTGGCGCGGCTGTCGGTGAACGAAGTCCGCTCTTGGGTGCAGGGCTTGCTGAAAGTGGCCGTGCTGACGAGCCGCGAAGCCGACATCGCGCGCGACCTGCTGCCGGAGATTGAAAGCCGCCTGGCCTTCCTCGAAGAGGTGGGGCTGAACTACCTCACGCTCGACCGCGGCGCGCCCACGCTCAGCGGCGGCGAAGCGCAGCGCATCCGCCTCGCGGCGCAGCTCGGCAGCAACCTGCAGGGCGTGTGTTACGTGCTCGACGAGCCGACCATCGGCCTGCACGCTCGCGACAACGCCATCCTGCTCAACGCGCTGCACAAGCTCGGCGAGATGGGCAACACGCTGGTGGTGGTGGAGCACGACGAAGACACCATCCGCCGCGCCGACCACATCATCGACATCGGCCCCAGTGCCGGCAAGCGTGGCGGGCGTGTGGTGGCGCAGGGGTCGGTGGCCGACCTTTCGGCGAATGAAGAATCCGTTACCGGGCGCTACCTGCTGCACGCGATGAAACACCCACTGCAGCCGCGGCGAGCCGTGGATGCGGCGGCTCCTGCACTCGAAGTCCGCGGCGCCAAGCTGCACAACCTCGACAACCTCACCGTCGCCGTCCCCCTGCAGCGCCTGGTTGTGGTCACAGGCGTCAGCGGTTCCGGCAAGTCCACCTTCGCCCGCGACGTGCTGCTCACCAACGCCGCGGCGGCCGTGTCCGCCCGCAGCACCTTCGCCGGCCGTCAGGCCTGGGACAACGACGGCGAGCGCCCGGCCTGGACAGGCTGCGACAAGCTGCTCGGCTCCGAGGTGGTGGACCGCGTGCTCGAAGTCGACCAGACCCCCATCGGCAAAACGCCGCGCAGCTGCCCGGCCACCTACATCGGTTTCTGGGACACGGTGCGCAAGCTCTTTGCCGACACGCTCGAAGCCAAGGCCCGCGGTTACGGCCCGGGCCGCTTCAGCTTCAACACCGGCGAAGGCCGCTGCCCGGGCTGCGAAGGGCAGGGCCTGCGCACCATCGAGATGAGCTTCCTGCCCGACGTGAAAGTGCCCTGCGAGGTCTGCCACGGCGCACGCTTCAACCCCGAGACCCTGGCCGTCAGCTGGAAGGGCAAGAGCATCGGCGACGTGCTGCAGATGGAGGTGGACGAGGCGGTGGAGTTCTTCGCCAGCATGCCCAACATCGCCCACCCGCTGCAACTGCTGAAAGACGTGGGCCTGGGTTACCTCACGCTCGGTCAGCCAAGCCCGACGCTGAGCGGCGGCGAGGCGCAGCGCATCAAGCTCGTGACCGAACTCAGCAAGGTGCGCGACGACGTCACGCGCCGCGGGCAGAAGGCGCCGCACACGCTGTATGTGCTCGATGAGCCGACCGTGGGCCTGCACATGGCCGACGTGGAAAAACTCATCCGCGTGCTGCACCGGCTGGTGGACGGCGGCCACAGCGTGATCGTGATCGAACACGATCTGGACGTGATGGCCGAAGCCGACTGGATCATCGACCTCGGGCCCGAAGGCGGCGGCGGCGGTGGCCGTGTGGTGGCCGAGGCGCCGCCCGACGAGGTGGTGCGGCTGGACACGCACACCGGGCGCGTGCTCGGACCGGTGCTGGCGCGGACCTGAAATATCTGCTCGGACCGAGCCTGTCGAAGGCTCTCAGGGGCGCCCGGCGCCCGGCACGCTGACCGTCGTGGTCCAGACCGCGGCTTCGCGTGCCGCCCGGCGGGCGTGTTCGTAAAAGTCCGGGGCGACACAAACAAACAGGGTGCACCCGTCCGGGCCGCCCAGCGTGCAGGCAAAGGCACCCTGTTCGCCCGTAGAACGGCTTTCGAGCACCTCGCCGCCGGGGGCCATGCGCACCACGCGGTGGCCGACCGCGTCGGCAAACCAGACCGCGCCGTCGGCGTCGAGTGTGGCGCCGTCGGGCGCGGCGCTCAGGCTGCCCAACACCGAGGCCATGTCGGTCAGTGCCGGCAGTTCACCGAAGCGGGCCCAGTCGCGGCGGGGCCCCAGGATGCCATCGGCCCGGATGTCAAAGGCCGAGATGCGGTTGCCCATGGTCTCGCCCACGATCAGGGTCTGGCCGTCGGGCGTGATCATGCTGCCGTTGGGGAAGTAGAGATCGGTGGCCACCACCTGGACCGAACCGTCGGGATCGACCCGCGCCAGGGTGGCTGTTTGCGGCGTACCTCCGCCCATGAGGTCGAAGCCGAAGTTGCCGACATAGGCGCGGCCCTGGGCATCGACCACCATGTCGTTGAGGTGTCCGAGCGCCACCGACGAGAGGTCGGCGTGGGTGACGAGGTTGCCGTCGGCTTCCTGCCGCAGGATCCGGCGGTCACGCATCGACACCACCAGCAGGCGACCGTCGGGCAGCCAGCCCATGCCAGAGGGTTGCTCGGGAACCTCGGCCACCGGCGTCACCTCGCCCTGCAGGGTCACCCGCACGATCTGCTGGGTGTAGAAGTCCGACAGCCAGAGTTGCCCGTCGTGCCAGCGCGGACTTTCAAAGAAGGTGTAGCCCGAGATGAACGGCGAAAACGGCGCGGGGATGGTCATGGTGTCTCCTGAATGTTGTGGGGGTGGGAACGGCTCCACCTTAGGGCACGACGCTGGCCGGCCGCAAGCGGAACCAATCACCTGCGCGACGCGGCGCTCCGCGAAGCCCGTGCGGTACCCTGCGCGGATGGCACATCAGGTCATTCATATCCACCCGGCAGCGCCCCTCAAGCCCGCGCCGGGCGTGCCCTGCAACGGCTGCGGCGTGTGCTGCCTGGCCGAGCCCTGCCCGCTGGGCCAGCTGATCTCGCGAAAACGCACGGGTGCCTGCAACGCGCTGCGCTGGAGCGATGCCGAGGCGCTGTACCGCTGCGGTGCGATCAGCGATGCCGAAGGCCTGCTCGGTCCGCGCTGGCGCTGGGCTGCGCCGCTGTTGCGCCGGCTGGCGCGGCGCTGGATCGCCGCCGGTGTGGGTTGCGACGCGACGCTGCAGACCCTGCCGTCCGAACAAAAAACCTGACCCCGCAGCGGCGACAATGCCGCTCACCATGCTGATCTGGCCCCTCCCCGCACTGCTGACCTGGGCGCTCGCCTGGGTGGTCTTCGTGGGGTTGCGCGCGGCGGGGCTGGGGGTCGTGGCGGCGTTCGTGCTGGCGCTGCTGGTTTCGGGCGTGCCCGCCTGGACCGGGCGAACCCCCTGGCGCCGGGCGTTCATGCTCGGTGGTTTTCCGCTCTCCTTGCTGGCCACGGGGGCGGCCGCTGCGCTGCCGGGCTGGATCTGGCTCGTGCCGCTGGCGCTGTTGTTGTTGCTGTACCCGCTCAACACCTGGCGCGACGCGCCGCTGTTCCCCACACCGGCTCTGGCGCTGAAAGGCCTGGCCTTGAAAGCGCCGCTGCCCGAGGGTGCGCAGGTGGTGGACGCGGGCTGCGGGCTCGGTGCCGGTCTGAAGGCGCTGCACGGTGAATACCCCCAGGCGCGCATCCAGGGCCTCGAATGGAGTTGGCCGCTGACGGCCCTGTGTGCCTTGCGCTGCCGTTTTGCCCGCGTGCGTCGGGCCGATATCTGGGCCACGGACTGGTCGGGCTACGACATGGTCTATCTGTTCCAGCGTCCGGAGAGCATGCCGCGCGCGATGGACAAGGCGGCCAGGGAGCTGCGGTCCGGGAGCTGGCTGGTCAGCCTGGAGTTTGAGGCGGTCGGCTGGGCGCACCGCGCACGGCTGCAGAACGTGGACGGCAAACCGGTGTGGCTGTACCGGGCCCCGTTTCAGCGGCGCTGAACCGCTGTCACACCCTTCGCTGACGCCGGATCAACGCCAGGCCAGCCAGACCACGCCCAGCAGCAGCAAGGCCACGCCCCAGAGCAGCAGGCGCGTGCGCACCCGCAGCACCTCCACCGCGCCGACCAGCCGGGCGTTCTGCTCGGCGAGTTCGGTCACCGTCTGGGTGAGTTGGGTCTGGGTCTGCGTCAACTGGGTGATCTCCTGTTGCGCGCTGAACAGGCGGGCGTTGAGTGCGGCCAGGCTGGGCTGGGCGGCGCCCGGTGGGTCGATCACCTCTTTCGGCGCTTCGGGGGGCGGCGCCGGAGCGCGCTGCCGGTCCAGCAACTTGCGCGCGGCGTTGAGCACCTTGGGCGCATGTTCGATCACGTCGCCCCAGGGAATGACTTTCAGGGCAACCAGCCAGGGGATGGCCATGGGGTTCCTTTCAGGGACAGTGGGCAGGGTGGTTTGAGCTTACCCGCTATCACCACGGCGCAAGATGTTGCGCCGCATCAAGTCCAACGCCGCAGCGGGGCGTAACATGGTCGCTTGCGCATATTTTCATGAATGGAGTCGTCATGGACTGGACGGGCTGGATCGAGCGTTTTGGTGAACCGGGTGTGCTGGCGGTCTGTGGCCTGCTCACCGGGCTGGCCTTCGGCTTCTTCGCGCAACGCTCCAAGTTCTGCCTGCGCGCGGCCGTGATCGAGTTCTGGCACGGCAAGTTCGGCGAAAAGCTCGCGGTCTGGCTGCTGGCCTTTTCCACCGCCGTGGTGGCCGTGCAGCTGTTCGTGGTCTCCGGGCTGCTGGACGTGAGCACCGCACGCCAGCTGTCTTCCCGTGGCAGCTTATCGGGTGCGTTGATCGGCGGGCTGATTTTCGGCGTGGGCATGGTGATGACGCGCGGCTGCGCGAGCCGCTTGCTGGTGCTCTCGGCCAACGGCAACCTGCGGGCGCTGCTCTCGGGTCTGATCTTCGCCGTGACGGCGCAGGCTTCGCTCAGTGGCGTGCTGGCGCCCTGGCGCGAAACCATCGCCGGCTGGTGGACGGTGGACGGTGGCCCCGCGCGCAGCCTGCTGGCGCTGCTGGGCGTCGGCCCGATGGACGGGCTGGCTTTCGCCGCGGTGTGGCTGGTGACGGCGGGCTTCTTTGCCTACTACAGCGGCTGGGGCTTCTGGAAGTGGGCCGGCGGCATCGGCACCGGGCTGGCTGTGGCACTGGCCTGGCTGGCCACCTACCAGGTGCTGGCGCATTCGTTCGAGCCCGTGCAGGTCCAGGGCATGACCTTCAGTGGCCCGTCGGCCGAATGGCTGATGCGGGTGTTGAGCAACCCTGGCGAGCCCTGGAACTTTGACCTTGGCCTCATGCCCGGCGTGTTTTTGGGTTCGCTGATCGGCGCCCTGGTCGGCCGAGACTGGAAGCTCGAAGGTTTTGGCGGCGGTTACACCATGCCGCGCTACATCATCGGTGCCATCCTCATGGGTTTTGGCTCCATGCTGGCCGGCGGCTGCGCCGTGGGCGCGGGCATGACCGGCGGCGCCATCTTCGCCGTCACGGCCTGGGTGACGCTGGTGGGCATGTGGATCGGTGGCGGCGTGGCCGACCGGGTGTTTGACGGTGCACACAAGCCAGCGCCTGCGCCGGCCCCTTCGTCGATGCCCGCCCCGCTGGCGGCGAGCGCTCCGACCGCTGCCCCCTGATCAAACGGCGCGGTTGGCGCGGCGCAGCAACCACCAGCCCGGCCCGGCCACGGCGAGCAGCAACGCCGGAAAGCCGACCATCGGCGCCCAGTCCAGCATGGCCGCCCCCAGCGCGGGCGCCAGCACGCCGCCCAGGGTGTACGAGAGCACCAGCACCGCCGTGCTGTTGACCAGGGTGATGCCCTGTTCGCGCGAGCCGATGTCGATCATCGCCAGCGTGTAGAGGCTGCCGCCGGCGCCACCCCACAGGAAGGCCACCGCCGCCGCCAGCCAGGGCGTGCCGGCCACGAAAGGAATCAGCGCCGTGGCCGCCAGTGTGACCAGCGCGCAGGCGTGCATGATCGCCAGCCGCGCGCGACCCTCGTTGCCCCAGCGCGGGTGTGCGCTCAGCCGGTCAGCCAGCAACCCGGCGGGCAGCATCATGAGCGCGCTGCCCAGACCGCTGGCCGAGACCAGCAAGGCCGCCGCCGTGGCGCCCAGGCCCAGGGCCAGGCCGTACAGCGGCAGGATGGACGTGAGTCCGCTTTCAAAAAAGCCACCGACAAAACCCACCGTCATGATCAGCGGGTGCGCGCGCAGCGCGTGCCACACGCCGTGCAGTCCGACGCGCGCGCTGTGGGCATCGTGGGCGCGAGGCAGCGGCGGGATCAGCAGGCTCCACACCAGGCCGATGGCCATGCTGGCGAGCACCAGCCACAGCGCCAGCGCGCTTTGCGCACCCACGGCCGCCAGCAGCGCGGGGCCAATCACGAAGGTGGTGCCGACCATGGTTTCGAACAGGCCCACCATGCGCCCGCGCTGGCGGGGTGACGCGAACTCGGCCACCACCGCTTCGGCCAGCACCCAGCGCAGGCCCGACGCAGCGCCGGCCACGAACTCGAACACGAACCAGGCGGGCAACCAGCTGGTGAACAGGAAGCCGGTCGTGCTCAGCACCGGCACCAGCGCCGCCAGCCACAACGTGGGCCGCCGCCCCAGCCGCTGCGTGATGGCCGAAGCAAACGACGTGATGGCGAACACGCCCACCCAGCCTGTGGCCGCCAGCAGGCCCGCCAGCGCGTTGGACACGCCGTCACCCTTGAGCCGCAACAACAGCAGCGGCATGAGCATGAAGTAGCCCACCAGCTCGAAGAACGTGGAGCCGAAGATGGCCACCAGGCCGAGCCGGGCGGCACCCTGACCGCTGCTCAAGATGTCTCCCTCATCGGGTGGAGGCGATCCACCATCGTGAGGATGCGCAGGGTCAGCCCTGCGGAGCAGGCTTCGATCACGCCCGGCGACGTTGCGGGCGATCCCTCGGTGCTCCCGCCAGGCGCACCGAAATACACAGGAGCATTCATCATGAAGACCGCACCCTTACCGTTCCGCCTGGGCTTTCGCGCCACCTTGGCGCTGATGATTTTGGCCAGTCTGCTGACCGTCCTGCCGTCGCACGCTGCTCCGCGCAGCGAGATGGTGACGCCGGGATACAAGGCCTGTCCCCAGAACAAGGTCGCCAAAGCCGCCGCCAAACCTGCGGATGCACCCGTCGCGTCGACCCGGATCCATGCCGATGCCGTGAAGACCACGGTGGCCGCCGTGCAGTGTCCAGCCAAGGCCGGGGCCTGACCGCTGTGGGCAGGCAGGCGGATCACGCGCCGATCCTTCGCACGCTGAGTACGGCCCGCACCACCTCGGCAAAGCCCGCACCACGTTCGCCTGCTGTCACATAACGCGGCCGGTGCGTGAGCCGGTCCCAGAACCGCGCCACGTTGGCCACGCCCACGCTGTGCGGGAAGTGGCCGAACATGACCGCGTCGTTGGTCGAGTCGCCCACGTAGACCCAGTGCTCGAGTTCGGCGTCCAGATTCCGACCGAGCTGTTCGCGCACGACCCAGCGCGCACCCTCCAGTTTGTCGTGCTGGCCGATCCAGCCATTGACGTGGATGGAACTCACCGTGGCATGCAGGCCGCCCGCCTGCATCAGGCACACCACCTGCTCGATGGTCGCGCCGTCCAGCTGGGTGAACTCGCTGTGGTCGATGGCGATGTCGGTTTCGCGCCCGGGACTGTCCTGCGACAGGCGGGTCTGTGGCAGCTCGGTCAGGATGCGCTTCGCCACCGCCTGCAGGCGCGCGAAGTTTGTTTGCCGCGTCGCGGTGTCCTGAAGGTAGGTCTTGTGCAGCCCACCGTCCGCGCCGCGCGACAGCGCCACGGCACCGTTCTCGGCCACGATGGCGTTGACCGGCCAGTCCAGCGCAAAGGCTTCGCTCCAGCCCGCGGGCCTGCCGGTGATGGCGAACACCGGCAGGCCCGCGGCGCGCAGGGCGTGCAGGGCGGCCAGCGCGTCGGGCGTGATCGCCCCTCCGGTGGTGAGGGTGTCGTCAATGTCGGTGAGCACACCGTGGATGTGGCTGCGCGCGGTCGCTGGCCAGTCTGAAAGCGAGAGATGAGGCATAAAGGTTGAAGAGTTTCGCAGATACGCAAAAAAGCCCGTCTGCGGTAGAATCATGCGATCCGAGGAGCGTTGCAGCGCACCCCTGACCCATGGTCAGCGCGGGGCGTGAGGCTCGGAAATCCATGCAACGACGCTCATCCACTGAACGTGCGATGGGCTTTTTTTTGCCCCCGCGTCCAGTGGTTTTTGCCAACCTCAACTGGAGCGAACCATGAACGCACGCATTCCCAACGCCGTCAACGCCGACTGCGTCATCACCGACATCGGCCTGGCCGACTGGGGCCGCAAGGAAATCCGCATCGCCGAGACCGAGATGCCCGGCCTGATGGCCATCCGCGAAGAGTTCGCACCCAAGCAGGCGCTCAAGGGCGCGCGCATCACCGGCTCGCTGCACATGACCATCCAGACGGCCGTGCTGATCGAGACCCTGCAAGCGCTGGGCGCCGAAGTGCGCTGGGCGTCGTGCAACATCTTCTCCACGCAGGACCACGCCGCCGCCGCGATCGCCGCCGCCGGCACGCCGGTGTTCGCCGTCAAGGGCGAGACCCTGACCGACTACTGGGACTACACCCACCGCATCTTCGACTTCGGCCCCAAGGGCAGCGAAGGCGAAGGCCCGAACATGATCCTGGACGACGGCGGCGACGCCACGCTGCTGATGCACCTGGGCAAGCAGGCCGAGAAGGACCAGAGCGTGCTGGCCAACCCCGGCAGCGAAGAAGAGCGCATCCTGTTCGCCGCCATCAAGGCCAAGCTGGCCGAAGACAGCACCTGGTACAGCCGCAAGAGCGCCCAGATCATCGGCGTGACCGAAGAAACCACCACCGGCGTGCACCGCCTGAAGGAAATGTCGGTCAAGGGCACGCTGATGTTCCGTGCCATCAACGTCAACGACTCGGTGACCAAGAGCAAGTTCGACAACCTCTACGGTTGCCGCGAGAGCCTGGTGGACGGCATCAAGCGCGCCACCGATGTCATGATCGCCGGCAAGGTCGCCTGCGTGGCCGGTTACGGCGACGTGGGCAAGGGCTCGGCCCAGGCCCTGCGCGCCCTGAGCGCCCAGGTCTGGGTGACCGAGATCGACCCCATCAACGCCCTGCAGGCCGCGATGGAAGGCTACAAGGTCGTGACCATGGAATACGCCGCCGACAAGGCCGACATCTTCGTGACCACCACCGGCAACCGCGACGTGATCACCTTTGAACACATGGCCGCCATGAAGGACCAGGCCATCGTCTGCAACATCGGCCACTTCGACAACGAGATCCAGGTCGCCCAGCTGGAAGAAAAATGCCAGTGGGAAGAGATCAAGCCCCAGGTCGATCACGTGATCTTCCCGGACGGCAAGAAGATCATCCTGCTGGCCAAAGGCCGCCTGGTGAACCTGGGCTGCGGCACCGGCCACCCCAGCTTCGTGATGTCGTCTTCGTTTGCCAACCAGACGATTGCGCAGATCGAGCTGTTCACGCACAGCGACTTCTACGAAAACGGCAAGGTCTACGTGCTGCCCAAGCACCTGGACGAGAAGGTCGCGCGCCTGCACCTGAAGAAGGTCGGCGCGATGCTGAGCGAGCTGAGCGACGAGCAGGCGGCCTACATCGGCGTGCCGAAGCAGGGCCCCTACAAGCCCGACACGTACCGCTATTGATCGCCGATGCGCGCTGACCAGTTGCTCGTCGAGCGAGGGTTGGCTGCTTCGCGCTCGCAGGCCCAGCGGCTGATCGCTGCCGGGGTGCGCTGGCGTGTGCCCGGTGGCGACTGGAAGGCCGTGAGCAAAAACGGCGACGAGCTGCGCGAGACGGTGGAGCTGGAGCTGCTGGACACGGCGGAGTCGCGCTTCGTGTCGCGCGGCGGGCTCAAGCTCGACGGCGCGCTCACGCACTGCCGTCTGGACGTGACCGGCCAACGCTGCCTCGACGTGGGGCAGAGCAGCGGTGGTTTCACCGACTGCCTGCTGCAGCGCGGTGCCGCCCAGGTGGTGGGCGTGGACGTGGGCCAGGGCCAGTTGCACCCGAAGCTGCGGGTCGACGAACGTGTGGTCTGTATTGAAAAATGCAACGCGCGCGAGTTGACGGCGCAGCAGCTGGTGGATGCGGCCGGCGAAAATGCCGCCGCACCGTTTGACCTGATTGTGGGCGACCTGTCGTTCATCTCGCAGACCTTGGTCTGGCCGGCCATCGTCCCGCTGCTCAAACCACAAGGCAGCCTGCTGATGCTCGTCAAGCCGCAGTTCGAGCTGCAGCCGGGCCAGATCGGCAAGGGTGGCCTGGTGAAGGACGCGGCGAGCTATGTGCTGGTGCGCGAGCGCATCGCGCTGGCCTGCGTGGACAACGGCCTGACGATGCAGGATTATTTTGAAAGTGCCATCACCGGCGGTGACGGCAACCGCGAATTTTTCGTCTGGGCGAAGCGAGCTGCTTGAAGCCGCCCCGTGGACCCGACGCTCGACAAGGAATCACCATGGCGTTGCCAGTGAGTTTTGAATTCTTCCCACCCAAGACGCCCGAAGGCGCCGAGAAGCTGCGCGCCGTGCGCCAGCAGCTGTATGGGCAGAAGCCCGAGTTCTGCTCGGTCACCTACGGCGCGGGCGGCTCCACGCAGCAGGGCACCTTCGACACCGTGGGTGCCATCCTCGCCGAGGGCGTGGACGCGGCTTCGCACTTTTCGTGCATCGGTGCCACCAAGGCCAGCGTGCGCGAGCAACTGACCACACTCAAGGCCATGGGTGTCAAGCGCCTGGTGGCCTTGCGCGGCGACCTGCCCAGCGGCTACGGCATCGGCGGCGAGTTCCACTACGCGAGCGACCTCGTGGCCTTCATCCGCGCCGAGACCGGGCGCGACTTCCACATCGAAGTGGCCGCCTATCCCGAGGTGCACCCGCAGGCGAAATCGCCCGAGTCGGACCTGCAGGCCTTCGCCACCAAGGTGCGCGCCGGCGCCGACTCGGCCATCACGCAGTACTTCTACAACAGCGATGCCTACTTCCGCTTCGTCGATGAGGCGCACAGGCTCGGTGTCGATGCGCCGGTGGTGCCGGGCATCATGCCCATCACCAGCTCCACCCAGCTGATGCGCTTCTCCGACGCGTGTGGCGCCGAGATCCCGCGCTGGATCCGCTTGCGCCTGCAGGCCTATGGCGACGACATCGCTTCCATCAAGGCCTTTGGTCTCGACGTGGTCACCGACCTGTGTGACCAGCTGCGGAACGCCGGTGTGCCTGCTTTGCACTTCTACACCATGAACCAGAGCGTGGCGACGCTGGAGATCGTGAAGCGTCTTGAGCTGGGTTAAGGTCGGGGGCTGGCCCGGAATGCAGAGAGGAAACGCCATGCCCCACACTAGGAAACACCCCGCCGGTCGCCTGCGTCTGGCGCCGGTCCTGCTGGTCGCGCTGCTGACCGCTTGCGCCGTGCCCACGCCCATGCGGGTGGATGCGCCCATCGACACGGCGGTCCATGCAGTGCCCGCTGCGCCGTCGGGCCCGTCCCCATCGCAGCCGGCGCCTTCGGGGGTGGTCGCGGTGCCCGACCCGACCGCAGCCGAAACGCCCCCTCGGGACGACCCGCTGGCCGTCCCGTCCGGCTCGGCGGAGCTGATCGACAAAGGGCTGGCGTCCTGGTACGGCAACCGTTTTCACGGCCGGCGCACGGCCAGCGGCGAACGCTACGACATGCACGATTTCACTGCCGCGCACAAGACCCTGCCGTTCGGCACCAAGGTGCGGGTGCGCAGCATGCACACCGGCAAGGAGGTGGTGGTGCGCATCAACGACCGGGGGCCCTACACACACAAGCGCATCATCGATCTCAGCCAGGCCGCGATCACCGCCCTGGGTGTGCGCCACCGCGGGGTGAGCGTGGTGGAGCTGCTGAGAGAATGATCCCTCGCCCTCCCAACAACAACCTCCTGGAGACCGCATGAAAATCGAAACCATCGCCGTGCACGGCGGCTACACCCCCGACCCCACCACCAAGGCGGTGGCGGTGCCGATCTACCAGACCGTGGCCTACGCGTTCGACGACACGCAGCACGGTGCCGACCTGTTCGACCTCAAGGTCGCGGGCAACATCTACAGCCGCATCATGAACCCCACCAACGGCGTGCTCGAAGCGCGCCTGGCGGCGCTCGAAGGCGGCGTGGGCGCACTCGCCATGGCCTCGGGCATGGCTGCCATCACCGCCGCCATCCAGACCATCGCCGAGACCGGCGACAACATCGTTTCGGCCTCCACGCTGTACGGCGGCACCTACAACCTGTTTGCCCACACCTTCCCGCAGCAGGGCATCACGGTGCGCTTCGCCGACCCGCGCGACCCGGCGGCCTTCGCCGCGCTGATCGACGAGCGCACCAAGGCGATCTACTGCGAATCGGTGGGCAACCCGCTGGGCAACGTGACCGACATCGGCGCGCTGGCCGCCGTGGCCCACGCCGCCGGCGTGCCGCTGATCGTGGACAACACCGTGACCAGCCCTTACCTGTGCCGCCCGTTCGAACACGGCGCCGACATCGTGGTGCACTCGCTGACCAAATACCTGGGCGGCCACGGCACCACCATCGGCGGCGCCATCGTCGACAGTGGCAAATTCCCCTGGGCGGAACACAAAGCCCGCTTCAAACGCCTGAACGAACCCGACGTGAGCTACCACGGCGTGGTCTACACCGAAGCGCTGGGCGCTGCCGCCTACATCGGGCGCGCCCGCGTGGTGCCCCTGCGCAACATGGGCGCAGCGCTCTCGCCCATGAACGCGTTCCAGATCCTGCAGGGCATCGAGACGCTGGCGTTGCGCATGGACCGCATCTGCGAAAACGCGGTCAAGGTGGCGACGCACCTGCAGAACCACCCCAAGGTGGACTGGGTGAACTACGCCGGGTTGCCCGACCACAAGGACCACGCGCTGGTGCAGAAATACATGGGCGGCAAGGCGTCCGGCATCATCAGCTTCGGCCTGAAGTCCAGCGATGCGATCGCAGCCGGCGCGCGTTTCCAGGACGCACTGATGCTCTTCACGCGCCTGGTGAACATCGGCGACGCCAAGTCGCTCGCCTGCCACCCGGCCACCACCACGCACCGCCAGCTCAACCCCGACGAAATGAAGAAGGCCGGCGTGAGCCCCGAGATGGTTCGCCTGTCGATCGGCATCGAACACATCGACGACCTGATCGTCGATCTGGAGCAGGCGCTGGAGAGGGTGTGACCCCCCCTGCGCCGCTTCGCGGCTTCCCCCCCAAGGGGGACCACGCCCTTTGACCGGCATAGCCGGATCTTCGGCGTGTGCTGGTAAGGGGCACGCGCTCCGGTTCGGGATGTGAACCCGCCATGGCGACCCAGCGAATCCTCCTGGCTCTGCGCCTGATGCGCCTCTGGGTGGCTGCTGGGCTGGCGCTGCTTTACCTGGCGGGTTGCAGTGACATGGACGCCTGGCAACGTTCGATGCTGTACCACCCGCAGCCGGCGCGGCAGGCGGGTGAATCGCTGACGCTGCCAGTGGACGGCGCCACGCTGCAGATCAGCGTGCGGTCGAGGCCCGGCGCGCCGGCGATCCTTTATTTCGGTGGCAATGCCGAGGACGTGTCGGGCACTTTGCCGCAGCTGGCGCGCCTGTTTCCCGGCCATGCGCTGTACCTGATGCACTACCGCGGCTACGGGCAGAGCACGGGCGAGCCCAGCGAGCCCGCCTTGCACGCAGACGCCCTCGCGCTGTACGCGCATGTGCGGCGCGAGCACACGGAGATCAAGGTGATCGGCCGCAGCCTGGGCAGTGGCGTCGCCGCCCGCCTCGCGAGCGAGCAGGCGGTGGCCCGGCTGGCCCTGATCACGCCCTACGACAGCATCGAGCACGTGGCGGTCGAACACTACCCCTGGTTGCCGGTGCGCTGGCTGATCCGGGACCGTTTCGATTCGGCGGCTGTGGCCGGTCGCATCAGTGCGCCCACCACGCTCATCGCCGCCGAACACGACACGCTGATCCGGCCCGGGCGCACGGCGCAACTTGCCCTGCACTTCAAGCCGGGTGTGGCGCTTTCGGTCGTGGTGCCGGGCGCCAACCACAACGACATCGGCGCCCATCCGGTCTACGAGCGTGCGCTGGTGGAGGCGCTGGCTGCGGATTGATCTGAATCAATTCGTTTGCATTTCCGGCGCCGCACCGTGTTTGTGCACGGTGCCGCTTGATCTTTCGCAAGCGGGTCCCATGCCGGGTCTCCTGTAATGCCTGCCGGGAATGTTCCCGTATCAAGGACTGAAGGAAGACCATGAAGAAGCACATCGTTGCCGTTGCCGCTCTCTGCTTGCTGGGTTCGGGCGCCGCACTGGCGCAGGACTTCAAGGCGGGAAACCTGCTGGTGCGTGCCCGCGCCGTTCACCTGGACAGCGCCAACAAGGACAGCACGGGCCTGGACCTCGCCGTCAACGACAAGTGGCTGCCCGAAGTGGATTTCACCTATTTCATGAGTTCGAACCTGGCGGCCGAGCTGATCCTGACCGTGCCCCAGAAGCACACGCTGACCGCGGGCGGCGCCCCCATCGGCAGCCTGAAGCACCTGCCCCCCACCTTGACGGTGCAGTACCACTTCACGGACCTGGGAGCCTTCAAGCCGTACGTGGGCGCGGGCCTCAACTACACCCGCTTCAGCTCGGTGAACCTGCCCGCTGGCGTGGATATCAAGCGCAACAGCTTCGGTCTGGCGCTGCAGGCGGGCATGGACTTTCGCCTGACGGACACGATGTACCTGAACGTCGACGTGAAGAAGGTCCAGATCGCCACCAAGGTGAGCGCGGGTGGCACCGAGATCGGCAAGCTGAAGGTGGACCCGCTGTTGCTGGGTGTCGGTGTGGGCTGGAAGTTCTGACACCCAAGCGTTTCGCCTGAGTCCGAGCCCGGCGCGTCCAGCGTCCGGGCTTTTTTTTGTGCGCTCAGGCCAGCCGGGCCAGCCCCAGCGTGAACACCACGCCATCGGCCACGTTGCGCGCCTGCACCGTGCCGCCCATCTTGCCCATGTAGGTCTTGACCACGAACAGGCCCTGGCCGCGGTGGCCTTCGGTCGGCGGCAGGTCGGACACACCGTAGTCAAAAATCCGCGGCAGCAGCGCCGCGTCAATCGCCGGCCCCTGGTTGTGCACCGCGATCCAGGCGTGTTGCGGGTCGGCCGTCAGTGACAGTGTGATGGCGGTGCCCGGTGTGCGGCAGCGCTGGGCGTTGCTCAGGAGGTGCGTGACCACATCTTCCAGCGCGAAGCCATCGGCCCGCACCTGCAGGCCCGCCAGCCCGGTGTTGTCCGCGTCCAGGTAGCGCACGCCGTCGATGCCGGAGAAGTGCGCGTTGTCGGCGATCTGCCGCAGGAAGGCGTGGATGTCCAGCCGCTCGCTGGCCATGTCGGCGGCGACGATCGCCTCGCTCGGGGAGGCATGGCCGTACAGCACCTTGACGGCCTGCTGCATGCGCTGCACATAGCGGTGGCTCGGGTCCTCGGGCCGGCCGTGCAACACCATCAGCGACTGCAGCGGCGACATGATCTCGTGCCCCACGGCGTGCCACATGTCCAGCTCCTGCTGGGCGCGCTGGTGTTCGCGCGAGATGTCGTTCTTCACCCGCTGCAGCAGGTCGGACAGGCCCCCGGCCAGGATGCCCAATTCGTCGCTGCCGCGCAGATCGCTCACGTCCAGGTCGGCGAGCCGGTTTTCCGGCAGGGGCGCGTGTACGTTGTACGACACCGCTGCAGCGCGGCGGGTGAGCTGGGTCACGCGGCGGATGAGGCCGATCTCGATCAGCAGCCAGGCCAGCACGATCGCGCCCAGCATGGCTCCGACCAGCCAGAGCAGGCGCGTGGCGACGATGCTGATGCGGCGCTCCACCGTGCGCACATCGCCCGTCAGCGTGATCTCGAAGCGGCCCACCGGCGTGGCCACGGTGTCCACCGCCTGCAGCAGCGGCACCCGGGTGTCCACCGGCAGCAGGCCCACGATGTGGCGCACCCAGGGCGATTCCCGCTCGCCCGGGTCGGCGCTGCCGTGCAGCGTCTGCGTGGCGGGCGGGCGCGCGAGGCCTGGGGCCAGGGTGCTGGCCAATCGCTGGATCTGCAGGCTCTCGCCCGGCAGCAGGGACTGCGCCAGCTCGGCCAGCGCAGACGGCTCGGCCTGGCGCGGCGCGGCGGTGTCGAGCAGCTGCGCGGACGCGGGCCCCACGATCTGCAGCCCGACGCGGATGTCGCCGAGATCGGCGGGCGGCCAGACCACCCGGGCCGGCGGCAGATTCGCCACGCGCAGGGCGTCCGAGGGCAGGCGGATGGAATAGAAGGCGCGGCGCGGGCAGTCGGGCTGTGCCTGGCCCTCGTCGGCGCAGTCCGGGCTTTGCCAGACCCAGCCGCGGAAGTCCCGCACCGGGCGGGTCTTGCGTTGCAGCGTGTCGGGCTCCGCGCCGGCCTCGGGTGCCCGAAAGCCGGCCCAGCGCCCCACCAGCGGCGCCTGCGGCAGGCCACGGGTGCGGGTCACCAGTTCCAGCGGCGCGATCCAGCGCGTGGTCTGGCCGCGCAGCGTCAGGTGCACGCGGGCGCGGTGCACCTCCTGCAAGTCCAGCTGGCCCCGCTCGCGGCCCACCAGCGGCGGGCTGACGAAGCTGCCCGCGAGGTAGACGAAGCCGCCCGCGTAGGGGTTGCTGCCGATCGCCGCGCAGGCGCTGGAGCCGTCCTGGAACAACACGGCGCAACCCGAACTCTCCAGCGCCTGCTGGGCCTTGAACGGGTCGTCGAAGTCGAGCGCGCCAAAGGGCAGCAGCAGCGGCGAGAGCTCGGCGCCCTGGCCGGGCGCGGCCGGCGCGTGCTGCGGATTGAGCAGGGCAAGCTGGCCGGCCGGGTGGCGCAGGCGCGCGAGGATCTCCGACTGGGTCTTGCGAAAGCTGTTCTGGTAGTTGAGGTAACTGCGCTCTTTTTCGTGCCGCAGCACGGTCAGCGCCAGGCCCAGCGTGGCCAGCACCAGCAGCGCAAAGACGGCGCGAAAGAAGATGCGCCGCCGAAAGCCGGCCAGCCCCAGGCGCGGCACGCCGAGCTTGCCCATGCGAAAGCGGGGCAGGTCGAGGCCCGGCACCTTCATGCGGGCTTTCGGCCGGGTGCGGAAACCAGGGCCGTGCGGACCCAGCGAAAGCCCCGCATCGGCACGTTTTCGATGCCCTCGAATTGCGGGTCCACCTCGCGGAACGCGTCGCGGATGGTGCTCACGTGCTTGCGCACGTTGTCGCGGTTGCGCCCGCTCTTGACCACGTCGAACAGTTCCTCGTACGACACCACCTCGCCCGCGCGCTGGTGCAGCGTGGCCAGGATGCGCTGCGCGGTCAGTGGCAGGTTGATGCGCTGGCCGCGCCAGATCGGCGTGCGCTGCCACAGCGGGTCCAGGCTCAGCTCGTCGGCGGGTGCCGCGGGTGCGGCCACCGCGGCCTGCTTGCGCGAGACGCGCAGGATGTCCAGAAAGGTCTCGATGAAATCGCGCTCTTCGAAGGTGGTCTTCTGCAGGTAGTCCCAGGCGTCCAGCGCTTTCATGATGCTGCGGTAGATGGCCGCGGGCATGGCCGAGACCACCAGCACCGGCGTGCCCTGGCGGTTCTTGTTGATCGCGTTGATCAGGGCCACGCCGGCATGGCGCTCGTGGCCGAGTTCGATGTCGAGCACCACCAGGTCGTAGGGCACGCGGTTGATGGCGTTTTCCGCGTCGTCGCGGTTGAACCACTGGTCGATCCGGATGTCGGGCCGCGCCGACCGGATCCAGGTGGCCAGCTGTCGGCTGGTGGGTTGATCGTCCTCGATCAGGGCCACGCAAAGTGTCGGGGTGGGGCTGGACATGGTGCGCCATTATGAAATGGCCCCCAGCGCGCGGCGCGGAAGGAATCTTCCGCGGGCGAAGCAAATCCGCCGCGGGTCTGAAGCCTCTCGCCCGGCGCCTGCGTTGTAGCTTCCCGGGCCCTTGCGAAGAATCGGGTTCATCGGTTGAGCGGCGTCTGCCCCCCGATTCCCAGGAGTCTTCACCATGTCGTTTTCGCTCAAGCAACTCACCGCCCGCCTGCGCCAGGCCTTCGCCCGGCCGGCACCCGACGCCAGCACCGCGCCGCTGTTCGACGACGGCGCGCCGCCGGCACGGCCCCGCCCGCCGCTGCGCCTGCCGCGTCTGCCCCGGCACACCGCCCCGGTGGTGGTGGGGGTCCTGTTGCTGGTCGCCGGCGGCTACACCCTGGTGCGCCACCCGCCCGCGCTGACGATCAACCCGGGCCAGGCGGCGCTGCGCACCAACCAGCTCACCGGCCACCAGCAGGAGCTGGGCGCGGGCAATGTCTGGGTGGTGCCCGGCCTGCACCGCCTGCGTGTGCTGTCGCTGCGCGACCAGAACTGGAAGTCGGCCGAGATGGCGCGCCACGACGGGCCGGCGCCGGTGCAGTCGGTGGAAGGGCTGTCGCTGGGCGTGGACGTGACGGTGCGCTTCGCGGTCAACCCGGCCCAGCTCGCGCTGGTGGCCAGCCGGCTGCAGGTGGACCCGGGCGCCGAGCTGGTGGACCCGGCCCTGCAGGGCGTGGTCTACAAGACCTTCGCGCGCTACACCGCACGCGAGATCTTTTCGACCCGGCGCACGGAAATCCAGCAAGCCATGGAAGCCGAACTCAAGCCGAAGCTGGCCGCCGAGGGCCTGATCCTGCGCAACGTGCAGGTGGGCAAGATCGACCTGCCGCCGCAGTACAGCGAGCGCATGGAAACCCTGCTGGCCGAAGAAATGGCCAGCGAAAAGATGCGCTACACGCTGGAACTGAAAGAAAAACGCGTGAAGGAAAGCGAGCTCGAAGCCCGGGCCGACATGGTGCAGCGGGAGTTGCAGGCCGAGGCCGCCGGCAAGGTGCAGGTGATCGCTGCCAAGGCGCAGGAAGAGGCGATGAAACACGTGCTGCCCTTCAAGCAGCGCCAGGTGGAGCAGCGCAAGCTCGAAGCCGAGGCCGACAAACAGTCGCGCATCCGCACCGCCGAAGGCAACGCCGAGGCGCGGCGCATCGAAGCCGACGGCGAAGCGCTGGCGCGCCAGCGCCTGGCGCAGGCCGAGGCGTTCCGGCTGGAGGCCGTGGGCAAGGCCAACGCCGAACAGATGGCGCGCGAAGGCAGCCTGCTGAGCCGCCATCCGCTGCTGATCCAGAAGGTCATGGCCGACAAGCTGTCGGACAAGGTGCAGGTCATCATCGCCGCGCCGGGGGCCGACGGCGGCTTCATCGGCTCGGGGCTGCTGGGCCACCCAGGCAAGGCCGTCGCGCTGGCCACCGCGTCTGAAATCGCCGACGGGGAAGAAGAATGAACACCCCCGCATACCCATCCGAGAAGACAGTGAAGAACTGCCTGGGCTATGTGGCCACGGCCGTGCTGGCCGCGGCGGCGGCCTGGCTGCTGGTGTTCGTGGCGCCCCCGGCGCACGCCACCGTCGCGCAGCCGCCGGCGATGCCGCCGCAGGCGCTGATCGTGCAGGACGCCGTGGCGCTGCGCGCCGCGCCACGCGAGGCCGCGGCCCAGCAGGCCCGGCTGTGGCAGGGCGAGCTGGTGGAGATCCGCGGCGAGCGCCTGGAGTATGTGCAGGTCTGGGACCACCAGCGCGAACGTGGTGGTTACGTGCGGGCCAGCCAGTTGCGTCGGCTGTCGCTGGACGCGGCCCACGCCGACGAGCTGCTGGCGGTGCTGCGCTTCGTCAAGGACAGCGCGGGCAGCGAAGGCCTGGGTTTTGGCTACGGCGCGGCCTGGCTGCAGGCGGCCAGCCCGGCGCAGTTGTCGAGCCCCGTGGGTGCGGAAGTGCTCGATGCGGTGGCCGGCGCGGCACAGCGGTTGGCGCAACGGGCTTCGGCCGCGGGCCTGTCCCGCAGCGCGCAAGAAGCGCTGATGGGCCAGCTGGACGCGGCGGGGCGCTACGGTATCCGCTTCAACAGCCACGAGCGCGGGGACCGCATGCAGATCTGTTACGACGGGGAGCTGTTCACGCGCGTGCTGGCCATGCCCGCGGCCAGTGCCGAGCAGCGCGCCCGCGCCGCGCTGGCCCTGACCGACCCGGCGTGTGAAGACCCCGCGCTCGGTGTGCTGCAACGCATCCAGCGCCAGGAGGACAGCGCCAGCCTGCTGGACCAGGCCGATGCGCCGGGCCTGCCGCCGGTGCTGAAAAACCGCTTGCAGATTCGGCGCGCCAGCGTCTGGTCGGCGGTGGCTTTCGAGCGTTCGCGTGGTGCCCCGGGTGCTGCGCACGCCGCCACCGCCGCCGAGCGCGCGCTGGAGGCACTGGCGCGGGTGGACCCGCAGGGCCTGCCCGACACCGATGCGGGCCTGATGAACGACGCGGTGATGCGCGTGAACGCTTCGCGCTTGGCCGTGGTTCCCGCCAGCGTGCCGAGCAAGGGCCTGCAACTGCGCACCAGCCCCGGCGCGCAGGCGGGGCAGACCTGCGTGAGCCTGCACGGCGGCGCGGTGGGCAGTGCGCCGCTGTGGACGCAGTGCAGCCACGGCGTGGTGTGGTCGGCCTCGTTCAGCGTGAACCGCGAAGGCAACGCCGCGGCGCTGGCGGTGCAGCCGATGGCGGGGTGGCGCGAACTCTGGCTGCTGCGCAAGCAGGCGGGGGGATGGACGCTGAGCGTGCTGCCGCCGGCGCCCACCCTGCCGGGCATCGGCTACGCCGAGCTCGCGGGCTGGGTGCCGGGCGGGCGCCAGGTGCTGGTGGCGCGCGAGGCCCGGGGCGAGGGCCGGTACCAGCGGCGCTACGAAGTGCTCGACCTGGCCACGCTCGCCCCCCAGCGACAGGCCAGCGACCCGAGCGTGCTGGGCGCATTCCAGCGCTGGCAGATGCCGCAGTGGAAGCAGCAGAGCGTGAGCCTGCGTTGAGGAACGGGAACCGTCTCGCGGGGACGGCACCTCGCGGCGGCGGCCGGCGCTTCAGACCATCGAGAAAGCCCTTCAATAGAGCGTCTGGGGACCAGTGGCTCAGCGTTCGTCGTAGCTCACCACGAGCTTGTCGGTCGTCGGCCGCGCCTGGCAGCTCAGCACGAAGCCCTTGTCGGTTTCCCAGGGTTCGAGCGTGAAGTTCTTGTCCATGGTGACGGCGCCTTCCACCACCTTGGCGCGGCAGGTGCAGCACACCCCGCCGCGACAAGACCAGGGCAGGTCAAGGCCGGCGTTGAGCGCCACATCCAGCACATGTTCGTCCTTGCCCATGCGCAACTGGTGCGGCTTGCCATCGAGCACCACGGTCAACGCCACTTCGCCATCGGTGCGGACCGCCGGGTGGCCGAGCACCGCGGCCTGGCGCTGATCGGCGGGCAGGGCTTCCAGCGTCGGTGAAGTGAACCGTTCGGTGTGCACGCGGTCGGGCCGCACACCGGCGTCGAGCAGCGCCTGCTGCGTGGCTTCGATCATGGCGTCGGGGCCGCAGATGAACACCTCGTCCATGCTGCCCACCGGCAGCAGCGCGGCGATGATGGCGCGCACCTTGTCGCCGTCGATGCGGCCTTCGAGCAGCGGGACTTCCTGCGCCTGGCGCGAGAGCACGTGGATCAGCGTGAGGCGGCCGGGGTAGCGGTCTTTCAGATCCTGCAGCGCCTCGTTGAACATCACGCTGGCCATGCGGCGGTTGCCGAAAACGAGTGTGAATTTGCTGTCGGCCGATTCCTCCAGCGTGCTGGCCATGATGGACAGGATGGGCGTGATGCCCGAGCCGGCCGCGAAGCCGACACGGTGCAGGGCGCGTGGCTTGTGCACGGTGAAGCGGCCGTCGGGCGGCATCACGCGCAGCGCGTCCCCGGCCTTCAGCTCGGTGGCGGCCCAGTTCGAGAACACACCGCCTTCGACCGGCCGGATGCCCAGCGTGAGTTCGCCCTGTTGCGTGAGCAGGCTGCGCGGGCTGCTGATGGAGTAGCTGCGCCGCACGTCCTGCCCGCCGATGGTGGTGCGCAGCGTGAGGAACTGGCCCGGCTCGAAGGCAAAGGTGTCTCGCAGTTCCGGCGGAATGTGCAGCGACACCGCCACCGACCCGGCGGCCTCGGGGTGGATGCGCGAGACGGTGAGGTCGTGGAAGCGAGGGACGGCGTTGCTCATGGTGTCAGTACGGCTTGAAGTAGTCGAAGGGTTCCAGGCAGTCGAGGCACTTGAAGAGTGCTTTGCAGGCGGTTGAACCGAACGGCGAGGTTTCGGTCGTGTTGTTTGAGCCGCACTGGGGGCAGGGCACCGCGGTGTGCCTGACCGCGTGCCGGCTGAACTTCACCACCCCGGCGGGCGTGTCGGCATGGCTGCCACATTGCGGCGGCGCGATGCCATAGGCGCGCAGCTTCTCGCGCGCGGCATCGCTCATCCAGTCGGTGGTCCAGGCGGGCGAGAGCTGCGTGATGACGCGACCGGGCAGCCCTGCAGCGCTCAGGGCCGCGTGGATGTCGTCCTCGATCTGGCCCATGGCCGGGCAGCCGCTGTAGGTGGGCGTGATGACCACTTCCGGGACGCCATCGGCCCCCTCGCGCACGTCGCGCAGGATGCCCAGCTCGCGCAAGCTGATGACCGGAATCTCCGGGTCGGCCAGGTGCGCCAGCGCCTCGGTGATGGCCTGCAGCGAAGCGTGGGTGGCCGCATCCATGGTGTTCACCAGACGGCGGTCGGGTGCGCCCGGGCCAGGCTCTGCATCTCGGCCAGCAGGAAGCCCAGGTGCTCCGAGTGCACGCCCACATGGCCTTGGGCCACGTAGCCCGCGTGCGGCTGGTCATGGCGCGTGAGCGTGGCTTCGGCCAGGGTGTCGTTGATCAGGGCGTTCCAGTGATCGCGCAGCGTTCGCACGTCCACGCCACTGCCGTCGGCTGCGGCGGCCTGTTCGGCGGGGGAAGGCTGCCAGAAGGCTTCGCAATAGGGCAGCAGGTGGTCCAGCGCCGCCTGCGCGCGGCGCTGCGATTCGCCGGTGCCGTCGCCAAAGCGCACCAGCCAGTCCGACGCGTGGCGCAGGTGGTAACGCACTTCCTTCAGGGACTTGGCCGCGATGGCAGCCAGTTGTGCGTCCTTCGACGCCTGAAGGCTGTCCCACACCAGCACCATGAGTGCGCTGACGAGGAAGTTGCGCGCGATGGTCACCGCGTAGTCGCGCTCGCTCACCGCGTAGCCCACCAGCGGGCCGTGGTGCGGCAGCTCCATCAGCGTGTGGTTGCGGAACTCGGCGGTGTCGCGGAAGTAGGCCAGCGTGTCTTCGGCGATCTGGCCGTTCTGGCGCGCGCCCTGCAGGTGCGCGAAACGCCGGGCCTCGGCCGGGTCGGCGTTGATGAGGCTGGCCGCGTGCTGGTAGAGCAGCCGCGCCTGGCCGATCAGGTCCAGGCTGTTGTTCGCCAGCGCCAGGTCTTCTTCGAGGACGGGGCCGTGGCCGCACCACTCGGCGTTGCGCTGGCCCAGCACCAGGGCGTTGTCGGCCAGGTGCAATACATAGTCAACCGGCGCGGCCATCACATGTGCCCCACTTTTTCGGGGATTTCGTAGAAGGTCGGGTGGCGGTAGATCTTGTCGGCCGCCGGATCGAAGAAGCTGTCCTTGCTGTCGGGTTCGCTAGCGGTGATGGCGTTGGACGGCAGCACCCAGATGCTCACGCCTTCCTGGCGGCGCGTGTAGACGTCGCGCGCCATCTGCAGCGCGTGCTGTGCGTCGCTGGCGTGCAGGCTGCCGCAATGTTTGTGTTCCAGGCCCTGCTTGCTGCGGACGAACACTTCCCAGAGCGGCCATTCTTTCAGTGCGGGTGTCGATGCGGGCGGATTCATGCGGCCTCCTTCAGGTTGCGGGCTTGCTGTTTGGCGGCGTGGGCCATGGCGGCTTCCCGCACCCAGGCGCCTTGTTCGTGGGCTTTCACGCGGGTGGTCAGGCGCTCCTTGTTGCAGGGGCCGTTGCCGTTGACCACGGCCCAGAACTCGTCCCAGTCGATCTGGCCGTAGTCCCAGTGGCTGCGCGCCTCGTTCCACTTCAGGTCGGGGTCGGGCAGGGTCACGCCCAGCACCTCGGCCTGCGGCACGGTGGCGTCCACGAACTTTTGCCGCAGGTCGTCGTTCGAGATGCGCTTGATGCCCCAGCGCATGCCTTGCACGCTGTTGGGGCTGTCGGCGTCGGGTGGGCCGAACATGGCGAGGCACTTCCACCAGTAGCGGTTGACGGCGTCCTGCACCATGGCCTTCTGCTCGGCCGTGCCCTGCATCATGACCAGCAAGGCTTCGTAGCCCTGGCGCTGGTGGAAGCTCTCTTCCTTGCAGACGCGGATCATGGCGCGGGCGTAGGGGCCATAACTGCAGCGGCACAGCGGGATCTGGTTCATGATCGCCGCGCCGTCCACCAGCCAGCCGATCACGCCGACGTCGGCCCAGTTGAGCGTCGGGTAGTTGAAGATGGAGCTGTACTTGGCCTTGCCGCTGTGCAGGCCGTCCAGCATCTGGTCGCGGCTGGTGCCCAGGGTCTCGGCGGCCGAGTAGAGGTAGAGCCCATGGCCGCCTTCGTCCTGCACCTTGGCGATCAGGATCGCCTTGCGTTTCAGGCTGGGCGCGCGGCTGATCCAGTTGCCTTCGGGCAGCATGCCCACGATCTCGCTGTGCGCGTGCTGGCTGATCTGTCGCACCAGGGTCTTGCGGTAGCCGTCGGGCATCCAGTCGCGCGGTTCGATCTTGCCGTCGGCGTCGATCACGGCGTCGAAATGGGTTTGCAAGGCAGCATCTTCGGCGCTGGCCGGTGCGGCCACGGCCTTCAGCCCGGACTTGGCCTCGCCGTCGGCGACCGAAAAAGATTGGGTGTACATGCGTGTCTCCTGACCCCGAAACCGGGTGCCGAATGGGGTGAAGCGGCAGTATATGCAATTAACCGACCGATCGGTTGGTTAATTGTCTGGGATCGACTCAGGGTTTTTCCGGGGAGGGGCAGGGCGCACAGGGCGCTCTTTTCCGTACAGTCGGATCCATGTCGCTCACTGACAGGCCTTTCCCTTTTCGCGCCGGCCCCTGGTCGCAACGCTGCGCCCGGTTCACGGTCGTGTTGCTGGCGGGGTTCACGGCGGGTGTGGGCCACAGCGGACCGGCGGCGGTCAGCGGGACAACGGCCCAGTGGGTGTTTGTCGCGGACCGTGCTTCCGAAGGGGTGCCGCTGGATGCCAGCACCGCTTGCGGGCTGCCGGGCTTTCAGACAGCGCTGGTTCAGCGCCTCAACGCCGCGCGGGCCGTGGCCCGCTCCTGCGGGAACTCGGTCATGCCGGCCGCCGGTCCGCTGGTGTGGAATCAACGCCTGTTTTCAGCTGCGGACCGCCATGCCCGTGACATGGCCACCCGGAACTACTTCTCCCACACCAGCCTGGACGGGCGTTCCCTGGCCCAGCGGGTCGCGGCCGAGGGCTACGCCTGGACGTCGGTGGGCGAGAACCTGGCGGGCGGGCAAGCCACGGTGGACGGCGTCATCGCCGGCTGGCTCTCCAGCCCCGGGCATTGCAGCAACCTGATGAGCCGACAGTTCGAGGCGGTGGGTGTGAGTTGTGTGCGGCAAGCGGGCAGCCGGTTTGGCCACTACTGGGTCATGGTGCTGGCCCGGCCCTGAAACCGGTGCCAGGGCCTTGACGCCGCGGTTCGGCGAATCAGCCGCCGGTGTCGAGCGTCTGGCCTTTGCCGCGACCCCGTCCGAGGTGGGTCAGCAACTGGGGCAAGGCCACCTGCAGCGCCGCTTTCAGCGTGTGGGGCGGGTTGATGACGAACATGCCGCTGGCCGTGAGGCCGGGCCGGTCGTCCGGGCCGTGGGTGGGGTCCTGCCCGATGGCCAGCGTCGCGTTCAGCCAGGGCCGTTGCGCCTGGTTGCTCAGGGTCTTCAGCCGACGGGGCAGGTCGTGCGCCTCCGGGCGCGGAATGATCGGGTACCACACCAGGTAGGTGCCGGTCGGGAAACGGCGGATGAGTTCCTGTATGCAGGCGCTCACTTTGCCGTAGTCGCTCTTGATCTCGTAACTGGGGTCGATCAGCACCGCGGCGCGTTTGGAGCCGGTGGCCGACGGTGGCGGCGGGAGCAAGGGCTTGACGCCTTCAAAGCCGTCCTGCAGCGCCACGGCGATCTGGCGCCCCGCTTCGAGCTGGGCGATATTGGCGTTGAGGGTGCGGCTGTCGGTCGGGTGCAGCTCGAACAGCTTGAGCTTGTCGCGCGATTCGGTGCGCAGCAGCGAATGCAGCACAAAGGGCGAACCCGGGTAGACGCGCAGCAGCCCCGAGGGGTTGTAGCTGGCGATCAGGTCGAGGTAGTCATCGATCACCGGCGCGGCGGCCACGGGTGCGGCGCCGGCCGGACGCAGGGCGGCCATCAGCTTGACCACGCCGTCTTTGGCTTCACCCCCGGTCTCCGTGTAGTCACCGTCCAGCCGGTACAGCCCGGCGCCCGCGTGGGTGTCCACCAGGGTGATGCCCGCTTCTTTCTGCATCAGATGGCGCAGCGTGGCGATGAGGGTGATGTGCTTGAGCACGTCGGCGTGGTTGCCGGCGTGGAAGGCGTGTCGGTAACTGAACATCGCTCGATGGTAGCGCCCCCGGGCGACCCGGTCACCCGCCGCCCATCTGCAACTTGCCAATCGGCACCGATATTTCGTACAATAGAAGGCTTCGCAGCGAAACGCAAGGCTCCGCGACGAAGACCGCACACCGGGCAACCGGGGTGCAAAACCCCACCTAAGAGTGTTCCGACAGAGAACAACCGACCGTGGAAAAGAGCCGCCAAACCCTCCTTCAAAGAGAAAACTCATGACTACTACGTTCAGCGCCAAACCTGCTGACGTGAAGCACGAGTGGTTTGTGATTGACGCGACCGACAAGGTCCTCGGACGAGTTGCCAGTGAAGTGGCTCTCCGTTTGCGCGGCAAACACAAGGCCATTTACACGCCTCACGTCGATACCGGTGACTACATCGTCATCATCAACGCGTCCAAAATCCGCGTGACGGGCACCAAAGCCCTCGACAAGATTTATTACCGTCACTCGGGTTACCCCGGCGGTATCTACGCCACCAACTTCCGCGACATGCAGGCCAAGCACCCTGGCCGCGCGATCGAGAAGGCCGTCAAGGGCATGCTGCCCAAGGGCCCGCTCGGCTACGCCATGATCAAGAAGCTCAAGGTGTACGGCGGTGCTGAGCATCCCCACACCGCCCAACAGCCGCAAGTGCTGGAACTCTAAAGGAGCCTTGAGATGATTGGTGAATGGAACAATGGCACCGGCCGTCGCAAATCCAGCGTCGCCCGTGTGTTTCTGAAAAAAGGCTCCGGCCAGATCGTGGTCAACGGCAAGGACATCCAGTCCTACTTCGGCCGTGAGACCTCGATCATGATCGCCAAGCAGCCGCTGCTGCTGACCAACCACGCCGAAACCTTCGACGTGATGGTCAACGTGCACGGTGGCGGCGAATCCGGCCAGGCCGGCGCTGTGCGCCACGGCATCACCCGCGCCTTGATCGACTACGACGCCACGCTCAAGCCGAGCCTGTCGCAAGCCGGTTTCGTCACGCGCGATGCCCGCGAAGTCGAACGTAAGAAGGTCGGTCTGCGTTCCGCACGCCGCGCCAAGCAGTTCAGCAAGCGCTAAAGCGCCGGGCTTCTGCCGCAAAAACCGCCTGCAAGCTTGTCTTGGGGCGGTTTTTGCATTTGGGGGCCGTGTGATCCGGGTTCTCAATTCCCAATCGAAAGGTGTCTGAATGAGGTTGCGTCTCCTGCGAAGACGGCTCACCGTCAGCGCGCCCCGGGTTTCGGTGCGCAGCGCCATGCCCTGGCCGTTTCGCTGGCTTCTGGGGGCCGTGGTGCTTGGCTTTTCAGGGGCTCTGGCGCTCTGGGCGTTCGAGGTGGGCAAAGACATCGCCGGGCTGGACCGCAACGCCAAACAGGAACTGGAGCGCCTGCGCAACGAGGTGCAGGACCTGCGTGCCGAACTGGTGCGGGCGCAGTCCGTCTCCAACACCTCGGAGAGCCTGCTGACGGCGGAGAAGGCGGCCCAGGAGCAACTGGTGCAGCAGATCCGCCAGCTGGAGGCCGACAACCAGGTGCTGCGCGGTGACCTGGGGTTCTTCGAACGCCTGATCCCGGGGTCGGGAAGTGGCGCATTGAACATTCGTGGCCTGCAGGTCGATCGCCTGGCGCAGAACCAGCTCAAGTGGCAGGTGCTGATGATCCAGGCCACCAAGAACGCGCCCGATTTCAGGGGCGTTCTGGAGGTGACCTTTGCCGGCACGCTGGAGGGCAAGCCCTGGTCGGCCGTTCAGGCGCCGTCGCCGCAGCCGGTGCTGATCAAGGGCTATCTGCGCCAGGAGGGGCTGGTGGACGTTCCCGAACAGGCCGTGGTAAAAACCGTGACCGCAAAAATCCTGCAGGACGGCACGGTGTTGGCCCTGCACACCATCAAGCTGTAATCAACTGTCGTTTCGGAGAACTCCATGTTTGGCAAGAAGAAGCAACCCCCCATCAAAAGCCTGATCGCCCATGGAACGCGCATTGAAGGCAATGTGTTTTTCCACGACGGACTGCGGGTGGACGGTGACGTGGTGGGCGATATCCGCGCCAGCGATGAGCAGTCCAGCATCCTGGTGATCAGCGAATCGGCCACCGTGACCGGCCAGATCCATGCCGACCACGTCATCATCAACGGCAGCGTCAAGGGTCCCGTGCTGGCGTTTGATCTGCTGGAACTGCAGCCCAAGGCACGGATCGAGGGCGACGTGTCCTACAAGGCCCTGGAGATGCACCAGGGCGCAACGATCTCGGGTCAGCTCAAACCCATGACCGGGGGGCTCGAAGACAAACCCACACTCAAACTGGCGGCAAACAACGGCTGAGCGCAAACCCGAGCGATTTGCTATAGCATTGCATCAGATGTGGACGAATGGCGTCCACCAGCCGTGTTCAGGAAGCCCCCGGAAACGGTTACAGCCCTATGTCAGGACACCCCATGAGCGCAGTTGCAGAAAACATCCAGACCGACATGCCAGCCCCGCTGGTCTTCACCGACAGCGCCGCGGCCAAAGTGGCCGAGCTGGTGGCCGAAGAAGGCAACCCGGACCTCAAGCTGCGCGTGTTTGTGCAGGGCGGTGGCTGCTCGGGTTTCCAGTACGGTTTCACCTTTGACGAGGTGGTCAACGAAGACGACACCACCATGACGAAGAACGGTGTTTCGCTGCTGATCGATGCCATGAGCTACCAGTACCTGGTCGGCGCCGAGATCGACTACAAGGAAGATCTGGAGGGTGCCCAGTTCGTCATCAAGAATCCCAATGCCTCGACCACCTGTGGTTGTGGCTCCAGCTTCAGCGTCTGATCGGGCGCAGTCGAAGCGCCCGGCGCTTCCCGGCCAACAAAAAGCCCCGTCAATTTTGACGGGGCTTTTTTGTGGGTGCGACCCGGCATTCAGCGCCAGTTGCGATCCCATTGTTCGTTGTCCCGATCCCAGCGGTTGCCGCGGTACCCCTCAGGATACGGGCGCGTCCCACCGATGTAGACCACTTCGGGTTCCGCCGGAAGCGCCGGGCGGTATTGCATCTGCTGCCGCGGTGCGGGCGCGGCGATGACGGGTTGCACGTTCACATGGACGTAGCGCCCCGGTTCTTCGGGCATCTGCACGTTGTAGCGCCGGCCGGCGTATTCGTACACCACGTCGTAGGCCACGGTCTGGTTTTCGTAGAAGGTCTGGGTGCTGCACTGCTGCACGGTCTGCGTGCGGGGCTGTCCGCGGCCTTCGATGTGGTTGCCGAGCACGGCACCACCGAACAGGCCGATGGCCGTGGCCACTGCGCGGCCGCTGCCACCGCCGATGGCGTTGCCCATGGCGCCACCGGCGATGCCGCCGATCAGCGCACCGGCGCCCGACTTGTGGCCGGGTACGGTCACGGTCTGGTTCTGGCACACCTCGCGCGGCGTGGCCACTTGCTGGATGATGGGTTTGCTGCTGAGCACACGGGCGCGTTCATCCTGGGCCTGGACGGCGCTGGCGCCGGCGAGGGCGATCACACCGGTGAGGACGGGGAGGAGGATGGAACGGTCAGGGGATTTCATGGAAAGCTCCTTGGTTGAGGAGCCTCCATCGTGCGGGGCTTGTGTCAAGCCGCTTCACCGCCTGTGTAAAGCTGCGGCCAGACATGTAACGGCTGGTGTCGGCTTCAAGCGTGCGCAGGGGTCCCGAGCAGATCGCGGGCCAGCGCTTCGGCGACCTTGATGCCGTCCACGCCCGCGGAGAGGATGCCGCCGGCGTAGCCCGCGCCCTCGCCCGCCGGGTACAGGCCCCGGGTGTTCAGGCTCTGGCACTCGGTCCCGCGCGTGATGCGCAGAGGCGACGAGGTGCGCGTTTCCACGCCGGTGAGCACGGCATCGGCCATGTCGTAGCCCTTGATCTTGCGGCCGAACACGGGGATGGCTTCGCGCATGGCCTCGATGGCGAAATCCGGCAGAGCGGGTGCGAGGTTGCCGAGCTTCACGCCCGGCTTGTACGACGGGTCCACCGTGCCGAGCGCTGTGGACGGTGTCTGGGCCACGAAGTCGCCCACCAGCTGGCCGGGTGCTTCGTAGGTGCCGCCGCCGAGCTCGTAGGCGCGGGTCTCCAGCTGCCGCTGCAACACGATGCCGGCCAGTGGGTGCGTCTGGCCCTGCGCGGCAAGTGCCTGGGCCTGCGTGGCGTAGCGCGCGCCATCGGCCTCACCGAAGGCGGCGGTCCAGAGCGGCAGGTCTTCTGGAAATGTCTGCGGGAAATCAGCCACGTCGATGCCCACCACCAGGCCAGCGTTGGCGTTGCGTTCGTTGCGCGAGTACTGGCTCATGCCGTTGGTGACCACGCGGCCCGGCTCGGAGGTGGCCGCCACGACGGTGCCGCCCGGGCACATGCAGAAGCTGTAGACCGCGCGGCCGTTTTTGGCGTGGTGCACGAGCTTGTAGTCGGCGGCACCCAGCAGCGGATGGCCGGCGTGGCGGCCCCAGCGCGCGCGGTCGATCACGCTTTGCGGGTGCTCGATGCGAAAGCCCACCGAGAACGGTTTGGCTTCGAGGAACACGCCCGCATCGTGCAGCAAGGCGAAGGTGTCGCGCGAGCTGTGGCCAAGCGCGAGCACGGCGCGCCGCGCGGGCAGTTCGGTGATCGCCCCGCTGTCCAGCTGCAACACGCGCAGGCCAGCCAGTTGCTGCTGACCGCTGTTGGAGGGTGTCAGCGTGAGGCCCACCACCTGCTGCTGGAAGCGGATCTCGCCGCCCAGCGCGATGATCTTTTCGCGCATCGCCTCGACCACCTTCACCAGCTTGAAGGTGCCGATGTGCGGATGCGCCTGGTACAGGATCTCGGATGGCGCGCCCGCGTCCACAAACTCCTGCATCACCTTGCGGCCGAGGAAGCGCGGGTCCTTGATCTGGCTGTAGAGCTTGCCGTCGGAGAACAGGCCGGCACCGCCTTCGCCGTATTGCACGTTGCTCTGCGGGTTCAGCACCTTCTTGCGCCACAGGCCCCAGGTGTCCTTGGTGCGCTCGCGCACCGGCTTGCCACGCTCCAGCACGATGGGGCGCAGGCCCATCTGCGCCAGCGCCAGCGCGGTGAACAGGCCGCAAGGACCGAGGCCAACCACCACCGGGCGATCCGCCTCGTCGGCGGGCCAGCCGGTGGGCGCGTGACCGGGCGCGTGCCAGGCCATGTCGGGCGTGGGCTGGATGTGCGGGTTCTTGTCATGCTGCGCCAGCAGGCCCGCCTCCAGAGCGGGGTCGGCCAGCGTCACGTCCACGATGTACACGGCCAGCAGTTCGGCCTTGCGGGCGTCGAAGCTGCGTTTGAAGACGTGCAGGTGGTCGATGACCTCGGGCGCGATGCCCAGCGCCTGGGCGGCGAGCCGGGAGAGGGCCTCGACCGGGTGTGGCGGCGGGATGCGGTCTTCGTCGGTTTCGGACGGCGCGTCGGACGCGCGGCGGTGTTCGGCCGGCACGTCGGCCAGCGGGAGCTTGAGTTCGGAGAGTCGGATCATGATGAAGAGGGCTTGTGTTTATCAAGCAAGGGGCCCCTATTGTCGTCAAAGCCGCGACCGGCTTTGGGGTGCGCGAGGCCTCCGGTGGACTGTTGTAAATAAATCCGGGTAAAATAATAAAATCCGTATAAAATTAGCACCATGAACACCGTCACCACCGCTACATGCACCGCTTTTCTCGGCCACCGCCGCGTCGCCAACGGCCCCTACGCCGAGGTGGACCAGGCGCTGCGCGCGCTGGACCTGAGCGCTGGAGGTCTGCTGGTGTTTGACGACGCCAGCGGGGCCCTGGTGGACCACCCTTGGCCGGCGGGCTATGCGCCCGCACAGCCCGCCAGCGGTCCCCCGGACGAATCCGAAGCGACTGCCGCAACGCAGGGCGTGGGCCGGCCGCGTCTCGGCGTGGTGGCGCGCGAGGTCACGCTGCTGCCGCGCCACTGGGCGTGGCTGGCACAGCAACGCGGCGGCGCGTCGGCCGCCCTGCGCCGGCTGGTGGAAGAGGCCCGGCGTAGCCAGGGCGACCAGGATGCGCAGCGCCTGGCCAAGGAGCGGGTCTACCGCTTCATGAGCGCGATCGGCGGCGGTCTGCCCGGCTTCGAAGAGGCTTCGCGGGCGTTGTTCGCGCAAGACGCCGGGGCGTTCGCCCACCGCACCGCCCACTGGCCCGCCGATGTGCGGGACCACCTCGCTTGGCTCGCCCGCGACGCCTTTGCCGCCACGCCGCTTGCGGTCACCAGCACCACCTGAGCGCTGCCGCTCCACACCTCCTCCATTGCTCAGCGTTCCGAACCATGCCACCCCATCCTTCCGGCCCAGCAAAACCCCTCTGGCGCATCTACCTGGTGTTTCTCGCGCCCATGGTGTTGTCCAACTTCCTGCAGAGCTTTTCGGGCACCCTCAACGGCATCTTCATCGGCCAGATGCTCGGCACCCACGCCCTGGCGGCGGTGTCGGGCATGTTCCCGATCTTCTTTTTCTTCATCTCGTTGGTGATCGGCCTGGGCGCGGGCGCCTCGGTGCTGATCGGTCAGGCCTGGGGCGCACGGGAGCCCGAGAAGGTCAAGGCCATCGCTGGCTCGGCGCTGGCACTGGGCGCCTTGATCGGCATCGTGGCGGCGCTGCTGGGCAGCGTGTTTGCGCGAGAAGGCATGCAACTGCTGGGCACGCCGGCCGACGTGCTCGACGATGCCACCGCCTACGCGCGGGTGATGATGTTGCTGATGCCGCTGCTGCTGGTGGTCATCCTCTACACGCAGCTGCTGCGCGGCGTGAGCGACACGGTGACGCCGTTGCAGGCCCTGTTGCTGTCCACCGGCCTGGGCCTGGTGCTGACGCCCGCCTTGATCAAAGGCTGGCTGGGGTTGCCGCCCATGGGCATCCAGAGCGCAGCACTGGCGGGCTTTGTGTCCCAGGCTGCGTCGCTGGGTTTCCTGGTCTGGCGCCTGCGGCGCAAGGGCAGCGTGCTCGCGCCCGACCGGATGTTGCTCCAGTCCCTGCGGCTGGACGGCAAGATCCTGGCCCAGGTGATGCGCATAGGTCTGCCCACCGGGCTGCAGATGGTGGTGATCTCGATCTCGGAGCTGGTGATCCTGTCGCTGGTCAACGGCCACGGCTCGCAGGCCACGGCGGCCTACGGCGCGGTCACTCAGATCGTCAACTACGTGCAGTTTCCCGCGCTGTCCATCGCCATCACCGCGTCCATTCTCGGCGCGCAGGCCATCGGCGCGGGCCGGGTTGAGCGCCTGGGGGCCATCCTGCGCACGGGGCTGTGGATGAACGTGTGCGTGACCGGCTCGCTGGTGCTGCTGGGCTACGCGCTGTCGCACGGGATGCTGGGCCTGTTCCTCACGCAGCCCGAGGTGCTGGCGCAGGCCGAGCACCTGCTGCACATCATGCTGTGGAGCATGCTGCTGTTCGGCTTCCAGTCGGTGGTGGGCGGCATCATGCGCGCCAGCGGCGTGGTGCTGATGCCGGTGGCGATTTCCATCGCCTGCATCCTGCTGGTGCAGCTGCCGGTGGCCTACGGGCTGAACCAGCGCTTCGGGCTGGAGGGCGTGTGGATGGCCTTCCCCGTGACCTATGCGGCCATGCTGGCGCTGCAGACCGGCTACCACCAGCTGGTGTGGCGCTTCAAGAAGATCGAGCGCCTGGTCTGACGCAGGGTCCGGGCAGGCGATAATCGTCGTGTGAAGCGCGCCAGGCCGTCGCTGGTGCAAGGCCCGAAAGGGCGCACTGGAGGAACGTCCGGACTGCACAGGACAGCGTAGGAGGTAACACCTCTCCACCGACAAGCCGCAAGGCCCTAAGGTGAGGATCAGAGCAACAGAGACGAGCCGATTCAGTTCGGGTGAAACGGGCAATCTCTACGCGCAGCAATACCAAATAGGCCAGCGTTGACGTGGTTCCGCGGAGCTGGCGGGTAGGTAGCACCGAGCCGGGTGGGCGACCCCCGGCCCAGATGAATGACGGTCACATGCGGGGCCTTCGCAAGAAGGTTCTGCATGCACAAAATCCGGCGTATCGGCGCGCTTCACACTAATTCGTTGTCATCCAGCAGGTCGCCCTGGGCGCCCTGCTGGGCGTGTGCCACGGTGGCCAGTCCTTCGAGGTTCAGGATCTGGATGCGGCCACGGCGGTAGTCCACCAGACCCCTGTCTTTCAGGTTGCGCGCCGCCAGCGTGACGCCCGCCCGGCGCACGCCCAGCATGTCGGCGAGGTGGGCGTGCGTGAGCTGCAGTTCGGTCTGGTGCGTTCGCACCTGGCTGAGCAGGATCCAGCGGGCCAGTCGCGCCTGGATGTCCTGCACCTGGGCCGCGGCCGCCAGTTCGGCCACTTCCTGCGAAAAGACCCAGAGGTAGCCAGCGAAGGTCCGCAACATGCCCAGGCGCCGGTCCGACAGGCGCTGCAGCACCGCGCCGTCGGCGCGAAAGGCCGCACCGCTGCTTTGCACCAGCAGCGTGAAATGGCCAGCGCCCAGTCCCAGCGCAAACTGCAGGCCCACTGCGCCTTCCCGGCCCGCGAGTCCAACCGCCAGCCCGCTACCGCCCCCATTGCGCACCACCAGCGCCACGCTGGTGCCGCTCAGGAGGAAGTAGACGTGCCCGCTGGCCGCACCCGGCGCTGAAAGGATCTCACCCGCCTTGAGCTCCACGGGTTCACATCGGCGCAGGAGCAGGCCCTGATCGGTGGGCGGCAGTTGAGCCACCAGACCGTTGTGCAACAAGTTCAATCGAAAGCCCGTTCATGGTTGAAAGACCACACTTTGAAGAGAGCCGTCGGGCCGTGTTTCTGCTGCGGACAGGCGTTCGCAGCGCTGCAGTGTACGTGGCTTGCGCCCGCTTGCCCGGCTGACTGCCCACGCGGTCTGTCGCCTCGGGAAGCGCCACCACGGGGCCCTGTCCATCACGGTCCAGGGCACTCTGTACGGTATCGAACAGTGTCCAGGCGCTTTGCGCCTACACTGGCCCACCGCCGAAGCCGCAGCCTCGGCACCCCAGATTCCTTTTGATCGCCCCCGGGCGGGAGCACCGAACTTGCCAGTCGAACAACCGACCAACCGGGTTCTTGCCGCTCTGGCCCATGTGGATCGACGGCATTGGCCTTCGAGTCTGGAACGGGTCGAACTGCGCCAGGGACACACCTTGCTGGCGGCCAACGCACCCATCGAATTCATGTACTTTCCCGAGGATGCCCTGGTGGGGCTGCTGCACGCGGGTGGGCCCGATGGGCTGGAGGCGCCGCTGGCGCTGGTGGGCAACGACGGGCTGGTGGGGGTGGCCCCATTTCTGGGTGTCCCGGCTGAACGCCTGCATGCCGAGGTGTTGCACCCGGGCAGCGCGTGGCGGTTGCCGACAGCGGCGCTGAACAAGGGTCCGCAGCCCGACGAAAGCCAGTTGAGGGTGGTGCTTCGCTATCTGCAGGCCCTGAACGCACAGATGTCGCAGGCCGCGCTTTGTCGTCTCCAGCACACGCTGTACCAGCGCCTGAGCCGTTGGCTGCAAGACGCTTTTGACCGCGTGCCGGGCTCGGTGTTGCACATCGAACCGGCCACCTTGGGGGCCTGGCTGGGTGCCGAGCCCGGGGCCCTGGCCCGGGCCACCAGCCAATTGGCCGCCGAAGGTGTTGTGACGCAGCGGAACGGCCACATCACGCTGCTGGACCGTGCGCAGCTGGCGCAGCGGTCGTGCGGTTGCCTTCAGCCG
Organism: Burkholderiales bacterium GWF1_66_17; assembly: GCA_001770705.1. Classification (GTDB taxonomy): domain Bacteria; phylum Pseudomonadota; class Gammaproteobacteria; order Burkholderiales; family Burkholderiaceae_C; genus Hydrogenophaga. The sequence goes on along the minus strand of MERT01000023.1, from coordinate 138,912 downwards.
GTCAAGTAGCCGACCGCCCCGCCGTTTTCACAAACCCGTGATTCAGCGGGCGCGCCGGTGTTCTGCATGTGTGTCGGCCGGTTCAGAGGTTGAAGCCACCCAGGCTCTGGAGGCGTTCCACGTGTGCGAGCAAGGAGCGTTTGGCCACGGGCCAAAGCCGCTCAGGCACATCGTCGTAGGCGAGCTTCACCCAGTCGTCCATCGTGCCTTCGGGTTGGGCCTGCATGGCGCGCGCCACTTTGACTTCGCGCGCGAGGCGGTGGGCTTTCAGGTGCGCAATGGCCGCGCGGGCACCGCCGTTTTCCGGTGCGCTCGGGTTGTCCGCGGTTCGCCTCAGGTCGCCCAGCACGTAACCGTGTGCGGGCAGGATGAAGTCGACACCGTGCTGCTCGCACAGGCGGTCCAGCCTGTCGAGCGAATCGAGGTAGTCGCCCATGTGGCCGTCGGGCGGGTCGATCACGGTGGTGCTGCCGTTGAGGATGTGGTCGCCGCTGAACAGCAGGCCGTCTTCTTCCAGCAGCAAACACAGGTGGTTGGCCGCGTGGCCGGGGGTGTGCACCACCTGCAGGGTGTGGCTGCTGAGGGCATCGCCCACCGTGCCCATGAGCACGAGACGCTCGCCGTCCGACAGCGCTCGTTCGGGTGTGAAGCGGCTGTTCTCGCGCGCCGTGGAAGCGCTGGGCAGGCCGAGGATGGGGGGGCTCTCGGCACACAAGGCCTGCAGCCGCAACGCACCGGGCGAATGGTCGGGGTGCGAGTGGGTGCAAACGATCGCTCGGATGTCGCCGCCCGCAGCGCGCCACAGGCGTTCAATGTGTTCCGGTATGTCCGGACCGGGGTCGATGGCGATGTGGCCGCTCACCGGGTCGCCCACCAGGTAGCTGTTGGTGCCCGGGCCGGTCATGAAGCCGGGGTTGGGCGCGGTGAGCCGTTGCACGTTCTTCAGCAGCGACACCGGGCGCTCGGTCTGCCAGGCCAGCTCGTGCACTATCTGGCCGTGCGGGCAGACGAGCGCGAGTTCGCCAAAGGGCGGTTCATGCTCCATGTGGCGCGACTCGTGGCCGTTCAGCAGGCCGGCGCGCGGGCAGCTGGTGAACAGGGGTTCATCGTTGACGGCACAAGCCTGAAGCAACGCGTCCACAGAAGCAAAGGCCTGCAGCCGCTCCAGCGTGCGGACGGTCGGGAAGATGATGAAGAAGCCGCCCGCGGCGTGGCGCGCCAGCGCGTCGGCCGGGCGCACCCACACCGGCTCGAACTGCTCGGATTCATCGGCCACCGGTTCCTGGCCTTCGGGCATGCGCGCCACCAGAAAAGGCACGTCGAAGCGGCGCGGCAGGTCGCGGTCGGTGATCCAGTGGGCGAGCACGAACACCTCGGCGCCGGACAGCGTGATTCCCAGCGCGGCGCATTGCTCGGCGAACGGAGCTTTGCGGTCGAGCGTGGCGATCTGTGCCGTGCCCAGGTGCGAGCCGTCGGGGCGGCGCGCGAGCAGGATGCCCAGCTCTTCAAAACTTTCTCGGATGGCTGCAATCGCTTGAGTGAGGTGGAGGTCGCTCTGCGTCGCGCGGCGCGTGGACTGGCCGTGCGACTGCGCGTCGGCGGCGTCGATACCGCCACCGGGGAACACGTAGGCACCCGGCGCGAAGCTGGCCGTCATGGAGCGGCGCGTCATCAGCACTTCGACGCCCTGGGGGCCGTCGCGCAGCAGCAGCACGGTGGCGGCGGGGCGCACGGCGGCGGGCGTGCGGGCGGGGTGGAGCAGTTGGGTGGGTCGGACCATCCGCACATTGTGCTGCGACTGCCGGTCTGGCGCTGTCGCCGTGGTCTTGGGATCTACGGGGCCGGCCCGAGGGCGATCAGTTCAGGCGACAGGCCCTGCCAGGCGATGTCGAAGCCTGCTGTGCGCCGGGCCGGCGGCAGCGGCGGCGTTCGCAGGGCCCAGTGGGTGCCGGCGGTGACGCTGTCGATCACCGGCACGGGCACATCGCTCTGGATGGCGGCCGCCATGCCGGCCAACCCCGCGCCGCCGAGGATGACGGCCTGCACGCCGAGCTGGTGGGCCGCATCGCGGCAGGCCTGGGCCAGCAGGCGGTGGGCGGCGGCCGGGTCGGCGGCGAGCTGGGCCCCCGTGGGCACCACGGTGTGGATGCCGGCGAGCTGCTGCGCCTGGCCCAGCGCCTGCGCCAGGCGCTGCAGCATCGGGCCCCAGCGCTCTCCGCCGGTGACGATGGCGTAGCGGCCGTGGCGCGCGGCTTCGATGAAGGCCGCTTCGGCCAGGCCGGTGACCGGCGCCGGGCTGGACTCGCGCAGGGCCATCAGGCCCGGGTCGCCGAAGCAGCCGATCAGCACCGCATCGGGCGCCGGTTCGAGGCTGGCCAGCGAGGCGGCCCAGGCGTCGAGCGCGGCGTGGGCGGCCACGGCGTAGCTGGCCTCGTCGGCGATGTAGGGCGCGCCGAAGCGCGCGGTCACGGTGCGCACCGCCACGTGCGAGCCGGCGGCGGCCTGCACGTGGGTCTGCAGCAGCGCGCTCACGCGCTCCGAGGTGTTGGGGTTGATGACGAGCAACTGCTTCATGAGCCGAACAGTTCCAGCAGATCCGGCGCTGCTTCGGGCGTCACGGAAAAACTCAGCTGAGACTCCAGCCGCTCCAGGTGCTCGCGCATCAGGCGTGCCGCCTCGCGCGCATCGCGCAGCTTGAGCGCGGCGAGCAGGGCTCGGTGTTCCTGGCAGCCGCAGGCGGTGGCGTCGTCGCGTGCCTGGCTGTGCGGCGCGCTGTAGGTCATGAGGATCAGCGAGGTGCGCGAGACCAGCTCGCGCAGGATGCGGCCCAGCGTGGCGTGGCCGGCGTGGTCGGCGATGTGCAGGTGGAAATCGCCCGAGAGGCGGATCGCGCGGCGCATGTCGCCCGCGGCGCGCGCGGCCTCTTCGTCGCGGATGCAGCGGGTGAGGGTCTGCATGTCGGCGGCCGTGGCCACCGCCACGAAACGTTCGACCAGCGTCGGCTCGATCAGGCGCCGCACCTCGAACACCTCGCGCGCTTCCTGTTCGGTGGGCTGGGCGATGGACGCGCCCCGGTTGGGCGTGAGCGTGACCACCTGCTCGTTGGCCAGCCGCACCAGTACCGGCCGGATGCGCGTGCGCGAGACACCGAAGGCCTCGGCCAGCCGGTCTTCGACCAGCTTGGTGCCGGGCGGCAGCTGGTGGTCGAGGATGGCCGAGACCATGCGCTCGTAGATGTCGTTGTCCGACAGTGGAGCGGGTGCTTCGTCGGCGGTCTTGCGGACGCGGGTGGCGCTCATCCGGTGTGGCCCTTCTTGTGCCGGCCCAGCAGCATGGCCAGTCCGACGGTGATGCCGATCACCGCGAACGACACCACGGTGGTCACGGTGCCCAGCGCGTAGATGGCGGGCGTGGTGACGGTGGAGGTGAGACCTTGCAGCTCCAGCGGCAGCGTGTTGACGTCGCCGATGGCCTGCGAGGTGCGGGCGATCTCGTCCCAGCTGAGCGTGAAGCCGAACATGCCGATGCCCACGACCGAAGGCCCGATCAGCGGCAGCACCACGTGGCGGAAGGTCTGCCAGGGTGTGGCGCCGAGGTCGCGCGCGGCTTCTTCGTAGGCCGGGTTGAAGCGGTTGAACACGGCGAACATGATCAGCAGGCCGAAGGGGAGGGTCCAGGTCAGGTGCGCGCCGAGCGCCGAGGTGAACAGGCCCAATGCCGTGCCGTATTCCTCCAGTGTGCTGGTGGCGCCCACCGCTTCCAGCAGCCACTTGAGACCGCCGTCAAGCAGCCGGAACTGCAGGCCGATGCCCAGCGACACGATGATGGACGGCATGATCAGGCTGGCCACGGTCACGTAGAACAGCGCATTGCCGCCGCTCAGATTCTTGCGGAACGCCAGCCCCGCCAGCACCGAGAGCAGCACGGTGAACAGCATCACCACGCTGCCCAGCATGAGCGAGCGCAGGAAGGCCGCGCCGATGTCCACCGTGCCCAGGCCTTCGGCCAGCTGGCGGAACCAGTGCAGCGACAGACCGCGCAGCGGGAAGGTGAGTCCACCTTCGGGGCCCTGGAACGAGAGCACGAAGATGACGAACATCGGGCCGTACATGAACAGCACGAAGAGCGCGAAGACGGTGGCGAGCGGCCAGAAGCCAGGAGCGCGCGATTCGGTGGTGTGGGCCATGGTCAGAGTTCCTTCCGGATGTCCACGAGCCGCGTGAGGCCCCAGATGATCATCAGCACGACGCTGAGCAGGATCACCGCGTTGGCCGCGGCCAGCGGGAACTGCAGGTAACTGGTCTGCACCTGGATGATCTTGCCGACCGAGGCGATCTGCTGGCCGCCCATGACACCGATGGTCACGAAGTCGCCCATGACGATGGTGATGACGAAGATCGAGCCGATGATGATGCCGGTCTTGCTCAGCGGCACGATCACGTTCCACAGCGTCTGCCAGCCGCTGGCACCGGCGTCGCTGGCTGCTTCGAGCAGGCTGCGGTCGATGCGCATCATGCTGTTGAAGATGGGCACGATCATGAACATGGTGTAGAGGTGCACGAAGGCGAGCACGACCGAGAAGTCGGAGAACAGCAGCCACTCGATGGGCTCGTCGATCAGCCCGACGCCTTGCAGCGACTGGTTGACCAGGCCGTTGCGCCCGAGCAGAGGCACCCACGAGATCATGCGGATGACGTTCGAGGTCCAGAACGGCACGGTGCACAGGATGAACAGCGCCGTCTGCATGCCCGGCGAGCGCACATGAAACGCCAGGAAATACGCCACCGCAAAACCCAGCACCAGGGTGATGCCCCAGACCAGCAGGCTGAACTTCAGCGTGGACAGATAGGTGGAGAGCGAAACACAGAAATCGCCATGCTCGGTGAGCGTGGCGCAGCCTTCGAAGATGGCGAAGTAGTTGCGCAGCGTGAACGCCGGCAGCAGCTCGTACTCGTTGAAATCCCAGAAGCTGACCATCACGATCAGCCCCAGCGGAATGAGGAAGAACAGCACAAACACCAGCGTGAAAGGTGCCGCCTGCCACCAGGCGTGCAGCGTGCGGTTCGGGCTGTCGGCGACAGGACCGGCGGTGGCGGTGGATGTGCTGCTCATGAAGGTCAATCAGAAAGAAAACAGAAGCAACGTGGGGCGGAAGGGCACCCGCGGCGAGCGCAGCGAAGCCCCTTCCAGAACACGGCGGAACCGGCTTTGCCGGGCCGCTCGTGTTGCCCCCCTCAGGGGGGTGACGCGCCGCAGGCGCGGCGCGGGGGGAGGCCGTCAGGCCGCGACGAATTCATTCCACTTTCTGACCATGTATTCGTTCTCATCCATCACCGCGTTCCAGCAGGCGATGCCGCCCATGCGCGCTTCGTAGCTGCCGCCGTCGCGCACCGCACCGGCCTTGGCCAGCACGTCGCCGTTGGGGCTCTTGATGTCCTGCGAGGCGGGCTTGCCTTCCATCCAGTAGGCCCACTCGTAGGCGTCCATCTTGGACTTGGCGGTGTCGAGCACGGCGCTGTAGTAGCCCTGGCGGTTCAGGTAGGCGCCGGCCCAGCCGTCGAGGAACCAGTTGATGAACTCGTAGGCGCCGTCGAGCTTGCGGCCACTCAGCGTGGCGGGCAGGCCGAAGCCGGCGGCCCAGGCGCGATAGCCTTCTTTCAGCGGCTGGAAGTTGCAGGCGATGCCCTTGGTGCGCACGGCGGTCACGGCCGGGCTCCACATCGACTGGATCACCACTTCGCCCGAGGCCATCAGGTTGACCGACTCGTTGAAGTCTTTCCACAGCGCGCGGAACTGGCCGGCCTTCTTGGCTTCGATCAGGGTCTTGATCGTGAGGTCGATCTCGGCCTTGGTCATGTTGCCCTTGTCGGGGTACTTGTAGAGGCCCATGGCTTCGACCACCATGGCGGCGTCCATGATGCCGATCGACGGGATGTTCAGGATCGCGGTCTTGCCCTTGAACTCGGGGTTCAGCAGCTCGGCCCACGAATTGATGGGACGCTTGATCAGGTCGGGGCGGATGCCCAGCGTGTCGGCGTTGTAGACCGTCGGGATCAGGCTCATGAACTGGGTCGGCGACTTGGCGAACACCTTGCTCTTTTCGCCTTCGAGGAAGATCACCTTCTTGGGCGCGGTGCCCTGGTCGCCCACGGCCTTGCCCGCCACGCTGCCGGTGGTGAACAGCGGGGTGATCTTGTCGGCGTTCTTGATCTTCTTGACGTCGATGCCCTTGAGGTTGCCGGTGGGCACGATCTTCTTGAGCGAGAAGTACTCGGTGTCGATCAGGTCGAAGCTGTTGGGCGCGGTGACGGCACGCTTGGTCACGTCGTCGGTGGTCACGGCCACGTACTGGATCTTGATGCCGGTGTCTTTTTCGAACTTGTCGCCGATGGCCTTGTCCTGGTTCACTGCGGTGCCCAGGTAGCGCAGGGTGATCTTTTCCTGGCCGATGGCCGGCGAGATGCCGCTGGCCAGGATGCCGGCCATGCCGGCGGTGCCTTGCAGCAGGCGGCGGCGCGACAGGCCGGTGAGGGTGTCGGTGTTGTCTTTGATCGAATCGGACATGGGTCGAGCTCCAGTGGGTTGGGTTGCGGGGGAGGAAAACGAGAGGAAAAAAGGGCCGTGCGGGTTCAGGCAGTCGTGGCGACCGGCGCGTCGAGCACTGGCGGGAAGGTGTGGGCCTGCCAGGGAGCCCAGGTCAGGTTCACGCTGTCGCCGGGGGCGTAGGCCTGTTGCACGAACGCGGCTTCGGGCAGCATCACCGAGACGCTGTCGTCGGTGCCGTTCAGCTTCAGGCCCAGCAGCACATAGGTGCCCTGGTACTCCACGTCACTGACCGTCGCCGGCCAGCCTTTGCCGCTGTGGGCGGGCGCGAGCTGGATGTGGTCGTTGCGAACGGCCACCTTGCCGTCGGTGGTGTTGAGCACGTTGTGACCACCCATGAAGCGTGCCACGAACTCGCTGGCGGGCCGGTTGTAGACCGTGTGGGGCGGACCCACCTGCTCGATGCGGCCGTGGTTCATCACCACCATGGTGTCGGCCAGGGCCATGGCCTCTTCCTGCGAGTGGGTGACGTGGATGAAAGTCAGGCCGAGCTCTTTCTGCCAGTGACGCAGCTCGGCGCGCATCTGGATGCGCAGGAAGGGGTCGAGCGCGGAGAGGGGCTCGTCGAGCAGCAACACGCGCGGCTGGGTGATCAGCGCGCGGGCGAGCGCCACGCGCTGCTGCTGCCCGCCAGAAAGTTCGCCCGGTTTGCGTTGCGCCAGGTGGCCCATGGCCACGCGCTCCAGCAAGTCCTGCGCCTGTTTCAGCCGCGTGGTTTTGTCCACGCCCTTCATCTTCAGGCTGAAGGCCACGTTGTCCAGCGCCGAGAGGTGCGGGAACAGCGCGAAGCTCTGGAACATCATGGCCGTGCCGCGCGCGGCGGCGGGCAGGCTGGTGATGTTGCGGTTCTCCAGCAGGATGTCGCCGCTGGTGGTGCTTTCGTGGCCGGCGATCATGCGCAGCGTGGTGCTCTTGCCGCAGCCCGAGGGGCCGAGCAGGCAGCAGTAGCTTTTGGGCGCGATGCGCAGATCGATGCTGTCCACCGCCACGCTGCCCTGGGCGTAGCGCTTGGTGAGTGCAATGAGTTCGATGGCGGCAGGCTGGGGTGTGTGGTCATCCATGTCTGCCGTATTGCATCAACCGTGCCAGCTGTTTTGTATGCAATGTGCACCAGATTGCATACAAAACAGCACAGACTTTGTGCGCAAAGTGGTCTGGGGGTGGGGCGGATGGCCGTCGCGGTGCGTATGCACCGGTGTGAAGCGCACCACGCTGCGGCGATGCGGCCTGCCGGTGCGCACCGCTCTGGACGGATAATCCGCCCATGCACATCCGGTTCACCAAAATGCAGGGCGCGGGCAACGATTTCGTCGTGCTCGACGAGACGCGCGCTCGCCTGGGGCTCAGCCATGCGCAGTACCGCTGGCTGGCCGATCGCCACTTCGGCGTCGGCGCCGACCAGATCCTGAGCGTGCGGCCCTCGCCCGGGCCCGGGCTGGACTTTGAATACGTGATCCACAACGCCGACGGCGGCGAGGTCGAACATTGCGGCAACGGGGCGCGCTGCTTCGTGCGCTACGTGCACGACAAGGGCCTGACCACCGCCAACCCGGTGCGGGTGAAAGTGAAGCACGGCGAGATCAGCCTGGCGCTGAACGATGACGGCCGCGTCACGGTCGACATGGGTGCGCCGGTGTTTGCGCTGGAGCGCGTGCCGTTCGACGCGAGCGGCCTCGTCTCAACGACGACGGGCAATGTCGAGCGCTGGCCGCTGGCCTTGCCCGGTGGCGGCGAGGCGCTGGTGTGTGTGCTGTCCATGGGCAACCCGCACGCGGTGCAGCTGGTGGACAACGTGGACACCGCGCCGGTGCTCAGCCAGGGGCCGCTGATCGAGCTGCATGCCCGCTTCCCGGCCCGCGTGAACGCGGGTTTCCTGCAGATCGTCAACCGCGGCCAGGTGCGCTTGCGCGTGTTTGAGCGCGGCGCGGGCGAGACGCTGGCCTGCGGCACCGGGGCCTGCGCCGCTGTCGTGGCCGGCATCCGCCTGGGCCTGCTGGATTCGATCGTCGACGTGCAGACGCACGGCGGCGTGCTCACCATTCAATGGCAGGACACCCCGGCGCACGACGCCCCAGTGTTCATGACCGGCCCCGCCACCACTGTCTTCGAAGGCGAGATCGACGTACCCGATCTCGCCTGAACCTCAGCGAACCGAACCACCATGACCCATCAGTCCATCCCCCCGATCACCGAAGACGACATCGCCAACTACTTGGCCAACACGCCGGATTTCTTCGAGCGCCATGCCGATGTGCTGGGAACGGTGCAGCTCACCAGTCCGCACGGCAAGCGCGCCGTCAGCCTGCAGGAGCGGCAGGCCGAGATGCTGCGCGAGAAGATCAAGGGGCTTGAACTCAAGGCCGCTGAAATGATCCGCCACGGCCAGGAAAACACGACCATTGCCGACAAGCTGCAGCGCTGGACGCGCGAGCTCTTGCTCACGCGCCTGGCCAGCGACCTGCCCGCCGTTGCGGCGCGTGGCATTGCCGACCAGTTCCTGGTGCCGCAGGTGGCCATCAAGGTCTGGGGGGTTGCGCCCGAGTTCGCGGCCGAGCCTTATGCCCAGGGCGCCAGCGAAGACGTGATGGCGTTCGCCTCGTCGCTCACGTTGCCTTACTGCGGCACCAACCCGGGGCTGGAGGCCGCGCAATGGCTGGGCGACCCGGCGGCCGCGGCCTCGCTGGCCTTGATTCCTCTGCGCGCCGGGATCGCGCCCCAGGCCTTTGGCCTGCTGGTGCTGGCCTCGTCGGACGCCCTGCGTTTTTCGGCCGACATGGGCACCGATTTCCTGGAGCGCATTGGTGAGCTCACCAGCGCAGCGCTCTCGCGCCTGCGCCCGGTGGTCCCGGCCGCCACGGCCTGAGGACATGACCCGCACGCTGCTCACTTCGTGTCGTGCGCTGCCCCCCGGGGGCGCTGGCCTGCCTTGGGGCGGACCGGCGGCGGTCCGATCCCACACATGAACGCCACCACCAGCGACGACGACGCCGCTCTGGTGCGGGCCTATCTGACCCATGTGCGGGTGGAAAAGCGCCTCGCGGAGCGCACGTTGGCGCTCTACACCCTCGATCTGGAAAAACTGGTGCAGCAGGCGCAGACCACCGGCGTGGCGTTGCGCCAGGTGCAGAACGCCCACATCCGCCGTTGGGTCGCGCAGATGCACAGTGGCGGGCGCAGCGCGCGCGGCATCGCACTCATCCTCTCGGGCTGGCGCGGTCTCTACGTCTGGCTCGGTCGCCAGGGGCTGATCGACCACAACCCGGTGCAGGACGTGCGTGCCCCCAAGGCCGGCAAACCGCTGCCCAAGGCGCTGGGCGTGGACGAATCGGTGCAACTGGCCTCGCACGTGGAAGAGGCCGACGACCCGCGATTGGAAGCGCGTGACCGCTGCATCACTGAGCTGCTTTACGGCTGCGGTCTGCGCATCGGTGAGCTGGTGGGGCTGGACGCGACCGCCAGCGGCAGCGCACGCGGCTGGATCGACGCACAAGCCGGTGAGGCGCACGTGCTGGGCAAGGGTTCCAAGCGCCGCAGTGTGCCGGTGGGCCGCGCCGCGCTGGCCGCGCTGGATCAGTGGATGGCCTTGCGCGGCGACTGGGCGAAGGACGACCCGGCGCTGTTCATCGGCAGCCGCGGCCAGCGCCTCACGCCGCAACACATCCGCGTGCGGCTCAAACGCCGCTCGATGCTGGCGGGCCTGGCAACGCCGGTGCACCCGCACATGCTGCGCCATTCGTTTGCCAGCCACGTGCTGCAGTCCAGCGGTGACCTGCGCGCGGTGCAGGAGCTGCTGGGGCATGCCAGCATCAGCACCACGCAGGTATACACCCGGCTCGATTTCCAGCACCTGGCGCAGGTGTACGACGCAGCCCACCCGCGGGCACAGGCGCGTGCCGGGGATGCGGGCGGCGATGGCCCGGCCCGCCCGCCCGCGGTGGAGGTGGCGCCGGCGCGCAAGCCCGGGCGCTGACCGGCCAGCAGCACCGGACCAGGATGCCCGGGTGATGGGGCCGGGTTATCCCTGTAGGATTTGCCGGCCCAGCCCCGACAATCGCTCCATAAGCAATTGCTTCTTAATCCTTGGAGACCACCATGCTCAAGTTCCTCATTGCCCTCAAGTCGCTGCTGCTCGCGGGACTCATGGCCACCTCGCTGTCGGCGCAGGCGGCCGACGACGTCATCAAGACCGTCTACCACATGAGCGAAGGCATTCCCCAGGCCTCGCGCGCCATCAACAACATCCGCAACCACCTGGCGGCCGACCCCAAGGCCAAGATCGTGGTCGTGACCCATGGTCTGGGCATCGACTTCCTGCTCGACGGCGCCACCAACCAGATGGAGCAGCCCTTTTCCGGCGCCATCGGCGAACTGGCGGCCAAGGGTGTGGAGTTCCGCGTCTGCAACAACACCCTGGTCTCGCGCAAGATCGACCCGGCCCGGGTGGCGATGGAAGCCAAGATCGTGCCGTCGGGTGTGGCCGAGGTGGCCCGGCTGCAGGCCCGCGAAGGTTTTGTCTATCTGCGGCCTTGAACTGACCCACCCCCGCGCCGCGCCCAGCGACGCGTCACCCCCTCAAGGGGGCGGTACTGGCCGTCCGGCAAAGCCGGCCCGACGGTGCCCTGGAACGAACTTCCCCTTCGCACAAGCGTAGCCTCTCCGGCGCGCGGTGACTTCATTCGAGGATGCGGTGGAACCGGCTTAGCCGGGCCACTCGCATCGCCCCCTGGGGGGTGACGCCGAAGGCGGCGCGGGGGGAGACAATATCCAGATGAAAATCATTCGACTCAAGCCCGGCAAAGAACGCTCGCTGCAACGGCGCCACCCTTGGGTGTTTGATGGAGCCGTCGCCCGCGGTGGCGGCGATGCCGGGGAGACCGTGCGCGTTGAGAGCCACGAGGGGCAGTTCCTGGCCTGGGGTGCGTTCTCGCCGAACTCGCGCATCCGTGTGCGCGCCTGGAGCTTTGACGAGGCGCAACGCATCGACGCCGCTTTTTTCAGCGACACGCTCGCGCGGGCCATCGCCCTGCGCACGCGTCTGGGAATCCAGAGCAACGGCATCCGGCTGGTGCACGGCGAGTCCGACGGCCTTCCGGGACTGATCGTGGATCGCTACGGCGACACGCTGGTGGCGCAGTTCACCGCTTGCGGTGTGGAGCGCTGGAAGGCGGTCATCGCCGACGCGCTGATCGAACTTACCGGCTGTCCGCGCCTGTACGAACGCTCCGACACCAGCAGCCGCAAGCTCGAAGGCCTGCCTGAAGCCACCGGCTGGCTGCGTGGCAACGGTGAGACGGCGTTTGAGCTGCAGGAACACGGCTGGCGCCTGGGCCTGGACATCGCTCAGGGCCACAAGACCGGCTATTACCTCGACCAGCGCGACAGCCGCCTGGCACTGTACGAATACACGAAACGCCTGGGCTTTTCCCAGGTGCTCAACTGCTTCAGCTACACCGGTGGCTTCAGCGTGGCTGCGCTGGCGGGCGGGGCAGGGCACGTGACCAGCATCGACTCGTCTGGCCCGGCGCTGGAGCAGGCGCGCGCCAACCTGCTGCTGAACGGTCTGGACCCGGCACAGGCGAGCTTCATGGACGCCGACGTCAACACCTCGCTGCGCCAGTTCGTGGCCGAGGGCCGCACGTTCGACGCCATCGTGCTCGATCCACCCAAGTTCGCACCCACGGCGGCCCACGCCGAGCGTGCGGCCCGAGCCTACAAAGACCTCAACCGCCAGGCGTTCAAGCTGCTCACACCCGGAGGCGTGCTGTTCACCTTTTCCTGCTCGGGCGGCATCGGCGTGGAACTGTTCCACAAGATTGTGGCCTCGGCCGGTCTGGACGCAGGCGTGGACGGTGCCATCCTGCAGCGCCTGGGCGGGGCTTGTGACCACCCGATGACGATCAACTTCCCCGAAGGCGAATACCTCAAGGGCTTGGTGGTGATGAAAAAGGCGTAGAACCAACAGGTCGCATACACTCCCTCGCTGTCGCGTTCCCGTTCCCCCGTTGCAGGAGTTTTTCCCGCCATGTCCCTGATCCCCGCCACCATCCTCACCGGCTTCCTTGGCTCAGGCAAAACCACGCTGCTCAAGCGCGTGCTGACCGAGGCGCACGGGCAGAAGATCGCGGTGATCGAGAACGAGTTCGGCGAAGAAAACATCGACAACGAGATCCTGGTCGCCGACACGCAGGAAAACATCATCCAGATGAGCAACGGCTGCATCTGCTGCACCATCCGCGACGACCTGCGCGCGACGCTGCAGGACCTGGCCGAGAAAAAACGCAAGGGCGAACTGCAGTTCGACCGTGTCGTGATCGAGACCACCGGCCTGGCCGATCCCGGCCCGGTGGCACAGACCTTCTTCATGGATGACGAGGTCGCCGAGCAGTACCTGCTCGACTCCATCCTGACCCTGGTGGATGCCAAACACGCCGCCCAGCAGCTCAACGACCGCCAGGAAGCGCGCCGTCAGGTGGGCTTTGCCGACCAGATCTTCATCAGCAAGGCCGATCTGGTGGACGCCGACGAGCTGGCCGCCCTGACCCACCGCCTCAAGCACATGAACCCACGTGCGCCCATGCGCCCGGTGCATTTCGGCGAGGTGGCGCTGAAGGAAGTGTTCGACCTGCGCGGTTTCAACCTCAACGCCAAGCTCGACATCGATCCGGATTTCCTCAAGGTCGAGGACGAGCACGACCATGGGCATGAGCACCACGATCACGAACATGGCGAAGCCTGTGACCATCCCTCGCACCAGCGCGGCCACGAGGGCCACGGTCACCACCACCATCACGACGACGATGTGAAGAGCTTCGTTTACCGAGCCACCCGGCCCTTCAATCCGGCCAAGCTGGAAGATTTCCTGGGCGCCATCGTGCAGGTGTACGGTCCGCGCATGCTGCGCTACAAGGGTGTTCTCGACATGCAGGGCACCGACCGAAAGGTGATCTTCCAGGGCGTGCACCAGCTCATGGGCAGTGATCTCGGCCCGGCCTGGGCCGAGGGCGAGCCGCGGGTGAGCAAGATGGTGTTCATCGGGCTCGATCTGCCGCGCGACATTCTGGTTCAGGGGCTGGACCAGTCGCTGGTGTGAGCCGGGGATCGCCCGTTTCCACCCCCAGAATCCGACCTGAACGTGCTGTTTGTCTCGCTTCTCCAACGCCTTGGCTTCCGATCGGATGCCAGGTCAGTGCCCACTACGCCGTCATCGTTACAATCGCGCCCCAAGTCGGGTGCCCAGCGTCCGGCCAGGTCTGCTTCAAGTCTGCGGGCCGTTCGCAGTCCGGAGGCGGACCGCAAACGGGGTATAACAACAAAGCAGCCGGCGCAGCCGGCGTGTGATGACGCGCCGCGTACGCCGGTTGGCGGCAGCGCACAGCCCCATGACCAGGCATTGACAGGCACTGAGAGGAGACACCTTGTGAAAGCCCCGGCTACCAGGACAGCGAAAACCACCCCAACCGCGACCAAGGCGGCCAAGGGGCAGGTATCGCCAGTGTCGACCCAGAAGAAGCCAGCCGTGCCATCAAAACCCGTGCCGAAAGCGCCCGCCAAGGCCGTGACCAAAACCCCCACCAAAACCGCTGCGAAGTCAGGGCGTGCGCCTTCGGTGGTCAGCAAGCCGGTCGCCAAGAAGGCTGCGCCCGTCAAGAAGGCGCCTGCTGCCAAAACGGTGAGCAAAGCTGCTCCCAAGGCCGTGGACGCCCGCGCGAGCGCGGCAGCCAAGACAGCCGTGGCGGCGAAAACGCCGACCAAGGTGGCGCCGACTGCGAAAGTCCGGTCAGAAACCAAGGCGGTCGCCACCTCCGCGGCAACCGTCCCATCCAGCAAGCCCACCCGGGCCGTCGCCAAGGTGGCGTCGGCGCCTGTTGCCAAGCGCCCCCCTCCCGCTCCCGCGCCTGTTGTGGTCGAATCAACGCCTCGCCCTCTGGGCAAGCGCGCGGCCAAAAAGGTGATGATGGAGCAGATGACGCAGGCCGCGGTGGTTCCCACCCACGCACCCGATGCCGTCAAGGCGACCTTCTCCACCATGAACGAACGCGTAATGACCCCTCCCGTGCCATCCTCCATCCAGAAAGACCCCAAGCGGGTCAACAACTGGAAGAACCTGCCGGTTGAGCAGTTGACCGACCCGGACGTGCAGGCCATGCCCGACGACGAGTACATGAACGAGGTGCAGCTGGCGTTCTTCCGTCGCAAGCTGTCGCTCCTGAAGGCCGACATGCTGGCCAACGCCGGCGAAACCACCGAACACCTGCGGGAAGACACCGTGGTCGTTCCCGACCCGGCGGACCGCGCCACCATTGAGGAAGAACACGCGCTGGAACTTCGGACCCGTGACCGCGAACGAAAGCTGCTCAAGAAGATCGAGCAGGCGATTGCCCGCATCGACGCGGGCGACTATGGCTATTGCGAAGAAACCGGTGAAGCCATCGGCGTGGCACGGCTGATGGCCCGCCCCACCGCCAGCCTGTCGCTCGAAGCCCAGCAGCGCCGCGAACTCAAGCAGAAGATGTTCGGGGATTGACCCCCGGTCCGGAAACACGACACCCACCACAATCCCTCGGCGCTGAGCTTTCATGTCCAAGGACGACTCCAACGGCGGCTTCCTGTCCAAGGTGGTGAAGTTCGTTCGCCATCCGACCACGAGCTGGTCGGATCTGGACACCCGCAGTGTGGACCGCGAGAGTGAGTACAGCAAAGCGGCCCTGAAGGAGATGATCGAGCGCAAGCGGCGCAACGACTTCGTGCGCAAGCGCGAGTTCGACATGCTGCGCAAGATCCGCAGCCGGGAAGGTCCCGGTGACGGCGGGCAGGGTGTGCGTCCCTCGTTCTTCCAGAGCAGTCTGCCGTCCAAACCGGACGACAGGGCGATGACGCTCAAGAAGATCGACGAGATCGAGGCCCAGATGTCGATGCAATGGTGGAAAACCAAGGGGCCTGACTCCCTGACCACCAGCTCCAGCCTGAATTCGGGCGCGCACAGCACCGGGGGCACACCGCTTGATCGCAAGGGCGCTTCCAAGAAATCCGAAGCTTCGGTCGACCCTCAGGCCCGGCGTCGCGCTGCGCAGTACAACGAGACCGAAGCCTCTCCCCTGGTTGATCCGGCCACGACTTCACCGGCACCACCACCGCCCCCCGCACCCGGCGCGGGCAGCACGACGGCCACGCGCACCGGACAGGCGCCTCGGCAGGACAGTGTGCCATCGGAGAACGCGCCAACGCCCGCGCCCGCGCCAGCCGCCGCGCGCACCGGCCTGATGGCACCCACGCAGCGTGGCGAGCTGGGTGGATCGGGCCCGGCCTTTTCCGCGTCGCACTTTTTTGCGCTGGACGTTCACGAAATCGCTCAGGATCCGGAGGTGGAAGAAGCCGCCATCCGTTTCGCCAACGGTGACGATGCCGGGGCCGAACAAGGCTTGCTGGACACCCTGGGCGGGGCCCAGGGTGGCGAAGACCGCCTCGACAACTGGCTGGCCCTGTTCGACCTTTACCGGGCCACAGGCCAACTGGCGCCGTTCGAGAGCCAGGCACTGGATTTCGTGAACCGTTTTGGCCGTTCGGCGCCGCAGTGGGAGGACATGCTTGGGGCGGTGTCTGCCATGACCGGCAAGGCCTACAAACCGTCGGTGACCAATGGCCGCGCGGTCTGGGCGAGCGAGCCCGAACTCGATGCGCACGCGGTGGGCACCTTGCAGAACGTGCTGTTGCGGGCCAACCAGCCCTGGGTGCTGGATTGGGAGCCGCTGGAAGCCATCGATGTCAAGGCCGCCCGTGCGCTGCTGGGCATCTTCACCCTGTGGGGTGATCAGGACGTGGAGCTGTGCTTCATGGGGTCGAGCACGCTGCGCGATCTGCTCAAGTCCATGACGCCCTCAGGCCGGCGCGATGTGGAGCAGCTCTGGTGGGAGTTGCGCATGGCCGTGTTGCGGGTCATGAACCGGCCGGACGAATTCGAGTTGACCGCGCTGGACTTCTGCGTCACCTACGAGGTGTCTCCGCCAGGGTGGGAGATGCCGCGCTGCCATTTCCGTGCGTTGTCGGGCGGATCTCCGGAGAACGGCTCGTCCGTGCTGGGTGAAGTGGTGCTGGAACAGGTGCCGTCGGTGTTCCCGGGCGACTCCGTGATGGAGAGCCTCAGCTCCGGGTTGAATCAGCTCGGTCTGGTGGAGCTGTCGGGCGAGATCCGGGGCGATCCCCAGGCCACACTGGAAACCCTGGAGCAACGCTTGCAGGGCGCCGATGTGCTGATCATTTCCTGTCGCAACCTGATCCGTGTGGATTTTTCCGCAGCAGGCACCTTGCTCAACTGGGTCTCGGGCCACCATGCCGAAGGCCGCATGATCCAGTTCGTGGACGCGCACCGCCTGGTGTCCGCCTTTTTTCACGTCATCGGTATCACCGAATACGCCAAAGTGGTGGTGCGGAACGACTGACCCCCAAGGTCTGACCCACCCCCGCCGCGCTGCGCGCGACCCCCTCAAGGGGACGGCACTGGCGGCCCGGCGGAGCCGGTTCCGCGGTGCCCTTGGAAAGACACCCCCTCGATCTGCCACCGGGCTTGTGAACCTTCTGGGCATCCCCATCTCTTTATCCTATGGAATCATTTCACGGAACCACCATCGTCTGCGTGCGGCGCGAGACGCCCGAAGGTGTGCAGGTCGCCATCGGCGGTGATGGGCAGGTCACCCTGGGCCACATCGTCGTCAAGGGCACGGCGCGCAAGGTGCGCAAGCTCTACCACGACAAGGTCTTGGCCGGATTTGCCGGTGCCACGGCGGACGCATTCACCCTGTTTGAGCGTTTTGAGGCCAAGCTCGAAAAACACCAGGGTCACCTGGTGCGCGCGGCCATCGAATTGACCCGCGACTGGCGTACCGACCGCGTGTTGCGCCGTCTGGAAGCCATGCTGGCCGTGGCCGACCACAGCGCCGCGCTGATCATCACTGGCAATGGCGACGTGCTGGAACCCGAACACGGCGTTGTTGCCATCGGTTCTGGGGGCGCCTACGCCCAGGCCGCTGCCCGTGCCCTGACGCAGCACACGGCCCTGAGTGCCGAAGAGGTGGTGCGGCAGTCGCTTGCCATCGCGGGCGAGATCTGCATCTACACCAACATGAACCACACGATCGAAACCCTGGATTGAGCGAACGCATGTCTTCTATGACCCCCCAGGAGATCGTCTCCGAACTCGACCGCTTCATCATCGGGCAAAAGGGTGCCAAGCGCGCCGTGGCCATCGCGTTGCGCAACCGCTGGCGCCGGCAGCAGGTGGACGAGAAGCTGCGGCCTGAGATCACGCCCAAGAACATCCTGATGATCGGCCCCACTGGTGTCGGCAAGACCGAGATCGCGCGCCGGCTGGCCCGCCTCGCCGATGCGCCCTTCATCAAGGTCGAAGCCACCAAGTTCACCGAGGTGGGCTATGTGGGCAAGGACGTGGATGCCATCATCCGCGACTTGGCCGAGATCGCCGTCAAGCAGACGCGCGAAGTCGAGATGCGCAGCCAGCGCGTGCGTGCCGAAGACGCGGCCGAGGAGCGCATCCTCGATGCCTTGTTGCCGCCACCGCGCAGCACCGGCGCCGAGCCGGTGGCCGTTCCCGAGAGCACCGCACGGCAGAGCTTCCGCAAGAAACTGCGAGAAGGTCAGCTCGATGACCGGGAGATCGAGATCGAGCTGGCGGAGCCTCGCCCCACGATGGAAATCATGGGTCCCGCCGGCATGGAAGACATGGCCGAGCAGTTGCGCGGCATGTTCAGCCAGATGGGGCAGGACAAGCGCCGCTCGCGCAAACTCAAGATCGCCGAAGCGATGAAGCTCCTGGTGGACGAAGAAGCGGGCAAGCTGGTCAACGAAGAAGAGATCAAGGTGCGCGCTCTGCACAACGCCGAGCAGAACGGCATCGTCTTCATCGACGAGATCGACAAGGTGACCTCGCGCAGCGATACGGGTGGCGCCGAGGTGTCGCGCCAGGGCGTGCAGCGCGACCTGCTGCCGCTGGTGGAGGGCACGACCGTGTCCACCAAATACGGCATGGTCAAGACTGATCACATCCTGTTCATCGCCAGCGGCGCGTTCCACCTGTCCAAGCCGAGCGACCTGATTCCCGAGCTGCAGGGGCGTTTTCCGATCCGGGTCGAACTGCAGTCGCTGTCGGTGGACGATTTTGAAGCCATCCTGACCCAGACCCATGCCTCGCTGGTGCGCCAGTACCAGGCCCTGCTGGCCACCGAGGGCGTGACGCTGGAGTTCACGCCCGAAGGCATCCGCCGCCTGGCGCAGATCGCCTGCGACGTGAACGAGCGCACCGAGAACATCGGCGCGCGCCGTCTGGCCACGGTGATGGAGCACCTGCTGGACGAAGTGAGTTTTGGTGCCACCGGGCTGCAGGGGCAGACGGTCCAGGTGGATGCGGCCTACGTGGATGGTCGCCTGGGCGAGCTCAGCCGCAATGAGGACTTGTCCCGCTACATCCTCTGATACGGTTTCGCCTTGCCGTGCTGCAGCACTGTCTGCGGCTCCCGCCTGGTTCTACGCTTGAATGCAAAACCGTATGAGGTCCACGGACCCCGCGAAACCGTGTTCGCCCGCCCGGCGACCGCGGTTTTTGTCTTGTGGGCGGTGAGCGCCCGACCAACGGCGCCGGGCCTGCCTCACGCCGCCCATTCCGTCCGTCGGGAATCCCTGGGTGTAACAGGGCTTTCAAGCATCACATGCAGAGGCGCTCGTAAGTGCTTGCTTTTGCTGCATTTTTGAGCAATAAATGCTTCAAAATGTGTTCTAAGTGCTTGATTTTATTGGAGAAATTTTTCAGCCGCCGGCTTGCATGCGCTTGAATTCCTGATAAAGTGGAAAAAAGTGCAATTAAGTGGTGAAAAGTGTTTTTCAAGGGCTGATCACGGTGTTCCAGGGTGCTTCCTCTCTCAGTCTCGATGCCAAGGGTCGGCTCTCCATGCCGACCCGGCACCGTGACGCCCTGGGCACGGCCGCCGGTCAACTCACGATCACCAAGCACCCACACGGTTGCCTGATGGTATTCCCTCGCGACGAGTGGGAAAAGTTCCGTGCCCGCATCGCCGCCTTGCCCATGGATGCGCAATGGTGGCGGCGCATTTTCCTGGGCAACGCGATGGACGTCGAGATGGACGCGTCGGGTCGCGTGCTGGTTTCGCCCGAACTGCGTGCCGCCGCCGGCATTGCCAAAGACGCCGTGTTGCTGGGCATGGGTTCCTACCTGGAACTGTGGGATGCCCCGACCTACGCCGCCAAGGAGGCCGAAGCGATGCAGGCCGAGATGCCCGATGTGCTCAAGGATTTCTCGTTCTGAGGCCCCATGGTTCAAGACGCATGGCAACACCAGACGGTTCTGCTGCACGAGGCTGTCGACGCCTTGGGCATCCAGCCGGACGGCCACTATGTCGACGCCACGTTCGGGCGGGGTGGGCACTCGCGCCTGATCCTGGAGAAGCTGTCAGCGAGCGGGCGCCTCACGGCGTTCGACAAGGACCCGCAAGCCGTGGCGGCTGCGCAGGAACTGGCGGCCAGCGATGGCCGCTTTTCCATCCGGCACCAGGGTTTCTGCCATCTGGGCGAACTGGGGGCCAGCACGGCGGACGGGGTGCTGATGGATCTGGGCGTGAGTTCGCCCCAGATCGACGACCCCGAAAGGGGTTTTTCTTTTCGTCACGATGGACCTCTGGACATGCGCATGGACACCACGCGCGGCCAGAGCGTGGCGCAGTGGCTGGAAACGGCCGAAGTCTCCACCCTCGCGGAGGTGATACGTGAATATGGCGAAGAACGGTTTGCTCAACAGGTTGCAAAGGCGATTGATCGTCGCCGACAGGAACGGGGCCCTCTTCGAACCACCCGCGAGCTGGCCGAAGTCGTGGCTGGCGCGGTCAAAACCCGCGAGCCGGGCAAGGACCCTGCAACGCGCACATTTCAGGCTTTTCGGATTTTCATCAACGCCGAGCTTGAAGAGCTGCAACAAGCGCTAGAGGCCAGCCTGCATGTCTTGCGTCCCGGAGGTCAACTGGTGGTGATCAGCTTCCATTCGCTGGAAGACCGCATGGTCAAGCAGTTCATGGCGCGCCGCTCGCGCGCCGTGGTGGACCGCCGCGTGCCCTTCGCCGAGCCGGCCGAGATGCAGCTGGTCCGGGTGCGCCGCGTGATGCCTTCGGCCGCCGAAGTGCAGGGCAACCCGCGTTCGCGCAGCGCCGTGATGCGCGTGGCCGAACGCACGGAGGCGCCGGCATGATCCGCCTGAACCTGATGCTGCTGGCCGCGGTGATGGTGAGCGCCTTTTATCTGGTGCACACCCAGTACGAGTTTCGCCGGCTCTACACCGCGGTGGACCGCGCCCAGTCGCAGTCGCGCAGGCTCGAAGCCGACCACGAACAGCTGCGTGTGCAGAAGCAGGCGCAGGCCACCTCGGCGCGCGTGCAGCAGATCGCCACACGGCAGCTGAAGATGCGGCCGGTCAACCCCGGCATCACGGAGTACGTGAGCTTGCATGAGGCCCCCGCGGTCGCGGCAGGGCAGGAGGGTCGCCCATGAGCCCGCGCGGCAGCCGCAGCATCAACTACAGCGCCAGTCCCCTGCTGGCGAGCAAGACGCCGGTCTGGCGCAGCAAGTTCATCGTCGCGGCGCTGGCTTTGGCGTTCGTCGGCCTGGGGGCTCGCGCGGCGTATGTGCAGGTGTTCGGCAACGACTTTTTCCAGCGCCAGGGCGAGGTGCGGTTCGCGCGCACACTGGAACTGCCGGCCAACCGGGGCCGCGTGCTCGATCGCAACGGCCTGATCCTGGCGACCAGCGTGGTGGCGCAGAGCCTCTGGGCCATTCCCGAGGATGTGGACAAGGCCGACCCGAAGCTCAAGACCCTGGCCAAGCTGCTGGGTCTGCCCTTTTCCGAGCTGAAGAAAAAACTGGCCAACGAGGACAAGACTTTTGTCTGGGTCCAGCGCCAGGTGGACGAGCCCCTGGCCAAGGAAATCGCCGCGCTGGGCATCAAAGGCATTTACCAGACCCGCGAATACAAGCGCCAGTACCCCGAAGGCGAGGCCGCGGCCCACGTGGTGGGTTTCACCAACGTGGAAGACCGGGGGCAGGAGGGCGTGGAGCTGGCCTTCAACAAGCAGCTGTCGGGCCGCAACGGTTCGCGCCGGGTGATCAAGGACCGTCTGGGCCGCGTGGTCGAGGACGTGCGCGATGTGGTGCCGCCGGTGGACGGTCCCGACCTGCAGCTCTCCATCGACAGCAAGGTGCAGTATTTCGCCTACCAGAAGCTGCGTGACGCGGTGCTCGCGCACAAGGCCAAGGCCGGCAGCGTGGTGGTGCTGGACACCCAGACCGGTGAAATCCTGGCACTGGCGAACTACCCGAGCTACGACCCGAACCGGCGCGCCAAGCTCAGCGGCGAACAGTTGCGCAACCGCGTGCTGACCGACAGCTTTGAACCCGGCTCCACGATGAAGCCTTTCATCGCCGCGTTGGCGCTGGACAAGGGGCTGGTCCGGCCGGAGACCCAGATACAGACCGCGCCCGGCCGCATCATGATCGGTGGCTCCAGCATCGGCGACGCCCACCCGCACGGCATCCTGACGGTCAACGAGATCATCCAGAAATCGAGCAATGTGGGCACGGTCAAGATGGCCATGCAGATGCATCCGCGCGAGATGTGGGAAATTTTTGCCCAGGCGGGTTTCGGCCAGAAACCCCATGTGCCTTTCCCTGGGGCGGTGAGTGGACGCCTGCGCCCTTACAAGACCTGGCGCCCGATCGAGCAGGCGACCATGAGCTACGGCTACGGGCTCTCGGTGTCGTTGTTCCAGCTGGCGCAGGCCTACACCATCTTCTCGCGCGATGGCGAGCTGATCCCGGTCACGCTGCTCAAGGCAGAAACGCCTGCGACGGGCGTGCGGGTCTTCAGCGAGAAAAACGCGATCGCGGTGCGCAAGATGCTGGGCATGGCCACCAGCCCCGGCGGCACGGCCACCCAGGCGCAGACCATGGGGTATTCGGTCGGTGGCAAGACCGGCACGGCCCACAAGCAGGAAGGCAAGGGCTATGCGGCCAAGAAGTACCGCAGCTTCTTTGTCGGCCTGGCGCCTGTGGAAGCGCCTCGCATCGTGGTGGCGGTGATGGTGGACGAACCCAGCAACGGTCAGTACTACGGCGGCCTGGTGGCCGCCCCGGTGTTCAGCGAAACCGTGCAGCAGACCCTGCGCATCCTGGGCGTGCAGCCCGACATGAACGTGAAGCCGCAGATCGTGACCGAGATCGTGGAGGAGTCGTTCTGATGCAGACGATCCAGCATCCCCAGGCCGTGGCCGGTTGGCTGCGCGAGCGCGTGCGCGGTCATCTGGATTGCGACAGCCGTCGTGTGCAGCCGGGCGATGGCTTCGTGGCCTGGCCCGGTGCCGCCACCGACGGGCGCCGTTATGTGGCGGGGGCGCTGCAGGCGGGTGCGGCGGCGGTGCTGGTCGAGCGCGAAGGCGTGGAAGCCTTCGACTTCGATGACGAGCGTGTGGCGGCGGTGCCCGGGCTCAAGGCGCAGGCGGGTCCGATCGCGAGTGCGTTTTATGCCGAACCCAGCGCGGTGCTCGACGTGGTGGCTTTCACCGGCACCAACGGCAAGACCTCCAGCGCCTGGTGGATGGCCCAGCTGCTGTCGGCCGTGGGCCGGCCCTGCGCGGTGGTGGGTACCCTGGGCATTGGCCAGCCGCCGCTGGCGGGCGACGAGGGTCATGCCCTGGTGCCCACCGGCCTGACCACGCCCGACCCGGTGCTGCTGCAGGCGCGCCTGCGGGGCATGGTGGACGCGGGACTGAAAGCCTGCGCCATCGAAGCCTCGTCCATCGGCCTGATCGAGGGCCGCCTCAACGCGACCCAGATCCGCGTCGCGGTCTTCACCAATTTCACGCAGGACCACCTGGATTTCCACGGCAGCATGGCCGACTACTGGGCCGCCAAGGCCGCCCTGTTCGACTGGCCGGGCCTGGCCCATGCGGTGCTGAATCTCGACGATCCGCAGGGCGCCTCGCTGGCGTCCTTGCTGCGGCGCAGGGGTCTGGACCTCTGGACGGTGGGCATCGAGGCCTTGGGCGCTTCAAACGCCCCGCGGGTTTTCGCGCGCGACATTGGCTTCACCGACCACGGCATGCGCTTGACCGTGGGGGAGCGTGACGCAACGGGTGGTGAGATCGAATCCCACGGGTTGAGCCTGCCGCTGGTCGGGCTGTACAACGTGTCCAACCTGTTGGGTGTGCTGGCCTCGGCCCGCGCGCTCGGAGTGTCGCTGGCCGATGCGGTGCGCGCCTGTGACGCGCTCACGCCGGTGCCTGGCCGCATGGAGCAGGTGGCGGCCGCGGCGGGCCAGCCGCTGGTGCTGGTGGACTACGCCCACACGCCGGATGCGCTGGAAAAAGCCTTGCAGGCGTTGCAGCCGCTGGCGCAGCAACGCGGCGGGGCCCTCTGGGCGGTGGCGGGTTGCGGTGGCGACCGCGATGCCGGCAAGCGCCCGCTCATGGCCGCCGTGGCCGAGCGCGAGGCGCAACACGTGGTGTTGACCAGCGACAACCCCCGCACCGAAGACCCGCTGTTCATCCTGAAACAGATGGTGGCCGGACTGAGCGACCCCGCCCAAGCGCTGGTCGAAGCCGACCGGGCCGCGGCCATCACGCTGGCGGTGCAGCGCGCCGATGCGGGGGACGTGGTGCTGATCGCGGGCAAGGGCCACGAGGACTACCAGGACGTGATGGGTGTGAAAAAGCCGTTCTCCGATCTGGTGCAGGCGCGCGAGGCGCTTGCCCAGCGCGCCGCAGCGCCGGGAGCTTCCGCATGAAGAGCTTGAACCAGCTGATGCTGCAAATCGGTGGCGCCCGTGCCGTGGGAGCGCCCGATGCGGCCGTCCTGCGCGTGCACACCGACACCCGCAGCCTGCAGCCGGGCGACCTGTTTGTGGCCCTCAAAGGCGAGCGCTTCGATGCGCACGATTTCCTGCCACAGGCGCGCGCGGCCGGTGCCGTGGCCGCCATCGCTCACAGTGGCCTGGCGGCTGCCGGCCTGCCCGGCGTCGAGGTGCCCGATACGCGCCTGGCGCTGGGCGAGCTGGCTCGCCTGTGGCGCGAGCAGTTCAGCCTGCCGCTGATCGCCGTGACCGGCAGCAACGGCAAGACCACGGTGACGCAGATGGTCGCGGCCATCCTGCGTGCCGCGGCCGGCGACGCTGCCCACGCCACGCAAGGCAATCTGAACAACGACATCGGCGTGCCGCTCACGCTGCTGCGCCTGCGCGAGACGCACCGGCTGGCGGTGATCGAGCTGGGCATGAACCACCCGGGCGAAATCGCCTACCTGGCCGGGCTGACCCAGCCCACGGTGGCCCTGGTCAACAACGCCCAGCGCGAACACCAGGAGTTCATGGGCACGGTCGAAGCCGTGGCGCGCGAAAACGGGCAGGTGATCACGGCCCTGCGCAGCGGCGGTGCGGCCGTCTTCCCCAGCGACGACGAATACACCTGGGTCTGGCGCGAACTGGCCGCGGGGCAGCGCGTGCTGACCTTCAGCGACCGCGATGCGGCCGCCGATGTGCGCGCGCTCAGCGCCGACTGGTTGGACGGTGCCTGGGCCTTGCGCTTCACCACGCCGTCGGGCGAGCAGGCTTGCCGCCTGCGCATCGCCGGCCGGCACAACGTTCGCAACGCCCTGGCGGCGGCGGCCTGTGCGCTGGCGGCGGGTGTGTCGCTCGCGGACATCGGTCGCGGGCTGGATGCGTTCGAACCCGTGGGTGGCCGCTCGCGCGCGCTCTCGCTGGCGCTGCCGGACCGCCATGTCACCCTGATCGACGACACCTACAACGCCAACCCCGATTCCGTGGTCGCGGCCATTCAGGTGCTGGCCGAACTGCCCGGCCCGCGCCTGCTGGTGCTGGGCGACATGGGCGAGGTGGGTGAGCAGGGGCTCGCCTTTCATCTGGAAGTGCTGCGGCTGGCGCAGGCCAGTGGCATCGAGGCCGTGCACTGTGCGGGCGACTGGATGCAGCAGGCTGTTGCCGCCCTGAAGGCCGCCGGTGAAAACGCCCCCACCCACTGGAGCGACGTGCCCGCACTGGCCGTGCATGCGAGCGCCCTGGTCGCGGCCACGCCTGCGCCCGCGGTGCGCAGCGTGCTGGTGAAGGGCTCTCGATTCATGCGCATGGAGCGCGTGGTGCAGGACCTGTTGGCCCTGACCGCGCCCGCGCAACAAGAACAAAAGGATTCCACCCATGCTGCTTAGCCTGACCCAATGGCTGCAGAGCCTCGGACCCGAATTCGGGTTCCTGCGGGTCTTTCAGTACCTGACCTTCCGCGCCGTGATGGCCGCGCTCACCGCGCTCATCGTCGGTCTGGTGGCGGGTCCGTTTTTCATCCGCCGCCTCGCTGCACTCAAGATCGGTCAGCCGATCCGCGAATACGCGATGCAGAGCCACATCAGCAAGGGCGGCACGCCCACCATGGGTGGTGTGCTGATCCTGTTTGCAATCGCCCTGTCCACGCTGCTGTGGTTCGACTGGTCCAACCGCTTCACTTGGATCGTGCTGCTGGTGACGCTGGGCTTCGGCGCCATCGGCTGGGTGGACGACTGGCGCAAGGTCGTCCACAAGGACCCCGAGGGCATGCGCTCGCGCGAGAAGTATTTCTGGCAGTCGGTGATCGGTCTGGTGGCCGCGTTCTACCTGGCCTTCAGCGTGGCCGAAACCAGCAACCTGCGCGTGCTGCAGCTGTTCTTCAACTGGGTGGCCTCGGGCTTCACGCTCGAACTGCCGCCGCGCGCCGGCCTGATGGTTCCCTTCTTCAAGGAAGTGGCCTACCCGCTGGGTGTGTTCGGCTTCGTGGTCATGACCTACCTGGTGATCGTGGGGTCGAGCAACGCGGTGAACCTCACCGACGGACTGGACGGCCTGGCGATCATGCCGGTGGTGATGGTGGGATCGGCGCTCGGGGTGTTCGCCTACGTGACCGGCAGCGCCGTGTTCTCGCGCTACCTGCTGCTGCCGCACATTCCCGGGGCTGGCGAACTGCTGATTTTCTGCGCCGCCATGGCCGGTGCCGGTCTGGCCTTCCTGTGGTTCAACACCCACCCCGCGCAGGTCTTCATGGGCGACGTGGGCGCGCTCGCGCTGGGTGGCGCGCTGGGCACCATCGCCGTCATCGTGCGCCAGGAAATCGTGCTCGCCATCATGGGCGGCATCTTCGTGGTGGAGGCGCTGTCGGTGATGCTGCAGGTGAGCTATTTCAAATACACCAAGCGCCGCTTCGGCCAGGGTCGCCGCCTGTTCCAGATGGCGCCGCTGCACCACCACTTCGAGAAAAAGGGCTGGAAGGAGACGCAGGTCGTGGTCCGTTTCTGGATCATCACCATGCTGCTGTGCCTGGTGGGCCTCTCGACCCTGAAACTGCGATGAACCATCTGAAGGATCAACACGTTCTCATCCTGGGCCTGGGCATCTCCGGCCTGGCGATGGCGCGCTGGTGCGTGCGCCACGGGGCGGTGGTGACGGTGGCCGACACGCGCGAGAACCCGCCTTCGCTGGCTGCCTTGCGCGCCGAGTGTCCGCAGGCGGCTTTTGTCGCCGGCCCTTTTGACGACAGCCTGCTGGTGCGCCAGCCCTGGAGCGTGATCGCGCGCAGCCCCGGCCTGCCGCCCGAACAGCTGTCACCGGCACGCATCTGGGCGCAGCAGCACGGTGCCGCCTTCGTCGGCGAACTTGACCTGTTTGCGCAAGCCCTGCAGGACCTGTCGACGCGCGAGCGCCTGCCCTACAAGCCCCAGGTGCTGGCCATCACCGGCACCAACGGCAAGACCACCGTGACCTCGCTCACCGGCCTGCTGCTGCAGCGCTGTGGCCTGAACGTCGCCGTGGCCGGCAACATCGGCCCGGCGCTGCTGGATGTGCTGGGCGCGGCGCTGGACGCCGAGGCGCAGGCCGAGGCCGTCGAACGGGCGGAAGCCGAAGCGGCACAACAGGCCGAGCAGGACAGGCTGGACGCACAGCCCGCCGCCGAACCGTTGGCGCTGTCGCCTGCCGGGGACGTTTCTGAGCCAGCGCCCGTCGAAGAAGGTGCCCGGCCCGTGCTGGAAAACCAGGACGAACTGTTGCCCGCTGACTCAGAAGAGCCCTTGTCGGTTCCGGGCGAAGAGGACGACGCGCCGTTGATGCTGGTGCCACCGCCCATCGAACCGCCGGCGCCCCCGCACCTGCCCGTGGTCTGGGTGCTTGAACTCTCCAGCTTCCAGCTTGACGGCACCGCCGGGGGTGCCTGGGACAACGTGCCCACGGCAGCCACTGTGCTCAACTTCACCGAAGACCACCTGGACTGGCACGGTTCGTTGGCCGCCTATGCGCAGGCCAAGGCCGCGGTGTACGGCGCGCAGGCGCTGATGCTGCTGAACCGCGACGACGCCCAGGTCATGGCCATGAAGCCGGGCAACGTGACCGTGAAGGTCGGCGGCCGCAACCGCCAGCAGCCGGCCCGGCCTTACGCCACCTTCGGCCTGGAGTCGCCCACACGCCCCGGCGACTGGGGCATCGAGTCGGTCAACGGCATGACCTGGCTGGTGCGCGCGCTCGCGCTGGACGAAACCCGCAAACGGGGCCGTGCGGCGGACGAGGACGATGAGATCTACTTCCAGCGCCTGATGCCGGTGGACGCCCTGCGCATCCGTGGTCGCCACAACGCGGCCAACGCGCTGGCCGCGCTTGCGCTGGCCACCTCCACCGGTGCGCCGCTGGGTCCGATGCTGCACGGCCTGCGCGAGTACCGCGGCGAGCCGCACCGCGTGGAGCCGGTGGCCATCATCAACGGGGTCGAGTACTTCGACGACAGCAAGGGCACCAACGTGGGCGCGACGCTGGCCGCCATCAACGGCCTGGGTGCCGACCGGCGCCTGGTCGTGATCCTCGGGGGTGACGGCAAGGGTCAGGATTTTTCGCCTCTGGCTGCGCCACTGGCCCGCCACGCCCGCGCCGTGCTGCTGATCGGTCGCGACGCGGCGACCCTCCGTGGCCAGGTGGCGCAGGCCGTCGAGGAAGCTGGCATTCCCCTGCTGGACGCCAGCAGTCTGCCCGGGGCCGTCGCGCTGGCGGCGCAGCAGGCGTTGTCGGGCGATGCGGTGTTGCTGTCACCCGCCTGCGCCAGCCTAGACATGTTCAAGGACTACAAGCACCGCGCCGCGGTCTTCGTCGAGGCGGTGGCCGAGCTGGCCCATGAACAGGGCGTGGAACTGGAGGGCGGGCTGTGAGCCATCGCCTGCACAACACCTTGAGCAGCCTGCGCGCCGCCATGGGCGGACTGCTGCCGCGTCTGGTGGGCCTGGGCCCGGCGGGCGGCGATGGTCTGCCGGTGCGCCTGTCCAACCGCACTTACGCGGGCACGCGCCAGGGTCCAGTGCGTGAACTCGGGTTCGATCAGCCGCTGCTCTGGGTCGCGGTGGCGCTGATGGCCTGGGGGCTGGTGATGGTGTATTCGGCCTCGATCGCCTTGCCCGACAACCCGCGCTTCGCCAACTACGCGCACACGCACTTCGTGGTGCGCCACGGCTTCTCCATCCTCATCGGCCTCGTGACCGCGCTGATGGCGTTCCAGTTCCCGCTGCGCACCTGGGAAAAGCTCGCCCCCTGGCTGTTCGCCGTGGCGCTGCTGCTGCTGGTGCTGGTGCTGATCCCCGTCATCGGCAAGGGTGTGAACGGCGCCCGGCGCTGGATCCCGCTGGGCATCATGAATTTCCAGCCCTCCGAGCTGGCCAAGCTCGCGGTGCTGCTCTACGCCGCCGACTACATGGTGCGCAAGATGGAGGTCAAGGAGCGCTTCTTCCGCGCCGTGGCGCCGATGGCGGTGGCCGTGGGCGTGGTTGGCATGTTGCTGCTGGCCGAGCCCGACATGGGCGCCTTCATGGTGATCGTGGTGATCGCCATGGGCATCCTGTTCCTCGGCGGCGTCAACGCGCGCATGTTCTTCCTGATGGCGCTGGTGGTGGTGGGCGCGTTTGCGGTCATGGTCATGACCAGCGAGTTCCGGCGCCAGCGGGTGTTTGCCTACCTCGACCCCTGGAGCATGGAGCATGCGCTGGGCAAGGGTTACCAGCTCTCGCACTCGCTGATCGCCTTTGGGCGTGGCGAGATCTTTGGCGTCGGTCTGGGCGGCAGCGTCGAGAAGCTGCACTGGCTGCCCGAGGCCCACACCGACTTCCTGCTCGCGGTGATCGGCGAAGAGTTTGGCCTGATCGGGGTGTTGGTCGTGATCGGCCTGTTCCTCTGGCTCACGCGCCGCATCATGCACATCGGGCGCCAGGCCATCGCGCTCGACCAGGTGTTCGCCGGCCTCGTGGCGCAGGGCGTGGGCCTGTGGATGGGTTTCCAGGCCTTCATCAACATCGGCGTGAACCTTGGAGCCTTGCCGACCAAGGGACTGACCTTGCCGCTGATGAGCTACGGCGGGTCTGCCATCCTGCTCGAACTCACCGCCCTGGCCATCGTGCTGCGGGTGGACTATGAAAACCGCCAGCTCATGAAAGGTGGGCGGTCATGAGCGGCAAGCGGTTTCATAAAAATCGCCAGACAGGCGCGCAGCGGCTGGAGATGCGGAACGCATCGCTCATGAAAGGTGGGCGGTCATGAACAAGACCCCATGCGCCCTCATCATGGCCGGTGGCACCGGCGGCCACATCTTCCCCGGTCTGGCTGTGGCCGAAGCCCTGCGTGAGCGCGGCTGGCGCGTGCACTGGCTGGGCGCTCCCGGCAGCATGGAGAGCCGGCTGGTGCCGCCGCGCGGTTTCCCGCTGGAGCTGATCGATTTCGGCGGCGTGCGTGGCAAAGGTGTGAAAACGCTGTTCCTGCTGCCGCTGCGCCTGTTGCGCGCTTTCTGGCAGGCGCTGCAGGTGGTTCGCCGCGTCCAGCCCGACGTGCTGGTCGGCCTGGGCGGCTACATCACCTTCCCCGGCGGCATGATGGGCACGCTGCTCGGCAAGCCGCTGGTGCTGCACGAGCAGAACTCGGTGGCCGGCATGGCCAACAAGGTGCTCACCGGCATCGCCGACCGGGTGTTCACCGCTTTTCCCAACGTCTTCAAGAAAGCCGAATGGGTGGGCAACCCGCTGCGCGCCGAATTCCTGCGCCAGCCGGTGCCCGCCGAGCGATTTGCCGGCCGCAGCGGCCCGCTGCGCCTGCTGGTGGTGGGTGGAAGCCTGGGCGCCAAGGCCCTCAACGACACGGTGCCGCAGGCCCTCGCGCTCATTCCCTCGGCGCAGCGTCCGCAGGTCATTCACCAGAGCGGCGAAAAGCAGATCGAGGCGCTGCGTGCCAACTACACGGCCGCCGGTGTGCTGGCCGAACTCACGCCCTTCATCGATGACACGGCACAGGCTTTTGCCGACGCCGACCTGATCGTCTGCCGGGCCGGCGCCAGCACCGTCACCGAGATCGCCGCCGTGGGCGCGGCGGCGCTGTTCGTGCCCTTTCCCCATGCGGTGGACGACCACCAGACCACCAACGCCCGCTTCCTGACGGATGCCGGTGGCGCCTGGCTGGTGCAACAGACCGAACTCACGCCGGCCTCGCTGGCGATGAAGCTGCAGACGCTGCAGCGCGAACAACTGATGGAGATGGCCGGCAAGGCCAAGCAGATGGAAAAGACAGAAGCCGTGGCGGCCGTGGTGTCCGCCTGCGAGCAACTCGCGAAAGTACAACCGTCATGAAACACGCCATTCGCCATATTCACTTCGTCGGCATCGGCGGCAGCGGCATGAGCGGCATCGCCGAGGTGCTGCTCAACCAGGGTTACCGCATCTCCGGCAGCGACCTGGGCGAGAGCACGGTCACGCGCCGGCTGGTGGCGCTGGGCGCCGAGGTGTTCATCGGCCACGATGCGGCCCACATCGGCGGGGCCGACGCCATCGTCACCTCCACCGCGGTGAAAGACGACAACCCCGAGGTGATCGCCGCGCACGCCAAGCTGGTGCCGGTGGTGCCACGCGCCGTGATGCTGGCCGAGTTGATGCGCATGAAAAAAGGCGTGGCGATCGCCGGCACGCACGGCAAGACCACCACCACCAGCCTGGTGGCCAGCGTGCTCGCCGCCGCGAACCTGGACCCGACCTTCGTGATCGGCGGCCGCCTCAACAGCGCGGGCGCCAACGCGCAACTGGGTTCGGGTGAATACATCGTGGTCGAGGCCGACGAATCCGACGCCTCGTTCCTGAACCTGCTGCCGGTGCTCTCGGTCGTCACCAACATCGACGCCGACCACATGGACACCTATGGCCACGACTTCGGCCGGCTCAAGGGCGCGTTCATCGAGTTCCTGCACAAGATGCCGTTCTACGGCACCGCCGTGGTGTGCGTGGACGACCCGTCGATCCGCGAGATCCTGCCGCAGATCGCCCGTCCCATCACCAGCTACGGCTTCTCGGAAGACGCCCAGGTGCGTGCGGTGAACGTGCGTGCGGTGGGTGGTCAGATGCACTTCACTGTGCAGCGCAAGAACGGCACCCAGATGCCCGACCTGGACGTGGTGCTCAACCTGCCCGGGAACCACAACGTGCTCAATGCGCTGGCCGCGATCGGTATCGCGGTCGAGCTGGGGGTCGCCGACGCGGCGGTGCAGCAGGCTCTGGCCGAGTTCAAGGGCGTGGGCCGGCGCTTCCAGCGCTACGGCGAAGCGGCCCTGCCCTCGGGTGGCAGCTGCACCCTGGTGGACGACTACGGCCACCACCCCGTGGAGATGGCGGCCACGTTGTCCGCGGCGCGTGGCGCCTTCCCGGACCGTCGCCTGGTGCTGGCCTTCCAGCCGCACCGCTACAGCCGCACGCGCGACTGTTTCGAAGATTTCGTGAAAGTGATCAACCAGGCCGACGCCGTGCTGCTGGCCGAGGTGTACGCCGCGGGCGAGGCGCCCATCGTGGCTGCCGACGGTCGTTCGCTGGCGCGTGCGCTGCGGGTGGCGGGCAAGCTGGAGCCGGTGTTTGTGGACGACATCGCCGCCATGCCGCAGGCCGTGCTGGACAACGCGCGCGACGGCGACGTGGTGCTCTGCATGGGCGCGGGCTCCATTGGAGCGGTGGCCGGACAGGTGGTTGAGCTGGCGCAGAAGGACAGGACATGAACGCAGGGGTGAAGACCGTGAATATCGACGTCAAGGCACTGGGCAAGGTGGCCGTGCTCATGGGGGGGCGTTCGGCCGAGCGCGAGGTGTCGCTCATGTCGGGCACGGGCGTGCTGGCCGCGCTGAAGTCCAAGGGCGTGGATGCGCATGCCTTCGACCCGGCCGAACGCGATCTGGGTGATCTCAAGCGCGAAGGTTTTGCGCGTTGCTTCATCGCGCTGCACGGTCGCTTCGGCGAAGACGGCACGGTGCAGGGCGCGCTGGAACTGCTGGGCATTCCCTACACCGGTCCGGGCGTGATGGCCTCGGCGGTGGCCATGGACAAGCTCATGACCAAGCGCATCTGGCTGGCCGAAGGCCTGTCCACGCCGGCCTGGCGCCAGGTGCACAGCGCCGAAGAGACCCGCGCCGCCTTCGCGGCCCTGGGTTCTCCCATGATCGTGAAGCCGGTGCGCGAGGGTTCCACCATCGGTCTGAGCAAGGTCCTGACGCTGGCGGAATGCGACGCCGCCTACGCGCTGGCTTCGGGCCAGGACCCGATGGTGATGTGCGAACAGTTCATCGCCGGCGACGAAGTCACCATCCCGGTGCTGGGCACGGGCGCCGAGGCCCGCGCGCTGCCGGTGATCCGCATCGTGGCGCCCGACGGCAACTACGACTACCAGCACAAGTACTTCACCGACGACACGAAATACCTCGTGCCCTGCGGCCTGCCCGAAGGCGAAGAGGCCGCCATCCAGGCGCTGGTGCTCAAGGCCTTCCGGACGCTGGACTGCCGCGGCTGGGCCCGGGCCGACGTGATGATCGACGCCAGGACGCGCAAGCCGTACCTGCTGGAAATCAACACCTCGCCGGGCATGACCGGGCATTCGCTGGTGCCGATGTCGGCGCGCGCCACCGGGCTTTCGTACGAAGACCTGTGCCTGACGCTGCTGGCCACTGCGGCGCTGGACAACCCGGCAAACGGACAAGGCTGAAAGACCCGCCATGGCACAGACCGACCTGCCCCTGGACGTCAAGCTCATGACCATGGTGACCCACGCCCTGGTGATGGTGTTTGCCGTGCTGTGTCTGGGCGCGTTGGCCAACTGGGTGCTGCGCCACCCGGTCTGGGCGGTGCGGGCGATCGCGGTGCACGGCGAGGTGGACCACCAGAACGCGGTGGGCCTGCGCGCCCAGCTCGCAACCCAGATGAGGAGCCGGCTGTCCGGTGGCCTGCTGGCCATGGACCTGCAGCCGGTGCGGCAGATGTTCGAGGCCGTGCCCTGGGTGCGTCGTGCGCTGGTGCAGCGTGAGTTTCCCAACCGGCTGCGCGTCACCCTCGAAGAACACCAGGCCGTGGCCTGGTGGGGGCAGGCCGGCGGCGGTCAGCTGGTCAACCACCTGGGGGAGATCTTTGATGCCAGTCCGGACGACGGCGACGGCCTGCCCGAGCTGGCCGGACCGACCGCGCGGGTGGCCGAAGTCTGGGCCCTGTACCAGTTGCTCGATGCCGAGCTGGAGCGGCTGGACCTCGGCATCGAACGGCTCGAACTCAGCGAACGCGGCAGCTGGCGCGCGACGCTGGACAACGGCGCCAGCATGGAGCTGGGGCGCGGCACTCCCGAGGAACTGCTGGCGCGTGCGCGCCGCTTCACCGCCACCGTGAGCCAACTCGCCGAACGCTACCCCGGTGCGGTGCAGTCCGTCGACCTGCGCTACCCCAATGGTTACGCCCTGCGCATGCGCGGCGTCACCACCGTCAACGAAGAAGACGCGAAACCCGCGAACAACACCCGGTAATCAAGAAATCATCATGGCCAAGGAATACAAAGATCTGGTGGTTGGACTCGACATCGGCACCGCCAAAATCATGGTGGTGGTGGCCGAGGTCCAGGCCAACGGCGAACTCAAGCTCGCGGGCCTGGGTGTGTCGGCCAGCCACGGCCTGAAGCGCGGCGTGGTGGTCAACATCGACGCCACGGTGCAGAGCATCCAGCAGGCCCTGAAAGAGGCCGAGCTGATGGCCGACTGCCGCATCGCCCGCGTCTACACCGGCATCACCGGCAGCCACATCCGCGGCATCAACTCCAGCGGCATGGTGGCCATCAAGGACCGCGAGGTCACGCCGGCCGACGTGGCGCGCGTGATCGAAACCGCCAAGGCCATCAACATCTCGACCGACCAGCGCCTGCTGCTGGTGGAGCCGCAGGAGTTCGTGATCGACGGCCAGGAAGTGAAAGAGCCGATCGGCATGAGCGGCATCCGGCTCGAAGCCAAGGTGCACATCGTGACCGGCGCCCAGAGCGCGGCCGAAAACATCATCAAGTGCGTGCGCCGCTGCGGGCTGGAAGTCGACCAGCTCATGCTCAACCCGCTGGCCTCCAGCCAGGCCGTGCTGACCGATGACGAGAAGGAACTCGGCGTGGCCTTGGTCGACATCGGCGCCGGCACCACCGACGTGGCCATCTTCGCGGGCGGGGCGATCCGCCACACTGCGGTGATCCCGATCGCGGGCGACCTGATCACCAGCGACATCGCCATGGCGTTGCGCACGCCCACCAAGGACGCCGAAGACATCAAGGTCGAATACGGATGTGCCAAGCAGTTGCTGGCCGACCCCGACACCCAGGTCGAGGTGCCCGGTCTGGGCGACCGCGGTCCGCGTCTGCTCGGCCGCCAGGCGCTGGCCGGCGTGATCGAGCCGCGGGTGGAAGAGATTTTTGCGCTGGTGCAGCAGGTGGTGCGCGATTCCGGGTTCGAAGAAGTCCTGTCTTCGGGCATCGTGCTCACGGGCGGCAGCGCCGTCATGCACGGCATGGTCGAGCTGGGCGAAGACATCTTCCTGAAGCCGGTGCGCCGCGGCATCCCGCACTACGCGTCGGCCTTGTCGGACATGGTGGCCCAGCCGCGTGCGGCCACGGTCATGGGCCTGCTGGAAGAAGCGCGCTTGGCGCGCGTCCGGGGCCACAAGGTGGCGCAGAAGGCGGGCTCCATGCAGGGCGCGCTGGAACGCATGAAAAACTGGTTTGTGGGGACTTTCTGATCATGAATCACACACACACGATGAGCGGTTTGTTCGGATCCCCTGTCTTCCCCGCGCGCCATGGCGCCGTGGGCCACTACCCGGTGCACCGATGTACGGAATGCACCGGGCCGCCTGGGTGATGCCGGGGCCGCGCAGCGGCCACCCCCTTGATGAACACAACGATTTTTTATTGAAACAACGCCCGGTGCCGCAGGTTCAGGGCAACAACAGGAGAGAAAAATGAGCATCGAAATGATTGAAGTGGAAGAGTTCAACCAGGGCACCCAGATCAAGGTCATCGGCGTGGGCGGTGGCGGCGGCAACGCCGTGGAACACATGATCACCCGCGGCGTGCAGGGGGTGGAATTCATCTGCGCCAACACCGACGCGCAGGCCTTGGCCCGCAGCGCCACCAGCCGCACCATCCAGCTCGGCACCAGCGGCCTGGGCGCCGGCAGCAAGCCGGAAAAGGGCCGTGATGCGGCCGAACTGGCGATCGACGAGATCCGCTCCGCCATCGAGGGCGCGCACATGCTGTTCATCACCGCCGGCATGGGCGGCGGCACCGGCACCGGCGCTGCGCCCGTGATCGCGCGCGTGGCCAAGGAAATGGGCATCCTCACCGTGGGCGTGGTCACCAAGCCGTTCGACTGGGAGGGCGGCCGCCGCATGACCAACGCCGACAGCGGCCTGGCCGAGCTCGAGGCCAATGTGGACTCGCTGATCGTGATACTGAACGAGAAGCTGCTCGAAGTGCTGGGCGACGACGTGACGCAGGACGAAGCCTTTGCCCACGCCAACGACGTGCTGAAGAACGCCGTCGGCGGCATCGCCGAGATCATCAACGAGTACGGCAACGTCAACGTCGACTTCGAAGACGTGCGCACCGTGATGGGCGAGCCCGGCAAGGCCATGATGGGCACGGCGGTTGCCGCCGGCCCGGACCGCGCCCGCATCGCTGCCGAAGAGGCCGTGGCCTGCCCGCTGCTCGAAGGCATCGACCTCTCGGGCGCCAAGGGCGTGCTGGTGCTGGTCACGGCTGCCAAGGGTTCGCTCAAGCTGTCCGAGTCCAAGCTGGCGATGAACACCATCCGCGCCTACGCTTCGCCCGATGCCCACGTCATCTACGGCGCTGCCTACGACGACAGCCTGGGCGACGAGATGCGCGTCACCGTCGTGGCCACGGGCCTGTCCCGCCAGGGCGCCCGCCGCACCGCGCCGCCGCTGCAGGTGCTGCGCACCGGCACCGACAACGTGGCGTTCAACATCCCGACGGTGAACACCGCGGTGGGTGGCCCGGGTGCTGGGCAACCGGATTACAACTCCATGGCGGTGCCCAGTGTCTGGCGCACCAACCGCACACAGGCGGCGGCCAAGGTGGATGCGCTGGCCTCGGGCGGCATGGACGATTTCGAGATTCCGGCTTTTCTTCGTAAGCAAGCCGACTGACTTTGACGGGCCACAAAGCTACTGCGCGGCCCGATCTGGCGTCTGCGGTGCTCGCCGTACGAGAGTACGGCTCCGCGCTTCAACGCCACCTCGGGCCGCTCGCTACGCTTTTCGACCCATCAAAGGAGACCTTTGTTTTCGGCTCCTATCCCGGGCATAGGTTTTCCTGCCAGCACATATTCGTTCGGAAAACTAAAATCATCCGATGCTTGCCCAACGAACCCTGAAATCTCTCACCAAGGCGGTCGGCGTCGGCCTGCACAGCGGCCAGCGGGTCGAGCTGACGCTGCGCCCGGCCGCACCGGACACCGGCATCGTGTTCCGCCGCGTGGACCTGCCCGAGCCGGTGGAGATTCCGGTGAACGCCGATGCCGTGTCCGACACGCGTCTGGCGTCGACCATCGCCAAGGGCGGCGCCAAGGTGCACACCATCGAGCACCTGATGAGTGCCGCCGCGGGCCTGGGGCTGGACAACCTGTATGTGGACATCACGGCCGAAGAAGTGCCGATCCTGGACGGTTCTTCGGCCTCGTTCGTTTACCTGCTGCAGAGCGCGGGCATCGTGACGCAGAAGGCGCCCAAGCGCTTCATCCGGGTGACCAAACCGGTGGAAGTGCGCGAAGGGGAGGGCAGCAACCTCAAGTGGGCGCGGCTGGACCCGTACCACGGTTACAAGCTGAGCTTCGAGATCGAGTTCAACCACCCGGCGGTGAATTCCAGCGGCCAGCGGGTCGAGTTCGACATGGGCAGCGGCCGCTACGCGCGCGAGATCGCCCGGGCCCGCACCTTCGGCTTCACGCGCGACGTGGAGATGATGCGTTCCCATGGCCTGGCGCTGGGCGGTGGCCTGGACAACGCCATCGTCATGGACGATGTGAAGGTGCTCAACGCCGATGGCCTGCGTTACCAGGACGAGTTCGTCAAGCACAAGATCCTCGACGCCATCGGCGATCTCTACATCATCGGCAAGCCACTGCTGGCCGCCTACAGCGCCTTCCGCTCGGGTCACGCCATGAACAACCAGCTGCTGCGTGCGCTGCTGGCCCGACCCGATGCGTACGAGATCGTAAGCTTTGAGCAGGAGCGTGAAGCGCCCACCGGCTTCGCGCAACTCGCTCCCGCCTGGTAAGCGCCAGCCGGCGCCCGGGGCTTCACCGAAAAACAAGCCATGCTGCTGTTTCGCTGGACCATCTTCATGCTCCTGCTGGCGGCCGGCGTGTCGTTCGCCTTCTACATCGGCACGGGGCAGGCGCGGTTTCGCCAGTACGGGATCGTGATCCTGAAATGGACGGTCATCGCGGCGCTGGGCTTTTTTGGTGTGCTGGTGCTGGAGCGCCTTCTCTGATGCGCTGAAAAGCCAAAGGCCATCCCGAAGGATGGCCTTTGGCTTTCAGGTGGGAGCCGGATTCAGTGGGCGCCGACGAAGCGGGTGCCTTCGAACGAACGCGACTCACCGCTGGTGCGGTACTGCGCCCAGGCCACCATCAGCATCAGCGCGGCAAAACCACCGGCGATCAGCACCGGATAGGCGGCGAGGATCTGGGTCAGGGGGTACTTCCACGACAGCGGACGGCCAACGCCCAGCAAGGCGGCGTAGAACCACGACACCGCCGACACCGAACCCGCAAACACGGCGAAGCTGCGCTGCGAGAACGACATGTTCAGCAGGGTGCCGGCTTTCTTCATCAGCGGCAGGACGCGGTGGTGCAGCAGGATGCCATTGAGTGTCAGCAGGGCGACGACGGTGATCTTGGCCTGCAGCTTGGGGTTGGCGAAGTACTCCAGGCCTTTGACCGATGTGTCCAGCGCGATGATGCCGGCGCCGGTGGCCCAGAGTGCGGCCAGGGCCAGGGCCACGGTGTTCTGCAAATCCTGCAGGTGTTTCGGGTCCATGCGTTCATGGGGGTCGCCTGAGATGAGCTGTTTGACCATGGCAATGTCGCTCATGAGGATCAACCCGATGGCCGCGCAACAGGCGATCAGGTGGGCGTAGACGAGGGCCATTCGTGAAAATTCAAGTTCCATGTGAGATATCCGGTTGAGGGGTCAAGGTCTGTCCCGACAGAAACGGGCTCCGGGGCCCGACGGAAGTTTGCATCGAAGCCTTGGCCGCTAATGTGCCTATCCGGGTCGTGGTCATCTGTGCGCAGTTGCAACGGTTGGTCCCGTTGTCGTTGATATTTATCAATTTGTACAAAAGGGGGTCTTCAGGGGGAAAACCCCAATGAAGCTGTTGTTTCCATCCCTCAAATGGGGGATGCTCCGGGGCGTGCAGATACTGTTGTTACGTCCATGTACGGTTCGTAACAACCACGCACCATCTGGCCGCTGACGGCCTGTCCCCTGTTTTCAGTAGTTCCGGCCGCCTTTGTAGGCCGCATGGGTACGTGCCTGCAGGGGTGACACCTTGTTGATGGCCTGCATCGTGCGGCTGACCTGCGCATGGGTGATGGCCAGGCCCAGGGCGTCGGCCGCGTCCTTGCCGGGCAGGCCGGGCAACTGCAGCAGGCGTTTGACCATTTCCTGCATCTGTGCCTTGTCGGCGCGGCCATAACCGACCACCGCTTTCTTCAGCTGCAGGGCGGTGTACTCGGCCACCGGCAGGCCGTTGGCCACCAGCGCCGTGAGGCAGCAACCGCGGGCCTGGCCCAGCAGCAACGTGGCCTGCGGGTTGACGTTGACGAACACGATCTCGCAGACCGAGGCTTCGGGCTGGTAGCGCTTCACCACCTCGCTGATGCCCTCAAACAGGATCTTCAGCCGCTCGGGCAGCAAGGCGCCGTCTTTCGGGCTGGTCTGGATGGTGCCGCTGGCCACGTAGTGCAGCGCGGCGCCCTCGGTGTCGATGACGCCAAAGCCAGTGCACTGCAGGCCGGGGTCGATGCCGAGGATGCGCATGGGGGGTGTGCCGTTTCAGCGTTCAGAGGTTGAAGGTCCAGCGCACGGAGTGAAAAAACACCGGAGCGGCGAAACACAGCGCGTCCACGCGGTCGAGCAGGCCGCTGGCCCCGGTGACCGAGCGGCCGGCCGAACCCCAGTGGGTCACGCCGCGGTCGCGTTTGATGGCTTTCATGACCAGGTGTCCAAACGAGCCGGCCACGCACGCCACCAGCGCCATCGCCAGGGCCTGCAGCGGCTTGAAGGGCGTGAGCCCGGCCAGGGCGACGCCGAGCAGGCCACCGGCGGCCAGGCCCGCCAGCCAGCTGCGCCGGTGAAAGCTGGCGCTGATGGCCGGCGCCACCGGGTCGCGCAGTCGCCGGGCCACGAGGTGCTGGACCAGCATGCAGGTCTGCACCACCAGCACCAGGAACAGCACGAGGAACGCGGTCTTGCCGGCAAAACGCGGGAAGTTGAGCAACAGCAGCGCCGGCACGTGGCTCATGCCGTAGACGCAGACCATGATGCCCCATTGCAGCTTGGCGTTGCGCTCCAGAAAGCGTTGCGGGTCGTTGCCCAGCGCGCTCACCACGGGGATGGCCAGGAACACGTAGACCGGGATGAACACCGTGAACAGGTTGAAGTGCTGGTTCCAGACCAGGGCATATTGCAGTGGCAGCACGATGAAAAACGCCAGCACGAGGCTGCGGTGGTCACCGCGCCGGGTGGGCGAAAGGCTGATGAATTCGCGCAGGATGAAAAACGAGACCAGGCCGAACAGCACGATGGCCACGCTTTCGCCCGCGGCCCAGCCGACCCAGAACACCAGCGTCATCAGCCACGAGTTGCGCAGCAGGGCCTGGTAGTCGTGCAGCCGCTGGGCGCGGTCGCCGGTGTGGTCGTCGGCGTGCTGGCGTTCGCGCAGGGAGAGCAGCACGCCCGCGCCGCTGGCGATCAGCAGCAGGCCAAACAGCAGCACGAACATCAGGCTGACCTGCTGTTCGGCGGAAAGGCTGCGCAGGAAGGAGCCCATCAGACCTCCCGCAAGGCCATGACGGCGCTGCGTGCGCGTTGCAGGAAGTCGGCGCGTGCTTCGTCGGCACCCAGCGCCACCGGCTCCCCGAACGTCACCGAGCACAGCACCGGCACCGGAATCACCTCGCCCTTGGGCATGACCCGTTGCACGTTGTGGATCCAGGCGGGCACCAGCACCACGTGGGGAAAGCGTCGGGCCAGGTTGTAGATCCCCGACTTGAAGGCCTGCGGATCTTCCGCGTGACCGCGGGTGCCTTCGGGAAAGAGGATCAGCGAGTCGCCACTCTCCAGGGCATCGATGAGGGGTTGCAACGGGTCCTCATCGCCCTTCTTTTCGCGCTCGACATAGACCGCGTTGAACACCTCGGTGGTGATCCAGCGCTTGAAATTCGATGCCGTCCAATAGTCGCGCGCGGCAATGGGGCGGGTGATGCTGCGCAGTTCCTGGGGCAGGGCCGCCCAGATCAGCACCAGGTCGGCGTGGCTCTGGTGGTTGGCGAAATAGATGCGCTGCTCCGCCTTGGGCGGGCAACCGTACCAGCGGGCCTGGGCGCCGGTGAGCAGGCGCACCAGGCCGAGCAGGAAGGTGCTCATGGCCTGGGCACGCCAGTTCACGAGCGTGTCCTCACGGCGCCTGCACAGCGCCCATGCGCGCCACGATGGTGCCGGTGCGGCGAGCGAGGTAGGCCGAGCCCTGCCGGGTTTCGAAGAACTTGGGGCTGGGCAGCATCACGGCCAGTCGGGCCGCCTCGTAGGCGCTCAGCTTGGCGGCGGGCTTCTGGAAATAGCGCTGGGCCGCGGCTTCGGCGCCGAAGACCCCTTCACCCCACTCCACGCTGTTGAGGTAGATCTCCAGAATGCGCTGCTTGCTGAGCAACGCGTCCAGCGTGAGCGCGAGCATCAGCTCCTGGCCCTTGCGCAGCAGGTTGCGTTCACCCGAGAGCAGCAGGTTCTTGGCCAGTTGCTGGGTGATGGTGGAGCCGCCGATCACCTTGGGCGGCTTGATCGCCTTGATGGCGGCTTCGGCCGCTTCGGGCTTTTTGGCGAGCTTGCGTTCGAGCTGTGCGGTCCGCTTCTCGACCAGCTCCTGGCGTCTTTCGTTCTTGACCCAGGCCGCTTCGATGGCGCTCCAGTCCACGCCGTCGTGCTCGGCAAAGCCCGCGTCCTCGGACGCCATCACGGCGCGCTTGAGGTGCGGGCTGATCTCGTCGTAGTCCACCCATTGGGCGGACCAGCGCCAGTCCTTGTCGGACCGGAGGCTCTGGCCCGCAACCCGCCAGGCCTCGGAGCGCATGAAGGCGGTGCTTTGCGGGTCGACCACCACCATCAGCGCGACACGCAAGACAAAAAACAGTTGCAGCGCCAGGCCAGCCAGCACCACCCACAACAGCCATCGACCGATCGATTTCATCACTGGCTGGACATTTGTGTCTGCAACGTGGCGTCGCGGGTGAAACGGAACCGCGACACCACCACGATCTGGTCGGCCCGCTGGCGCATGGCTTCGTTGAAGCGGCCAAAGCCGAGGCCGCGCACGATCGCCTGGGCACGCCGGTCCAGCGTGGTATTGCCCGAGGTCTGCACCACCTCGGTGTCCAGCACGGCGCCGGTGTGGTTCACCGTGATGACCATGGTGAGCTCGCCATAGAGCTTGCGACCGGCGGCCTCGGGGAAGTTGGTGGTCCCCCGGTCTTCGATCTTGCGGCGCAGTTCGTCGTAGTAGATCGCGTACACCTCTTCGCGCGTGGCCGGGCTGATGTAGCGTTTGCGCGGCCGGGCGTTTTCTTCGCTGATGCGCTTTTCGATCTCGGCCAGCACCTTCACCAGCGCCCGGCGCTTGCGTTCGCGCTCAACGGCTTCCTGGCTGGGATTGACGGCCTGCAGGTCCGGCGGTGGCATGTTGGCCAGTTGCTTGCGCACCTGGGCCAGGATCTGCTTTTGCTGTTCCTTGAGCGCCTCGATCATGCGCTCGTCTTCTTCGGGGGTGTCGCCGATGCGGACCGTCGGGTTGGGCGGCAGGGGCGAGGTGGCACGCCCCTTTTCCCGCTCGCCGCCACCGGCCAGCGAAGCCTGCGCAATGGCCTTGGCCTTCTCGGGACGCTCGTCGCTCTTGGCATTGACCAGAATGACTTCGAGTGGCGTGTCCTGGAACACGCGGTTGAAGTTCTCGGGATCGACAAAACGCACCGTCAGCAGCGCGGCGTGCACGGCGACCGACACCCCCAGCGCCAGCTGCAGGGTGCTCAGTTGTTTGAGGAAGGCCAGGACCGGTTTCACGCGAGCATTATCGGTGCTGGTGGCTCACAGCCCGGGCGCCTCGGCAGCGGTTTCGGCGGCGGTTTCCGGGGCATCGACCTGCGTTTCGTCGACGTCAATGGCCAGCGCCAGCGGTGCGGCCAGTTCGTCGTCTTCGCCGTCCTCCGACTCGCTGCTGTCATCCACGCTGTCGACCGGCAGGTCGAGTCGCTCGATGACCGTGCCGTGCACGTCCAGCGTGATGTGATCGATGGCGCCCAGCCGCACCCGCACGTGCGCGCCGCGCGGCAGGCCTTCGGCGCCCATGACCGGCAACACCAGCGGCAGGCTGTCGGCTCGCACCAGGTTGTCCTTGAACAGCGTGGCGGTGAGTTCGGAGATGCCGGCCTGCTGCAGGTGTTTGAGCGTCCAGTAACGTTCCATGCCGTTCTGGAAGCCGTTGTAGGCGGTGTAGGCGGCATCGAAGCCGCTGATGATGGCGAACAGGTTGGCGTCTTTGGGCTTGAACGGCGCGGCGAGCGCGGCGGTCTTGCCGTGGCGCGCGCAGGCAATGATCTGCCACTGGTTGACCATGTCCACGTAACGGCGCAGGGGCGAGGTGCTCCAGGCGTAGCTCTTGACGCCGATGCCCGCGTGCGGCTGCGCCTTGGTGCCCATGCGCACTTTCACGCCGGGCGCCAGGCTGGCCTGGCTGCGGTAGATGCCGGGCACGCCGCAGTCGGCGAGCCAGTTGCCCCAGGTGCTGTTGGCCAGGATCATGGCCTCGGCCACCATCAGGTCGAGCGGCGCGCCGCGCTGGCGCGTGCCGATCACCACGGTTTCGTCGCCCGCGGGCTCGCTGCCCGTCACGCCTTCGAGGCGGAAGGTGTAGTCCGGCCGGTTGAAGTTTTCCGGCTTGCCGCGCACCACCTCGCGCTGCGCCTTCAGATGGCGCGCCAGGCGGAAGATGAAGGCCAGCTGCGGCTGAAGCGCTTCAAGATGGGCTTCGGCGATCGCGGCGCTGGCCGGTGCCTGGCCGGTCAGCCAGTCTTCGGTGATCACGGTGTCGAGCTGGTCGTGGCGCAGGTTGTGCGCGATCGGTACCCGCTCCAGCACGGTGCGGCTGTCCTTGGGCTCCAGCGTGGCCTCGTCAAAGCTGACGTAGAGCGAGACGGCGGGGCAGTCGCGCCCGGCCATCAGCGTGTAGGCCTGCACCACCTCGTCGGGCAGCATGGTGATCTTGTGGCCCGGCATGTAGACCGTGGACAGGCGGTTGCGTGCCACCTGGTCGATGGGGCTGTCGGGCAGCACCGCGAGACCGGGTGCCGCAATGT
This sequence comes from Burkholderiales bacterium GWF1_66_17, assembly GCA_001770705.1. Lineage (GTDB taxonomy): Bacteria > Pseudomonadota > Gammaproteobacteria > Burkholderiales > Burkholderiaceae_C > Hydrogenophaga. Next base: position 94,228 of record MERT01000023.1, on the reverse strand, counting down.
GGATGCCCAGCGTGACCGAGCCACTGCCCAGCCCCTGCAACGAGAGCGCGTCGTCGATTTCGGTGGTGTGCGAATCGTCAATGGAAAAAGCCTGCACGGTGGCCAGCGGCAGCTCGTCGGCGATGGCGGGGGCTTGCAACGCTGGGAAGCCGGTGCCTTTGGGGAACTGGTCGAACAGGAATCGCTGCCAGTGGAACTGGTAGGCGCTGGCGATGGCGCCGGCGTTTTGCAGCAGTGTGAGCGGCGCGGTGTGGCTGTTGCGCGCCGCTTCCACCACGGCCTTGTATTCGGGCGCGTTCTTGTCCGGCTTGAACAGGATCTTGTAGAGCTGCTGGCGCACCGGCTCGGGGCATTGCCCGCTGGCCAGCTCGGCCGCCCAGGCTTCGATCTGGGCCTGCATCTGTTTCTTTTTCTCGATGCCGGCGAGCGCCTGCGCCAGGATCTCGGGTGGCGCTTTCTTGTAGCGGCCCTTGCCGGCGCGCCGGAAGTAGTGCGGGGCGCCCTGCAGGCAGAGCAGGGCCGCCACCTGCTGTTCGGTACCGGCGCTGGCGCTGAAATATTCCTGCGCCAGTTCGGCAAACCCGAACTCCCCTTCCGGGGCGAATTCGTAGGCCAGCTCCAGCTCCATGGTCTCGGCCAGCGCGGTGGCCGCGGGCATCAGCTGGGCGGGGGCGGGTTTGTCAAAGCGCAGCAGCGCGTTGGCGGACTTGACTTTGACCCGTTTGCCCGAATCCAGCTCCACCTGCAGGGAACTTTCGGCTTCGGACATGAGGCGGCCGGTCAGCAGTTTGCCGGCGTCGTCGAACAGAATGTGCATAGGACTGGATTGTCCCATGCGGGCGGTTTTGACCTGTCGGGCTCAGCGCTGGAGGTCGAGAAAGGCGAACACGGCGTCGATGTGGTCGTCGAAATCGCTGATGGCGTGGTCGCTGCCGGGCAGCAGGCGCAGCGTACCGCCGGCACAGAAAGACTGCATTTCCCGCCAGTCCAGCACCTCGTCGCCCTGCGCCACGATGGCGAACTGGCGCTGCGGCGTCGCCGGGTGCCGTGGCGCCAGACGCTGGATGTCGGCCTCCAGCGCGCGCAGCTCGTCCACAAAGGCGGGTTCAAAAAAGAAGCGCTCCTGCGGATCGTGCCAGGCCGTCTGTTCCCCGATGTATGTCGCCAGATCGCGCGACGGGTGCACGGTCGGGTTGAGCAGCACCGCGCGGCAGCCGGTCTGAAGGGCCAGCCAGCGGGCGTAAAAGCCGCCTAGTGACGAGCCCACCACGGCCATCTGTCCGCGCGGCCAGCTGGCGGTGCCTTGCCGGATCAGGGCGGTGGCGGCCGCGGGCGAAGGCGGCAGTTGCGGGCACCACCAGGTGACGTGCGGATGTCGGGTGTGCACCCGAGTCGCCACCTTTTGCGCTTTCACCGATCGGGGTGACGAGCGGAAGCCGTGCAGGTAGAGCAGGTGGGTGGTCTCTGGCGGCAGGGTGGTGACGGGGTTCATTGCCGAAGGATAATCGGTGCCCATGGCCGTCGTCTTTGACAAACCCACCCTGCTGCAGCGCATCGCCCCGATCTTTCAGGGGTTTGATGTGCCGCTGGTTTTTGCCATCCTGCTGCTCGCGTGCGCGGGCCTGATGACCATGTATTCGGTGGGTTTCGATCACGGCTCGCGCTTCACCAGCCACGGCCGCAACATGATGCTCGCTGCCGGGGTGCTTTTTCTGGTGTCCCAGGTGTCGCCGCAGCGCCTGATGGCGCTGGCAGTCCCGATGTACGTGGTCGGGGTGGCCTTGCTGCTGGCGGTGTTCCTGTTTGGCATACAGAAAAAGGGGGCCCAGCGCTGGCTCAATGTGGGCGTGGTGATCCAGCCCAGTGAACTCATGAAGGTGGCCATGCCCTTGATGCTGGCCTGGTGGTTCCAGCGCCGCGAGGGCCAGCTCAAGCCGCTGGATTTTGTGGTGGCGGGCTTGTTGCTGGCGATACCGGCGGCGCTCATCCTCAAGCAGCCCGACCTGGGCACCACCTTGCTGGTGATGGCCTCCGGCCTGGCGGTCATCTTCTTTGCCGGGCTGAGCTGGAAGCTGATCATTCCGCCGGTGCTGCTGGGACTGGTGGGGGTGGTCACGCTGATCGCGATGGAACCCCAGTGGTGCGCGCCCGATGTGGACTGGCGCGTCCTGCACGAATACCAGCGCCAGCGCGTGTGCACGCTGCTCGATCCGTTCAAGGATCCGCTGGGCAAGGGGTTCCACATCATCCAGGGCATGATCGCCATCGGCTCCGGCGGCGTCTGGGGCAAAGGCTTCATGCAGGGCACGCAGACCCACCTGGAGTTCATTCCCGAGCGCACCACCGACTTCATCTTCGCGGCGTTTTCCGAGGAATTCGGTCTGGTGGGGACGCTGGCGCTGATGGCGGCCTTTCTCTTCCTGCTGATCCGCGGGTTGATCATCGCGGTGGAGGCACCAACCCTGTTTTCGCGCCTGGTGGCCGCTGCCATGACCGCCAACTTCTTCGTCTACGCCTTCGTCAACATGGGCATGGTGAGCGGCATCCTGCCGGTGGTGGGGGTGCCTTTGCCGTTCATCAGTTACGGGGGCACGGCGATGGTGACGCTGGGCGTCTGTCTGGGCATTCTGATGTCGGTGGCCAAGTCCAAACGCCTGATGCAGTCATGAGCCCCATGCGAGGGGTTCGCATCCCGTCGCCAGTGGGCGAAGGCGTCGCCATGCACCTGCCTGCTTGCCGGGTGGCGATCGTGGGCGCCGGGAACATGGGTGGCGCCATGGTCGCGCGCCTGTGTGAACTGGGCTGGTCGGTGGTGGTGTGCGACATCGACCCCGTGCGCCAGCAACAGGCGCTGGAAGCCGGCGCCTGCCTCGCCGACACCCCTGAGACGGCAGCCCGTGCGCTGGTGGCCGACGGCGTGTTGATCGTCTGCGTGGTGGACGCAGCGCAGTCGCATGACGTGCTCTTTGGTGCTGGCGGCGCCGCTGCTTCCCTGCACAGCGGCCAGGCCGTGATGCTGTGCCCGACCATCGCACCCCAGGACACCGAAGCGCTGGCCGAAGTGCTGTGGGCGCAGGGGCTGGACTGCATCGATGCGCCCATGTCCGGCGGACCGGTGCGGGCTCGCGACGGACGCATGAGCCTGATCGTGGCTGCGCCCGACGGGGTGCTGGAGCGCCATGCGCCGCTGCTCGCCGCCCTGTCCACCAAGGTGTTTCGCATCAGCGAGCGTGTTGGCGATGGCGCCCGCACCAAGCTGGTCAACAACCTGCTCGCCGGCATCAACCTGGTGGGTGCCGCCGAGGTGCTCGCGCTGGCCGAACGCCTGGGGCTGGACTTGTCGACGACGCTGGACGTGATCGAACAATCCAGCGGCCAGAGCTGGATCGGCTCGGACCGCATGCGCCGCGCCATTGCGGGCGACCTGGCGCCGCGTGCCCACGTGACCCTGCTGGAAAAAGACACCCGGCTGGCGGTGCAGGCCGCGCGCGCGGCCGGTTTTGCCGGGCCGCTGGGCGAGCGTGTTGCCGGTGTGTTCGAGCAGGCGCATGCCGCCGGCATGGCCGATCTGGACGACGCGGCGCTGCTGCAGCTCTTGCGCGGCGCGCGATCCTGAGGCGTGCAGCGCCTGGCAAGACCACGCCGCCAGCGTGCGAACGCTGTCCTTCTTACAATGGCCCCATGATTGCACGCGAACCCACCTTGGCCCGTTTGTCCAGCGCCCAGAGCCTCTTGCTCGATCCCTTTGGTTTGACCCCCTCCCATTTGCAGCGCGCACTGGGTGAAATCATGTCGCGTGGCGCGGACGACGCCGACCTCTATTTCCAGACCACGCGCAGCGAGGGTTGGAGCCTGGAAGAAGGCATCGTCAAGACCGGCAGCTTCAGCATCGACCAGGGCGTGGGCGTGAGAGCCGTCAGTGGTGAAAAGACCGCTTTCGCGTATTCGGACGACCTTTCCTGGGCCTCTTTGCTGGATGCGGCGCACACCGTGCGCACGATCACGGCCCAGGGCCAGGATCGCAAGGTGCGCACGCCGGCCACCAAGGTCGCGAAATCGCGTTCGCTCTACCCCGGCCTGGATCCGATCGGTACGCTTGACAGCACCGCCAAGGTTGCGCTGCTGGAGAAGGTTGAAAAACTCGCCAAGGCCAAGGACCCGCGCGTGGTGCAGGTCATGGCGGGCCTGGCGGCCGAGCACGACGTGGTGCTGGTGGCGCGTGCCGACGGCACCATGGCCGCCGACGTGCGCCCGCTGATCCGCCTGTCGGTCACGGTGATTGCCGAACAGAAGGGCCGGCGCGAAGTCGGTTCTTCGGGTGGCGGTGGCCGCTTCGGTCTGGCGTATTTTGACGACGCCATGGTCCAGTCTTACGTGGACGAAGCCGTGGACGCAGCGCTCACCAACCTTGACGCGCGGCCCGCGCCCGCGGGTGAAATGACCGTGGTGCTGGGTTCGGGCTGGCCGGGCGTGTTGCTGCACGAGGCGGTGGGCCACGGGCTCGAAGGCGACTTCAACCGCAAGGGCTCCAGCGCGTTTGCCGGCCGCGTCGGCCAGCGCGTGGCGGCCAAGGGCGTGACCGTGCTCGACGACGGCACCATGGCCGACCGCCGCGGCTCGCTCAACGTGGACGACGAAGGCTGCCCGACGCAGAAAAACGTGCTGATCGAAGACGGCATCCTGCGCGGCTACATCCAGGACGCGATGAACGCACGCCTGATGGGCCTGAAGCCCACCGGCAATGGTCGGCGCGAAAGCTACGCCCATGTGCCCATGCCGCGCATGACCAACACCTACATGCTGGGCGGCGACAAGAGCCCCGAAGAAATCGTGGCCAGCATCAAGAAGGGCCTGTACGCCACCAACTTCGGCGGTGGTCAGGTCGACATCACCAGCGGCAAGTTCGTGTTCTCCGCCAGCCAGGCCTACTGGGTGGAAAACGGCCAGATCCAGTACCCGGTCAAGGGCGCCACGCTGGTCGGCAGTGGCCCGGAATCGCTCAAGAAGATCAGCATGATCGGCAACGACATGCGGCTGGACAGCGGCGTGGGCACCTGCGGCAAGGAAGGCCAGAGCGTGCCAGTGGGCGTGGGCCAGCCCACCTTGCGCATCGACGGGTTGACCGTCGGCGGCACCGCCTGAACCTGCGGAGGCTGGGCGGGTTTCCCAGCCTGCCTCGCTGGCCCCGCTGCGGCCGCTTTGATATCATTTGTCCATCGGGAAAACAGCCTCCCGAGTTCCTTGCGGAATAGACGGTTTTCGTCCAAGTGCTGGCCACCACCTGATGTGGAGTGCCAACCATGGAAACCGTCGACACAAATTCCTCACACGCTGTCAGCCCAGCCGCGTTGGCGGCGCTGCTCGGGCAACCCGACACCCCCTTGATTCTCGACGTGCGGCGCCCAGAACGCTTCGCACAGAGCCTGCACCGGCTGCCGCTGTCCCAGCATGTGGCACCGGATGCGCTGGTCGGCTGGATGCGGCACAGAACGCCACAGGCCGTGGTGCTGTATTGTTTGTACGGCCACGAAGTCAGTCAGAACGCCGCGGCGCGGTTGCGCGCTGCGGGCTGGGACGCACGCTACCTGCTGGGGGGCATCGAAGGCGGTGAGCCCGGGGTGGATGACCCGGACCTGCTGACCAGCTGGCAGGCCACGCCAGCACCGCGGCTGCGCCAGCGTCCGGATCTGGGTGTCACCGGCGTTGGCCGTTCGCGATGGATCACGCGCGAGCGCCCCAAGATCGACCGCATCGCCTGTCCCTGGCTGATCCGCCGTTTCATCGACCGCGAGGCAGAGTTTTTCTTTGCACCCACGGGCGAGGTGCTGGAGCAGGCCGTGCGCCTGAACGCCATCGCCTTCGACCTGCCCGGTGCGCCCATTTCGCACGAGGGCGAACGTTGCAGCTTCGACAGTTTGCTGGGCGCGTTTGGTCTGGAGCTGCCGGCGCTTCAACGCCTGGCCCACATCGTGCGCGGAGCCGACACCGACCGGCTGGATCTGGCCGCTCCCGCAGCGGGCTTGCTGGCGGTATCGCTGGGCATGTCGCGCCGCCACGCCGACAACGACCATGCCCTGCTGGCGGCCATGATCCCGGTGTACGACGCGCTCTACGCGTGGTGCTGCGATCAACTGGGCGGCAACGCAGAAACCCACAACTGGAGACCGGCATGAACACTGCGCGCACCGTGAATTTCCGGGAGGCCTTGCGTTTCTGGTTCAAGCTGGGTTTCATCAGTTTTGGCGGGCCGGCGGGGCAGATCGCCGTCATGCACCGCGAGCTGGTGGAGGAAAAGCGCTGGATCAGCGAGCAGCGGTTCCTGCACGCGCTCAACTACTGCATGCTGCTGCCCGGGCCGGAGGCGCAGCAGCTCGCCACCTACATCGGCTGGCTGCTGCACCGCAGCTGGGGTGGTGTGGTGGCCGGCGTGCTGTTCGTGTTGCCCTCGCTGCTGATCCTGATCAGCCTGGGCTGGGTCTATGTGGTGTACGGCCAGGTGGCGTGGGTGGCGGGCCTGCTCTATGGCATCAAGCCGGCGGTGGCGGCGCTGGTGCTGCAGGCGGTGCACCGCATGGGCGGCAAGACGCTGCGGCATCCCCGGCGCGCGCCGCTGCTGTGGGCCATTGCCGTGGGCAGCTTTGTGGCCATCGCGGTGTTTTCGGTGCCCTTTCCGGCCGTGGTGCTGGCGACGCTGGCGTTGGGCTGGCTGGGCGGGCGCTGGGCGCCGGCGCAGTTTGCGCGCGCCGGCAGCGGGCACACCGCCGCGGTGACCGATGGCGTCCACCTGCCGGCGGTCATCGACGACCACACGCCCACCCCCGCACATGCGCGCTTCAGCCGCGCGCGGCTGGTCCGCGTGCTGCTGACGGGCGCGGCTCTGTGGACGCTGCCCATGGGCGCACTGGTGGCCTGGCAAGGCTGGAGCGGCACGTTGGCTGTCATGGGCTGGTTTTTCACCAAGGCGGCGCTGCTGACCTTCGGCGGCGCCTATGCGGTGTTGCCTTATGTGTACCAGGGCGCGGTGGTGGAGCACGGCTGGTTGCTCGGGCCACAGATGATCGACGGTCTGGCGCTGGGGGAAACCACGCCGGGGCCGCTCATCATGGTGGTGGCCTTCGTGGGCTTTCTGGGCGGCTGGGGCCAGCAGGTGCTGGGGCCGGACGCGCTGTTCCTCGGCGCAGCCCTGGCTGCGGTGGTGGTCACCTGGTTCACCTTTCTGCCTTCGTTCGTCTTCATCCTGGCGGGCGGCCCGCTGGTGGAGCGCACGCACGGCAAGCTGCATTTCACCGCGCCGCTGACCGCGATCACCGCGGCCGTGGTGGGTGTGATCGCCAGCCTGGCGCTGTTCTTCTTGGCCCATGTGGCCTACCCGGCGGGCGTCGCCGCGAACGGCTGGAGGCGACCGGACTGGGTGGCGCTGGTTCTGGTGGCGGTGGCTGCGTTGGCGCTGATCCGGTTCCAGCAGGGTGTGATCCGCGTCATCGTGGCCTGCGCGTTGATGGGTTGGGCGCTGCGCGGCGTCGTCTGGGCCTGAAGTCGGCGGCGGGGTGTAAGACGCGTGTCAAGCCGCCTGTGCTACATTCCAAACTTATGCAACAGCGCTTCGCTTTCGGCTTTTATTTTTGGTTCTCAGTCCCCGGCGGACGAGAGGCGAAGCTGTAAGCGCATCACCGAATCTCGACAAAACCGCCGGAGCCACAAGCCCGGCGGTTTTTTTTGGCCCCTGTTTTTCTTCTTCCGTTTTCTCCGCAACCCCCACCGAGGAGCTCCCTGATGAACGCCAAAGCCACCCCCGCCAGAGCCGATGCCTGGCATTCGCGTCCCGCCGACAAGACCAGTCAGACCGACGACGAACGCATCAAGGACATCACCGTGCTCCCGCCTCCCGAACACCTGATCCGCTTTTTCCCCATCGGCGGCACGCCGGTGGAGGCCCTCATCAGCCAGACGCGCAAGTCCATTCACAACATGCTGCACGGGCAGGACGACCGCCTGCTGGTGGTGATTGGCCCGTGCTCGATCCACGACCCGGCCGCTGCGCTGGACTACGCGCGCCGCCTCAAACCGCTGCGCGAGAAGTACGCCGACACGCTGGAGATCGTGATGCGCGTGTATTTCGAGAAGCCACGCACCACGGTGGGCTGGAAGGGGCTGATCAACGACCCCTACCTGGATCAGAGCTTCCGCATCGACGAAGGCCTGCGCATCGCGCGCCAGTTGCTGATCGAGATCAACCGCCTGGGCCTGCCGGCCGGCAGCGAGTTCCTCGACGTGATCTCACCGCAGTACATCGGTGACCTCATCAGCTGGGGCGCCATCGGCGCGCGCACCACCGAGAGCCAGGTGCACCGCGAACTGGCCTCGGGCCTGTCGGCACCGATCGGCTTCAAGAACGGCACCGACGGCAACATCCGCATCGCGACCGACGCGATTCAGGCCGCCGCGCGTGGCCACCACTTCCTCTCGGTGCACAAGAACGGCCAGGTCGCGATCGTGCAGACCAACGGCAACAAGGACTGCCACGTGATCCTGCGAGGAGGCAAGGCGCCCAACTACGATGCCGGCCACGTGGCTGCGGCGGTCAAGGAGCTCGAAGCCGCCAAGCTCGCCCCGCGCCTGATGGTGGACTGCAGCCACGCCAACAGCAGCAAACAGCACGAAAAGCAGCTCGATGTAGCGCGCGATATCGCGGCACAGATCGCAGGCGGCTCGCGCAGCGTGTTCGGCGTGATGATCGAAAGTCACATTGAAGCGGGCGCACAGAAGTTCACCCCTGGCAAAGACGATGTCAGCAAGCTGGCCTACGGTCAGAGCATCACCGACGCCTGTCTGGGCTGGTCCGATTCGCTGGAGGCGTTGGAGGTGCTCTCTGCTGCCGTGCAGGGCGCGCGCCAGCGGAAGCCTTGATGTCGAATGGGTGTGCGACAGTGTTGCCCCCGTGCGGGGCAAGTCCTGTGTCGAACCGGGCAGAACCGTGAAGTTTGCACGCCAGGGCACGTTGTCTCGGTTCAAGGCCCTTGATATTCTGGCCTTCGTGCCGATAGGAAAGCGGTAGAGCCTTCTGGCGTCCGCGCGCCTCGCGGACAGGGAGGCCAGAGTTGTCGGGAGTTGGAGTGGAGCAACCGGTATTGCGTCTGGGACTGTTGGGGTTTGCCGATCCGGCGGGTCTGAGGCTGCAAGCCTGGGCCGCCCAGGTGCATGAAGGCTGGCCGCAGTGGCGAAGCTGCGACCCCCATCTGGCCGACGCCTGGATGATCAATGGCGCGTCGGTCGACGTGCTGGGTCGGGACGAGGTTGTCATCCGCCACCCGTTCGGGAGTGGCGAGCGCCTGACGCTCAACCGCGCCGAGGTGGATCGACCGCTCGCCTTCGCCACGCCCTTGCCCGAGGGTTTCGCGTCGGCCGAGTTTTTCGAGGCGGACGACGAACTCAGCGTGCGCCAGCGCCTGCAGCGTTTTGAAGCCTGGCTGCGACCGCTGCGCAGCCAGTTTGCACTCGGGGCCGAGGTGGTGAAGCGCAACGGGCTCTTCAAAGGCGTGGTGCACATCGTGCATGAAGGCAAGCTGCTGGCGGTGATCGATTTCGAGCGCTGGCAGGCCGGTTTGCTGATCCCGGCCCGTCCGGTGGATCTGGCCATGGCCGAGTGGGTGCAGCGTCCCGGGTTGTCGCGCGAGATTCCTTCATCCTTCATCCGGTTGCCATTGCACCGGGTCATGTGGACCTACGCCGTGCGCACACGCCTGGATGTGTTGCCGGAGCGTTACCGCGAAAAGACGGTCTATTTGCGGCGGGTTCCGCATGTCCCGGCGCGCTGGTTTGACGAGGTGCACCTGCTCCTCATGCGCGAGCTGCTGGTGACCCCGACCTGCTTTGACCAGTTGCGCGAGCGCACCGGCGTCGAAGCATCCGAGTTGGCGCACCATCTGGCGGTGCTCTACCACGCGGGTGGTCTGACCACGGACGCCGACAGCGCGCGCCGGGCCGAGCCCGCTGCGCGGCGCGCGATGACGGCGCTGCAGTTTGACCAGGGCGATCACGAGAGCGACCTGCGTTCGCGCGTGGGACTGACCGAGCAGATGCCACCCTCCAGCATTCTGCGCGAGGCACCGCACTCGCCTTTGCGTGTCTCGACCGCGTCCGTTGCACCCGGGGAGGCGTCGCCACCTTCAACGCTGCGCTCCTGACGGGGGCGGTTGCTGGTCAGTCCCGACGCGCCAAGGCACAATCAAGATCTGACCAAGATCCACACCGAGGAGTTGTCCGTATGCGCAGCCAAGTCACCGTGACCTGGGGTGAAACATCCACCTACCGCTTTGACCTGGAGGAGGTGCAGCCCATGCCGCACGACCAGGCCCGATCCTGGCTCGACGAACAGTTCACCACACTGGGGTGTGAGCCGATCCGCCTGACCGGCAAGGTGCTGACGGCCGACAAGGTGTTGTGTGTGGCGCAGGCCGCAGGTGAAGCGCACTTTCGCGAAGCGGCCCACCGCGAATGGGCCATGACGTTCGCCCGTGCCACCAGCGCCGCGCTGGCCAAGCCGGTGGTGTCTGTGGATCTGGTGACGCAGTCGCTCGGCTACTGAAGCACCGCGCCGATTCAGGCCGTCCCGAGGGCTGACAGCAGGCGGGCGTGGATGCCGCCAAAACCACCATTGCTCATGCAGACCACGTGGTCTCCGTCGCGCGCGGCGGCCACCACTTGAGCCACCAGTTCATCGATGGAGCGGGCCACCTGGGCACGTTCGCCCATGGGTTGAAGGGCTTCCACTGCATCCCAGTCAAGGCCGCCGGCGTGGCAGAACGCCAGATCGGCCGCATGCAGGCTCCAGGGCAGTTGTGACTTCATGGTGCCCAGCTTCATGGTGTTGCTGCGCGGCTCGAACACCGCGAGGATGCGACCGCCCGATGTGAGCTTCTGATCCAGGCGGCGCCTCAGACCGTCCAGCGTGGTGCGAATGGCGGTCGGGTGGTGGGCAAAATCGTCGTACACCGTGATGGCGCCGCCCGGACGGGCGACGGTGCCACGCACCTCCATGCGGCGGCGCACATTCTCGAACCGGCCCAGCGCATGGGCTGCGGCGTCCGGCGCAACGCCCACATGCTGCGCGGCAGCGATGGCGGCGAGTGCGTTGAGCTGGTTGTGCACGCCGGTGAGTGCCCACTCCACCCGGGCCACGGTTTGACCCCGTTCCAGCACATCAAAGGCATGGGGTTCGCCAACCGCAGTGAAGTCGCTGACCGCGGCGCCAAAGCTGCGCACTTCGCTCCACAGGCCCTGGTGCAGCACCCGGTCCAGGCTTTCTTCGAGTCCATTGACCACCACCCGGCCCGAGCCCGGTACCGTGCGCACGAGGTGGTGGAACTGGCGCTCGATGGCCTTGAGGTCGTCGAAGATGTCCGCGTGGTCGAATTCAAGGTTGTTCAGGATGGCCGTGCGCGGGCGGTAGTGCACGAACTTGCTGCGCTTGTCGAAGAACGCGGTGTCGTATTCGTCGGCTTCGATGACGAATGTGGGCCCCCACGCTCCGCCGCTGCGCGGGTCGCTGCCCCCCCAGGGGGCTGTTTTGCCTTGGGGGGGCCCGGCGGCAAAACGGGCACTGCTGGCCACCGATTGGCCTAAACGTGCCGAGACGCCGAAGTTCATCGGCACACCGCCGACCAGAAAGCCCGGGTTCAGGCCGTTGGCCTCCAGGATCCAGGTCAGCATGGCCGTGGTGGTGGTCTTTCCGTGGGTGCCGGCCACCGCCAGCACATGACGACCTTGCAACACGTGTTCGGCCAGCCACTGCGGACCGCTGGTGTACGCAGCGCCAGCGTCCAGGATGGCCTCCATCAGCGGAAACTTCGGGCTTCCATCGGGCAGTCGTCCCCGGCTCACCACGTTGCCGACCACGAACATGTCGGGTGCCAGCGCCATCTGGTCAGCACCAAAGCCTTCGATCAGGTCGATGCCCAGCGCCTGGAGCTGGTCGCTCATGGGGGGGTAGACGCCGGCGTCACAACCGGTGACGCGGTGGCCGGCCTCGCGGGCGAGCGCGGCCAGACCGCCCATGAACGTGCCACAAATGCCGAGGATATGAATATGCATCCTGTGATTCTAGGGGGACCAACCCTGCTGGCCGGCAGACCAAAGCTGTCCTTGGCGGCATGGGCGCGGGCCAGCAGGCAAAATGCCTCGATGCAAGTTGATCGGACCGGTCCCACCGCAGAAATTGCCGCCGTGGCTGCGCGCCTCGTGGTGGAAGAAGGGCTCGAATACGCGGCGGCCAAGCGCCATGCCGGCAAGCAACTCGGCTTGTCATCGCGCGGGCTCTGGCCCGACAACGCGACGCTGGACGCAGCGGTGCGCGAGCACATCGCCATTTTTTGCGCCGACACCCAGGCGATCGAGTTGCAGGTGTTGCGGCGGGAGGCCCTGATCTGGCTGGACCGGCTGGCGGATTTCAGGCCGCATTTGAGCGGCGCTGTCTGGCACGGCACCGCGACCCAGCACAGCGACATCCATATCCAGCTGTTCTGCGACGATCCCAAGGCGGCCGAATGGGCCTTGCTCGATCGCCGGGTGGATTACCGCCCGGGCACGGTCATGGGCTGGCGCGGCGAGCCGGTGGATGTGTTGACCTTGCGCGTGCGCAGTGAGGAACTGGGGCAATGGGTGCTGATCCATCTTCTGGTGCACGACCTGGACGATCTGCGTGGGGCGCTCAAACCGGACGGGCAGGGCCGCAAGCCGCGCGGAGACGCACAGGCCTTGCGCGATTTGATGACCCAGGGAACCGAGGAAAATTCCGCATGAGCATGAATCGACGAACCGCGTGGATGTTGGGCGTGGCGGCGGCCGCAGGCGCCGCCGGGGCCGGGCTGGCGCTGTGGCGTCACCAGCCGCAGCCGGTGTTGTCCGACGCCGAGGCCGAGTTCTGGGCTTCGCGTTTTGAAGACCCCGACGGCCAGCCGCTGGCGCTGGAGCGCTTTCGCGGTCGCCCTTTGCTGGTGAACTTCTGGGCCACCTGGTGTCCGCCCTGCGTCGAGGAATTGCCGATGCTGAATGCGTTCTACCGCGAGCACCAGGCGCGGGGATGGCAGGTGGTGGGACTGGCCGTCGACCAGCTGCCTGCGGTGCGCAGCTTCCTTCAGAAATTGCCGCTGGCATTTCCGGTGGGCATGGTTGGCTTTGCCGGTACCGAGCTCAGCCGGATCCTGGGCAATCCCGGTGGTGGCCTGCCCTACACCGTCGTGTTCGATCGATCGGGCGTGGTGCTGCATCAAAAGGTGGGCAAAGTCAGCCAGACCGATCTGGATTTGTGGGCGCAGCTGGCTTGACAGATGGCGCGGGACGGGGATACTTCCGCTCCAAAAAACAGGCACACATGCCGTTGGTCATGACGACTCAAATCTGGCGGAAAAAGGGATAAAGTCGCATAAATTGCCGCGAAACGGTCGTTTCTTCAGTTTGTCCATGGTGTCATGCGCCTGCGTTCCATGAGGTCTGGAATGGGTCGCTTCGTGTACACTGCGGCACCCCATTTGGCCGGCTGCATGCATGTTCAAGGAACTTGAGTGCAAATGGTTGGATTTGACAGATTTTCGTTGGAGTAATCATGGATCTGAGAAAACTGAAGACACTGATTGACCTGGTGTCCGAGTCGAACGTGTCCGAGCTGGAAATCACGGAGGCCGAAGGCAAGGTTCGCATCGTCAAGAGCGCGCCGGTCGGCATGCATGCCCCGGTGACCTACACCATGGCCCCGGCTGTTCCGGCGCCCTCCGTGGCAGCAACGCCGGCGGTCGAGGTGGCGGCAGCGCCCGCCATCGTGGCGGCCGAGCCTGCCGGGCACACCGTCAAATCGCCCATGGTCGGCACCTTCTACCGCTCGTCCAGCCCTGGCGCGAAGGCATTTGTTGAAGTCGGCGACACGATCAAGGAAGGCGAGACCATCTGCATCGTCGAGGCCATGAAGATCCTCAACGAGATCGAGGCCGATAAGAGTGGCACCGTCAAGCAGATCCTGGTGGACAACGGTCAGGCCGTCGAATACGGCCAGCCCCTGTTTGTCATCGAATAAGTGGTCGGCCCATGTTCAAAAAAATCCTGATCGCCAACCGGGGTGAAATTGCCTTGCGGGTCCAGCGCGCTTGCCGTGAGATGGGCATCAAGGCGGTGATGGTTTATTCCGAAGCCGATCGCGATGCCAAGTATGTGCGCCTGGCGGATGAGTCGGTCTGTATCGGGCCGGCGGCTTCGGGGCAGAGCTACCTCAGCATGCCCGCCATCATCTCCGCGGCCGAGGTGACCGACGCCGAAGCCATTCACCCCGGCTACGGATTCCTGTCGGAGAACGCCGATTTCGCCGAGCGGGTCGAGCAGAGCGGGTTCACCTTCATCGGTCCATCGCCCGAGTCGATTCGCCTGATGGGCGACAAGGTGTCGGCCAAACAGGCCATGATCCGCGCCGGCGTGCCTTGCGTGCCCGGTTCGGACGGCGCCTTGCCCGATGATCCGGTCATCATCAAGCGCACCGCCAAGGCGGTGGGCTACCCGGTCATCATCAAGGCGGCGGGCGGTGGTGGCGGTCGCGGCATGCGCGTCGTGCACACCGAGGCGGCGCTGCTGCACGCGGTGCAGACCACCAAGGCCGAGGCCGGGGCCGCTTTCGGCAACCCCGAGGTGTACATGGAGAAGTTTCTCCAGAACCCGCGCCACATCGAGATCCAGGTGATGGCGGACACGCACCGCAACGCGGTGTACCTCGGCGAGCGCGACTGTTCCATGCAGCGGCGCCACCAGAAGGTGATCGAAGAAGCGCCGGCGCCCGGCATCCCTCGTCGCCTGATCGAAAAGATCGGTGAGCGCTGCGCGGCCGCCTGCAAGAAAATCGGCTACCGGGGTGCGGGCACCTTCGAGTTCCTGTTTGAAAACGGCGAGTTCTATTTCATCGAGATGAACACCCGCGTGCAGGTGGAACACCCGGTGACCGAATGGATCACGGGCGTGGACATCGTGCGCACCCAGATCGCGGTGGCGGCTGGCGAGAAGCTGCCCTTCACGCAGCGCCAGATCCAGTTGCGCGGCCACGCCATCGAGGTCCGGATCAACGCCGAAGACGCCTACAAGTTCACGCCCTCGCCGGGCCGCATCACCACCTGGCATATGCCCGGAGGGCCGGGGGTGCGTGTCGACTCGCACGCCTACGCCAACTACTTCGTGCCGCCGAACTACGATTCGATGATCGGCAAGATCATCGTGCACGGCGATACGCGTGAACAGGCCTTGGCGCGCATGCGCACAGCGCTGGCCGAAACCGTGATCGAAGGCATCAAGACCAACATCCCGCTGCACCGCGAACTGATGGTCGACGCCAGTTTTGTGACCGGTGGCACCAACATCCACTACCTTGAAGAGTGGTTGTCCCAGCGTGAGAGGTAAGCCTCTCCCCCGAAGGGCCTTCGGCGCCTTCCCCTCAGGGGGAAACACCTGCGGCCCGGCAAAGCCGGTTCCGCGGTGTGCTCGGGAAATCTCTCCTCATTTGTTGAGGTTTCGTTGACTGTTCGAAATTCACCCCATGTCCTCCCTGTATGAGTTGGTCTTGCTGGCCCCTGAAGCCGCGGTAGAGATGGTCAGCGATGCCTTGGTGGCGCTGGACGCCTTGAGCGTCTCGGTGGAGGACGCAGATGCCCTGACGCCGTCCGAGCAGGCGCTGTTTGGCGAGCCGGGCATGCCGGCGCCCAAGGCCGGCTGGAACCGCTCGCGCGTGGTGGCGCTGTTCCAGACCGAAGCCGAAGCGCGCGAAGCGGCGGCGTTGTTGATCGTGCAGGACTTTTTTGAAGGCTGTGAGGTGCTGAGTGTGCAGGCCGTGGTCGAGCAGGATTGGGTGCGTCTGACCCAGTCGCAGTTCGACCCGGTGGAGATCACGCCCACCTTCTGGATCGTGCCGAGCTGGCACGAACCGCCCGCCGCGGCGCAGCAGGTGATCCGGCTCGATCCGGGCCTGGCGTTCGGCACAGGGACCCATCCGACGACGCGCATGTGTCTGCGCTGGACGGCGCGACAGGGTGCGCAGGGGCAGCGGGTGCTCGACTACGGTTGTGGTTCGGGCATCCTGGCCATCGGTGCGGCCAAGCACGGGGCGCGCGAGATCGACGCGGTCGACATCGACCCCGCTGCGGTCGAAGCCACGCGGCTCAACGCCGCGGCCAATCACGCCCAGCTGAATGCGGGTCTGCCCGACCGGGCACTGGGCGAATACGACCTGGTGCTGGCCAACATCCTGGCCACGCCGCTGAAGGTGCTGGCGCCGCTGCTTTGCAGCCATGTGCGCGCCGGTGGGCACCTGGTGCTGGCCGGCATTCTGGCGCGGCAGGCCGATGAACTGAGGGAGGCCTATGCCCCCTGGGTGACTCTGTCCGTCAGCGACGAAGAGGATGGCTGGATCCTGATGACCGCGGTCAAGGCCTGAAGCCTTGATGCGTCGCAATGCCTGATGCCTGCGTCGCGGCCGGCGGGCCGGTCGGGCACTGCCGGCCTGCAATAATCTTGGCATGAGTTTCACCACCCGTTGTCCGGCTTGCGGAACGATGTTCAAGGTCGTGCCCGACCAGTTGAAGATCTCCGACGGCTGGGTGCGTTGTGGCCACTGCGCCGATGTGTTCGACGCCACGCTGTACCTGCAGACCTGGGAGGCGCCAGCACCCGAACCCCAGCTGGTACCCGCGGCGGCCCCGGCAGCGGCATCCGAATCACCCCAACCGTCCGGCACGGCGCCAGCCTCGGTGCCATCGGAGACAGCGAACGACCTTCCGACCCAGGCGCTGTTGGCCCCTGCCATCAAAGAGGCCATCCCGCAAGCCACAGGGGCCTGGGACCCCAGCGCCGCGGTCATCGAGGATGCCAACGAACTGTCCGGTCAAACGCCCCAAAACGGGTGGTTGGCGTCGTCCGATATCGACGACGGTGACTGGCTTCTCGCGCCGCCCGCAGAAGAATGGTCGCCGCAGCAGGAAGCACAAGATGCTGCTGACTGGCAGGCACTGCAGGCGCCCGTCGACCCACCGTTTGAATCGCCCTTCGCGCCGCTGGAGGCCGTGCACGCGCTGGCCGAATCCGGGCCACTGGACTTCGAAGGCCAGCTGGAGCTGGCCAACCAGCCGGAGTCGCCGGCGGTGGCGAGCCGGGATGACGGTGCGGACTTTCAGGCGGAACTGAAACGGTTCGCTGCCGCTGCGGCCGGCGCTTCCCGGGCCGTTGAGGCCGAAGTCAAAACGGCACCGCCACCACCTGCACCTGTTCCTCCATCTGCGCCTGCGCCTGCGCCTGTGCCCCAACCCGAAAGGGTCTCGCTGGAAGACGATCAGGCTGTGCAGGAAGTCGAGCCCGGCTTTGTGCTGCAGGCCCGGCGACAGGCCTTCTGGCGTTCCCCGGGCATGCGCTCGGCGCTGCTGTTGCTGGCGGTGACTTTGGCGGCGTTGCTTGCGGCGCAGTGGGCTGTGCAGGAGCGCGATCAACTCGCCGCCCGGCAACCTTCTCTGGTACCCCTGCTGAACCTGTTGTGCGAACCCTCGGGGTGCGTGCTGCAGGCGCCACGCAACATCGATGCGGTGGTGATCGACAGCTCGACCCTGGTCCGCCGTCTGGGCAACTTCTACTCTTTCGACCTGGTGCTCAAGAACAGCGCCTCCACACCGGTGGCCATGCCGGCGCTGGAGCTCAGCCTCACCGACACCGCCGACGCCGTGATAACGCGCCGCGTTTTTCTGGCGGAAGAGTTGCCCGGTGCGCCAGCCGTCTTGCCCGCCCAGAGCACGCAGGCGGTCAGCCTGCGTCTCTCGCTCGCCGAGGGCGGGGCGAGCGCCATGGCGGGTTACCGTGCACTCGTTTTTTATCCCTGAACCCTCCCACTCCCACCATGTCCATCCTCATCTGCGGCTCGCTCGCCTTCGACACCATCATGACGTTTGAGGGCCGCTTTGCCGAGCAGATCCTGCCCAGCCAGTTGCACATCCTGAACGTTTCCTTCCTGGTGCCGGGCCTGCGGCGCGAATACGGTGGCTGTGCCGGCAACATCGCCTATGGCCTGAGGCAGCTGGGCTCACCGGCTGTGCCGCTGGCCATGGTGGGCAACGACGCGCAAGACTACCTGGGGCGACTGCAAGGGCTGGGCGTGGACACGCGTTTCATCGGCACGACCTCGGACAACTACACCGCCCAGGCCATGATCATGACCGACCGTGACAACAACCAGATCACGGCCTTTCACCCGGGCGCGATGTCCGAGGCCCATGCGAACGCAGTACCGACCGATGCGGGCATTCGGCTGGCCATCGTCTCGCCCGATGGCCGAGACGCCATGTTGCAGCACGCGCAGCAACTGCACGCCGCGGGTATCCCGTTCGTGTTCGATCCGGGTCAGGGTCTGCCCATGTTCAACGGCGAAGAGCTGGCGCAGTTCATCGAGCTCGCGACCTGGGTCACCGTGAACGATTACGAGGGCAAGATGCTCAGCGACCGCACCGGTCTGAGCTTTGAGGCCATCGCGGCGCGGGTCAAGGGGTTGATCGTCACCCTCGGCGAGCACGGGTGTGAGGTCTGGGAGCAGGGCAGCAAGACTTTGGTGCCCGGTGTGAAAGCGACCGAGGTGCTCGACCCCACGGGGTGCGGTGATGCCTTCCGCGCGGCCTTGCTGCACGGTCTGGCACAAGGCTGGTCGTTGCCGCGCTGTGCCGAGCTGGGCAACCGCATCGGCGCGGCCAAGATCGCCAGTCGCGGGGGACAGAACTACACGCTGGTGGGCTGATCGACGCACACCACCAATGAAAAAGCCCGGCGCTTTCACGCCGGGCTTGTCAAGTCATCGCAGGGACGACTTCAGGGCTTGCTGGACGTCGGGAACGGCCAGGCAGCCTGAGGGTTCAGCTTGGTTTGAGCTGCTGGTGCCGCAGGGGCTGCCGGCTTCTTGGCCGGCTCAGCTTTTTTTGCGGGGGCTGCCTTTTTCACGACGGCTTTTTTGGCCGGTGCAGCTTTCTTGGCCGGAGCGGCCTTCTTCGCTGGGGCTGCCTTCTTCACGACGGCTTTTTTGGCCGGTGCAGCTTTCTTGGCCGGAGCGGCCTTCTTCGCTGGGGCGGCCTTTTTCACGACGGCTTTTTTGGCCGGTGCAGCTTTCTTGGCCGGAGCGGCCTTCTTCGCTGGAGCTGCCTTTTTCACGACAGCTTTTTTGGCCGGTGCAGCTTTCTTGGCCGGAGCGGCCTTCTTCGCTGGGGCTGCCTTTTTCACGACGGCTTTTTTGGCCGGTGCAGCTTTCTTGGCCGGAGCGGCCTTCTTCGCTGGGGCTGCCTTCTTCACGACGGCTTTCTTGGCCGGAGCGGCCTTTTTAGCCGGAGCGGCTTTCGTTGCCGGAGCGGCCTTTTTGGCCGGGGCTTTTTTCGCAGTTGCCATTGTTTTCTCCTTGATCAAGTTGCAAAGAGCACTTCAGTCGGTCTTTGTGCCGATGAAGTGATTCAAGGCCCTGGGGTCGTGCGGATGCATCCACGGCTGACCCCAAGGCGTTGAATCCTGTGACAAAACCCTGACCCCAACGCCAGGGCGCAGGGAGCAGGGTTCTGAATGTTCAAAAAACATGTGATGAATGGTTGCGGCCCCGGGTGGTGACTGTGTCAGTCCCAGGAAAGCGCTCCGCCAGACTGGTATTCGATCACGCGGGTTTCGAAGAAATTGCGTTCCTTTTTGAGGTCGATCATTTCGCTCATCCAGGGGAACGGATTTTCTTCGTTCGGGAACATGGGCTCCAAACCGATCTGTGTGGCGCGCCGGTTGGCGATGTAGCGCAGATAGCCTTTGAACATGGACGCGTTGAGGCCGAGCACGCCACGCGGCATGGTGTCTTCGGCGTAGCGGTACTCCAGTTCAACCGCCTTCATGAAAAGCGCCTTGATCTCGGCCTTGAACTCAGCCGTCCAGAGCATCGGGTTCTCCATCTTGATCGCGTTGATCAGATCGATGCCGAAATTGCAATGCATGGACTCGTCGCGCAGGATGTATTGGTACTGCTCGGCGGCGCCGGTCATCTTGTTCTGGCGACCCAGCGCGAGGATCTGTGTGAAGCCAACATAGAAAAACAGGCCTTCCATCAGGCAGGCGAAGACGATCAGACTTTTCAGCAGGGTCTGGTCGTTCTCGGGCGAACCGGTGGCGAAAGCCGGGTCCATGATCGCTTCGATGAAGGGGATCAGGAACTCATCCTTGTCGCGGATCGACTGCACTTCGTTGTAGGCGTTGAAGATCTCGGATTCGTCCAGGCCCAGCGACTCCACGATGTATTGGTAGGCGTGCGTGTGGATCGCTTCTTCAAAGGCCTGGCGCAGCAGGAACTGGCGACACTCGGGCGCGGTGATGTGGCGGTAGGTACCGAGCACGATGTTGTTGGCGGCCAGCGAATCGGCGGTGGTGAAGAAGCCGAGGTTGCGCTTGACGATGCGGCGCTCGTCTTCGGTCAGGCCGTTCGGGTCTTTCCAGAGCGCGATGTCGCGGCTCATGTTCACTTCCTGCGGCATCCAGTGGTTGGCGCAGGTGGCGAGGTATTTCTCCCAAGCCCATTTGTATTTGAACGGCACCAGTTGGTTGACGTCGGTCTTGCCGTTGATGATGCGCTTGTCGGCCGCGTTGACGCGGTGTGCACTCGGCGTGGCCTTGGGTGCAGTGAAAGCGGGGGAGGGATTTGTCGCGGAGGACAGTGACGCTTGCACACCCGGCATGTGAGGTGGCAGGGGAATCGATGCGGGCTTCGAGGAGGGAGTAACTTGATCGTCCCAGGTCAACATAGGTGTGTCCAATTCGGTGGATTATCGAAGTGTCTGCATGAAATGCAAAGGACTCATGCGTGTGATGAATGTTTTGTGTTGCGGTGTCGCATCGAATGCGCGACGTTCAGCACCACAACACGCACACACAACACATGCAAAGGTCATTGGCAGGCTTCGCAACCGGGGTCATCGATCGCGCAAAACTTGATGTCGGTCGCAGGTTCATCAGCCACCGCAGTCGCCGCAGTTGCACTCATCGAAGCATCATTGCCGTGCACCGAGACCGCGTTGAGCTGACCGGTGCGACCGGTGGATTTTTCGGCTTGTGTGGCCGAGGTGGTGCGCAGGTAGTAGGTGGTCTTGAGGCCTCGCAACCACGCGAGCTTGTAGGTGTCGTCGAGCTTCTTGCCCGAGGCGCCGGCCATGTAGATGTTCAGACTCTGCGCCTGGTCTATCCACTTCTGGCGGCGCGCTGCGGCTTCCACCAGCCACAGCGGTTCCACTTCGAAGGCGGTGGCGTACAGCGCCTTCACTTCCTGCGGCACGCGGTCGATGGAACGCAGCGAACCGTCGAAGTGTTTGAGGTCCATGACCATCACGTCGTCCCACAGGCCCAGGCGCTTCAGGTCTTTCACCAGGTAGCTGTTGATGACCGTGAACTCGCCCGACAGGTTGGACTTGACCGAGAGGTTGCCGAAGCATGGCTCGATGGAGGCGTCCACACCGATGATGTTGGAGATGGTCGCGGTCGGCGCGATGGCCACACAGTTGGAGTTGCGCATGCCGTCGGTGGCGATCTTCTGTCGCAGCGCATCCCAGTCCAGCGTGCTGCTGCGGTCCACGTCCACATAACCACCGCGCTCTTGCGCCAACAGGTCCAGCGTGTCGGGCGGCAGGATGCCTTGGTCCCACAGCGAGCCCTTGTAGCTGGCGTAACGGCCGCGCTCGCGGGCCAGTTCGGTGGAGGCCCAGTAGGCGTGGTAACAGACCGCTTCCATCGATCTGTCGGCGAACTCCACCGCGTCGTTGGACGCGTAGGGGATGCGCAGTTCGTACAGGGCGTCCTGGAAGCCCATGATGCCGAGCCCGACCGGGCGGTGGCGCATGTTGGAGTCGCGCGCCTTTTTGACGGCGTAGTAGTTGATGTCGATCACGTTGTCGAGCATGCGCATCGCGGTCTTGATGGTGACCTGCAGCTTGTCGTGGTCGAGCACCTTGGCGCCGTCGTCGGTGCGCTTGATGTGGTTGAGCAGGTTGACCGAACCCAGGTTGCAGACCGCGGTTTCGGTGTCGCTGGTGTTGAGCGTGATCTCGGTGCAGAGGTTGGAGCTGTGCACCACGCCGGCGTGTTGCTGCGGTGAGCGGACGTTGCAGGCGTCCTTGAAGGTGATCCAGGGGTGGCCGGTCTCGAACAGCATCGAGAGCATCTTGCGCCACATGTCGGTGGCGGCCAGCTTGCGGTAGGGCTTGATCTCGCCGCGCGCGGCCTTTTCTTCGTAGGCGGCGTAGGCCTTTTCAAAGTCGGCGCCAAACAGGTCGTGCAGGTCGGGCACGTCGTTGGGCGAGAACAGGCTCCACTCACCTTTCTCCATCACGCGCTTCATGAACAGGTCGGGAATCCAGTTCGCCGTGTTCATGTCGTGCGTGCGGCGGCGGTCGTCGCCGGTGTTCTTGCGCAGCTCCAGGAATTCTTCGATGTCCAGGTGCCAGGTTTCCAGGTAGGTGCAGACCGCGCCCTTGCGCTTGCCGCCCTGGTTCACCGCGACGGCGGTGTCGTTCACCACTTTCAGGAACGGCACCACGCCTTGCGATTCGCCGTTGGTGCCCTTGATGTGGGCGCCCAGGGCGCGCACGCGGGTCCAATCGTTGCCCAGGCCACCAGCGAACTTGGACAGCAGCGCGTTTTCCTTGATCGATTCGTAGATGCCGTCGAGGTCGTCGGGCACGGTGGTCAGGTAGCAGCTGGAGAGTTGCGATCGGCGGGTGCCGCTGTTGAACAGCGTGGGCGTGGACGACATGAAGTCGAACGAGGACAGCACCTCGTAGAACTCGATGGCGCGGGCTTCGCGATCGATCTCGTTGAGCGAGAGGCCCATGGCCACGCGCATGAAGAAAGCCTGCGGCAGTTCGATGCGGCTCTTGCGCACGTGCAGGAAGTAGCGGTCGTACAGGGTCTGCAGGCCGAGGTAGTCGAACTGCAGGTCGCGTTCGGGTTTGAGGGCGGCACCCAGCCGGGCCAGGTCGAACTGCTGCAGCTTCTCGTCGAGCAGCTCGTTCTGCACGCCCTTCTTGATGAAATGCGGGAAGTAGTCGGCGTAGCGCGCACCCATCTCGCTGGACGGGACTTCTTCGCCGATCACTTCCTTGACGATGGTGTGCAGCAGCAGGCGGGCGGTTGCGTAGGTGTAGTCCGGGTCTTTTTCGATCAGGGTGCGCGCCGCCAGGATGGAGGCCTTGTAGACCTCTTCGATCGGCACGCCGTCGTACAGGTTGCGCTTGGTCTCGGCGACGATCGGGTCGGCCTTGACGTCTTTGCCCAGGCCCTTGCAGGCGTCTTCGATCAGGTGCTGCAGGCGGTTCAGGTCCAGCGGCACGCGCTGACCGCCGTCCATCACGTGCAGCAGGGATTCGGCGGGTTTGGCTTGCTCGGCCTGGTGGGCACGCTCCTGCGTGCGGCGTTCGCGGTACAGCACGTAGGCACGGGCCACTTCGTGGTGACCGCTGCGCATCAGGCCGAGTTCGACCTGGTCCTGCACGTCTTCAATATGAAAGGTGCCGCCGGCGGGGCGCGAGCGCATCAGCGCGCGCACCACGTTCTGCGTCAGGGCGTCCACCGTTTCGCGCACGCTGGCCGAGGCCGCGCCCTGGGTGCCATGCACCGCCAGAAAGGCTTTCATCAGCGCCACCGCGATCTTGCTCGGCTCAAAAGGCACGACCGCGCCGTTGCGGCGGATGATCTGGTACTGGGCAAAAACCGAGCTGGCGCTGTCGGGCATGGCAGCGCTGGTGGCAGCAGCGGAATGCATCGCGGACGCGGTGGCGGAGGTGGGGGATTGGGCTGTCAGCATGGTTCCTCTTTCGTTTGTTTTGTGTCGGCGGCGAAGGCGCGCGGTGTCGGATGGCAGCGGGATGGGGAGGCCGGGTCCAGGGCAGATCCGATGGCTTGACCGGATCTGCGCAAGCGTGTCATGGGAGGGTTTCAAGCCATGTGACCGGGCGACCGCAACGCGCAGGGCACACTATATCTGGTGTGTGACGGGTGTTCAAGCCACTACCAGTAGTGTTTGTACAAAATCTTCATCCCGCGCGATGTGTCCATTTTTGCAGCCAAAAAGGTTGGGGATTTCCCGTGCTGCTTCAATGTCAAAAGATGTGTTGTGACCGCGCAATGTGCCTTGCTGTTGCTTTTTTTTTGCAGCATCGATGCGGGCTGCCAGCGGTTTTGTCGTTGAAAGCGGCGTCAATAGCGCACTGTGTCCACTGCGGGCTTTAAGGTCCGGCAGGCTTCAGGCCGCAACGTCGGTTTTCGGAGGCGTGTCGCCAGGAAAACACGCATGGGCCCAGCCCAGACTTTGTTGTAGACGCGTCCAGTCGAACCCGCTGCCGGGGTCCTGCTTGCGGCCGGGAGCGATGTGCTCGTGGCCTGCCACGTAGGCGATCGGGTAACGCACGCCGAGGCCGGCGCACAGGCGGGTCAGGCTGTCGTATTGCGCGCTGGTGAAGGAATCGCCTTCCAGGCCCTCCAGCTCGATGCCGATGGAGTCGTCGTTGCAGTTGCTGCGACCACGCCAGCAGGAACTGCCGGCGTGCCAGGCGCGTGCGTCGGCATCCACAAACTGCACCAGCTCGCCATCGCGGCGGATTAAAAAATGCGCCGAGACTTCCATGCCACGGATCTGCTGGAAGTAGGGATGGGCGTCCCAGTCGAGTTGGTTGGTGAAGAGCTGTTCCACTTCCGGGCCGCCGTAGACACCGGGCGGCAGGCTGATGGAGTGGATCACGATCAGGTCGATCCGTGCACCCTCGGGGCGCGGACCGAAATTGGGCGATGCGCAGTGGCGGGCGGCACCGAACCAGCCGCCCTCCCAGGTGGTTGGCGACACGGGCCGATCGCCAGCTTCAGGTTTCATCGTCACCGTCCGCGGGTGTGGCAATGCCCAGCCGCTGGATGCGGTAGCGCATCTGGCGCAGGTTCAGACCCAGGCGTGCTGCGGCGGCGGTGCGGTTGAAATCGGTTTCCTTCAGTGCCTTGAGCAGGACCTGGCGCTCCTGGTCGTCCAGGTAGGTCTGCAGGTCGGGCGGTATGCCCGCGGCCGGGTCCGGTGCCGGGGTGGGCACCGCGAACGCGGCTGTCGTTGACGGGCTCTCGGGGCGCATCGCCGTGTCGCTCGTGTCACCGAAATCGTCAGCCTGCAGCACCGCACCGCTGCTGAGTGCGAGCGCGCGTTGCAGCAGGTTTTCCAGTTCACGCACATTGCCGGGCAACTCGCAGGCCTGCAACCAGGCCAGAGCCGTGTCGGACAATTCGGGCACCGGCTGGCCCGATTCGCTGCAGATGCGCTGCAGCAGGGCGTGGGCCAGTTCGGACAGGTCTTCGCGCCGTTCGCGCAGGGCGGGTGTGCGCAGGCTGATCACATTCAGCCGGTAGAACAGGTCTTGCCGGAACTCGCCACTTTTGACGAGTGCGGCCAGATCGCGGTGCGTGGCGCTGACCAGGCGAACGTCCACCGCTTCTTCCTGCACGCCGCCGAGCGGGCGCACGCGGCGCTCCTGGATCACGCGCAGCAGCTTGGCCTGCATCTGGAGTGGCAGGTCGCCGATTTCGTCGAGGAACAGGGTGCCGCCCTTGGCCGCCAGGAAATAGCCTTCGCGGTCCTGGGTAGCGCCCGTGAAGGCACCCTTGCGGGCACCGAAAAATTCGGCCTCGATCAGGTTTTCAGGGATGGCACCGCAGTTGACCGCAACGAAGGGGCCGTTGGCGCGGTGGCTGCATTCGTGCACCGCGCGCGCCACCAGTTCCTTGCCGGTACCCGATTCGCCCAGGATGAGCACGGGCGCCATGCTGGTCGCCACTTTTTCAATGCGGTTGCGGATCTGCACCATGCAGCCCGAGGTGCCGACGATGCGCCCCAGGGCCTGGACGCCGGCCGGTGGCGGCGGGGCGCTGCGCGGAATGGCTTCGCCCGAAGGCGGCCGCATCGCGGACGGGTACCGCTGGCTTTGCAGCGCGGCCGTCACCGCGGCGCGCAGCTGCTTGAGGTCCACCGGTTTGGTGAGGTAGTCGAAGGCGCCGGTCTTGAGCGCTTCGACCGCGTTCTCGGCCGAACCGTAGGCGGTGATGACGATGCTCTTTTCGGTGCGCTGATCGGCGCCCAGTTCGCGCAGCAATTCCAGGCCCAGCCCGTCGGGCAGTCGCATGTCGGTGATCAGCACGTCAAAGTGGCGTTGCGCCAGCCACTCGCGGGCCTGGGTGAGGTCGGGGGCGGACACCACTTCGTGTCCTTCGCGCAGCAGCGTCAACTCGTAGAGGGTGCGCAGGTCCGGCTCGTCGTCGACGACCAGGATGGACGTGGGAGTGGATGCGGTCATCGATCGGTGGTGGGGGTCACAGTGTGGACAGGGCCGGCGGGTCCGCCTGGGAGGGGCCAGGGCGGGTCAGACCGGGCACCGAGTCTCCCATGGGATAGGCCAGGCTTTGCTGTGCGGGCGGGCTGCCCGCTGTGGCGCCGGACAGAAGCACAAAGAACTCGTTGCCCTCACGCTGGTCGAGCCGGCTGCGCTGGTAGGCGATCTGTGCCCCGTAGCGCTCGCACAGCTCCCGGCAGATGTACAGGCCCAGGCCGCTGGAGCGGCTCTCAGAAGAAAAGAAGGGTTCGAACAGGTGGCGCAACACGCTGGCTTCCAGCGGTGCGCCATCGCTCCAGACCGACAGGCGCACGCGGTCTGTGCCGCCGGGCTGCGTGATGACGCGGATGGAAGAGGGCGTGCCACTGGCGTGGCGCAGGGCGTTGTCCAGCAGGTTGATCAGCAGGCGCCGCAGGTGCTCGGGGTCGAAACTCACATGGGCTTGTGGCGCGTGCAGGTGCACACCCATAATGCCCTGGAGCTGGTTCTGGCGGTTCCACTCGTGCGTGATCTGGCGCACCGTCGGATCCAGTGGCAGCGCCGCCGCGTACGCCCCGTCCTGGTGGGGTTGGACACGCGCCACATTGAGGATGTCGTCCACGATGCGTGAGAGCCGCTGGGCGTTCTGCTCGATCATGCGTGTGAGCCGCTTTTGCCCGGGTTCCACCACTTCTTCGTCGAGCAGCGCGTTGGCCTGGGTGATGGCCGACAGCGGGTTGCGGATTTCGTGTGCCACGGCCGCCGACATGCGACCCATGGAGGCCAGCTTCTCGGTGCGCACGCGGGCCTCGACTTCACGCAGGTCCTCCAGGAACAGCACGCACAGGGCGGCCTGCGCCTGGCCCTGGGTGCGCGTGAGCCGGGTGCGAGCGAAGAACCGGTGCGAGGTGAATTCGTCGAGGTCGATGCGAACCTCGGACTCCATGGGCTGTCCGAGCGCGAAGCTTTCGTTCACCAGATGGGACAGCCCCTCCCACCCGTGGCGCGCCGACAGTAACAGCTTGGCGGCGTGCGGGTAGTGCTCGCCCATGAGCATGGACTTGGCCGCCGGATTGGCGTTGCGCACCACGCCGTGCGGGTCGACCACCAGCACGCCTTCGCTCAGGCTCTCGATCACCAGTTCGTTGACCTGGGCCTGCGCGCGGGCGGCGGCCTGGCTGCTCTGGGCCAGCACCTCTTCGCGCGCCAGCCTCACGGCGAGCTGGTTGGCCAGCAGGGCAATGATGAAGAAACCGGTGCCCGTCAGACCCGCCTGCAGGAAGCGCGAGGCGGAGACTTCGCTCAGCAACGCCGCGCTCGCGGCCGCTTCACCGAGCAGGAACAGCGTGACGCTCGCTGCCGTGGCAAGTGCCAGAGTCATCGACCCCAGGACCGCCGCCAGCAGCACCGGCAAGGCAAACAGGGGCGTGTAGTTGAGGCCGCCCTGCTGGAAGAACTGCAGCAGGGCGAACACCAGCAGGTCAACGCCGATGGTCAGCGGCCACTGCAGGCCGCCGGCTTTCCCCGGGTTGGCCACCGGCCACCAGAACATCACGGCCAGCGCGGCGGTGAGGTGCAGGGCGCTGACCAGCACCAGCCAGTTCGGGCCGCCGCTGTGGTTGAGCAGCTCGAACACCTGCAAGGCCAGCAAGACAGCGGCAATGAAGGCCCTGGCCCGCATGAAGGCGCGCCACAGGCGCTCGAAGGCGTGGCGCCGCTGTTCGCGCCCCAGCGATCCGTGGTCCTCAAAGGTGGAGAACCAGGAGGGCGCGAAACTGGGGTTGTGGTCCTGGGCCATGGGTGTTCTTGCCTGACGCTCAGGCCCGGATCAGCTGCCCTGGCGCTCGTGCAGCGCGCGGTGTTCGGCGCAGCAGTAGGCCCCTCGCGGACCTTTGATGGCCTCGTTCTCGGGCAGGTGCGCGCCACACTGCAGGCAGGCGACCATGGCCACGGGCGCGAGGGGTTTTCGGGGCGCCGGGGCTTGGCCACGGTCAAGGTCCTGCGAGCGGTTGTTGCGCCAGACCCAGAACGCCACCAGGACCACCGCCAGTACGAGCAGGAATTTCATGTCAGTTTTTCACGGCGCCGAAGCGCCATCCGCATCGCATGAATCGGTTCAACCCAGAGGCACCGCCGGGCCGGCTTTGCCGGACGGCCAGTGCCGCTCCCCTTGAGGGGGGTGACGCGAAGCGGCGCGGGGGGTGTTTCATCCTAGGCTCTCTGCAGCACGACTTCGAGCACGAAGCGGGAGCCGACGTACCCGAGCAGCAGAAAGCCTGCGCCGACGTAGAGGGTGCGCACCGCGGCGCGGCCCCGCCAGCCCAGCCGCCAGCGGCCGACGAGCAAGACGCCCATGGTCAGCCAGGCCAGCACCGAGAAGGCTGTCTTGTGGTCCCAGACCCAGCCGTGGTTGAGCGTCCCCGAGAACCACCAGCCGGCCAGCAGCGTGGCGCTCAGCAGCGCAAAACCGGCCGCCACGAAGCGGAAGGTCAGCCGTTCCAGGGTCAGCAGCGGCAGGGAGGTGTCGGCCGAGGCGCCCAGGCGCATGGACTTCTCTGCCCGCTGCATCATCCAGGCGTGCACCACGGCCGCGGCGATGAGTCCGTAGGAGGCGATGCCCAGTGCCCAGTGCAGTGGCAGCCAGCTCGACCGCAGGGCCGGGTAGGGCGAGCCGGGGAAGACCAGGGCCAGCAGCACCGCCGCCGTGCCCAGCACGGCCAGCGTCCAGCGTGCGCGCATCTGGGGATACAGCCGTGTCTCCACCAGATACACCGTCAGGACCAGCCAGGCGGTGACCGAGAGCGCGGGCGCGAAGCCAAAGCGGGGCGGGTGTTCGAGCAGGCCCGATGCGAGCACGAGCAGGTGCAGCAGCCAGGCAATGGCCAGCACGCCGCGAGTCTGCGCTGCCGTCAGGCGCGGGTGGGCCCAGGCCAGCACGGCGTACGACAGCGCCGCCACCGCGGACAGCAGGGCGGCGGGCGGGTTTGTCGACAGGGTGGGCAACAGGTTCATTGGTTCAGCGCGGTACGCAGCAGGCGCCACAGGGCACGGCTAAAATCATCCGCACAGTTTAACGGTCTTGCCCCGACCGAGTTCGCCGGGCACCGGCCAGTCCATCCGGGACGCGCAGGCCTCCCGTCCGACCCGTCGCCGCCCTTCCCGGCGCCCACCAGCACACCCGAGCACACCATGGCATCAGCCCTCTCAGACCGCCTCTCACGCATCGTCAAGGAAATGCGCGGCCAGGCCCGCATCACCGAAGGCAACGTCGCCGACATGCTGCGCGAGGTGCGCATGGCCCTGCTGGAGGCCGACGTGGCGCTGCCGGTGGTGCGCGACTTCATCGCCCGGGTGAAAGAAAAGGCGCTGGGCCAGGAGGTGATCGGTTCGCTCTCGCCGGGGCAGGCGCTGGTGAGCATCGTCAACCGCGAACTGGCCGCCACCATGGGCGAGGGCGTGTCGGACATCAACCTCGCGGCCCAGCCGCCGGCGGTGATCCTGATGGCCGGCCTGCAGGGTGCCGGTAAAACGACGACCACCGCCAAGCTGGCCAAACACCTGATCGAGAAGCGCAAGAAGAAGGTGCTCACGGTCTCGGGTGACATCTACCGCCCGGCGGCCATCGAACAGCTGAAGACCGTGACCGCGCAGGCCGGCGCCGAGTGGTTCCCGAGCACGCCCGACCAGAAACCGGTGGACATCGCGCGCGCCGCCATCGACTACGCGCGCCGGCACTACTTTGATGTGCTGCTGGTCGACACGGCCGGCCGCCTGGCGATCGACGAAGCGCTGATGCGCGAGATCCAGGAACTGCACGCGGTGCTCAACCCGGTGGAAACGCTCTTCGTGGTGGACGCCATGCAGGGACAGGACGCGATCAACACCGCCAAGGCCTTCAAGGATGCGCTGCCGCTGACCGGCATCGTCCTCACCAAGCTCGACGGCGATTCGCGCGGCGGCGCGGCGTTGTCGGTGCGCAGCGTCACCGGCGTGCCGATCAAGTTCGCCGGTGTGTCCGAGAAGATCGATGGTCTGGAGGTGTTCGACGCCGAGCGCCACGCCGGCCGCATCCTGGGCATGGGCGACATCCTGGCCCTGGTCGAGCAGGTCACGGCCGGTGTGGACATGGCCGCGGCGCAGAAGCTGGCCGCCAAGGTCAAGAGCGGCGAGGGCTTTGACCTCAACGATTTTCTTGACCAGATCCGCCAGATGAAACAGATGGGCGGGCTTTCCAGTCTGATGGACAAGCTGCCCAGCGCCATGACCGCCAAGGCGGGTCAGGTGGACATGGACCGCGCTGAAAAAGACATCAAGCGCAAGGAAGGCATCATCTGCAGCATGACGCTCAGGGAGCGCAGCAGGCCCGAGCTGATCAAGGCCACGCGCAAGCGCCGCATCGCCGCCGGTGCCGGCGTGCAGGTGCAGGAAGTCAACCGCCTGCTCAAGGAGTTCGAGCAGATGCAGGGCATGATGAAAAAGATGAAGGGCGGCGGCCTGATGAAGATGATGAAGCGCATGGGTGGCATGAAAGGCATGCCCAAGATGCCCGGCATGGGTTGACCGAAGTCAAGTGAGGGGCATGGTCAGCGGCCCATACTCCCTGCCCATGCTGACTGGTATCGAAATGGCGCTGGCTTTGGCCTGCATGGTGATGGCCTTGTGGTTCCGCCCCTGGCGCATGCTGGCGGGCCCCTTGCTCACGCCCGCGCTGGCTGCGCTCGCCCTGTTGCCCTGGCTCTGGCTGTTGCCTCAGAAGATGCCGCAAGGCCTTCAGGTGCAGCTCTCGGGGGCCTGTCTGCTGGTCCTGATGCTGGGCTGGCCGCTGGCGGTGCTGGTGCTCTCGGGCGTGGTGCTGGCCGTGTGGCTGCTGGGCCACTCGGATCCTGCTGCCGCGCTGTCCCAATGGGTCTGGATCGGTCTGGTGCCAGCCACGCTGGCGCTGGGTATCGGTGCGCTGTTGCGCCGCTGGCTGCCGCCCAATCCTTTTGTCTACACCCTGGGGCGGGGCTTTATCGGCACCGCCGCGGCGGTGTTTCTTTCGGGCGTGTTGCTGGAAACTGCCCAGCAGTGGGCCGGCGGTGCCCCACACGAGCAGGCGCTGGTGGCGCGCTGGCTCATGGCCTGGGGTGATGCCTTTCTGACGGGCATGTTCAGCGCCATCTTCGTGGCCTTCGCGCCGCAATGGCTGGCAACCTGGTCCGACGAGCGTTATCTCAAATCACCGAAGCCCTGAACGCCGGCCGGGCCTTCCGCCCGGCTCGCCGCCCGCGATCAGGCGGCCTTGAGCAGCGACAGGCGCGAGGCGTGGCGCCAGGCCCGGCGCAGCACGGCCGGTGACCACGACTCTTCCGGGATCAGCAAGGCGCCTCGGGCGCGCATCCAGGACCCGAGCGCGACGTGACCGGTGGCCACAGTGAACGGCACCGCCAGGAGCAGCGGCAGGGTCACCGGCAGCATCCAGACCAGGGCTTCGATGTTCAACGAGGCCACACCGAACACCAGCACGCCGATGACGGCTGCGATCGGAGCCAGCTGGGCGAACGCGCCGCGCCAGGCCACGCCGACCGCTTCCCGGGGCGGGGACTTCCAGTCGAGCTGGATGCCCGTGACGGCGACCAGCACGAACAGCGAGTGCGCCACCATGCGGATGGGCGCCTGAAGCAGGGCCAGGGCGCTCTCCAGCAAGGCGCTGGACAGCAGGATGCCGGCGCCGCCGAAGCCTTTTTGTTCGCCCTTGAGGAACACCGCCAGCAAGCCCAGCACGCGGGGCAGGAACAGCAGGCACAGGGTCCAGATCCAGAGACCCAGGCGTTCGCTGGACGTGTCGTACCAGCCAGGCAGCTGGCTCGGGTCGGCCACACAAAGGGCGGTGCCGAAGGCCAGGAAAGCCAGCCACATCGGCGCCGAGAGGTAGGACATGGCGCCGATGGCGAACATGGAACGGTGCACGCGGTGGATGCCGGGTTCGGCCATCAGGCGCGAGTTCTGCAGGTTGCCCTGGCACCAGCGGCGGTCGCGCTGCAGCTCGCTCAGCAGATCGGGCGGCTGCTGCTCGTAGCTGCCGGTGAGGTCGGACACCAGCCACACGTGGTAGCCGGCGCGGCGCATCAGGGCCGCTTCAACGAAATCGTGCGACATGATGCCGCCGGACATGCCGCCGGTGCCCTTGATCGGGGCCAGCGCGCAGTGCTGCATGAAGGGTTCGACACGGATGATGGCGTTGTGGCCCCAGTAGTGCGATTCACCGAGCTGCCAGAACTGCATGCCGAGGGTGAACAGACGGCCCGTGACGCGCGAACCGAACTGTTGTGCGCGCGCGTGCAGCGTGGCGTGACCGATGGCCTGGGTGGCGGTCTGGATGATGCCGGCGCTCGGATTCGCGTCCATCAGCTTGACCATGGACACCAGGCAGCTGCCGCTCATGACGCTGTCGGCGTCGAGCACCACCATGTAGTCGTAGTCCTTGCCCCAGCGGCGGCAGAAGTCGGCCACGTTGCCCGCCTTGCGGTGGGTGCGGCGCTCGCGCAGGCGGTAATACACCTCGATCGGCGGATGGCCGGGCTGCTCGGCCAGGGCCGCGCGAAGTTCTTCCCAGGCGCTGCGCTCGGCGGCGGCGATGGCGGGGTCGTAGCTGTCGGACAGCACGAAGACGTCGAACTGCTTGGCGTGGCTGGTGCCGATCAACGATTCGCAGGTGGCGCGCAGACCGGCGAACACGGTGGCCACATCTTCGTTGCAGATGGGCATGATGATGGCGGTGCGCGCGTCGGGGTTCAGCGCGTGATCGCGCACCGAGGCCGCGGTGAGCGTGTGGCGGTCGCCACGCAGCAGCACCCAGAAGCCCATGAGCGCGGTCACGAAGCCGGTGACGACCCAGGCGGACAACACGGCGAAGAGCACCAGCTGGGCCGATTGCAGCCAGGTGTGTTCATCCTCCGGCTGGGCGCTGATGTACAGGCTGGCGGCCAGCACCGTGCTCAGCAGCGTCAACATCACGAACACCGTGCGGCGCCGGTTGGCTGCGATTTCCCAGGCCTGTGGTTTCGGGAGGCCGCTGGGGTGCACCTTGGGCGTGCGCGGCGGCAGCAACCGGCTGGCGCTGGCCAGCACGGCGGTGCCGATGCTGTTCCAGAAGCCCCGCCAGGGGCGCGGCGCCATGGACCCGCGGTTGACCGGCGGGGCCGTCACCGCGTTCGGGTGGCGTTCTTCACGCAGCAGGCTGCGGCCACTCAAGGGGGCGCTCACTCGGGCAGGAGTAGTTGTGTCCATGTTTCGCTCAGGGTGTCGTTCTGGTGTTGGAGAAAGGCGCGCAGTTCGACCGGGCGGCCCGGGTCGATGCGTTCCACGCGCAGGGTCACGCGCCAGGTGCGCGTGGCCGGATTGGGGTAGGCCAGGGCTTCGAGGACCCGGCCGTTGGCGTCGGCGCTCACCACCGCGCGCACCGGGGCACCGGGGGGCAGTGCCTCCAGCGCCGGACCGGCAAAGTCCAGCACGTACTGGGGCTGGCGCGCTTGTTCGTCGGGGCTGAGCTTGGTGTAGCCATAGCCGCGGCGACTCTGGGTGACCCAGGCCGACGGAGGGCGCTGTTGCGTGTCGCCCTGCCAGGCCAGCTCGTAGGCGTACTCAAAGGGTTCGCCGGGCGTGGGCAGGGTGGCGGGCACCCAGTAGGCGACGATGTTGTCGTGGGTCTCGTCGGGCGTGGGCAACTGCACCAGTTCCACGCGGCCGGCACCCCAGTTGCCCAGCGGCTGGATCCAGGCGCTGGGGCGGCGTTCGTAGCGGGCTTCCACGTCTTCGTAGTTGGCGAAGCTGCGGTCGCGCTGCATCAGACCGAAGCCGCGCGGCTGTTGCATGGCGAACGAACTCACCACCAGCTGGCGCGGGTTCTGCAGCGGGCGCCACAGCCACTCGCCGTCCCCGGTGACCATCATCAGGCCGTCCGAGTCGTGGACTTCCGGGCGGAAGTCGGTGGCGCTGCGCTGGTTTTCGCCAAAGAGGAACATGCTGGTCAGCGGTGCCAGACCGAGTGTGTTCACCGGCGCCGACCCCGGGCGCAGGTAGATCCGGGCGTGCACAGTGGCGGTGGTCTGGGTCCCCGGACGCAGCACGAACCGGTAGGCCCCGGTGCTGCGCGGCGATTCCAGCAGGGCGTAGACGGTGATCTGCTTCGCGTCCGCCGCCGGCCGTTCCAGCCAGAACTCGGTGAAGCGCGGGAACTCTTCGCCGCTGCCGCCCACGGTGTCGATCGCGAGGCCACGGGCCGACAGGCCGTACTGCTGGCCGGCGCCGAGCGCCCGGAAGTAGCTCGCGCCGAGGAAGGCCACGAGCTCGTCCTTGTAGGCCGCGGCGTTCAGCGGGTGGTGCAGGCGGAAGCCGGCATGGCCCAGGTCGCCCCAGGCCTTGGCGTCCACGGTGTTGCGGCCGAAATCGAAATCGGTGCCGCGGTAGGGCAGGTGCCGCACGCCCTCGGGCGTGATTTCGTGGATGCGAACGGGTTGTGTCTGGTACAGGCCGAGATGGAAGAACTGGGTCTCGAAAGACCGCTTTTCCGCGCGCCAGAGCGACTGCTCGGGGCGGAAGCGGATGTCGCGCACCTGGTCGTAGTCGAGGGCGGCGAGGTCCGCGGGGAGTTTGTCGCTGTTTGCGCTGTAGGGCGCCTGTGCGCGGGTCCGGGCCAGCTGGCTGAGGGTGTTCCAGTCAAAACCCTGGGCTTGCGCGGAAGCCGCGGCCAGCATGGCCAGCAGGGCGATCAGCAGGGATCGGCTGCGCGGGATGCGGGGCGCTGGAAACGGTTGAAAAGGGGTGGGCATGCCTTGATAAGGGCAAACCCTGTGCCAGCTCTGAAAAGTCCTTTTAAATCAACTGGTTGTGAATTGATTTTGATGTGGGCGGTCGGTTGGGCGTCACTGGGGCGGCCCAGGAGGCCTGTTTTTGTCGTCGATCAGCGACAGGTAGGCGGGTGTTGGAGAAAAAGCCGTTTCAGATCAACGGTTTTTTGTTGTCACACATCGGCGACAGGGTCGCTGGGTTCGGCGCCCGCTCCGGCGCCGGCATCGCTCTTGAACAGACCCGGCGTGAGCGCGTGTTTTTGCAGCAGGCGGTAGAACTCGGTGCGGTTGCGCTGGGCCAGCCGGGCCGCATCGGCCACGTTGCCGTCGGTCATTTTGAGCAGCCCGACCAGGTATTCGCGCTCGAAGCGTTGACGCGCGTCGGCAAAGCTCAGCACCTCGGCCGAGGGTGTGCGCAGGGCGCGCTGCACCAGCGCCAGCGACACCAGGGGCGTGGTGGACAGGGCGCAGACCTGTTCGACCACGTTGTAGAGCTGGCGCACATTGCCCGGCCAGGCGGACATCGTCAGCGCCTTGAGCGCCTCGGGGGCGAAGCCGGAGCTGCGCTTGCCGTATTTGGCGGCCAGTTTGGCCAGGAAGTGGTTGGCCAGCAGGGCGATGTCTTCGCGCCGCTCGGCCAGGGTGGGCAGGGTCAGCGTGACGACGTTGAGCCGGTAGTAGAGGTCTTCACGGAACTGGCCCATGGCCATGGCGGCTTCGAGGTCGCGGTGCGTGGCCGAGATGATGCGCACGTCCACCGGCACCGACTGGCTGGACCCGAGGGGCCGCACCGCGCGCTCCTGCAGCACGCGCAGCAGCTTGACCTGCAGGGCTGGTGGCATGTCACCGATCTCGTCCAGCAGCAGCGTGCCGCCGTCGGCGGCCTGGAACAGGCCCTTGTGGTTGGCCACCGCGTCGGTGAAGGCGCCCTTCATGTGGCCGAAGAGCTCGGATTCGAGCAGGGCCTCGGGGATGGCGCCGCAGTTGACCGCGATGAACGGGCGCCTGGCGCGCGGGCTGGCCCGGTGGATCGCCCGTGCCAGCACTTCCTTGCCGGTGCCGCTGTCGCCGCGCAGCAGCACGCTGGCGTCGGACTGGGCGACCATGCGGGCCTCGGCCAGCAGATCGGCCATGCGGTTGGAGCGGCTGACGATCTCGGCACGCCACTGTTCGTCGGCGGGGTGGCTGGGGCTTGCCGGTGCGCTCAGGGCCAGGGCCTGGGCGATTTTTTCCAGCAGTTCCCGGGCTTCGTAGGGCTTGGTCAGATAGCCGTAGACACCCCGCGCCGTGGCCTCCACCGCATCCGGGATGGTGCCGTGCGCCGTGAGCAGGATCACCGGCAGCGAAGGGTGGCGCGCCCGGATCTCGTCGAACAGGGCCAGGCCGTCGCGCCCGGGCAGGCGCACGTCCGACAGGACCAGCTGCGGGCGCTCGATGTCGAGCTGGCTCAGCGCGGCTTCGGCCGAGCCGACCGCCGTGACCTGGTAACCCGCCGCGCCCAGCCGCATCGACAGCAGGCGCAGCATGTCGGCGTCGTCGTCCACCACCAGCAGGCGGGCGCGTGCCGCGGCAGGCATCGGGGATGACGGGCTGACCGGCGTGTTCATGGACTCGTCGGGCGCCCGGCACCGCGCGGTGTCAGGCTGCGTTCGATGGCGCGCATGGCTTCGAGCCGTTCGTTCAGCACCTCGATGCGGCGCTGACTGTCGCGCAGCTGCTGCGACTGCCGTTCCACGCCGTCTTCGAGGCGACGCTGATCGAGCAGGCGGGCGGCCAGCAGACGGGCCAGCGGCTTGAGGGGCGCACTCTCCGGGGCCGGGTGGGCTATGACCCGCTGCAGCAGGCCGTGCGCGCGAGCCGTGTCGGCCGGCTGGTGGCTGTGCATCAACACCAGCGCGAGCTGGAACTGGCGCGTTGGCAGGTTGCCAGGATCGCCGAGTGCGGCCTGCTCCAGCGCCAGTTCGTTCGCCGGCAGACTCCGCAGGCGGTCGGCGTAGGCGAGCATCGACTCCAGGGGCGGCGGCGCGAAGGCGTCCCCGGCCGGCGGGCTGCCCCGGTCCCCGGCGGCCAGCGCGGGGGGCATTGGCGCCGGCGGGGTGGTCTCCGCCGGCGTGGCGGGTGCTGTGGGCTGATCGATGGCGGGGGGCGTGGGTGCCACGGGTGCGGGTTCCGGTGTGGCGCAGGCGCTCAGGCACACGGCAGCGCTCAGGCACAGGGCGACGCGACGGGACCGGGTCTTCAGGTGGACGCGGCGGAACGCTCGCTGGAATGTATCAACTGGCATGGGGCAATTCGATGCGGAAATGGGCGCCGTTGCGCGCGGGCAGCAGCTGGACTCGGCCGCCGTGCGCTCCAATGTACTCGTGCACGATGGACAGGCCGATGCCGGTGCCTCGGACCGTGTCCGTGGGCTGGCGTTCACCCCGGTAAAACGGTTCAAAAACGCGGTCGCGGTCGGCCTCGGCCACGCCCGGTCCCTGGTCGATCACATCGAGACAGGCGCGGCCGGCGTCGTCCTGCAGCACCAGGCGGACCAGTCCGCCCTGGGGGGAAAAACGGATCGCATTCGACAGCAGGTTGCCGATGGCCGAGGCCATCTTCTCGCGATCCACCGGCAACACCATCGACGGACCTTCGGCGCGCACGCTGAGCTGGTGCGACTGCCAGCGCAGGCGTTGGGTCTCGATCTGTTCTTCCACCAGGGCCAGCAGGTCGGTGGGTTCGCGCCTGAGCTGGCGGGCTTCAAAAGCCGCGGCGTTGAAGCGCAGCAGCGCCTCGATCTGGTGTTGCAGCAGCTGGGTGTTGTGCTGCAGGATGCTCACCACCTCGGCCTGGCTGGGGCTGAGCGGCCCGGCCACACCGTCGCCCAGCACCGCCACGCCCTCGTGCAGCGAGGCCAGCGGCGTCTTGAGTTCGTGCGAAACATGCCGCAGGAAGCGGGCCTTGTCGGCGTCGAGTTCGGTGAGCCGCAGGCGCAGCCACTCCAGCTGCTGGCTGACCCGCCGCACATCGGGCGGACCGGGGATGTCGATCGGCAGGTCGAGCCGGTTCTCGCCCAGACCCACGATGGCTTTCTCCAGCCGCTGGAACGGCCGGGCCAGCCAGACGCCGAAACCCAGCGCCATCACGGCAGCCAGGGCGATGGAGCCCAGTACCTGCTGCGTCAGCTGCCGGCGGCTTTTCTCGACCCGGTCCTGCAGCGCGTCGTTGCGGTTGCCGATGATGGCCTGGACCTGCTGGGCAATCGCCGCGCTGTGGCCGTCCAGCTCGCGGAAGGCGCGGGCCACGGCACGCTCGCGGTCGAGCGCGGTTTCCGGTGAACCGTCCAGCAGCGCTTCGACGTCGCTCAGCTGTTGCAGCCACTGGCGCGAGAACTCGGGCGGCAGTTCGTTGCTTTCGAGCCGGCGCAGGATGTCCCTGGCGTGGCCGGCCGCTTCTTCAAAACGCTGCCGCAGCTGGCGGTCGCCCAGCACCAGCGCCTGGCGGGCGGCCCGCTCCATGGTCAGGCTGCGCTCGCTGAGCGACTGGGCCGCGGTGCTCAGCGCGATCGCCTGGGTGGTGCTCTCCCGGCTCTGCGCCATGATCGTGTCGAGCGAAAACAGCGTGCGCACGGCGGCCGCGCCCAGCAGCGCGCCGATGAGCACGAAAGCCACCAGCAGCAACTGGGGGAAGGAAAACCGCAGCGAGGCTTTCAACACAGGGCGCCCCGGGTCGAGGGAGCGGTCATGTTGAAACCTCCGTGCTCCACACGGCGGTACGAGCTGGCTTGGGAGCGGCCCGGCGCTGCGCTCATGCGGTTTCGCGCACCATCACTTCACCGCGCAGCGAATGCGCAAAGGTTTCGGTGATGCGCACGTCGATCATCTGGCCCACCAGACGGGCGGCGTTCGGTCCGGCGGCGAAATTGACCACGCGGTTGCATTCGGTGCGACCCATGAGCTCGGGCACCTCGGGCGTGGATTTGCGCGACGGCCCTTCGACCAGGATGCGCTGCACCGTGTCTTGCCGGCTGGCGCTGATGCGCGCCACGTTGGCTTCGATCACGGCCTGCAGGTGCTGCAGGCGCCGGAGCTTCTCGGCGTGGGGCGTGTCGTCCGGCAGGTTGGCGGCCGGTGTGCCGGGGCGCGGGCTGAAGATGAAGCTGAAGCTGATGTCGAAGCCGATGTCGTCGATCAGCTTCATCAGCTTGTTGAAGTCTTCTTCGGTTTCGCCGGGGAAGCCGACGATGAAGTCGCTGCTCATGGCCAGGTCGGGGCGGATCGCTCGCAGCTTGCGCACCGTGCTCTTGTATTCCATGGCGGTGTAGCCGCGCTTCATGGCCATCAGGATGCGGTCCGATCCATGCTGCACCGGCAGGTGCAGGTGGTTCACCAGTTTCGGGATTTTCGCGTAGGCCTCGATCAGGCGCGGCGTGAATTCGTTGGGATGGCTGGTGGTGTAGCGGATGCGCTCGATGCCGGGGATGTCGGCCACGTATTCGAGCAGCAGCGCGAAGTCGGCGATCTCGGCCGTGTCACCCATCTTGCCGCGGTAGGCGTTGACGTTCTGGCCCAGCAGGTTGACCTCGCGCACGCCCTGGTCGGCCAGACCGGCGATCTCCACCAGCACGTCCTCAAACGGGCGGCTCACCTCGTCGCCGCGGGTGTAGGGCACGACGCAGTAGCTGCAGTATTTGGAGCAACCTTCCATGATGGACACGAAGGCGCTGCAGCCGTCCACGCGCGCGGGCGGCAGGTGGTCGAACTTCTCGATCTCGGGGAAGCTGATGTCGACCTGAGGCCGCGACTGGCGCTCGCGCCGGGCCAGCAGTTCGGGCAGGCGGTGCAGGGTCTGCGGACCGAACACCACGTCCACATAGGGCGCGCGCTTGATGATCTCGGCGCCCTCCTGGCTGGCCACGCAGCCACCGACGCCGATCAGCACGCCCTTTTTCTTCAGGTGCTGCACGCGGCCGAGGTCGGAGAACACTTTTTCCTGTGCTTTCTCGCGCACCGAGCAGGTGTTGAACAGGATCAGGTCGGCCTCGTTGACGTCCTGCGTGGGCTCGTAGCCTTCGGCCGCGTTCATCACGTCGGCCATCTTGTCCGAGTCGTACTCGTTCATCTGGCAGCCGAAGGTTTTGATAAAGACTTTTTTGGACATGCTGTGATCACCCCCTGCGCCGCTGCGCGGCTTCCCCCTGGAAGGGGGACCGCACTGGCGGCCCGGCGAAGCCGGTTCCGCGGTGCGCCTGGCGGGGCCTTTGCTGGTTGCTTGGGGTTATTCGCCGGCGCGCTTGCGCTTCTCGGCGGCTTCGGCTTCGGTCAGGATCCAGACGTCGTGCACCAGGCCGTTGGGCTCCACGGTGTAGTTCACGAGCAGTTCCTGGTTCAACAGGCTGCCCGACATCAACAGCATGTTGTTGGTGCCCCGGATGCGGGCGCCGGGCGAGAGCTGTGCGGACTTGCCGTCCAGCTGGATCACGGGGGGCTGTACCACGACCAGTGCGCCGCGCAGAGCGTTGGCCGGAAAGGGGCGCGGCTGGTTCTGGGCCAGGGCCGCAGGCGCCAGACCGAAGGCCAGCAGGCCAAGTGCAAGGGCAGCGGCGCGGCGGGTGGCGCGGAAGCGGGAGGCAAGGCAGCGGTTCATGGTTTAGATCCAGAGGCTGTGACAAGGGAAAACCCGGAACGGGTGGGGCTGCGATTGTCTCACGCAGCCGGTCGTTCGCGTACAGTGGAAAAAACCTGTTTGCCCGGAGACACCATGGCCCGCCTGCAACCCCTGCCGCCCGAAACCACGCCCGAACTCCAGCCACACTTCGACTTCTTCCTGGGCACGCTGGGCTTCACGCCCAACAGTGTGTTGACCATGCAGCGCCGGCCCAAACTGGCCCAGGCGCTGGCGGTGATGAACGCCGCCGTGATGGACCCGGCGGGTGACGTGGACCTGGGCTTTCGCCGCCTCATCGGCCACGTGGTGAGCCAGGTCTCGGGCTGCCGCTACTGCCAGGCCCACACGCTGCTGGGCGCGAAGAACTTTGGCGTGAGCGATGCCAAGCTGGCCGACATCTGGCAGTACGCCAGCAGCCCGCACTACAACGAGCGCGAGCGCCTGGCGCTGGACTTTGCGCTGGCCGCAGCCGCCCAGCCCAACGCGGTGACCGACGAACAGTTCGGGGCGCTGCAGCGGCACTGGAGCGAGGGCGAAATCGTCGAAATGCTGGGCGTGATCGCGATGTTCGCTTTCCTCAACCGCTGGAACGACACGCTGGCCACGCCGCTGGAGGCCGCGCCGCAGCAGCTGGCGCAGCAGGCGCTGGGCGACCAGGGCTGGACGCCGGGCAAACACGGTGGTTGAACACTGTTGGGGTCAGTCCACCGGTTTGTGCAGCAACGCGACGTTGGGGCCGGGAATTTCACACAACCAGCCGTGGTGCTGCGCCAGCCAGCGCAGCGTGGTTTCCCGGTAGAACACCACATGCGTCGGATCGCGGCGGTAGTGCCACTGGGCAAAACGCGCGTCGTCGGTCTGGAAGCGGGTCATCACGCCGAGCCAGCCGCCGGGCTTCAGCAGCCCCTGCAGGCGCCGGAACTCATCGGCCGGGTGGTGGAAGTGCTCGACCACTTCGGTGCAGGTGACGAAGTCGTAGCGCTTGGCCAGCGCGGTGTTGTCGGGGTGGAAAAACGGGTCGTACAGCGCCACCGCGTGTCCGGCGTCGCGCAGCAGGTCGGGCAGCACCGGGCCCGGTCCGCAGCCGAAGTCCAGGCCCGACTGGGCCGGGGGCAGGCGCTGCAGCAGCGGGCCGGTCAGCTGCTCCAGGTGGCGGCGGTAGCCCGCATCGCCGGGGTGGTTCTGGTGCAGCCGGTACTCGGCCTGCTCCGCCGCCGGGCCGGGCCGCTGGTCGGGTTGCAGAAAGGTGCTGCTGCAGGTGGGGCAGCGCCAGTAGGCTCGCGGGCCCACCGTCTGGAAGGGGTGCGCGGCGTCGTGTTCACAGACCGGGCAGCGCATGGACAGGCTCTGCCAGGGCGATTTATTTCCAGCGCAGCGGGACGATGTGCACGCTGCCCTGCGTGCTGGAGAGCGTGATCTCGCCCTCCTGGATCGTGGCCTGCAGCTGCATGCTGCGTTCGGCCAGCGCCGCCAGGGCCGGGGCGGCCTCGGTCGGCAGGCGCCAGACCTGCAGCTTGTCGAGCCGGGTCAGCTTGGTCTCGATGCCGCGCCACCACACATCGGCCGCCGAACCGAAGGCGTAGACGAAGACCGCGTCGGCCTTGCTGCAGGCCTTGGCCATGGGCTTGTCTTCGGGCTGGCCGACCTCGATCCAGATGCGTTTGCGACCGGTGAAGTCGGTCAGCGACACATCGGGGTCTTCCGGGTCGGACAGGCCGGCGGCAAAGGCCAGCGTGCCGTCGCCGTGGCAGGTGTCCTGCAGCTCGTGGGCGTGAATGGCCAGCGCCACCAGCCGCACCATCATGCGTTCATCGGTCTCGCTGGGATGGCGGGCGAGCGTGAGCGCGTGGTCGGCGTAGTAGCCGTGGTCGATGTCTGCGATCTGCAGGTTCGCCTTGAAGATGGTGGATTTGATGGCCATGGACGGTGGGGAAATGGGCCGGGCAAGAAAAAAGCGGACACCGTCGCCGGGGTCCGCTTTTTGAAACTTTGGTGGCGATAGGTGGACTTGAACCACCGACATCAGCATTATGAATGCTGCGCTCTAACCAACTGAGCTATATCGCCAACGCGGTCGGCATTGTAGCCCAATTCAAACCCCGAAAAAGAGCGCGGCCAGCGCAACGCGCGATCAGGCCGGCTTTTTCACGTACGAGGCGCACCAGCCCTGGGCCGCCACCTGCTTGCCCGCGAACAGCGGGCAAGGACCGGCGTCCGCGCCCGCGGTGCCCTGGTACAGACCGCAATTGGCGCAGGACTGGCTGTCGGCGTGGTTGGGGTATTTGGTCTTGTCGGCCCGGGTTGTGTCCGCGACATAACCGAGGGCCACGGCAGCGGGGTCCGCCTCGTCAAGCATGGGGGCGCTGCCACTGGCTTGTGGCGCCGCCGGTGGAGCGGCGGGTTCGGGTGCGGGTGCGGGTGGGGCGGCCATCGGGGCCGCGGCGGGAGCCGCCTCGGGCGCTGCAGCGGGGGGTGGTGTTGCCTGGTCCGAGCAGGCCGCTGCCAACACGGCCCCGGAGGCGGGAATCATGAAAATGAAACGTCGGCGTGTGGTCATGGGGGTCTCCTGGAGTGGATCGGCGCGATCCACGCCCGCCGGGCTCAGACCACAACGGTCATCGCTTGCCAGAGACGTGGGGCCGAAACCTTTTATACGCCTGTGCCACCGGGTGCTTTGTTACAGCCTGTGTGAGTCCCAACAAGGCGCTCACTGGTGCTGGAACACCGCCTTGCGTTTGTTCACGAAGGCGTCCATGCCTTCTTTCTGGTCGGCGGTGGCGAACAGCGCATGGAACAGACGGCGCTCGAACATCACGCCATCGGCCAGTCCACCCTCAAAAGCGCGGTTCACGCACTCCTTGGCGGCCATCACGCTGGGCTGCGAGAACTCGCAGATCATGAGCGCGGCGCCCAGGGCCTCGTCCATCAGCTTGTCCAGCGGCACCACGCGGCTCACCAGCCCGGCGCGTTCGGCCTCGGTGGCGTCCATCATGCGGCCGGTCAGGGCCATGTCCATGGCCTTGGCCTTGCCCACGGCGCGCGGCAGGCGCTGCGTGCCACCAGCGCCGGGGATGATGCCGAGCTTGATCTCGGGCTGGCCGAACCTGGCGTTGTCGGCGGCGATGATGAAGTCGCACATCATGGCCAGCTCACAGCCGCCACCCAGGGCGAAACCGCTGACCGCGGCGATCACCGGCTTGCGCACGCTGCGGATGGTTTCCCAGTTGCGGGTGATGTAGTCGCCCTTGTAGACGTCGGCGAAGGTGTAGGTGGCCATGGCGCCGATGTCGGCACCCGCGGCAAAGGCCTTTTCGCTGCCGGTGATGATCATGCAGCCGATGCCTTCGTCGGCATCAAACGCCTGGAGCGCGGCGCCCAGCTCGGTCATCAGCTGGTCGTTCAGCGCGTTGAGCTGCTTGGGGCGGCTCAGGGTGATGACGCCCACGCGGCCTTCGGTGCGCACGGTGATCAGTTCGGGGGTGGCGGTTTCGCTCATGGTGTTTCCTCGGGTGGTGTGTGATGATTGACGTAAACGTCAACTATAGCGGGCCGTCCGATACCGGGCCAC
The DNA here is from genome assembly GCA_001770705.1 of Burkholderiales bacterium GWF1_66_17. Taxonomy (GTDB): domain Bacteria; phylum Pseudomonadota; class Gammaproteobacteria; order Burkholderiales; family Burkholderiaceae_C; genus Hydrogenophaga. Next base: position 49,787 of record MERT01000023.1, on the reverse strand, counting down.
CCAAGGGAAAACATTAACCGACCGATGGGTCGGTTAATGGTAGATTGCCGTTCCCATCTCACCACCAGCGCTGCGGAACGACGGCGCCAGGAGACAGACACCCATGAACGCACCCGCCGCGGGCAGCACCGTGCTCTATGAAGAGCGTGGCGCCGTCGCCCTTGTCACGCTCAACCGCCCGGACGCCCTCAACAGTTTCACACGCCAGATGCACCGCGAGTTGTGGGCCGCGCTGGACCGCGCCGAGGCCAACCCGGTGATCCGCGCCATGGTCATCACCGGTGCGGGCCGTGGCTTCTGTGCCGGTGCCGACCTGGCCGAGTTCGACTTCGAGCCCGGCCCCGATCTGGTCAAACGCGCCGACCCCGGGCCGGTGATCGATCAGGCCTTCAACCCCACGGCGCGGCGCATCCAGTCGCTGCGTTTTCCGGTGATCGCCGCCGTCAACGGCGTGGCCGCGGGCGCGGGCGCATCGCTGGCCATGACCTGCGACATCGCGATCGCCGCGCCGGGCGCGAGCTTCATCCAGGCTTTCAGCAAGATCGGGCTGATCCCGGACGCTGGCGGTAGCTGGTTTTTGGTGGAGCGGCTGGGTTTGGCGCGTGCCATGGCGCTGGCCATGACGGGTGACAAGCTGCCCGCGGCGCAGGCGAAAGAATGGGGAATGATCTGGGACGTGCAGGACGATCCGCTGGCCGCCGCGCTGGCTGTTGCCGAGAAGCTGGCCGTGATGCCGACCAAGGCGCTGGTCGCCACGCGTGCCCTGTTGCGCGACGCCGGCACTCGCACGCTGAACCAGCAGCTCGACGTGGAGCGCGACACGCAGTCGGCGCTGGGCGCCACGCACGACTACATCGAAGGCGTGATGGCCTTCCGCCAGAAGCGCGTGCCGCAATTCAAGGGGGAATGACGGTGACGCCTCAAGAACGAGCCCAGAAGGTGGGTGAATCCATGTTCGCGGTGGACGTGGCGGCCCGCGAGACCATGGGCATCGAACTGGTCAGTGTGGAGCCCGGCCGCGCCGTGTTGCGCATGGCCGTCAAGCCGCTGCACCTCAATGGCCACCAGATCTGCCACGGCGGCTTCATCTTCACGCTGGCCGACACCACCTTCGCCTACGCCTGCAACAGCTACAACAAGAACGCGGTGGCGGCGGGCTGCAGCATCGAGTTCCTCAAGCCCGGGCATGCGGGTGATGTGCTCACCTGCGAAGGCTTGGAGCAGACGCTGCAGGGCCGGCACGGCATCTACGACATGAAGGTCAGCAACCAGAAGGGTGAGGTGATCGCGATGTTCAGAGGCAAGAGTGCGGTGATTCCCGGGCAGGTCTTTCCCGAAGAGGTGCAGGCATGAACCACTTCCCGCTGGAACCGATCGAAAAAGCCAGCATCGACGAACTGCGTGCGTTGCAACTCAAGCGCCTGCAGGGCACGCTGCGCCACGCCTACGCCAATTCGCCGGTCTACAAGGCCAAGTTCGACGAAGCCGGCGTGCACCCGGACGACTGCCGTTCACTCGCCGACCTGGCCAAATTCCCTTTCACGACCAAGAAAGACCTGCGCGACAGCTACCCGTTTGGCATGTTCGCGGTGCCGCGTGAAAAGTGCGCGCGCATCCACGCCAGCAGCGGCACCACGGGCAAACCGACGGTGGTCGGCTACACACTGAAGGACATCGACACCTGGTCCAACGTGGTGGCGCGCAGCATCCGCGCCAGTGGCGCGCGGCCGGGCGACATGGTGCATGTGAGCTACGGCTACGGCCTGTTCACCGGTGGCCTGGGCGCGCACTACGGCGCCGAAAAACTGGGCCTGACCGTGGTGCCCTTCGGCGGCGGCCAGACCGAGCGCCAGGTGCAGCTGATGCAGGACTTCCGGCCCGACATCATCATGGTCACGCCGAGCTACATGCTGGCGATCGCCGACGAGTTCGAACGCCTGGGCCTGGACCCGCGCGAGAGCAGCCTGCGCACCGGCATCTTCGGTGCTGAACCCTGGACCAACGACATGCGCGTGGCGATCGAGGCCCGCATGGACATCGACGCGGTGGACATCTACGGCCTGTCGGAAGTGATGGGCCCGGGCGTGGCCAATGAGTGCGTCGAGACCAAGGACGGACCGACCATCTGGGAAGACCACTTCTACCCCGAGATCATCCACCCCGACACCGGCGAGCCGGTGGCCGACGGCGAGATGGGCGAACTGGTGTTCACCAGCCTGACCAAGGAAGCGTTGCCCATCATCCGCTACCGCACGCGCGACCTCACGCGCCTGCTGCCGGGCACGGCGCGCACCATGCGCCGCATGGAAAAGATCACCGGCCGCAGCGACGACATGATGATCGTGCGCGGCGTCAATGTGTTCCCGACCCAGATCGAGGAGCTGATCCTCAAGCGACCCGAGCTCAGCGCGCACTACCAGTGCGTTCTCACGCGCGAAGGCCACATGGACACCTTGTCGGTGGTGGTCGAGACGCGCCCGGGTCTCGCGCCCGAGAGCATCGAGGCGCGCACCGCGGCCGAACGGCTGCGCCACGAGGTGAAGGTGTTCGTGGGCAGCAGCGTCGAGGTGGTGCTCAAGCCCGAGGGCGGCGTGGAACGCAGCCAGGGCAAGGCCAAGCGCGTGGTGGACTTGCGTCCACGCTGAGGGCGCGCGCGGCGGCGTTCAGCCGCCTGTGGCCAGCCAGGACTTGAGCAGGCTGGCGTCGCCCACCGTCAAGCGCACCGCTTGTGTCAGCGTTGGCCATTCCAGAAGGCAGCGGAGCAGGCGTTTGTCGCGCGAGACCAGGGCGGTGAGCTTCTGGCGCTGGCCGCGCAACTGGGCCACTTCGTCCAGCTTGTGAATGCGCCAGGCTTCCGCCGGCTGGCCGCGCCTGGGCGGCGCGAACTCCACCCCCAGCCACTCGTCGCCCGCGGCCATGCCCGCCGCCTCGGCCGCGCCACCGCGCAGCACGTTCTTGAGCACGAGGCCGTGGGATTCGCTCACGCGCAGACCCAGTTGCTGGGCCAGCGGTGCCTTGTCGTGGTGGACCTTGGCGCCGTGTTGCTGCAGCAGGGACAGCACCGGCAGGTCGGACGTGCCGTGCACCCAGTCGCGCAGTTCGCGGTCGAAGGCGCGTCCGCCCAGGCGCTTGAGGGCGCGGGCAAAGTCGGCCTCGCGCATCGGGCCGCCCTGGCAGCTGCGCCAGAGCTCGCGCATCAAGGCGTCGAGCGTGCTGTGGCCCTCGGCGCGCAGCGTGAGGTCGAAGCACATCGCCACCAGCGCGCCCTTGGTGTAGTAGCTCACCGTGGCGTTGGGCGTGTTTTCGTGGATGCGGTAGTACTTCATCCAGGCGTCGAAGCTGGCCTGGGCGGCGGTCTGCACCTGCTGGCCGGGCGTCTGCTGCACCTGGTTGAAGGTCTTCATCACCAGTTGGAGGTAGGTGGTGTCGTCGATCAGGCCGGCGCGGCGCAGGATCAGGTCGTCGTAGTAGCTGGTGAAGCCTTCGAAGAACCAGAGCAGCTCGGTGTAGTTTTCCTGGTCGTAGTCGTAACGCTTGAACTCGGCCGGGCGCAGGCGCTTGACGTTCCAGGTGTGGAAATATTCGTGGCTGATCAGGCCGAGCAGGGTGGTGTAGCCGTCGGTGGCTTTCAGCGCTGGCGGCTTTTCATCCTGGACCAACAGCTTCGGCAGGTCGGTGCGCTGGCAGATCAGCGCGGTGCTGTTGCGGTGCTCCAGTCCGCCGTAGCCCTCGCCGCTGGCATGCATCATGAAGAGGTAGCTCTTGAACGGTGCTTCGCCGCCGGTGCCGTGCCAGAAGCCGATCTGGGCCTCGCAGATGCGGCGCGTGTCGGCCAGCAGGCGTTCGCCGTCGAACCAGCCGCCCGCACCGCTGACCACGAAGCGGTGGGGCACGCCGTGGGCCACGAACTCGCCGCTCCAGAAGCTGCCCAGCTCCACCGGGCAGTCGGCGAGTTCGTCGTAGTCCGGAGCGGTGTAGTGGCCGAAACCGGCGCTGTCCACATCGGTGCTCGCCAGCCCGGTGGCGACCCGCCAGCCCGCGGGTGCCTGTCCGGGAACAACTTCCAGGCCTTGCGCCTGGTCTTCCTGCCCGTTCACGCGCAGGCACAGGCTGGTGGCGTTGAAGAAACCGCGGGTGCTGTCGAGAAACGCGGTACGCACCGAGGCGTCGAACGCGTAGACCTCGTAGTGCAGCACGAGCGGTTGGCCGGCGTTGGCCGTCACCTGCCAGCTGTTCTTGTCGAGCTGGCGCATCGCCACCGGCTCCCCGCCCTGGGTGGCCTGCAGGTGCTGCAGGTGCTGAGAGAACTCACGCACCAGGTAGCTGCCGGGAATCCACACCGGCAGGCTCAGGCGTTGGCGCGGCGCCGGGTGATCGATCTCCAGGGTGATGGCAAACAGGTGGGCTTGCGGGCTCAGCACCTCGACGCGGTAGCGCACGGTGGGCTTCGCTGCGGCTGTTGAGTCCGCTTTGGCGCGCGGAGAGGTCCGACGGGGGAGGTTCATGGAAGTCCGTTCACAGGGCGCCAGCGCCCACAAAACAACTGAGCGCGGCCACCGCCGAGAGACGGAAGCGCAGGGTCAGCCAAGCCTGCAGGCCGGCGCGGGTGTAGAGCGTGCGGTCGGCCAGGTAGCTCAGCACCAGCACGAAGCCCAGCCAGGCCAGACCGGCGAACGGGGGCATGAGCACACCGGGCCAGGCCAGCAGCGAGGGCACGATGCCCCAGAGAAAGTGGTTGCGCTGGGCGTGGTGCGGGCGCTCGGCAAGGGCCGCCGCATGCCGGCTGGCCAGCCAGCCAATGCCCCAGTGCACCCCGCCCAGAAAGGACGCGATCAGCGCGGCGTAGGCGGCCAGCGCGATCGCCACCCAGGCCTGCAATGCGGCATCCACCAGCCAGAGCAGGGCGGCCAGCAGCACAAAGGGGATCAGGCCGGCATGGCCCAGGGTCCGCACCAGGGCTGTGTCGTTCGGGTCGTGCAGCACCGGCGCGGTCACTGGCGTGCCTTCTGCGGGCTGCAGTGCGAGCTGGCTTGGAAACGGTCCGGCGCGGTGCTCATGCAGCGCGCGGATCAGGGCTTGGCTTCGGCGAGCAGCTTCTCGACGCGGTCGGCGCCGATGGCGCCCGGCACGCGCGATCCGTCGGCAAAGATGATGGTGGGGGTGCCGGTGATGCGGGCCTTCTTGCCGAACTCGAAGTTGCGGGCCACGGCGGCTGCATCGCATTTCGCGGTGGGCGGCGTCACGTCCTTGACCATCCAGTCGAGGAAGGCCTTGCCCTTGTCCTTGGCGCACCAGATGTTGCGCGATTTCTCCCCCGAGTCGGCGCTGAGGATGGGGTAGAGGAACACGTGGACCGTGACGTTGTCGATCTTGACCAGGTCGCGTTCGAAGCGCTTGCAGTAGCCGCAGTTGGGGTCTTCAAACACGGCCATCTTGCGTTTGCCATCGCCGCGCACAATGGTGAAGGCGTCCTTGAGCGGCAGGTCCTTGAACGCGATGGCGGTGAGTTTTTCAACCCGCTGTTCGGTCAGGTCCTGCTGGGCCTTGGTGTCGATCAGCGAGCCCTGGATCAGGAAGTCGCCTTTTTCGTCGGTGTAGAAGATGTCGCTGTGGTTGATGCGCACCTCGTACAGGCCCGGCATCGGCGTCTTGGTGATTTCATCGATGGCGGGCAGCTTGGGCAGGCGTTCGGCCAGGTTCTTGCGGATGGTGGCTTCCTGCGCGAACGCGCTCAGCGACAGCGCAGCGAGCAGCGCGAGCAGGGGGATCTTGGCGAGTTTCATAAAGTGGCCCGAGGGCGTTCAAGGTTAAAAAGTCGGCAGGGCTGGCATCAGCCCGCCTGCCCCATGGCCTGGCGGGCCAGCCAGTGTTTCAGCGGGCCGAGGCGATCCACGCCCGTCATGCCCCAGTTGCGCAGGGCCATCACGCGGCTGTCGGTCTGGGCAAACAGGCCAAACAGCCCGTCGGTCACCCAGCCCATGGCGTTCACGTCGGCCTGCCGCGCGCGCTCGTAACGCCGCAGCAGCTTCAGGTCGCCCAGCTCGCGCCAGTACTCGCGCCCGTGCAGCACGCGGGCCAGTTCGGCGGCATCGGCCAGGCCCACATTGAGTCCCTGTCCGGCCAGCGGGTGCATGGCGTGCGCCGCATCGCCCGCGAGCACCACGCCGCCCTGGGGCGTGCGGGCGATCCAGCGCTGGGCTTTGGAGAGCTCCAGGGGCCAGGCCTGGGCCGGGCTTTCCAGTTGCATCTCGCCGAGCACCTGCGCACACCGCGTCTGCACCGCTTGCGCCAGCGCTTCGGGCGCGGCCGCCAGCCAGTGATCTGCCTGCCGTGCTTCCAGTGACCACACCAGCGCCACAGAGTTCCCTTGCGGCCCCCCCAGCGGCAGCAGGGCCATGATCTCGCCGTTCTGGAACCACTGGCGTGCCACGCCGCCGTGTGGCTGGGCGCAGCGCAGGCGGGCGGCCACGGCCTTGTGCGGATAGGGGCGGACCTCGTAAGTCAGCCCGAGTTCGTCGCGGGTGGCGCTGCGCTTGCCTTCGCAGATCACCGTGAGCGCGGCGGGCGGTGCATCCGTCAGGCACTCGATGCCGCTCTGGAAATGCACGGCATGGGCCAGTCGTTGTTCCAGCGCCGGAACGTCCACGATCCAGGTCAGCGCCTCGCTGCCCTGGTCGATCGCTGAAAACTGAAGGGCTCCGCCATGATCGCCATAGACCTGCATGCCGCTCACCGGCGTCACGGTCGGGGCGCCGGTTTCGGACAAGGGGCTGCCGGCGGGCGCGGCGCTGTCTTCGGGCCAGGCGCGCACCGAGCGCAACAGGTCGCGTGCCGCGGTGTTGAGCGCGTAGGCGCGCACATCGGGAATCCCGGACGCCGGGCGCGGGGCACTGACCAGGGCCACACGCAACCGGTCGCGGGCGAGCAAGAGCGCCAGGGTGTGGCCAACCACGCCGCCGCCCCGGATGGTGACGTCAAAACGCCGGTGGGCAGAGGAACGGTGGGAAGTGGGCGACATGGCGGGATTTTAGGAGCAGGGCACAATGCGCCCGATTCGCTCCGCCAAAACCCCCGCCCGCACCGGCCTGTACCGACCGCCGCTCCCGCCATGACCACACCCACCGACGTGACCGCCCGCATCGACCAGCTCTGGATCTACCCGGTGAAGTCCTGCGCCGGCATCTCGCTCAACGAAGCCGAACTGACGGAGACCGGGCTGGCCTACGACCGCAGCTGGATGGTGGTGGACGCGCAGGGCACATTCGTCACCCAGCGCGAGCTGCCGCGCATGGCGCTGATCCAGCCAGCGTTCAAGCTGGGCCAGCTGGTGCTGCGTGCGCCCGGCATGCTGGCGCTGCACCTGGCGCTGGATGCCGCCGAAGCACCGCTGCGCGTGCGGGTCTGGGACGACGAAGTCGACGCCTACGACATGGGCGACGTGGCGGCGCAATGGTTCAGCGATTTCCTGGGGCCGGACGCGCCGGTCGACCTGAAGCGCCTGCGCCTGGCGCGCTTCGACCCCGTGGTGCGCCGCCTGTGCAGCCTGAAATGGACCGGAGGGCGCGAGTCCACCACCCAGTTCGCCGACGGTTTTGGTGTGCTCGTGACCAGCACGGCCTCGCTGGACGAACTCAATGCGCGGCTGGCGCGGGCCGGCCACACGGCTGTGGAGGGGCGGCGCTTTCGCCCCAACATCGTGCTCGGTGGTGTGGAGGCGCACGACGAAGACCGCCTCGGGCCCATGCACATCGCCACGGATGAGGGCGTCGCCGTCGTGGAACCCGTGAAGCCCTGTGCGCGCTGTCCGATCCCCAACATCGACCCGGTCACCGCCACCGCTTCGCCGCTGGTGGGCGACACCCTGCAGACCTACCGCGCCGACCCGCGCCTGAACGGCGCCGTCACCTTCGGCATGAACGCGATCGTGCTGGCTGGCGACGGCCAGCTGTTGCATGTGGGTCAGAGCGTGTCGGCCGACTGGCGCTTCGATTGACCCCGCTGCCCGCGCGAGGGCATTGGCGGCGCCGAAACAGGCGGCCCCGCTAAAATCACCGGTTTCCCCGATCGACCCGAAAGTCCCCCATGAGCCTCCAATGCGGCATCGTGGGCCTGCCCAATGTGGGCAAGTCCACCCTTTTCAACGCGCTGACCAAGGCCGGCATCGCCGCCGAAAACTACCCCTTCTGCACCATCGAGCCCAACACCGGCGTGGTGGAAGTGCCCGATCCGCGCCTGGCCCAGCTGTCGGAGATCGTCAAGCCCGAGCGCGTGGTGCCGGCTATCGTGGAGTTCGTGGACATCGCCGGCCTGGTGGCCGGTGCCAGCACCGGTGAAGGCCTGGGCAACAAGTTTCTGGCCCACATCCGCGAGACGGACGCCATCGTCAACGTGGTGCGCTGCTTTGAAGACCCGAACGTGATCCACGTCGCCAACAAGGTGGACCCGATCGCCGACATCGAGGTCATCCTTACCGAGCTCTGCCTGGCCGACCTGGCCGCCGTCGAGAAGGCCTTGCACCGCGTGCAGAAGACCGCGCGTTCGGGCGACAAGGAATCGATCAAGCTGGTGGCGATCCTGGAGAAATGCCAGGCGGCACTCAACGACACCAAACCGGTGCGCAGCATCGATTTCAGCAAGGAAGAGCTGCCGCTGCTCAAGCAGTTTTTCCTGATCACGGCCAAGCCGGCAATGTTTGTCGCCAACGTGGCCGAAGACGGCTTCGAGAACAACCCCTTCCTCGACCGCCTGCGCGAATTCGCCGACAAACAGAAAGCGCCCGTGGTCGCCATCTGCGCCAAGATCGAAGCCGAACTGTCCGAGATGGACGACGCCGACCGGCTCGAATTCCTCCAGGAGCTGGGCCAGACCGAACCGGGCCTGAACCGCCTGATCCGCGCCGCCTACAAGCTGCTGGGCCTGCAGACCTACTTCACCGCCGGTGTGAAGGAAGTGCGCGCCTGGACCATCCACGTGGGCGACACCGGCCCGCAGGCGGCCGGCGTGATCCACACCGACTTCGAGAAGGGTTACATCCGCGCCCAGACCATCGCCTTTGACGATTTCATCACCTACAAGGGCGAACAGGGCGCGAAAGACGCCGGCAAGATGCGCGCCGAAGGCAAGGAATACATCGTCAAGGACGGCGACGTGATGAACTTCCTGTTCTCGTCCTGAACGCGCCCATGTCCGATACCGGCCGGTCCGAACCCCAACGCCTGGCCAAACGCCTGGCCGCACAGCTGCCCTGTTCGCGCAGCGATGCCGAACGCTACATCGCCGGGGGCTGGGTGCGCGTGGACGGCGCGGTGGTCGAGGAGCCCATGGCGCGGGTGCACGACGGCCAGACCGTGGCGCTGGACCCCAAGGCCAAGCTGGAGTCGCTGGATTCCGTGACGCTGATCTGGCACAAGCCCGCGGGCCGGGTGCTGCCGGAAGGCTCTCCGCTGCCCGATGCGCTGGCGGCCGAACTCTTCACCAACGCCAACCGGTTCAAGGGCGACCGTTCGGGCGTGCGCCCGCTCAAGGCGCACCGTCACAAGCTGCTGCCCGTGGCCCCGTTGTCCACCCCCATGAGTGGCCTGATGGTGTTCACCCAGAACCCGGGTGTGGCGCGCAAGATCTCGGACGATTCGGCGCAGCTCGAACACGAGTGGCTGGTCGAGGTGGCCGCCGATCCTGAACTGGACGACGAAGCCCGGCGCGAAGCGGTGCTGAAGTCGATCGGCAAGGAGCTGTTTTTTGACGGCTGGAGCCTGCCTTCGGCGCGCGCCAGCTGGCAGAGCGAACACCGCCTGCGCCTGGCCATCAAGGGCACGCGGCCGGGCCAGGTCGAACACCTGTGTGAACGGGCGGGCCTGCAGCTGGTGGCGGTCCGGCGCCTGCGCATGGGCCGGGTCGCCCTCACGGGACTGCCGGTCGGTGAGTGGCGTTACCTGCTGGGCTACGAACGTTTTTAGGAGGCTGAGTGACTTTCGCTCATGCTCGAACAGCGCCGAGCCTCTGACCCCGGTCCTTCCGGGCGGCCCACACGCTCAGGGCCATCGCCAGGATCAGCACCACCAGACCCACCTGGTGCAGGCGCAGCATGTGGCCTTGTGCGATCAGGATGCCCCCCAGCGCTGCGCCCAGCGCCTGTCCGCCGTACATGGCGGAGGTGTTGAGCGCGACCGTGGCAGGGGCCAGGGCCGGCGAGAGGTGGACCAGCCGGGCCTGCTGTGCCGAGTTGCAGGCAAAACAACCCAATGCCCAGGGCACCAACACCAGCGCCTGTTGCCATATGCCCGCCTGACCCAGCGGCCAGAGCAGCAGCGTCAGCACCATGGCGCCGAGCGTGAGCAACACGGCGCGCGGTGCGCCGATGCGGTCGATCCAGCGCGAAAGCCCCACGTTGCCGGCCAGGCCGAAGGCACCGAACCACAGGAACATCAGCGAGAGCGCACCGCCGCCCAGGCCGAGGGTCTGGAAGAAGTAGGGTGCGAAGTACGAGAACAGCGTGAACTGGCCGAAGGCCGAGAGCAGCGTGACGCCCACGGCGAGCATCAGGGGCGCCGAGCCCAGGGTCTGCCCCCAGGCCTGGCGCGACAGCGCCGCCGGGCGGATGCCGTTGGGCATTTCGCGCCACACCCAGGCCGCGCTGACCACCGACATCGCAGCCACCAGGCCAAACGCCCAGCGCCAGCCCAGCGTGCCACCGATCCAGGCCGAGAGCGGCATGCCCATGACCGAAGCCACCGACCAGCCCAGGAACACGAAGGTGATGGCGCGCCCGCGCTGCGCCGGTGACACCAGCAGGCCCACGCTGGCGGCGGCCTGTGGGGTGAAGACGGCGGGTGCGATGACGGCGAGCACGCGCAGCGGCAACAGCGTGGCGTAGTTCGGCGCCAGCGCGCAGATGCCGGTGAGCAGGGCGTACCACACCAACGAGAGCGTGAGCAGCCGGCGGCGGTCCCAGCCCGCCACCAGTGTGGCGAAAGCGGGCGCGCCCAGGCCCATCAGGATGGCGGCCGCGGTGATGAGTTGGCCGGCCTGGGGAATCGACACGTTCAGCGAGGTGCTGATGTCGTTGAGTGTGCCGGGCACCACCATGACCCCGGTGCCGATGACGAAGTTGCCCATCATCAACGCCCACAGCGAGCGGGGCAGGGCTTTGTCGGTAGGTGGAATTGTGGTGGTCATGCCGGGCGGAGTGGATTCGCAGCGGCAGAGTATGGGTGGCACGACACGGGCGGCGTCAGAACGGGAGTCCCCCAGGGAACACCCACAGCAGTCCGGCGGTGATCGTGAAGTAGCGCGCAAATTTGCCGACCGCCATGTAGCCCACGCAGGGCCAGAAGGGAAAGCGCAGCCAGCCGGCCACCGCGCAGATCGGATCACCCACGCCGGGCAGCCAGGACAGCAGACAGGTCTTGGGGCCGAAGCGCTCCAGCCAGTCCAGCACACGCACGTGGGTCGGGTGGCCGTGGCGTGCCTTGTCGACCACGCGGTGTGCGCCGTAACCCATCCACCAGCTGACCGCGCCGCCCAGTGTGTTGCCCGCGGTGGCGACCAGGATGGTGGGCCAGAACAGCTCGGGGTTGAGCTTGATCAGTGCAAACACCGCGGGCTCGGAACCCAGTGGCAGGAGCGTGGCGGAAACGAACGCGACCAGAAAGACCGTGCTCAGGCCGACCTCGGGCAAGGCCAGTGTGTGCAGCAGTGAAACGATCCAGGCGGGCATGGGCAGCGGGTGAGTTCGTGGAATGCGAGAGCATATCGCCTGCTGAAAAAACAGGCAGATACAATGCCCATCCCCCGCCTGCGAAATGTCCGCACCGCGGTGGCCCCTCCAAACCCGCCATCCGACTCGCCCCTTCCATGCAACTGGGTCCGTTCACCCTGCCCAATGCCCTTTTCGTCGCGCCCATGGCCGGCGTGACGGACCGGCCGTTCCGCAAGCTCTGCAAGCGGCTCGGGGCCGGTTATGCCGTGAGCGAAATGGTGACAAGTCGGCCGGATCTGCAGGACAGCCTGAAGACCTCGCGCCGCGCCGACCACAGCGGCGAGCCCGGGCCCATTGCGGTGCAGATCGCCGGCACCGACGCGGCCATGATGGCTGACGCCGCGCGCTACAACATCGACCGTGGCGCGCAGATCATCGACATCAACATGGGTTGCCCGGCCAAGAAGGTCTGCAACAAGTGGGCCGGTTCCGCGTTGATGCAGGACGAAGCGCTGGCCATCGAGATCGTGCAAGCCGTGGTGGCCGCCGCCGCGCCGCACGGCGTGCCGGTCACGCTCAAGATGCGCACCGGCTGGTGCGCCGACGTGCGCAACGCGCCGGTGATCGCGCTGGCGGCCGAAGCCGCTGGCGTGATGATGCTCACCGTGCACGGCCGCACCCGCGAGCAGGGCTACAAGGGCTTCGCCGAACACGACACCGTGGCCCACATCAAGTGCCGCGTGAACATTCCGGTGGTGGCCAATGGCGACATCACCAGCCCGCAGCAGGCGCGCGACGTTCTGAAGCGCACCGGCGCCGACGCCATCATGATCGGCCGCGCCGCCCAGGGCCGGCCCTGGATCTTCCGCGAGATCGCGCACTTTCTGGCCACCGGCGAGGTGCTGCCGCCGCCCGATCTGCTGGAAGTGAAGGCCTGGCTGCTTGATCACCTGCTGGACCACTACAGCCTCTACGGCGACTTCACCGGCGTGCGCAGTGCGCGCAAACACCTGGGCTGGTACGCCGCGGCGTTGCCGATCCCGGCGAGCGAGGCGCTCGCCTTCCGCCAGCGCATCAACGCGCTGACCACGGTCGAGGCGCAGTTGCAGTGTGTGGGCGAGAGCATCGACGCCTGGGCCGCTGCGGGCTATGACGATATGAAACTTCAAGAAGAAAACTGGAAACTGGCCGCATGAGCAACCACAACAACCTGCACGACTGTGTGCGTGCCAGCCTGGAAGAGTATTTCCGCGACCTCAACGGCACCGACCCCGCCGGCCTGCACGACATGCTGCTCAAGGCGGTCGAGAAACCGCTGCTCGAAGTCGTGATGCAGCAGTCGCAGAACAACCAGTCGCGTGCCGCGCAATGGCTGGGTCTGAACCGCAACACCCTGCGCAAGAAGCTGCTGGAGCACAAGCTCATCGATTGAGCACCTGCGGCCTTGCACGAAACGAATTCAAAACATCCCGAGACCCCTTCCCATGCGCGCACTCATCTCCGTCTCCGACAAGACCGGCATCGTCGAACTGGCCCAGACCCTGCACGGTCTGGGCGTGTCCCTGATCTCCACCGGCGGCACCGCCAAGCTGCTGGCCGAGAAGGGTCTGCCGGTGACAGAAGTGGCCGAGGTCACGGCCTTCCCCGAGATGCTCGACGGCCGCGTCAAGACCCTGCACCCCAAGGTGCACGGCGGTCTGCTGGCCCGCCGCGATGTGCCAGAACACATGGCGGCTTTGAAGACGCACGGCATCGACACCATCGACCTGCTGATCGTCAACCTCTATCCGTTTGAAGCCACCGTGGCCAAGCCCGGCTGCACGCTGGAAGACGCGATCGAGAACATCGACATCGGCGGCCCGGCCATGGTGCGCAGCGCCGCCAAGAACTGGAAGGACGTGGCGGTGCTGACCGACGCGGCCCAGTACCCGGCCGTGATCGACGAACTCAAGGCCAGCGGCAAGCTCAGCGACAAGACGCGCTTCGCCCTGTCGGTCGCCGCGTTCAACCGCATCAGCCAGTACGACGGCGCCATCAGCGACTACCTCTCCAGCATCGAGTTTGAAGAGGGTGCCAGCGTGCCGAAGCGCGCCGAGTACCCCGGCCAGGCCAACGGCCGTTTCGTCAAGCTGCAGGACCTGCGCTACGGCGAGAACCCGCACCAGACCGCCGCCTTCTACCGCGACCTCTACCCGGCGCCCGGCTCGCTGGTCACGGCCAAGCAGCTGCAGGGCAAGGAGCTGAGCTACAACAACATCGCCGACGCCGACGCGGCATGGGAATGCGTCAAGAGTTTCGACGTGCCCGCCTGTGTGATCGTGAAACACGCCAACCCCTGCGGCGTGGCCGTGGGCAAGGATGCTCTGGAGGCCTACAGCAAGGCCTTCCAGACCGACCCGACCAGCGCCTTCGGCGGCATCATCGCCCTCAACCGCGTGTTGGACGGTGCCGGTGCCCAGGCCATCAGCAAGCAGTTCGTCGAAGTGCTGATGGCGCCGGGCTACACGCCCGAAGCGTTGGAAATTTTCAAAGCCAAGGCCAATGTGCGTGTGCTTGAAATCGCGCTGCCGCCGGGCGGCCCCACCGCTTGGGACAAGGGCCTGAACCTCACCGACATCAAGCGGGTGGGCTCGGGCCTGCTGATGCAGTCGGCTGACAACCACGTGTTGCAGCGCGCCGACCTGAAGGTCGTGACCAAACTGCAGCCGACCGAGCAGCAGCTGGAAGACCTGCTGTTCGCCTGGAAGGTGGCGAAGTTCGTGAAGTCCAACGCCATCGTGTTCTGCAAGGACGGCATGACCATGGGCGTGGGCGCCGGCCAGATGAGCCGCCTCGATTCGGCCCGCATCGCCAGCATCAAGGCGGGTCACGCGAACCTGACGCTGCAGGGCACCGCGGTGGCGAGCGACGCCTTTTTCCCGTTCCGCGACGGTCTGGACGTGGTGGTGGACGCGGGTGCGACCTGCGTCATTCAGCCCGGTGGCTCGATGCGCGATCAGGAGGTGATCGATGCGGCGGATGAGCGCGGTGTGGTGATGGTCTATTCGGGCGTGCGCCACTTCCGGCACTGATTTTCTGACTCCCTCTCTCCGAGGTGAGAGGGTTGGGGTGAGGGCTCTTTGGGGCCCTTTTTCTTTTTCTGCAGAGGTTTCTCTCCGATGTGGTTCCTCGCCTGCATGGTGGTTGGGCAGGGGGTCGGGGCATCCGCTCTCCGGCTCACCTCGCGGGCGGCTGTTCGGGTCCGCTTCTGCTTCTTCGCGAACAACGTACAGGGCGCTCACCCTCCGTGGCAACCGCGAATGGAGCCTGCGACCGGACTACCCCAACCCCCTACCCCACTCGCGGGTAGGCGTGCCCAAATGCAACAACCAAAGCGTTGGTTTCGATGGGTTGCTGTTGGCGCGCCCACGCGCAGTTGAAGGTGGGTGGTGCGGGCTGACGGGCGCAGGCTCCATTCGCGGTTGCCTCAGAACGTGCGCGCCAGCAGCGCCGTTGAAGAACCGAAGCAGGCGCACCAGAAGCAGCCGCCCGCGAGGTGAGCCGGAGAACGACAGCTCCACCATCCACCTGGCGCGCGGTGTTGGCGGGATACGCAACGAACACAAACCAAACGGCCGGACAAAGCCGGCCGTTGGGACGCCACGCAAGAGCGCTTACTTGCCCAGCAGCTTGAACACGTCCCGCGCAGCCGAAACGGTATCGGCAATGTCCTGCGCCGTGTGCGCCGCGCTCACGAACCCGGCTTCGTAAAGGGCGGGGGCGATGTACACGCCGCGGTCCAGCAGGCCGTGGAACAGGGTGTTGAAGGTGGGTCCGTCGGTCGTCATGACCTTCGCGTAGTTCTGCGGCAGTTCATCGAACAGGAAGAAGCCGAACATGCCGCCCTGGCTGTCGCCGCACAGCGTCACGCCTTCGGCCGCCGCGGCGGATGTCAGACCGTTCACCAGCGATTGCGTGGTGGCCGACAGCGCTTCATAGAAGCCGGGCTTCTGGATTTCTTTCAACGTGGCCAGGCCACAGGCTGTGGCCACCGGGTTGCCACTCAGCGTGCCAGCCTGGTAAACGCCGCCCAGCGGGGCCAGTTGTTCCATCACAGCACGCTTGGCACCAAAGGCCGCCAGCGGCATGCCGCCACCGATCACCTTGCCCATCACCGTCATGTCAGGTTCGAAGCCTGGGATCAATTTTGCGTACACGCTCTGCGCGCCACCGAGCGCGACGCGGAATCCCGTCATCACCTCGTCAAACGCCAGCAGCGCGCCGTGCTGCGTGCACAGCTCGCGGCAGCGCTTCATGAAGGGCACGCTGGCGCGCACGAAGTTCATGTTGCCCGCGATCGGCTCGATGATCAGGCAGGCCACATCAGGGCCGTGCTCGACGAATGCGGCTTCGAGCTGCTCAATGTTGTTGTATTCCAGCACGATGGTGTGCTGCACCACCTCGGGCGGTACGCCCGCACTGGTCGGGTTGCCGAAGGTGGCCAGGCCCGAGCCGGCTTTGACCAGCAACGCGTCGGCATGGCCGTGGTAGCAGCCTTCGAATTTGATGATCTTCTTGCGGCCGGTCGCGCCGCGCGCCAGGCGGATCGTGCTCATGCCGGCTTCGGTGCCCGAACTCACCAGGCGCACCATGTCGATGCTGGGCACAAGCTTGATGATCTCTTCGGCCAGTTCGACTTCGCGCTCGGTCGGTGCACCGTACGAGAAGCCTTCCAGTACGGCCTTCTGCACCGCCTCCACCACGGCCGGGTGGCCATGACCCAGGATCATCGGACCCCAGGAGCCGATGTAGTCGATGTACTTCTGGCCGTTGGCGTCCCAGAAATACGCGCCCTGCGCGCGCTGCACGAAGCGCGGCGTGCCGCCCACGGCGCGGAACGCACGCACGGGCGAGTTCACGCCACCGGGGATCAGGGCTTTGGCTCGGTCAAACAGTTCTTGGTTGCGGTCGGTCATGGGGCTTGTTCAATGTCTTGTGGTGTCGAGAGGGAAATCGTCGGCGTCCAGCGTGCTGTCGGATGAGCTGTCGGCTGCGCCCGCCTCGTCTTCTCCGTCGTCATCGTGGGCCCAGAACAGCCGGTCCGGCACGGCATGGCCCATGCCCGGCTGGAAGCCTGCATCCAGGCACTGGTCCAGGTAGGTGAGCGCCTCGGCGCAGGCCGATTGCAGGTCGGAGCCGCCCGCGATCAGGGCGCACAGCGCCGCTGACAGGGTGTCGCCGGCACCGCTGAACGTGGCCTCGAAACGCTCATAGCGCGCCGAGGCCAGCACCGTCTCCGGGCTGGCGAGGTGGCTTTCCAGGTATTGATCGGCGGCATTGAATCCGGTCACCAGCGTGTAGGGTACTCCATGCACGGCGGCGGCCCGCGCCACCTCGCGCGGGTTGGGTGCGCGATCGCCTTCCCATTCCGGCAGCAGCCAGCGGCAGAGGGTACTGTGGTTGCCGACCAACACCGTGGTCTGGGGCAGCAACAATTCGGCGCAGGCATCCAGGTAGGTTTCGATGGCCATGTCGTCCCACCAGGACAGGTCGGGCATGTAGGTGATCACCGGCACTTCGGCGTAGTCGGTGGTGATGGCGGCGATCGCGCTCAGGTTCTCCGGGCTGCCCACGAAGCCGACCTTGAATGCGAGCACCGGCATGTCTTCCAGTGCACAACGCGCCTGGTCGGTCACGGCCTCTTCATCAAAAGCGATGTGGTCGTGTATCTCGGAGGTGTCGCGCACATAGGCGCCGGTGACCACGGACATGACATGGACAGATGCACTGGACATGGCGGTCAGGTCAGCGCTCAGGCCGCCCGCGCCGCTGGGGTCGTTGGCGTTGAAAACCATCACGCAGGGCAAAGACGCTTCGCCAGACGCGGCGGCTTCGGTCAGGGACTCGGGGGTGTCGGGCATGGAGGTGGACAGGGTGTTCTGGGCGGGTTGCGCAAGGGCCGGCAGGCGGCTGCGCCCATCAAGGAAGCGGGTGGCCAAGGCCCGACGGCGGCTTCATGTGGCTCGATACAATGATTGCATTCTAAGACAATGCCCCCTATAACCATGACCGAAACCAAGACTTGGATGTGCCTGATTTGCGGCTGGATCTACGACGAGGCGGCAGGGTCTCCCGAACATGGCATCGCGCCAGGCACACCCTGGACACAGGTTCCGATGAACTGGACCTGCCCCGAATGCGGTGCCCGCAAGGAAGATTTCGAAATGGTGCAAATCTGAGGTTTGTGCCTGGCCCGTTCCGACCGGTCGGGCTCTGAGGTTTCTGCGACCCCCTGACACGTTTTCTGGAGCCCATCACCGTGAGTACGACGCCTGTGCTGAAAGTTCTGGTGGTCGATGACAGCAACACCATCCGCCGCAGCGCGGAAATCTTCCTCAAGCAGGGTGGCCACGAGGTGCTGCTGGCCGAAGATGGTTTTGATGCGCTGGCCAAGATCAACGATTACCAGCCCGACCTGGTGTTCTGCGACATCCTCATGCCGCGTCTGGATGGCTACCAGACCTGTGCCATCATCAAGCGCAATGCCCGCTTTGCCAGCATTCCCGTGGTCATGCTGTCTTCCAAGGATGGCGTGTTCGACAAGGCGCGCGGCCGTATGGTCGGGTCGCAGGATTACCTCACCAAACCCTTCACCAAAGACCAGTTGCTGCAAGCCGTGCAGCAGTTCGGTAACCACCTCACCGGAGCGGCGTGATGTCCATTAAAAAAATTCTCGTTGTGGATGATTCCAAGACCGAACTGATGGTCCTGTCGGACCTGTTGGGGAAAAATGGCTACAACGTGCGCACCGCCGAGAACGCTGAAGAAGCCTTTCGTCGGTTGAGCGAGGAAAAGCCGGAACTCATTTTGATGGACGTGGTGATGCCCGGTCAGAATGGGTTTCAGTTGACGCGGGCGATCGCACGCGATCCCCAGTACTCCAGCATTCCCATCATCATGTGCACCAGCAAGAATCAGGAAACCGATCGGGTCTGGGGCATGCGTCAGGGCGCACGCGATTACGTGACCAAGCCGGTGAATGCCGAGGAACTGCTGTCCAAGATCCGGGCCCTCGGCTGAGGCCGCCGCACAACGCCAGCGACCGATCCACACCGAGCACATGGCCAACCGACAGTCACTCAAAGATCTTCAGGAACGTCTGGCCAAGCGCCTGAGCGCCGCCAAGACACAGGCCATCACCGCCTCGTGGCTGGCGGTGGAAGTGGGCGGGCAGAAATGCCTGTTTCCGCTGGTTCAGTCGGGCGAGATTTTTCCCTGGACCGTGGTGCAAACCGTGCCCTACACCAAGCCCTGGTATGTGGGCGTGGCCAGCCTGCGCGGGGGTTTGCACGGAGTTGTGGACCTGCTGCAATTGCCCGGGATGGGTGGTGCGGGCACCGCGACCGGCAGCGATCGGGTGTCTTCCGAATCGCGCCTGGTGAGCCTGCACAGCGCGCTGGGGGTCAACGCCGTGCTGTGGGTCGATCGCTTGCTGGGCTTGCGCAACCCATCCACATTCACCGCACTGGGCGTCCGTCCGCCCGATGCCCCGCTGTACTTGGCGCGTTCTCTGATCGACCGCGACGGCCAGACCTGGCAGGAGCTGGATCTGCAGGTGCTGGCAGCGGAACCCGAATTTTTGGCCATTGCGGCCTGATGTTGGTGTGCAGCTGGCTGCTAACGCGCTGTCCGAGCTTGCTGTTGCCGCCGGTTGCGGCTTTGTTATTTAGTTGGAAGGTTTTTCATGGCCATGCTTGATCGATTCCAGGGGCTGTTCAAGAAGCAGGGCGCGGACGAGCCCGATCTGAGCCACGTCACAGACCAGGAAATGGCCGAACTCGCAGCGGCTCGGCTGGCGCCGGACCGGTCAGAGGACTTTGCCGAAAGCCGTTTGGCACCCGACGATGACGACCTGTCTTCGGGGGCCGGTCTGGTGTCGCTGCCGCTGTTGGGACGCAAGACGGCCGAGCAGCACCGTCGTAGCCTCGGTACCTTGCTCATCTTTGCGCTGGTGCTGCTGGTGGCGGTGATCTTTTTCGTGTTGAGCCAGACCGAGAAGGTCAGTCAGCAGGTGGCCGCGAGCGGTCAGGCGCTGATGCAATCGCAGCGGCTGGCCAAGAGCGTGTCCCAGGCCCTGGTGGGAAGCCCTTCTGCGTTCCCTGAAGTGCGCGAGAGTTCCGAGGTGCTTTCACGCAACATGCGCGGGTTCAGGGAGGGCGACGCGGAACTGTCGATCGATGCCCTGGGTGCGGCCTACGCCGACCAGCTGGCCGAACTGACGCCCCGGGTCGATGCTGCCATGAGCAATGCCACGACCGTTCTGGCCCAGCAGGCCATCCTGACCCAGGTGGGCGATTCGCTGCGGTCGATCAACCGCCAGTCTTCGGACCTGCTGGAAATCGCCGAAACGATTTCGGCGCTCAAGCTGGAGCGCAACGCGCCCGCCAACGACATCTCTGCGGCCGGTCAGCTCGTGATGCTGACCCAGCGCATCGGTAAATCGGCCAACGAATTCCTGACGCTGGAGGGTGTGAGTCCCGAGGCGGTGTTCCTGCTCGGCAAGGACCTGAACACCTTCAAGGAAATCGCCGACGCGTTGCTCAACGGGAGTGACGAGTTGCGCCTGAAAGCCACCAGCGATACGCAGATTCGCGAGCGTCTGGAAGCGCTGCTCAAGATGTATGACCAGACCCGAACCGAAGCGGCGGCCATTCTGGGCAACCTGCAGGGTCTGGCTTCGGCGCGTGAAGCCCAGGCCAGCATCATTGCCGACAGCGAACCGCTGCGCATCGGACTGCAAAAACTCCAGGGCGATCTCTCCGCCCGTGCGGGACTGGGTGGCCGCGAGTTGGCGGCGTTGCTGGCGAGTGCCTTGTTTGCCCTTCTTTGCGGTGGCGGACTGGCCTATGTGCAGCTGCAGGAAAGCCGCCAGAGCCAGCTGACGGCCGAAAGCCAGCGGATCGCAGCCGAGTCGCAGGAGCAGGACGCCAAGCGGGTGAACGACGCCAACCAGGCCGCCATTCTTCGGCTGATGAACGAGCTGCAGACGGTGGCCGAAGGCGATCTGACGCAGGAAGCCACGGTGACCGAAGACATCACCGGCGCCATCGCCGACTCGGTGAACTACACGGTGGAAGAACTGCGCTCCCTCGTGGGCAACGTGCAAGCCACGGCGACCCGCGTGGCGCAAACCACCTCGGCGGTGGAAAGCACCTCCACCGAACTGCTGGCCGCATCCAACGAGCAGTTGCGCGAGATTCGCGAAACCGGCCAGTCGGTGGTGGACATGGCGCAGCGCATCAACCAGGTGTCGGGTCAGGCGCAGGAGTCGGCCTCGGTGGCCCGCGTCTCTCTGCAGGCCGCCGAACAGGGTCTGCAGGCCGTGCAGGACGCCATCGGCGGTATGAACGCCATCCGGGATCAGATCCAGGAAACCTCCAAGCGCATCAAGCGCCTCGGCGAATCGTCGCAGGAGATCGGTGAAATCACCGAACTGATCTCGGACATTACCGAACAGACCAACGTGCTGGCCCTGAACGCCGCCATCCAGGCCGCATCTGCCGGTGAAGCCGGTCGCGGCTTCTCGGTGGTGGCCGAAGAAGTGCAGCGCCTGGCCGAACGCTCCGCAGACGCCACGCGCCAGATCGCGGCGCTGGTGAAGGCGATTCAGACCGATACGCAAGACGCGGTGGCCGCCATGGAGCGCTCCACGCAAGGTGTGGTGGAAGGGGCCAAGCTGTCCGACAACGCCGGTACCGCGCTGTCCGAGATCGACCGTGTGTCGCGCCGCCTGGCCGAGCTGATCGAACAGATTTCGGATGCGGCGTCCCGCGAAGCCGAATCGGCCAACGAAGTGGCCGGGAACATCCAGCACATTTTTGCCGTGACCGAGCAGACCGGTGAAGGCACGCGTTCGACCGCGCAACAGGTGCGCGAACTCTCGGCCATGGCCGAAGAACTGCGTCAGTCGGTGTCCCGTTTCAAGATCGCCTGACCGACAAGTCGGGTTTCAATTGCCACACATCGCCATGCTCGACACCACCACCGACAGTTTGTCGACGGACGCACCGCTCGCCGACCTCGGTCCGCTTGCCTGGGTGTTCGACGAATTGCGCAAGTCGCTCGACGGTGCCAACAAGGCTGTCAGGCGGTTTGTGCGTGAGTCCGAACAATCGCGGCACAACGATCTGGAAGCGGTCGATCCGGGCTCGCTGCGACTGGCCCGCCAGCAATTGCACCAGGCCGTGGGCGCCCTGGAGATGGTGGGGTTGGTGTCTCCCGCGCAGGTGCTCAGGGGCATGGAAGCCGCCGTGCAGCGTTTTGTGCAGCGTCCCCAGACCTGCACCGAAGCCGCTGCGGCTAAGGTGGAACGCGCGGGTTTTGCGCTCATGGAATACCTCCAGGCGGTGTTGAACAACAAGCCGATGCAACCCATGGCCCTGTTTCCCCAGTACCGGGATGTGCAGGAACTGGCCGCGGCAGAGCGAGTGCATCCCGCCGACCTCTGGCCGTTTGAACGGCAGGCGAACAACATGGTCCCGCCAGAGGGCGCCAAGGCCTTGTTGCCGGATCCCCAGCTGCGCTCGATGTTTGACCGTCTGGTCCTTCTGGTGGTCAAGACCCACAGCCACGCAGCCGCGCAACAACTCGCCCGCCTGAGTGCGGGTCTCTCGGCCGGCGCCGTCGTGCCCCGGGTGCGCACCTTCTGGCGCGTGGCGGCGGGCTATTTTGAAGCCGTGGCACATGACCTGCTGCCCTCGGATGTGTATGTGAAACGCGCCGCTTCCCGCATCCTGTTGCAGTTCGCTGGTTTGGCGCAGGCGGGCAAGCCGGCTGAGGTGTCCGAAACCCTGCTGCGCGACCTGCTTTTTTTCTGTGCCCAGAGCCCGCCGGTGGACGGGGTCAAGACGCCTTACCTGAGCGCCGTGCGACAGGCATTTGGCCTGACCGACGTGTTGCCGGTGGACTACGCGCTGGCCTCCCTGGGGCAGTTTGACCCGGCGGTGCTGGTGCAGGCGCGCAAGCGCATTGGTGCGGCCAAGGAGTCGTGGTCGCTGTTCTCCGGTGGTGACGCCAACCGGGCACGGCAGGTGGTGGACCAATTCGGCCTGATCGGCGACTCCTTGCTCAAGCTGCACCCCGCCAGCACCGCGCTGGCCCAGGTGTTGGTCAAGGCGGTGGACCAGGCGGCGCGCGGACAAGCCGGCGTGATGCGACCCGAGCTCTCGATGGAGGTGGCCACCACCACGCTGTACCTTGAGGCCGCGTTTGAAGATTTTGATCCCAGCGATGAAGAGTTCACGGAGCGCACCCAGGCGCTCGCGGCGAGGCTGGAAAGCGTTCTCGGAGGCGCACCGGCGGAACCCCTGGACGCCTGGATGGAGCAGCTCTACCGCCGGGTGAGCGACCGGCAGACCATGGGCAGTGTCGTTGGTGAACTCAAGGTCTCGCTGGGTGAGGCCGAAAAATCGCTGGACCAGTTTTTCCGCATGCCACGCGAAAAGGCGTGTCTCCATGTGGCGGTCTCACAGCTCGCCCAGATGCGTGGCGTGCTGTCGGTGCTGGGGCTGGACCAGGCGGTGCTGGCGGTGACCCGTATGCGTACCGCCGTCGAACAGATTCTGGATACCGAGGTCGATGAAGCCATGGCCCGCGAGGCGGGCACGTTCCAGCACCTGGGCGACAACCTCAGCGCCTTGAGCTTCCTGGTCGACATGCTCAACTACCAGCCCGCGCTGGCCAAGAAGCTGTTTGTCTTTGACGAAGAGTCGGGTGAGTTGCGTCCGGTCATGGGGCGCACGGTGAATCCCATGCAGTCGGCGATGACCGACGAAGCCCTGGCCATCAGCGCCGGTGTGCAGCGGGTGGTGGAGGACGCGCAGGGCGACGTCAATCTGGCCGATCTGAGCCAGCAGCTCGACACCCTGGCCGATCAGGCCCAACTGGCCGAACAGACCGGCGTGGCGCGCGCCGCGCGCGAGGCCGCGCAAGCTGTGGTCAACCACGATGCCCAGGCGGGTGCACAGGCTTTGGTCGGGCTGTCGCAGGTGGCGATGCCCGCATCCGCCGCTGAGCCGGTACAGCCAGCTCAGGACAACGACGACGAAGACCTGCTCGACATCTTCCTGGAGGAAGCTCGCGAGGTGGTGGTCAATGGACTGGACGCGGTGCGTCAGTTGCAGGCACATCCGGGCGAACTGGAGCAGCTCACGACCTTGCGCCGTGCCTTTCACACCCTCAAGGGCAGTTCGCGCATGGTGGGCCTGACCGAATATGGTGAGGCCGCCTGGGCGATGGAGCAGTTGTTCAACGCGGTGCTGGCGGAACAGCGCCCCGCTGCCGCCGGGCTGCTGGCACTGGCGAAAGACGCCATGGAGGCGTTCGACCGCTGGGTGGACGCGATCGAGGCACGCGCCGCCGACGAATGGAAAGCCGAACCGTTCATCCGCAGCGCGCAGGCCTGGCGCGACCAGACGCAATACCTGCCGCTGGCGGTGGCCAGTGCCTTGGCCGAGTCGGTGACCGTGCAGGTCGAGCCCGAACAGGACGCTGAGCAGACCGTGACCGTGGTGGATTGGGATCAACCCGAAGTGGTCGATGAAGCGCCACGCGATTTTGCCGAAACGTCCTCTGCTGAACTCGACTTCAGTCTGGAACCAGAACCGTCGATGAAGGGCGTCGAGGTGTCGTCGCCCATGTTGTCCGACATCGATTTCGACAGCCTCGCCCTGGTGTCATCCAAGGCCCAGGTGCCGGATGCTGCCGAAGAGGCGGTGGAGCCGGACGACCGCGCAGAACACCCCGCCGCGGACGTGTCGTCGATGTTCGACGACATTTCGCTCGATCTGGACGACCTGTCGGCGTTGGACGATGCCGCGCCACAGGCTGTTGAAACGCTGGCCGGGTCCGAGGGAACCGGGGCAGACGATGCCACCGGGACGCTCGAGGTGCCCGACCAGGTCGACGTGGATGTCTTTGCCACGCCCGAAGCGGCTGATGTGACGATCGAGGTCGTCGACTTCGAGGACGTTCAGGTCGAACAGCCGGAGCCGGAGACGGATATTGCAGAGGACCTGTCAGACCCGACAGACCTGGCGCTGCCCGAGATGACATCGGAAGAGGCAAGGCCCGATGCACCGGTGGCGGACAAGGAGCCGGCGTCGCCGGAAGCCACGCCGGAAGAAGAACCGGTGGTCGATGCCCCGGCGGACGACATGCCCGATGACCAGACCCGGTTGATCGGACCGCTGCGCATCGGCATCAAGCTCTACAACGTGTACCTGAACGAGGCCGACGAGTGGTCGCGCCGCCTGTGCACCTGCCTCGCCGAGTGGTCGCTGGAGCGCCACGAGCCCGTGCCCGACCAGGCCGAAGCGCTCGCGCACTCGCTGGCGGGCGCTTCCGCCACCGTGGGCTTCCAGCCGCTGTCGGACATTGCCCGAGCGCTGGAGCATGCCCTGGGAGCCGTGGCCCTGCACCAGCAAGGTGGGGTGGTCGCCACCGCCGAACAGTCGCAGCTGTTTGTCGATGCCGCCGAAGACATCCGCCGCCTGCTGCACCAGTTCGCCGCGGGCTTCTTCAAGGAGCCCAACGAAGACCTGCTGGCCGCGCTGGACCGGCTGCTGCATGCCCCGGTGCCCAGCACCGAAGGGCTGGACACAGAGCTGCCTTCGCGCTGGGATGCCGAACTGCCGCAAGACGTTGAGCCGGCCATCGACAGCACGGTGTCGCTCGACGATGTGCCGTCGGCCTTTGCCCCGCCGGCATTCGAGGCCACGGGTTTCGGCGATCCCGCAACCGCGATCACGCCCCTGGTCGAGGTCGAGAGCCAGGGACCGGTGCAGGACATCGACGACGACATCGACGTCCTCGACACCATTGACGTGGACCTGTTCCCCATCTTTGCGGATGAGGCGCTCGAGCTGCTGCCCCAGCTGGGCGCGGCTCTGCGCCAGTGGGTGGCCCGCCCCGAGAACACGAGTGCCCGTGCCGAGGTGCTGCGCAACCTGCACACCCTCAAGGGCAGTGCCCGGCTGGCTGGCGCGCTGCGTCTGGGCGAGATGGCGCACCGCATGGAAACCGAGGCCGAGCGCCTGGGGTCCGAGGTGCAAAATTCGGCCGAGGTCGAGCCCTTGATGGCTTCTTTTGATGCCATCAATGCCCGCTTCGAGTTGTTGCGCCGGACCGACCCCGAAGTGCCCGATGTGGTCCGGCACGCGCCCGAACAGGCGGCCACCGAAGCCCTGTCGGCGCCAGAGCCCGAGTCCGTCGCGCAGCCGGTCGCCCCGGTGGTTGAACCGCTCGCCACGGCCAACGTACCCGGCCTGACCGGTCTGGATTTGCCCAGCGCGCCGAAGGCCGTGCAGGCTCGGGCCGGCGCCGCCGTGCGGGTGCGTCCGGAACTGCTCGACCGGTTGGTCAACCAGGCCGGCGAGGTGATGATCTCCCGCTCGCGCATGGAGTCCGAGCTGGTCACGCTGCGCGGTTCGCTCAAGGACCTGACGGGCAACCTCGACCGTTTGCGCATCCAGTTGCGGGACATCGAGTTGCAGGCCGAGACCCAGATGCAATCGCGTCTGGCACAGGCCCGCGATGCCGACCAGTCGTTCGACCCGCTGGAGTTCGACCGCTTCACCCGTGTGCAGGAACTCACCCGCATGATGGCCGAGTCGGTGAACGACGTGGCCACCGTGCAGCGCAACCTGCAGCGCGCCGTGGAGGCGACCGAAGATGGTCTGGTCGCCCAGGGCCGTCAGACGCGTGAGCTGCAGCGCGACCTGTTGCGCACCCGCATGGTGGAGTTCGAAGGCATTTCCGAGCGCCTGTACCGCGTGGTGCGTCAGTCCTCCAAGGAAACCGGCAAACAGGTGCGCCTGGACATCGTCGGTGGCCACATCGAAATGGACCGGGGCATCCTTGACCGGATGACCGCCGCTTTCGAACACCTGCTGCGCAACTGCGTGGTGCACGGTATCGAATCGCCCGAGGCGCGGCTCGCTGCGGGCAAACCGGCCGAAGGCCGGATCGAGATCCGGCTGGCCCACGAGCTCAACGACGTGTCGCTGGTGTTCCAGGACGATGGAGCCGGGCTGGACCTGGAGCGTCTGCGCGAGAAGGCGCTGTCGCAGGGTTATGTGGTCGCGGGCACCGAGCTCAGTGACGAAGAAGCGGCCCAACTTGTCTTCATGCCGGGACTGACCACCGCCAGTGAGGTCTCTTCACTGGCCGGGCGCGGCGTGGGCATGGACGTGGTGCGCACCGACGTGGTGGCTCTGGGTGGCCGGGTCGAGACCCGCACCCGGCCGGGCCTCGGTACCGACTTCAAGCTGGTGCTGCCCCTGACCACGGCGGTGACGCAGGTGGTGATGGTGCGCGCGGGCTCGCTCACGCTGGGCGTGCCGTCGAATCTGGTGGAGCTGGTGCGGCGTGTCAGTGCCGATGAACTGGCGCAGTCCTATGCCAAGGGCACTCTGACCGTGGCGGGCGAAGAGGTGCCGTTCTACTGGGCCGGGGCGCTGTTGCAGTCCTCCGTGCGGACGCAGGAAGCCCAGGGGCGCACCCTGCCGGTGGTGATTTTCCGAAGTGCGGCCCAGCGTGTGGCCATGCACGTGGACGAGGTGCTGGGCAATCAGGAAGTGGTGGTCAAGAACCTGGGACCGCAGCTTTCGCGCCTGCCGGGTCTGGCGGGCATGTCGGTGCTGGCTTCGGGCGCGGTGGCGCTGATCTACAACCCGGTGGCACTGGCCACGGTGTATGGCCCTCAGGTGCAAGAGTGGGTGTCTAGCCAGATGCAGCAGCCGGTACAGGCCGGCGCGGAGACACCGCTGCCGATGGACACGGCGGCGAGCGCCGTGCCGCTGGTGTTGGTGGTCGACGATTCCATCACCGTGCGCCGTGTGACGCAGCGCCTGCTGCAGCGCGAAGGCTACCGCGTGTCGCTCGCCGCGGACGGTCTGCAGGCGCTTGAACGCCTGCAGCAGGAGCGTCCGACGGTGGTGTTGTCCGACATTGAAATGCCGCGCATGGACGGTTTCGATCTGGTGCGCAACATCCGCAGCGATCCGCGCCTCGCGGCCTTGCCGGTGATCATGATCACGTCGCGCATCGCCGAAAAGCACCGCGAACACGCGCGTGAACTCGGTGTGGACCACTACCTCGGCAAGCCGTACGCGGAAGACGAGCTGCTGGCCCTGATCGGGCACTACGCCAAGGCGGGCATCGAAGCCTGACCGTTCAATAGGCGCTGAACCTGAAGACCCCGGCCACCGCGCCGGGGTCTTTCATTTGGGCGTGGCGTTGGGCTTTTTCACCACCGCATAACGCAGCAGCGTGCGTTCGCGCGCCTCGGCGTGGTCCACCACCGGGTGCGGATAGGTCTTGCCGAGTTCCACGCCCGCCGCCGCCAGCTCCAGTTCTCGGGCCTGCCAGGGCGCATGGATGCAGGCGTCGGGCAAGCTGGCCAGCTGGGGCAGGTAGCGGCGGATGAATTTGCCTTGCGGGTCAAAACGTTCGCTCTGGGTGATCGGGTTGAAGATGCGAAAGTAGGGCTGGGCGTCGCAGCCGCTGGAACTGGCCCACTGCCAGCCGCCGTTGTTGGCCGCGAGGTCGAAATCGATCAGGTGGTCGGCGAAATAGGCTTCGCCCCAGCGCCAGTGGATCCCGAGATCCTTCACCAGAAAACTCGCCACCACCATGCGCAACCGGTTGTGCATGTAGCCGGTCTGGTTGATCTGCGCCATCGCCGCGTCCACCAGCGGGTAGCCCGTGCGGCCTTCGCACCAGGCGGCGAACAGCTCTTTCGCGTGTTTACCTTGTTCGAACCGGATGTGGTCGTACTCGGGCTTGAAGGCCTTGTCCACCACGTGCGGAAAGTTGGCGAGGATCTGGTGGTAGAAGTCGCGCCAGATCAGTTCGCTCAGCCAGGTGCTGGCACCGGCCATGCCCTGCAGGTGCATCTGGTAGGCCACGCTGGCCACCTGGCGGATCGAGAGGGTGCCAAAGCGCAGGTGCACGCTGAGGTAGCTGGGCCCCTTGATGGCGGGGTAGTCGCGGGTCTCGTGGTAGCGGTCGATGCGCTGCACAAAATCCTCGAAGAGCTGGTGCGCGCCCTGCGCACCGGGCGCCATCTTGAGCTGGGCGGGGTCGATGGGTTCGAAGTCGATGTCGGACAGACGCGGTACTGGCGCATTCCATTCGCCGCCCACCGGGCCGGGCAGGGCGCCCAGCGAGGCCGCGTACCGGGCCACCGGGTAGGGCTTGAGCTGGAAACTGTCGACTTGCCTGAGCCAGGCGTTCTTGTAGGGCGTGAAGACGCCGAATGCGTGGCCCGCCTGCGTCAGCACCTCGCGGCGTTCGAAGATCACATGGTCCTTGTGGCCATGGAACATGATGCCTTCATGGGCCAGTTGACCCAGCACGTGCGCATCGCGCGCGTGGGCGGCGGGCTCGTCGTCGTGGTTGGCGAACACCGCCTGCACCTGCAGCTGCCGGGCCAGGGCGGGGATTTCATCCCGCGCGCGCGCGTGGCGCACGATCAGTCCGGTGGCTTCGGTGCCGTGCTCGCGACCCATCGCGCGCAGCCGGGCATCCAGCTGCACCAGCGATTCCCGGATGAACGTCACCCGCCGGTCGGCGGTCAGACCGCGTGTCAGCAACGGCTCCAGGATCTCGGTGTCCAGGACGAACACACACCACACCTGACGACAGTTTTTGAGTGCGTGGTAGAGCGCGGCGTTGTCTTCGGCGCGCAGGTCGCGGCGAAACCACATCAGGCCTTTGTCGTAGGTGTTCATGCGCTGGACGGTCGGGTTGCAAGGCGGGGCGCTGCGAACGGGGCGGCGGCTTAAAATCCCGCCATGACCGACGATTTTGCCCCCATCAACCTGACCAATCATTTCCTGATTGCGATGCCCGGTCTCAGCGACGAGCTTTTCGGTCGCAGTGTGGTGTTCATGTGTGAGCACAGCGAGCGCGGTGCCCTCGGTCTGGTGATCAACAAGCCCAGCGACATCCTGTTGCCGCGCCTGTTTGAAAAGGTCGACCTGCCCATGGGCCGCGAAGACCTGGCGCTGTTGCCGGTGTTTCAGGGCGGCCCGGTGCAGACCGAGCGCGGCTTTGTGCTGCACGAGGCGATCGAAGGCGGCGAAGGCGAGTCGGTCTACGCTTCCACGCTGTCCATTCCGGGCGGGCTGGAGATGACCACCTCCAAGGACGTGCTCGAAGCCATGTCCTCGGGTGCCGGGCCGCGCAAGGTGTTTGTCACCTTGGGCTACGCCTCGTGGGGTCAGGGGCAGCTCGAATCCGAGATCACCGAAAACAGCTGGTTGACCGTGGAGGCCGATCCGAGCCTGATCTTTGACGCGCCCGTGGCCGAGCGCTATGAGCGGGCCATGGCCCTGCTGGGCCTGCAGCCATGGATGCTGTCGCCAGATGCGGGCCATGCATGATGGTGGTGGAAGTTCCGGTCAACGGTCAGAGTTTTTTAGCCTTTGATTACGGCCTGAAACGCACGGGCGTGGCCAGCGGAAACCGTATCACGCGCACCGCCACCCCGCAGGCCACGATCGCTGCCGAAGGGGATGCGCGGTTGGCCAAAGTCGCCGAACGCATCCGGGAGTGGCAGCCCGACGCCCTGGTGGTCGGCGTGCCTTACCACCCCGATGGCGCCGCGCACGAAAACACCGCCCGTGCGCTGAAATTTGCGCGTCAGCTGCGTGGCCGTCACGGTCTGCCGGTCTATGAGGTGGACGAGCGCTACAGCACCACCGAAGCCCATGCGCTGGGCGCGAAAGATGCCGACGCCGCATCGGCCTGCATCATCCTGGAACAGTTTTTGAGGAGCCTGCCTTGAGTGCATTGCAACTGGACGCCGAACAGCTCTACCTGGCGTTGCTGAAGGGCGTGAAAAACCTGATCGCCTCCACCCCCGAGCCGGTGTACCTGGCCGGCATCACATCGGGCGGCGCCTGGCTGGCCGAGCGCCTGCAGCGCGATCTCGGGCGCGACGGCTATGCCGGCGTGATCTCGTCCAGCATGCATCGCGAC
Organism: Burkholderiales bacterium GWF1_66_17; assembly: GCA_001770705.1. Classification (GTDB taxonomy): domain Bacteria; phylum Pseudomonadota; class Gammaproteobacteria; order Burkholderiales; family Burkholderiaceae_C; genus Hydrogenophaga. The sequence continues at coordinate 19,066 of MERT01000023.1, read as the reverse complement.
GACTTCGCACAGCGCGGTCTGGCGCTCAGTGCACAGACCGTGCTGCCGTTCGACGTGAACGGCGCGCATGTGATCCTGATCGACGACGTGCTCTACACCGGCCGCACCCTGCGCGCGGTGATCAACGAACTGTTCGACTACGGTCGCCCGGCCAGCGTACAGCTGGCGGTGCTGGTGGACCGCGGTGGGCGCGAACTGCCGATCGAAGCCCGGGTCTGCGCGGCCACGGTGGTGTTGGCGCCTATGCAAACGCTTGAACTCGCGCGCGACGACGAGGGGCGCCTGAGCTTCGTGCTGGAAAACAAGAAGGAAGCCTGAAACGTGGCCAAGAACCCCCAACTCAACAAGAACGGTGAACTCATTCACCTGCTGTCCACTGAAGGCCTGTCGCGCGACATCCTCACCAAAATTCTCGACACCGCGGCCAACTTCGTGAGCGTCAGCAACCGCGAGGTCAAAAAGGTGCCGCTGCTGCGTGGCAAGAGCGTGTTCAACCTGTTCTTCGAGAACAGCACCCGCACGCGCACCACTTTCGACATCGCGGCCACGCGCCTGTCGGCCGACGTGTACACGCTGGACATCGCACGCAGCTCCACCGCCAAGGGCGAGTCGCTGCTCGACACCATCGCCAACCTCTCTGCGATGGCGGCCGACATCTTCGTCGTGCGGCACAGCGAGTCGGGTGCGCCCTACCTGATCTCGCAGCACGTGGCGCCGCACGTGCACGTGATCAACGCCGGTGACGGCCGCCATGCCCACCCCACGCAGGGCCTGCTGGACATGTACACGATCCGGCACTACAAGAAAGATTTCACCAAGCTCTCGGTGGCCATCGTCGGCGACGTGCTGCACTCGCGCGTGGCGCGCTCCGACATCCACGCGCTGACCACGCTGGGTTGCCCGGACGTGCGCGTGGTCGGGCCACGCACCCTGGTGCCCGGTGATCTGTCGCAGATGGGCGTGCGCGTCTGCCACACGCTGGAAGAAGGCATCAAAGACTGCGACGTGGTGATCACGCTGCGGCTGCAGAACGAGCGCATGAGCGGTGCGCTGCTGCCGTCGAGCCAGGAGTATTTCAAGAGTTTCGGGCTCACGCCCGAGCGCCTGCGCTGGGCCAAACCCGACGCCATCGTCATGCACCCGGGGCCGATCAACCGCGGCGTGGAGATCGACTCCGCCGTGGTGGACGGACCGCAGAGCGTGATCCTGCCGCAGGTCACTTTTGGTATTGCGGTGCGCATGGCTGTCATGGGCATCGTCGCAGGAAACGAAGCATGAAGATACTGATTCAAAACGGCCGTGTCATGGACCCGGCCACCGGCCGCGACGAGCTGGCCGACATCGCCATCGCAGCCGGTCGCATCATCGCCATCGGCAACGTGGCGCCCGATTTCCATGCCAACCGCACCATCGACGCCACCGGCTGCGTGGTCGCACCGGGCCTGGTGGACCTGGCGGTGCGCCTGCGCGAGCCCGGCCAGGAACACGCAGCGATGCTGGAGAGCGAAATGGCCGCGGCGGTGGCCGGCGGTGTGACCTCGCTGGTCTGCCCGCCCGACACCGATCCGGTGCTGGACGAACCCGGCCTGGTGGACATGCTCAAGTTCCGGGCTGAAAAGCTCCACCAGGCGCGCGTCTTCCCTCTCGGTGCGCTCACGCGCGGGCTCAAGGGCGAAGAGCTCACCGAAATGGCCGAGCTCACCGAGTCGGGTTGCATCGGTTTCGGTCAGGCCGAGGTGCCGATCGTCAACGTGCAGGTGTTGCAGCGAGCGCTGCAGTACGCCGCCACCTTTGGCTACACCGTCTGGCTGCGCCCGCAGGACTTCTGGCTCGGCAAGGGCGTGGCCGCCAGCGGCCCTCTGGCCACACGCATGGGCCTGGCCGGCATTCCGGTGATGGCCGAGACGATCGCGCTGCACACGTTGTTTGAACTGTTGCGCTCGGTGCACGGCAAGGGCAGCGAAGCGCGCGTGCACCTCTGCCGCATCAGCAGCGCCGCCGGGCTGGAACTGGTGCGCCAGGCCAAGGCCGAAGGCCTGCCGGTGAGTTGCGACGTGAGCGTGCACAACCTGCACCTGACCGATGTGGACATCGGTTATTACGACAGCCGCCTGCGCCTGCAGCCACCGGTGCGCCAGCAACGCGACCGCGATGCCCTGCGCGCCGGGTTGGCCGATGGCAGCATCGATGCGCTGGTGTCCGACCACAACCCGGTGGAAAGCGACGCCAAGGTGCTGCCCTTCGCCGAAGCCGAGCCCGGCGCCACCGGCGTCGAACTGCTGCTCGGCCTGGCCTGCAAATGGGCGCAACAGGATGGCCTGGGCCTGATGCAGGCCCTCACCGTGCTGACCACCGGTCCGCAGGCGGTGCTGGGCAACAGCCTGGGCACGCTGCAGCACAGCGTGGGCCAGCTGACCGTGGGTGGTCAGGCCGACCTGTGCATCTTCGATCCCAACGCCAGCTGGCGTGTGGAGCCGGCGGCGCTGCGCAGCCAGGGCAAACACACGCCCTTTGGTGGCCATGAAATGCCGGTGCGCGTGCGTGCCACGCTGGTGGCTGGCCAGGTCGCGCACGAGCTGAGCCCGGCCGCGGCACTGGCGTGAGCGCACGCGGGTCGCGCCTGGCAGCGCTGTGGCGGGCCGTTCGCGCCCTTGGCCATGTGCTGCGCGGCCTGTGGATCATCCGCAGCGAGTTCGGGCAGCTCACGCCCGACCAGTGTGCGCTGATGGTGCGCGAGTGGTCGCGCCAGATGCTGCGCATCATGGGCGTGGAGCTGGTGGTGTGTGGCACGCCGCCCGCAAACGGGCCGGTGCTGCTGGTGGCCAACCACATCTCCTGGCTCGACATCGTGGTGATGAACGCCGCGCAGCCGGCTCGCTTCGTGTCCAAGGCCGACGTGAAACACTGGCCGGTGCTGGGTGCACTCATCACCGGCGCGGGCACGCTCTACATCGAGCGCGAGAGCCGGCGCGACGCCATGCGGGTGGTGCACCAGATGGCAGAACGCCTGCGCGCCCACGACACCATCGCCGTGTTTCCCGAGGGCACCACGGGCGATGGCCGTTCGTTGCTGCCGTTCCACGCCAACCTGTTCCAGGCGGCCATCTCGGCCAATGCGCCGGTGCTGCCGGTCGCGATGACCTATGTGGATGGCGCCAGCGGCGCGCGCAGCGACGCCCCGCTGTTCATTGGTGACACCACGCTGGTCGCTTCGATCTGGAGCACGCTGCGCGCCCAGGATCTGCAGGCCGTGGTCCATTACGGCGAACCCCAGTTCTTTCAGGGGCGCGACCGGCGGGCCTGGGCGCAGGACGTGCGCACCGAGGTGGCGCAGATGCTGGGGCTGGCGCCACTAGAAATGTGAACCGACCCGTTTTCCATGGCACCGGAGATCCACCCCGACGCATGAAAGGGTGCAGCTCAGGGTAACGCCGGGCCGGCTTTGCCGGACGGCCAGTGCTGCCCCATTGAGGGGGTAGCGCGAAGCGCTGCGGGGGTGTTTCAGTTCAGCCCTTCACGCGCTGCATCATCAGTTCGGTGTTGGTCTTGCGGTCGGCATTGACCTTCTGCACGGCGGGCCGTTCGCCCAGGCGCTTGAGGTAGTCGCGCACGGGCAGATCGGCCAGGTAGTCGCGGCCATAGATGATCCGGGTCGCGCCACTCACCAGGGGCAGGTGCACGGCAGCGGCCACATCGGCCAGGGTGAAGCTGTCGCCTGCGATGAAGGGCGAAAATTTCGCCAGCTTGGCGAAGGCCGCGATGTTCTTCTCCAGTTGCTGACCGGTTTTTTCCTTGGCCGCGTCGCTGATCTTGCCGCCGAAAAAGGCCTCGGGGTAGAGGTTGCGCGCGACCAGCTCCAGGTGCAGTTCCAGGTAGCGCAGCAGTTCGCGGACCTTGGCCGCGGCAAACGGATCGGCGGGCAGCAGTGGTTGCTGCGGGTACTTGGCTTCGATGTATTCGAGCATCACGGTGGACTCGCAGAGCGTGCCCTCGTCGGTCGTCAGGTAAGGCACCTTGCCCAGCGGGCTGGCGGCCCTGTCGGTCTCGCCCACCCAGGCCAGTTCTTCCTCAAAAGGCACGCTTTTTTCGAGCAGGGCGAGCTTGACTTTGTTGTAGTAGTTGCTGGCCGCGAAGCCGCAGAGTGTGAGCATGAAAGTCTCCGTTGTGGTCTTGTCGAGTGCCCATCGTATCGGCGACCCGGACACCGCAGGGTCGCGCATTTGACCCGCCGCTGATAGACTCTCGGTATGCACTTCGTACGCGCCCACCGCCGACTGACCTCATGGCTTGCCATGCTGGTCATGGTGTTTGGCGCGCTGGCGCCTGCCGTGGCCCAGGCCATGGTGGCCTCTTCGGACCGCGCCGATTGGGTCGAGGTCTGCAGCGCCAGCGGCATGCTCTGGGTCAAGGCAGACGGGTCCGGGGCGGTCGATGCGGGCATGGACGAACCCATGTCCGACGCGTCCCAGCATTGCCCCTGGTGCAACCTGCACGGCGGGGCTGCCGGCCTGCCACCCGTGGCCCACGTTGTGGGCTTTTTGGATGCCCCGGCCGATCCGGTGCCGGCTTTTTCTCGCGCCTCAGAGCCTTCCGCAGTCTGGGCCGCGCCCCAGGCCCGCGGCCCCCCGCTCGCTTCCTGACTTCACCACGGCTGCGCACCTTGACGGGTGCTGCGTGTGTTCCATGACGTTCAGGAGGCCTCATGCCTCACATTGTCCGAATTGCTTCTCCGGCGCTGCAGCGGATGTCCCGCCGCCGCGTCAACACCTGGCTGGGTGCGGCCGCGCTTGGCGGCCTGCTGCCCGGCTGTGACCAGCCGCTGAGCAAACCGCCTGCCGCCGCCTTCAAAGGCATCGACATCACCGGCGCGCCTTATGGGCGTGGTTTTGCACTGACCGATTTCAACGGCCAGTCGCGCACCCTGGCCGACTACAGCGGTCGGGTGGTGATGCTGTACTTCGGCTTCGTGCAGTGCCCGGATGTGTGCCCCACCGCACTCACGCGGGCCGCTGCCGTGAAGCAGCAACTCGGCGCCGACGCCGCACAGCTGCAGGTGATCTTTGTCACCGTGGACCCGGAGCGCGACACGCCCGAGCTGCTGCGCGACTACATGGCCGCGTTCGACCCCTCGTTCATGGCGCTCACCGGCAGCCCCGAGCAGATCAAGGCGGTGGCCGACGAATTCCGGGTCTATTACAAGAAGGTCCCGACCGGCAGCACCTACACCATGGACCACACCGCGCTGAGCTACCTGTTCGACCGCGAAGGCCATATCCGCGTGGTGCTGCGCCACGAACAGACCGCCGACGACTACACCGCCGACATCCGGCAGCTGCTGGCCGAAAAGCCGGTCTGACGTTTTCCTTTTCTTCAACGCAAATCCAACTGGAGTCATCATGAAAAAACTGCTCATCGCTTCGCTGCTCGCCGTCACCGCCGGTGCCTGGGCGCAAACCACGGTCAAGGTCGAAGACGCCTGGGTGCGCGGCACCGTGGCCACGCAAAAGGCCTCGGGCGCCTTCATGCGCCTCACGCCCTCGGCCAATGCCCGTCTGGTGGCGGTCGAGTCGCCCGTGGCCGGCGTGGTGGAAATCCACGAAATGGCGATGGAAAACGACGTCATGAAGATGCGCCAGATCCCGGGTCTGGACCTGGCCGCTGGCCGCACCACGGAGCTCAAGCCCGGCGGCTTTCACGTGATGCTGATGGACCTGAAACAGCCGCTCAAGGGCGGCGAGAGCGTGCCCCTCACCCTGGTTTTCGAAGACGCCACCAAGCAGCGCTTCACACAGGAAGTCAAGGCGCCGGTGACCGCGCTGGGAGGCGGCAATGCCCCCATGCCCATGAAGCCGGGCGCTGACATGAAGCCCGGCATGGAACACAAACACTGAGCATGTCCTTCGACCACTTCGGGAGCGACTCCATGAACTTTTCATCTTCCACCCTTCGTCATGCCGCCCTTGCTCTGGTCCTGTTGCTGGGCAGCGGGCTGGCAGCGGCCAAATCCGTGCCCGGCGACGGCGCCATCCCCGTGGTCGAGCTGATGCCGCTGACCCTGAAGCACGAGGCGGACCTCAAGCTCACAGCCGAGCAGATCCAGGCGCTGGACGACTACCGCAAGCAGGCCATGCCCGGCCGCGTGGCGCTGCAGAAAAAGATCCTGACGCTGCGCGGCGAACTGCGCATGGCGATCCTGGACAACCAGCCCCCCGCGAATCGTGAAGCGCTGATGAAGCAGATCGCCGAAGCCGAGGTCGAGCACTTCAAGGGCCGCGAGCGTTGTGTGGAGGCCCTGCGCAAGATCATGAGCGCCGAGCAGTTCACCCAGATCAGCCAGCTCTACCTCGACGGCCTGCGTTGACCGGCATCTGCGCTGACTGAAACGCCACCCATGTCCACCCGTCTGATGCGTGCCCTGGCGCGCGGCCTGCTGGCCGCGATGCTGCTGGCCGTGCTCGCGCCCGCCGTCTCGCGTGCGCTGGCCAGCACGCGGGTGGCGGGCGACTGGGTGGAGCTTTGCACCTCGCAGGGCATGCAATGGGTCCAGTTGACGGCCGAGGAGGTTGGGGCTGATCCGCTCAGTGCCGACGACCTGCTGCACGCCCTGGACGATTGCGGCCATTGCGCTCTGGCGGCCGAACGTTTTGCGCCCCTGTTGCCCACGCTGCCGGTGCTGCCAACGGCAGACGGCGCCTGGGCTACCCCGCGGCACCTGGCCGCCATCCAACACGACCTGGCCGCGCCCAGCCCCGGCGCACGCGGGCCCCCGCTGCTGAGCTGAACCCGTCGCGCGACCCCAAGGAGTGGGGTCGCTGGTTCAGAGGCCGGTGGGTTCCACCGGCATGTCTCAGGAGCTTTTCATGACTTCAACCGTCTCTTCCGTGGCGCTGGACTGCGCCAGCAACCAGTCGATTTTTCTCGCCGGTGAATCCGGTCCTGTGTGGCGCGTGGTCGAAGGTGTCGTGCACCTGGACCGCGACAGTGGCCCGATCCGCCAGCCGGTGCAACTGGCCCTGCCGGGCGACCTGATCGGCGCCGAGTCCCTGTGTGGCCAGCCCTACCAGCTCAGCGCCAGCGCGTTCACGCGTTGCCGCCTGGAGCCGGTGCGCCCGGATGCCGCGCCCGAACCCTTGCTGCAGCAGGCCCTGCTGCAGCAACTGGACCGCAGCCAGGACATGGCCTACCTGCGCAGCGGCAGCGTGCAGCAGCGTCTGACCCATCTGCTGGGCCTGATGGGGCTGGACCGCGCGGTTCATGAAGCCGGCCGGATGGGCCAGGCCGATGCGGTGCGCGAGGCCCTGCCCACGTTGCGCGAGGTGGCCCTGCTGGTGGACGCCAAGACCGAAACCGTCTGCCGCGCCCTGGCGCAACTGCTGCCCCCGCGCAGCCGCAAGCGCGGACCGGTGCGCGCCGTTCGCGACTGGTCGAGCACAGCGCCCGCGCGCCTGGCCACGGCCTGGGCGGCCAACGCGGCACCGCTCGGCGTGGCCGCGTGACGCACCTCTGACCACACACCTCGGCCACTGACGCTCCGCTGTACGGATCGTGCGCGCAGCACGCGTGGCGATCCACCGGATGCGGATGGACGGTGACGCCGTGCGCCTGTGCGCCGTCCCTGCGCGGGAGCTGCCCGCCCGGAGCGAGGTACCACTGCGCCCGCACCGCGCCCAGGCACGTTCGCCGCTGACCACGTCGCTGCATCCATCCGCTTGCTCTTCTTTTTTGCCTTCAACAACCAGGACTCTCCATGATCGATCTCCGCCCGTCCCACTTCCACCGCGCCATGGCGCTGGCCATGCCCGCACTGAGCCTGCTGTGCAGCCAGGTGCTGGCGCAGGACGCCGCCGTCAGCACCTTGCCGGCTGTGACCGTTCGTGCCGACCAGGCCGCGCTGCCCGGCGCCACTCCCGTGGACCCGGCCAGCCTGCAGCCGCAGCGGGCGGCCACCAGCGACACCGCCCGCCTGCTGCAGGACATCCCCGGTGTGAGCCTCAATGGGGCGGGTGGTGTGTCGAGCCTGCCTTCGATGCACGGCCTGGCCGACGACCGGTTGCGCATCCAGGTCGATGGCATGGACCTGATCGCCTCCTGCCCGAACCACATGAATCCGGCGCTCTCCTACATCGATCCCACACAACTGGGTTCGCTCAAGGTGTACGCCGGCATCTCGCCGGTGAGCGCCGGCGGCGACAGCATCGGCGGCAGCATCCTGGCCGAGACGCGCACGCCCGAATTTGCGCAACCGGGTGAAGCCACCATCCGCCGCGGCGAGGTGGGCGCCTTCTACCGCAGCAACAACCGCGCGCGCGGCCTGAACCTCTCAGCCACTCTGGCCACCGAGCAGCTCAACGTCAGCTACAGCGGCGCCACCAGCCAGGCCGACAACTACACGGCGGGCGGTGACTTCAAGACCTACGACTTCACCGGCCGGCCGGGCCACACGCTGGCGCGCGACGAAGTGGGCTCCACCGCCTACGAGACGCGCAACCATTCCCTGGGGCTGGCGTTCCAGCAGGACAACCACCTGTTCGAGGCGAAGCTGGGGGTGCAGGACATGCCCTACCAGCTCTACCCGAACCAGCGCATGGACCTGCTCGACAACGACCAGAAGAGCATCAACCTGAGCTACACCGGCCAGCTCGACTGGGGCACGCTGGAAGCGCGCGTCTACCACGAGACCGTGGACCACTTCATGGACTTCGGCGCCGACAAGCGCTACTGGTACGGCACCGCTTCGGGCGGACCGATGGTGGTCAACGGCGCCCCCTGCAGCCCCATCAGCGCCTCATGCGCCGCCGGCATGCCCATGTTCACCGAGGGCAAGACCACCGGCTTCAGCGTCAAGGGCGAGCTGCCCCTGGGCGAAACCGACCGCCTGCGCGCGGGCGCCGATCTGCAGCGCTACCGCATCAACGACTGGTGGACGCCCTCGGGCGGCGGCATGTACCCCGGCACCTTCTGGAACATCCGCGACGGCGAGCGCGACCGCACGGGGCTCTGGAGCGAATGGGAGTCGCGACCGAGCGCGCAGTGGATGACGCTGGTCGGAGCGCGCGTGGAGCGGGTGAAGATGAACGCTGGCAGCGCGGTCGGCTACAACCCGGCCGGCATGGGCTTCCAGGCCCGCGATGCCAACGCCTTCAACGCCCGCGGCCGCCGCTCGACCGACACCAACGTCGACGGCACCGCCCTGGCGCGCTACACCGCCAGCGAGCAGGTCGACATCGAATTTGGCTTCGCCCACAAGGAGCGCTCGCCCAACGTCTACGAACGTTTCCCCTGGTCCACCTGGCAGATGGCGGCGCTGATGAACAACTTCGTGGGCGACGGCAACGGCTACGTCGGCAACCTCGACCTGAAGCCCGAGAAGGCCAACACGCTGTCGGCCACGTTCGACTGGCACGCCGCCGACAAGACCTGGGGCTTCCAGGCCACGCCGTACTACACGCGCGCCAGCGACTACATCGACGCGGTCCAGTGGGACGCCACCACCAACCAGGCAACAGCGACCCCGGTGAGGAACAAGTTCAGCGTGCTGCGCTACACCAACCAGACCGCGCGCCTGTTTGGCGTGGACCTGGCCGGGCACGCGCCACTGGCCAACAACGCGCTGGGCGACTGGGGCCTCAAGGGCCTGCTGAACGTCACCAACGGGAAAAACCTTGACACCGGCAACGGGCTCTACAACGTCATGCCGCTCAACGGCAAGCTGGCGCTGACCCACAAGACCGGCGGCTGGGACAACAGCCTGGAACTGGTGGCGGTGAAGGCCAAGACCACCGTGTCATCGGTGCGCAACGAAATCCGGACGCCGGGCTACGGGCTGGTCAACCTGCGTGGCAGCTACTCGTGGAAAACGGTGCGGCTGGACTTCGGCATCGAGAACCTGTTCGACCGGCTGTACTTCCTGCCCACGGGCGGCGCCTACGTCGGCCAGGGCACCACGATGAGCAACCCCATGCTGCCCAACTACCCGCAGTGGGGCACGGCCGTGCCGGGCATGGGCCGCACGCTGTACGCAGGCGTGAACCTGAAGTTCTGAGCCTCAAAACCCAAAACCTTCCCAAAAAATCCAGACAGGTTTCCAGATGAAGACCACCCAAAAAACCCTCCTGGCCGCTGCCGTCGCGGTCTTGGCCGCCCCAGGCACCTGGGCGCAGACCGGCCCGGCCCCGACGCAGACCCTGCGCCAGACCACCGTGACCGGCTCCTCCATCGATGACCGCTTCGGCGACAGCACGCGCGAACCGACCAGCACGGTGAGCCTGTCCGGGCGCGAAATCGAGGCGCAGCATGCCGACAACCTGGTGCAGGTGCTCAAGGCCATCCCAGGCGTGACCATCGACACGCAGGGTGGAGACGACCTGAAGATCAAGTTCCGCGGTGTGGAGAACCAGCGGTACATGGGCGAGAAGCCGGGCGTGGCCATCGTCATCGACGGCGTGCCGGTGTTCGAGCGCACCGGCAAGGTCAACATCAACCTGGACAACATCGAGAGCATCAAGGTCATCAAAGGCGGCGCGTCCTACCTGTTCGGCGAGGACGCGCTCGCTGGCGCGGTCATCATCACCACCAAGCGTGGCGCCACCAACAAGGGCGTGTCCGTTGAGACCGATGTGGGGGCCTATGGCTACCAGCGCGAGCTCGCGCGCATCGGCCGCGCGAGCGACAACTGGTCTGGCCACCTGCAGTTGTCCCAGCGCAAGGCCGACGACTACCACTTCCAGTCGAACTACAAGTCCCAGGCGCTCGCGGGCAACCTGCGCTGGCTGCTGAATGGCCCTGACCCTGGGTCTGGAAAAGGAAGACCGCTTCCGCGACAAGCACGGCACCGTGACGGGCGTGACGCAGGCCGCGCTCGACCCCAGGGGCACGCTGGGCCGCGACTACGCGCGCCACTTCGACGTGGACCTGGAGCGTGTGAACCTCACCTATTCCAACGACCTGTCTGAACGCACCAACCTGCTGGCGCTGGCCTACCAGTACCGGGATCACACCCAGTTCTGGTCGGCACCGCAACGCTTCAGCTCCACCGGTGCCCCCATCTCCAGCCCCGACGCCTACACCACGTTCAACGACTACCACCAGACGCAACGCGGGGTGAAGAGCGAGTTGCGCACCACCACGGGCCCGATGGCCTGGATGGGCGGCGTGGAGTTCAAACGCAACGAGTACCTGAACCAGACCCATGCCATGGTCGGCTACAGGAACAGCCCGAGTCCCATGGAAAGGCCCACGGCAGCGGGCACCGTGTTCACCGACGACCGCACCGGCGAAAGCGTGCAGGCGCTCTACGGCGAAGGCCAGTGGCGTCTGGCCACGGACTGGACACTGACCGGCAACCTGCGCCACGACCGCATCGAGCTCGACTACGACGCCAAGCCGGTGTCCGGCAACCGCAACTCGGCCATCGCCGAACGCAAGACCTTCGACGCCGACAGCGCGCGCCTGGGCCTGAGCTGGAGCGGCCTGGCCAACACCGTGCTGTTCGGCAACATCTCCACCGGCTTTCGCGCCCCCACGGTGGACCAGCTCTACCGCGGCAGCCAGAACCCCTCGGGCAGCGTGGCCAACAACCCCGACCTGAAGACGGAGCAGGCCACCAACTTTGAAGTCGGCATGCGCAAGACCTTCACGCTGCTGGACCGTGAGGCCAGCCTCCAGACCGCGGTGTTCCAGATCGACCGCAAGGACTTCATCCTGGACACCAACGGCCAGTATTCGAACGGCAACGCGGCCAACATCGCCCGCTACGAAAACATCGGTGGCGCGCGCTCGCGTGGCCTGGAGCTGGCACTGCAGTCCTCGATCTCGCCCGCCTGGAGCTGGGACCTGGCCTACACCTACCTGGACTCGACCTTTACCCAGTACGACCAGTTCCTGCTGGCACAGGGCAATCCGCGCGGCACGCTGGTCGGCACCGGCGCGTGCACGGGCCCCAATCCCAACTGGAACAACTGCTACCAGCTCGTGCCCTACAACAACACCGGCAACAAGGTGCCCCGCGTGCCGCCCCATGCCGTCAATCTGCGCACGTCGTGGAAGCCGGACCAGGCCTGGAAGCTGTCGACCGAACTCGATTACCGCGCCACCGCCTGGGCCGACGAAATCAACCAGGAAAAATGGCCGGGCCGCACGGTGTTCAACCTGATGGTCGACTACAGGCGCAAGACCACCTGGCTCAGCGGGGCCACGCTGAGTGCCTTCGTGCGGGTCGACAACGTGTTCGACAAGCGCCACTACACCATCGCGCGCGGCACCAACGACGCGCAGAGCTATGCCACCAACTTCCAGTACGACGGCAGGTACAACGCGGAAGACATGTCCATCACCGTCGACCCGGGACGCGTCTGGCGCGTCGGGATGGCCCTGCGTTTCTGAGGAGGCCCCATGCAAGGACTTCGCCCCCTCGTGGAATACGCCGTGTTCGGCATCCTGCTGTTGCTCAGCGTGGCGGTGGTGGCCATCGCGCTGGAGCGGCAGCGTTTTTTCAGCCGGATCGATGCGCGTGGCTACACCAGCCGCGCCCGGCTGGAGAGCGACCTCACGCGGCGCCTGAACGTCATCGGGACCGTGGCCTCGAACGCGCCCTACCTCGGGCTGCTGGGCACGGTGCTGGGCATCATGCTCACCTTCCAGACCCTGGGCGCCACGGGCGAGATGGACGTGAAATCCATCATGACCGGGCTGGCACTGGCGCTCAAGGCCACGGCCGCGGGCATCGTGGTCGCGATCCCCTGCGTGGCGCTGAACAACGCCTTGCGCCGCCGCGTGCGGGAGCGCCTGACGGACTTCGACGAGGCCCACGGGGGCTGACGGCGCCATGGACGACATCGACGAAATCAACGTCGTGCCCCTCGTGGACGTGATGCTGGTGCTGCTCACCATCGTGCTCACCACGGCCACCTTCGTGGTGAACGGGCGCATACCCGTGGACCTGGCGGTCGCCAAGTCCGCAGCGGCTTCTCCCGCCGCGCCACTGGTGCTGACCTACACGCAACACCAGACCCTGTACCTGAACGACCAGCCGGTGAGCGATCTGGCGGCGGCACTCGCCCCGCAGCCGCGCAGTACGCCGGTGGTGGTGCGCGCCGACGGGCGCCTGGCGCTGAGCAGCTTTGTGGACCTGGTCGACAGGGTCAAGTCGCTGGGCTTCCAGCAGGTCAGCCTGGAGGTCAAGCGCTCATGAACGCCACCGTTTCGCACCGCTTGCATTGGCACGACTGGGGCCGCTCGGTCGTGTTGCATGCCGCGCTGGTCGCGGCCCTCGCCTGGGGGGTGGCCCACAGCCCGGCACCGGTCTCGCCGTCCACCCGGCTGGACATGGCCATCCAGTGGGCGGCGGAGCAACCGCCCGAGCCGGCAGTCCAACCGCCATCGCCAGTCCCTGCGCCGCCAGAGGTCAAACCACAGCCCCCCGCCCGTGCACGGTCGGCGCCCCAGCCGCCCGCGCCACCGGTCGCACCGACTATCCAGCCCTTCCCCGATGCCGTGGCAACGGCCGCCGACACGGTGATCCCGGCCGCGCCCGTGGCGACGGTGGCCACCGAGGTCCCTCGCGCCGCCACACCGGCGGTGGTGGCACCAGCACCGCCCAGCGCCAACCCGCTGGCGGCGCAGCAGGCGCGCTGGGAAGGTCTGCTGGAAGCCGCCCTGCTCAAGCACAAGCAATACCCGCTGGTGGCGCGGCGCATGGGCCAGGAAGGCCTGGTGACGGTGGAGGCCCATTTTTCCGCTCAGGGTGAGTTGCTGGATTGCTTCGTGGCCACTGGCTCGGGCTTCAAGGCGCTGGACGAGGCCGCGCTGCAACTGGTGCGCCAGGCCGCGGACCTGGTCCGCGCCACGCACAAGCCCGGCCGCGTGGCGCAGCTGCGCATTCCCATCGCCTACGAATTCAAGGAATCCTGAGATGAAACGTCTCTTCTTGTGCGCCCTGCTGGCGCTGGTGGGGCCCTGGGCGCAGGCTGCGGACAAGGTGGCCATTCTCTCCACCCAGTTCGTGCTGGAACGCAAATTTAAGCTCATGGAAGCGGTGGCCAGGGAACAGGGCATCGAGCTCGCGTGGACGCAGGTGGACGCCGAGGGCGAGGCCGGCGCGCGGCGTGTGCTCGACGGCGCGCGCTTCGTGCTGATCGACGCGCCGCGCAGCGACGATCAGGCACAGATCGAGCGCGTGGCCGGCCAGCGGCTGCGCGAGCTGAGCCTGCCCACCGCCAGCATCAACGTCATGAGTCCGCCGGTGCGCCTGCGTGCCATCCACATGGACAAGGAACAGGCGCAGCGCGTGTTCGACTACTACGTGGGCGGCACGCGCATCAACCACCAGCGGCTGTTTCAGTACCTGCAGGCCATCCTCCAGGGCGGCGACCCGAGCGCCATCGCGCCACCACTGGCGCTGCCCGATGGCGGCATCTACCACCCCGGCCACGACGGGCTGGTGTTCGAGCAACTGCCGCAGTACCTGGCGTGGTGGGCGACCAAGGCGGGGCGCCCATGGCAGGGCCTGCCGGTGATCGGCATCGAGATGTCGTCCAGCCACATCTCCGACGGCCAGCAGCGCATGCTGGACGAGACCGTGCAGGCCATCGAGCAGGCCGGTGCCCTGCCACTGATGTTCTACCGCAGCTCGCGCGTGGCCCGCGCATCGCGTGAGGCTGCGGCCACGGGCCAACCCGAAGCCACCGGCCGTCCGCCGCGCGGCGGTGGCGGCGGGCGACCGGCAGCGGCAGGTGCCAGCGGGGCGCCCGCGGTGGCCGAGCCGGGCGCTGGCTTTCCCAATCCCAGGGACATCGCCGCCGTGGCCGTGAACGAGCCGCTCATCACCCACGAGGGCAAGGTCTTGCCGCAGGTGCTGCTGGTCAACACCTTCCTCGGCGTGGACCCCGAGTCGCGCAAGGCCTGGCACAAGGCCATGGGGGTGCCGGTCATCAACGTGCTCGCCTACCGCAGTGGCACGCGTGCCGAGTACCGCAAAGACACGGTGGGCGTGAACAGCTTCTACCTGCCTTTCACGCTGACGAACGCCGAGTACATCGGCCTGCAGGACCCGGTGGTGCTGACCGCCAACGAAGGCGGCGAGCTGGTGCCCATGCCCGAGCAGATGCACATGCTGGTGGGCAAGGCCGTGAACCTGGCGCGCCTGCAGACCACGGCCAACGCCGACAAGCAGGTGGCGCTGTTTTTCTGGAACCACCCGCCGGGGGAAAAGAACCAGGGCGCTTCCAACCTGAACGTGCCGCGCTCCATCGAACACGTGGTGACGCAGCTCAAGGCCGAGGGTTATGCCTTTGACAGCACGAGCGAGAAGGACATCATTGCCGCCGTGGGCCAGATGCTGCGACCAGGTTACCGCCCCGGCACGCTGCCGGAACTCATGAAGACGGCGCACTGGGACTTTTTGCCACTGGCCGACTACCAGCGCTGGTTTTCCACGCTGCCGCCCGAGGTGCGCCAGGCGGTGAACCAGTTCTGGGGCACGGCCGACCAGAGCGTTTGGATCGCCAAGAAAAACGGTGTGACAGGCTTTGTGATTCCGCGCATGAAGCTGGGCAAGCTCGTGGTGCTGCCGCAGCCCATGCGCAGCGAGAGCGCCGCCGGGCACCACGACGAGAAGAAGCTGTTTCACGACACCAAGGTGCCGTTGAACCACTTCTACATGGCGACCTACCTGTGGGCGCGCGAGCAGTTCAAGGCCAGCGCCATCGTGCACTTCGGCACGCACGGCACGCAGGAGTGGACGCCCGGCAAGGAGCGCGGCCTGTGGGCGTTTGACGACCCGAACATCCTGGTGGGCAACACGCCCATCGTGTACCCGTACATCGTGGACAACATCGCCGAGGCCATCCACGTCAAGCGGCGGGGGCGCGGCGTGATCGTGAGCCACCAGACGCCCGCGTTCGCGCCGGCCGGTCTGTCCGACGACTTCGTGAAGATCAACGACCTGATCCGCGAGTACCAGTCGCTGGACAGCGGGCTGGTGAAGGACAACAACCGCAAGCTGATCATCGAGCAGGCGGTGAAGATGAACATGCACAAGGACATGGCCTGGCAGGTGGCCGACCTGGAGCGCAATTTCGACAAGTTCCTGCGCGACATCGAGGACTATCTGGAAGACCTGGGTTCGACCATGCAGCCACTGGGGCTGCACACCCTGGGCCAGGACGCCGAACGTGCTCACCTCATCAGCAACGTGATGCAGATGCTGGGCCAGCCCTTGTACGAACAGACCGGCGTGAAGAACGCGAAAGCCGCGTTCAAGGGGGATTACAAGGCGCTGCAGCAGACCCGGCCCTACCGCTTCGTGGAGGACCACGTGTTCTCCGACCGACCGTTGGACGAGATCACCGACACGCAGCTGCGCGCGCTGGCCCTGCGCGGGCGCAAGTTCCTGGTGGACTTGCGGGCGGCCTGGGAGATCGAGGGCGTGAGCCAGGGGCTGTCGGCGCGCTGGATCGACCCGTCCTATGGGGGCGATCCGATCCGCAACCCGGACGCGCTGCACACCGGACGCAACATGTATGGTTTCGACCCCGGGCGCGTGCCCACGCGTGCCGCCTACGAGGCGGGGCGCCAGGCGGTGCAGCAGCTCATCACCAGCTACCAGGCCACACACGGCAAGTTCCCGGAGAAGCTGGCCTTCTCCATGTGGAGCACCGAGACCATGCGCCATCTGGGCATGCTGGAAGCGCAGATTCTCTACGCCATGGGCGTCAAACCCCAGTGGGACGAAGGCGGGCGCGTGGTGGGCATGGAGGTGATTGCGCAGGCGGAACTCGGGCGCCCCCGCATCGACGCGGTGATCTCGCTCACAGGTCTGTACCGCGACCAGTTCCCGAATGTGATGGAGCGCTTCAACGAAGCCGTGGTCATGCTGGCGGCCTTGAAGGAAGATGGTCAGCAGAACTTCATCAAGGCCAACACCGAGCGCATCCAGGCCGCGCTGCTGGCCCGGGGGGTGAAGCCCGAGGAAGCCCGCGAGTTCGCGCTGACGCGGGTCTTCGGCAACGAAAGCGGCGACTACAGCACCAAGCTCACCGATGCCTCGCTGGCGTCCGACACCTGGGACGAGGGCGATGGCAAGCTGGAACGGCTCTACCTGTCGCGCATGTCCTGGGCCTACGGGCCCAACACCGCGAACTGGAGCCGCAAGCTCACCGACGGCAAGGGCCAGGAGATCAACGCCTACGCCGAACACCTGCGCGGCACCAACGCGGCCGTGTTCTCGCGTTCCAGCAACCTGCGCGGCCTGCTGGACACCGACCATCCGTTCGAGTACCTGGGCGGCATCTCCAAGGCGGTGAAGTTCCTGGACGGCCAGAACCCGCAGCTCTACATCTCCAACATGCGCGACCCGAACAAGGCCAGGCTGGAGACGGCGGAGCGGTTCATGGCCACCGAGCTGCGTTCGATCTACCAGCATCCCAACTGGATGAAGGAGATGCAGAAAGAGGGCTACGCGGGCACGCTGCAGATGCTCAACACGGTGAACAACTTCTGGGGCTGGCAGGTGATGGACCGCAACGTGGTGCGCGATGACCAGTGGCAGGAGTTTCATGAGACCTACGTCAAGGACCGCTACCAGCTGGGCATGCGCGAGTGGTTCGAAAAATCCAACCCGACGGCGCTGGCCCAGGTGGCCGAACGCATGCTGGAGGCCATCCGCAAGGACTACTGGAAGGCCGACGAACAGACCAAGCGCGAGCTGGTGCAGGTCTACCAGGACGTGGCGGCCCGGCACGACGTGTTCACCGCCAACGACACGTTCAAGGCCTACGTGAACGAGCTGGCTCAGGGCTTTGGGCTGGCCAGCCAGGCGGCATCGCGCGCACCCGGAAAACCCGCCGTACCCAAGACCGCCGCCGCCCGGCCACCCGAGGTGCCCCAGCCCCCCCCGCCAGCGCCCGAGCCACCCACCGTGCGCGGGCAGGAGCTGCGCGAAGTGCGGCACGACACCCCGGTGCAGCAGCTCATCTGGATCTATGGCTGGATGGCCGCGGCCATCGTGCTCGCCGGGATGCTGTTCCAGACCTGGCGCGCCCGCCGCACCGCCCGCTTCACGCCCCCTGTTTCACTGAAAGCCCAGCCATGAATGCCATTGAGAGTTTCCTGTACGAGATTTCGAAGTTCTTCCTGACGCCCGTGCTGGTGCTGTTGTGTCTGATGTTCGTGTATGCGCTGTTCAGCCTGGGGCAGGTGAGCATCGACCTGCTGGCGCGCACGCGTCGGCCCCACGGTCTGCGGCCCCTGCACCGCTACTGGCAGCGCCACGCCCACCTGGGCGAGGATGGGCTGGAGCTGCATGTGTTGAAACAGCTGGAGGTGCAGCGCATCGTCAGCCGCGTGGCCCCCATGCTGGGGCTGGTGGCCACCATGATTCCCATGGGGCCGGCGCTGGTGGCGGTGGCCGCGGGCAACACGAAGGGCATGGCCGAGAACCTGGTGGTGGCCTTTGCTGCGGTGATCGTGGCGCTGCTGGCTGCGGCCATCACCTTCGTGGTGCAAACCGTGCGCAGGCGCTGGCTGATGGAAGAGCTCAACGCTCTGTTGCGGGCCCTGCCCGCCCGCGGCGCCACCGTTGCGGGGGACGTGGCCCATGTCTGATGCCCGACGCATGAAACTCGACATCCTGGGTGACTCGGACGAGGACGATCCCATCCTGTCGGTGGTCAACATCATCGACGTGTTTCTGGTGGTGATCGCCGTGTTGCTGATGGCCGTGGTGGAGAACCCGCTCAACCCCTTTGCCACGCAGGACGTCCTGGTGATCAAGAATCCGGGTCGGCCGGACATGGAAATGCTGGTCAAGCAGGGCAACGAGCTCAAGCAATACCAGTCGTCCGGGCAAATCGGCGAAGGCCAGGGCATGAAGGCGGGGGTGGCGTACCGCATGAAGGACGGCAGCATGGTGTACGTGCCGGAAGCCACGCCGCCGACTGACGCGGCCGCGCAGCTCGGTTCGCCCTGACAGCCTAGCTGTGATGTTTCAGTAGGTTGTTCATCCGTCCCGGATTTGGGAAGCTGTGGTTACCAGGCCAACAGCAACTTGAATCAGGAGAACGGATGAACA
>MERT01000022.1:222462-393887 GCA_001770705.1 Burkholderiales bacterium GWF1_66_17 | reverse complement strand
GCATCGGGGTGGGGCAGGGCATTGCCTTGATCATCGAGCGCGTCTGACCACCGGCATCCGACATGTACTACGAACCCGGCGTCACCGCCCACGGCCTGCCGCACGATCCCTTCAAGTCCTGCGTGGTGCCCCGGCCGATCGGCTGGATTTCCACCGTGGACGGTCAGGGGCGTCACAACCTGGCGCCCTACAGCCAGTTCCAGAACGTGACCTTCAACCCGCCGATCGTGATGTTCTCGGCCAACCAGGACACCGGTGGGCAACGCAAGGACTCGGTTCGCAACGCGGAAGAAACCGGTGAGTTTGTCTGGAACATGGCCACCTACGCGCTGCGCGATGCGGTCAACATCAGCGCCGAGGAACTGCCGCACGGTGTGGACGAATTCGAACGCGCGGGGCTCACCAAGCTGCCCTCGCGCAAGGTAAGGCCGGCGCGCGTGGCGGGCTCGCCGATCCAGTTCGAGTGCGTGTACCTCAACACCTTGCGCTTTCCCGGCGTGCCGCCCATGGGCACGGCCGACGTGGTGTTCGGGCGCGTCGTGGCGGTGCACATCGCCGATGAAGTGATCACGCCCGAGGGGCTGGTGGATGTGCTGAAGATCCAGCCGCTGGCGCGCATGGGTTACTTCGACTACACCTTCGTGGACAACAAGTTCCAGATGGTGATCCCGGGCAACAGCCGAGCCTTGCTGGCCGGGCTGGAGGGGTCGCCCGACAAGGCGGGTGCTGCGCGGGAACCCTGATCGGTGGCACGCTCAGGTGCGCCAGGCCGGCAGCTGCCAGTTGCGCCACAGCGCCAGCGCCCGCAGCCCGGCCGTGACGGCCACGCAGGCGACCAGCGCCAGCCAGCCGGGCGCGTCCATCTGCCACAGGCCCACATACACCCAGCCGCCCACGAAGGCGCACACCGCGTAGGGGCGGTGGTCGTGGAAAGCGGTCGGGATTTCATTGCACACCACATCGCGCAGCACGCCGCCGAAAACGCCTGTGATCAGGCCCATGAGCACGGCCACCAGCGCGGGCAGTTCCAGTTGCAGCGCCTGGTGAACGCCGGTGGCGGCGAACAGGCCCAGGCCCAGCGCGTCGGGCCACTGGATGGCCTTTTCGGTCAGGGCAAAATGGCGCACCCGCAAGAACAGCATGGCCAGCACGCACAGGGCCAGCACCCCCCACAACATCTCCACATGGCGCACCCAGAAGAACGGCCGCTGGTCCAGCAGCAGGTCGCGCAGCGTGCCGCCGCCGAACGCGGTGAGAAAACCGACCACGCACACGCCGACCGCATCCAGCCGCTTGCGGGCACCCTCCATGATGCCGGCCAGTGCGAAAGCGGCCGTGCCGGTCAGCTCCACCAGCAGGCGCAGGGTCTCGCCCCAGAATTGAACGTTTTGCATCGCCGGATTGTCGCCTCATGCCCCTGATCACCGACCCCTATTTCTACGCCGTGGCGATCCCTGCGGTACTGCTGCTGGGGGTGAGCAAGAGCGGCTTTGGCGCCGGCTTCGGTTCACTCGCCGTGCCCATGATGGCGCTGGCGGTCACGGTGCCGCAGGCGGCGGCGATCCTGATGCCCGTGCTGCTGGTGATGGACCTGCTGGGCATGGCGGCATTCCGAAAGAACGTGGACCGGCAGCTGCTGCGTTTCCTGCTGCCCTTTGGCCTGCTAGGCATCGTGATCGGGGCGCTGCTGTTCAAGGCGCTCGATGCGAAGGTGGTCGCGGGCATCGTGGGCGGTTTCACCCTGCTGTTTCTGGCGCAGCGCCTGCTGTTCACGCCCAAGGCCGACAGCCCGCCGCCACCGAAATGGGTGGGCGCCCTCCTGACGGCCACCTCCGGTTTCACCAGCTTCATTGCTCACGCGGGCGGACCCCCGATCAACGCCTATGTGATCCCGCTGCGGCTCTCGCCGGTGCTGTTCACCGGCACCATGGCCTTCTTCTTTTTCTTCATCAACCTGTCGAAGTGGATTCCCTACGCCTGGCTGGGCCTGCTGGACCTGCGCAACATGCTGACCTCCCTGGCGCTGCTGCCGTTTGCACCGATCGGCGTGTGGGTGGGTGTGCGCATTGCGCACCGCATCAAGCCGCTGCTGTTCTACCGGCTGGTCTACACAGGCATGTTCCTCACCGGTGTCAAGCTGGTGTGGGACGCCTGGCGCTGAAGGCGTGGCGATAACATAGACCCAGTTTTCAGACAACGAGGAGGTCGGTATGCCGGTCGTGGTGGTTGCGAATCCCAAGGGTGGCGTGGGCAAGTCCACGTTGTCCACCAATGTGGCCGGTTATTTCGCCAGCCAGGGGCACAGCGTCATGCTCGGCGATGCGGACCGCCAGCAGTCCTCCGCGCTCTGGCTCAAGCTGCGGCCCGAGGCCGCCCGCCCGATCGCCACCTGGAACATCTCGCACGACCTGATCGCCCGCCCGCCGCGCGATACCTCGCACGTGGTGCTCGACACCCCGGCCGGCCTGCACGGCTGGCGCTTCAAGGACGTGCTCAAGCTGGCCGACAAGGTGCTGGTGCCGCTGCAGCCCAGCATTTTTGACATCTACGCGACCCGGGCGTTTCTCGACGAGCTGGCCGAGACGCGCCACGCCGACCAGCTCGACATCGGTATCGTCGGCATGCGGGTCGATGCGCGCACAATCGCCGCCGACAAGCTGCACGAGTTTGTGGACAGCCTCGGCCTGCCGGTGCTGGGCTACCTGCGCGACACGCAGAACTACATCCACCTCGCCGCGCGCGGGCTCACGGTGTTCGATGTCTCGCCGAGCCGGGTCGAGAAGGACCTGCAGCAGTGGCAGGGCATCTGCGACTGGCTGGACAGTTGAAACACCCCTGCCGCGCTGCGCGCGACCCCCTCAAGGGGGCGGCACTGGCCGTCCGGCAAAGCCGGCCCGGCGGTGCCCTGGGCTGGACTGTTTCGTTCGTCGCGGTTCGCGCGCCGGCGCTTTTGAAATCAGATATCCACGGTGGAGACACTTGTCGCGAGGCCGACACCCCCCGTTGGGATGCCGGGCTAGAGTCGCGGCCATGAAAACCTTTGAAACCCTGGCCGATCTGGCCGCGTGTGTGGGCCAGGAAGTGGCCGTGAGCGACTGGGTCACCATCACCCAGGAGCAGGTCAACCGGTTCGCCGAAGCCACCGGGGACCACCAGTGGATCCACGTGGATGTGGAGCGGGCCCGCGCCGGTCCTTTTGGTGCGCCGATTGCACACGGCTTTCTCACGCTGTCGCTGCTGCCAGTGTTTTTCGACTCGTCCTTCGAGATACGGCAGGCGGGCGTGGGCGTGAACTACGGGCTCAACAAGGTGCGTTTCACGGCGCCCGTGCCGGTGGGCAGCCGCCTGCGCGGGCACCTGACGCTGCTCAGCGCGGAGCCGATCGAGCGCGACGGTCTGCAGATGCTGTGGTCGGTGGCGGTCGAACGCGAGGGCTCGGACAAGCCGGTGTGTGTGGCCGAGTCGCTGGTGCGGCGCTATCCCTGATACCGATTGGCCTTCAAAGCGATAACGGCGTTGCGCAGCCTTGCCGTGCCAAAGCACTGTCTGCGGCTTCGCACCTTGTTCTCACTTTGAATGCAAACGGTGTGCGCCACGAGCGCGCGGCTATTTGATGCGCACCAGCTGGCTCGGTTCGAGCCAGCCTTCGAAAGCCGAGATGAGGTCGTTGATGCGCGCTGCCGCCGCGCTCTGGCTGTGTTGTTGCGAAATCAGCTGGTAGGCGTCGTTGCGCAACATCCAGAGTTCCTTGGCGGTCTGGGTGGCGGCGATTTTGTGGCGCAGGCGTTGCGCGGGCGCGCTGTCGCAATCCTCCACGCTTTGAAGCAGGGCGTTGCGAATGACTTGAATGTCTTTCAGGCTGGGCGTCTTGCGCGCGGTCGAGCGCGGGCTGAGCGTCCCCCTGATGATGCGGGCGATGGTGGGAATCAAGCGGGCCTCCGGGCGACCTGGTGGGGCGCAGGGACAGGTGGTGCGGCGGCGGGTCTCGCTCGGCGCGGGCAAAGGAAGCTCGTTATTGTGTCGGAACCTTGGGTGCGGGTGTGGGGTCGGCCCCCCAGTGCCACAGTGACGGTTTTCACAGACGTGTGGTCCCGAAGTCCTGCTGACGCCAGGCTTCGTAAACAACCACCGCCACCGAGTTGGACAGGTTCAGGCTGCGCTGGCCTTCGATCATGGGCAGGCGCAAACGCTGGCTGTCGGGAAACTGCGAGCGCACCGCTTCGGGCAGGCCCTGCGTTTCCGAGCCGAACACCAGCCAGTCGCCGGGCTGGAAGCGGTTGTCGTACACGCTGCGGCAGCTGCGGGTGGTGCAGGCAAACAGGCGCTGCGGGTCGGGTTGTTCGGATTCGAGAAAGGTGGCCCAGTCGGAATGCCGGCGGACCTGTGCGTACTCGTGGTAGTCGAGTCCCGCGCGCCGCATCTGCTTGTCGTCCATCGAAAAGCCCAGGGGCTCGATCAGGTGCAGTGTGCAACCCGTGTTGGCGCTGAGCCGAATGACATTCCCCGTGTTGGGTGGAATTTCGGGCGCAACGAGAACGATGTGGAACATGTATGCAGGTCAAGGTGCTATGGCGCGCGCAAGGTGTCGGGCCGTTGGCCTGACCTTGTGTGCTCCCTGCTAGGCCGCGATGATAAGCGCAATTCAGCGTGTTCCCGGTGCACCGCGCCGTCCCTTGTTGTCCTTCGCATCAGTCCCTGCTTTTGATCAGAAATGGGTGAGATTCAGTGGCTGCTGGTGCGGGCCAGCACCAGTGCACTGACACGACCGGTGCCCGCCTTCAGCAACGCCTGCGCGGCGCTGTTGAGCGTGGTGCCGGTGGTGCTGACGTCGTCCACCAGCAGCACGTGGGTTTTCTGCAGGCGGGCCACATGGTGCGGATGGGCGACAAAGCTGCCCTGCAGGTTGCGCAGCCGCTGTTCACGGGGCAGCGGGTGCTGGTCGGGCGCGTTGCCGATGCGCACCAGGGCGTCGGACAGCGCCAGCGCCCGGGTATCGGCCGCCTGTCGGCTCAAGGCCTTGATCAGTTCCCACGCCTGGTTGTAACCACGCTCGGCGAGTCGAGCCGCGGTGACCGGGACGGGCACCACCACGTCGCACGCGCTCAGCAGCTCGCCCACCCCCGGCTGGCGCAGCATGAGGGCCGCGAGTGGACCCGCCCAGCCGGGCTCGCCCCGGAACTTGAAGCGGGCGATCAGCCCGTCCCACGGGTAGGCGTAGTCCACCGCGGCCACCAGGGTCTGCAGGCTGCGCGCGTGCGCGCCTGCGCTCTGTGAGAGGCAGGCGCCGCAGTGCGTGGAGCCTGGCGGCAGGCGCCGGGCGCAGTTCGGGCAGCGGGGATCGGGCGGCGCGTGGCGTGTTTCGCAGGCCGGGCACACCGGCAATGAAGGCCAGCGCCCGCACACCTGACAGGTGCCGGGCAGGCGCTGCATGAGCTGGTACAGAGGGTGGCTGCCGGACATGGGACCAATATACTGGTGCCGACGCCGCATACGCGCGCCCGAGCGAGCACCACGACCCTTGAAAACCACACCTGAAACCGCTTCTGCCGTGCCCGGACTGGATCCGCGCGCGGCCTCGCGCTGGCTCGATCAGCCGCGGACACAGAGCCCGTGGCTGCACGAAGAGGTGGCCGCGCGCATGGCGGAGCGGCTGAAGTGGTTCCGGAATGCCCCCGAGAGCTGGCTGCATTGGGAGCCGGTCGACGGTGGCCTGACGGCGCACCAGCGCCTGCGCGAGCAGTTGCCCCTGGCCGAATGCCATGTCGAGTCGCGGCACATTCAGCGGGCCCTGCAGGCCACGCTGGAGCCGGCGAAACGTTCCTGGAAACCGACCCACTGGCGCCGCGCCTTCAACCCGCAACCGGCGACCGACGACACGCGCGTGGCGATGCTCTGGGCCAACATGGCCCTGCACCATGAACCCCAGCCCCTGGATCTGCTGAAACGTTGGCACAGCCGTATCCAGACTGATGGTTTTCTGATGTTTTCCTGTCTCGGCCCGGACACGCTGCGCGAGCTTCGCGCGGTGTACGCGCGGGCGGGCTGGCCCGATCCGGCGCATGCCTTCACCGACATGCACGACTGGGGCGACATGCTGGTGCACAGCGGGTTTGCCGAGCCGGTGATGGACATGGAACGCATCAACCTGTCGTACAGCGGCGCGGAGCCCCTGCTGCGCGATCTGCGCGAACTCGGGCGCAACCTCAGCGCTGGGCGTTTCCGGGGCCTGCGTTCCCGCGGCTGGCATGCCGAACTTTGCCGGGCCATCGAGGACGGGTTGCCACGATCCGATGATGGGCGCCTGTTGCTCACTTTCGAGGTGATTTACGGGCACGCTTTCAAGCCCGCGCCCCGTGTGCCGCTGGGCCCCACCCAGTCGGTTTCGGTCGAGGACATGCGCGCCATGCTGCGCGCCGGCCGCAGCTGAGAGGCATTCCCGGATCGTCTGCCGGGTCGCTGCAAGGTCCTGAAAACCAGGTCCGGATGGGCGGAATTTGGCCGCGGCGCCAGAAAAACCGGGGTGTCCGGCCGCTACAATTGACATAAATCAAACCTTTCGGGGCGTTTTCCCCGCAAGGCTGATCCGGTCTGCGGGCCGCGCAAGGCCCGGTCTGACGAGGCAATGATGAGTCCGTCCCACCCACCATTCCGCTGGGCCACTGTGTCTGCCGAGGGCACGCTCTGGCTGTTGCGGCGCAATTGTTCGGTCTCGCCGAAGCAGGTGGGCTGGTTTTTTGCGGGCTTGTGCGGGGTGTCGCTCGGTGTGGCCGGATTTTTCTGGTCGCAGGGCGCCACGCTGGTGCTGCCGTTCACGGCGGTGGAGCTGATGGCGGTGGGCACGGCCTTTCTGGTGTATGCCCGCCACGCCACCGACCGGGAGCGCATCAGCCTGCGGGACGGTCGCCTGGTGGTCGAGCTGGAGACGGCGGGTGAGATGCGGCGGTGTGAGTTCTTGAGCCAGGGGGTGCGGATCGACACCGGGCATGGCCGAGAGGGGTTGATCGAGCTTCGAGGGGGCGGTCATGCGGTTCACGTGGGCCGCTACCTGCGGCCAGACCTCAGGCCCGAGCTGGCCAGGGAAATCGCCCTGGCGTTGAGAGAAGGTTGACAGGTGTGGGTCGCGCGTTTGGGTATTCCCTGAGTGGGGCGGTGCACGGAATTTGTTCTAATTGGCATTGATATAAATCAATACTTATATTTGAGGCGGAAAAAGTGAGAATGACCAATCAAGCAGGAAAGCTCCTCGGCAACGCACTGTCCCGGTTCCGGTCGGTGACCGCGACCATGGCCCTTGGCTCGGCCGTCTGGGTGACGGAGGCGGCCCATGCGGTCAACGACCTGCCGGGTGGCCCGGCGGTCAACCAGCTCAACTTTGCCCCGCCCGCGACCAAGATTGCCGAAGAACAGCATTGGCTGCACTGGTTCATGATGGCCATCTGTGCCGTCATCTTTGTGGTCGTCTTCGGTGTGATGTTCTATTCCATCGTCAAACACCGCAAGTCGGTGGGCCACAAGTCACAGGCACTGGCCGAGCCGATCTGGGTGGAGCTGGGCTGGACCATCGTTCCGCTGCTGATCGTGATCGGCATGGCGCTGCCCGCGACCAAGGTGCTGGTGGCGCAGAAAGACACCACCAACAGCGACCTGACCATCAAGGCCACGGGCATGCAGTGGAAGTGGGGTTACGACTACATCAAGGGCGAAGGCGAAGGCATCTCTTTCCTGTCCACGCTGGACAACAGCCACCGCGAAATGTCCAACAGCGGCAACCCGCCTGCGACGGACGACTACCTGCTCAAGGTGGACAACCCGCTTGTCGTGCCCGTTGGCAAGAAAATCCGCATCATCACCACCGCCAACGACGTGATCCACGCCTTCATGGTGCCGGCCTTCGGCATCAAGCAGGACGCCATCCCCGGCTTCGTGCGCGACACCTGGTTCCGCGCCGAAAAGACCGGTGACTTCTACGGCCAGTGTGCCGAGCTGTGTGGCAAGGAACACGCCTACATGCCGATCCACGTGAAAGTGCTGAGCGCCGAGGCGTACACCGCCTGGGTCACCGAGCAACAGAAGGCCGTGGTCGCTGCGAAGTGAGCAGTGGACTGAAGAATTCAAAGTATCCAAGGAATCAACGATGAGTGCAGTTCTCGACCACCACGACGCGCACGGCCATGACCACGACCACCACGCCCCGTCGGGCTGGCGCCGCTGGGTCTACGCCACCAACCACAAAGACATCGGCACGCTGTACCTGCTGTTCGCCTTCACCATGCTCATGGTGGGTGGTGTGCTCGCGCTGCTGATCCGCGCCGAGCTGTTCCAGCCCGGCCTGCAGCTGGTCAACCCCGGGCTGTTCAACCAGCTCACCACCATGCACGGCCTGATCATGGTGTTCGGTGCCATCATGCCGGCCTTCGTGGGCTTCGCGAACTGGATGATCCCGCTGCAGATTGGCGCCGGTGACATGGCCTTCGCGCGCATGAACAACTTCAGCTTCTGGCTGATGATTCCTGCGGCCATCATGCTCGTGGCCTCGTTCTTCATGCCCGGTGGTGCCCCCGCCGCCGGCTGGACGCTGTACGCACCGCTGACGCTGCAGATGGGCCCCTCGATGGACGCCGGCATTTTTGCCATGCACATCCTGGGCGCTTCGTCGATCATGGGATCGATCAACATCATCGTGACCATCCTGAACATGCGCGCTCCCGGCATGACGCTGATGAAGATGCCCATGTTCTGCTGGACCTGGCTGATCACCGCCTACCTGCTGATCGCCGTGATGCCCGTGCTGGCCGGCGCCATCACCATGACGCTGACCGACCGCCACTTCGGCACCAGCTTCTTCAACCCCGCCGGCGGCGGCGACCCAGTGATGTACCAGCACATCTTCTGGTTCTTCGGCCACCCCGAGGTCTACATCATGATCTTGCCGGCTTTCGGCATCGTGAGCCAGGTCGTGCCCGCGTTCTCGCGCAAGAAGCTCTTCGGCTACGCCTCCATGGTGTACGCCACCGGCTCCATCGCCATCCTGTCCTTCGTCGTGTGGGCGCACCACATGTTCACAACCGGCATGCCGGTGACGGGGCAGCTGTTCTTCATGTACTCGACCATGCTGATCGCCGTGCCCACGGGCGTGAAGATCTTCAACTGGATTGCGACCATGTGGAAGGGCTCCATGACCTTCGAGACCCCGATGATGTGGGCCGTCGGCTTCATCTTCGTGTTCACCATCGGTGGCTTCACCGGTCTGATCCTGTCGGTCGCCCCGATCGACATCCAGATGCAGGACACCTATTACGTGGTGGCGCACTTCCACTACGTGCTGGTGGCCGGTTCGCTGTTCGCCATGTTCGCCGGCATCTACTACTGGCTGCCCAAGTGGACCGGCGTGATGTACAGCGAAACCCGCGGCCAGATCCATTTCTGGTGGTCGATGATTTCCTTCAACGTCACCTTCTTCCCGATGCACTTCCTGGGTCTGGCCGGCATGCCGCGCCGCTACGCCGACTACCCGATGCAGTTCGCCGACTTCAACGCCATCGCCTCGGTGGGTGGTTTTGCCTTCGGTATTGCCCAGGTCTATTTCTTCCTGGCGGTTGCGCTGCCCGCCATGCGCGGTAAGGGTGCCAAGGCCCCGCAGAAGCCTTGGGAAGGTGCTGAAGGCCTGGAGTGGGAAGTGCCGTCGCCGGCTCCGTTCCACACCTTCGAGAACCCACCCAAGCTGGACGCCAGCGCCACCCGTATCGTTGGCTGAAACACTGGCCCGCGTAGGAAAAAATGACCTCTGACCAAAAAAAGAACAACCTGCGCCTGGGCCTGATCCTGGGATCGGTGGCGCTGGTGTTTTTCCTCGGCTTCGTGGGCAAACTGGTGTTGTTCGGCGGCTGATCGCTGCCCGACACCCGTTACTTCGGAACACCCATGGGACTGCGTCGCGAAAACTTCAAGATGGTGGGCAAGCTCGCCGTGATCACGCTGGGCATGTTCGGCTTCGGCTATGCGCTGGTGCCGATCTACAACGCCATCTGTGAAATGACGGGCATCAACGTGCTGGCGCTGGCCGAGCGCGAAGTGCCCGGCCAGCGCGCGGCGCTGCCGGCCAACACCCAGGTGGACCGCACGCGCAGCATCACGGTCGAGTTCGACGTCAACACCCGCGGGCCGTGGCATTTCAAGCCGGCGGTGCGCTCGCTGCAGGTGCACCCGGGCGAGCTCACCACCGTGGTCTACGAGTTCCAGAACATCCAGGACCGCACCATGGCCGCACAGGCCATTCCGAGTTACGCGCCCAAGCAGTCGGCCGCCCATTTCAACAAGCTGGAGTGTTTCTGCTTCACCCAGTACACGTTGAAGGCGGGCGAAAAGAAGGAATGGCCGGTGGCCTTCGTGATCGATCCGCGCCTGCCCAAGGACGTCACCACCATCACGTTGTCCTACACCTTCTTCGAGGTGGGCGGCAAGGTGCCGGCGGCGCCCCAGGACGTGGCGGTGCACACGCTGCCCGTCGCCCAACCGGCGGATCCGGTATGACCCAGGTTCCTCTGCACCGGCGCAAAGGTTCGATCGTCGCCACCGTGAAAGCCGTGCTGTGGGGCTTTCTCGGTGTGCGCCGCAATGCCGATTACCAAAGTGACATTGCCAAGCTCAACCCCATCCACATTCTGGTGGTGGGCGTGGTCATGGCCGTGCTTTTTGTCGTTGGCCTGATTTTGTTGGTGAACTGGGTGGTGCCCTGAGCCCCGGTTCCCGAACCCACTTTTCATTCTTCCAGCTATTCATACAAGCGTTCAGCACATAGGAGAGAGCATGTCAGCAGCAGCACACGGCACAACGCCTTATTACTTCGTCCCGGGGCCATCGCGTCATCCGGTGATGGCGGCCATCGGCCTGTTTTTCGTCATCCTGGGCGCGGGTCAGTGGGTCAACGGCGCCGAGTGGGGCATGTACTCGCTGGCGTTCGGCATGGCCTTCTGGCTCATCGTGCTGTTCCAGTGGTTTTCCCAGGCGATCGGCGAGAGCCAGAGCGGCATGTACGGGCGCAAGATCGACCTGTCGTTCCGCTGGAGCATGAGCTGGTTCATCTTCTCCGAAGTGATGTTCTTCGGCGCCTTCTTCACCGCGCTGTGGTGGGCCCGCACCCACTCGGTGCCGGCGCTGGGCAACATTGAAAATTCGCTGATCTGGCCCGACTTCACCTCGGTGTGGCCCAGCCTGCAGGCCGGTGCCACCGCTTCGCCGGCCGGCATCGTCGAGCCGTTCCAGACCATGGGCCCGTTCTGGCTGCCCACCATCAACACGGCCTTGCTGCTGACTTCGGGCGTGACACTGACCATCGCCCACCATGCGCTGCAAGTGGGCAACCGCGGCAAGACCATCGCCTTCATGTGGATGACGGTGCTGCTGGGTATCGTGTTCCTGTTTGTTCAGGGTTACGAATACGCCCACGCCTACAGCGACCTGAACCTCAAGCTGTCTTCGGGCATCTTCGGCTCGACGTTCTTCATGCTCACGGGCTTCCACGGTTTTCACGTGTTCGTCGGCATGCTGATGCTGCTGTTCATCACGCTGCGCCTGCAGAAAGGTCACTTCAATGCCGAGCGCCACTTTGGCTTTGAAGGCGCCGCCTGGTACTGGCACTTTGTGGACGTGGTCTGGTTGGGTCTCTACATCCTTGTTTACTGGATGTGAGTCCGGGTACGGGGCGCGAAAGCGCTCCGGACGGACAAGAAAAAAGCGCCAGCAGGCGCTTTTTTCTTGTCCGTCGTGGCCCGGCCTCAGCGCTGCAAGGGCAGGCCGGTGGGTTGTATCCAGCCCATCAGGTAGCTGATGAGCACCGCAACAAACAGCAGGATGGAGAATCCCACCCGGAAGGCCAGTGCCCGCGCCATGTGGTTCTTGCGCGGGGCGGCCGTTTTGCCATCTTCTCCGGTTTCGCTGGCGCCGCCGCGCATCATGAAGACCAGCGCAGCCGCCAGGCTGCCGATGATGGCGACGAAGGCCGCGATGACAAGGTATTTCATGTGATCAATTATCGGTTTGTTTGTGATCTCCGCGGGTGCTGTTGCATGAGCGTCGCTCGGCCGCCCCGAAGACGCTCAGCCCCGCGGTGCGCAGCACGGAGGGTAGTCCAGTGAGCACCCGGCCCGCGCGTTTCTGGGTCGTGACGCTGGCCACCGTCATCACGATGGCGGTCACCGCCGCGCTGGGTTTCTGGCAGCTGGACCGCGCCGGGCAGAAGCGCGCGCTGCAGGCGCAGATCGAACAGCGGGGCCAGCTGGCGCCCTGGTCGACCCCTGAGCTCTTGCAGGCTGCCGACCCCCTGGCCGGCCTGCACCGCCCCGTGCAATTGAGCGGTCGCTGGGTGCAGGGCGCCAGCCTGTTTCTCGACAACCGGCAGATGAACGCCCGGGTGGGCTTTTTTGTGATCACACCGCTGCGACTGGCCGGCAGCGACCGCGCGATCCTGGTTCAGCGGGGCTGGGTGGCGCGCGACTTCAACGACCGCAGCCGCGTGCCGGTTGTGGACACACCGGAAGGCGATGTCCGTCTCGAAGGGCGCCTGGCACCACCGCCGGGCAGGCTTTTCCAGCTGGGTGAGTCGGGCTCGGGGCCGATCCGGCAAAATGTCGACATCCCCGGTCTGGCCCTGGAGTTCGGCGTGTCTCTGCTGGACGTCTCGGTCCTGCAGACCGGCAACGCAGACGACGGTCTGCAGCGCGACTGGCCGCGTATCGCGGCCGGTGTCGAAAAACACCACGGTTACGCCTTCCAGTGGTTTGGCCTGTGCACCCTCGCGGGTGGCCTCTATGTCTGGTTCCAATTCATTTCCCCCCGCCGAAAGCGCAATCCCCATGGCCCAGAAGCCCGATGAACCGTTGATGCTGACCGTGCACAGCCTGCCCCAGCTGGACCAGGCGAGCGCCCAGGCAGCCGCCAGCACGCGCGCGGGTCGCTGGAAGATGCTGCTCCTGCTGCTCGTGAGCGCAGCGCCCGTGGTCGCCTCGTATGTCACCTATTACGTGATCCGTCCGGAAGGTCGCCGCAACTACGGCGAGCTGATCCAGCCGCAGCGTCCCTTGCCGGCGTTCACCGGCGTCAATGCGCAGGGGCAGGCGGTACCGCTGACGGCGCTCAAGGACCAGTGGCTGCTCATCAGTGTGGCCGACAGCGCCTGCAACGAGACCTGCCAGCAACACCTCTATCTGCAACGCCAGCTGCGCGAGACCCTGGGCAAGGAGAAAGACAGGCTGGACTGGGTCTGGCTGCGCACGGGCGGTGCCGATCTGGGCGAACCCTTGCGCCAGGCCACGGCCGCGGCACAGGTGTTGCAGGTGGACGCGCAGCAGCTGGCCGAATGGCTGCAGCCAGCGCCTGGCCAGCGCCTGGAAGACCACCTGTATCTGGTGGATCCGCTGGGCAACTGGATGATGCGTTTCCCCGCGCCGCTGGACCCCAAACGGGCCAAGAGCGATCTGGACCGCCTGCTGCGCGCCTCCGCGTTCTGGGACAAGGCCGGAAGACCGTGAAGCACCCCCCGCGCCGCTTCGCGTCACCCCCCTCTCTCGCCTTCGGCGGGAGGGGGGCAACACCTGCGCCCCGGCAAAGCCGGTTGCGCGGTGTTTCTGGATGGCTTCCCTGCGCTGGCGTGTCTCTTGTATCCGTGCCGTTCAGGAACCAGTGACATGGACGCGCAACCGTTGTACGACTTAGCCCCCATCGCACGCATCATGCTGCTGGGCGTGGTGCTTGCGCTCGGACCGCTGGCCTGGGTGTGGCTGCGCAACCGCGATGCCGCGCCCGCGCAGCGCCTGCGCGTGCTGACCCTCATCACCCTGTTTCTCACCTTCGACCTGGTGCTCTTTGGTGCCTTCACGCGCCTGACCGATTCGGGCCTGGGCTGCCCCGACTGGCCCGGCTGCTACGGCAGCGTGAGTCCGGTGGGCGCGAATGCGGCCATCGCGGCCGCGCAGGAAGCCATGCCGACGGGACCGGTCACGCTATCCAAGGCCTGGATCGAGATGATCCACCGCTACCTGGCCACCGCCGTCGGGGTGCTGATCCTGGTGCTGGCCAGCGTGAGCTGGGTCGAGCGCCGGCGGCTGACGGTGTCGTTCTGGTGGCCGCTGCTCACGCTGGCCTGGGTCTGCCTGCAGGGCGCCTTCGGTGCGCTCACCGTCACCATGAAACTGTTCCCGGCCATCGTCACCATGCACCTGCTGGGCGGGCTGGTGTTGCTGGCCTTGCTGCGCGCGCAGGCCGTGGGCTACGCGCTGGCCGATCCGGCCCACCCCGGGCCGGTGGCCCTGTCCAACAGCACGCGGGTCGCGCTGGGTCTGGTGTTCGCGCTGTTGTGGCTGCAGATCGCGCTCGGCGGCTGGGTGAGCACCAACTACGCCGTGCTGGCCTGCAGCGAGTTCCCCACCTGTCAGGGCAGCTGGTGGCCCAGCATGGATCTGCGCGAAGGTTTTTCGATTTGGCGCGAGCTCGGGTTGAGCCGCTCGGGCGAAGCCATTCCGTTCGCTGCGCTGACCGCCATCCACTACGTGCACCGCCTCACCGCCTACGCGGTGCTGGCGGCCCTGGGCTGGCTCGCGTGGCGGCTCTGGGCGATGCCGGCCCTGCGTGGCACGGCGCGATCCCTGCTGGCGCTGGCGGGCCTTCAGTTGCTCAGCGGGTTGGCCAACGTGGTGCTCGACTGGCCGCTGCTGGCGGCGGTCGGCCACACCGGCGGAGCCGCAGCCCTCGTGATCGTCATGACCGGTGCCCTCTCTGGCACCCGCAACGCGGTGCACACCGTGAGCGCTTCCCCATTCAACGTTTCCCGACCGACCTGATGAGCACCGCGCCCACTTCTCCCGCCACCGCCCTGCCGACCCCGGTCTGGCGCCAGTTCCACGCGCTGACCAAGCCGCGCGTGATCCAGCTCATTGTCTTCTGCGCCTTGATCGGCATGGTGCTGGCCGTGCCCGGTGTGCCGTCCTGGCAGCAGGTGCAGCTGGCCGCCATCGCCTCGTTCGGCATCTGGCTCGTGGCCGGCGCGGCCGCGGCTTTCAACTGCGTGGTCGAACAGCAGATCGACGCCAAGATGCGGCGCACCGCCTGGCGGCCCACCGCCAAGGGCGAGCTCTCCAACGTGCAGACGCTCTCGTTTTCGGCGGTGCTGTGTGCGCTGGGCTCGGCCATCCTGTACTTCCTCGTGAACCCGCTCACCATGTGGCTGACCTTCGCCACCTTTGTCGGCTACGCGGTGATCTACACCGTGATCCTCAAGCCGCTGACGCCGCAGAACATCGTGATTGGTGGCGCCTCGGGCGCCATGCCGCCGGTGCTGGGCTGGGCCGCCATGACGGGCGTGGTCTCGCCCGAGGCCCTCATCCTTTTCCTCATCATCTTTCTCTGGACGCCGCCGCATTTCTGGGCGCTGGCGCTCTACCGCGTCGAGGACTACCGCAAGTCCGGCCTGCCGATGCTGCCCGTGACCCACGGATCGGACTTCACCCGGCTGCAGATCCTGCTCTACACGTTTGTGCTGTTTGCCGCCTGCCTCATGCCCTTCGTGATGCGCATGAGCGGCTGGTTCTATCTGGCCGTGGCCGTCGTGCTGAGCATCGGGTTCTCCGGCTACGCGTTTGCGCTCTGGCGGGAGTATTCGGACGCCCTGGCGCGCAAGACCTTCCGCTTCTCGCTGATCCACCTGTCGCTGCTGTTTGCAGCACTTCTCATAGATCACTACCTGCCATGAATTCCGTTCGCCGTTTCTTTCTGCTGGCTGGCCTGTCCGTGGCCATGTTGGCTGGTTGCTCCGACAAACCCGCCGACGCCACTGCCACGGGCTTCTCGGGCATCGACATCACCGGTGCCGACTACGCCACCGGTTTCTCGCTCACCGACCACAACGGACAGGCCCGCACGCTGGCCGACTTCAAGGGCAAGGCGGTGGTGGTCTTTTTTGGGTTCACGCAGTGCCCCGACGTGTGCCCCACATCGCTCGGCGAGCTGGCGCAAGCCCGACAGCTGCTCGGTGCCGATGGCGAACGGCTTCAGGGGCTGTTCATCAGCGTCGACCCCGAGCGCGACACGCCCGAAGTGATGAAGGCCTACATGGCCAGCTTCGACCCCAGCTTCCTCGCGCTCTACGCCGCGCCCGAGGCGCTGCCCGATCTGGCCAAGAGCTACAAGGTCTATTACAAGAAGGTCGACGGCAAGACCCCGACCAGCTACACCATGGACCACTCAGCGGGCAGCTACGTGTACGACCCGCAGGGGCGCATCCGTCTCTACCACCGCTACGGCAGCGGTGCACAGGCGCTGGCCGATGATGTGAAGAAGCTGCTGGCTGAGGCGGGCAACTGAGCACGCAGGACCGAATCACCAACAAAAACGGCACCCTCGGGTGCCGTTTTTGTTGGTCGCGCTGCAGCGAAGCTCAGTCCACCTTGGCGCCACTGAGCTTGACGACCCGCTCGTACTTGGTGCGCTCGGCGTTCATGAACTGGCCAAACTGTTCCGGGCTGCTGGGTGCCGGCTCGGCCATCAGCAACGCAAACCGGGACTTCACTTCCGGGCTCTGCAGGGCCTGGGTGAACGCGGCGTTGAGCTTGCGCACCGTGTCGGCGGGCGTGGCCGCCGGCACCACCAGGCCCCACCAGGTGTCGATGCTGAAGCCGGGCAGGGTTTCGGCCACGGTGGGCACGTCGGGCATGGTGGCCGTGCGCTGAGCCGTGGTGACGGCCAGCGCCTTGAGCTTGCCCCCACGGATGTTGGCGGATGCCGTGGCCAGGTTGTCGAAGTTGAAATCGACCTGGCCCGAGAGCAGGCCGAGCTGGGCCGGGTTGCCGCCGTTGTAGGGGATGTGCACCGCGAACACGCCCGCCTGGTTCTTGAACATCTCGCCCGCCAGGTGGCCGGCGCTGCCGTTGCCTCCCGAGCCGTAGTTCAGCTTGGCGGGGTTGGCCTTGGCGTAGCGGATCAGGTCGGCCAGGGTGTTGATGTTCAGCCGCTGGGCGGTTTCTGCGTTCATCACCAGCACGTTGGGCACGCGCAGCATCTGCGTGACCGGTGCGAAATCCTTCACCGGGTCGTAGGGCAGCTTGCTGAACAGCCACGGATTGATGCCGTGCGATGCCGTCGTGGCGATGCCGATGGTCAGACCATCGGGCGCCGCCTTGGCCACGGCGCTCACGCCGATGTTGCCGCCCGCGCCCGGCCGGTTCTCCACGATCACGGTGCCCAGCGAGCCTTTCACGGCTTCGGCAAGCACGCGCGCGGTCTGGTCGATCGGGCCACCGGCGCCGAACGGCACGATGATGCGCGTGGTGGTCTGGGCTTGCGCCAGCGCAGGCAGCACCAGCGCGGATGTGGCCAGGGAAATGGCGGTGACGAGGTGGCGGCGGTTCAGCATGGGACGGTCTCCTGGGGTTGTTGTTGGAACAGTTCGAATGCGATGGTCACAGCTTGTCTGCAGCGCTGGTGAAAGAGTCTGCGTAGAACTCTTCCGGCGGCAGGCCGGCCTGCGCGCTGTACTGCGCGCGCGCCGACTCCACGACGATGGGCGCGCCGCAGGCATAGACCTGGTGGTCCGACAGGTCGGGGAAATCCTGCAGCACCGCGAGGTGCACAAAGCCCGTGCGACCGCTCCAGCCGTCTTCGGGCAGTGCATCGGAGATCACCGGCACATAGTGCAGGTTGGGCATGGCGGCGGCCTGGGCCAGCAGCCAGTCGTGGTGGTACAGATCGGCCGGCCGCCGGCCGCCCCAGTACACGGTGGTCGGGCGCTGGATGCCCTTGAAATGCATGTGCTGGAGGATGGCCTTGATGGGCGCAAAACCGGTGCCCGACGCCAGCAGGATCACCGGCTTGTCGCTGTCTTCACGCAGGTAGAAGCTGCCGTAAGGCCCTTCGATGCGCAGGATGTCTTTCTCCTTCATGGCGCCGAACACGTGGTCGGTGAACTTGCCGCCGGGCATGTGGCGCAGGTGCAGTTCCATCGCCGGCTGGCCCGCTTGCGTGTGCGGCGCGTTGGCCATGGAATAGCTGCGGCGGTCGCCGTCGCGCAGCAGGAACTCGATGTACTGGCCCGCGTGGTACTGGAAGGTGTCGGACGCGGGCAACTGCAGGTGCATCACGATCACATCGTGCGAAGCGCGATCGAGCCGGTTCACGCGCACCGGCATCTTCTTGATCGGGAAGGCACCGGCTTCGGTGACCTGGCGCGATTCCAGCACCACGTCGCTTTGGGCCACGCCGCAGCAGGTCAGCGCATAGCCGGCGGCTTCTTCCTCGGCGCTCAGGGCCTTGGCCTGGTGCGGGCCGTGGGTGATCTGGCCGCTGACCACTTTGCATTTGCACGATCCGCAGGCGCCGTCCTTGCAGCCATACGGCAGACCGATGCCTTGTCGGATGCCCGCGGCCAGGATGGCCTCGGTGGGCTCTGCCGTGAAGCTGCGCCCGCTGGGTTCGATGGTGATGGTGAATGTCATACTGGCGGCGAGTGGTGGTTGGGGCGCCTTGGTGTGTCTCGACACAAAAGCAATCGAACATTGTCGCAAATCTGTAAATCGCATGAGCCTTCTGGGCGCTTTGCCCGCACGCTTCCGGCGTGAGCGGGTGCTGATCATTGGCTGTGGTGACGTGGGTCAGCGCGCGGCCCGCGTGCTGGGTGGCGGCCGCCGTGTGCGGCTGCTCGCCCTCACATCGACACCCGGGAGCGCGGCTGCGCTGCGCGCGCAGGGCATCACCCCCTTGCCGGGCAACCTGGACGACGCCCGCAGCCTGGGCCGACTGGCCGGACTGGCCACCCGTGTGCTGCACCTCGCGCCACCACCCGCGGGTGAATCGCCCGACTGGCGGCTGGACACCCGCACCCGGTCACTGGTGCGGGCCTTGGCGCAGCGCTCGTTGCCCGTATCGCTGGTGTACGGCTCCACCAGCGGCGTCTACGGGGACCGGCAAGGGCAATGGGTGAGCGAAGCCACCCCGGCCCAGCCGCTCACGCCGCGCGCCTGGCGGCGGGTGGATGCCGAGGCGGCGGTGCACTGGCTGGGGCGCGCCACCGGCGTGCGCACCAGCGTGCTGCGCATCCCTGGCATCTACGCGCCCGACCGTGAGGGCGGCACGCCGCGCGAGCGCCTGCTGCGTGGCACACCGGTGCTGCGCGCCGAAGACGACGTGTTCACGAACCATATCCACGCCGACGACCTGGCGTGCGCCTGTGTGCTGGCGCTGTGGCGCGGGCGGCCGCAGCGCAACGTCAACGTGAGTGACGACACCGATCTGAAAATGGGCGACTACTTCGATCTCGCGGCCGATCTGTATGGCCTGCCCCGTCCGCCGCGCATCGCGCGCAATGCCGCGGGGGACCAGCTGCCGCTGATGCTGCTGAGCTTCATGAGCGAGTCGCGCCGGTTGCACAACCAGCGCATGAAAACCGAACTCGGGCTTCGCCTGCGCTACCCCACGGTGGCCGAAGGCCTTCGGGCCTGATCAGGCGCTGGGCGTCATGGAGGCCAGCAGCCAGCCGGTGTACCCCACATACAGGGCCAGCAGCACCAGCGCCTCCAGCCGGTTGATGCGCCCGGGGCCGCGAAAGCCCCAGCCCATGGCGAAGAGCAGCACGGTCAGGCCGGCCATCATCGGCAGGTCGCGCGTGAGCACGTCGGTGCCGATGTCCATCGGCGCGATCACACCCGCCAGCCCCACCACCGCCAGCGTGTTGAAGAGGCCCGACCCCAGCACGTTGCCCAGCGCGATGTCGTGCTCGCCCTTGCGCGCCGCCGCCACGCACGACGCCAGCTCGGGCAACGAGGTGCCTATCGCCACCACCGTCAGGCCGATGATCAGGTCGCTCACGCCCAGTGATTGTGCGATCGACACCGCGCCCCAGACCAGCAAGCGCGAACTGCCCACGAGCAGCAGCAGGCCCATACCCAGCCACAGCAGCGCGCGTCGCAACGGCATCGCATGCGCCTGCAGCTCGGTGGCCGTCTCGGTGGCCAGCGTGTCCCCGCCTCCGGCACGGGCCTCGACGATGGACCAGGTCACCAAGGTGCCAAACACCAGCAGCAACACCGCGGCGTCGAGCCGCGACAGCACGCCGTCCCAGACCAGCAGTGCCGACAACGCGGTCACCGCCATCAGGATCGGCAACTCCTTGCGCAGGATGACCGAGCGCACCAGGATCGGTGCGATCAGCGCCGTGATGCCCAGGATCAGCGCCATGTTGACGATGTTGGAACCCCAGGCGTTGCCCAGCGCGAGCCCGGGGTTGCCCTGCGAAGCCGCCAGCACCGACACCACCATCTCGGGTGCCGAGGTACCGAAGCCGACGATCAGCATGCCGACCAGCAGCGGGGGCACAGAAAAGTGCTGGGCGGTGGCCGAAGCACCGGCCACGAAGCGGTCGGCGCTCCACACGAGCAGCAACAGTCCGGAAAGGATGGCAAGCGATGGCAGCAGCATGGCAAGTCGGGTCGGCGTTGTTGGACAATGCCCTGGATTGTGTCAGCTGACTCCCGATCCCCCTTCCTGTCGGACATGACGTCCCGCGGGTTCATCCAGCGCCGCCACGTTGTGTTTGCACCATGAGTTCATTGCCACCGGATCGGTCAGACGCCTCTGCTGACGTCCCGCCATCGGGGTTCTGGGACTCGCCCCTGCGCTCGCGCCTGGCCCTCACGGCGGGCGCCGTGGTGCTCATGCTGCTGCTGCTCTGGTGGTGGCGGCCCCTGCTGCTGATCCCGGGCACGCAGCCCCTGGTCATGTCCGGCGGTGACCCCTACCTGCGCGCGCTGATGCGCACCATCTCGGCGAGCGAGTCCAACGTGCTGCGGCCCTACCACGTGATGTACGGTCACGACTATGTGTGGACGCTGGACGTGCACCCGAACCGCTGCGAATCCATCGGGCAAGGCCCCAACCGGGGCAACTGCTCCACCGCCGCCGGGCGTTACCAGCTGCTCTACAGCACCTGGCTCGAACTGGCCGCCCGCTACCACCCGCAGCGCACCGACGATCCGCTGGATGCCACCGGACTGAGTTTCGCTCCCGAATACCAGGACCTGGTGGTGCACGCCTGGCTGTCCGAAGGGCGCTGGGGCAACCTGTCGACCCAGTTGCGCCAGGGCCGCGTGCAGCCGGTGTTGCGCCGGCTCTCCGGCACCTGGACCAGCCTGGGGTACGGCATCGAAACCAACAGCATGAGCCGCCAGCTGCCGCGCATCTACCAGCAGGTGCTGAAGGAAGAGCTGGCCCGTGCAGGGAAGGATGCGGCGGAGCCGGGCACCGAAAAACAAAAAGGCCGCACAGCGGAAACTGTGCGGCCTTGAGTGTGGTGCCGGGGCCGCACACGAACTCCCCTATGAAAGCGAGGCAAAATCCGTAAAAATGCCCCCAAATGTGCCCCCAGACTGAGAAGGATGCCCCTCATGAAGCTGACCGATGCCAAGCTGCGAACCCTGACCGACCCCGGCAAGCACTTCGACGGCGGGGGTCTGTACCTTGAGGTGACGAAGGCGGGCGGGCGGTACTGGCGCATGAAGTACCGGCACGGGGGCAAGGAAAAGCGCCTGGCCTTTGGGGTGTATCCGGCTGTCACCCTGCGCGATGCACGCGACCGGGCAGCGGCGGCCCATGCCCTGCTGAAAGCGGGCGACGATCCCGGGGCGCTGCGCAAGGCCGCGAAAGTCCGCGCCCTGTACGAACAAGAGAACACCCTTGAGGCCGTGGCGCTGGACTGGATTCGGCACCAGGCGGCCCGCTGGGAGCCTGTCACCTTGCAGCGCATCCGGGCATCGCTGGAGGCGGACATTTTCCCCACGCTCGGGGGCCGCCCGCTGGCCAGCATCAAGCCCGGCGAACTCATGGCCGCGGTGAAGGCCATCGAAGCCCGGGGCGCTGGCGAGCTGGCAAACCGCGTGCTGCAGCGGGTGAAGTCGATCTACCGATGGGCCGTCACGCATGAGCGCATCGAATCGAATCCCAT
The DNA here is from genome assembly GCA_001770705.1 of Burkholderiales bacterium GWF1_66_17. Lineage (GTDB taxonomy): Bacteria > Pseudomonadota > Gammaproteobacteria > Burkholderiales > Burkholderiaceae_C > Hydrogenophaga. Next base: position 371,908 of record MERT01000022.1, on the reverse strand, counting down.
GCTTGACCTGGTGCCCTCAGAGATCCTGAAACCCCGCGAGGTGAACCACCGGGCCGCCCTGGCGGACAAGGACATACCCGAGTTCCTGGGCAAGCTGGCCACGTACGAAGGCGAGCCCAGCACCGTGCAAGCCCTGCGCCTGCTGATGCTGACCGCGGCCCGCCCCGGCGAAGTGCGCGGCGCACGCTGGGCAGAGTTCGACCTTGACGGGGCGCTGTGGGTCATTCCAGCCGAGCGCATGAAGATGCGCACCGAACACCGCGTGCCCCTGTCCCGCCAAGCCCTTGAGGTCCTGCGCACCATGGAGCCCTTGAGCGGTGACAGCGACCTGGTGTTCCCCAGCCCGAACTACCGCAGCAAGCCCCTGAGTGAGAACACGTTCAACAGCGCCATGACGCGCATGGGTTTCAAGGGCAGCGCGACCGCCCACGGTTTCCGGGCGCTGTTCAGCACCACAGCCAACGAGTGCGGCTGGAATGCTGACGTGATCGAGCGCCAGCTGGCACACAAGGAACGCAACAAGGTGCGGGCCGCCTACCACCGATCAAGCTACATGCCCGACCGCGCCAGCCTCCTGCAGTGGTGGGCGGACTACCTGGACGGCCGCAAGTCGGGGACCGTGGTTCAGTTGCCCAAGCGGGCCGCTTGACGTGGCAACAGGAACCGAACCGAGTGCGGCAGGTGGAACCGCACCCATTCCCGCGGGCGGACAGATGCACACGCTTGCACTCTCACCCCCGACCATTCCCAGCCAAACACCGGGGACACCGGGGACAAACCGGCGAAACCCAGCGTTTATGCGGCCTGCAGGCCGATGGTGTACCGGGGACAGACCGGGGACATATAGGGGACAGACAGGGGACACTCACTCACCTATATCCATTTCCCGCCCATATCCCCACCCACGGCCCGGCCGCACCGCCCCGGCCGCACCGCCCCGGCCGCTTGCGCACTTTGCCGGAATGCGGCGCAAGGGCACTTCCCCTGGCGCCAGTCCATCGCGCCCCGTGCCCCTGTGGATAACTTTCAAGACGACGACGCACACACGTATGCACAAAAAACAGGCAATGTGCACAAGTCTGCAACCCGTTGATTTGTTTATGTATTTCCCGAAAATGTGCAATACTTGTTCAATAACGCATATTCGACAACGGGCGTTATGTATAGTTAATGTGTTGAAATATACGTATTCAGCACACTATCGGGAAAATCTAGTATCATGACCGCAAGCCAAAAAAGGTGCAACACATGACCATTGAAGAATTTGACGCGGCGCTGTCCGCCTTGGGCTGGAAGATCGCCGACTTTTGCCGGATGACCGGCCTTCACCGCAACACACCCAGCCGCTGGCGTGCCGAGGGCGTGACGATCCCCGAATGGGTGCCCAAGCACCTGGGGCTGCTGCAAGACCTGCAGCGCCTGCACACCGCCTACCTGGTGCCACCGAGCCCAAAGGCGGGGGAGGTACCTGGATCATGATCGGGCACCAACCCACAGGCGCTATCGAGGGCGTGGTTATTTCCGCGGTGGCCCATGAAGGATTGACCGTCACTGTCAACGGCAAGCCGGCCAAGCTTGCCGTGGTGACTGAGGATGGAACCGTGGTGGCTGCTGGGGTAGATGTGGCCCGCGAAGTTCAGGCCGTGGCCGTCAACCTCTACCGGGGATTCTTGATAGGGAACGGACACCTTCGAGTATTGAGCCCAAGCATCCCTATCAAGGCGCTTTGAACCGCCATGCCCAGCGGCGGTGTTTGCTGGGCACAAAAGGCGGCGGGGCCTGGTGTTACGAGCACCGGCCCCGCCTGACCACCACCGAAGAACGGAGCTTCGACAATGGCTGATACGAATTTTGCAACAACCCGGGCTGCGCCCCGCCAGCGCGTGAAAGCGCGTGAGCTGGTCCCCTGCTACCGGGCGGGGGCCGGGCCGGCTTCCTTTCGCTACGGCATGCCAGAGCATGAACGCAGCGTGATTGATGCGGCCCTGGCCATTCTTCGGCGCTACCTGGGGGAGCCCGGCGCCCTGTTCGACAGCCCCCGTGCGGTGCGCGACTTTCTGAGCCTTCACCTGGGCGCGGAAAAAACCGAGGTGTTCGCGGTGCTGTACCTTGACAGCCAAAACCGCGCCATCGCCTTTGAAACGCCCTTCAATGGCACCCTGGCACAAACCAGCGTGTACCCCCGAGAGATTGCACGCGCAGCCATTGAGCACCACGCGGCGGCCGTGGTCCTGGCACACAACCACCCAAGCGGCGCAGCCTCTCCAAGCCGTGCCGATGAAACCCTGACGCAGTGCCTCAAGGCGGCCTTGGCGCTGATCGATGTTCGCGTGTTGGATCACTTCATCGTGGCTGGCGACGGGTGCACATCCATGGCCGAAATTGGGCTCATTTGAGAGGGAGGATTGAACATGAACGCGAACGAACCCAAACCCCTGAACCTGGCGCCAGAGTGCGCCGATCTGCTGGCCGATGCCTGCGCCGAAATCGAGCAGATGACCCGCATCATTGGCACCATGCCTGCCGATTCGTCGGGCAATGACCTGGTGTTGCGTGGCCTGGCCGTGCGCCTCCACAGCCTCAACAGCGTGATCTATTGGGCGCTGCTGCGTGACGGCACTTTCGATGTTGCAGAGGCTTCCGACACCGTGCATGGGCCGGCGCAATGGAAGCTTGCCGCGTGAGGCAAGACCACCAGGCGGCGAACGATTCGCCGTACTGGCCTGTGTGCGTGCGTGAACCCGGCTTTCTGCCATGGCTGGCTCGGTTTATGGCCATCGTGAACAACACGCACCCCGATACGCCTACCGACCCCCTTGGGAGCATGGCCCGGAAGCCTGGCCACGTGCCCCCGAGTGGGCACTGGCCGTGCTGTTCCTCATGGAGCATGCCCGCGCTGATCGTTGTACGCCAGGCTGATCGGTCATGAAGCGCCTGCCGTCGATACCGCCCGCCGAAGTCGAAAACCTGCGCCTGGTGTGCGCTGAATTGGAGTTGCCCGCCGCTGCCCTGGAGTGGCTGCAATCCATCGTGAAAGGCATCAGGATGAGCGAGGCCATGTCGCGTACACCATCGGCCCCCAAGAGGAAAAAAGAACTTGGCCAGGTTGCCAAACTGGCGCAGCAATTGAACGCTGCATTGCAGGGGCTAGAACATGCAGACCAGGAAGCGATTCACCAGGGTTTCAACGGGGTGCAGATTCGGATGGAACTAGACCCACCAGACCCTGTGCGCGAGGTGTTCATGGGCGCTTTTGGCGACACTGTGTCGGGTGTCGATGGGCGGTCGATGCGTGATGTGATGTGCGAAAACGTGCTGCTGCTTGGCGACGTGCTCCTGACTCTGGAGGGAGTTGCTACGCAGGCCAGAGACGACGTAGTAGGACCTACAAAAGGAGGGCGCCCGCGCGATCTGGAGCGAAGGATTTATCACCTGATCGAGGTTGCACGGTTTGCCTATGTTTACGGCATCCCTGTGGATAGAGGCATCCGCTTCGTGCGTCTCAGCGAGGCGGTCTTTTCTGCGGCGGGTGTCAGTGTCGGTCCTGAGCCGGCGATTCGAAAATTCACATCCGAGCTGCTGCCCTTCTTCTTGGAGAGTTGGTCCATGGATGCCGAGGCAGAGGGCGACGAGGAAGACAACGCCAGCGGCTAGAACTGTCGAAAAATTGCACCGGTTCCTGCCGTGACTGGACGGCAGACAAACGAGAACATGCGCACGTGTTTAACCCACTACGGAGCGCAACAAGTGCAAACCAGTTCAAGCCCCCAGCCCAGCAAACCCGAAAGGATGCTGCGGCTCCCTGAGGTCGAAAGCCTGACCGGCCTCAAGAAATCCAGCATCTATGCGGGCATGAAAGCCGACCCGCAGACCTTCCCCCACTGCGTGCGCCTTTCGGCTCGGGCCGTGGCGTGGCGTGAGTCCGACATTGCCACCTGGCAGGCCCAGCGCCAGCAAACCGGGGGCCAATGATGGGCAAGGCATCGAACCGAAAGAAGGCCGCCCAACCTGGTGCAGGCCCGGACATTCACCAGCAGATCGCGGCCGAAGCTGCGGCTGTGCGTGCCAAGGATCGTTTGGCATTCCAGCCGGCCGAGAAAACGCCCGCCCTGTGTGCCTTGCTGGACAGTGCCAGCGAGGCCTTATCCAAGGCCGTGCCCGCCACCTTCGACCACCAGGGCCGCCCATACTACCTGCGCGTCTCCTTCGCTCAGGTGCATGTGATGGTGTTCGAGACCGCCACGGCATCCGGTCCTATGGCCTTTGCTGTTACCGGCAGCTCCGAAGAGTTCGGGCACGAGCCGTACCACTGAGGGGCCGCCATGACTGCCCCCAAACCCTTGCCCGACGACAGGTCAGCGCAGGCTGTCCGCGTTGCGGACTACCTGGAAACGCACCCCCACAGCACGCAAAAAGAAATCGACGCGGAGTGTGACACCGGGTGCATTTCCAAGGTGCTGTCTGACATGCCGCGCTCCGAGTTGCCGGGCATGGGCTACGGCCTGGCCTATGGCTGGCGCACGGTCCGGTGTGCGAGCGGGAGCCGCACGCGACAGGTGCGCACCTATGCCCTGTTGCACCGCCCACGCGCCCAGCCCGATCTATTCACCCCCACATGACCCCACAGACCCCAATCACGCCCGAGCTGATCCGGCAGGCCCTGGCACACATCCCGGCGAACCTGCCACGCGACGAATGGGCGCGGGTGGGCATGGCCATCAAGAGCGAGTATCCGGACGGCGCCGGCTTCGATCTGTTCGACGCTTGGAGCGCCAGCGATGCCGACCGGTACGATAAAAAGGCCGTGGCCTCGACCTGGCGCAGCATCAAGGCTGGCGGCGGTGTGGCGGTGGCCACGCTGCTGCATCTGGCAAAGGAACACGGCTTCACGCTGCCCAAGAACGGGCAGGCGCCGGCCGCGCCCACGGCGGCAGAGCTGGCCGAACGCGAGCGCCAGCGAACCGAGCGCCAGCGGCAGGAACAGGCCCGCATCGATGCCGGCCACGCGGCAGCATCCGACCAGGCGGCGGCACAGTGGCAAGACGCCAGCGAGGGCGTCGCCAGCCCTTACCTGGTGCGCAAGGGCGTGCAGCCCCACGGCGTGCGCTTCGCCGATGGTGGCGTGCTGCTGGTGCCCCTGCGCGACGGTGCGGGCAAGCTGTGGAACGTGCAACGCATCGCGCCGACCAAACCCGAGAGCGGCGCACCGGAAAAGCTGTTCCTCAAGGGTGGGCGCAAGTCCGGGCTGTGGCACCTGGTGGGTGAGCTGGCCAGCGGCGCCGATGCCACCGGCCCGACCGTGCTGCTGATCGCCGAAGGCTACGCCACGGCCGCCACCTTGCACGAGGCCACGGGCTACCCGGTGGCCGTGGCCTTCGATGCCGGCAACCTGCAGCACGTGGCCCGTGCGCTGCGCCAGCTGCACCCGGCCGCGCTGCTGGCCGTGTGTGGCGACGACGACCAGGAAACGGAAAAGCAGACCGGCACGAACCCGGGCCGCGTGAAAGCGGCAGCGGCGGCCCGTGCGGTGCATGGCCTGGCGCTGTTCCCCAAGGGCTTGCCCGCTGGGGGCTCGGACTTCAACGACCTGGCCGCCCACGTCAACGCCGAACAGGGCGACGGCGCCGGGCTTGAAGCGGTGCGGCGCATCGTGGCCGGTGTGATCAATGCGCACACCGATGCGCAGGCGGCCACACAGCACGCGAAAGGATCAAAGGCAAGGGGGCAGGCAGGCCAGCCCCAGAAAAACGGCGCCAGCGGCCCGCCTGCAGCGCCACCAGGTGCACCACCGGGCGGCCCCGCTGACCCTGGCGACAAGCCCGCCCCAGAACCGGGCCGGGAGTGGGACCGTTTCAGCGTGACCGATGCCGGCGTGTTCTTCACCGGTGTGGACAAGGACGGCGAACCGACGAAACCCGTGTGGTTGTGTTCGCGCTTGGACGTGAAAGCCCTGACGCGCGACCAGGACGGGCAGGGATGGGGCTACCTGCTGACCTTTACCGACCGTGCGAAAAAACCCAAGCAATGGGCCATGCCCGCCCGGATGCTGGCCACTGACGGAGGCGAATACCGCGGCACCTTGCTGGGGCAAGGGCTGGGCATCGCCACCAGCCCGGCCGCCCGCAACCTGCTGACGCAGTACATCCAGACCCGCGACCCTGGCGAGTACGCCATCTGTACCGATCGCATCGGCTGGCACGGCCGGGCCTTTGTGTTGCCACACGAGACCATCGGAGACGATGCCGAGCGCATCGTTTTCCAAAGCGAGAGCGCACAGGAAAACACCTTTCGAGTGAAGGGCACGCCAGAGCAATGGCGCGACCGCGTGGCCGCGCTGTGTGTGGGCAATTCGCGCCTGGCCTTTGCAGTGGCTGCGGCCTTTGCGGGCCCGCTGTTGCGCCCGGCCGGCGTGGAGAGCGGCGGCTTTCACTTCCGGGGTGACAGCTCAAGCGGCAAGACGACAGCCCTCAAGGTGGCGGCCAGCGTGTACGGCGGTGCGTCCTACCTGCAGCGGTGGCGCACCACTGACAACGCCTTGGAGGCCATCGCGGCGCAGCACTGCGACGGGCTGCTGATCCTGGACGAACTGGCACAGGTGGACCCCAAGACAGCGGGCGAATGCGCGTACATGCTGGCGAACGAACAGAGCAAGGCCCGGGCAACCCGCACGGGCACACCACGCGCCCGCCTGTCCTGGCGGCTGCTGTTCCTGAGTGCTGGCGAGCTGGGGCTGGCTGACCACATGGCCGAAGGCATGAAGCGGGCCCGCACCGGGCAAGAAGTGCGCATGGCCGACATACCCGCCGACGCGGGCCGGGGCATGGGGGCTTTTGAAGATCTTCACGACCGCGAAGGCGGGGCGGACTTTGCCCGGCACATCACCGGGCAGGCTGGCACCGTTTACGGGGCTGTGGGCCGTGTCTGGCTGCAGCACTTGACCGAGAACGCGGACGGACTCAAGGCCCGCATTCGAGACTCTGCCAGCAAGCTGGCACGGCAGATGGTGCCCGAGGCTTCAAGCGGACAGGTTGAACGGGTGGGCGCCCGCTTTGCCCTGGTGGGCGCTGCTGGTGAGATGGCCACGGCGGCGGGTCTGACGGGCTGGCCACCAGGCGAGAGCGAACGGGGCGCCCGTGAATGCTTCAATGCTTGGCTGGCCGCGCGTGGTGGCATCGGCAATGGCGAAGTGTCGGCCATGCTGCGACAGGTTCGGCGCTTCCTGGAAGCGCACGGGGAAGGGCGCTTCACCTGGTGGCACCGTGCGGCCGATGACCACAGCGCCAAGACCCTGAACCGGGCCGGGCTGCGCCGGATGCTGAATGATCGAGGCGAGCCGATCAAGACCCACCACGACCACGCCGCGGACTACGGCGACCGGATGCCCTCCACCTTGGGGGAAAACGTGTCGATCGAATACTTCGTCTTGTCCGAGGTGTTCAAGTCCGAGATGTGCCAAGGCTTCGACCCGCAGGCAGTGGCCCGCGTCCTGGTCGAACACGAGTGCCTGATCGTGAAAGAGCCCGGCCGCTACAGCGTTAAAGAGCGATTGCCGGGGCTCGGGTCCGCCCGCTGCTATCGCATCGTGTCGGCGATCTTTGCGCTTGACCTGTGATGCGCGACGACCAGACGCTGCGTGTGCAGCCTGGCCAGCTGCAATGCCTCTTCGTGGGTGTCTGCTGACCCGGGCATCTTGAACGGGTGATTGACCAGTTTCAACCGGTACCAGCCGACGACATGAACGATGGGCAGGAACACCCCTTGCGGTGCTTCCTCTACCCGGGGTGTGTACGTGGTTTGCATGGTTCGCCTTTCAAAGCCGGGGCCGCCCCCGGGTGAAAGGGAAATCTATCTGCGTGGTGTTGCGATGCGTGCATCATGCGCAGCGCTGCGGGCCGCCGATGGGCGGTGGCGGCGGGGGCTTGCTTCGCGCTGCATCGGGCTGTTGAGCGGTACACCAGGCACCAAAACAAGGGCCGCCCGCTGTTGTCTGCACTTCTATGCACTTGTGTGGAGTGAGTTGTCCCCGGTGTCCCCGGTGATTTGAGGATTGTCCCCGGTCCGACCGGGGACAGAAAACCCCAATGATGACAATGGGTTACGAGCGTTTTGCCCATTTGTCCCCGGTGTCCCCGGTGTTTTGAGGTCACAACCCGAAGGAAACCCGGCCGATCAAGTGCCCATGCTGGTCGGCTGCGTGGCCTTGCTGGTGCCTCGCGAGGCAATGCACAAAGACTATTCCTTCGGCCTGCTCTGGCGCCTGTTCCCGGCCGTCTGGTGGCGTGCCTGGGGCTTCGTAGGCCCTGACCCTTGGGGCTGGCATAGGGAGCAGGCTATGGGAGGGGGGCGAAGAACTTCCGGACCCATAGGCCGGAAACCGACCGGTTAGGCAAATTTTTGCGTGCGCAGGTTTTGGGGGGGAGGGGTACCCCCCCAACAGGAACAGCAGCTGCCCCAGCGGTAGCGGTAGTGCAGGGGCGCATTGCCCCATCCCGATGAACAGCACCGCAATGCACTGCAATGGGCTTTAGCGGACACATCAACAAGCCCCACGGGAAAGCCCTTGGCCTGGTGCGCTTGATCGGCCGCGCCTGCAGCTCGGGCCGACGCCAGCACCACCGGCCTGAGCCGGTGCCGCCGGATCGCGACAGGGTGCCCCCAGTCCCACGGGCCGGCCCTCGACCTGGTGCGTCTGCAGCTCGGGCCGCGATCGCCAGCCCTGGCGCCAGCGGCCCCAGCCCAACGGGCCAGCCCTTGACCTGGACCTGATCGGCCGCGCCTGCAACTCAGGCCGGCGCCTGCAACTCAGGCCGGCGCCAGCACCACCGGCCTGAGCCGCTGTCCCCAGCTTGCGACCGGGTGCCCCAGCCCCACGGGCCAGCCCTCGACCTGGTGGACCTGATCGGCCGCGCCTGCAACTCGGGCCGGCGCCAGCACCACCGGCCTGAGCCGGTGCCCCCAGCCCGCGAACACGTGCCCCCAGCCCCACGGCCAGCCCTTCGACTGGTGCGCCTACGGCTTGGGCCGCGATCACCAGCCCGGCGCCAGCGCCACCAGCCCACGGGCAAGCCATCGACGCGGTGCGCCTGATTGACCGCGCCTGCAGCTCGGGCCGGTGCCCCCAGCCCCACGGCCAGCCCTTCGACCTGGTGCGCCTGCAGATCGGGCCCAGATCGCCAACCCCGGCAGCAGCACTAGCCCACGGGCAAGCCCTCGACCTGGTGCAGCTGAGCGGCCGGCGCCAGCACCACCGGCCTGAATTGAAGCCTCCGGCCCGCGACAGGGTGTCCCCGAGCCCCACGGGCAGGCCCTGGCCGGTCATCTTTCGGGCTTGGCAGGGTCAAACGCAGAGGGGGCAAAAATGCCCCCCTGTTTCGCCATAGTGCCCCCAAAGGTGCCCCCGAAATGGTCCGGAATGTGTCAAACTTCCTCGGACCTTGCCGCACTGTGAAAGTGCTGTTTTCATAGGGGAAAAAGGAAAAGGCCGCACGTCTTTGGAACTGTGCGGCCTTGTCTGTGGTGCCCGGGGCCGGAATCGAACCGGCACGCCTTGCGGCGGGGGATTTTGAGTCCCCTGCGTCTACCAATTTCACCACCCGGGCTGGAATCTGGAAGAGGGAAATTATGGCACAGTGGGGTCCATGAACTACCCAACCATTGAAGATGCGATCGGTAAAACACCGCTGGTGGCGCTGCAGCGCATCGGTGCGGCGGACAACCTTGCGCGGGGCAACGTCATTCTGGGCAAGCTCGAAGGCAACAATCCGGCGGGCTCCGTCAAGGACCGGCCCGCCGTGTCCATGATCCGGCGCGCCGAGGAGCGTGGTGAGATCCGGCCCGGGGACACGCTGATCGAAGCCACCTCGGGCAACACCGGCATCGCGCTGGCCATGGCCGCCGCCATCAAGGGCTACCGCATGGTGCTGATCATGCCGGAGGACCTGTCGATCGAACGCGCGCAGACCATGAAGGCCTTTGGCGCCGAACTCATCCTCACACCCAAGAGCGGCGGCATGGAATACGCCCGCGATCTGGCTGAAAAGATGCAGACCGAGGGCAAGGGCCGCATGCTGGATCAGTTCGCCAACGCCGACAACCCGCGCATCCACTACGAGACCACCGGACCCGAACTCTGGGAACAGACCGGCGGACGCATCACCCATTTCGTGAGCGCCATGGGCACCACCGGCACCATCACCGGCGTGTCGCAGTTCCTGAAAGAAAAGAACCCGGCGGTGCGCATTGTGGGCGCCCAGCCCAGCGAAGGTTCGCGCATCCCGGGCATCCGCAAATGGCCCACCGAATACCTGCCGAAGATTTACGACCCCAGCCGGGTGGACGAGCTGGTGTATGTGAGCCAGGGCGATGCCGAAGACATGTGCCGCCGCCTGGCGAGCGAAGAGGGCATTTTCGGGGGCATCTCGGCGGCGGGTGCCTGCTGGGTGGCCCAGCAGGTGGCCCGGCAGGTGGAAAACGCCACCATCGTTTTCGTCGTCTGTGACCGGGGCGACCGCTACCTGTCCACCGGCGTCTTCCCCGCCTGATTCCGTGAGTGCCGACTACCGTTTCTGCCCCTGCTGCGCCACGCCGCTGGCGCTGATCGGCAGCGAAGAGGACGGCGGTTTCAAGGAGCGGCTGCGTTGCCCGGCCTGCGACTTCACGCACTGGAACAACCCCACCCCCGTGCTCGCCGCCATCGTGCAGGTCGGCGAACGGGTTCTGCTGGCGCGCAACGCCGCCTGGACAAACCGCATGTTCGGGCTGATCACCGGCTTCATGGAGGCGGGTGAGACACCCGAAGACGGCATCCGGCGGGAGATTGCCGAAGAAACCGCGCTCGAGGTGACAGCCCTGCAACTGGTGGGTGTGCACGACTTCCAGCGCATGAACCAGATCATCATCACCTACCACGCGCTGGCCCGCGGCGAGGTCCGGCTTTCGCCCGAGCTGGTCGAATACAAGCTGCTGGATCCATCGCAGCTGAAGTGCTGGCGCGCGGGCACCGGGCTGGCCCTGGCCGACTGGTTGCGCGGCCGGGGCATCGAGCCGGTGTTCATGGAAACGCTGCCTTCGGACCCGGTCCAGGGCAACCCGTCTGCGTCGCACTGACAGCCGTTGGCGGCCGGGTATCTCGGCGGGTGCGCTGCCAATCTGCCGAAAACCCGCTTGACATAGAATCGTCCAACCACAGGAATCCCCCCCATGAACGCCGACAAAGAACTCGATGCCCGCGGCTTGAACTGCCCCTTGCCCATCCTGAAAGCCAAGAAAGCCCTGGCCGACATGAGCAGCGGACAGATCCTTCGCGTGGTCTCTACCGATGCCGGATCGGTGCGTGATTTCCAGGCGTTTGCCAAACAGACCGGCAACGAGCTCGTGGAACAGCAGACCGTGGGCACCGAGCATTTCACCCTGCTCAAACGCCGCTGAGGACGTGAACGGTTGTTGCCCTGAACCGCAGCAGCCGGACGCGTTGAAACCATGGAAGTCCTGCTGATCGACCCGCTGGTCCCCGAGGCCTTGGGCTGGTTGCGCGAGCGTTACGAGGTGGCCTTCCGTCCGGAGCTGGCCGACGATGCCGTCGCGCTGCGCAACACCGCCTACAAGACGCGCGCCATCGTCCTGCCGCCCCATGTGGTGGTGTCGCAGGAGTTCCTGGACTTTGCCCCCAAACTGCAGCTGGTTGCCCGGATGCAGATCTCCAGCGACAACACCGATCTGGACGCCTGCGCCCGGCGCCAGGTGCGCGTGGTGCAGGCGCGCAGTGCCACGGTGCGCTCCAACGCCGAATACCTGCTGTATGGTCTGCTGATGCTGTACCGCCGGGGCATGATCAGCGCCTTGCTCGGCCGCCAGATCGCGCAGGTGCGCATGGGGCGGGAGCTGGCGGGCAGCACCGTGGGCCTGCTCGGGCTGGCCCCGGTGGCCCACACGCTCGCGCCCATGCTCAAGGGGCTGGGCGTGCGCCTGCTGGGCTACGACCCGGCGGTGCACCACGCCGCACCCATCTGGGCCAAGCTCGGTGTGGAGCCGGTCCCACTCAACGAATTGCTGGAACGCTCGGACGCGGTGTCGCTCCAGGTGGTCTATGCCTCGCGTTTCCGGGGCTGGATCAACGAGCGCCTGCTCAACCATTGCAAGCCCGGCCAGCTGTGGGTCGGTGTGAGCCGCAGCTCGTTGTTCGATCCGGAGGCGCTGGCCCTGGCGCTCACCGATGGTCGCATCGACGCCTGTCTGCTCGATGGCGCCAATCCGGCCTTCGCGGCCGAGGGCACGCCGCTGTACAACGTGCCCAACCTGCACCTGACGCCGCGCCTGGGTTCGCACACGCGCGAGGCCAAGCTGCGCGCCAGCTGGTATGTCGCCCACCGCATCCACGAGACACTGTCACCCGCCACGGCGAAAGCCGAGTCCAAGCCGAGCGATTTTTCCGAGCTCGACAGCCTGCACCTCCCCGACCAGGAAGACCCCCAGGCGGTTTCGCCGTCGCAGTGGGAGTCGCTGGCGGTGCACCATCGCCGCTGAACGCGGACCGGACCCTCGCGGTGGCGGGTCAAGGGATCAGCGGCCCAGTCGGGCCAGCTGCTCGCGCACCTTGTCGAGGGTGGCGGTGAAATCGGCCACGCGTTTCTTTTCCTGATCGATCACGGCCGGCGGCGCCTTGGCCACAAAGGCTTCGTTGCCGAGCTTGGCGTTGGCCTTGGTGATCTCGCCTTCCAGGCGCGTGGCTTCCTTGGAGAGGCGGGCCTTTTCGGCGGCCACATCGATCTCCATGAACAGGCACAGGCGGGCCTCGCCCACCACGGCGACCGGTGCGGCCTGCGCGGCGGCGGCCCAGGCGGCCTCGTCGGTGAACACCTTCACTTCGCTCAGCTTGGCCAGGCCCTGCAGCACGGCGGCGTTGGCCTGCATGAAGGCCGTGTCGCCCAGCACGTACAGCGGCAAGCGGGTGGCGGGTGAGACGTTCATCTCGCCGCGCAGTGTGCGGCAGGCGTCCACCAGGCCCTTGAGCTTGGCCACAGCCGCTTCGGCGGTTTGATCGATGCGCTCGGGCTGGCTGACCGGGTAAGCCGCCACGCTCACCGATTCACCGGCACGGCCGGCCACGGGCGCGACCTTCTGCCAGAGTTCTTCGGTGATGAAGGGGATGACCGGGTGGGCCAGACGCAGGATGGTCTCCAGCGTGCGGATCAGGGTGCGGCGGGTGGCGCGTTGCTGCGCTTCGTTGCCGGTGTTGATCTGCACCTTGGCGATTTCCAGGTACCAGTCGCAGAACTCGTCCCAGACGAACTGGTAGATCGTGTTGGCCACGTTGTCCAGCCGGTATTCTGCGAAGCCCTGGGCCACGTCGGCTTCGACCCGCTGCAGCCTGGAGACGATCCAGCGGTCGGCGGGGCTGAAGCTCATGTAGCCGTGTGCCTTGCCGCCCACGTCGCAATCGGCCTGGGTGTGCTCCATCAGGCCGCAGTCCTGGCCTTCGCAGTTCATCAGCGTGAAGCGCGTGGCATTCCAGAGCTTGTTGCAGAAGTTGCGGTAGCCCTCGCAGCGCTTGGAATCGAAGTTGATGCTGCGGCCCAGCGAGGCCAGCGCGGCGAAGGTGAAGCGCAGCGCGTCGGCGCCGTAGGCCGGGATGCCCTCAGGGAATTCTTTTTCGGTCTGCTTGCGCACCTTCGGAGCCGTCTCGGGCTTGCGCAGGCCGGTCGTGCGCTTGTCCAGCAGCGGCGCGAGGGAGATGCCGTCGATCAGGTCGACCGGGTCGAGCACGTTGCCTTCGGACTTGCTCATCTTCTGGCCCTGTGCGTCGCGCACCAGGCCGTGGATGTAGACGTGCTTGAACGGCACGCGACCGGTGAAGTGCGTCGTCATCATGATCATCCGGGCCACCCAGAAGAAGATGATGTCGTAGCCCGTCACCAGCACGGTGCTGGGTAGATACAGGTTGTAGTCGTCGGTGGCGCTGTTGTCTTGTTCAGGCCAGCCCATGGTGCTGAAGGGCACGAGGGCCGACGAGTACCAGGTGTCGAGCACGTCTTCGTCGCGCGTGAGGATCTTGCCCGCGCCGGCCTGGGCCTGCGCTTCTTCCAGGCAACGTGCCACGTAGACCTGGCCCTGCTCGTCGTACCAGGCCGGGATCTGGTGGCCCCACCAGAGCTGGCGGGAGATGCACCAGTCCTGGATGTTGTTCATCCACTGGTTGTAGGTGTTGACCCAGTTCTCGGGCACGAACCGCACTGAGCCCGACTGCACGGCGGCGATGGCCTTGTCGGCGATCGAGGTGCCGCTGGTGTTGTGTTCATTGCCCTTGGAGGTCATGGCGACGAACCACTGGTCGGTCAGCATGGGTTCGATCACCTGGCCGGTGCGCGCGCAGCGCGGCACCATGAGCTTGTGCTTCTTTGTTTCGACCAGCAGGCCGGCGGCTTCCAGGTCGGCCACCACGGCCTTGCGCGCCACGAAGCGGTCCAGGCCGCGGTACTTCTCGGGTGCGTTGTCGTTGATGGTGGCGTTGAGCGCCAGCACGCCGATGATGGGCAGCTGGTGGCGCTGGCCGACGGCGTAGTCGTTGGCGTCGTGCGCGGGCGTGACCTTGACCACACCGGTGCCGAATTCGCGGTCCACGTAGGCGTCAGCGATCACGGGGATCTCGCGCTCGCACAGTGGCAGCTTCACGTACTGGCCGATCAGCGCGGCGTAGCGCTCGTCTTCCGGGTGCACCATCACGGCCACGTCGCCCAGCAGGGTTTCAGGGCGGGTGGTGGCCACGGTCAGGTGACCGCTGCCGTTGACCAGCGGGTAGGCGATGTGCCAGAGCGAACCGTCTTCTTCTTCACTTTCCACTTCCAGATCGGACACGGCCGACATCAGCACCGGGTCCCAGTTCACCAGGCGCTTGCCGCGGTAGATCAGGCCCTGCTGGTAGAGCTTCACGAAGGTGTCGGTGACGACCTTGCTCAGCTTCTCGTCCATGGTGAAGTACTCGCGGCTCCAGTCCACCGAGTCGCCCATGCGGCGCATCTGCGTGGTGATGGTGTTGCCGCTTTCTTCCTTCCATTCCCAGACCTTGGCGACGAAGTTCTTGCGCGCCTCGGCAGGCGTGGGGCCCATGTCGTGGCGGCTGATGCCCTGGGCCTGCAACTGGCGTTCCACCACGATCTGCGTTGCGATGCCGGCGTGGTCGGTGCCCGGCACCCAGACCGTGTTGGCGCCGCTCATGCGGTGGTAGCGCGTGAGGCTGTCCATGATGGTCTGGTTGAACGCGTGACCCATGTGCAGCGTGCCGGTCACGTTGGGCGGCGGCAGCTGGATGGCGAAGGACGGCGCGCCTTCTTTCGGTGCACCGGTGCCGCGAAAACCCGCCGCACCGTAACCACGCTGTTCCCATTCGGGGCCCCAATGGGCTTCGAGCGCGGCGGGCTCGAACGATTTGGACAGGGAGAGCAGGCCGGGTTGTTGCAGGGTGTCAGACATGGGGTGGGCGCAAAAAATGCAACGGCGCCCCGCAGGGCGCCGTCAGGAAGAGCGGGGGAAGCGGCTGATTTTATTCCGCCGCGGGGGTGGGTATCTCGCGGGCCGCCTCGATGCACTCGCTCAGCACCCGAGAGTCGCCCACCTGGTTGGCCAGCAGCAGGATCAGCCGGGCATTGAGCAGCTCGCTGTCTTCGCGGCTCAGGCCTTCATGGGCGTCGAGCAACTGCTCGTAGAACGCGTCGGCGTCCTGGAAGTGGATCGCGAGTTTCATGGGGTTTCTCCACGCAGTCCGAGGCAACGTTCGATGGCCGATACCAGCTGTGCGTCGACCGACTCGCCGGTGGCGGCCAGATAACCATCCGGGCGCAGCAGCGCCCAGGCGTGGCCAAACACATGGCAGGCACCCTGCAGGTGGCCCTGAGGGTCGCGCACATGCTCCAGCGCCTGCGCCGTGGCGTCCGGACCGAGCACCTGCACGCTGCGCACCGGCGCATCCAGGCACAGGCGCCGCAATCGTTGCAGAGCCGCAGCCGACAGATCGCCAAACACCAGCACCAGCAGGCTGCCCGCTGCCCAGTCGAGCAGATCGTTGACACAGCCACGGGTACCGTCGGCCCAGGCGAAACGCACGTTCTGCACCGACAACCCCGCACCGCCGCCAGCCCGGTAGGTGCAGGCGCTGGAGTGGCTGTAGGGGTTGGCCACCGCCATGCGGCCGGTGTTGATCAGGCTGCGCGCGAACGGGTACTGCCTGGCCAGCCCGATGGTGGCCTGGCGGAACGTCCGCTCAATCCCGTCGGCCGGTCGCAGGAAGCGCGCGGTGCGGTTGGTCACGCACACGTTCTGCCGGGCTGCCTCGATGCGTTCTTCGTTGTAGCTTGTCAGCAGGGACGGATCGGCCTGGCCTTTGAGCACAGCCGCGAGTTTCCATGCCAGGTTGTCGGCGTCCGCCACACCGGAGTTGCCCCCGCGCGCGCCAAAAGGGCTCATGACCTTGGCCGCATCGCCCATCAGGAAAACGCGTCCATGGCGCATGGCGTGCACGCACTCGCTGCGGTAGGTGTAGGGGCCGACCCAGACAATTTCGATTTCCACGTCGGCACCGAAATGGCGCGCCAGCCGCGAGCGCACGGCCGATTCGCGGCTCACGGCTTCGGGGTCGCTGTCGGGCGCCATCTGGTAGTCGATGCGCCAGACCTCGTCGGCCATCAGGTGCTGCCAGACCGCGCGGTTCTCGTTGAACGGCGCCTCGATCCAGGTGTGGCGTTCCACCGGCGGATGTTTGGTAAAGCGCACGTCAGCGATGCACCAGCGGTCATCGCCCCGGCGGGTGTCAAACGGCACCTGCAGCCATTGCCGCAGCGGGCTGTGCGCACCGGTGGCGTCGACCACGTGTTCGGCCTCGATGCGGTAGCGGCCCGCGGGGGTCTCCACGGTGAGCGTGGCGCAGGTGTCGTTTTGTTCGAAGGCCACCAGACGGTTTTGCCAGCGCAGTTCCGCATGGCCGAGGGTGCGGATGCGCTCGACCAGATAACCTTCGATGTAGAACTGCTGGATGTTCAGAAAGGGGGGCTGGCGCGAGAGGTGGAAATTGCCTTGCTGCTTCAGATCGAAGCTGAAGACTTCGTCCTTGCCCGCGAAGGTTCGCCCCACACTCCACTGCACCCCTTTGGCCACCACACGCTCGTAGATGCCCAGGCGCTCAAAGATCTCCAGCGATTTCTGCGTGTAGCAGATGCCGCGCGAAGAGGCGCCTTTGACGCCCACGGTGTTGTCTTCGTCGATCAGCACCGCAGCCACGCCATAGCGCGCCAGCGAGCAGGCCAGCGTCAGCCCGGTGATGCCGCCGCCGACGATCACCACCGGGTGCCGCACCAGGGGGCCGCCCTGCAACTCCGGGGGGGCTTCAAACGGGTATTCGGGCAGGTCGTAGCCTGCGCCACTGCTGAATTCGTATCCGTTGGAAGGAGCGGTTTCCCGGTATGTGCTCACGCTGCCATTCATGAATGGGTCCTCTTCGGTTCTGTACACGGGCCATCATGCCCGGGCGGTCGTTGTTCAGGACCGCGAAAGTGATTCATCCCATGACAATTTGGTACCAAGCGTAACCGCGCCAGTTTGAGGGTTTCTGGCCGCGCTGTCGATGAGGTTGAGAACCATTATTCGATCTATCAAGTAGATAGCGATAAACAATGTGACACATAGGCCAGAACAATTAGACGGGGTCAGTCAACGGGCGTAAGGTGCCATCTGTCTCAACGGGGTGGTCCGGCGTGGGCACCTTGTTGGGCGTTTCTTCAACCACGACAAGGAGATACCCCATGGCCGCATTGAAAGGCTCGAAAACCGAGCAATGCCTGAAAGACGCCTTCGCTGGCGAATCGCAGGCCAACCGCCGTTACCTGTACTTCGCGAACAAGGCCGACGTGGAAGGCCAGAACGACGTGGCAGCGCTGTTCCGTTCGACCGCCGAAGGCGAGACCGGTCACGCCCACGGCCATCTGGAGTTCCTGGAGCAGTCGGGCGACCCCGCCACCGGACTGCCCATCGGTCCCACGCGCAAGAACCTGGAATCGGCCGTCGCCGGCGAAACCCACGAGTACACCGACATGTACCCGGGCATGGCCAAGACCGCGCGCGAAGAAGGCTTCGACGAAATCGCCGACTGGTTCGAGACCCTGGCCAAGGCCGAGCGCTCGCACGCGAACCGGTATACCAAAGCGCTGAACGAGCTTGTGGACTGACCCCCTGCGCCGCTGACGCGGCTTCCCCCTGAGGGGGACGACACCAGCGGCCCGGCAAAGCCGGTTCCGCGGTGTCCTTGGGTGAACTCCCCCTCACTACGGGGGTGTTTTTGAAAGCGTTGCAATCGAGCGCTTTCAAAAACCCACGATAACAACCCGCACAGACGAGGAGAAGCGACATGGCGACCGAAGGCAACCTGCAGGCACCGACGCGGCACGCACTCGACTGGAAGGGCCCCGATTTCCACGACGAGGAAAAGTGCTTTGTCGAGCTGGAACGCATCTTCGACATCTGCCACGGTTGCCGCCGTTGCGTGAGCCTGTGCGGGGCGTTCCCCACCCTGTTCGATCTGGTCGACGAGAGTTCGACCATGGAGGTGGATGGGGTCGCCAAGGCGGACTACTGGAAGGTGGTCGACCAGTGCTACATGTGCGACCTCTGCTACATGACCAAGTGCCCCTACACGCCACCGCACGAATGGAACCTGGACTTCCCGCACACCATGCTGCGTGCCAAGGCCATCAAGTTCAAGAAGGGTGAGGTCAAGCTGGCCGAGCGCTTCCTCGCCTCCACCGACGTGCACGGCCAGTTCGCCGGCATTCCCGTCGTGGTGCAGGTGGCCAACGCGGTCAACAAGACCAAGGCCATGCGCAGCGTCATGGAAAGCGTGGCCGGGGTGGACAAAGACGCCTGGCTGCCCGAGCTGGCGACGAAAAAATTCCGATCCGGCACGCCGCTGGCCACGTCGTCCAACGTGGTCGATGGTGCGAAGACGCCGGGCAAGGTGGTCATCTTCTCGACCTGCTACATCAACTACAACGAGCCCGGGATCGGCCTCGATCTGCTGAAGATCCTGAACCACAACGCCATCCCGTACGTGATCGTGGAGAAAGAAAAGTGCTGCGGCATGCCCAAGCTGGAGCTGGGCGACCTCGACTCGGTGCAGGCCAGCAAGGAAGCCAACATCCCGGTGCTCGCGAAGTACGCGAAAGACGGCTTTGCCATCCTGGCCGCGGTGCCGAGCTGCGCGCTGATGTTCAAGCAGGAAATCCCGCTCATGTTCCCGGACGATGCCGACGTGCAGCTCGTGAAGGAACACCTGTGGGACCCGTTCGAGTACCTCATGGCGCGCAAGCGAGACGGTCTCTTGAAGACCGAATTCCCGCAGCCGCTGGGCAACGTGAGCTACCAGATCCCTTGCCACGGCCGGGTGCAGAACATCGGCCGCAAGACTGAAGAAATGCTCAAGATGGTGCCCGGCACCACGCTCAACACCATCGAACGCTGTTCGGGCCACGCCGGCACCTTCGGCGTGAAGAAGGCCTACCACCAGCAGGCCATGAAAATCGGCAAACCGGTGTTCAAGGCCATGGCCACCATGCAGGACGGCGCGAAGCCCGACTTCATCAGTTCCGACTGCCCGCTCGGCGGCCACCACATCGCGCAGGGCTTTGAGGTCAATGGCCTGGGCGCACCCGAGCTGCAGCACCCGCTGAGTCTTGTGGCTCGCGCTTATGGGCTCAAGTAAGGAACACACCATGCAACTCACCGGACACATCACCCCCGAAAGCCTCATGAGCCTGGAGGCCTACAGCAAGTGGCGCAAGGCGCACAAGCCCGAGGTCATCGCGCACCGCAAGCTGCGCAGCGTGCAGCT
Source organism: Burkholderiales bacterium GWF1_66_17 (assembly GCA_001770705.1). Lineage (GTDB taxonomy): Bacteria > Pseudomonadota > Gammaproteobacteria > Burkholderiales > Burkholderiaceae_C > Hydrogenophaga. Next base: position 352,041 of record MERT01000022.1, on the reverse strand, counting down.
GGGTGAGCACGTCAACCTGCAGTTCGAGAGCGAGATGACCATCCGCTACCAGATCCAGGAGATGCTGCGCATCGAGAAGATCTTCGAAGAAGAGGGCATCCAGCAGGAGATCGAGGCTTACGCGCCGCTGGTGCCGGACGGGCGCAACTGGAAGGCGACCATGATGATCGAGTACACCGACGCCAACGAGCGCAAGCGCGAACTGGCCCGTCTCATCGGTGTCGAAGATCGGCTGTTTGTCGAGGTCGAGGGCCACACCCGCGTCTACGCCATTGCCGACGAAGACCTGGACCGCGAAAACGACGAAAAGACCAGCGCTGTTCACTTCGTGCGCTTCGAGTTCACGCCCGCCATGTGCGCCGCCATCCAGGCCGGCGCGGCGGTCAAGCTCGGCTGCGACCACACCCACTACCCGGCCCACACCCAGATCCCCATGGAAACGCTGGCCAGCTTGGCTGGCGACCTGAAATAACCGGTCCCGTTGGTCATAATCGGGCTTCCTGCGGGAAGCCCTTTTTGTGTTTCCTCCCGCTGCGTCCACGACAACATGCTGTTCCTCATCTCCCCCGCCAAGGCGCTCGATCACGAGACGCCGCCGCACGTCAAGACCCACACCCAGCCGCTGTTCGTGAAACAGGCGGCCGAACTCATCGACGTGATGCGCGACAAGTCGCCGCAGCAGATCGCCGATCTCATGGGCCTGTCGGACCAGCTCTCGGGCCTGAACTTCGCGCGCTACCAGGCCTGGGTGCCGAAATTCACCGCGAAAAATTCCAAGCAGGCGGTGCTGGCCTTTGATGGGGATGTCTACGGCGGGCTCGACGCGAAGAGCCTGGGCGAGGCCGAACTCGACTGGTTGCAGCAGCACCTGTGCATCCTGAGCGGCCTCTACGGCGTGCTGCGCCCGCTCGACTGGATGCAGCCCTACCGGCTGGAGATGGGCACGCGCCTCGTCACGCCCAAGGGCAAGAACCTCTACCAGTTCTGGGGCAGCCAGATCGCCGAGTACCTCAACCAGAGGGCCCGCGCCGACAAGAGCCCGGTCGTGATCAACCTCGCCAGCGAAGAGTATTTCAAGGCGGTGGACCGCCGTGTGCTGCAGCCGCGCGTGGTCAGCTGCGTGTTCGAAGAGCGCAAGGGCGACGGCTACCAGATCATCAGTTTCTTCGCCAAGCGCGCGCGCGGCCTGATGGTGCGCTACGCGGTGAAACACCGCGTCACCACGCCCGAGCAGCTCAAGGGCTTTGATCTGGACGGTTACCGTTTTGTGGCCGCCGCGTCCGACACCGACCGCCTGGTGTTCCGCCGCGAACAGAAGCCCTGACCCATGACGGGCGGAACCATGGTGCAAACCATCACCCCCGAGCTGCGCCGCTGGATCGTGGAGCAGACCGTCGCCGGCTTTTCGCCCGAATCGGTGCTGGATGCCATGGTGAAGGTGGGCTGGCGGCAGGAGCTGGCGGCCGCTGCGCTGGAAGACAGCTTGCGCGAACACCGGCGGCAACGCGGGGATGGCCGAGGCACCGGTGTGGCGCCGGTGGTCGTGCCCGCGCGGTCCCAGGCGGTCGCCGCGCGCCTGCCCGAGATCAGCCTGTCGCCCTCCCTGTTGTGCCTGGACGCCGGCGACCGCCAGGTCCGTGTGCTCGCGACGCTGTCGCTGCCTCGGGTGGTGGTGCTGGGCGGGCTGTTGAGCGACGAGGAGTGCGAAGCGCTCATCGATGCGGCCCGTCCGCGCCTGGCGCGCTCCCTCACGGTGCAGACCCAGACCGGGGGTGAAGAACTCAACCCCGACCGCACCAGCAACGGCATGTTTTTCACCCGCGGTGAAAGTGAGCTGGTGCGCCGCATCGAGACGCGCATCGCCCGCCTGGTGAACTGGCCGCTGGAAAACGGCGAGGGCATGCAGGTGCTCAACTACCCGGTGGGTGCCGAATACAAACCGCACTACGACTACTTCGACCCGGCCGAGCCGGGCACGCCCACCATCCTGCAGCGCGGCGGGCAGCGCCTCGCCACGCTGGTGATGTACCTCAACGAGCCTGCGGAAGGCGGCGGCACCATCTTCCCGGACGTGGGGCTCGAGGTGGCGCCGCAACGCGGCAACGCCGTGTTCTTCAGCTACGACAAGCCCAGCCCGATCACCCGCACGCTGCATGGCGGCGCGCCCGTGGTGCAGGGTGAAAAATGGGTCGCGACCAAGTGGCTGCGCGAACGCGAATTCATCTGAACCGATCTTTCATGAACCTCCCAGAACATTCCCAGCTCGGCAAGGCCTCGGCCTACATCGACCAGTACGACGCGTCGTTGCTGTTCCCCTTGCCGCGCGAAGCGAAGCGCCGCGAGATCGGTATCACCGGCAGCATCCCGTTTCTTGGCGCTGACATGTGGACCGCGTTCGAGCTGAGCTGGCTGAATGCGCGCGGCAAGCCGCAGGTGGCGCTGGCGCACATCACCGTGCCTTGCGAGAGCACCCACATCGTCGAGAGCAAGTCGTTCAAGCTCTACCTCAACAGCTTCAACAACACGCGCTTCGACAGCGCAGACGCCGTGCGCGAGCGCATGCGCCACGACATCAGTGCGGCCATCTGGCACGGCGGACCGGTGCAGACGACCGCAGGTGTGCGCCTGCTGATGCCCGAGCTGTTTGACTGCGAACCGGTGCGCGAGCTGACCGGCCTGTCGATCGACCGCCTCGACGTCGAGTGCAGCCTGTACCAGCCCGCGCCGGAGCTGCTCGGCGCCGCTTTCAACGAACAGCCGGTGACCGAGACCCTCACCAGCGACCTGCTCAAGAGCAACTGTCTGGTGACCGGGCAGCCCGACTGGGGCAGCGTGCAGATTACCTACAGCGGCCCGCAGATTCACCAGGCCGGTCTGCTGCAGTACATCGTGAGTTTCCGCAACCACAACGAGTTCCACGAGCAGTGTGTCGAGCGCATCTACATGGACATCATGGCGCGCTGCAAGCCCACCAAGCTCATGGTCTACGCGCGCTACACGCGCCGCGGCGGACTCGACATCAACCCCTGGCGCAGCAGCCACCCACAGCTGCCGCCAGCAAACGTACGCACCGCGCGGCAGTGAGCGGGTCGCCCTCTCAAAGCATCTTCTGAATGAGGGCTCCCTTGAACAACACCGGTCCGGTCGGACCGGTTTCGCTCGGCACGCCGCCCTTGGGCTCCAGGCTGATCGCCAGCGCCGGCACTTCGCGCACGTCGCGCTGGTCGGCCGCCAGCTGCAGCAGCTTCTCCTGGCTCAAAACACCCAGTGAACGCGGTGCCGCGCCGGGCGGCAGCGCCCAGAGTTGCAGGGACTTGTCGGCCGCTTCCTGGTAGCCACCCACGCGCTGCAGCGTGAGACGGCCGTTCTTCGGGTCGAAGGTCACCAGCATGGACGCGCTGGCCTGCTCGTCGTTGAGCACGGCCACGTATTCGATCTGCGGTTGCGCTGACAGCTGGGCCTGCAGCTCACCGATCTGCGCGCCCATCTCATCGCGCAAGCCCACGGCCGTGACGACCGCCAACACCGTAGCCAGCGCGCCGGCCGCGGTGGTGCCGCGCCACAGCGCCAGGCTGCGCAGCCAGCCGCCCGGGGCGGGTTGCACTTTCGCCGTGCGCGCGGCGGCCATGGCCACTTGTTCGCTCTCTGCACGCACCAGGTTGTGGATGCGGGTCCACACCGCGGGGGAAGGGTCGGTGGGCGCCTGCAGCTCGTTCATGCTGGCCACGCGGCTCTGCCAGATGAGCGCGGCCGCGCGCACCGGCGCCTGTTCGCGCGCCAGCGCTTCAAAACGGCGGCGCGCGCCACCGCGCAAGGTGCCGAGCGCGTAGGCGCTGGCCAGTCGGTCCAGCAGTTCAGGGTGTTGGGGCAAGTTCATGGACAGGCTCTAATTCTTTTACGGCGCCGGAGCACTACCCGCACTGCACGAAGCGGTCCAACCCAGAGGCACCGCCGGGCCGGCTTTGCCGGACGGCCAGTGCCGCCCCCCTCGAGGGGGGTGACGCGAAGCGGCGCGGGGGGTCATGCAAATCCTGCCATGCAGTTGCGCAGCTGGTCCAGCCCGCGGCGTATCCAGGTTTTCACTGTGCCCAGCGGCAACTTGAGTTGTTGCGCCAGCTCGCCGTGGCTCAGGTCGCGCAGGTAGGCCAGGCTCACCACCTCGCGTTGCCGGTTCTCCAGGCGCCCCAGGCACTGGTGCAACGCCCAGGCCTGCTGGCTGGCGAGACTGGTGTCCATGGGATTGGGGGAGTTGCCCTCGAGCGTGTCGGCCATCGCCTCGTCGATTTCATCGGTCAGGTGTTCACGCTCGGCCTTGCGGCGGCGCAGCAGGTCCAGCGATCGGCTGCGCACGATCAGGCCCAGCCAGGCCATGGGCGGGCTCAACGACGCGCGGTAGTCGGGTGCGGTGCGCCAGATCTGCAGAAAGGTTTCTTGCAGCGCGTCTTCGGCCCACCCGTTGTTGCGCACCACCCGCAGCGCGAGACCGTAGAGCTTGCCCGAGGTCTGGTCGTACAGCGCTTTCAGGGCGGGCTCGTCGCGCCGGGCCACGCGGTCGATCAGGGCCATGAGTTCGTCGTCGGGTTGGTCTCGCATGCGCGCATTGTGCGGGAGCGCCCGACCCGCCGTGGACCACAGGGTCTTGAACGGGGCCAGGCCGATCATCATGGCCGCCGCCGGCGGGGCTGTACCTGGGTGGACACGCTCAGGGCGGTCAGCGGCGTCACGTTCAGCGCGGTGGGCGCGGCTTCGACCAGCTGGTCGGTGTGCCACACGCGCAGGCGCGCCGCGCCTTCGGGCACGCCCTGCAGCGTGGCCACGCCCGCGGCGTCGGTCTTGATCGCCCAGGGCGAGTCGGTGACGAAGAGGAAACCGCGCATGGAGCCGTGGATGTGGCAACCCAGCTGCAGCGGGCCCGCCTGGCCGAGCGTCACTTCGGCGCTTTCGGGTGGTAGGCCGTCAGCCTTGCCGCCCAACCGCAGTTCAAAGCCCGCGCCCGGTCCGGCGCTGAGCCCGGCGAGGCCGGCGGGCAAGCCGCGCACATGGTGTTCCCAGCCGTCGAGGTTGGTGAAACGCACGCGCGAACCCACCGGCACCAGGGTCAGCACCGGGTCGAACCGCATCTTCTGCTGGTTGATCGTCGCCTGCACCGGCGCGGGCGCGGGCGGCTTGGCGCCATTGACCGGCTCGACCAGCACCACGGCGTCGGCCAGCGGCTGGCCATCGCGCGCGAGCAAGGTGATCTGCACCGTGGCCGCCTGGGCGGCGCCTGCGAGCAGCGCAATCGCGGCAGCCGCGGCGCCTGACAAGGCACGGGCCTTCATCGCGTGTTCACCACGTCGCGGTGCTTCGGCGCGAGCAGCGCGAGCAACTGGTTCTGGCGTGTGAACGGGATGCCGCGCGCGTCCATGCTCAGCTGCAGCACCTCCACCAGCGCATTGAAGTGGCTGCGCGTCACGTCCATCTCGGCGTGGGCCTCTTTCATGTCGGGGCCCTTGTAGACGCAGGGACCGCCGGCGAGCTGGCAGACCTGGTCGGTCAGCTGCTTGGCCAGGTTGTCGAGCTGGGTGTCCTTGAACTGCTCGCCGATGCGGGCGTCGGCCTTCAGGCGGATCACGAAGTCGTCCATCAGGGCGCGGATGCCGGCCTGTTCGCCGAAGGCCTGGTACAGCCCGGGCGCGGGCGCCACCGGGTAGGCAGAGGCGGGCGTGGCTTTCAGGGGAGCGGCCAGGCTCTGGGCCAGGGCGTGACCGCTGCCCATGGCGAGCAGGGTGAGGGCGGTGGCGGTGATGAGGTGTTTCATGTTGGTCTTCGGGGGGGATGGGATGGGGGATGCTCAGAAGGCGATCTGTGCCGAGAGGTACACGCCGGTCTGCTTCCTGTTGCCGGTGGTGGCGGGCACGATGCGGCCCAGGTCCACATAGGCGGCGGTGAGCGAGACGTTTTTGCTCGGCGCCCAGGCGATGAAAATGTCTTTCCAGTCGTCGGCGCGCAGGCCATCACCCAGGCCCGCGGCGGCGCCCGCGCGCTGCAGCTTGTTGGTCATGGCGCGGTATTCGAAGCCCACGGCCACGTTCTTGCTCAGCAGGTAGGCCACCGAGAGTTCGGGCATGAGTTGATAGCCGTTGTCCGCGCCGCCCAGCCGGGCGCCGAAACCGAGCAGGCCGTTCTGGTTGGCCTTGGTGGCGCGCAGCGTGCCGTTGACCACCACGCCTTGCGCGAGGAAGAGCTTGGTCGCGCTCACGTACAGGTCCACGCCGTCGCGTTGGGCGCCCAGTGCGTCGAGCGTGCCATCGAGCCCGCTGGAGCGCAGGCGCTTGGCCTGGACGCCCACGGCGATCTGCGGCATCAGCGAGTCGCTTTCGAGCACGGCATCGCCGGCCACGCGCAGCTTGGCGCCCAGGATGTCCTGCTTCAGGTGCAGGCCCGGCAGACCGAGCAGCGTGCCGGTGATGCCGGTGTCGAAATCCTGATGGCCGAAGGAGAGCTCCAACCGGTCGTTGAAGCCCACGGCCACGCCCGCCGCGGTCAGGCCGTGGTCCCGGGTTTCGGCGCGGCTCAGGTAGGCCGACACGCCTTTTTCACCTTCGGTGGCCTGGCTGCCGATCACGGCCCAGGGGCTGATGCCGCCGCCGGCCGCGCCTTCCACCGTGCTCACGCCGCCGGTGAGCAGCAGCTTGCCGGTGTCGGCCTGGGCCGGCGCGGCGGCGAGCAGGGCTGCCGTAGCGGCCAGGGCCAGCAGGGTGGTCGATGGGGCCTGGCGGCGACGGGTCTCGGTGAGGTGATTCATGGGGTGGTTCATCGCTTGGTTGGGGTGAGGTGGTTGCTGAGGGGCGCCGTTGCCAGTGCAGCGTCTGCACAGCTGGCACACCCACTACGCAACGCGGCGCCGCGTGGATTCAGCGGTTTGAATCACCTCAAAAATTTGTGGGTTTCTGAATCCACCCGTTGGGGCGTCTGCGTACCCGGGGTGTCGGCAGCGCTGGTCCCACCCGATCAGCACCACCGGCCCCACGACAACCGAACCCACCCCACCTCAAGGAAACACCACCATGTCACGCTCCACCTCTTCCGCTTTCACCGCATCCACCTCGCTGATCGCCGCCACCCCGTCACGCCGCTCCTTCATGGGCACCGGCGGCGCACTCTCTGCCGTCGCCGTGGCCCTGCTCGCCGGCAAAGACGTCATGGCCGCCGGCATGAAGGGCGACATGTCCAAAGACGTGTCCATCCTCAATGTGGCGCTGGGCCTGGAACACGAAGCCATCAACGCCTACCAGCTCGGCGCCGGCAGCGGCCTGCTGCAGAAGCCGGTGCTCGATGTGGCCGTGCAGTTCCAGGGCCACCACAAGACCCACCGCGACGCGCTGATCGCCACCATCCAGAAGCTCGGCGGCAAGCCGGTGGCCGAGATGAAGCTGGAGGAATACGCCAAGGCGCTCAACGCGGCTTCGCTGAAGAGCCAGGGCGATGTGCTCGACCTCGCGGCCCGCCTGGAGCTGGGCGCGACCAACGCCTACCTGAGCGTGATCCCTGCGCTGGGCGACCGCGAACTAGCCAAGGTGGCCGCCCGCCTGGCCGCCGACGAGACCATGCACTTCACGGTGTTGAACAACGCCCTGGGCCGCTCGCTGCCGCCGGGCGCGCTGTCCTTCGGCGCCTGATTCGCGCGTCTTCCGGGCCTGGGCCCCTTGGCCGGCCCGGCTTTTTCGTTGTCACACCCGTTTTTATTTTCAACCGCAACGAGGAGTATTTCCATGTTCATCAAGACCACCCTGGCTGCCACCGCAGCCCTCGCCCTCACAGCTTGCGCCTCCAGCATGAGCGCACCGGCCATGACGTATTCGCAGGCCGGCCTGCCCGCCACCGTGCAGGTGCCCGCCGGCCACAAGGTCGCCATGGAAACCGTGGGTGTGGGCCAGATCACGTACGAGTGCCGCACCAAGAAAGACATGGCCGGCCAGTTCGAGTGGGTCTTCGTCGGCCCCGACGCCAAACTGATGAGCCGCAACGGCCAACAGGTCGGCAAGTACTACGGCCCGCCCGCCACCTGGGAGAGCATGGACGGCTCCAAACTCACCGCCACCCAGCTCGCCGTGGCGCCCGCCATGGCCGGCAGCATTCCCCTGCAACTGGTGAAGGCCAACCCGGCGATGGGCATGGGCGCGATGCAGGGCGTGACCTACATCCAGCGCGTGGCCACAAAAGGCGGCGTCGCTCCGGCCATGGCCTGCGATGGGGCCACCATGGGCAGCAAACAGATCGTCAATTACCAGGCCGACTACATCTTCTGGCGACCTGTGTGACACCCCCCGCGCCGCTTCGCGTCACCCCGGGCGGCACTGGCCGTCTGGCGAAGCCAGCCCGGCGGTGCCCTTGGGTTGGCGGTGCTGCTGGCATGCAGGAGGGGTACCCGCGCAGGCCATGGCTGACGGACCTCAGATTGAGCGGCAGAAACCTTCGAGCAGGTTCACCGCGTTGGTGCCCACCGCGTCCACCGCGTAGCCGCCTTCAAACGTGAACACTGTGGGCAGGCCGGCGCCCGCCAGCGCCTCGCCCACGGCGAAGTAGTCGGCGCTCTGCAGTGTGAAGCCCGAGATCGGGTCACCTTCGAAGGTGTCCAGCCCCATCGGCACCACCAGCGCGTCGGCCTTGAATGCGGCCACCGCGTCCAGCGCCTGGCCGAGTGCCGCGCGCCAGGTGGCGAAATTGGTGCCGCGCGGTAGCGGCAGGTTGAGGTTGAAGCCATCGCCCGTGCCGGCGCCGCGCTCGTCCGCATGGCCGAGGAAGAACGGGTATTCGGTGGCCGGGTCGCCATGGATCGAGAGCGTGAACACGTCCGCGCGCTCATAGAAAATCGTCTGCGTGCCGTTGCCATGGTGGTAGTCCACGTCCAGCACCGCCACGCGCTGCTTGCCACCCTCCCGCAAAGCCTGCGCCGCGATGGCCGCGTTGTTCAGAAAGCAGTAGCCACCAAAGAAGTCCGGTCCCGCGTGGTGGCCGGGCGGTCGGGTCAAGGCGAACGCGCTGCGCGCACTGCCCAACACCTCGCGCGCTGCGGCCAGTGCACAGGCCGCGCCGCCACGCGCCGCCGCCCAGGTGCCCGCCATCAGCGGCGAACCCGAGTCGAACGAGAACAGGCCCAGGCGCGCCGCAAAATTCTGTGGCAGCACGTCGGTGCGGAAGGCGTGGCGGTTGCCGAGTGGCCAGACCGAGGGCAGGGCATCGCGCTGTGCGTTCGCCGGTTCCATCGCCACCCACTCGTCCCAGGCGCTGGCGAGGAATTGTGTGTAGCGCGTGGTGTGCACGCGGGCGATCGCTGCGTCCAGTTCGGCATCGCCAATCTCGGGTGTGTGCAGCGCGCCCAGCGGCCGGCGCTGCAGCTCGGCGAGTACAAAGTCCAGCCGGTCCGGCACCTCGTGGCACGGCACCATTCGGCCGCGGAACATCTCTTCGCGTCCCTGGTGCAGGGCGTGGTGGGGGTTGTGGAAGGTTTTCATGCGCCGCAGTGTCGCATGGGGCCGTGCGGCGCCGGGCACCATTTCAACGGGGCATGAACGGTACCGAACTGTCGTGCGTCGCGAAGCCCGCTACGATGTAATTCACGCGTTGCAGCGGGAACCCGCCTCGCACCCGTGTCTTGAACCGAGCACCTGCACATGACATCGATCCTGCACCCTTCGCGTACCCGCACCCAGCAGCTGATCGGCCTGGCCGGATGGACGGCCCTGTGTTTTGCCACCGCCGCTGCGGGCGCGGTCGCGTCGGCCAATGCCAAATCGTTCTACAGCGGGCTGGTGCAACCGGCGTGGGCACCGCCCGGCTGGCTGTTCGGCCCGGTGTGGACAACCCTGTTCACCATGATGGCCGTCGCCGCCTGGCTGGTCTGGCGCGCGCCGGCACAGCCAGCCGCACGGCGTGCGGCGCTCGGTCTTTTCGTCGTGCAACTCGCGGCCAACGCCTTGTGGAGCTGGCTCTTCTTCGCATGGCAAAAGGGTGGCTGGGCGTTCGCAGAAGTGCTGGTGTTCTGGGTGCTGATCGCGTTCACCTGCGCCGCGTTCTGGCGCATCCGGCCGCTGGCCGGCGCCCTGTTGCTGCCTTATCTTGTCTGGGTAGCGTTTGCCTCGTACCTCAACTGGGTGCTGTGGCAGGCGAATCCGGCGATCCTGGGGTGAAACCCTGCTGCTGCTCTGTCTTCAGCGACCCCGATTCCTTTTCCACCTCCAAGGAGCATCCATGTCATCCGGAAAAATCCTCGTCGCCCAGGGCGGCGGCCCGACCGCCGTCATCAACCAGTCGCTCGTGGGCGTGGCGCTGGAGGCGCGGCGCTTCCAGAACGTGAAGCTGGTCTACGGCGCGCGCCACGGCGTGCGTGGCATCGTGGACGAGAACTTCGTGGACCTCACGCAGGAGACCAGCCACAACCTCGAAGCCGTGGCGCGCACGCCGGCCTCGGCGCTGGGCTCCACGCGCGACAAGCCCGACCTCAAGTACTGCCAGGAAATCTTCAAGGTGCTCAAGGCCCACGAGATCGAGCACTTCTTCTACATCGGCGGCAACGACTCGTCGGACACGGTGCGCATCGTGAGCGAAGAGGCGCACAAGGCCAACTACCCGCTGCGTTCCATCCACATCCCGAAGACGATCGACAACGACCTGGTGGGCAACGACCACACGCCCGGCTTCCCGTCGGCCGCGCGCTTCGTGGCGCAGGCCTTTGCCGGCGCCAACCTCGACAACGCGTCGCTCCCTGGCGTCTACGTGGGCGTGGTGATGGGGCGGCACGCGGGTTTTCTCACCGCCGCGTCGGCGCTGGGCAAGAAGTTTCCGGACGACGGCCCGCACCTGATCTACGTTCCCGAGCGCGTGTTCGAGATCCCGAAGTTCCTGGCCGATGTGAAGGCCATGTACCAGCGCCACGGCCGCTGCGTGATCGCGGTGAGCGAGGGCATCCACGATGCGTCGGGCCAGCCCATCATCACGCAGCTGGCGAAAGACGTGGAGAAGGACGCACACGGCAATGTGCAGCTCTCGGGCACCGGCGCGCTGGCCGATCTGCTGTGCGAAGAGATCAAGAACAAGCTCGGCATCAAGCGCGTGCGCGGCGACACTTTCGGCTACCTGCAGCGCAGTTTCATCGGCTGCGTGTCCGACGTGGACCAGCGCGAGGCGCGCGAGGTGGGCGAGAAGGCGGTGCAGTTCGCCATGTGGGGCAAGGTCGACGGCTCGGTGGCGATCAAGCGCACCGGCTTCTACTCGGCCGACTACGAGCTGCTGCCGCTGGAAGCGGTGGCCGGCAAGACGCGCACCATGGAAGACGAGTTCATCACCGCCAGCGGCACGGATGTGACCGACGCCTTCCGCCTCTACCTGCGTCCGCTGCTCGGCTCGGACATGCCCGACGCCTACCGCCTGCGCAACAACCCGGTGGCCAAGGTGCTGAACCAAGGCTGATGGTCGGGATCTGGCGGGCTCTGGCTGTCGCGCCGATTGGGGCTTGGTCTCTTGTGAACGGCGACAGGGGCTGATAGTCTGTTGTCCAGCCGAAGCACCGCCAGCGCGACCGGTGCACGGCGCACGTCCTGCCCTCTGTGACCCTGTTGTCAGAAAGCGAGCGAACCGTGAAATCTGCCATCCTCCCGACCTTCCGCTTCCCCCAAGGCACCTGCATTGCCCAGGCGCAGCCCCACATGGGCGTGCCTGTGACGCTGAGTTCTCCCGGGCGAGCGGTCATGACCGATCTCACCCATGTGCGCGCGGCCACCATCGCGCCCGACATGGGACTGGACGAGGCGCGCCAGACCATGATCCACCAGGGGGTGCGCCTGCTGTTCGTGGTCAGCGAGATCCCCTGGATGGACGGACTCATCACCTCGACAGATCTGGAGGGTGAACGCCCGATGCAGGTGATCAACCAGCGCGGCGTCCGCTACGAAGACCTGACCGTGGCCGACGTGATGTCGCCCCTGGGCCAGCTGGATGCGATCGACCTCGACGACCTCGCGCACGCCACCGTCGGCAAGGTGGTGGCCACGCTCAAGCATGTGGGCCGTCGCCACATGCTGGTGGTGCAGAAGGGCGAGAACGGCCAGGGTCCGCGGGTGCGCGGTGTGTTCTCGCAAACGCAGATCGAGCGTCAGCTGGGCAAGCCCATCGACGTGATTGAAACGGCGGGCAACTTCGCCGAGATCCGGGTGTCGCTGGCGGCCTGAAACCGCGCGGGCCGGCCGCCGCAGGCTTCAGCCCAGTGCCTTGAACGACTGCAACGCCGAGAGCGGCGTGAAGCTGCCGGCGCGTTTTTCCTTCATGGCGGTGATGGACTCGCGCACGTGTGCGTTGCTCCAGATTGCGCCCTGCAACCAGCCCATCTGGCGCAGGCTGTCTTCCACGCTGTGGTCGCGCGCGTAGTTCACGGCCTGTTTGGTGCCCCAGATCGCGATCGGCGGTTTGCTTGCGATTTCTTTCGCACATTGCAGCGCCGCGGACAGCATGGCTTCGGGCGTGTCGAACACCTCGTTCACCAATCCGTAAGCCAATGCGCGCTGCGCCGGCAGGCGGCGGCCGGTGTAGGCCATTTCTTTCACCACGGCGAACGGGATCAGCTTGGGCAGGCGCTGCAGCGTGCCCACGTCGGCCACCATGCCGATGTTGATTTCCTGGATGCAGAAGAAGGCGTCGGCCGTGGCGTAGCGGATGCAGGCGGCCGTGACCATGTCCACTGCGCCGCCGATGCAGCCACCCTGGATGGCGCAGATCACCGGGATGCGCAGGGCCTCGATCTTCGTGAACGTGGCCTGCATGTCGGTCAGCAGGTCGAAGATGGCGGCGCGGCCTTCGGGGCTCTGGTCGTCCATGGCGATGGCGCCGCTGAACGTCTCCAGCGCCATGCCGGCGCTGAAGTGTTTGCCCGTGCTGCTGATGACCAGCGCGCGCGCCGTGCCTTCGGTGTGGAGCTTCGTCAGCACCTCGTCCAGCTCGCGCCAGAAGGTGGGGTGCATGGTGTTCATCGCCTCGGGGCAGTTGAGCACCAGGTGGGCGACGTGGTCTTCAGTCGAGCTCAGGAAAAAGCAGGTCGGTGTGTTCATCGGAGGCCTTGTCTCTGGCGGTTCGGGTGGAATGGCTTTCACTGTAGCCCGAGGCTTGTTCGCCTTCTGTCCCGGGCTTGACCAGCTTGCCCACGCGCACGCCCAGCAGACGGATGCGGCGGGTCAGATCCACACGCTTGAGGCACAGGCCGGCCTGGCGGCGGATGGTGGCGGCGTCGTCGGTGAAGTGATCGATCGTCACGTCGCGCGTCACGCTCTGGAAATTGTCATACCGCAGCTTGATGCCGATGGTTTTTCCAGCGTAGCCCTTGCGTTGCAGGTCGTCCGCGACCTGTTCGCAGAGTTTCGTGAACACCGCGCCCAGTTCGGCGCGGTCGCGCACCGCGTGCAGGTCGCGCTCGAAGGTGGTTTCGCGGCTCATGCTCACCGGCTCGCTCTCGGTCACCACCGGGCGCTGATCGCGGCCCCAGCTCACTTCGTGCAGCCAGTGGCCGTAGCTCTTGCCGAAATGCTCGATCAGCCAGCCGGGCTCGCGCGCCGCCAGTTCGCCGATGGTGTGGATTCCATACCCCTGCAGCTTCTCATCGGCCTTGGGGCCCACCCCGTTGACCTTTCGGCAGGGCAGCGGCCAGATCTTGTCCTCCAGGTCCTCGGGCCAGACGATGCTGATGCCGTTGGGCTTGTTGAACTCGCTCGCCATCTTGGCGATCAGCTTGTTGGGCGCCACACCGATGGAGCAGGTGATGCCGGTGGCCTGGAAGATGCTCTTTTGAATGAGTCGAGCCAGCACGCGCCCGCCCTCACGCTGGCCGCCGGGCACCTCGGTGAAGTCGATGTAGACCTCGTCCACGCCGCGGTCCTCCATCACCGGCGCGATCTCCAGGATGGTGCTCTTGAACAGGCGCGAGATGCGGCGCACCTCCTCAAAGTCCACCGGCAGCAGGATCGCCTGCGGGCAGAGCTTGGCCGCTTTCATGAGTCCCATGGCTGAGCCTACGCCGAACTGCCGTGCCGCATAGGTGGCGGTGGTGATGACGCCGCGCCCGGTGTAGCCCGAGAGGCGGGGGAAGAAGTCGATCGGGATGCGCGATAGGTCGCCATCGGACCAGTCGCGTTCCGGGTAGGCCTCGCGCAGGCGGGCGAGCACGTCGTCCTCGCGCCGCCGTCCGCCGCCAATGACCACCGGCAGGCCCTTGAGCTGCGGATAGCGCAGCAGCTCCACCGACGCAAAAAACGCGTCCATGTCCAGGTGCGCAATGCGCCGGGGCAGAGGGGCGGGCGGGGTGGCGGGAGCGGTCACACGGTCAAGCATAGCGCCGCGCGTGCGGGGGAAGCCGGGCTAAGATGGTCCATCTGCGCAGCGCCGTCGCGCCGCCGTTTTCGGAGCACCAACATGAACACACTGTCCCGCCTGATCGCCGCCATGCTGGTGGGTGCGGGCATCGCCGTGGCCGGATGGTCCGTCAGCCAGGGCCTGGAGCGCTTCCGCATGTCGGACCGCTCGGTCACCGTCAAAGGCCTGGCCGAAAAAGACGTGGAGAGCGACTTCGCCATCTGGACGCTGAGCTTTCGCCGTGCTGGCAACGAGTTCGGTACGGTGCAGCAGGCGCTGGCCGCCGACCGCGAAAAGGTGCTGGCTTTCCTGAAGGAGCGCGGTTTCACCGACGCCGAACTCGAAGCCCGGCCCCTGCAGGTGCAGGACCTGATGGCGCGCGACTACGCGCAAGGCAATGTGCCGTTCCGCTTCAACGGCAGTGCTCAGGTGCTGGTGAAAACCAGCCGGGTGGCCGACGTGGCCAGCGCCGCGCTGGCGGTGGATCCGCTGATCCAGGGCGGCATCCAGCTCGGCGGCGACGGCGAAGGTGTCAGCGGTCCGCGTTACCAGCTGCGTGGATTCAACGACATCAAGGCGCCACTGCTGGCCGAAGCCACGCGCAACGCCCGCGAGCAGGCCGACAAGTTCGCGGCCGAAGCCGGCGCCAGCCTCGGCCCGCTGAAGAACGCCAACCAGGGCGCGATCCGCATCACCGGCACCGACGGCAACGACTTTGATGACGGTAGCTCGCGCAGCAAGCGGCTGCGCGTGGTGAGCACGTTCGAATACGAGCTGGAGTGAGTCACCCCCGCCGCGCTTCGCGCGACCCCCTCAAAGGGGGCAACCCGATGCGGCCCGGCAAAGCCGGTTCCGCCGGGTTCTCGGTTCGGGCATGTCGCGCCGGAGATGCCTTGGGCTGCACCGCTTCATGTGTCGGGGTGGTGCTCCGGAGCCTGGAAATCTGAGGTGATCGGTCGCAGGCAGGCTACGCCGGGTTGAATAGGCTCAGCCGGTGGGGTCTGCATCGGTGGCAGGCGTCTCTGCCACCACCGTGCTGCCTTCCATGTCCCCGGGAATGCCTGACCAGCTTTCCCAACCCGGGCCGAAGGTTTCTATCGGGTGCTGGGTGCGTTCCGAGCCGTTGCCGCACAGCAGGGCATCGGCGGCGCAGAAGCGGTCGCAACCCCAGCAGTTGCGCTCCGGGTGGGGCGGGTTGACGGGGAAGCGTTTGGCCAAGGGGCGGATCAGATCGACTTCACCACCAGCCAGCCCTTGAACAGCCAGGGCAGGCTGGGGCCGGTGCCGGCGGGCACGCCGCCTTTGTTCTCGGCGCTGACGGCCAGCTCGGTCACTCCTTGCAGATCGGCCTCCTTCACCGGCATCTGCAGCGTCTTGTATTTGCTCTCGATCACACCGAGCGAACGCGGTGCGGCATCGCCCGCGATGGCCCAGACCTGCATGCTGTCTTCGCGGCCTTCTTTCACGTCGTTGAGCCGCTGCAGCAGCAGCGCACCGTCCTTGGGGTTGTAGGTGGCGAGCATGGCGGGCTTTTGCTGGTTGTCCTGCAACAAGGCCACCTGTCGGATCTGTGGCACCTCAACCAGTCGGGCCTGGGCGTGCTGGATCTGCGCCTGCAGCTGCGTCATCAGGCTGCTGTGGGCAGCCCAGCCGATCAGCAGCACGAGCAGCAAAAAAATGGCCAGTGCGCGCCACCAGGGGCTGACGCGGCGATCGGAAATTTCGGTGGAGTTGATGGATGTCATGGCGGTAGCGGTTTTCTTTTTCCCATTCAGGTGAAGTGGGATTACCATCGGCCCCTTTTCGGGAGCTTCAGGCACGGCGCATTCTCCCACGCACCCCCACGTCAGACGACTTCGCTGCGATGTCCATCAACGAATCCGACCAAACCATCACCGACTGGCCCGACAGCGGGTCAGAGGTGCCCACGCTGCCCGTTGGCCGCCTGGTTTATGCCAGTGTGTGTCTGGTGCAGGAGGCGGTGCTGGACGAGATGCGCCGCATCCGCGACCACGCCTTGGCACACAACGGGCCGGAGGGCATTCGCGTGGCGCTGCTGTACATGAGCGGCTGGTTCGTCGAATGGATGGAAGGACCGGAGGGCGCGATCCAGGCGCTGTTGCAACGCGTGGCTCAGGATCCGCGGCATCAGGGGATCAAGGTGATTCACCGCAGCGTGGGTCGGCCCCGGCTGTTCCGCCCCTGGATCGGCTCCATCGTGCAGACGCCCGAACGGCCCGATGCCTTTGGTCTGCGTGTGTTCGAGCAGCTGGACCGGTTCGAGTCGGGCCAGGTGGTGGACCCGGCCAGCGTGTGGCTGGCGCTTTGCTCGCCGGCCGTGGCCGCCATGCCGACACCCTTGGGCCAGTACCCCCGGATCATGCTGCTCTCGGCGCGAGGCGCCCGGGCGTTCGACCTGATCACCTGGCTGGCGCGCGCGCAGCGGCAGCCCCTGGTGCGGCGCCGCTTCGCTGGCGCGGCCGACGATGCCCCCGACGTGGAGAGCGACTACCTCGATCTGCCTGCCCACGGTCGGCAGGGTCTGCGGCTGATCGCGAACGCCCGCAAGGGGCTGGCCATGGGCATGACACACGCATTCCTGCCCGACTACACGGCGGTGGTGGTGCTGCTTGACCAGGATGCGACCGCCAACCAGCGCATCGTTGATCGGGTGCTCGCGGCCTGCCGCCAAGTGCACCATTTGCCGACCATCGTGGGGCTGGGAACGCAAGCGGAACTGACCACCGACCTGATGGAACAGGTCGAGCGCCAGGGGCTGGCCTGGTGCACGGCCCGCACGCGCAGGGGCAAGCCGGATCTGGAGGACTACTGGGCGGCCTTGCTGCCAGCGCTGAACGCGCTGGAGTGAATGGGTCCACCCCCCGTCGCTTGTTCGCTGCGCGTAACCGCTCCGCCCCTCAAGGGGCAGCGCGAGTGGCCCGGCGAAGCCGGTTCCACCGCGCTCTGGGTTGGGCACGTCGCTCCGTCTAAACCCTCAAGCGGCCTTGGGGTAGGTGCCGGGCAGCAGGATGCTCTGGTTCACGTTCTGGATGTTGGTGTGGCCGCAGAAGGCCATGGTGATGTCCAGCTCTTTGTGGATGATCTCGAGCGCTTTCAACACGCCTGCTTCTCCCATGGCACCCAGGCCGTAGACCATGGCGCGGCCAATCATGGTGCCGCGTGCGCCCAGCGCCCAGGCCTTGAGCACGTCCTGCCCGCTGCGGATGCCGCCGTCCATCCAGACCTCGATCTGATCGCCCACCGCGGCCACGATGGCGGGCAGCGCCTCGATGCTGCTCGGCGCACCGTCGAGCTGGCGCCCGCCGTGGTTGCTGACCACGATGGCATCGGCCCCGCTGGCGACGGCCAGCTTCGCGTCTTCCACGTCCATGATGCCCTTCAGGATGAGCTTGCCGCCCCACTGCTGCTTCACCCAGGCCACGTCGGCCCAGTTCAGCGTCGGGTCGAACTGCTCGTTGGTCCAGGACGCGAGCGAGCTCATGTCGCTCACGCCCTTCACGTGGCCCACCAGATTGCGGAAGGTGTGGCGGCGCGTGCCCATCATGCCCAGCACCCAGCGCGGCTTGGTCGCGATGTTGAGCACGTTGCCCAGCGACGGGATCACCGACGCGCGCATCTTGTTCTTCAAATCCTTGTGGCGCTGGCCGATTACCTGCAAATCGAGCGTGAGCACCAGCGCGCTGCACTTGGCCACCTTGCAACGTTCGATCATGCGGGCCATGGCCTCGCGGTCGCGCATCATGTAGAGCTGGAACCAGAACGGCGCGGTGGTGTGCTCGGCCACGTCTTCGATCGAGCAGATGCTCATGGTCGACAGCGTGAACGGGATGCCGAACCTTTCGCAGGCCTTGGCCGCCTTGATCTCGCCGTCGGCGCTCTGCATGCCCGTCAGCCCCACGGGCGCGATGCACACCGGCATCTTCACGGCCTGGCCCACCATCGTGGTGGCCGTGGTGCGGTTCTCCATGTTCACCGCCACGCGCTGGCGCAGCTTGATTTTCTGGAAATCGTCGCTGTTGGCGCGGTAGGTGCTCTCGGTCCAGGAGCCGGAATCGGCGTAGTCGTAGAACATGCGCGGCACGCGTTTTTTGGCCAGCACGCGCAGGTCTTCGATGGTGGTGATCACGGTCATGGGGTTTGTCTCCGGGGTGGCGATGGGTGAACTGCCCGCGATGTTAGCGAGGCCGACCGGAAAAGGCTTGTGAAAGCGGGACAGTGGGGTTTGAAATTTCTGATGCCCCAACCGGAGGATGTCGCCACGCTGAACCGCCTTGGAGGCGTCAGGTGCCCGGCGTATCATGATTTGGGTGGGAGGCCACACACCGGAGGAACACCATGAAGCACCGTTTTTCGAAGCACGCCGTTCAAGTCCTTCAACCCCTGGCGGCAGCCGCCACACTGGCGCTGGCGCCTGTGGTGGCGCAGGCGCAGACGGCGCCCACACAATTGTGGGTTGACCTGTCCACCTCCACCATGACCGGCATGCCCGACATGTTGCAGGGCGGTGTTGGCGGCATGATCGGCGGACTCTTCGGCGGCGGTCGTGGCGGTGGCGGTTCGCAGACCTACGGCCACGCCAGCGGCCGCTTCATCCAGCAGGGCAGCGGACCCAGCCTGACCGGCGCCTTCCCGCCCAACCGCGTGATCGACCTCGCGCTCTACAACCCGCGCAAACCCGGCACCGAGGCGGCGCTCGCGATCCCGCCGACCATGGGCATGGGCGAGCAGCTGCCGCTGGTGCCGCCCAGCCCGAGTTTCAAGGAGCCGGGTGACAGCGCTCCCGGCGAGGTGCCCGAGGTCAAGGGCCGCCTGCTGGTGTACTGGGGTTGCGGCGACAAGGTGCGCCCCGGCCAGCCGAAGGTGATCAACCTCGCCAGCAACCCGGCGCAGTGGGCGCCGGTGCTGGCCGGGCGGCACGCGCCCGAGCGCGCCGCCAAGGTGGGCGCGCAGCACGCGCTCTACCCCAACGAGAAGAACACCGTGAACCCGAAGGCCGACACCTCGCTCGTGGGTGAACACCAGGTGCGCGGCGAAGGCGTGCCCGAGTCCATGCGCTTCCAGCTGGCCGAGCGCCAGGACCTCATGTCCGCCATCCGCCTGCAGAGCCAGGGGCAGCTCACGGAGAGCATCCAGCTGAGCTGGCTGACCGTGCCGCGCGCCCACGCCTACCACCTGCACGCCATGGGTGCGGTGGGACAGGACATGGTGCTCTGGTCCAGCGCCGACAACGGTGACGCCGGGCTCGGCCTGTTCGACTACCTCACCGAAAGCACCAGTGCCAAGTGGGTGAAAGACAAGGTGCTTCTGTCGCCGGGCACCACCGAGTGCGCCGTGCCGCAGGGCATCTTTGCCAGCCCGGGGGGCGAGGCGGGCGGCGCCATGTTGCGCATGATCGCCTACGGCCCCGAGAGCCACCTGAGCCATCCGGCGCGCCCGGCCAATGCGCCCAAGTCCTGGCAGCCGGAGTGGACGGTGCGCGTGCGCACCAAGAGCCAGACCATGGCCATGCTGGGCATGGACATGGGGGGCATGGCCGGCGGCAGCGAGAGCAACAGCGACAGCGCTCCCGCCGAGGAGCAGGCAGAAAAGCCCTCGGGTCTGCCCGGCGCGGCCGGCAGCATCCTGCGCGGCATCTTCGGCCGCTGAACCGGCGGCTGCGCTTCAGCTGGCGGCGGGCAGGGCCTGCGCCCGCTCGGCGTCCGACAGCGGTTCCAGCCAGCCCAGCTGCTGTTCCAGCACCGCCACGGTGGCCTCCGACGCATCGGCGCCGCGCGCCTGCCGCTCGGTGATGCGCGCGCGCAGCACGTCCACCGGCGCCTCGCAGGCGAGGATGTGAAACGGCACGCCCGCGCCCTGCGCCAGCGCCGCGAAATCGGCGCGCTCGGCCGCGCGCAGAAAAGCCGCATCCACCAGCACCGTCCAGCCGTCGGCGAGCAGCATGCGCGCGCGCGACAGCAGCGAGGCGTAGGTGTCGCCGTGCGCCTGCGGGCTGTAGAGCCCGGCGTTCAGGCCCGAGCCGCTGGCCGCCAGCGCGCTCATGCCGTGCAGGCGCTTGCGCTCCACGTCGGAGCGCAGGCGGATCGCGCGTCCGCTGGTCTCGGCGGCGAGCCAGCGGCTGGAGGCCCAGGTCTTGCCGCTGCCCGACAGGCCGTGGGTGATGAGCAGTTGCGGTGCGGGCGGGTGGGCGATGTCGCGCGCCAGCGCCAGGTAGCGCCGGGCTTCGGCCAGACACGCGTCGGCTTCGGGCGAGGCGCCTGCGCCACCCAGCTGCCCCAGTCGTATCGCCGCCACCTTGGCGCGCACCCCGGCGCGGTAGCTGGCGAAGAAGGTCCACACGGTGTGCGAAGACACATCGCCGCTCGCATCGAGCCAGGCGCTCAGCAGCACGTTGGCCAGGCCGGGGCGGCCGTAGGCCAGCAGGTCCATCCAGACAAAGGCCATGTCGTTGGCCACGTCGATCCAGCGCAAGCCGTCGTTGAACTCGATGGCGTCAAAGGGCAGGACCTCGTCGTCGATCAGCACCAGGTTGGCCAGGTGCAGATCGCCATGCCCCTCGCGCACGCGCCCCTTCTGCCGGCGCCGGGACAGCAGCGGTTCGATGGCGTTGAAGCGCTGCTCGGTCCAGTCGCTCAGCTCGCGCACCAGGGCGGCGTCGGCGGGGTCGGTCAGGGCCGTGCGCAGGGTGCTGAAGTTGTCGCGCGGCCAGCGCATGGCCGCGGTCGGGTGGCCCCAGGGGTCGCCGTTGCCGGCCACCGCGGACCGGGCCTGAAACGCCGCCATGCGCCGCGCCAGCCCGCTCATGTGTTCGGGCGTCAGCGCGCCGCGCTCGCACAGGTGGTCCAGCCGGGCCGCCTCGTCGAAGCGGCGCATCTGCACCGCGAACTCGATCGCCTGCCCCGCGTCGGCCGGGCCGGGCTCGCCCCAGCGCGGCGCCTCGGGCGTGCCCACGATGGGCAACACGTCCAGGTAGAGCTGCGTCGCGGGCTGGTCAAGGTTCTGGAAGCGCCGGTTCACCCGGATCTCGGTCTGGCTGGCCTGGCGGCGCAGGGCCAGGGTGCTGAAATCCATGAAGGGAAAACGCACTGGCTTCTTGATCTTGTAGGCGAAATCCCCCGCCAGCAACACCCAGGCGCCGTGCGTTTCCATCAGCTCCACGCGCTCCACCGGGTGCAGATAGAGGGCCGGGTCCAGCAGGGCTTGAATGAACGTGGGCAAGGGGGGCATGTCCGCCACTGTACGGCAGGCCGCAGCGCCGGGTGGCCGATGCGCGTCAGATGACCCGCACTGTGGAGCGCCATCGCCGACCAGGCGCGCCTATGTCCGGGCCGGCACGCTCGGCGACAGATGCCGCACGACCCGGCGCGGGTCCGCCGCCATCCGGTCCAGTGACGTGTTCAGGCGCTCCAGCAGCAGGATCTCGTCAACCGGCTCGTCGGTCGTGTCGGCGGTGTCGGACAAGGTGGCCGACACCAGGCGAAAGCGCAGCGGCAGCCCGGCCGGCAGCGCAGGCACCCGCTCCAGCCCCTTGGCCACGATGTGCTGTGCCAGCAGCTTGAGTTCTTCGGGCCGCAACGGCCCTTCGACCAGCACCGCAAAGCGCGTGTCGGCGATGCGGGACACGGTGTCCACCTCGCGCACCACCGCCGACAGGCGCGAGGCAGCCACCACCAGCGCGCGGTCGCCGGCCTCGCGGCCCTCGCGGGCCACGATCTCGCCGTGGTTGGTCAGCTCCACCAGCACCAGGCCACACGGGTGGCCATAGCGCCGGGCGCGGCGCAGGGCGTCGCGCAGGCGCAGGTGGAGCACGGGCACGATGGTCAGGCCGGTCAGGGGTTCGGTGCTGTCGATGGCGCGCAGGCGGGCCCGGTTTTCGTTGAAATCCTTGGCGCGGCGGTGCAGGATGTACAGCAGCAGCGGGATCTCGATGGCCGAGCCGATCAGCACCGCGTACTGCGTGGCCCAGCTGTCGGGCAGGATGCCCGCGCTGCGCAGCGCGGGAAAGGGGTAGCCCAGGTGCACCGGCAGGAAGCCCAGCGCCATCCAGCCGGCGTAGGTCTCGCCCAGGCGCCAGGTCCAGATGCACAGGGAAAAACTCAGCAGGACCGACAGCAGGCCGTAGACGTTGAGCACCAGGAAGGCCGTGGGGCTCATCCACGCCACGTAGACCACGGCGTACAGCAGGCCAAACACCGACCAGCCCAGCACGAAGCGGTCCACACCGCGGTGGTAGCGCGAAACCGCGCAGACCTCGCGCACGAACCAGATGCCCGAGGCCGTGAGCCAGAGCATGAACACGGCGGGCGCCACATCGTTCCACCACGCCGAGTGGCGCCAGAAAAACAGGCCACCGACACCGGTGAACGCGGCCTGGAAACCCAGCATGCAGGCCACGTAGCAGCAGTAGGCAATGAACACGCGGTCGGCGTAGAGCCGCGCGTGCACCCAGCCCAGGAAGAACACCAGCAGGCCAAAGCCGAGGTAGCCACCGATCATGAGGAAGGTCCAGTACCGCATGTCCTGCAGGCTGTTTTCGGTCAGCAGCAGCAGGCGCGGGCTGGTGGGCGCGGGGGCGTTCACCACCCGCAGCCAGACCGGGCCGGCGCCCTGGGGATCGAGGGCGAACACGGGGGTCTGGCCTGGGTGGTCCCACTGCGACACCGGCAGGTGGTCGCCGGAGCGCTGTTCGCGCCAGGCGCCGTTGGGGTCACGGCTGTACAGGGATGCCTCGTCGGTGAAGGCCGCCGCGCTCAGCATCAGGTGCCAGCGCTGACGGGCGTCCAGGCGGGGCGGCTCCAGGCGCATCCACAGGGCGGTGCCATCGAGCTGGAAGGCGCGGAATGTCGCCATGGGCTGAAAGCTGTTGGGCGGCAGCGCCACCACATCGGCGATGCCCTTGGTGCCCGACTCGTCCACCCAGAAATGGGTCTGCAGGGTGACGTCGCCTTCGCCCTCGGTGGCCCGTGCATGGCCGGACCACAGGGCCAGCCCCAGGCCCAGCAGCAGAGCCACCACCGCCACCACCCGGGTCATGAAAACAGCGCAGCGATGGGTCGGGTTGGGGTGGGCGGTGGTCCGATGCATGGCGGCGTCGTGAATGTTTGTATCGCTCATGAAAGGCATTGATCAGGAAGCGACAGCTTCTGCGTCTGGAACGGGCCGCTTCGTCGTGCCGACACCGTGCGCGGGCCGCCAGTGCCCGGTGGTCGTCCAGCGGTCTTCCAGGCGGTTGAGCCAGCCCGGGGCACCGGGGTCGTCGCTCCAGGCCGCCACGGTGTCTGTCAGGGGGTTGAGCAACTGGTCGGGCAGGTTCAGCGGGCGGGTCTGGTCCAGCAGAAAGTGCGTCAGCAGGTGGTAGCCCACGATGCGGGTGAACATCCGGGACAGCGAGAAACCCGGCGAGAACACCCGCACCACGGTGTCGATCAGGCGCACCAGCAACCGGCCCGCCCCGAACAGCAGCCGGGTGGGCCAGGACACGCGCTCGTCCACGCCGATGGCGCGCGCGGTGTCCGGCCCGATCAGCCAGCGCGTCAGCGGCACCGGGATGCCCCGGACCACCGGCAGGCGGATCGTGCGCTCCATGGTCTGCATGAGCGCGCGGCCCAGGGCCGGCCGCGCGTCCGGGCTCACCGTCTGCCCACGCGCCTGTGCCTGGATGCGCTCGAACAGCGAGGCGGCCTCGTCCATGGTGTCGGCCATGAGCTCGCGCCGCACACCCAGCACATGGCCCATCACGTTCCAGGCGTGCAGGTAGGCCTCTTCGTCGGCGCGCGGCAGGCCCAGGCCCAGCGTGCGCATGCCCTTGAGGAAGCTGTAGCTGAAGGTCAGCAGGGTGTAGGCCAGCTCGATCTGGTTGCAGGGCAGTCCCTGGCGGTCCACGTCCCAGCCGTGCGACATCAGGGCCGCGTGCATGCCGGTGGGCGCGCCGGCCTGCAGCAGCGGCGCCACCTGGCCGCGCACCGTCTGCGGCTCACCGCGCAGGATAAGGTGGCGGATGGTGGCGTGGATCAGCCGCACCTTGAGCACCTGGGCCACACCGGCGCCGCTGGCGTCCATCAGCCCGCCCTTCATCATCACCGGGAACACCATGGCCGCGGTCTGGCGGATGCGGTGCTCGGTGTGCTGCTCCAGCTGGCCCGCGATGTGCAGCACCTCGGCCAGGTTGGGCAGCACGTAACACTCCGGCAGGCTCGAGCAGAACAGCAGTGTGCACGACAGCGGGCCTTGCTCCATGAAGATGGCCTCGGCGCGCTCGACCTTGGCCGCGTCGGCCCAGGCGGGCAGCGCGCGCCCCTCGCTCACATAGACGCGCAACGCCGCCACCACCGCCGGATCGGCCGCCGCGGCTGCGACGTCGTCCTGCCCCCAGTCGGCCAGGGCACCGTTGCTGGTCCAGCCCGCCATGAGCCGGGTGGCGGCGGCGAGCCGGTCCGTGGCCGGGCCGGTGGCCCCGTCGGCGCCGGACCACGGCCCGATGAGCGCCGCCACGGTCTGGTCCGCCAGCGGGTCGGCCTGCAACCCCATCGGCGCCAGCGGCACGCTGTAGACGGGCTGTGCCTGGGGCACCTCGGCGCGGGCCGGGGTCCAGTGCCGCCAGACCACCCACGCGATCAGGGTGGGCATGCCCATGGCAAAAAAGGCGATGGCGCGGATTTCGATCGGATGGCCGAACAGCACCTGGAACACCAGGCCGCTGGCGTACAGCCCGATCGGTACCCAGGCCGCTAGCCGGGTCTGGCGCCCGATGGCCGGCACACGGCGGGGTGCGGCGAGCGCCTGGAACACGGCGACGATCACAAAGGACACCAGCATCCAGCCCGTGAAACCCTGCAGCGTTTCGCCAAACCAGCCACCGTCGGGCTTCTCCATGATCCAGGCCTTGAGCACGTAGACGAAGTACGGGTCGGCTCCCAGATCGAAGGTGGTCACGATCATCGCGGCCAGCCAGGCGGTCAGCGCGCCGCTCTTGAGCGTGGGCGCCGCGTGCACCGGCGTGCGCCACAGCATGAGGCTGGCCAGTACATAACCCACCAGGCACAGGGCCAGCCACATCAGCGGAATCGCCAGCGGCACATCGCCCAGCCGGGGGCCCAGCACGTCGGTGTAGGTGTAGCGGCCGAAGAACCAGCCACGGGACGAACCCATCTGCTCGGCAAACCAGCCCAGCCCCAGCGCCAGCACGGCCAGGACCCGGGCACCGCGGCCGCCCAGCAGCACGGCGGCAGACCACAGCGCGGCCCAGAACATGGCCACCGAGACGGCCACCAGGCCGAGCGTGAGCAGCGGGTAGTTCAGCGCGGTGGCGAGGAGGAGGCCCGCAGAGAGCAGGGCGGGCAACAGGATTTGGAGCAAGCGCGAACGCAGATGGGCCACAGGAGCCTCCCAGAACATCGGTCACAGCCCCCTGCAGGCCTGCATTCTAGATAGCCCGCTCCGCGTTATCGTGGCGGCAACAAGTCACCACTGGAGACAAGCCATGAACCTCGCCCACCTGCTGCTGCGCAGGGCCCTGCAACACCCGCAACGCCCCGCCATCTTCAACGGCACCCAGTGTGTGGCCACCCACGACGAGTGGGCCGCGCGCGCTGCGCGAGTGGGCGCTCACCTGCGTGCGGCCGGCCTGACGCCGGGCGACCGCGTCGTGATCTTCATGCGCAACCACCCGCGCTACCTGGAGCTGATGTTCGGCGCCTGGTGGGCCGGGCTGGTGGTCGTGCCGGTCAACGCCAAGCTGCACCTGAAGGAAGTGCAGTGGATCGTGGACAACTCGGCCGCGCGCTGGGCCTTCGTCACGTCGGACGTGGCGCCCGACCCGGCCGCACTCACGGGGCTGGACGGCGTGATGGACGCCGAATCCGCCGCCTGCACCGCGTGGCTGGAAGCCGGCGAAGCCCTGCCCGCCATCGAAGAACGCGCCGCCGGAGACACCGCCTGGCTGTTCTACACCAGCGGCACCACCGGCCGCCCCAAGGGCGTGATGATCACGCACCGCAATCTGATGACCATGGGGCTGACCTACTTCAACGACGTCGATCACGTCGACCCGGGCGACGCCATTGCCTACGCCGCGCCCATGTCGCACGGCGCCGGCCTCTACGCCATCCCGCACCTCATGGCCGGCGCGCGCCACGTGGTGCCCGCCTCGGGCGGGTTTGAAGCGGCCGAGCTGTTCGCGCTCGGCCGGCAGATCGGGCCGCTGTCGCTGTTCGCCGCGCCCACCATCGTCAAACGCATCGTGGACGAAGCCGAGGCGTTGGGCCTCACGCCCGGGCAGTGCGGTGCAAGTTTCAAGACCGTCGTCTACGGCGGCGCGCCCATGTACGCGGCCGACATCCAGCGCGCCCTGCGCGTGATGGGCCCGCGCTTCGTGCAGATCTACGGCCAGGGCGAAAGCCCCATGGTCGGCACCGCGCTCAGCCGCGCGCACCTGGCCGACGCCAGCCACCCGCGCCACGCCGAACGCCTCGCCTCCGTCGGCGTGGCGCAGACCCCCGTGCGCATCCGCGTCGCGGGGCCAGACGGCGAGCCGCTGCCCGCGGGCGAGGTGGGCGAAGTGCTGATCCAGGGCGACAGCGTCATGGCCGGCTACTGGCGCAACCCCGAAGCCACCGCCACCGCCGTGCGCGACTGCTGGCTCTGGACCGGCGACATGGGCTCGCTCGACGCCGACGGCTTCCTGACCCTCAAGGACCGCAGCAAGGACCTCATCATCAGCGGCGGATCGAACATCTACCCGCGCGAGGTGGAAGAAGTGCTGCTCACCGCGCCCGGCGTGGCTGAAGTGGCCGTGGTCGGCGCACCCGACCCCGAGTGGGGCGAAATCGTGGTGGCCTTCGTGGTGCCGCAGGCAGGGGCCCCCGGGCTTGTGGATTCAAAGGCGCTCGATGCCTTCTGCCTGGATCAGATTGCGCGGTTCAAGCGGCCCAAGCGCTATGTGATCGTGGACGCGCTGCCTAAGAATAACTATGGAAAGGTTTTGAAGACGGTGTTGCGGGATGGACTGCAGATTGGCAAGTGAGCGGTGGAGGCAAAAGGCAAGACCTGACCCCATGCCCATTTCGGGACTGCACCTCACAGCCGAAGAAGCAGAAGCCTGGCTGGTCCAACTTGAAATGGGCAAGGACATGGATCCGCCTGAGAGCCACGTTTGATCTGTGCTCTTCAGCGCGGGTAGCCGTGGGGCAATTGATTTGAGTTGAAATCAAAAGGCAAGATCTGACCCCATTGCGCCGAGTGCACCGAGGGTTGTGGCGTCTAACGCGGCAGCTTGCCACGATCACTTAGCAATAACCAACACGACGGAAGCCTCTCGCTGTTCGATAACTTCTTTCATTGTCAGAGGATTGGCTGCAGCACCTGCCGATGTTTCTATGCTATTCATTTTTAGCAATGGCATGATGTAGTCAGACTTGACTGCATAGTTGACGTTCTGTGGTAGAGATCCGGACGATCTCAGCGTGATGATTTGATCCAACGTCGCAGTCACCACACCAACAACTCTTCCGCTAATGTCGAGAAGAGGTCCACCAGAGTTCCCTGGTTGAATCGGAGTATCAACTTGGAGGAATCTAACATCGTCTCGGATACCTGTTAGGGCGTTGATTCGTCCAAACGTCGCTTTCTGCTCTTGGCCTTGGATAGCGACCAAGGGATATCCCAGCGTGAGGACTTCCTCGCCTTTTGATGGAAGAGATTGCCTAGCAATTGGTATCGGGCGGGTTGTCGCATCAATCTTTAGCAACGCTATATCGTTTGCAGGATCTTTCTGAATCAAACGTGCTTGCACAAACTGCCCAGAAGATGGAAGCTTGATAGTTATCTCGTTGCTGCCATCGATCACGTGGAAATTGGTAACGAGGTGACCTTGGGTCGACACGAAAAATCCAGTACCTGTCGCGAAGCCCTTCTCCTTTCTTGTCTCCTTAGGCTTATAGACAGGCAGCGAAGGCTTAGCATTACTATCAATAGCAATCTTTGCAAGCTCTGATCGGGCTGCATCCTCTTCCAAGCCAAAGACCACGTTGAACTTGGCTCCATTTTGGTCAACTCCGCTCCCATATCCTCTTGAGCAGGCCGTGGCAACGTAGTCAACAACGACCTTCCTTCCGTCTGTGCAGGTCAAGTCGGCTCGCCCACGTTGCCCTGCACAACCAAACGAACCCCCGCCTTGACCGGTTCCATATCCATATCCATGACACCGAACCTTCGACCGCAAAGTTTCCACTTGAATCTCAGAACCACCGGCGATTGGATTGTGAACCACGTCTCCAACAAATAGCTCGTCGTAATCTTCAAAGCTACCAACAGTTTTCAGTTTGACGGAACATGCACTCAGAGCAACCGATAGAAGTAGAACAAAAATTCTCATTTTAAAAAGGCTTGAATTGAAAGTAAAAAAACAGCGTTTGAGCGCAACGGATTAACGTCGAGACCGCCATATCTTACGCCTGCAACCGCGCCCCAAATACCGACTAAACGGATCTTCCCGGTAATCCGCAAACGGCCCGCATTCCACAAACCCGAACCGCCGGTACATCGCCATCGCCGGTTCAAACGCCGGCGTGCTGCCGGTTTCCAGACTGACCCGTGCGTAGCCGCGCTGTCGCGCGATGGCGAGCAGTTTGGTGAGGATGGCTTGTGCGGCGCCCTGGCGCAGGTGGCGCGCGCGGGTCCGCATGGACTTGAGTTCGCCGTGCCCGCCTGCGGTGGCGGTGGTGGGCGCCAGTTCCTTGAGGGCACCCATGGCGAGCAGTTCGTCGTCGTCGCCAAGTGAATCAGAAGGCGCGCGGCGCCAGGCGGTCAGGAACGTGATCTCCGGCCGGCGCAGGCCGTTCAGGTCCAGCGCAAACACGCATTCGGGCGGTGAGGCGGCGCGCATGCCTGCGAGGTGCTCCTCCTGCAGGGCGATCACCTGCGGGTGCGTGAGTTCGCGGTCGATGCGGATGTGGAACGGGCGCGGCTGGGCGTCGTTCATGGCTCCCCTCCCTGGGTGGCGTTGTGGTGGGCTGATGCCTCGGCGGCCATTGTGTACGGTTTGTTACCGGGGTGGCAAGCCACACGAGCGGGGTGGGAAGACGGTGCGGATCAAGTTGTTGGTGCAGGGGGCCGATAAAGAAGGGACACCATTCAAGGACCCACCATGGACATGAACGTCTCACCGGCTTTGCTCATGGATCGCGTGATTCAGATGGGCAACAGCCAGACCACGCAGGAAGCGCAAATCCTCGTCATGAAAAAGGCCATGGACATGCACGAGTCGGCGTCGGCGGCGCTGCTGAACGCGGTGGCGGGCGATTTGCCGCTGGCGAATGGCGGATCGGTGGGGACGCAGGTCAATACGCTGGTTTGAGGCCGTCTAGGTACTCGCTCAGGGCTGGTGCGTGATGCAGCATGGGTCTAAAATGCATCGCATCTGCAACGCACCAGGCCATTCCATGAAAACTGCCACCTTGCCTTCGCTGCGCGTCGAGCCCCAATTGCGCGATGCCGCCCAGAGCGTGCTGCAGGAGGGCGAGACCTTGTCGGGGTTCATCGAGGCATCGGTGCGGGAAACCATCGAGCGGCGACGCACCCGCGCCGAGTTCGTGGCGCGCGGGCTGGCTTCGCGCGAAGAGTCACAGGCCTCGGGGGCCTACTTCGCTGCGGGTGATGTGCATGCCGAGCTGGGCCGTATGCTGACCCAGGCACGTGCCAAAGTGCAGAAGCGGGTGCAGGGTTGAGCTTCGCGGTCCGGTACAGCGCCAGCGCCCGCGACGACCTGATCCGCCTCTACCAGTTCTTGCTGGACCGGGCCAGCACGGTCGAAGACCTGGATGTGGCCGAGCGGGCGCTGAGCGCGATCACCAGCGCGGTTGACAGCCTCGGCCGCTCACCCTTCATCTACCGCAAGGCGGGTCAGAGCCCGTTTCTGCGCGAGCTGCTGATCCCGTTCGGGCACAGTGGCTACGTCGCTCTGTTCGAAATCGAAGACGCCTCGACCGTGACCATTCTGGCGGTGCGCCACCAGCTGGAAGACGATTTCCACTGAGAGTGGGCGGTCACGGTGCTGGCTTGAGGCCAGAGCCGCCGCTACGGTCGCCTCAACATCCGCGCCGCCAGCACGCTGGCCAGCAGCATGAGCGCGCTGCCGGTGAGGGCGGTGAACTGCAGCGCGTCGGTGAAGGCGGCGCGGGCCATGAAGATCAACGCTTGCGCCGCTTCGGCGGGCAGGCGTTCGGCCACCGAGAGGGCGCCGCCCAGGGTGGCGAGCGCTTCCGGGGGCAGGCTGTCGCCGCCGGCCTGCGCGAGCTGCTGGCGGTAGATGAGGGTGCCCGCGCTGCCGAACAGCGCGATGCCCAATGCGCCACAGAATTCCGAGCTGGTTTCGGCGATGGCCGAGGCGGCGCCCGCGCGTTCGGGCGGCGCGGAGGTGATGATCTGTTCGGTGCCGATGGCGAACACCGGCGCCATGCCCAGGCTGACCACGACCATGCCGGCCACCAGCACCCACAGCGCCCAGGGGCCGTCGGCCCACACCATCAGCAGCATGCCGGCCGCGGCCGCCGCGAGGCACCACACCATCACCGGCCCGGGCCCGAAGCGCCGCGCCAGCCAGGGCGCCAGCACCAGGGAGCCGAACACGAACCCGCCCGCCCACGGCACCGTGGCCAAGCCGGCCTGCAGCGGCGAGAGCGCCAGCACCATCTGCAGGTGCTGGGCGATGAAGATGTAGATGCCGAACATGGCCAGGCACGACAGCCCGTAGGCCATGATGGCCGTGCGGAAGGTGGGAATGGAGAACAGCCGCAGTTCGAGCAGCGGGTAATCGATGCGCTTCTGGCGCCGCACGAAAGCCACGCCGAGGGCCACCCCGGCGAGCAGCAGCGCCAGCCGCCCGGGGCTGGGCCCATATTCGGCCATGGCCTTGATGGCGTAGATCAGACTGAGCACGGCGGACAGCGACAGCAGCACGCTCGGCGCGTCGATGCGGCCGGCGTTTTCATCGCGGTACTCGGGCAGCAGGCGCGGCCCGAGTACCAGCAGCAGGGCCATCACCGGCACGGCGGGCAGGAACACCGAGCCCCACCAGAAGTGCTCCAGCAGCCAGCCGCCCACCAGCGGTCCGATGGCGCTGCCGACCGAGAACGCGGTGATCCACACGCCGATGGCGAACTGGCGCTGCGTCTCGTCGTGAAACATGTTGCGGATCAGCGAGAGCGTGGACGGCGCGAGCGTGGCGCCGGCGATGCCCAGCAGCGCGCGCAGCACGATCAGCTCGTTGGGGGTGCGCGCGAACGCGGCCAGCACCGAGGCCACGGCGAAGAAGGCCGCGCCGATCAGCAGCAGGCGGCGGCGCCCGATACGGTCGCCCAGCGTGCCCATGGTGATCAGGAAGCCGGCGACGAAAAAACCGTAGATGTCGATGATCCACAGCAACTCCGAGGCGCTGGGCACGAGCGCCCGGCTGAGCGCGGGCACGGCCAGGTTGAGCACCGTGAGGTCCATGGCGTAGACCAGACAGGGCAGGGCGATCACGGCCAGCCCGAACCATTCGCGGCGGGTGGCCTTCGCGGGCGGGGCGGTCGAAGCGTCAGGCAGGGTGGGCGGGGAATGGCTCATGGGATCGGCGGCCTCTGGCACTGGCCTGGTCTGGCCAGGGCGGCGGCCGGTGGCCTGTGCGAATGATAGGGACGGCGGGCGGCTGGCGCCCCGGCGCTCAGAGGCTTTTGCCGTCGAAGCGGTGCACAGGAATGGCCGCGAGGTCGATGCCGTCGATGCAGCGCAGGTTGATCGCCGCCATGGCGTTGCCCTTGGGGTCGGTGCCTTCGCCATAGGGGTGGATGCCGCAGACCGGGCAGAAGCGGTGGCGGATCACGTGTTTGTTGAACAGGTAGGTCGAGGCGGCGTCCTCGGGCGTCTTCAGGACCAGGCTGGCGCGCGGCACGAACCAGAGCAGCGAGCCCTTGCGCGAGCAGATGGAGCAGTTGCAGGCGAGCGCACTGTCGATCTCGCCCTGGACTTCAAATGCGATGCGGCCGCAGTGGCAGCTACCGGTGTGGGTGGATGCGGTGGTGGTCATGGTGTCGGATGGGTTGGTTCGGGGACGGCCCCCGAACAACACGACGATCACCGTAGCCTGTTTTCGACATCGGGGGCCAGCAGTTCCATCCAAAGCCGACGCTGACGGCCGTTTAGACTATTTGCGCCTCCGCGATGCCCGGTGCGGTTCAGCCGCAGTGGGTGCCTTCAAATGAGGGCCGACCGAACCTAGGATTCTCTGGAAACCCTGCTCATGAAAAAAATCGTCCTCCACGTTGGGATGCACAAGACGGGATCAACCGCCATTCAGGCCTCGCTGGCCGGTTACCGGGATGGTGTTTTCGAATACGCGCCGTTGCCGCCCGTGGTGGAGGTGGATCGCACGCATGAATACAACCACTCATTCCTGATCAACACCGCGTTTGACAAGGACTACAAAAGAACGGGCAAGTTGCTGCGGGTCGGCGTGGCGGCCTGCGACTTTGACCGGGTTCGGGCGCACTGCCGTGATGCACTGGAAGCCTGCCTGAGGACGAGTGAAGCCGAAGTATTGATTCTGTCGGCGGAAGCCATCACGAATTTCGATCCGGATTCCACGCGGGAACTGGCGACGCTGCTGCACCAGTACGCCAGCGACATTCAGGTCTACGCCTATGTCAGGGATCCGTTTGACTATGTCAAGGCCGTCACTCAGGAAGCGATCAAATGGGGTCATGCAGGTGATGACCTGCACCCACTTTCATACTGGGACAACTTTCACCATATCGAAGACGCCTTCGGGGTGGAGCGCGTTGCCTATCGGCTGTACCGTCGTGAGAAGCTGCTGAATGGTGATGTGATCGCAGATTTTGCATCGTGGCTCGGGTTGAAGAAAGAGCCTGCCCACCGCCTGGAGGTGAATGCGACCTTGTCGACGGACGCAGTCAGATGCATCTACGCCTTGAACAGTTTTCCGATGTTCTCGTCCAGGAACGACCTCTTGCACCACGCTTGGCGTGAATTGCTGCGTGTTTTTGGACGCCTGTTTCCTGGCCGGTTTGAAATACCCGCCAGATTGGTGACCCGGGAAATCGATATCTGGGACATGGGCTGGATGGAGGCTCGCCTGGGGCAAAGCCTGCAACTACCGCCCTATTCCGAGCAAGATATGGACTGCACGGGTCTGAAGGATTGGCTGGGGCGCACGACGCCTGAGATGCTCACGGTGCTTCGCAGGGAATTAACGGACCGTGGCGCCGATGTGCCTGAAAACGCCAGCTTTGTCGAGCTGGTGTCCCAGCTGTACCTGGAGTGCATACGCAACAAGAGTGATCTGCAGCTCGACTACCGGAAGTTTTCCGCAGACCGGTATCTTGAGCGGAACCCAGATGTCCGGCAGGCGGGCCTGTATCCCTTTGGACACTATGTGCTCCACGGCCACGGAGAGGGGCGGGACGGTTCTTAGGCGGCGGGCGATTCGCTTTACCAGCTCACTTCCCGGTCCGGTGTGGCGCTGATGCGGTGGATGGTCAGGTCGGCGCCGTCGTATTCCTCTTCCTGGCTCAGGCGCAGGCCCATGGTGGCCTTGAGCGCGCCGTAGACCACCGCGCCGCCGAGCAACGCCCAGCTCACGCCCAGGGCGGTGCCGATGAGTTGCGCGCTGAAGCTGACGCCACCCAGGCCGCCCAGCGCCTGTTGGCCGAAGATGCCGGCAGCGAGGCCGCCCCAGGTGCCGCACAGGCCGTGCAGCGGCCAGACGCCGAGCACGTCGTCGATCTTCCAGCGGTTCTGTGTCAGCGTGAACATGCCCACGAACAACGCGCCCGCCACCGCGCCGACCACCAGCGCGCCCAGCGGGTGCATGAGATCGGAACCGGCGCAAACAGCCACCAGGCCGGCCAGCGGGCCGTTGTGCACGAAGCCGGGGTCGTTCTTTCCGGCCAGCAGTGCAGCCAGCGTGCCGCCGACCATGGCCATGAGCGAGTTCACAGCGACGAGACCCGAGATTTTTTCCAGCGTCTGCGCACTCATCACGTTGAAACCGAACCAGCCCACGCAGAGGATCCAGGCGCCCAGCGCGAGAAAGGGAATGCTCGATGGCGGGTGGGCCGAGATGCCGCCGTCCTTGCGGTAGCGGTTGGCGCGGGCGCCCAGGAAGATGACCGCGGGCAGCGCGATCCAGCCGCCAACGGCGTGCACGACGACCGAGCCCGCGAAGTCGTGGAAGGCGGCACCGGTGGTTTCGGTGATCCAGGCCTGCACGCCGAAGTGGCCGTTCCAGGCGATGCCTTCAAAGAAAGGGTAGACGAAACCGACGATGACTGCCGTTGCGATCAGTTGTGGCCAGAACCTGGCGCGTTCGGCGATGCCACCGGAAATGATGGCCGGGATGGCGGCTGCGAAGGTGAGCAGGAAGAAGAACTTCACCAGCTCGTAGCCGTTTTTCTGCGCCAGGGTCTCGGCGCCGACAAAGAACGAGGCACCGTAGGCGACGCCGTAGCCGACGACGAAATAGGCGATGGTGGAGACCGAAAAGTCCACCAGGATCTTGACCAGGGCGTTGACCTGGTTCTTCTTGCGAACCGTGCCGAGTTCCAGAAAGGCGAAACCGGCGTGCATGGCCAGGACCATGATGCCGCCAAGCAGGATGAACAGGGCGTCAGCGCCCTGTTTGAGTGCGTCCATGAAAAATCTCCGTGCAGAAAAACGTGTTTTGGTGCGTTGAAAGCGCCAAAACAGGGTCTGCATGGCGAATCGCACCAATCCATAGCAAGAAACGCACCAGTATGGAGGTATTGATGCGTTTGGCTGGTGCGATAGCGCGAAATCGGTGCGGCGCGAGCGCTGTCGCGCGGCCGCCTGGCTGCCGCCGGTGCCGGGGGAGATGCCTCAGGCAGCCAGCACGGCGTTGCCCGTGGGGAGCGTCACCGTCGGGATGGTGGTGGCGTCCTTGATCACCTGCCGCTGCGGCATGTAGTGCAGCAGCACGTCGGTTTCCTTCTTGACCACGCCGTAACACTCGCAGCTCAGGGCCTCGAGCTGGGGCCGGTCGAGGACCTTGATCAGGCCGCGGGAGTACGAAATCACCCCGAGCTGCTGCAGCTTCAGCGCCGCTTGCGTCACGCCCTCGCGGCGAACGCCGAGCATGTTGGCGATGAATTCCTGCGTCATCGTCAGGTGGTTGTTCGACAGGCGGTCCAGGGACAGCAGCAGCCAGCGGCAGAGTTGCTGGTCGATGGCGTGGTGCCGGTTGCACACGGCGGTCTGAGCGACTTGCGTGATCAGTGCCTGCGTGTAGCGCAGCATCAGCAACAGCAGCTCGCCGTGGCGCTTGAATTCTTCCTTCACCCGCGATCGGGGCAGGCGGTAGGCGTGGCCGGCGCTCTGCACCACCGACCGGCTGGGCGAGCTGTCGCCGCCCATGAACAGGGTGATGCCCAGCAGACCCTCGTTGCCCACCACGAGGATCGCGGTGGACGCACCGTTTTCCATCACGTACTGCAGCGACACGATGGCGTCGGTGGGGAAGTAGACGTGGCGCATGGGGCGCCCCGATTCGTACATGAGTGCGCGCAGCGGCAACGCCACCAGTTCCAGATAAGGGAACAGACGGTCTTGAACTTCAGGAGAAAGGGCGGCCAGCAGGTGATTCTGCCGGGGATGAGGCGGGGGCTTGGGGGACATGCGGGTGCTGCGGTGGCTGGAGCTTGGGTGACACCCGCTCAAAGTGCAGCGAGCTTACCGCACGGGCAGCGTAGGGGTTTCGGATGGCGCACCGACCTTGAAACAAGGTGTGCGCCACCGTGCCGCTGTTGGCGGCACGGTCGCGTTCAGCTGCAGCTGACGCTGCCGCAGCCGCTCATCGTCGCCGGGCGCACCCGGTCGGGATCGGCCAGGGTTTCGGTGCGGGAATCGAATCCGACGTCTTTCAGGTGCAGGGCCAGGCCGGCGTCCATGCTGGCGGCGTGCTGCGGGAACCATTCGACCAGCGCTTCGGCCAGGCGGGTGATGATTTCCGGGTCGTCGTTTTGATAGTGGGGAAT
The DNA here is from genome assembly GCA_001770705.1 of Burkholderiales bacterium GWF1_66_17. Lineage (GTDB taxonomy): Bacteria > Pseudomonadota > Gammaproteobacteria > Burkholderiales > Burkholderiaceae_C > Hydrogenophaga. The sequence continues at coordinate 315,604 of MERT01000022.1, read as the reverse complement.
CACCGCGTGCAGCGTTTCCATGATGGTCGCGTGGTGCGAGGCGTGGCAGTTGTCGGCGGTGAAGCCGGTGGCGAGCATCCAGCGTTCTTCTTGCGCGAAGTGGGCGGCGGTGTGTTCGACGAATTCGCGGTAGAGCGGCAGCTGCTGGGCTTGCGGGGTGGCGAGCAGCTGGTTCAGCATGGTGACGAACTCTTCGTGCGTCTCGTCCATGCGGTCGTCGCCGGTCTGCAGGCTGGGGGCCCATTCCAGGCCGGTGGTGGTGGCGGGGGCTTCGGGCGTGGCGATGGTGTTCATGGGGCGCAACTGTACGGGGTGGGTGGACCGGGAGGCTTGATGAAGGTCAAGTGCCGCCGGACCCCGATTGTGCCGCGGAGGGCGCCGTCTATGATGGCAACGGCGCACCCGCCGGGCTGCGCTTTCCAGCCACCACAGCCTGGGAGGAACCCATGGGATTCGTTGACGCGATCAAGACCTGTTTTTCCAGATACGCCAGTTTCAGCGGCCGCGCAACGCGCTCTGAATACTGGTGGTGGGTGTTGTTTGTGGTGCTGGGCGGTGTGGTCACGGGGATCGTGAACGATGGCCTGAACGCTGTTTTCGGCCTCGCCATCCTGGTGCCCTCCATCGCCGCGGCGGCTCGCCGCCTGCACGACATCGGCAAGAGTGGCTGGTGGCAGCTGGTGGGTTTCATTCCCTTGCTGGGACTGATCCTGATGATCTACTGGACCGTGCAGCCCAGCCAGGGTGACAACGAATACGGTTCGGCCGCGCCGCTGACCGCCGGGATCTGAATCAGGACTCGACCGGCTCGCCCAGCATCTGGCGCACGGCGGCTTGCAGTTCGGGCGATTGCAGCGCAGCGGGCAGGCGCGCGAGCAGGGGGTGGGCCAGGCAGGCGCGCAGGTGGTGGGTGTCCACGCCGTCGCCGATGGTGAGTGCCTCGGGCGACGGGATGCGGCCTTGCGCCAGCCCTTCGCCCAGGTGGGCGCAGAGATAGCCGAGCGCGATGCGCGGCAGGCGCTCGGGTTCGATGGCGGCCGGCGGGGTGACCAGCAGGCGGCCCATGTCGTTCACATCGTCCACCAGTGCGGCGGGCAGTTCCCACGACTTCATGAGCAGGCCGCCGATTTCCACGGCGTTCAGGCCCAGCAGCTCCTGCTCCAGCCGCGCGCGTTCGAGCCGGTCGCGGCCGAGCCACCGCGGCATGCCGGCGGTGGGGATGAGCGAGGCGGTGGCCAGCTGGCCCACGAACCCCAGAACCACTTGCGTGGACATCGACGCCTGGTCGGGCAGGTTCAGCATCTTGCCCAGGCGCACGGCCAGTTCGCTGGCGATGGCGCTGGCTTTCCAGATGGCATCGAACGCTTTTTGCGCCTCTGCCTGTGTGGGTTTGAAGGCTTCGGTCAGCATGTATTGCAGGCAGAGGCTGCGCACGCTGCTGATACCCAGGAAAGTGACGGCCTGGCCGATGTTGGTGACGGGCCTGTGCAGGCCGTACAGGGGCGAGTTCACGGTGGACAGCACCTTGGCCGCGATGAGCGGTTCGCCCATCACGAGATCGCTGAGTTCGGCGGAGCTGGCCCGGGCCACGAATTCGGGCGACAGCAGCTGCTGCAAGGAGCGCGGCGGGCGCGGGATGCCGCGCACGGCAGCGATCAGGGTGGCGTGGCGTTCGCTATCGAGATCGGATTCTGTGCGCCAGTGGAAACCCGCCAGCGCGTCCGGCAAGGGCTGCACGGTGGCGACAAAGGCAGGCGCCGGGCGCGGCGAGGAAGCCGGCACGGGACCGAGGGCACTGCGCAGGGTGGCCAATTCACGGGGTGCACTGGCTGGGGCGCGCCCGACCGGGCGGCGGAGCAACCACCACGCCATGGCAGAAGCCAGCACAGCAGCGATCCACAGAAACTCTGAAGACATGGGGGAACCTCCGATTCAAGGGTTGTCGCCCGCGTGCAGCGGACTTTCGTTATGACCCTGTGTATCGGCGCCCTTGGCGCGGTCTTGAGCCAGCCCAAGGGTGGCTGCCCGGCCGACAGCCGCCCGGTGTGAACGCTCAGGCCAGGCGGGTGCGGTGGCGCGCGATCTGGCTCAGCACCTGGGCCGGCGCGGTGCCACCCAGGGTGTTGCGGGCGTTCAGGCTGCCGCGCAGGCTCAGGCACTCGTAGACGTCTTTCTCAATGCTGGCGTTGAAGCCCTGCAGCACCGTGAGAGGCAGTTCGGACAGGTCGCAGGCGTGGCTGGTGGCGGCCTTCACGGCGTGGGCCACGGTTTCGTGGGCATCGCGGAAGGGCAGGCCTTTTTTCACCAGGTAGTCGGCCAGGTCGGTGGCGGTGGCGTAGCCCTTCTTGGCGGCTTCTTCCATGGCCACGGCGTTGACGGTGATACCGCCTTCCTTCTGCCCCGTGGCCGGGTTCGGCTGGCCACCCACCATCTCGGCAAAGATGCGCAGCGTGTCTTTCAAGGTGTCCACGGTGTCGAACAGCGGCTCCTTGTCTTCCTGGTTGTCCTTGTTGTAGGCCAGCGGCTGGCCCTTCATGAGCGTGATCAGGCCCATCAGGTGGCCGACCACGCGGCCGGTCTTGCCGCGCGCCAGTTCGGGCACGTCGGGGTTTTTCTTCTGCGGCATGATCGACGAGCCGGTGGTGAAGCGGTCGGCGATTTTCACGAAGCCGAAGTTCTGGCTCATCCACAGGATCAGCTCTTCGCTGAAGCGGCTGATGTGCACCATGCACAACGAGGCGGCGGCGGTGAATTCGATCGCGAAGTCGCGGTCGCTCACGCCGTCCAGACTGTTCTGGCAGACCTGCGGGTGGCCTTGTTCGTCGACCATGCCCAGGCTGGCGGCCACGCGCTCGCGGTCCAGCGGGTAGGTGGTACCGGCCAGCGCGGCACTGCCCAGCGGCAGGCGGTTGGTGCGGCGGCGCACGTCATTCATGCGCTCGGCGTCGCGCGCGAACATTTCCACGTAGGCCAGCAGGTGGTGGGCAAAGCTCACCGGCTGCGCCACCTGCAGGTGGGTGAAGCCGGGCATGATGACTTCGACGTTCTGCTCGGCCACGTCCACCAGCGCGGTCTGCAGCTCCACCAGCAGGTCGCTGATCAGGTCGATCTCGCTGCGCAGCCACAGGCGCACGTCGGTGGCCACCTGGTCGTTTCGGCTGCGGCCGGTGTGCAGGCGTTTGCCGGCGTCGCCCACCAGCTGGGTCAGGCGCGCTTCGATGTTCAGGTGCACGTCTTCCAGGTCGAGCTTCCATTCGAAGCTGCCGGCTTCGATTTCGCTGCGGATCTGCGCCATGCCGCGTTCGATGGACGCGCGGTCGTCGGCGCCGATGATGCCCTGGGCGGCCAGCATTTCCGCGTGGGCCAGGCTGCCGGTGATGTCGGCCAGCCAGAGGCGTTTGTCAAAAAACACGCTGGCGGTGTAGCGCTTGACCAGTTCGCTCATGGGCTCCGAGAATAGGGCGGACCAGGCTTCGGATTTCTTGTCGAGTTGGTTGGTGGACATGGTGGTGCCAGCGGCTGGGTAGGGAATTGGAGGGCGGCGGGTGCGCCGGGCCGGGCTGGCCGGGTTTTACAAACGGATCTGTGCTGCCCATCTTCGGGCGGTCGCAGCCTATAGTGCGAGCCATGCAAGACTCCCGAATTTTATCGAGCTTCCAGGACCTGGCGCCAGCGGCCGGCATGCGGCCCTTGCGGCGCATGCCCGAGCCGGTGCGCGCCAGCGAACTGGTGTTCGACACCTGCAAGGTCGGCGTGGTGTTGCGGGCGGTGCTGTTCGTGCAGTCCGTCGTGTGGGTGGCGGCGCTGTTCGGCGCGCAGGGCTTGTGGGCCTGGACCGGCCAGATGGCCATGCTGACGGGCGCTGCCCTGCCCGCGACCCTGGTCTGGTTGCTGGGCGTCTGCGCGCTCAAGCGCCCGCTGGGCGCCCTGCCGATGCCGGCGCAGTGGACCGCGGGCGTCACGCTCGGTGCGCTGGCCGCGCTGTACGGCTGCGCGCTGTTGCACTGGATGGGGCTGGTGGATCCGGCGCCCTGGCTGGCCAGCGCGGCCTCGGGTGCGTTGTTGGCGGCGGTGCTGGTGGCGGCGCTGGTCTGGCGCGCCCGCGCCCGAACACCGGCGAGCACCACGGCTCGGCTGGCGGAGCTGCAGGCCCGCATCCGGCCCCACTTTCTGTTCAACACGCTCAACAGCGCGATCGCGCTCGTGCGCGCCGAGCCCGCCCGGGCCGAGCGCCTGCTCGAAGACCTGAGCGAACTGTTCCGGCACGCGCTGGCCGACTCCAAGGAAGCGGTGCCGCTGAGCCAGGAACTGGAGCTGGCCCGGCACTACCTGGCGATCGAGCAGGTGCGTTTTGGCGCCCGCCTGCGGCTGGAATGGAGCATCGACGAGTCGGCCTCCGAGGCCCGGCTGCCGCCGCTGATCCTGCAGCCGCTGGTGGAAAACGCGGTCAAGCACGGCGTGGAGCCCAGCCCCACCGGTGCCGTGGTGCGCATCAGCACGCAGCGGCGTGGCAGCGTGGTGGTGATCAAGGTGACCAACACCGTGCCTGCGGGCAGCGGCACCAGAGGCAACGGGCTGGCGCTGGACAACGTGCGCCAGCGCCTGACCCTGTTGCACGACGTGCAGGGCCGGTTTCAGAGCGCACTGGTCAATGATGTGTTTCAGGTTCGCCTTGAAATACCGGTATAAGCTGTTGTTTCGAGCCTGACAGCAAGGGAGCGTGGCATGGCATTGAAGGTTTTGATCGTCGACGATGAGACACTGGCCCGTTCGCGGCTGCGCACGTTGCTGGGCGATTGCGCCGATCCGCGCACCGAGATCGTGGGCGAAGCGGCCAACGCGGTGCAGGCGATGGAGCAGATCCAGCGCACGGCCTGCGATCTGGTGCTGCTGGACGTTCACATGCCCGGCGTTGACGGCATGGCGCTGGCCGCCAGCTTGCGCCAGATGGCATCGCCGCCGCAGATCATTTTTGTCACGGCTTACGCCGAGCATGCGGTGCAGGCTTTTGACCTGGAAGCCATCGATTACCTGACCAAGCCGGTGCGGCTGGAGCGTCTGCAGCAGGCGTTGCAGAAAGCGCAACGCCTGCGCAGTGTGGGCGGCGAGGGCGCAGAAGCTTCTGGCCCCGTGGACAGCCTGCTGATCCAGGAGCGCGGGCGCAGCGAGCGTGTGGCGCTGTCGGACGTGATCTACCTCAAGGCCGAGCTGAAATACATCACGGTGCGCACGGCGGAGAAGGAGCACATCTACGACGGCGCCTTGAGTGATCTGGAGCAAAAATACGCGCACCTGTTCGTGCGTGTGCACCGCAATGCGCTGGTGGCGCGCCGCGCAGTGCGGGCGGTGGAGAAGCACAACGATCCTGTGGACGGCGAGGGCTGGACGGTGCGGCTCGATGGCGTGGACGAGCGGCTGTCGGTTTCGCGCCGTCAGCTGGCGGCTGTTCGTGAAGCGTTGATGAGCTGAGTTTTTGCTTGCGTTGCTCCGGTTCTTGAGCTGCTTCGGTCTCCGATAGCACCGGTCATCGGCAAACGGGGTGACCGATTTCGCTCATGTCCCCCGGCGGCTGAAGCCGCCTCCTCCTTTACTTCGCTGCATCAGTCACCCCGTTTGCCGATGACCTCCATGGTGAACGGACTGCTCAATGCTGGAACGCCCACGCGGCTCTGGCTGGCGAGGACATGGCGTTCTGCATAGCGAAGTAAAGGAGGAGACGGCCGCAGGCCGTCGGGGGACATGAGCGGCGCAGAGCGCCATGGTTTCGCCAGCGTGCGAGGTGCAACGCAAGAGGCTCAGACCTCAGCCGCCTCAATGAGGAAGCGCACGCGTCGCTGACCCTGCCACTCATCCGCATCCAGCCGGAACGCCAGCTTCACCCGTTCGGGCAACGGCTCGGTATGGCCGAACCAGATGCCGTCCACCGGATCGCCCTGGTGCTTCATCTTCAGCGCCAGGTGCTTCTCGCCCACGAGACGCTGGGACACGATCTGCAGCTCTTCGCAGAACACCGGCGGCGCAAAACCCTGGCCCCACACTTCGTGGTGCAGCGTGTCCACCAGATCGGTGCGGCGGTACTGCTTGTCCAGCGCGCCGTCGGCCTCCATGCGGCGTTGCAAGGTGGCGGCGTCCAGCCATTCGTGGGCCACTTGCTGCAGCGCGGCTTCAAAGATGTCCAGGTGTTCTTCGTCGATGGTGCAGCCCGCCGCCATGGCGTGGCCACCAAAGCGCAACAACACGCCCGGGTGCCGCTTGGCCACCAGGTCCAGGGCGTCGCGCAGGTGAAAGCCGGGGATGGAGCGGCCCGAGCCCTTGAGCTCGTTTTCCTTGCCCTCGGCGCCGCTGGTGGCGAACACGAAGGTGGGTCGGTGCATCTTGTCCTTCAGACGTGAGGCGACGATGCCGACCACACCTTCGTGGAAGTCCGGGTCGAACACGATCAGCGCTGGCGGCGGCTCTTCGGATTCGTCAAACATCTCCTCGGCCAGTAACAGCGCCTGGTCGCGCATCTCGCCTTCAATCGCCTTGCGCTCGCGGTTGATGCCGTCGAGCGTGCGCGCGAGTTCGTCGGCGCGCAGACCGTCGTCGGTGGTCAGGCATTCGATGCCCAGCGTCATGTCGGCCAGGCGGCCTGCAGCGTTCAGGCGCGGGCCGAGGGCGAAGCCGAAGTCGAAGCTGGTGGCTTTTTGCGGCTGACGAGCAGCCACGTTGAACAGCGCCGTCATGCCCGGCGGCATGGCCCCGGCACGCACGCGCTTCAGGCCCTGCGCAACGAGGCGGCGGTTGTTGGCGTCTAGCTTCACCACGTCGGCCACGGTGCCGAGCGCCACGAGGGGCAGCAGCGTGTCGATCTTCGGTTGTGACTTCGCATCAAACACGCCGCGCTCACGCAGTTCGGCCCGCAAGGCGAGCAGTACGTAGAACATGACACCCACGCCGGCGATCGACTTGCTCTCGAAATCGCAACCAGGCTGGTTGGGGTTGACGATCACGCAGTCGGCGGGCACCACGACTTCGCCGCCTTTGAGCGCGGGCAGGTGGTGGTCGGTCACGATGACCTGCAGGCCGAGCTCGCGCGCGGCGCGCACGCCGTCGATGCTGGCGATGCCGTTGTCCACCGTCACCAGCACGTCGGCACCCTGCGCTTTCACGCGCTTGGCGATGGCGGGTGTGAGGCCGTAGCCGTCGGTCACGCGGTCGGGCACCAGGTAGTTCACGCGGTCAAAACCCATGGGCGCGCCCAGCAGGCGCAGGCCGCGCAAGCCGACCGCGCAGGCGGTGGCGCCGTCGCAGTCGTAGTCGGCCACGATGCAGATGGCTTTGTTCGCGGCCATCGCGTCGGCCAGCGCGCGGGCGGCTTCCTGAGCGCCTTTCATGGAGGCGGGTGGCAGCAGCAGCGAGAGCGCGTCATCGAGCTGCTCCTTGCTGGTGATGCCGCGCGCGGCAAACAGGCGGGCCAGCAGCGGGTGCACACCGCCTTGTTCCAGCGCCCAGGCGGCGCGGGGCGGTACATCGCGGGTGATGATCTTCATAGGGTTTCGAGGGCTTTCCAGGCCGGGGGCGTGCCCAGCAGGTTTTTGAACAGGCGGCCGAGGCGTGCGCTGGCGTTGCGTGGCGCGCTGACCCAGGTTTGCGCACCACGCTCGCCGCACAGTGTGAGTGTGACCGGGTCGCCGCGGCGGGCGGCTTCCAGCAAGGCTTTGATGGCGGTGGCGTCCAGCTGCGCCCAGGCCTGTTGCCAGGCGGCCCAGTCGGCGCGCAGCGCGGCCTGGCGCAAGGTGTCGGGAACGGTCGGTGCCGGCTGCAAGGGTGTGGGCGTTTCCAGGGCACCCGCGCCGCTGACCCAGAAGCCGTTGACCGGCAGCAGGCCGCGCGCGGTGCGCGCATCGTGCACCGGGTGGGTGTAGAACAGCATTTGTGCTTCGCTTTGCAGGCGCTTGAGCAACTGGCTGCCGGCCGGGTTGGCGGGACTCTGGGGCATCCAGCCGTCCACCGGGCGGCCGCTCACGCGGTCCAGACTGGCGCAGGCGATGCCGCGCAGCGGTTCGCCGCTGGCGTGCCAGCGCGTGGCGCTCTCAAAGCGCAGGGTGATGCCGTCTTCCGCGCAATAGGGCGCGAACGCGTCGAACAGGTGGCGGGCGTCTTCATCGGTCAGGCCGATCTGCTCGCTCGGCAACAGGCTCACATGGTCCGTACCGATCTGGAAATGGCAGGGGTTGAACCAGGCTTGCGGCGTGGTCGGCTCGGCGCTTGCTGCGGCGGCCCACGGGATCTGACCGTCTTTGCAGGCCGAGCCGTCCGCTTTCACCAGCCCTAGCGCCCGCGCCAGCGCGCGCTCGTGCGGCAGGCTCAGGCTGTGGTCGTCGCCGTTGTCGGTGGTCGCGGACTCCAGTTCGGCCAGCAGGGCCTGCAGGTTCGGCAGGCGCAGGCTGCTCAGCACCGCCAGGCACTCTGGCGCACTGGCGCTGGCAAACGGGATCAGCAGGCGGTTGGGCAATGGGGGCGGAGCTTCTGGGGCCATGGGGGCAACGGGCATGACGCGATTGTCGGGGATGCCACAATCCCCGTTCGATGCAAACCCCTTACGAACTCATCCTGGGCTGGCGCTACACGCGCGCCGGCCGCGCCACCCGGCGCAATGGCTTCATCTCCTTCATCTCGGGCGTGTCCATGCTGGGCATCGCGCTGGGTGTGGCCGCGCTCATCATTGTGCTGTCGGTGATGAACGGTTTCCAGAAAGAGGTGCGCGACCGCATGCTGGGCGTGCTCTCGCACATCGAGGTGTTTGAACCCGGTGGCCAGGCGATTCCCAACCTGGCCGACACGCTGGCCACCATCGAACGCCACCCCGAGGTGCTGGGCGCGGCACCGTTTGTGGGGGCGCAGGCGCTGATCGCGCGCGGCGAAGACATGAAGGGCGCGCTGGTGCGGGGCATCGACCCGGCACTGGAGCCCAAGGTGACCGACCTCGTGGCCGACCTGGCCGACACCGTGCTGCCGCGGCTGGTGCCGGGTGAATTCGGCGTGATCCTCGGCGGCGAGCTGGCGCGCAGCCTCGGTGTGGGCACCGGTGACACGGTGACCCTGATCGCGCCCAGCGGGCAGGTCACGCCCGCGGGCGTGGTGCCGCGCATCCGCCAGATGACGGTGGTCGGGACCTTCGATTCTGGCCACTTTGAGTACGACTCGGCGCTGGCCCTGCTGCACCAGGAAGATGCCGCGCGCATCTTCCGTGTCGAAGGGCCGACGGGGGTGCGCGTGAAGATCAAGAACCTGCACGAAGCGCGCGAGGTAGCCATTGCCATCGCCGCCGACCTCGATCCCGGCCTGCTGGTGCGCGACTGGACACGCCAGAACCGCACCTGGTTCGCCGCCGTGCAGCTGGAGAAACGCATGATGTTCATCATCCTCACGCTGATCGTGGCGGTGGCGGCGTTCAACCTGGTGTCCACGCTGGTGATGACGGTTACCGACAAGCGCGCCGACATCGCCATCCTGCGCACATTGGGTGCGAGCCCGCAGAGCATCATGGGCATCTTCATGGTGCAGGGCGCGATGGTGGGCATCATCGGCACCGGCGCCGGCCTGCTGCTGGGCCTGGGTGTGGCCTTCAACATCGATACGCTTGTGCCTGCGCTGGAGCGCCTGCTGGGCGCGAGCTTTTTGCCGCAGGACGTGTACCTCATCAGCCGCATGCCCAGCGACCCGCAGCAGGGCGACATCCTGCCCGTGGGGCTGATTTCGCTGGCGCTCTCTTTTGTGGCCACCATTTACCCGAGCTGGCGCGCGAGCCGCGTGAACCCTGCCGAGGCACTGCGCTATGAGTGAAGTTGTACTTCAGGCCGCCGGCCTCACCAAGCGCTTCACCGAAGGCCGGCTGGACGTGACCGTGCTGCAGGGCGTGGACCTGACGGTGCGCAAAGGCGAAACCGTGGCCATCGTCGGCGCTTCCGGCTCGGGCAAGAGCACGCTGCTGCACCTGTTGGGCGGCCTGGACGCCCCCACCAGCGGCAGCGTGCAGCTCATGGGGCAGACGATGTCGGGCCTGAGCGCGGCACAGCAGGGCGCGCTGCGCAACAGGCACCTGGGCTTCGTCTACCAGTTCCACCACCTGCTGCCCGAGTTCAGCGCACGCGATAACGTGGCGATGCCGCTGTGGATCCGCCGCCTGCCCCGCGCCGAAGCGGCCGAGATCGCCACCCAGACCCTGACGCGCGTCGGACTGGCCGGCCGCCTGCACCACCGGCCTTCGGAACTCTCGGGTGGCGAGCGTCAGCGGGTGGCGATCGCGCGCGCGCTGGTGACGCAGCCCGCCTGCGTGCTGGCCGACGAGCCCACCGGCAACCTCGACCGCAGCACCGCCGACGGCGTGTTCGAACTCATGATGCAGCTCGCCCGCGACCAGGGCACGGCCTTCATCGTCGTCACGCACGACGAAACCCTGGCCGCGCGCTGCGGGCGCGTCCTGCGGTTGACTACCGGCGTGCTGACCTGACTATTCAGGGCGCGGTCTGGGCGAAGCGCAGCGGCTGCGCCATGCCGTTCACGTGGATCAGCAGCGTGCGGCCCTGCAGCTCGTAGCGCTCGGCCTTCTGCAGGGCAGCGAGATAGCGCGCCTCCTGCTCGTTCGCCGGCCCCATGCAGGCCATCTTGGTCGAACCCACCTGGTCGAAGCCGATGTGGCCCTGCGTGATGCGGACCGAACCGAAGAAGCGGTTGCACGAACCGTTGCCGGCGACGCGACCCGCCTCGGGGAAGGTCAGCGTCGCCTGCGAGCGCTCCATCACGGCGCTGTCGCCCAGGGCTTCCAGCCGCCACTCGGTGCCCGTGAGCGAGGGCGCGGCGGGCTGTCCGGCGCAGGCGGCCAGCGAGAGGGAGATGGCGAACCAGGCGAAGGGGCGGACGAAACAAGAGGTCGAATGGGACATCGGGGGCTCCGGGGCCGCACGGTGTGCCCCAAATCGGGCACGCTTCAGGCGGCACAATCAAGGTTATACCGCCATGTGGATCGACACCCATTGCCACCTCGACGCTCCCGAATTCGGCGCTGACCACGCGCTGGCGGTGCAAGCGCGTGAGCGGGCGCGTGGGCTGGGTGTGGGCTTGTGCGTGATTCCGGCCGTGATGCGGCAGAACCTCGATACGGTGCGCCTGCTGGCGCACCGCCTGGGCGACGCCTACGCGCTGGGCATCCACCCGATGTGCGTGCCACAAGCGCGGGACGAAGACGTGGATGCGCTGGACGCGGCGCTGACCGAACACCGCGACGATCCGCGGCTGGTGGCGGTGGGCGAGATCGGGTTGGACTTCTTCGTGCCGGCGCTGTGCGAGCCTGCCATGCGCGAGCGCCAGACCCGCTTCTACCGTGCGCAGCTGCGGCTGGCGCGCCGGCACGGCCTGCCGGTGATCCTGCATGTGCGGCGCAGTGCCGATGCCTTGCTGGGTGCGCTGCGCGAGCTGCCGGTGGCGGGTGGCATTGCGCACGCTTTCAACGGCAGCGCGCAGCAGGTGCAGGCCTTTCTGGACCTCGGTTTCAAGCTCGGGTTCGGTGGCGCGGTGACGTTCGAGCCGGCGCTGAGACTGCGCCGGCTGGCCGCCGAGTTGCCGCTGTCGGCGCTGGTGATGGAGACCGATGCGCCCGACATCCCGCCGCACTGGCTGTATGCGATGGCGGCCGAGCGCGCGGCCGGGCGCTCGCAGGGCGTGAACACACCGGCCGAGTTGCCGCGCATCGGGCAGGTGGTGGCGGATCTGCGGGGAGTGCCGGCCGACGCACTGGCGCGGGCGACCAGCGCCAACGCCCTGGTGGCGCTGCCGAAACTGGCGGCTTTGGCGACTGGTGGGGCCGTGGCTTGATCCGCCTGCAGGGTTTGCCGCCGGTGCTGGACGCGCGCACGCGCCTGCTGGTGCTGGGCAGCTTTCCGGGCGTGGCTTCGCTGCGCGCGCAGCAGTATTACGGCCATCCGCAGAACCATTTCTGGAAAATCCTGGGCGCGCTCTGGCAGCAGCCACTGATCACGCTTCCGTATGCCGAACGCATCGCCGCGCTGCACGAGCATGGTCTGGGGCTGTGGGACGTGTACGGCGCCTGTGAGCGCGAGGGCAGTCTGGACGCCGACATCCGCGCCGCCGAACTCAATGACTTCGCAGCGGTGCAGCGGCAGTGCCCGATGCTGGAGGCCATTGCGCACAACGGTGGTGAGAGTTACCGGCACGCCAAGCACACGTCGGCGTTCGGACTGCCGGTGTACAAGTTGCCATCGACCAGCCCGGCGAACGCGAGCTGGTCGTTTGATCGCAAGCTGGTGGCCTGGGCTGAGGTGTTGCGGCGGCATGGAGTGACGTAGGGCTTCTGGGTAGACCTCGCGGGCTTGCTGCGCCGGCGCGCTCTGCGCCACTCGTGTCCCCCGGGCCGTTCCGGCCCTCCTCCTTTACCTCGCTATGCCGAGCGCACCGCCGCAGCAAGCTGGAGACCTGTGGGTATTCCTGCGTCGGGTAGCCGTAGCTTTGTTGTGACGATGACGTCGGGTGGCCGACACAGCGAAGTAAAGGAGGAGGGCCGCAGACCCGGGGGACATTCGCAGTGTCGGCCGCGCGGCGGCGTCTTGGCGGGACGCAGGCGCTGACTGACTTCGCGCCCAAAAGAAAAAACCGCCCGGAGCGTACACCGGACGGCTTTTGAAAATCAGGGTCAGCGAATCACACCCTTCGATGCGCCATCGGCGTTTCGGGAACCGGGTAACCGGCCGCACCAAAGGTCGAAACAATGGCCTTGTGCGTATCGAAGTACACCTGCCAGTAGTGGTCGGTGTGGGTGTAGGGGCGCACGCAGAGTCTGGGACCTTCGGGGGTGAATTCCAGAATTTCGATGTCGGGCGCGGGGCTGTCCTTCACGTTCGGGATCGCAGCGATGGCCGGGCGCAGGCGCGCGATGGCGTCTGCCACGTCCACGCTGTTCGCCACCTTGGCCACGCAGTCCACGCGACGGAAAGGCTCTGCGCTGAAGTTCTGGATGTTGTCACTGAACACCTTGTTGTTGCCCACCACGGTCAACACGTTGTCGGGCGTGAGCACGGTGGTCGCAAACAGGCCGAGCTCCTTCACCGTGCCCAGCGTGCCGCCTGCGCTGATGAAGTCGCCCACCTTGTAGGGCCGAAGCACTTGCAAGAACAAGCCGGCTGCAAAATTTCCCAACATGCCGCTCCAGGCCGCGCCGATGGCCAAGCCCGCGCCGGCCAGCAGCGCCGCGAACGAGGTGGTCTTGATGCCGAAGATGTCGAGGATGGCCAGCACCAGGATCAACGTCAGGCCCACCGAGATGATGGACTTCAGGTACTGGATTAGTGTGGCGTCGATCTTCTTGCCATTTTCCAGCGCCCGGCCGATCAGGCCGACCGCGATGCCGATCAACCAGCGGCCCACGATCCAGGCCGCGATGGCACCCAGGATCTTCAGACCGAAGTCGGCCCCCTGGGTCGAGAGAAAAATCCAGACGGCTTCCATGTTCATAATGTTCCTTTTGCAGTTCCAGAAAAAACGAAGATGCAATATTGGTTGTCAGCCCGTCGTGTGCGAGCCCATGAGGCTTCGCATGTGTGCCACTCTGTGGCTTTGTTCCCCCGGTTGTGGCGTGATGACCGCAAGGGTGTGAACGCATGAAGAGCGGAGCCAATGCGGCCGCCCGGCGCCGCGCCGGGCCGCAGACCTTGCCCGACGTGACCATGTCCGAAGACGGCGAGGTGCGTTTTCTGCACCTGGGGACCGAGTGGATTCAGGGCTCGATGATCATCGACGCGCCGTTCGACATCGAGCTCGACTATGTGCAGCGCATGATGGCCTGGCTGCTGTTCGTGGAGCCCGATTCCGTGGGCAAGCGCCGCGCCATGCAGCTCGGGCTGGGCTCGGCTGCGCTCACCAAGTTCCACTACAAGCAGCTGCGCATGGACACCACGGCCATCGAGATCAACCCGCAGGTGCTCGCGGCCTGTCGCGGCTGGTTCAAGCTGCCGCCCGACGGTCCGCGCCTGCGCGTGCTGCTGGCCGACGCGGAACAGGAAATCCGCAACCCCGCGCACACCGGCCAGATCGACGCGCTGCAGGTCGATCTGTACGACCACGAGGCCGCAGCGCCTGTGCTCGACAGCCCCGATTTCTACGCCGACTGCCGCTCGGTGCTGACCGACGAGGGCGTCATGACGGTGAACCTCTTTGGCCGCGATGTGAGCTACGAGCGCTCGCTGCAAAGCATCTGCGCGGCGTTTGGTGAAGACGCGGTCTGGGCTTTCAAGCCCACGCGCGAGGGCAACACCATCGTGCTCGCGCAACGCACCGCCGACCGCCCCACGCGCATGGCGCTGCTGGCGCGGGCCGAAGAGATCCAGTCGCGCTGGCGCTTGCCAGCGGTCAAATGGTTGCGCATTTTCAAACCGGTTGACTGAACTCCCATGAAGACCACCACCAAGGCCTCCGCGCACAAGCCCGCACATCAACCCGGACCGCTCGACTGGCGCACGCTGGTGGGCTGGCTGCGCGAAGATGGCGTGATCTCGGCGGACGAGGCGGCCCGAACGGTGGCGCGTTGTGCCTCGGCGCACAGCGCTCAGCACCCGTTGCAGCGGCTCGCGGTGGTGGGCGTGGCGCGCGAGGCCGATGGCCATGTGCTCGACATCGAGCAGCTCACGCAGTGGCTGGCGAAGCGCAGTGGCATCGACTACTTCCGCATCGACCCGCTGAAGGTCGACGTGGGCAAGGTGGCCGACGTGATGAGCGCGGCCTACGCCGAGCGCCACAAGGTGCTGCCGGTGCAGGTGGGTGTGGCCGAGGTGGTGGTGGCCACGGCCGAGCCCTTCATTCTCGATTGGGTGCCCGAGGTGGAGCGCCAGACGCGCAAGAGCGTGCGCCTGGTGCTGGCGAGTCCGCAGGACGTCGCGCGCTACACGGCCGAGTTTTTTGCGCTGGCCAAATCGGTTCGCGCGGCGAGCAAGCTCGGTGGTCAGGCGGGTTTTGGCAGCTTTGAGCAACTGGTGGAGCTGGGCAAGGCCAACAAGCAGCTCGACGCCAACGACCAGCACGTGGTGCAGGTGGTGGACTGGCTCTGGCAATACGCCTTCGACCAGCGCGCGAGCGACATCCACCTGGAGCCGCGGCGCGAGCAGGGCGTGATCCGTTTCCGCATCGACGGCGTGTTGCACCCGGTGTACCAGATGCCCATGGGCGTGATGAACGCGATGATCGCGCGCATCAAGCTGCTGGGCCGCATGGATGTGGTCGA
Source organism: Burkholderiales bacterium GWF1_66_17 (assembly GCA_001770705.1). Lineage (GTDB taxonomy): Bacteria > Pseudomonadota > Gammaproteobacteria > Burkholderiales > Burkholderiaceae_C > Hydrogenophaga. The sequence goes on along the minus strand of MERT01000022.1, from coordinate 300,333 downwards.
AAAGCGCCGGCCGCAGGATGGCCGCATCAAGACGCTGCGCCCGGGTGTGGGCGCGGTGCGGGGCGACGAGGTCGAAATGCGCCTGTCCACGCTGCCCACCGCTTTTGGCGAAAAGCTGGTGATGCGCATTTTTGATCCCGAAGCCACGGTGAAAGACCTGAGCGCACTGGGTTTTGCACCGCACGATGCCCAGCGCTGGGAGTCGCTCACCAGCAAGCCTTACGGCATCGTGCTGGTGACCGGCCCGACCGGCTCGGGCAAGACCACCACGCTCTACGCCACGCTCAAACGCCTGGCGACCGAAGAGGTCAACGTGAGCACGGTCGAAGACCCGATCGAGATGATCGAGCCGGCGTTCAACCAGACCCAGGTGCAGCCGCACCTGGACCTCGATTTTGCGCAGGGCCTGCGCGCCCTGATGCGGCAGGACCCGGACATCATCATGGTGGGCGAGGTGCGCGACCTGCCCACCGCCGAGATGGCCGTGCAGGCCGCGCTCACCGGCCACCTGGTGTTCACCACGCTGCACACCAACGATGCGCCTTCGGCCATCATGCGGCTGATGGAGCTGGGCATCCCGCCGTACCTGATCAACGCCACCGTGCTCGGTGTACTGGCGCAGCGCCTGGTGCGCACCCTGTGCCCGGTCTGCCGCGTCCGCGAGGACGATGCCGACACCACCGCATCGCGCGAAGCCTTGACCGAGCTGGTTAAACCCTGGCAGGTCAGCGGCAAGTACCGGCCCTACCGGCCGGTGGGCTGTGTCGATTGCCGCATGACCGGCTACCACGGTCGCATGGGCCTGTACGAGTTGCTCGTGGTCACCGAGACCTTCAAGAGCAAGGTGAGCCGCGAGCCTGTGCTTGAAGCCCTGCGCAGCCAGGCGGTGAAGGACGGCATGCGGCCGCTGCGCCTGGCCGGCGCTGCGCGTGTGGCCGAAGGCCTGACGACGATGGACGAGGTGCTCGCCTGCACGCCGCCTGTGAACGGTTGAGTGGGTTTGATGAGGCCCCCGCGCTCCGCCGCTGCGCGGGTCGCTGCCCCCCGAGGGGGCTGTTTTTCCTTGGGGCGGCCCGGCGGAAAAACGTGGCCCCCACGCTCCACCGCTGCGCGGGTCGCTGCCCCCGAGGGGACTGTTTCGCCTTGGGGCGGCCCTGCGGCGAAACTGCGGCCCCCACACTCCGCCGCTGCGCGATGTGCCAAACGTTTGACCGGATCGTTGTCCATGATTTTCAGCAAGGGCTTATATTCCGGTCTCCACACGTCCGCTTGCTGAAATATCCGAGATGATCCCGATCAAGACCGAATCCGCCTGGCGCGGCACCGCCGATTGCCGCAACTGTGGCATCCGCGAGATGGTGCTGTTTGCCGACCTGCGCGAAGAGGACTTCAACCTGATCCACGCGCCCATCGATGACCTCGAATTCAGCGCGGGTCAGCCGCTGGTGCGCATGGGCGAGACGGCCACCTCGCTCTACACCCTGCGTTCGGGGGTGATCAAGCTGGTGCGCAACACGGTGGACGGGCGCCAGCGCATCGTGCGCGTGCTGCGCTCGGGCGACGTGATCGGTCTCGAAGCCCTGATGGGTCCGGTGTACGACTCCGATGCCATCGCGCTGACCAACATCAAGGTGTGCCGCCTGCCGCTGCAGGTGATCCAGCGCCTCAACCGCGAAACGCCGCGCCTGCACCAGCGTCTGATGGAGCAATGGCACCACAGCCTGAAAGAAGCCGACGACTGGCTGGCCGAGCTCAATTTCGGCAACGCGCGCCAGCGTGTGGCCGGCCTCATTCTCAAGATGCGGGCGGAGCACGATCCCACGGTGGCCAACCTGTTTTCGCGCGAAGACATGGGCGCGATGCTCGACCTGAAGCTGGAGACGGTGAGCCGCACGATCTCCGCGTTCGAACGCGAGGGACTGATCGAACCACTCGACAAGCAGGGCCGCACCTACCGCGTGGTGGATGCCGCGCTACTGTCAGCGCCCAAAGCCTGAACGGTTTTATCCTGGCGCGACAGCGGGCCGCGCGGGGTCTATCGATAATCGGAGCAATGCCTGCTCCCTCCGTGCCTCCCGCCCCCCACCTCGCCACCGGTCTTCTGCTCGCCAGCGCAGGCTCCATCGCCTTCAGCGGCAAAGCCATCATTGTCAAACTGGCCTACCGCCACGGCGTCGACGCGGTCACGCTGATCATGTACCGCATGCTGTTTGCGCTGCCGCTGTTCCTGGCGCTGGCCTGGTGGGCCAGCCGGGGCAAGGCCGCGCTCACCGGCAAGGACTGGCTCGGCATCGTCGGCCTGGGGTTCGCCGGCTACTACCTCGCGAGTTTTCTCGATTTCTGGGGTCTGCAATACGTCAGCGCCAGCCTGGAGCGGCTGATCCTGTACCTCAACCCCACACTGGTGCTGGTGCTCGGCTGGTTCATCTACAAGCGGCGCATCAGCGGCCTGCAGGCGCTGGCCATGGCGGTGAGCTACGCCGGCGTCTTGCTGGTGTTCGGCCACGAGGCCGGTTTTCAGGGGCCGAACGCGGTGCTGGGCGCGCTGCTGGTGTTCGGCAGCGCGATCAGCTACGCGATCTACCTGGTCTACAGCGGTGAGCTGGTCAAGCGCCTGGGCTCGCTGCGACTGGTGGGGCTGGCCACCAGCGTCGCCTGCGGCCTGTGCCTGCTTCAGTTCGTGATCTTGCGCCCTTTGAGTGCGGCCGACGTGGCGCCGGAGGTCGTCTGGCTCTCACTGCTCAACGCCACCCTGTGCACGTTTGCGCCGGTGTTGATGGTGATGATGGCGATCGAACGCATCGGTGCAGGTCTGGCGGCGCAGACCGGCATGATCGGCCCCATGTCCACCATCGCCATGGGCGTGCTGATCCTGGACGAACCGTTCAACGGCTGGATCGTGGCCGGTACGCTGCTGGTGCTCTCGGGCGTTTTTCTGGTGACACGCTTTGGCTCGGCCGGCGCGGCGAAATGAATTTCTGAAAGGAGACTTCGAAATGGACTTTGGCATCAAGGGTAAGTGGGCGCTGGTCTGCGGCGCGAGCAAGGGCCTGGGGCTGGGCTGCGCGCAGGCGCTGGCGGGCGAGGGCGTGAACGTGGTCATGGTGGCGCGTGGGCGCGAGGCGCTGGAAGCTTCGGCCGCCGGCATCCGCACCGCGTCGCCCGGCGTGCAGGTGATCGCCGTGGCCGCCGACATCACCACCACAGAAGGCCGGGCCGCGGCGCTGGGCGTGGCCGGCGGGCCGGGCACGGCCTTCGACATCGTGGTCACCAACGCGGGCGGCCCGCCGCCCGGCGACTTCCGCAGCTGGGACCGCGAAGCCTGGATCAAGGCCGTGGACGCCAACATGCTCACGCCCATCGAACTCATCAAGGCCACGGTGGACGGCATGGCCGCGCGCGGTTTCGGCCGCATCGTCAACATCACCAGCAGCGCGGTGAAGGCGCCGATCGACATCCTGGGCCTGTCCAATGGCGCACGCAGCGGCCTCACCGGTTTCGTGGCCGGCGTGGCGCGCAGCGGCCTCGCGGCGCAGGGTGTGACCATCAACAACCTGCTGCCCGGCAAGTTCGACACCGACCGCCTCAAAGGCACGTTGGCGGGCGCCGCCAGCAAGAGCGGCAAGAGCGTGGACGAGGTGCGCGCGGTGCAGATCGGCCAGGTGCCGGCCAAGCGATTCGGCACACCGGAGGAGTTCGGCGCCATCTGCGCCTTCCTCTGCAGCCAGCAGGCGGGCTACCTCAACGGCCAGAACATCCTGCCCGATGGCGGGCTGTACCCGGGGACGTATTGATCAGCGCCGCGAGCTGACCAGAATCCCGCCGACGATCAGCACAAACCCGGCCGCGTGGTACAGCCGGGGCATCTCGCCCAGCAGCGTGGCCGACATCAGTGCGGCGAACAGCGGCGTGAGGTTGTTGAAGAAGCCTGCGACCGTGGGACCCACGCGTGCCACGCCGATGCCCCAGCTGCGGTAGGCCAGCAGCGAAGGGCCGACCGCCACGTAGGCCAGTGCCGAGATCAGCGGCCAGCCCCATTGCATATGGCCGGTGGTTGCGGGCGGCAGGGTCAGCCATTCGGCGCCGGTCATCACGCCCGACCAGCCCAGGCCAAAGACGATCTGCGCCAGCAGGAAGGCGGCCCAGTCGGCCTTGATGTCGGGTGGGTAGCCGCCCGCGGGCGGGCGCACCAGCAGCCAGCTGTACCAGGCCCAGGTGAGCGCGGCCAGCAGCATCCAGCCGTCACCCGCGACCAGCCGCAGCGCGCCCAGCTGCGCCAGTTCGCCACGCGAGAGCACCACCGCCACGCCGGCCAGCGAGAGCGCGGCGCCCACGGCTGCGCGGCGCGAGACCGGCACGCCGTAGTGCACGCGGCCGAGCAGCAGCATCCAGATCGGAATGCTGGAGGCCACCAGCGTCACGTTGATCGGTGTCGAGGTCTTGAGCGCCATGTACTGCAGCGCGTTGTACATGCCCACGCCGAGCAGGCCCAGCAGCGCGAAACGCCTGCGTTGTGGCCACAGGCCGCTGCCCGGGCGCAGCACCCAGGCGGCCAGCGGCAGCAGCAGCACGCCGGCGAGCACCCAGCGCAAGAGGTTGAAGGTGATCGGTGGAATGGCGCCCTGCATCATCCGCCCGACCACGGCGTTGCCGGCCCACATGAGCGGCGGGATCAGCAGCAGGGCGATGGTGGACGGCGTGAGGCGCGGAGCGGGTGCGGACATGCGGCGACTGTACCCACACGGTCATGTCCCGCGCTGGAGCGGGGCCTGTGCATCTGGCCCGCAGGCGACACGGCCGTTTCGTGGCAGCATGTGGGTCGTTTCAAAAAATGCAGGAGATTCCCATGACCCAGACCAGCCGCGCCGTGCGCATCCACGCCACCGGCGGCCCCGAACAACTGGTGATCGACACGCTGGACGTGGGCGAACCCGGCCCGGGCCAGGTGCGCATCCGCCACAAAGCCATCGGCCTGAACTTCATCGACGTGTACCAGCGCAGCGGCCTGTACCCCAACACCATGCCGCTCGCGCTGGGCATGGAAGGCGCGGGCGTGATCGATGCTGTGGGCGAGGGTGTGACACACCTGAAGGTCGGTGACCGCGCGGCCTACGCCGCCAACCCCCCGGGCAGCTACAGCGATGTGCGCTTGATGCCGGCCATGAACGTCTGCCAGCTGCCCGATTCGATCAGCTTCGAAACCGGCGCGGCCATGATGCTCAAGGGCCTGACCGCGATGTACCTGCTCAAACGCTGCAAGCCGGTCGAGGGACTGGAGCGGGGTGATTTCGTGCTGTTCCACGCTGCGGCCGGTGGCGTCGGACTGATCGCCTGCCAGTGGGCACGGGCGCTGGGCCTGCGCCTGATCGGCACCGCGGGTTCGGACGACAAATGCGCGCTGGCACGCGAGCATGGCGCCGAGTTCACGATCAACTACCGGACCGAGGACTTCGCCGCCCGCGTGAAAGAGATCACCGGTGGCCAGGGCGTGAAGGTGGTGTACGACTCGGTGGGCAAGGACACGTTCGACAAGTCGCTCGACTGCCTCATGCCCTTTGGGCTGATGGTGAGTTTCGGCAACGCCAGCGGCCCGGTGGCGCCGTTCGCGCCCGGCATCCTGGGCCCCAAGGGTTCGTTGTATGTGACGCGCCAGACGCTGTTCACCCACATCACCAGCCGCGAGCGCACGCAGGCCATGGCCGACGAGCTGTTCGCGGTGGTGGGCAGCGGCGACGTGAAGATCCGCATCGACCAGCGTTTTGCGCTGACCGACGTGCAGGCCGCGCACCGCAGCCTGGAGGCGCGCCAGACCACGGGCTGCACCATCCTGCTGCCATAGCCTGGCCGCCAGGGGCGATCAGCCCCTGGGTGAGGATCGGTCGGTCTTGAGAGGCGCCGCCTTGCCTTGGGGCGCGGGTGGCGGCTGGTGCCGTGTGGCCAGGTAGAAACCCAGGATGCGCGCCACATAGGCTTGCGTCTCGGGAAAGGGTGGCACACCCTGGTGGCGATCGACCGCGCCTTCGCCGGCGTTGTAGGCGGCCGAGGTCTTGACCACATCGTGATCAAAACGCAGCAGCAGCCAGCGCAGGTAGGCGAGTCCGCCTTCGATGTTCTGCTGCGGGTCCAGCAGGTTGCGCACCCCAAACCGCTTGGCCGTGGCGGGGATGAGCTGCATCAGCCCCTGGGCGTTCTTGGGCGACACCGCGAGCGGGTTGAAATTCGACTCCGCGCGCACGATGGACACCGCCAAGCGCGGGTCCACGCCGTAGTAGGGCGCGCGTTCCTGCACCCGCTGGGCCCAGCGGCGGCGCTCCCGGTTCAGCTGGTCCAGATAGCGCTTCACCACTTCGTGGCTCACGGGCTCGGTGCGGTCTTCCAGCGACCCGGCGGCCGGCTCGGGCAGGCACTGCGGGCGCTGCCCGTCCATCGGGACCCGGCCGGGCTCGTCGAAAAACTGGAGGGCTTCGGCGTGGCCATTCTGGGCCGCCAGCGCCAGCATGAAACGTCCCTGGGCCTGCGCTTTCGGCACGCTGCGCTGCTGCAGCAGCAGGCGGCCGAGACGGTACTGTCCGTCCACGCTGCCCTGGCGCGCAGCGCTGCAGTAGTGCTGCGCCGCCAGATGAAAGTCCAATGCACCCATGGCCGCCTGGCCTTGCTCCAGCAACTGGGGAAGGGCGAGCCCGCCGTCGGTGGCCATCTCGGGGCTGTGGTCACCCAGGGTGCGCAAGGAAACGACGATGCCGGTGTCAGCGCCCACCGCCGGCACCGCGCCGGCCAGTGTGGCCAGCGTCAGCAAGGTCTGCCGCCAGCGCACCGTGTTCTCCCATCAGGCCAGCGCCGCCGCCGGTTGCGGTGCCACGGTCCGCAAGGCTGTGCGCAGGTGGTCCAGGGTGCTGTCCACGTCGTGCCACTTGTCGAGACCAAAGAGGCCGATGCGGAAGGTCTTGAAGTCCGCGCCTTCGTCGCACTGCAGCGGCACGCCCGCGGCGGTCTGCAGGCCGGCGGCGAGAAATTTTTTGCTCGACTGGATGTCGGGATCGGTGGTGAAGCTCACCACCACACCCGGCGCCTGGAAGCCCGGCGCCGCCACGCTGGGGAAACCGTGTTCTTCCAGCAGCGCGCGCACGGCGCGACCCAGGGCGATCTGTTCATCGCGCACTTTGGCGTAGCCGTAGGCCTCGGTTTCTTTCATGGTGTCGCGCAGCCGCAGCAGGGCGTCGGTCGGCAGCGTGGAGTGGTAGGCGTGGCCGCCGCCTTCGTAGGTCTCCATGATCTGCAACCACTTCTTCAGGTCCATGGCGAAGGTGGTGCTCTGCGTGGTGTCGATGGCTTTGCGGGCGCGCTCGCTCAGCATCACCATGGCGCAGCAGGGTGAGCTGCTCCAGCCCTTTTGCGGTGCGGAAATCAGGATGTCCACGCCGGTCGCCTTCATGTCCACCCACATCGCGCCCGAGGCGATGCAGTCCAGCACGAACAGGCCGCCCGCGGCATGCACCGCGTCGGCCACTGCGCGCAGGTAGTCGTCGGGCAGCATCATGCCGGCGGCGGTTTCCACGTGCGGGGCAAAGACCAGCGCAGGTTTTTCCTTTGCGATGGCGGCCTTGACGTCTTCAATAGGCGCCGGTGCCCAGGCGGTTTGCGCGCCCTCGGCGATGCGGCGGGCTTTCATGACGGTGTGGCTGGCAGGAATCGAGCCCATGTCGAAGATCTGCGTCCAGCGGTAGCTGAACCAGCCGTTGCGGATCACCATGACGTGTTGGCCGTGCGCGAACTGGCGCGCCACCGACTCCATGCCGAAGGTGCCGCTGCCCGGCACCAGCACCGCCGAATGCGCGCCGTAGACGCGCTTGAGCATGGCCGAGATGTCGGTCATTACGCCCTGGAAGCGCTTGGACATGTGGTTGAGCGCGCGGTCGGTATAGACCACCGAAAATTCGAGCAGGCCGTCGGGGTCGACGTGGGGCAGCAATCCGGGCATGGGGTGTCTCCTGGCAGGTCGCTCTGGAAGCGGGTCTGCCAGATTAGCACAGGGCAGTGAAGGCCGCACCCCCCAAATGGTCAGCCCTGTTGGGGCAACGACCCGCGCAGCAGCGGAGTGGGGGTCGCGTTTTTCCGCCGGGCCGCCCCAAGGAAAAACAGCCCCCTCGGGGGGCAACGACCCGCGCAGCGGCGGAGTGTGGGGGCCTGTCTATCTGCTCCGGCGCACGCGCAGGATTTCGTCCAGGATCAGGGCGATGGCGCCAATGGTGATGCCCGCATCCGCCACGTTGAACGCCGGGAAATGCCCGCCTGGGAAGAGGCCGGACAGGAAGGACCAGTGGAAGTCGAAGAAGTCGACCACGTAGCCGTGCAGTACGCGGTCGATCACATTGCCGATGGCGCCACCCAGGATGCAGGCCAGCGCAAACGCAAAGAGCTTTTGCCCCGGGTGCGAGCGAAGCATCCAGACGATGAACACCGCCGCCGCCACGCCCACGGCGGTGAAGAACCAGCGCTGCCAGCCCCCGGCCGAGGCCAGGAAGGAGAACGCGGCGCCGGTGTTGTGCACGCGGACCACGTTGAAGAAGCTGGTGACGGTGGTGCTGTCGCCGAGGCGGTAGTTGCCGAGGATCAGCACCTTGGTGAACTGGTCCAGCAGCACGATGCCGACCGCCAGGCCCAGCCAGGGCCAGATGGAACCTTTGATTCTGGCCATCAGGCGATCACCCGCTGTTCACCGCCGCCGTGCAGGTTGCTCACGCAGCGGCCGCAGAGCCTGGGGTGGGCCGTGTCGGCGCCCACGTCGTCGCGGTAGTGCCAGCAGCGTTCGCATTTCTGCGCCGCACTGGGCGCCACCGCCACCTGCAGTTCGGCGCCGTCCACCACCGTGGCGGCGGACGTGATGGTGACGAACTTCAGGTCGTCGCCCAGCGAGCGCAGCAGGGCCGCATCGTCGGCGCCGGCGGTGATCACCAGCGTGGCCTGCAGCGAAGCGCCGACCTGGCCCGCGGTGCGCAGGTCTTCGATGGCCTTGTTGGCCACGTCGCGGATCGCGCGGATGCGGTTCCACTTGGCGAGCAGCGCTTCGTTGGCTGATGGCAGCGGCGAGAAGGTCTCGAAGAAGATCGAGCCCTGGCTTTTGCCGCCCGCGAAATGGCCCCAGGCCTCCTCGGCGGTGAAGCTCAGGAACGGTGCCATCCAGCGCAGCATGGCGTTGGTGATCTGGTGCAGCGCGGTCTGTGCCGAGCGGCGCGCCAGGCTCTTGGGCGCCGTGGTGTAGAGGCGGTCCTTCAGCACGTCGAGGTAGAACGCGCCCAGGTCTTCCGAGCAGTAGACCTGCAGCTTGCTCACCACCGGGTGGAACTCGTAGACGTCGAAGTGCGCCAGGATCTGGGCTTGCAGCTCGCTGGCGCGGGCCAGCGCGTAGCGGTCGATCTCCAGCATCTGCTCCAGCGGCACGGCGTCGGTGGCCGGGTCGAAGTCCGACACGTTGGCCATCAGGAAGCGCAGCGTGTTGCGGATGCGGCGGTAGGCGTCGACCACGCGCGCGAGAATCTTGTCGTCGATGTTCAGGTCGCCCGAGTAGTCGGTGCTGGCCACCCACAGGCGCACGATCTCGGCGCCGAGCTTGCTCGTGACCGACTGCGGCTCCACCGTGTTGCCCAACGACTTGCTCATCTTGCGTCCCTGGCCGTCGGTGGCGAAGCCGTGGGTCAGCAGGCCCTTGTAAGGCGCGCGGCCTTCGAGCGCGCAGCCCAGCAGCAGCGAGCTGTGGAACCAGCCGCGGTGCTGGTCGTGCCCTTCCAGGTAGAGGTCGGCCTCGGGACCTTGCGCATGGCTGGCGCCGTTCGGGTAGGCCTTGGCGTGGCTGCCGCGCAGCACGTGCCAGAAGGTCGAGCCGGAGTCAAACCACACTTCCAGGATGTCGGTGCTCTTGGTGTACAGCGGGGCGTCGGCGCCCAGGATCTCTTCGGCTGTCACGCGGCTCCAGGCTTCGATGCCGCCTTGTTCCACGATGTCGGCCGCCTGGTCGAGGATGGCCATGGTGTTGGGGTGCAGCTCGCCCGAATCCTTGTGCAGGAAGAAGGGCACGGGCACACCCCAGCTGCGCTGGCGCGAGATGCACCAGTCGGGCCGGTTGGCGATCATGTCGCGCAGGCGGGTCTTGCCGTTCTCGGGGTAGAAGCTGGTGTGGTCGATGGCGTCGAGCGCGAGCTGGCGCAGGGTCTTGGGCGCCTTGTCTTTCGTGAACACGCCATCGCCCTCGTCCATGCGCACGAACCACTGCGCGGCGGCGCGGTAGATCACCGGCGTCTTGTGGCGCCAGCAGTGCGGGTAGCTGTGGGTGATCTTCACCGTGGCCAGCAGGCGGCCGGCGTTCTTCAGCGCGTCGAGGATGACCGGCACGGCCTTCCAGATGTGCAGGCCGCCGAACAGCGGGAAGTCGGGCGCGTAGGCGCCGTTGCCCTGCACCGGGTTCAGGATGTCGTCGTAGGCCAGGCCGTTGGCCACGCAGGAGTTGAAGTCGTCCACGCCGTAGGCTGGTGCCGAGTGCACGATGCCGGTGCCGTCGCTGTCGCTCACGTAGTCGGCGACGTAGACCGGCGAGAGGCGCCGGTAACCGGCGTCTACGTCGTACAGCGGATGGCGGAAGTTCAGGCCACCGAGCTGGTCGCCCTTGGTGGTGGCGAGCACGTTGCCTGTCAGGCCGAAGCGCTCCAGGCACTTCTCGACCAAGGACTCGGCCAGCACCAGGCAGCCCATGGGCGTGTCCACCAGCGCGTAGGTGAATTCGGGGTGGGCGTTGAGCGCCTGGTTGGCGGGGATGGTCCAGGCGGTGGTGGTCCAGATGACGGCGAAGGCGCTTTTGCCTGCGGGCAGCGCGGACAGGCCGAAAGTGGCGGCGAGCTTGGGCGCATCATCGGTCTCGAAGGCCACGTCCAGCGTGTCGCTCTGTTTGTCGGCGTATTCGATCTCGAACTCGGCCAGCGAAGAGCCGCAGTCGAAGCACCAGTACACGGGCTTCAGGCCGCGGTAGACAAAACCGCGCTCGATGACGCGCTTGAAGGCACGGATTTCGCCGGCTTCGTTGCCGAAGTCCATGGTGCGGTAGGGGCGCTCCCAGTCGCCGAGCACGCCCAGGCGCTTGAAGTCCTCGCGCTGCTGGTCGATCTGTTCGGTGGCGAAGGCGCGGCTCTTGGCCTGCATGTCGTCGCGGCTCAGGTTGCGGCCGTGCAGTTTTTCGATCGCGTTCTCGATCGGCAGGCCGTGGCAGTCCCAGCCAGGGATGTATTGCGCGTCAAAACCGGCGAGCTGGCGCGATTTGACGATCATGTCCTTCAGCACCTTGTTTAGCGCGTGGCCGATGTGCAGCTTGCCGTTGGCGTAGGGCGGACCGTCGTGCAGCACGAACAGCGGAGCGCCCTGGCGGGCGTCGCGCAAGCGCTTGTAGAGGCCGCCGCCGTTCCAGTCGTTGACCCAGGCCGGCTCACGCTTGGGCAGGTCGCCGCGCATGGGGAACGGCGTGTCGGGCATGTTCAGCGTGGCGCGGTAGGCGCTGGCTTCGGGCTTGGCCTCGTTCTTCGGGGCAGCAGGTTTTTCAGACATGGTGGTCGGCTTTCGAATTCGGGATCGGCAAAGGCGGGCTCGGAGGTGCGGCGTGGCGCACGGGGGTGGGGCGGGTCGCCCTGAGCCTGTCAGAGGGCGCGCGGCCCGGGGCTCGGCGCCCCGGCAGCGGCGTTAAATTCGGTCGCGGGTGGTCTGGCGGTGCGTCTGGGTGTGCAGCGACGCAAAAAACGCACGCGCATCATCGCGGTCCTTGGCAATGCCCCGGGTGAGGGCGTCCAGACCGTCGTACTTCAGCTCGTCGTGCAGTTTGTGCAGCAGTTCCACGCGGATGATTTTACCGTAGGCCTCTCCGCCGGGCAGTCTGGCGGCCATGTCGGCTGGCCAGTCCAGGCAATGGGTTTCCAGCAGCACGCGCCCGCCGTTCACGTCATCGGGGTCCAGCGAAGGGCGAACACCGAGGTTGGCCACGCCCGCCAGGGGCTGGCCTTGGGGCGTGAGTCCGTGCACATGCACGGCAAAAATACCGCTAGCGGCCGGTTTCCAGTGGGAAAAGCGCAGGTTGAGCGTGCGAAAGCCGTCGCCAGCGCCGGGGCGGCTTTCGGCCAGCTGGCGCCCGAGCTTGCGGCCATGCACCACGTGCCCGCTGACGGCGTAGGGGCGGCCCAGCAGGGTGGCCACGCGGTCCATGTCGCCCGCGACCAGGGCTTCGCGCACGGCGGAGCTGGACACACGGATGCCATGGACTTCGTAGCTCTGCATGCGTGCCACATCGAAACCCAGCCGGGAGCCCGCCGCATCCAGCATGGCGTAATCCCCCGCGCGCTGGGCGCCGAAGCGGAAGTCGTCACCGACCAGCACGTAGCGCACGCCCAGGCCGGCGACCAGCATATCTTCGATGAAGGCCTGCGGCGGTTGCCCGGCCAGGCGGGCGTTGAAGGGCAGGACCACGCACTGGTCCACGCCGCAGCGTTCCAGTTCTTCGAGCTTGTCGCGCAGGGTGGCGATGCGCGCCGGTGCCAGGTCGGGCTTGTGGTGCAGGGCGGCAAAGTAGTCGCGCGGGTGGGGTTCGAAGGTCATCACGCAGCTGGGCACATCGCGGTGCCGGGCTTCGTTGTTCAGCAGTGCCAGCATGGCCTGGTGGCCCCGGTGCACGCCATCGAAGTTGCCGATGGTGAGCGCGCAGCCGGGTGGCGACCCGCTGGTGGCGCCGTGCTGCAGGTTCCAGAGTCCTCGGATGATTTTCATGGGCGATGCCCGCCCCATGCCGGGTGTTGGGCGCGGTTCAAGGTGTTTGTCACAGAAGCGCTGTATATTGACACATGACAGGCGGGCCCCAGGTGGCGCGGGGCCTGACCTGAAGACAGATTGTCCGGTTGAATATCAACGTGGAGGTGGGTCTTGAAGGTCTTGAAGTTGTCTGCGCAGGGGCTGCCCCAGTCCTGGATCAGCCTGGAAGAAGCGGTGCTGCACTATGCCGCGGATGAGGTGCGCTGGGAAATGGGGGCCGAGGTCGCGGTGTTTCACGGCGGTCACAACGCCGTCACCGGGCGGCAGTCGATCATCACCGTCAATTCCATCATCGGCACCCAGGGCGTGCCGCGCATCAACCCTTTCGACCTGCGGCCCACGCTCACCAACAGCAAGCTCTTCGCCCGCGACCGCTGCCTGTGCGGCTATTGCGGCGGACATTTTCACGAAGAAGAGCTTACGCGCGAGCACATCATGCCGCTGGGGCAGAACGGTCGTGACACCTGGATGAACGTGGTGACGGCCTGCCGTTCGTGCAACCACCGCAAGGGCAACCGGACGCCCGAGCAGGCCAACATGCCCCTGATCTACACGCCTTACGTGCCCAGCCTCTGGGAGGACTTCATCCTGCGCAACCGGCGCATCTTGGCGGACCAGATGGAGTTCCTGATGTCTCATTTGCCCAAGACTTCCCGTCTTCACGCCTGACTCTGTTGGGCTTGCTTGTGCTTCTTCGATGGCCTGAGGGCGCTGGGTGAGTAACTACGCTCATGTCCCCCGCCAAGGGCTGCGCCCTTGTCTCCTCCTGTACTTCGCTGCGTCACTCACCCAGCGCCCTCAGGCCGCGACCGCCCGGGCGTGCCAGCGGTGGAGCGCACACGTGTCGGCGGATCGGTGAGGTGTCAGGTCTTGCGCAGCGAAGTAAAGGAGGAGGGGCCGCGCAGCGGCACCGGGGGACATGAGCGGAGTAAGGCCTGGCATCTCACCGATCCAGCAGAAACCGTAGAGCGAAAAAAATGCCCCGCAAAGCGGGGCACCACAGAAACACCCAACAGGAGAAGATTCAGGCGAACACCCCCGCCGTGTCTTCCATCCGCGCCGACACCTCACCCAGGTGGTGCAGCGTGTCGCCAAAGGTCAACTCCAGCTGGGTCAGCTTCTTGAAATAGTGGCTGCCGATGTACTCGTCGGTCACGCCGATGCCGCCGTGCAGCTGCACCGACTGCTGGCCCACGAAACGCATCGATTGACCCAGTTGCACCTTGGCGCGAGCCATCGCGCGGCGGCGCTCGGTCGCCGGGGCATTCAGCTTCAGGCAGGCGTAGAAGCTCATGGAGCGGGCCAGTTCCAGCTGCATCTTCATGTCGGCCACGCGGTGGCGCAGGGCCTGGAAGCTCGCGATCGCCACGCCGAACTGCTTGCGCGTGTTCATGTAGTCCACCGTCAGCGCCACGGTCTTGTCCATCACGCCCACCGCTTCGGCACAGACCGCGGCGATGCCGATGTCCACCGCGTGTTCCAGCGCGGCCATGCCGTCGGTGGTGATCAGGCTGGCGGGGGCGTTCGAAAGGCTCAGCTCGGCCGCGCGGCCGCCGTCCTGCGTGCCGTAGCCCTGGGTGCTCACGCCGGCAGTGTTGCGTTCCACCAGGAACAAGGCGATCTGTCCGTTGGCCGCGGCGGGCACGATGAAGGCGTCGGCCTGGTCACCGGCGGGTACCACGCTCTTGGCGCCACTCACCGTCCAGCCACTGCCGGCCGGGGTGGCGGTGGTCTTGCAGGCATCCAGCCGGTAACGCGCGCCGCGTTCCTGCTGCGCCAGCACCACCAGCGCCTCGCCCGAGGCGATCTTCGGTAGCCAGGCGGCCTTGACGTCCGCGCCGGCGTAGCCACCGATCACGCCGCCCGCGATCAGCGTCTGCGCCAGCGGCTCCAGCACGATGCCGCGGCCCAGCTCTTCCATCACCACCATGCCCTCGACCGGGCCCATGCCCAGGCCGCCATCGGCTTCGCTGATGTACAGGCCCGCCAGGCCGAGTTCGGCCAGCTCGTTGTAGGCACTGCGGTCAAAGCCACCGGCTTTCACGATGGTGCGGCGGCGCTCGAAGTCGTAACCCTTGTCCACCCACTTGCGGACGGCGTCGCGCAGCTGTTCCTGGTCGTCACTGAAATCGAAATCCATGTCTGTCTCCTTAACCAAGGACCGTCTGGGCCACGATGTTGCGCTGCACTTCGTTCGAACCGCCATAGATGGTGGTCTTGCGCAGGTTGAAGTAGGTGGAAGCGAGCGGCGCGTTGCCCACCTCGCCACCCGGGAAGTCGCCCTGCCAGCCGGCTTCCATGGCTTCTTCGATGAAGGGCGTGGCAAACGGGCCGGCGGCCAGCATCATCAGTTCGGCGTAACGCTGCTGGATCTCGCTGCCCTTGATCTTGAGCAGGCCGGCGATGTCGAGCGAGTTCTTGCCCGACTTTTCGGCACTCAGCACGCGCAGCACCAGCATCTCCAGCGCCACCACGTCCACCTCCAGCAGGGCGATCTGGTCGCGGAAACGGCTGTCGTCCCAGACCCCTTCGGCCTTGGCGATGCGCTTCAGGCGCTCCAGCTCGCGCTTGGCGCGGTTCACGTCGGCGATGTTGGTGCGCTCGTGGCTGAGCAGGTGCTTGGCGTAGGTCCAGCCCTTGTTCTCTTCGCCGATCAGGTTCTCGGCCGGCACCTTCACGTTGTCGAAGAAGACCTCGTTGACTTCGCACTCGCCGTCGAGCAGCTTGATCGGTCGCACGCTCACGCCGGGTGACTTCATGTCGATCAGCAGGAAGCTGATGCCGGTCTGCGGTTTGCCCTCGGTGCTGGTGCGCACCAGGCAGAAGATCCACTCACCGTACTGGCCTAGCGTGGTCCAGGTCTTCTGGCCGTTGACGAGGAAGTGGTCGCCCTGGCGCTCGGCGCGGCATTTGACCGAGGCCAGGTCCGAGCCCGAGCCCGGCTCGCTGTAGCCCTGGCTCCACCAGACCTCGCCGCTGGCGATGCCGGGCAGGAAACGCTCCTGCTGCTCCTTGTTGCCGAAGGCCATGATGACCGGCGCCACCATCACCGGGCCGAAGGGCACGATGCGCGGCGCGCCGGCCAGCGCGCATTCTTCTTCAAACAGGTGTTTCTGCACCGCGGTCCAGCCCGGGCCACCGAACTGCTGCGGCCAGCCGTAACCCAGCCAGCCCTTTTTGCCGAGGATCTTTGCCCAGCGCTGCATGTCGTCGCGGCTCAGGCGCAGCGCGTTGTGGACCTTTTGGGCGATGTCGGCGGGCAGGTTGTCCTTGACCCAGGCGCGAACTTCTTCGCGGAACGCCTGCTCTTGCGGCGTGAATGCCAAATCCATGCTTGTCTCCTTGTGTGCGGCGCGGCCCAGGTGGCGGGTTCTCGCTCAACGGCGCACAGTTTGGCACGACCGTTCGTTTTATCCCTGTCCGGGCTGCGACAAGCCGAGTTGCTCGTGCAGGTTTTGCAGCTGGGCCCGCAGTTGCTCCACCGTCTCCTCCAGGCTGGCCACACGGCGGGTGAGGGCGATCACTTCGTCTTCGGTGGCACTGCTGCCGCTGTGGCTGGAGGGAACGCTCAGCGCGTTCACGTCCACGGGGCCGCAGAGCAGGTGCGCCCAGCGCTGTTCCCGGGCGCCCGGCGCGCGCGGCAGCTTCACCACCAGCGCACCGCCCTTTTCAGGTGAACGGTCCTGCATCTCTTCAAGGAACGCGTCCACCGAGGCGATGTCGAGGAACTTGTACCAGCGCTCGGTGTTCAGGCGCAGCTCGCCCGCGGTCTGAGGCCCACGCAGCACCAACATGCCCAGCAGCACGGCGGACTGTTCGGGCACGCCCACGGCGCGCTGGACGTTGTGTTCGTAGCGCGTGACGCGGCCACCGCTGGTCTCCACCACCATGTGCAGCTGGCGCAAGCCGTCGATGGCCTCGCCGATTTCACCCTCGGTCAGCGAGAGCACCGGTTCACGGCTCGACTTCTGGTTGCAGCCGCTCTGCAGGCTGTTGAGCGTCAGCGGGTAGCTGTCAGGCACGGTGCGCGCCTTTTCCATCAAGGTTCCCAGGACTCGGGCCTCGGTGATGGACAGGGGGCGCTGGTCAAAGCGGTGCACGCGGGGACCGGCGGGAGAGGTTGGGTGTTCCTGGGTCATTACACTTCGTGGCCATGTCAGCCGTTCATAAAAACATCGTTATTCTGATCTCAGGCAGTGGCTCGAACATGGCCGCCATCGTCAGGGCCGCCGAGCGGCGTCATTGGGGTGATCGGTACGGCGCCCGCGTGGCGGCCGTCATCTGCAACAAGGCCGATGCCGCAGGTCTTGAATTCGCACGCAAACACCAGATAGCCACAGCCGTGTTCGATCACAAGGCCTTCGCGTCGCGCGAAGCCTTCGATGCTGCGCTCATGACCGAAATCGACCACCACGATCCGGCGCTGGTGGTGCTGGCCGGCTTCATGCGCATCCTCACGCCCGGGTTCGTTCAGCACTACGAAGGCCGGCTGATCAACATCCACCCCAGCCTGCTGCCCGCTTTCACCGGCCTGAACACCCACCAGCGTGCCATCGACATGGGCTGCAAATTCGCCGGCGCCACCGTGCACCGCGTGACGACCGAACTCGACCACGGCGACATCCTGGATCAGGCCGTGGTGCCCGTGCTGCCGGACGACACCGCGCAGGCGCTGGCCGCGCGGGTGCTGACGCAGGAACACATCATGTACCCGCGCGCAGTGGAGCAGCTGCTCGCCGCCGGCTGATCAGACGCCTTTTGCGAATACCAGGCCCGCGTGTTCCCGCATGGCGTGGAACTTGATCTTCGGCCAGTTGGCCTCGACCGCGCGCAGCGTGGCTTGGTGGTCCACCAGCAACGTGGGCGCGTCCACGGCGTCCAGCGCCACCCGGTGGCTGTTGGCATCAATGAACTTCTTGAGTTCGATCTCGCCACCGTCTTCGGGTGCACAGGTGACCCAGCGAGCCACCTGGTAGGGGCTGTTCATGATGCGGGCCTTGACACCGTATTCGTGTTCCAGCCGGTGCGCCACCACTTCGAACTGCAACTGGCCCACGGCGCCGAGCAGCAGCACGCTGCCCGCCACCGGGCGGAACACCTGGATTGCGCCTTCTTCACCCAGTTGGGTCAGGCCGGCGCGCAGCTGCTTGCTGCGCAGCGGATCGGCCACTTCCACGCTGCGGATGATTTCCGGCGCGAAGAAGGGCAGACCGGTGAACTGCAGGCTTTCACCCTCCGTCAAGGTGTCGCCGAGCTGCAGCACCCCGTGGTTCGGGATGCCGATGATGTCGCCGGCAAACGCCTCGTCCAGCAGCTCGCGCCGCTGCGACAAAAAGCTCACCACGGTGTTGGGCCGCAGGTCCTTGCCGCTGCGCACCACCCTGAGCTTCATGCCGCGTTCAAAGTGGCCGCTGGCCACGCGCACGAAGGCGATGCGGTCGCGGTGCGCCGGGTCCATGTTGGCCTGGATCTTGAACACCACGCCGGTGAACTTCGGCTCTTCGGGGTGCACCACACGCTGGATGGCGGGGCGGTCGCCCGGAGGCGGTGCCAGGTCCACAAGCGCGTCCAGCACCTCGCGCACGCCGAAGTTATTGACCGCCGAGCCGAACAGCATGGGCGTCTGTTTGCCCGCCAGAAACTGTGCTTCGTCGAACGCGGGCGAAGCGCCTTCGACCAGTTCCAGCTCGCCTTTGGCCTGTTCGAACTCGGCGCCAAAACGCTTCAGGCTCTCGGGGTTGTCCAGGCCGGCCAATACGTCTTCATCGCCGCCACGCCGGTCTTCGCCCGCAGCGAACACGCGCATCTGGTCGGTGCGCCGGTCGTACACGCCGCGGAACGTCTTGCCCATGCCCACCGGCCAGGTGAACGGAACCACGGTCATGCCCAGCTCACGCTCGATCTCGTCCATGAGGTCCAGTGGGGCCTGCACCTCGCGGTCCATCTTGTTGACGAAGGTGAGGATGGGCGTGTTGCGCGCGCGGCAGACCTGCAGCAGGCGCCGCGTCTGCGGTTCCACACCGTTGCCGGCGTCGATCACCATGAGGGCCGCGTCCACGGCGGTCAGCACTCGGTAGGTGTCTTCAGAAAAGTCCTGGTGACCCGGGGTGTCGAGCAGGTTGATGACGCAGTCGCGGTATTCCATCTGCATCACGGACGACGCCACGGAAATGCCGCGCTGCTTTTCGATTTCCATCCAGTCGGACGTGGCGTGGCGCGCGGCCTTGCGCGCCTTCACCGAACCGGCGATGTTGATGGCGCCCGAGAACAGCAGCAGCTTCTCGGTCAGGGTCGTTTTACCCGCGTCAGGGTGGGAGATGATGGCGAAGGTGCGGCGACGCTTCACCTGATTCGAAATTTCGGACATAGCCCATGATTATCGCGGGTGGGACAATAGGCCGATGCACCCCAAAGCCCTTCTGGATGAATGTTCCGCCCTGATCGAACAGGTTTTCAAGTTCGACCACCCCACCGACGCCGTGGTCGCGCGCCATTTTCGCGAGAACCGCTCCCTTGGCCCGCGCGAGCGCACCACGCTGTCGGACACGATCTACGCCATCCTGCGTGAGCGCCTGAAGTTCGAATGGCTGGCCCGTTCAGGCACCGGCTCCAAATGGCGGCGCCTGGCCATCCTCGGGTTTCCGGGCGATCGCGACTTCCTCAAGAGCGCGTTGACCGAGGTTGAAAAGACCTGGTGGGACCACTGTCTGGCGGTGAAAGATGCCGACCTCATGGCGCAGCATCGCCACAACCTGCCCGACTGGCTGGCCACAGCGCTGGGTGATCAGGTGGGCAACGAGTTTGATGCGCTGGTGGCCAGCCTGAACCAGCCCGCACCACTGGACCTGCGCGTCAATGTGTTGAAGAAAAAGCGCGAAGCGGTGTTGGCCGAGTTGCGTCAGGCCGGTCTGGTGTGTGAGCCCACGGCCTATTCGCCGCTGGGCATCCGCCTGCAGGGCAAACCCTCGCTGGCGAAACTGCCGGCCTTTATGCAGGGCGATGTGGAGGTGCAGGACGAAGGTTCGCAACTGCTGTCCCTGTTGCTGGACGCCAAGCGAGGCGAGATGGTGGTGGATTTTTGTGCCGGTGCCGGCGGCAAGACGCTGGCCATCGGCGCGGCCATGCGCAACAGCGGCCGGCTTTACGCCTTCGACACCTCCGGCCATCGGCTGGATGCGCTCAAGCCGCGGCTGGCGCGCAGCGGCTTGTCCAATGTGCACCCGGTGGCGATTGCGCACGAACGCGACGACCGCATCAAACGCCTGGCCGGCAAGATCGATCGCGTACTGGTCGATGCGCCGTGCTCGGGCCTGGGCACGCTGCGCCGCAGCCCTGACCTGAAGTGGCGCCAGACGCCGCAGACGGTGGCGGCACAGGCTGAGCTCCAGCAGGCCATTCTGAACAGCGCGGCCCGATTGCTCAAGCCGGGCGGGCGGCTGGTGTACGCCACCTGCAGCCTGCTGCCGGCAGAGAACGAAGCGGTTGCCGCGGCCTTTTCAGAGGCCCACCAGGACTTTGAGCCCGTGCCGGTGGCAGGCCTGCTGGCCCTGGCTCAGGTGCCTCAGGCAGACAGCCTGTGCCAGGGCGAGGATGGCCAATGGCTCCGTTTGTGGCCACATCGGCATGCAACGGATGGCTTTTTTGCTGCCGTCTGGCGGAAAAAGTCCTGAAAGACCGGCAAATGAGCTATTTCGCCTGAGCAGATCCCCTTCGGGGAGCTGTCTGGCGATTGTTGATTGACACCCCCGGCTTTAAAATCACAGGTTGCTTCGCCCCTGTCCTGAACGGGGGGCGTTTGGCAGCCTGACGCCTCCGTGGGCGGTTGAATAGGACCTTGATGATTGCTTCTGATTTCGAGTTTTTTGCCAGTTTGTGGGATGGCCTGATCCAGTTCCTGGCCCATGGTCTGACCGGTGCGGCCTGGTGGCAGGTGCTGCTGGTCGCTTTGGTCTTCACCCACATCACCATCGCCAGCGTCACGATCTACCTGCACCGCCACTCGGCGCACCGTTCGCTGGATCTGCACCCCATTCCCTCGCACTTTTTCCGCTTCTGGCTCTGGATGACCACCGGCATGGTGACCAAGGAGTGGACGGCGATCCACCGCAAGCACCACGCCAAATGCGAGCGCGAAGGTGACCCGCACAGCCCGGTGGTCTTCGGTATCAAGAAGGTGTTCTTCGAAGGCAGCGAGCTCTACCGCGCAGAAGCCAAGAACCAGGAAACCCTGGACCGCTATGGCCACAACACGCCGGACGACTGGGTGGAGCGGCACTTCTACACCGGTCGCTCGCGCCTGGGTGTGAGCCTCATGCTGATCATCAACGTCGCGCTGTTCGGCGTGCTGGGGGTGTCGGTCTGGGCCTTGCAGATGATGTGGATCCCGATCACGGCCGCCGGCATCATCAACGGCATCGGCCACTGGTGGGGTTACCGCAACTTCGAAGCCACCGACGCCAGCACCAACGTGTCCCCGTGGGGCATCCTCATTGGTGGCGAGGAACTGCACAACAACCACCACACCTACCCGACGTCGGCCAAGCTGTCGGTCAAGCCCTACGAGTTCGACATCGGCTGGATGTACATCACCATCCTGAAGTCGGTTGGACTGGCCACTGTGAAGAAGCTGCCACCCAGGATGGCGTTTGGCGACGTGAAGCCCGTGGCCGACGAAAAGACCCTGGAAGCGATCATCGCCAACCGCTACGAGGTGATGGCCGGTTACGCGCGTGAGATGCGTGCCGCCTGCCAGCGTGAGGTTGAAGGCCTGAAGGCCCGCAGCGCCGACGCTTCGGTGCTGGATGCTGCCCGCCGCTGGCTGCACCGCGATGACGACAAGGTGCCCGCTGACATCAAGCCACAACTGGCCCTGGCACGGGCGGAACACCCGGTGCTCGACAAGATGGTCACCATGCGCGAAGAGCTTCGCGCCCTGTGGTCCAGCACGAACGCCACCCGTGAGCAACTGGCCGGCGACCTGCAGGCCTGGTGCCGCCGGGCGGAGGAAAGCGGCATTGCCGCGCTGCGCGACTTCTCGATTCGCCTGCGCTCCGCGCACGCTTGAGCTTGACCCACCCCCGCCGCGCTGCGCGCGACCCCCTCAAGGGGGCAACGCTGGCGGCCCGGCGGAGCCGGTTCCGCGGCGTTCTGGGTTAGGCACTGAGCTCCGGAAAAGGGGTGTGTCTTCTGGACCGGCAACAAAAAAAGCCGCTGTTTTCACAGCGGCTTTTTTGTTGGGATCCGGCTGAATTACTTCAGCTTGATTTCCTTGTAGTCCACGTGCTTGCGAGCTTTCGGATCAAATTTCTTGATCAGCATCTTCTCGGGCGTGGTCTTCTTGTTTTTGGTCGTGGTGTAGAAGTGGCCGGTACCCGCAGTGGATTCCAGCTTGATCTTTTCGCGTCCGCCTTTGGTTGCCATGTTGGGTGCTCCTTAAGCTTGGCCGCGTGCGCGCAGGTCTGCGAGCACGGCATCGATGCCGTTTTTGTCGATCAGGCGCAGGGCTGCACCCGACACGCGCAGGCGAATCCAGCGGTTTTCGCTTTCGACCCAGAAACGGCGGTATTGCAGGTTCGGCAGGAACCGGCGCTTGGTTTTGTTGTTGGCGTGGGAAACATTGTTCCCGACCATGGGCTTTTTGCCCGTGACGTCGCAGACGCGTGCCATGAGGACACTCCGATACTTCTATACAGCCGGTCACGCAGGACACTGGAGACGGTATTCCCGTTCCGCATCTGGTAACCCAGCCTCACCTCGCCAGAAAAGGGTGGCGGTAACCCGAATCCGCTGCGCATGACCAAAACTGGCCAATCGCAGCAAAGCTTTGAATTATAGCGCGGGCAGGCTGGTTCGGCCAGCGCCGCCCGGCGGGAAGCGCTCAGGCCTCGTTTTGCTCCAGAAAACGCTGGGCGTCGAGTGCCGCCATGCAGCCGGTGCCGGCGCTGGTGATGGCCTGGCGGTACACGTGGTCCTGCACGTCGCCAGCGGCAAACACGCCAGGCACGCTGGTCATGGTGGCCATGCCCTTCAGCCCGGATTGCGTGACGATGTAACCGTCTTGCATCTCGAGTTGGCCTTTGAAGATATCGGTGTTGGGGCTGTGGCCGATGGCGATGAAACAGCCCTTGAGCACGAGGTCTTCGGTCTCGCCGGTCTTCACACTTTTCAGGCGCACGCCGGTCACGCCGCTCTGGTCGCCCAGCACCTCGTCGAGCGTGAAATGGGTCTTGAGCTCGATCTTGCCCGCGGCGACCTTCTCCATCAGCTTGTCGACCAGGATGGGTTCGGCCTTGAACGTGTCGCGGCGGTGCACCAGGGTGACCTTGCGGGCGATATTCGACAGGTACAGGGCTTCTTCGACGGCGGTGTTGCCGCCGCCCACCACGGCCACGTCCTGTTCGCGGTAGAAGAAGCCATCGCAGGTGGCGCAACCTGACACGCCCTTTCCCATGAAGGCTTCTTCCGAGGGCAGGCCCAGGTACTTGGCCGAAGCGCCGGTCGCGATGATCAGCGCATCACAGCTGTATTCACCACTGTCGCCCTTGAGCACAAAAGGCCGCTTGGAAAAGTCGACCGCATTGATGTGATCGAACACGATCTCGGTCTTGAAGCGTTCGGCGTGGGCCTGGAAGCGCTGCATCAGCTCAGGGCCCTGGATACCGTCCACGTCGGCGGGCCAGTTGTCCACGTCGGTGGTGGTCATGAGCTGGCCACCCTGGGCAATCCCGGTGATGAGCACCGGATTCAGGTTGGCCCGTGCCGCATACACTGCAGCGGTGTAGCCCGCGGGGCCGGAACCTAGAATAAGTACTTTGGTGTGCTTCATGGTGCAAATCCCCGTCAGAGAGTGGGGGTGTGTGGTTTAGAGTCGAGAGATGCTGTGTTGCGTTCGGGGCCTGGCGTCGTTTGCCAGGCGGGCGATCGGCTACTCAAAGCATTGTATGGAAGAGCGCTGCGGCAGCAGTCTGACCAGAGGTATATACGCATGTCCATCCTGTCCAATCTGGATTTGATTCGCCGGGTCCCGCTGTTTTCCACGCTGACGCAGGCGCAGGCCGAGTCCGTCGCAGATGCGGTCACCAAACGGCGTTTCAAGCGCGGAGAGTGCATCGTTGAGCAGGGCAAGAAGTCCAATTTTCTGGCCATCGTGCTGACGGGGCGCGCCCGCGTGGTGACCACCGATGCCCGTGGCCGGGAAGTCATCCTGGCCACCATGAACCCGGGCGACTATGTGGGCGAGATGAGTCTGATCGACAACCAGCCGCATTCGGCCACGGTGCGTGCCGAGGTGCAGACCGATGTGCTGATCCTGGGGCGCCCTGAATTCGCCCGTTGCCTGCCCGAGAACACATCCATGGCCTACGCCGTGATGAAGGGTCTGGTGCAGCGCCTGCGCCACGCCGACCGCAAGATCGAGTCGCTGGCGTTGATGGACGTCTACGGCCGCGTCGCCCGGGCCTTGCTGGAGTTTGCGCGGCCCGACAAGGATGGGCAGCTCGTGATTCGGGAGCGGGTGTCTCGCCAGGATGTGGCCAAGATGATCGGCGCATCGCGAGAAATGGTCAGCCGGGTCATGAAAGACCTGGAGGACCGGGGCTTCATCGAGGTGGGCGAAGACGGGGCTACCGTGATCAAGGAACGGCTCAGCTCGCTGGGCTGAAGTCCGGCGTGGCCGCTCCGGCCGCACCCCGGATTCTCCCCGCCCGCGCTACACGTGTTACCGGTTTGCCGGTGCCTGTCTCGTGTGGCCTTGGGGTAAGCTTGCTGCCGAACCGCAGCGAGGACCATGACCTATTCACTCAACACACTGAACGCCGATCGGGCCCAAGCCGCGCCTGGTGGTGTGGCCCGTTTCACGCAGGAAATCGGGCTGGTGGTGGGCGCTGCGGCGCTGGCTTTCTGGTTGCTTGCGTTGTTGAGCCATTCGCTGGTTGATCCGGCCTGGAGCACGACGGGGGCGCGGTCCGAAGTGGGCAACTGGGGCGGCCAGCTGGGTGCGCTGCTGGCCGATGCGAGTTACTACCTGTTGGGCTGGTCGGTCTGGTGGTGCTTTTTCGCCGGTTTGCGGGCCTGGCTGTCGGCGTTGGCAGGGCGCTTGCGTGGCCAGCAAGCCCAGTCGGTCTCGCGGGATGAGCCCGGGGCTGTGCGCTGGTGGCAAACGCCTTGGGCGCGTCGTCTCGCCTACGTGCTGGCGCTGCTGGTCTTGCTGAGCGCCAGTGCGGTGCTGGAATGGAGTCGCCTGTACCGGCTGGAGCCGCACCTGCCGGGCACGGCGGGCGGCGTGCTGGGTCATGCGCTCGGGCCTGTTGTTGTGCGCTGGCTGGGTTTCACCGGTTCGGCGTTGGGCATGCTGGCGTTGCTCGTGATCTGCCTGCCGAGGGTGTTCCGGTTTTCCTGGGGCCAGTGGGCCGAACACCTGGGCGCCTGGCTGGACAACTGGTTTGAATCGCGCCGCGAAAAACGCGAGGCGGTCGAAGACCAGCGCATCGGGGAAATGGCGGCGCGCGAGCGCGAAGAAGTGGTCAAGGTCGAGCGCGTCGAGAGTGAAGAGCACCATCCCACCCCGGTGCTGATCGAGCCCACCCTGGTGGATGTGCCGAAAAGTGAGCGCGTGGCCAAGGAACGGCAGAAGCCGCTGTTCGTCGAAATGCCCGACAGCAAGCTGCCCCAGGTGGACCTGCTGGACAGTGCGCCGCTGCACCAGGCGGGCGTGGACAGCCAGACGCTGGAGATGACCAGCCGCCTGATCGAGAAGAAACTCAAGGACTTTGGCGTCGACGTGCGCGTGGTGGCTGCCGCGCCCGGCCCGGTGATCACCCGCTACGAGATCGAACCGGCCACGGGCGTCAAAGGCTCTCAGATCGTGAACCTGGGGCGTGATCTGGCCCGTTCCTTGTCTCTGGTGTCGATTCGTGTGATCGAAACCATTCCGGGCAAGAACCTGATGGCGCTGGAGCTGCCCAACGCCAAGCGGCAGATGATCAAGTTGAGCGAAATCCTGGGCTCGCCGGTCTACAACGACGCCAAGTCGCTGCTCACCATGGGTCTGGGCAAGGACATCGGTGGCCAGCCCATCGTGGCCGATCTGGCCAAGATGCCGCACTGCCTGGTGGCCGGCACCACCGGTTCGGGCAAGTCGGTCGGCATCAACGCCATGATCCTGTCGCTGCTTTACAAGGCCGATGCCAAGGATGTGCGCCTCTTGCTGATCGACCCCAAGATGCTGGAGATGAGCGTCTACGAAGGCATTCCGCACCTGCTCGCGCCCGTGGTCACCGACATGAAGCACGCGGCCAACGGTCTGAACTGGTGTGTGGCCGAGATGGAGAAGCGCTACAAGCTCATGAGCAAGCTGGGTGTGCGGAACCTCGCGGGCTACAACGTGAAGATCGACGAGGCCAAGGCGCGCGGCGAAATCATCGGTAACCCGTTCAGCCTGACCCCCGAACAGCCCGAGCCGCTCGAACGCCTGCCCTACATCGTGGTCGTGATCGACGAACTGGCCGACCTGATGATGGTGGTCGGCAAGAAGATCGAGGAACTGATCGCCCGCCTGGCACAAAAGGCGCGCGCCGCCGGCATCCACCTGATTCTGGCGACACAGCGGCCCAGCGTGGACGTGATCACTGGCCTGATCAAGGCCAACATTCCCACCCGCCTGTCGTTCCAGGTCAGCAGCAAGATCGACAGTCGCACCATCCTCGACCAGATGGGCGCCGAAAGCCTGCTGGGCATGGGCGACATGCTTTACATGCCTTCCGGCACCGGCTTCCCGGTGCGGGTGCACGGCGCTTTTGTGAGCGACGAAGAGGTGCACCGCGTGGTGGCCTATCTGAAAGAGCAGGGCGGTGAGCCCAACTACATTGATGGCGTGCTGGAAAGCCCGGTGAGCGACGGCGAGGGCGGCGACATGTTCGGCGAGGGCGGTGGCGACGGCAGCGAAAAAGATGCGCTGTACGACCAGGCGGTGGAGATCGTGCTGAAAGATCGCAAGGCCAGCATCTCCTACGTGCAACGCAAGCTGAAGATCGGCTACAACCGCGCCGCGCGCCTGCTCGAAGACATGGAAAAAGCCGGCATGGTCAGTGCACTGACTTCCAGCGGTCAACGCGATATTCTGGTGCCCTCGCGCAGCGAATGATGCACGGGCCTGAACCTTGTGGCCGTGGCCGGGTCCCATCCAACATGATCAATAAATTGCTTTCAACTGTGGCCGCGGTCACTGCGCTGACATTCGCGGCCCTGCCCGCACAGGCCGACGGCCTGAAAGACCTGGAGCAGTTCCTGCGCGAGGTGGGCAGCGCGCAGGCCGGCTTCACCCAGGTGGTGACCTCGCCGGTGCGCAACGGCGAAACCGTGGCGCGCCGCAAGACGTCCAGCGGGCGCTTCGAGTTCCTGCGCCCGAACCGTTTCCGTTTCGAGTACACCAAGCCGTTTGAGCAGACCATCGTGGCCGATGGCGAGACGCTGTGGCTGTACGACGTGGACCTGAACCAGGTGACCGCGCGCAAACAGCAGGACGTGCTGGGCAGCACGCCTGCCGCCCTGATCGCGGCGGGTACCGACCTGCGTGCCCTGTCCGAGGTGTTTGAACTCAAAGCGGCGCCTGCTGCGGATGGCCTGGAGTGGCTGGAAGCCCGCCCGCGCAACAAGGACGGGCAGTTGCAGAGCGTGCGTGTGGGGTTTCGCACCGGTCAGTTGGCCGCGCTGGAGATCGCCGACAGCCTGGGCCAGCGCTCGGTGCTGACGTTCAACCAGTGGCAGGACAACGCGCCGCTGAAGGCAGAGCGGTTTCGCTTTCAGCCGCCAGCCGGTGCCGACGTGATCCGTCCCTGAGCGCGTCCTCTGTGATGGAAACGACGCCTTGAGTCCACCCGCCGCGCCGCACACGCCGTTGGCCGAGCGCCTGCGCCCGCGCACGCTCGCCGAGGTGATCGGGCAGCAGCACCTGCTGGGCGAGGGCATGGCGCTGCGACTCGCGTTTGAGTCGGGCCAGCCGCACAGCTGCATCCTCTGGGGCCCACCCGGCGTGGGCAAGACCACCATCGCGCGTTTGATGGCGGACGCCTTTGACGCGCAGTTCATCACCATCAGCGCGGTGCTGGGTGGTGTGAAAGACATCCGGGAGGCGGTGGAGCAGGCGCAGATCGCGCGCGATGGGCTTCAGACCCAACACACCATCGTGTTCGTCGACGAGGTGCACCGTTTCAACAAGAGCCAGCAGGACGCCTTTCTGCCGCACGTGGAGAGCGGGCTGTTCACCTTCATCGGTGCGACCACCGAAAACCCCTCGTTCGAAGTCAACTCGGCGCTGCTGTCGCGCGCGGCGGTCTACGTGCTGCAGCCGCTGGGTGAGGATGATCTGCGCCAGCTCATCACCCGGGCGCAAGGCATCGGGGCGGTGCCCGCGGTCGAAGCCGCTGCGGCGGACCGCCTGATCGCCTACGCCGACGGCGATGCCCGTCGCCTGCTCAACACGCTGGAGACGCTGGCGGTGGCGGCCACGCGCGAAAAACTCGCCGAGGTGACGGATGCCTGGCTGATGCGTGTGCTGGGTGAGCGCATGCGCCGCTACGACAAAGGGGGCGAGCAGTTCTACGACACCATCAGCGCCCTGCACAAAAGCGTGCGTGGCTCCGACCCGGACGCCGCGCTCTACTGGTTCGTGCGCATGCTCGACGGTGGTGCCGATCCGCGCTACATGGCGCGCCGCTTCATCCGCATGGCCAGTGAAGACATTGGCCTGGCCGATCCGCGCGCGCTGCGTCTGGCGCTGGACGCGGCCGAGGTGTACGAGCGCCTGGGCACGCCGGAAGGCGAGCTGGCGCTGGCCGAATGTGTGGTCTACCTGGCCGTGGCGCCCAAGTCCAACGCGGTCTACAAGGCCTTCAACGAAGCCAAGGCCTTTGTGAAGAAGGACGGCACGCGACCGGTGCCCATGCACCTTCGCAATGCACCCACCAAGCTCATGAAAGAGCTGGACTATGGAAAAGGCTACCGGTACGCCCACGATGAGGCGGGTGGCTTCGCCGCGGGCGAACGCTACCTGCCCGATGGCATGGCCGGGCCTGATTTCTACCGTCCGGTGGAGCGCGGGCTGGAAATCCGCATCGCCGATAAGCTGCGCGAACTCAAAAAACTGAACAATCAAAATAACTAATGAAACGCGAATCGCGCTGATGCAGCCGCGCCGGGAAATCAAAAATCAGGGTAAACCCGCGCCGCATAAGGGCTTACACGCATCTGACCCCCAGAAACGCCTAGCTACAATCCGCCCACCAACCCGCAGTCTGTCCTGTTCCAAGGTCGAGCCTGGCGGGTTTTTTGCTAACTCAAGGCAGACAGACCGGGCACCCGCCCGGCTGGAAAAAACACGGAGAAGTTTGTATGGACGTTTTGCTGCAGCAGATCATCAATGGTCTGGTTCTGGGCAGTATGTATGCGCTGGTGGCGCTGGGGTACACCATGGTGTACGGCATCATCGGCCTGATCAACTTTGCGCACGGTGACGTGCTCATGGTGGGTGCGCTCACCAGCTGGACGCTGATCGGCTGGATGTCGAGCGCCTGGGCGGACATGCCGGGCTGGCTGCTGTTGCTGGTGGCCACGCTGATCGCCATGGTGGTCTGCGGAGCCCTCAACTACGCGATCGAAAAGCTGGCCTATCGGCCACTGCGCAACTCACCGCGGCTAGCGCCCCTGATCACCGCCATCGGCATGTCGCTGCTGTTGCAGACCTTTGCCATGATCATCTGGGCGCCGAATCCCAAGTCGTACCCCTCGACCCTTTCGCGTGAGCCGATCGAGTTCGGGGGCGCCGTGATCTCGGTGACACAGATCACCATCCTGGCCACGACGGTCATCACGCTGGCGTTCCTCATGTGGCTGGTCAACCGCACCAACCTGGGCCGCGCCATGCGTGCCACGGCCGAGAACCCGCGCGTGGCCGCCCTCATGGGCATCAAGCCCGACGTGGTCATCTCCGCCACCTTCATCATCGGCGCCATGCTCGCGGCCATCGCTGGCGTGATGTGGGCGTCGAACTACGGCACGGTGCAGCACGCCATGGGCTTCATGCCCGGCCTGAAGGCCTTCGTGGCCGCGGTCATGGGCGGTATCGGCAACCTCGCGGGTGCCGTGGTGGGCGGCGTCGCCCTGGGTCTGATCGAGTCGCTGGGCGCGGGTTACCTGGGCCAGTTGACCGGCGGCGTGCTGGGCAGCCAGTACACCGACATCTTCGCCTTCATCGTGCTGGCCCTGGTGCTGACGCTGCGTCCGTCCGGTCTGCTGGGCGAGCGTGTGGCCGACCGGGCCTGAGGGCCGAGGAACACATCATGATGAACACCAAATCCGGAAAACTCATCGCCTTCCTGCTGGGCGCTGCCGCGTTGCTGCTGCTGCCCATCCTGCTGCAATCGACCGGAAGCAATTCCTGGGTGCGCATTGTCGACATCGCCCTGCTCTATGTGCTGCTGGCGCTGGGCCTGAACATCGTGGTCGGCTACGCCGGCCTGCTGGACCTGGGCTACATCGCCTTCTTCGCCGTGGGAGGCTATATCTTCGCGCTGGTGGGTTCGCCCCACCTCACCGACACCTTCCCGGCCATCGCAGCCATGTTCCCCAACGGCATCCACATCAGCATCTGGCTGGTGATGATCCTGGCCGCGGCGATCGCGGGCTTCGTCGGCATCATCCTGGGTGCGCCCACGCTCAAGTTGCGCGGTGACTACCTGGCCATCATCACGCTGGGCTTCGGCGAGATCATCCGCATCTTCCTGCTCAACATGGACCGCCCGGTGAACATCACCAACGGCCCCAAGGGCATCAGCCAGATCGACACCATTTCGGTGTTCGGCCTCGACCTGGGCAAACGCCTGACCATCGGCGACTACACCTTCCAGCCCGTCACGCTGTATTACTACCTGTTCCTGTTTTTCGTCGTCGGTGCGGTGATCCTCTCCTACCGCCTGCAGGACTCGCGCATCGGCCGCGCCTGGATGGCCATCCGTGAAGACGAGATCGCGGCCAAGGCCATGGGCCTGAACACGCGCAACCTGAAGTTGCTGGCCTTCGGCATGGGGGCCACGTTTGGTGGTGTCTCGGGCGTGCTGTTCGCTTCGTTCCAGCGCTTTGTGTCGCCCGAGTCCTTCTCGCTGATGGAGTCTGTGATGGTGGTGGCGATGGTGGTGGTGGGCGGTATCGGCCACATCCCTGGCGTTATTCTGGGCGCCCTGTTGCTGGCCGGCCTGCCCGAGGTGCTGCGCCACGTGGCCGGGCCCCTGACCGAGTGGACCGGTGGTCGCCTGGGCCCTGAAATTCTGCGCCAGCTGCTGATTGCGCTGGCCATGGTGGTGGTGATGCTGATCCGTCCGAAGGGCCTGTGGCCTTCGCCGGAACACGGCAAATCGCTGGCGAAATGAGCAGAGAGAACACGCATGTCTGAAACCATTCTCAAAGTCGCCAACGTCTCCAAACGCTTCGGTGGCCTGCAGGCCCTGAGCGATGTCGGCATTGAAATCCAGCGCGGTCAGGTCTATGGCCTGATCGGCCCCAACGGCGCGGGCAAGACTACCTTTTTCAACGTGTTGACCGGGCTGTACACGCCCGACAGCGGCACGTTTGAACTGGCCGGAAAACCCTACACGCCCTCGGCCGTGCACGAGGTGGCCAAGGCCGGTATCGCACGCACCTTCCAGAACATCCGCCTGTTTGCAGAAATGACGGCACTGGAAAACGTGATGGTGGGCCGCCATGTGCGCACCCACTCCGGTCTGATCGGTGCGGTGTTCCGCACGCCGGGTTTCAAGCGCGAAGAGGCGCAAATCAGGGATCGGGCTCGCGAGTTGCTCGAATACGTGGGCATCGCCAAGTTCGCGGACTACAAGTCGCGCACCCTGAGCTACGGCGACCAGCGCCGCCTGGAGATCGCGCGCGCCCTGGCCACCGATCCCCAGCTGATCGCGCTGGACGAGCCGGCCGCCGGCATGAACGCGACCGAAAAGGTGTTGCTGCGCGAACTGATCGACCGCATCCGCAAGGACAACCGCACCATCCTGCTGATCGAACACGACGTGAAGCTGGTGATGGGCCTGTGTGACCGCGTGACCGTGCTCGACTACGGCAAGCAGCTGTCGTCGGGAACCCCGGCGGATGTGCAGCGGGATCCGAAGGTGATTGAGGCCTACCTGGGCACGGGCGGCAGCTGAGGACACAAGAACATGGCAAACACACTACTCAAAATCAGCGGCCTGAAGGTCTCTTACGGCGGCATCAAGGCGGTCAAGGGTGTCGATCTGGAAGTGCGGGAAGGCGAGCTGATCTCGCTCATCGGCTCCAACGGCTCGGGCAAGACCACCACCATGAAGGCCGTCACCGGTTCGCTGGCCTTTGAAGGCGGCGACATCGAATACCTGGGCCAGAGCATCAAGGGCCGTGGCGCCTGGGATCTGGTCAAGCTGGGCCTGGCCATGGTGCCGGAAGGCCGCGGCGTGTTCACCCGCATGACCATCACCGAAAACCTGCAGATGGGCGCCTACATCCGCAAGGACAAGGCGGGCATCGCCAACGACATCGAGCGCATGTTCGGCATCTTCCCGCGCCTGAAGGAGCGCAAGGACCAGCTCGCCGGCACCATGAGCGGTGGCGAGCAGCAGATGCTGGCGATGGCGCGTGCACTCATGAGCCAGCCCAAGGTGCTGCTGCTCGACGAACCGTCCATGGGACTGTCGCCCATCATGGTGGACAAGATCTTCGAGGTGGTGCGCGATGTGTCGGCCCAGGGCGTCACCATCCTGCTGGTGGAGCAGAACGCCCAGCGCGCGCTGCAGATCGCCAACCGAGGCTATGTGATGGATTCGGGTGAAATCACCATGACGGGCACCGGCCAGGATCTGCTGGTGGATCCGAAGGTCCGCGAAGCTTACTTGGGACACTGACCCCCGCCGCGTTGCGCGCGACCCCCTTGCAAGGGGGCAACGCGATGCGGCCCGGCTAAGCCGGGACCAAAGCGTTCTGGGTTGGGGGCACTTCGCTCGGGAACTTACAATGACGGGTTGCGCTTTTTGGGCGCAAGCCGTTCTTCATTGCCCCACACCATGACCACCGAACACGCCCACGCCACCCCCGCCACCGACGACAACCAGCTGATTGCGGAGCGGCGCGAGAAGCTCAAGGCCCTGCGCGAGGCGCAGCAGCGTGGCGAGGGCGTGGCGTTCCCGAACGACTTCAAGCCGGTGGACAAGGCCGAGGCGCTGTTTGCTACGCACAGCGAGGCCACCAAGGAAGCGCTCGAAGCCAACCCGGTGCGCGCCTGCGTATCGGGCCGCATGATGCTCAAGCGCGTCATGGGCAAGGCCAGCTTCGCCACCTTGCAGGACGCATCGTTCGGCCCCTCGGGTGGCCGCATCCAGATCTACCTGAACACCGACAGCGTCGGCGAGGTCGCTCTCAACACCTTCAAGCACTGGGACCTGGGCGACATCGTGGCGGCCGAAGGCGTGTTGATGCGCACGCGCACCGGCGAACTCACCATCCACGCCGACAAGATCCGCCTGATCACCAAGAGCCTGCGCCCGCTGCCGGACAAGTTCCACGGCATCCACGACCAGGAAATCAAGTACCGCCAGCGTTATGTGGACCTGATGACCGACGAGAGTGCGCGCAAGCGCTTCGTCACGCGCAGCCATGCGCTCTCCAGCATCCGCGACTTCATGGTGAGCCACGGTTTCCTGGAAGTGGAAACGCCGATGCTGCACCCCATTCCCGGCGGCGCCAACGCCAAGCCGTTCAAGACGCACCACAACGCGCTCGATCAGGAGATGTTCCTGCGCATCGCGCCCGAGCTGTTCCTGAAGCGCCTGCTGGTCGGCGGTTTCGATCGCGTCTTCGAGATCAACCGCAACTTCCGCAACGAAGGCATCAGCGTCCGCCACAACCCCGAGTTCACCATGATGGAGTTCTACGCGGCGTACTGGAACTACCACGACCTGATGGACTTCAATGAGCAGCTGATCCGCCACGTGGTGAAGCAGGTGCACGGCGACACACCGCTGAGCTACAACGGCAAGCCGGTGGACGTGTACTCGCCGTTTGAACGCCTGACCATCCGCGAAGCGATCCTGAAATACACCGAGGCCGGCGAAGGCGTGGACAGCGCCGAGTGGCTGATTCCTGCGCTGAAAAAGCTGGGCCTGTCGGAACAGAAACACCAGCTCAGCGGCCGCAGCCTGGCGAGCCTGCAGGTGCTGTATTTCGAAGAGACGGTGGAAGAGAAGCTGTGGAACCCGACCTTCATCATGGAGCATCCGACGGAAATTTCGCCGCTGGCGCGCGCCAACGACGACCGTCCGGAAGTGACCGAGCGCTTCGAGCTCTACATCACCGGTCGCGAGTTCGGCAACGCCTTCTCCGAGCTGAACGACGCCGAAGACCAGGCCGCGCGCTTCCACGCGCAGGTGTCGGCCAAGGACGGCGGCGACGAAGAGGCGATGTACTACGACGCCGACTTCATCCGCGCGCTCGAATACGGCATGCCGCCCGCCGGTGGCTGCGGCATCGGCATCGACCGCCTGATGATGCTGCTGACCGACAGCCCCAGCATCCGCGACGTGATTCTGTTCCCGGCGCTGCGCCGCGAGGCTTGACCCAAGTCGCAACATGCCGCCCATGAGTTGGGCGCTGCGCTGGGTCTGGCGGCTGTTTGTGCTGGGCCTGGTGCTGGCGCTGGCCGTCAGCCTCTGGGATTACCGGGACCGCTGGCACACGCCGGGTTTCTGGTTGCGCAACTTGGTGATGCTCTGGCTCTACTGGGCGCCCCGGCTGGCCGGGCCTTTCCTGCTGATCGGCCTGGTGGGGGTCACAGTGACGGGGCGCGGGTTCCTGCGCTGGAAAGCCGGGGTGGCGGCCTTGCTGGTGGTGGTGGGCCTGTGGTCCTCGCTGGTGGAACCCGGACTTTCACGGGTGCGGCAGACGACGATCACCGGCTTGCCCCCGGGCGTCCAGCCGGTGCGCCTGGCCGTCATTGCCGACATCCACTGGGGACTGTTCTTTCGCGATCACCAGCTCGAACGCCTGGTGCGCCAGCTCAATGCGCTGGAGGTGGACGCGGTGCTGGTGGCTGGCGACTGGACCCATGAACCCCCCCTGGACTTGAAGACCGGTCTGGCCCCGCTCGCAGGGATCCGGCATCCGGTGTTCGGCGTGCTCGGTAACCACGATGTCGAGGCTCCCGGCCCGGACCTGACCGAACCGCTGCGCGAGGCGCTGCGGACCCATGGCGTGCAATTACTGGAAGGCCGGCGCGTCGCCTGGAAGGGCTGGGAGCTGGTGGGCCTGGACGATGGCTGGGGTGGCCGGCCCGACGCGCAGATTCGCGCGTTCTGGCCTGAGCCGTCCGGATCAGCCACCGGTCCGGGCAACCGCCTGGTGGTGACCCACCAGCCGGACACGGTGGCGCTGCTGCCGCCGGGTGCGGCCCACCTCTCGGTGGCCGGACACACGCACGGCGGACAGATCTGGATTCCGGGTCTCACCCCCTGGGTGCTGCGCAACACGAACACGCGGCAACCCTGGTGGAACGGCCTCTACAACACCCCGGCGGGGACGCTGCTGGTCACGCCTGGCATCGGGACGATCGGTTTGCCGGCGCGTCTGGCTGTCATGCCGACCATCGAACTGGTCGAGCTCAAGCCCTGAAGGGAAACACCCCCCTGCGCCGCTGCGCGGCTTCCCCCCTCCCTGGCGCCTTCGGCTTGGAGGGGGGACGGCCCCTTGGGCCGGCAAAGCCGGACCTTCGGCGCCCCTGGGTGGCGCTGTTTCATGCGTCGCGGGTTGCGCTCCGGTGCAGTGGAGCAACTGATGCCGTTTTGCCTTCAAAGCGATAACGGCGTTGTTCAGCCTGGTTTTCACGCTGAATGCAAAACGGCATGAGCGGCCTCAGCAGTTCAACGTCTGGATGCTCTTGCGCGGGGTGTTCTTCAACTCGTCCAGTGTGATGCGCAGCCAGTCCAGGTGTGCCTGGGCGTTTTCCTGAAGACCCAGCGTCTCTTCGGGCAGCAGGGCCACCACCACCTTGCAGCGCAGCGTGGTGCCCACGGGCAGTTGCGAAGACGGGCGCAGGCCGCCCGCCACGATGCTCGTGGCCGCGGCCACCGCCTGCGCCGACCGGACCGGTCCTTCCATCAACAGGGCAAAGCTGCGGTCATCCACGCGGGCGGCGGTGTCCACATCGCGTGCGACCGAGCGCAGCAGCGAGCCGGTGAGCACCAGGGCGCGGTCGGCCACCTCGCGGCCGTGCTCCTGCACGAACCAGGCGTGGTTGTCCAGGTCGATCAGCAGCAGCGCGCTGTGGTGGCGGTAGCGCTGGGCCCGGATCAGGCTCTCGTGCAGGCGCAGCATGAAGTTGTGGCGGTTGGTCAGGCCGGTGAGCGGTTCCGTCAGGGCGAGCGCCTTGGCCCGCGCCTGCGCCTCGTGTTGCATGGACGAGCGTTGCAGCAGCGCGTACATCAGCAGCGGGGCCTCGATGGCGGCGGCGATCACCATGCCGTACTGGGACAGAAAGCCCGAGGACATCAGGCCGAAGTTGCGCAGCACCGGCAGCGCGCCGGCCAGCAGGACCGGCAGGATGCCCAGTGCGATCCAGCGCACCCAGCGGTCCCCGGTGCGCCAGGCGGCCCAGAGCATGGCGTAGACCACGGCCATGGTCAGCGACCCTGCCACGTTGATGGCCTGAAAGCTCCACTGATCGAGCACCAGTTGGTCCCAGACCACCAGCACCAGCAAGACGGCCGCCAGCGCCAGCGAGATGCGGTCCAGCCAGCGGCCGATGCGGCGTGGCTGCACGACATGGCGCACAAACAGCAGGCCTGCAACGGCCGCCAGCGGCAGCAGAACGAACTCGGCCGAACCGTTCAGGTATGGTGCGTTGGGCCACAGAAATTGACCCCCCACCCCCAGAGACGCCGCCAGCGACAGCCCGAGCAAGGTGATGTAGATGGCGTAGGCCCCGAAGCTGGTGTCCCGAAACACCAGCCCGTTGACCACCGCGATGGCTGTCAGCAGCATGGCCATGCCGAAATACCCGCCGAGCAGGAACTGCTGCAACATGCGTTGCTCGCGCAAGCGGCTGTGGCTGTGCACGACCAGCTCACCCGAAAACGGGACCCGCGCGTGCTGGATCCGCACCCAGTAGGTCACCGGGCCGTCCACTCGGGGTTCCAGCGCAAACACCGGATAGCGGTCGGGCGACGCCCAGTCCTTCACCGGCAGGCTGTCGCCCGCGTGCTGTTCCAGCCAGCTGCCGTCGGCGCGCTGGTGGTGCAGGCTGATGCGGTCGGTGCCCGAGCGGGCCAGTTCCAGCTCCCAGTGCGAACGGCTGTCTTGCGTCCAGGCGTCGAAGCGCACCCACAGCGCCGCATCGCCGGTCAGGCGCACGCGGTGCAGGCTGTCGCGCACCACAAAGGGCAGTTCAGCGTACCGCTGCGCGACCTCCCGCACACTGGATTGGCCCGACGCATCCACCCACCAGGTGCTGCGCCCCGCCAGCGGCACGCTGGACTGCTCGCCGTCGAGCACCACCACCGGTGTGGAGGTGCTGCCGGGGGTGTGCGCTGCGAAGGGCCCGCCCGATGGCGACAGCGCCAGCCAGACCAGACAGGTCAGCAGAAAAAACCAGGCCCTTCGCGGTCTGGAAAGAGGAGCGCTGGAGGTGAGAGGTGCCTGGAGCGGGGTCGGCATGCCCGGATTGTGGCGTGCGGCCGGAAGCGCGCAGCGTGCAAAGTTGGCGTAGCCCCCGCTTATCGACGCGGTTGCAGCCGTTTGACCACAGGGTCAGACAGAAAAAAGCCCCGGACGGCACGGTGGCCATCCGGGGCATTCTTTGAGTGTGGAGCCGCTGGCGTCAGGCGAAAGCGGCCAGCGCCTTGCGCATCTTCTTCATGGCCGCGACCTCGATCTGGCGCACGCGCTCGGCGCTCACACCGTATTCGGCCGCCAGTTCGTGCAGCGTCATGCCGCCCGAGCCGTCATCGTTCACCTTGAGCCAGCGCTCGGTCACGATGCGGCGCGAACGGTCGTCGAGCTCGCTCATGGCGGTGGCGATGCCTTCGGTGGCCAGCACGTCGCGCTGCGCCGACTCGATCATTGCCGTGGGTTCGTGCGTCGCGTCGGCCAGGAAGGCAATGGGACCGAAGCTGTCTTCACCGTCATCGCCCGGGCTCGGGTCCAGCACCACGTCGCCGCCGGAAAGCCGTGTTTCCATTTCGCGCACTTCTTCCGGCTTGACCTTCAGGTCGCGAGCGACCAAGTCCACTTCGCCATCCGAAAACGCTTCACGGTGCGTGTCGCCGTCCAGCGCTTCGGCACGGAAGCCCTGTTTCATCGAGCGCAGGTTGAAAAACAGCTTGCGCTGGGCCTTGGTGGTCGCCACCTTGACCATACGCCAGTTCTTCAGGATGTACTCGTGGATCTCAGCCTTGATCCAGTGCATGGCGTAGCTCACCAAGCGCACGCCCTGTTCGGGATCGAAGCGCTTGACCGCTTTCATCAGGCCGACGTTGCCCTCCTGGATCAGGTCGCCGTGCGGCAGGCCATAACCCAGGTACTGGCGGGCGATCGACACCACCAGCCGCAGGTGCGACATCACCAGCTGCCCGGCAGCGTCGATATCGTTGTGGTCGCGCAGGCGGCGCGCAGCGCCCTGTTCCTCTTCCAGCGTCAACAGCGGCATGCGGTTGACGGCCGAAATGTAGGCGTCCAGGTTGCCCAGCGCGGGCAGCGTCAGCGAACGGCTCGCCCACGGGCTGGCCACGGCCAGTGTGGCGGACGGCAGGGCGGTGGGTGCAAGTAGTGCAGTGGTCATATAGAAGAACCCTCCTCAGGTTGGTCTTTCTCAAATATTAGCACTCCATATGAGTGAGTGCTAATTGAATAGTTCCATGGCCTCCATGCCAGGGGGCTATCGGGGGTTGAAGGCCACCCGAGAGTTGGCCATCGACCTGGGTGTTCAGTTTGTAAGTCGTTGATTCAAAACAACTTCCATCTCGCATCGAGCGGAGTCGGGCGGGTCCGGGACATCGGGGCCACGGTCGATGCCGGCGGCAAGGCGGCGACGGGTGGTGGTGTGGGCAGTGGCACCGGACTGCCCGGGCGGCCCCGGAAGCTGAGGCCGGGTGGCGGAGACTGTGAGATTCGAACTCACGGACGGTTGCCCGTCGGCAGTTTTCAAGACTGCTGGTTTAAACCACTCACCCAAGTCTCCGGATGCGGTTGTTGCGACCGGGATTTTAGCCTGTGGCCTGCCGGATCGCAGACCCACGCCCGGGAATCAGGCGGTGGTCGTTTCGCTGACCGGGGTTTCCTGGCGCAGCATGCCGCGGGTCTCAATGAAGCGCACCACCTCGGCCACGCCTTCCCGGGTCTTGAGGTTGGTCATGACCCAAGGGCGGCGTGCCGCGTCGGGCCGCATGCGGGCGGTGTCGGCCTTCATCACCTCCAGGTCGGCACCCACGTGGGGCGCGAGGTCGGTCTTGTTGATGACAAAGAGGTCGCTCTTGGTGATGCCGGGGCCGCCCTTGCGCGGAATCTTTTCGCCCGCGGCGACGTCGATCACGTAGATGGTGAGGTCGCTCAGTTCGGGGCTGAAGGTGGCGGCCAGGTTGTCGCCACCGCTCTCCACGAACACGATGTCGGCGTTGGGGTGTTCCGCCAGCATGCGGTCGATGGCTTCGAGGTTGATGGAGCAGTCTTCGCGGATCGCGGTGTGTGGACAGCCGCCGGTCTCCACACCCATGATGCGGTCCGCCGGCAGTGCGCCGCTGACGGTCAGCAGGCGCTGGTCTTCCTTGGTGTAGATGTCGTTGGTGATGGCAATCAGATCGTACTGATCGCGCATCGCCTTGCAGAGCATTTCGAGCAACGTGGTCTTGCCGGAGCCGACCGGGCCGCCAATGCCCACGCGCAGCGGGGGCAGGTGTTTGGTGCGGTTCGGGATGTGGTGCAGGGCGCTCATGGGATGTACCTTGGTGGGGGCTTCGACGGGCTCAGGCCGAACGGGGAAATCAGGACCGGAAGAGTCTGGAGTATTGGACTTCGTGGCGCGCCGAATGGATGGCGAGCAGGGGCGTGAAGGCTTGGCGCGTGTCGTCGGTCAATCCGAGCGCGTGGTCCACCGCGATGGGGATCTCGCGCGCCAGCCGCGCCAGCATGCGCTGGCCCGCGCTCTGGCCCAGCGGCACGGATTTGATGGCCGCCTGCACCATGTTTTCGGCCCAGCCGAAGGCGAATCCGATGACGCTGTCGCGCACGCTGGCATCGGTGCTGGCGGCGGCACAGGCCATGGCCACGGGGTAGCTGGCGGGGTTGAGCCCGGCCGACTGCAGGCGCTGAAACACGCCCGCGCCGAGCTCGCCCAGATTGCGCGCCCACTCCAGCAGTGAGCGGCCCATCTGTTCGGTCTGCAGGCGGAACTCCGACGTTTCGCGGGTTTGCAGCACCCAGGCGTTGAGTGCCTG
This sequence comes from Burkholderiales bacterium GWF1_66_17, assembly GCA_001770705.1. Taxonomy (GTDB): domain Bacteria; phylum Pseudomonadota; class Gammaproteobacteria; order Burkholderiales; family Burkholderiaceae_C; genus Hydrogenophaga. The sequence goes on along the minus strand of MERT01000022.1, from coordinate 259,993 downwards.
GATGCGGGCCAGATCGTCGGCGCGCCAGGCGGGGATGGCCTGGGCCACCACGGCCAGGTCGGTCCTGGCCAGGCCCAGGTGCAACTGGTCGATGAGCCATCGGGCTGCGCTGGCCTCGTCGCTCACCAGGCCCGCGTCGACCGCGGCTTCCAGACCTTCGGAGTAGGAGAAACCGCCCACCGGCAAGGCCGGTGAGGCCAGCCACAGGATCTGCAGCAAACCCGCGGCCGAGCGCGGTGACGAGCCGGCGCCGGCCTCAGCCGTGTCCATGTCCAGCGGCGTGGTCGTGCCCGTGCGCATGGTGGTCGTGACCATGGGTATGGGTCTGGTCGCCATGGGCATGGCCGTGCCCGCCGGCGTGCTGCTGCCCGTAGGCGCCGCCCTCGGGTTCGAACGGTTCGCGCACCTCGGCCACGGTCAGGTGCATGGCCCGCAGCATGTCGGCCAGCACGTGGTCGGGTTCGATCTTGAGGTGGTCGGGTTGCAGTTCGATGGGCACGTGGCGGTTGCCCAGGTGGTAGGCGGCGCGCATGAGGTCGAAGGCGCCGCTGTGTTCGTGGTGGTGATCGTGCGCGGTGCAGGCGGTGATCTTCAGCACGGTTTGCGGCGCGGCGACCACGCGGATGAGTGAGCCGTCCTGCGTGATCAGCACGTCACCGCCGCGCACCACGCTGCCGCGCGGCAAGAACACGCCCACCGTTCGCCCGTTGGAGGCGGTGGCGTCGAAACGGCTTTTCTGGCGCACATCCCAGTCCAGCTCCAGGTGCGCGGCGCGGCGCACCAGCACCGGGGCGAGACCCTGGCCTTGCGGGATGAGCTTGGAAGCTTGAAGCATAAAAATACGAGCGATAAAGTTCTAGAACAGGAAGTATCGCTGAGCCATCGGAAGTTTGCTGGCGGGCTCGCAGGTCAGCAGCACGCCGTCGGCGCGCACGGTGTAGCGCTGCGGGTCGATCTCCATCTTCGGCAGGTAGCTGTTGTGCACCATGCTCGTCTTGGTGACGCTGCGGCAGTTCTGCACCGCCACGGTGGCTTTCTGCAGGCCGTAGCGCTCGCCCACGCCCGCGCGCAGGCCGGCCTGCGAAACGAAAGTGAGGCTGCCTTTCGCGAGTGCGCTGCCGAAAGCGCCGAACTGCGGCCGGTAGTGCACCGGCTGAGGTGTCGGTATCGAGGCGTTCGGGTCGCCCATGGCGGCCAGCGCGATGCTGCCGCCCTTCAAGACCAGGGCGGGCTTGACGCCGAAGAAGGCGGGTTTCCAGACCACGAGGTCGGCCCACTTGCCGACTTCGAGCGAACCCACGATGTGCGACATGCCGTGCGCGATGGCCGGGTTGATAGTGTATTTGGCGATGTAGCGCTTGACGCGGAAGTTGTCGTTGCGTGAACTGTCTTCGGGCAGCGTGCCGCGCTGGCTCTTCATCTTGTCGGCCGTCTGCCAGGTGCGGATCACCACCTCGCCGACGCGGCCCATGGCCTGGCTGTCGCTGCTCATGATGCTGATCGCGCCCATGTCGTGCAGGATGTCCTCGGCCGCAATCGTCTCGCGGCGGATGCGGCTTTCGGCGAAGGCCAGGTCTTCCGGAATCGACGCGTCCAGGTGGTGGCAGACCATCAGCATGTCGACGTGTTCGTCGAGCGTGTTGACGGTGTAGGGCATGGTCGGGTTGGTCGAGGAGGGCAGGAAGTTGGCCTCGCCGACCACGCGGATGATGTCGGGCGCGTGGCCGCCGCCCGCGCCTTCGGTGTGGAAGGCGCAGAGCGTGCGGCCCTTGGTGGCGGCGATGGTGTCTTCCACGAAACCCGATTCGTTGAGCGTGTCGGAGTGGATCGCCACCTGGGTGTCGGTCTCCTCGGCCACGTCCAGGCAGTTGCTGATGGCGCTCGGCGTGGTGCCCCAGTCTTCGTGCAGTTTGAGGCCGATGGCGCCGGCCTCGACCTGCTCGCGCAGCGGCGCCGGCTGGCTGGCGTTGCCCTTGCCCAGAAAGCCCAGGTTCATGGCGAAGCCGTCGGCCGCCTGCAGCATGCGCTCGATGTGCCAGGGGCCGGGTGTGCAGGTGGTGGCGAAGGTACCGGTGGCCGGGCCGGTGCCGCCGCCGAGCATGGTGGTCACGCCCGAGGCCAGGGCCTCGTCGATCTGCTGCGGGCAGATGAAGTGGATGTGGCTGTCGATGCCGCCGGCGGTGACGATGCTGCCCTCGCAGCTGATGACCTCGGTGCCCGGGCCGATGACGATGTCCACGCCGGGCATGGTGTCGGGGTTGCCCGACTTGCCGATGGCCACGATGCTGCCGCCCTTGAGGCCGATGTCGGCCTTGACGATGCCCCAGTGGTCGATGATGAGCGCGTTGGTCAGCACCGTGTCCACCGCGCCTTCGGCACGGGTTCTTTGCGACTGCGCCATGCCGTCGCGGATGGTCTTGCCGCCGCCAAACTTGGCTTCTTCGCCGTAGCCGCCCGCAGCCAGGGTGAAGTCTTTTTCCACTTCCACGATCAGGCCGGTGTCGGCCAGGCGGACACGGTCGCCGACGGTGGGGCCGAACATGTCGGCGTAGGCGCTGCGAGGAATGCTTGCCATGGTCTCAGCTCTTTCTGTGTTCTCTTAAACGGCGCCAGCCGCCGGGCCGCCCCAAGGCAGGCGCGCGCCCCCTCGGGGGGGGGGCAGTGAATACACGCAGTGATGAAAGTGGGGGCGTCATGCTTTGCCTTGCACCAGCCCGCGAAAGCCGATGACGACGCGGTCGCCCGCAAAGTCCACCAGCTCCACCGTGCGTTGTTGTCCGGGCTCGAAGCGCACGGCGGTGCCGGCCGCGATGTTCAGGCGCATGCCTTTCGCGGCGACGCGATCGAAGCTCAGCGCGGCGTTGGTTTCGGCAAAGTGGTAATGCGAGCCCACCTGCACCGGCCGGTTGGCGGTGTTCTGCACCACCAGCGTGAGCGTGCGGCGGCCGGGGTTGAGGTCGTGTTCGCCCGCGTCCACCAAGTATTCACCGGGGATCATGGCCGCCCCTCACTTCTTCGACAGCCAGACCGCCAGCGCGATCAGGCCAGCCACCGCCACAAAACCCAGCGCGTCGGTGGGGTGCCAGTGGCTGCCGAACAGGCCATGACCATCGTGGGCGAAGGCGGGCAGGGCGGTCAAGGCGGCGATCGCGAGCAGTGATTGAGATTTCATCGAGTACTCCAGAAGAGATAACAGTCGAGGGAAGTGTCTGGTTCAAGGATGCGGTGGAACCGGCTTCGCCGGTCCACTCGCATCGCCCCCTTGAGGGGGGCGCGCGCAGCGCGGCAGGGGTGGGTCAAATACTGCGGCGCGGGGAGTTAAACGATCGGATCGTGCACCGTCACCAGCTTGGTGCCATCCGGGAACGTGGCCTCCACCTGAATGTCCGGGATCATTTCGGCAATGCCCTCCATCACGTCGGCGCGCGTGAGCACGTTGCGGCCTTCGCTCATGAGCTGGGCCACGGTCTTGCCGTCGCGGGCGCCTTCCATCACCGCGGCGCTGATCAGGGCCACGGCCTCGGGGTAGTTGAGCTTCAGGCCACGCGCCTTGCGCCGCTCGGCCAGCAGGGCGGCGGTGAAGATCAGCAGCTTGTCTTTCTCTCGGGGGGTGAGTTCCATGGGGCGTTCGGCGGTCGGTTGATGATGCTGTCGAGCAAATTCCGTGCCCTTCCCCTCAAAGGCGGGCCAGCAGCTCGGCCTTCTTGGTGCTGAATTCGGTGTCGGTCAGCAGGCCTTTGGCGTGCAGGCCGGCCAGGCGTTCGATGGCTGCAAAGATGTCTGGCGAACCGGTGTCGGGTGGGTTGTTGGGTTGGAAGCCGCCTGACAGCGGCGCCTGGGCTGGCACGGCCATGCCGTCGCGCGAGACCACGGGCAGGCTGGCCACGTCGATCAGGCCGTACTGGCTGGAGAACGACAGCGTGCCGCCGGCGGATTGCTGCTGCGAAAAACCGCCGATCTGGTGGTCCATCGTGTCGTACACCGTCACCGAGCCATGGACTTCGATCGCCAGGCGCCGCGCCTGCGCGAAATAGGCGTAGCGCACGTTGTTCTGGGCGCCGGTGCTGTTGGGCCAGCGCAGGTCGGCGGGCCACCAGTCGCCGCTGGTGCCGGGTGCGGGCGGCACAAACAGGCTGTTGGCGCCAAAGCCGTTGTCGCTCTGGCTTTGCAGGCCATCGCCAGCGTGGTTGGCCTGGATCTGGTTGTAGGCGCTGCCGCCCTGGCTCTGGCTTTGAAAGCTGCCGCTGCGCAGCAGGTCGGGCTGGTTGGCGATCAGGTCGGACAGCTCGCTGCACAGGTTGTCGACCCGGCCCTTCAGGTAGTTGTTGAACATGTCCGACACCATGGTCATGCCGCCGCGCATCCACTGGCCCGAACCGCTGAATTCGGGGTGGTTGAACTGGGCCATGCTGCCGTTGCCGTTGATCACGGATTCGAGCATGGAGAGCGTGGCTTCAAAACTGAAGCCGTGGCGCTGGGCGATGTCGTTGAGGGTCTGCTGACCCTGGGGGGAGAGTTGTCGCATGCTGAAGGTGTCCGACCGGTGATGGACGTTGCAGTTTCGCAGAAGCCTGTGATGCAAACAGCCGTGGCATGAAAGCTGCACAAAGCCCCGGGTGAATTCCGAGCCCGCCATCACTGCCCCCATCGATCCACCGCCGGGCCGCCCCAAGGTGGATCAGCCCCCGCGGGGGGCAGCGACCCGCGCAGCGGCGGAGAGTGGGGGCAATGACCCGGCGCCACAACGCATCATCAAGGTGCGCCGCGACTACAACAGCTGGGTCGGCAGCGAGACGATGGAAGACTACGCGCTGCGCTACACACCGCAGCGCTTTCGCAAGTGGAGCGAATGGCGCGTGGCCAACACGGCGTTTGGTGCCGCCTCGTTCCTGATCCTGGAAGCGGTGGGCGCCACGCTGCTGGTGCAGTACGGCTTTGTCAATGCGTTCTGGGCCATCCTGGTCACAGGACTGATCATCTTCCTGGCCGGCCTGCCCATCAGCATCTACGCCGCGCGCTACGGCGTGGACATGGACCTGCTCACGCGCGGCGCTGGCTTTGGCTACATCGGCTCGACCATCACCTCGCTGATCTACGCCTCGTTCACCTTCATCTTCTTCGCGCTCGAAGCGGCGGTCATGGCCTACGCGCTGGAGCTGGCGCTGGACATCCCACCGGCCTGGGGCTACCTGATCTGCGCGCTGGTGGTGATCCCGCTGGTGACCTACGGGGTTTCGGTCATCAGCCGCTTCCAGGTCTGGACCCAGCCGCTGTGGCTGGTGATGATGCTGGTGCCCTTCGTGGCGGTGTGGATGCTCGATCCTGGTGCATTCTCCAATGTGGTGCATTACGGTGGCGAGTCTGGTGCGGGCGCAGTCTTTGATTGGCACCTGTTTGGTGCCGCTCTCACGGTCGGCATCGCGCTTATCACGCAGATGGGCGAGCAGGCCGACTACCTGCGCTTCATGCCGGCGCCCGAAAATGGCAAGGCCTGGCGCTGGTGGGCCGGCGTGCTGGCCGGCGGGCCGGGCTGGGTGATCCTGGGGGTGCTCAAGATGCTGGGCGGCGCGCTGCTCGCCTACCTGGCCATCAGCCACATGGTGCCGCCCGACCGCGCCGTGGACCCGAACCAGATGTACCTCGCGGCCTACGAGTACGTGTTCCCGAACTACGGCTGGGCGGTGGTGGCGACGGCGCTGTTCGTGGTGGTGTCGCAGCTCAAGATCAACGTCACCAACGCCTATGCCGGCTCGCTGGCCTGGAGCAACTTCTTCTCGCGCCTCACGCACAGCCACCCGGGCCGCGTGGTCTGGGTGGTGTTCAACACCCTGATCGCCTTCATGCTGATGGAGATGAACGTGTTCCGCGCGCTGGGCGAGGTGCTGGGGCTCTACAGCAACCTCGCCATCGCCTGGATCATGGCCGTGGTGGCCGACCTGGTGATCAACAAGCCGCTGGGCTGGAGCCCGCCGGGCATCGAGTTCAAACGCGCGCACCTGTACGACATCAACCCCGTGGGCGTGGGCGCCATGGGCCTGGCTTCGGCGCTGTCGATCACGGCCCACATGGGCCTGATGGGTGACACGGCGCAGGCGTTTTCGGCGGTGATTGCGATGGTGACGGCGCTGGTGGCGTCGCCGCTGATCGCATGGGCGACGCAGGGGAAGTACTACATCGCACGACAAAGCGAAACCTGCGGAGGAAGATCGTGCGAAGGATGCGACGTGAAAGGGGGAGGCCACCCAGAAACACCGCGGAACGGGCTTCGCCCGGCCGCGGGTGTTGCCCCCCTGGAGGGGGATGACGCCGCAGGCGGCGCGGGGGGTGCATCCAAGTCCAGCGCGGGGGGTGTTCTCAAGTGCGTGATTTGCGAGCGCGAGTACGAAGCGCCCGACATGGCGCACTGCCCAGCGTATCAAGGCCACATCTGTTCGCTCTGCTGCACGCTCGATGCGCGCTGCGGCGACCTCTGCAAACCCCACGCGCGCCTCTCCGAGCAGTGGCAGGGCGCCTTGCGCACGGTGCTGCCGCAGCGTATGTGGCCTTACCTAGAAGCAGGCCTGGCGCATTACCTGTTGCTGATGCTGGTGGTGGCGCCGGTGCTCGCGGCGGTGCTCGGGCTCTTGTACCGGCAGCAGGTGCAAGGCCTCGGGCAGGGGCTCGAAGCCGTGGCCGACGCGAGCCTGCTCGATGCCGCGCTGCGCACCGGTTTCTTGCGGGTCTACGCCGTGCTGCTGCTGATCGCGGCCACGGTGGCCTGGTGGCTGGTGCTGGCGCACAAGAGCCGCGAGGTGGCGCAGGAAGAGTCGAACCGCCAGACGCGCCTGCTCATGCACGAGATCGAGTCGCACCGCCAGACCGATCAACAGCTCCAGCGCGCGCGCCAGGCCGCCGACCTGGCCAACCAGGCCAAGAGCCGCTACATCAGCACCATCAGCCACGAGCTGCGCACGCCGCTCAACAGCATCCTCGGTTACGCCCAGCTGCTGCAGGAAGACGACGACATCGCGCCGCACCGCGCGCAGGCCATCAAGGTCATCCACCGCGGCGGCGAACACCTGCTGTCGCTGATCGAAGGCACGCTGGACATCGCGCGCATCGAGTCCGGCAAGCTCAAGCTCGATGTGAAACCCATGGCCTTTGCCGACGCCATGCAGGAGGTGGCGAGCATGTTCGAGCTGCAGGCCGCGGCCAAGGGCCTGCGCTTCACGTTCGAAAGCGGCAGCCGCCTGCCCGACGCCGTGCGCGCCGACGAGAAGCGTCTGCGCCAGATCCTCATCAACCTGCTGGGCAACGCGGTGAAGTTCACGCGCCAGGGCGAGGTGCGGCTGCGTGTGGCGCACGCGCGCGAGATGGCCGTGTTCGAGGTGCACGACACCGGCCCTGGCATGGCCGCGCAGGAACTCGACCGGGTGTTCGAACCCTTCGCGCGCGGCCAGGCCGAGGCCGCTGCCGCGACCGGTACGGGCAGCACCGGCACCGGCACCGGTCTGGGCCTGACCATCGCAAAAATGCTGACCGACCTCATGGGCGGCGAGATGACGGTGCGCAGCACCCTGGGCGAAGGCACGGTGTTCAGCGTGCGCCTGTTCCTGCCCGAGCTGCACGGCGCCGTGGTGCGGCGCGAGACGGTGGCGCCTTCGATCACCGCCTACGAGGGCGATCGCCGGCGCGTGCTGGTGGTGGACAACGAAGAGAGCGACCGCGAACTGATTGCGCGCTGGCTTCAGCCGCTGGGCTTCGAGGTGCTGCTCGCCACCAGCGGCCACGACGCGCTGGCCATGCTCGACGCGCTGAATCCGGCGGGCGAGGGCGCACCCCACGCCATCTTCATGGACCTCGCCATGCCCGGCATCGATGGCTGGGAAACTCTGCGCCGCCTGCGCGCCCGCGACTGGGGTGGGGTGCCGCTGGCCATCGTCTCGGCCAACGCCTTCGACAAGGGCCTGGACAACGACCTGGGCCACAGCCCGCAGGACTTCTTCGTCAAGCCGGTGCGGCGCGACGACCTGCTGGCCTGGCTGGGGCAGCGCCTGGGCCTTCAGTGGGTCACTGCGGAGGGTGCAGTGCAGACTGGGCAGCGGGCGCATGCGCCCCAGGCACCGGCGGCCAGCAGCGCGGCCGAGCTGGCGCCGCTGCTGGAGCTGGTGCGACTGGGTTACTACAAGGGCATCGTCAACTGGCTCGACGACTGGGTGCGCCAGCGCCCCGAGCAGGCCGACTTTGCGCAGGGCCTGCGCACGCTGGCGCGCGAGTTCCGTTTCGAGGCCATTGAGCAACGTCTGCAACAAAGCGCCACGCTTCCATGAGCACCGATACCCCCTTCCCAGAGCGCCAGTCGGCGCAGCTGCCGCCGCCAGACGCGCTGGTGGTGCTGATCGTGGACGACGTGCCCGACAACGTCGCCCCGCTGCACGACGCGCTCGACGAAGCCGGCTACACCGTGCTGGTCGCACTTGATGGCGAGTCCGCCATCCGCCGTGCGCGTCAGGCCCTGCCCGATGTGATCCTGCTCGACGCGGTGATGCCCGGCATCAACGGCTTCGAGGTCGCCCGCCGACTCAAGGCCGACCCGGCCACGGCTGCCATTCCGATCATCTTCATGACCGGCCTCACTGAGACCGAGCACCTGGTGGCCGCGCTCGACGCCGGGGGCGCGGACTACGTGACCAAGCCCATCAAGCCGCGCGAGGTGATGGCGCGCATGGGTGTGCACCTGCGCACCGCGCGCCACGTGCGCCAGGGGGCGGTCGAGCGCAGCCAGGCGCGCTACGCGCTCGACGCCTTCGGCTACGCCACGATCACCGTGCGCGAGCGCGACGGCCGCCTGATGTGGCAGACGCCGCTGGCGCGCGACCTGCTGCAGCGCTACTGCGGCACCACCGCACCCGAGACACCGGCCGTGGTGCTGCAGTGGCTGCGCCGCCACCTGGGTGAAGCGCAGGCCCAGCGCGAGCCGCCGCGCCTCACGCTCGACCACGGCCCGCGCCGCCTCACCTTCCGGCTGCACCAGCGCGTGGGCGACCAGGACGGTTCCGATGCCATCGAAGCGCCGGGCGAGGGCGGCGACTGGCTGATCGTGATGCAGGAAACGTCGGACGCCAGTGTGCTCGAAGCCATGGGCCAGGCCTTTGGCCTCACCGCGCGCGAGGCCGAAGTCCTGTACTGGGTGGCCAAGGGCAAGATCAACCGCGACATCGGCGACATCCTCGGATCGAGCCCCGCCACGGTGAAGAAACATCTGGAGCGCATCTACGCCAAGCTCGGCGTGGAAACCCGCACCGCCGCCGCCGCCATGGCGATCAACCGCGTGCCGCTGCTGCAGCCGCAGCACGGGGGCTGAGGCGTCCATACGCCCACATACGCCACCCGGCGTACATACGCCGATCCGGGTTCTCCCTAGCATCCGTCTGTCCGCTGTGAAACGCCCGAACAAGGGAGACAACGGCGGCAAGAGTCACCCCCTCAACGGAAGTTTTCGAACCTGGAGAAGTCTTCATGATGCAACGTCGATTCACCCTCAAAGCCCTGACGGTCGCAACCGCCCTGGGCGCGTTTGGTCTTTCCGCCCACGCTGCCGACACCATCAAGGTCGGTGTGCTGCACAGCCTGTCGGGCACGATGGCCATTTCGGAAACCGTGCTGAAAGACGTGGCCCTGATGGCCATCGACGAGATCAACGCCAAGGGTGGCGTGATGGGCAAGAAGCTGGAGCCCGTGGTGGTCGACCCAGCTTCCAACTGGCCGCTGTTCGCCGAAAAGGCCAAGCAACTGATCGACCAGGACAAGGTCGCCGCCGTGTTCGGCTGCTGGACCTCGGTGTCGCGCAAGTCGGTGCTGCCGGTGTTCGAAGAGAAGAACAACCTGTTGTTCTACCCGGTGCAGTACGAAGGCGAAGAGCTGTCCAAGAACGTGTTCTACACCGGTGCTGCGCCCAACCAGCAGGCCATTCCCGCGGTGGAATACCTGATGAGCAAGGACGGCGGCTCGGCCAAGCGCTGGGTACTGCTGGGCACCGACTACGTGTACCCCCGCACGACCAACAAGATCCTGCGCGCCTTCCTGAAAGCCAAGGGCGTGAAGGACGAGGACATCATGGAGGAGTACACCCCCTTCGGTCACTCCGACTACCAGACCATCATCGCCAACATCAAGAAGTTCGCCGCTGCGGGCAAGAAGACGGCTGTGGTCTCCACCATCAACGGCGACTCCAACGTGCCGTTCTACAAGGAACTGGGCAACGCCGGCCTGTCGGCCAAGGACGTTCCGGTGGTCGCTTTCTCTGTGGGTGAAGAAGAGCTGCGTGGTGTGGACACCAAGCCGCTGGTGGGCCACCTGGCCGCCTGGAACTACTTCATGAGCGTGAAGAACCCGACCAACGCCGAGTTCACCAAGAAGTGGGCCGCCTACGCCAAGGCCAAGGGCATCGCCGGTCACAAGGACAAGCCGCTGACCAACGACCCGATGGAAGCCACCTACATCGGCATCAACATGTGGGCGCAGGCGGTCGAGAAGGCCAAGAGCACCGACACCGACAAGGTGATCGCCGCCATGGCCGGCCAGACCTTCAAGGCCCCGGGTGGCTTCACGTCCACCATGGACAAGGAAAACCACCACCTGCACAAGCCGGTGTTCATCGGTGAAGTGAAGGCCGACGGCCAGTTCAATGTGGTCTGGAAGACGCCAGGCCCGGTGGTCGCGGATCCGTGGAGCGACTACATCGCCGAAAACAAGGGCAAGAAGAACGTGCCCATGATGAAGTAAACCGGGGCTCCGGCCCTGGAGGGGCCGGGGTGCGCAGGCGCCGCCGTGTGGTGGCGCCTGCGGGCAACCCGGCCCTGATTTTTCCGTTGTTTCCCCCGAGTCTTTCTGCCCCTTGCGCAGCCAACCGAGAAAGACGGACCCATGCGTCCTTGCCCCCATTTTTCTGGCCGATTGCTGCACAGCGCCCTTCGCCTGCTGGCGGTGGGCTGCCTGGCAGCCAGCGGCCTGGCCCATGCGCTGACCCCCGCCGATGCCCAGGTGCTCGCCACCGGCGAGAGCGACGAGCGCATCGCCACCCTGAACCGGCTCGCTGTGGCGACCGACGACAAGGCCGCAGCGACCCTGATCCAGGCCATGGCCGACGAAGCCGTTCGCGTGCAGGGCACGCAGGTGCTGATCGTGCGCGATGAAGCGGCGGTTGACGCCGTGACCGGTGAAGCCGTGGCGCTCACCGACGAAGCGCAGGACGTGACCATCAACAACCGCATGCGCGGCGCGCTCGAAACCGCGCTCGCCGGCATGCAGCTCGTGGGCGGCGATCCCGAGCGCCAGCGCGAAGCGGCGCTGAGCCTGCAACGCGGCAGTTTTGACGAACCCGATGTGGCGCAGCTGCCGCTGATCGAACGCGCGCTGGTCGCTGATCTCGACCCCCAGGCCCGCCAGACGCTGGAGCTGGCGCAGGCAGCCGTGCTGCTGGCCAGCGAGGACGAGGCGCAGCGCCTCGCCGCCGCGCAGAAGCTGGGCGAGACGCGCAAACCCGAGGTGCGCCCGCTGTTGCTGCAACGCCTGGAAAGCGAAACCAGCACCGCCGTCAAAGGCGCCCTGCAATCGTCGCTGGAGGCACTGGACCGCACGCTCGCCATCGGCAGCGCACTGGCGCAGGCCTTCACCGGCATCAGCCTGGGCAGCATCCTGCTGCTGGCCGCGCTCGGCCTGGCCATCACCTACGGCCTCATGGGCGTGATCAACATGGCGCACGGCGAGCTGATCATGATCGGCGCCTACGCCACCTGGGGTGTACAGGCGCTGTTCCGCAACTACCTGCCGGGTGCGTTCGACTGGTACCTGCTGGCCGCGCTGCCGGTCGCTTTCATGGCATCGGCCCTGGTTGGCGCGGCGATGGAGCGCACCGTGATCCGCTTCCTCTACGGCCGCCCCCTGGAAACCCTGCTCGCGACCTGGGGCATTTCGCTGGTGCTGATGCAGGGTGTGCGCAGCCTGTTCGGTGCGCAGAACGTGGGGGTTGAAAACCCGAGCTGGATGAGCGGCGGCGTCACCCTGCTGGGCAACCTGAACCTGCCCTGGAACCGCATCGTCATCATCGGTTTTGCGGCGGCCGTGCTGATCGGCGTGACGCTGCTGATCACCCGCACGCGGCTGGGCCTGTTCGTGCGCGGCGTGACGCAGAACCGGCCCATCGCTTCGTGCATGGGCGTGAACACCGCGCGCATCGACACCTACGCGTTTGCATTGGGCTCTGGCATCGCCGGCCTGGCGGGCTGCGCACTGAGCCAGATCGGCAACGTCGGGCCGGACCTGGGCCAGAACTACATCGTGGACTCGTTCATGGTGGTGGTTCTGGGCGGTGTGGGCCAGCTCGCCGGCACGGTCTACGCCGCACTCGGCCTGGGCCTGCTCAACAAGTTCATCGAAGGCTGGGCCGGCGCCGTGCTGGCCAAGATCGCGGTGCTGGTCTTCATCATTGTCTTCATCCAGAAGCGGCCGCAAGGGATCTTTGCCATGAAGGGCCGGAGTGCCGAAGCATGACCAACATGACCACACCCCCCGTTCCCGCGTCCGTCACGCTGCCGCACGCCGGCCCGCTGCTCACCCGCACCGGCTGGAGCGCCTTCGCCGTGGCACTCCTGGTGGTCTGCGCCGTGGCGCCGCTGCTCAACCTGTTCGTGCCCGAAGGCAGCGCCTTCCACCTCTCCGACTACATGGTGGGCCTGCTGGGCAAGATCATGTGTTACGCCATCTGCGCGCTGGCCATGGACCTGATCTGGGGCTACACCGGCATCCTGAGCCTGGGCCATGGCCTGTTCTTTGCGCTCGGCGGCTACGTGATGGGCATGTACCTCATGCGCCAGATCGGCACCGACGGCAACTACAAGAGCGAGCTGCCCGACTTCATGGTGTTCCTGGACTGGAAGGAGCTGCCCTGGCACTGGGCGCTGTCCGACAGCTTCATCGCCACGCTACTGCTGATCGTGCTGGTTCCGGGCGCCGTGGCCTTCGTGTTCGGCTACTTCGCCTTCCGATCGCGCATCAAGGGCGTGTATTTCTCCATCATCACCCAGGCCCTCACCTTCGCCGCGCTGCTGCTGTTCTTCCGCAACGAGACCGGCCTGGGCGGCAACAACGGTTTCACCGATTTCAAGCGCATCCTCGGCATGCCGCTGGCCACGCAGAACATGCGCATGACGCTGTTCGTGCTCACCGGCCTCACGCTGCTGGGTTTCTTCCTGTGGGCGCGCTGGCTGGTCAACAGCAAGTTCGGCCGCGTGCTGCAGGCCGTGCGCGACGCCGAGAGCCGCGTCATGTTCTGCGGCTACAACCCGCTGCCCTACAAGCTCACCATCTGGACGATTTCGGCCGTGATGTGCGGCATCGCCGGGGCGCTGTACGTGCCGCAGGTCGGCATCATCAACCCCGGTGAAATGAGCACCGCGGCCAGCATCGAGATCGCGGTCTGGGCCGCGGTGGGTGGCCGCGCCACGCTGGTCGGCCCCATCATCGGCGCCTTCATCGTCAACGGCGCCAAGAGCTGGCTCACCGTGACCTTCCCCGAGTTCTGGCTCTACTTCCTCGGCGCGCTGTTCATCGCGGTCACGCTGTGGATGCCGCAGGGTGTGGTGGGTCTGGTGAAGAAAATCCGTGGAGCGAGAGCATGACGCCCGACCTGATGGAAGAAGGCGCGCAGCGCTACGAGAAACTGCAGACCGCGGGCGTGCTGGGCCGGACCGAATCGGGTGGCCGCACCGCGGCTTACGGCCGCATCCACACGCCCGGGGAAGTGGACACCACGCACGGCCGCATCCTGTACCTGGAAGACGTGCACGTCAGCTTCGACGGTTTCAAGGCCATCAACGGCCTGAGCCTGGACATCGCGCCCGGCGAGCTGCGCTGCATCATCGGCCCCAACGGCGCGGGCAAGACCACGATGATGGACATCATCACCGGCAAGACCCGGCCCGACAGTGGCCATGTGTTTTTCGGCAGCACGATCGACCTGCTGCGCTACCGCGAGCCGGAGATCGCCGCCCTAGGCATCGGCCGCAAGTTCCAGAAGCCCACAGTGTTCGAGCAGCTCAGTGTGTACGAGAACCTGGAGCTTGCGCTGGCGACCGACAAGCGCGTGCGCCACAGCATGGTGTTCCGCCCCAGCGGCGAAGAGAAAGACCGCCTCGGCGAGGTGCTGACCACCATCCACCTGGCCGACAGCGCCGCGCGTCTGGCGGGCAACCTGAGTCATGGGCAGAAGCAGTGGCTGGAGATCGGCATGCTGCTGATGCAGGACCCGAAGCTGCTGTTGCTGGACGAGCCTGTCGCTGGCATGACGGACGAGGAGACCGAGCGCACGGCGCAGCTGTTCCTGAGCTTGAAAGGCAAACATTCGCTGATGGTGGTGGAGCACGACATGAGCTTCATCCGGACCATTTCGGAGAAGGTCACGGTGTTGTGTGATGGGTCGGTGCTGGCTGAGGGGACATTGGATGAGGTGCAGGCGGATGAACGGGTGATTGAGGTTTATCTTGGGCGCTGATCTGTTGTCTCCGGTTGCCTGGTTTGGCCGGGGCGAGACCCGGCACCTCACTTCAGCCACCGAGCATGAGGAAAGAAACATGAGCCTCCTGGAAGTCAAACAAGTCAACCAGTACTACGGCGGCAGCCACATCCTGCGCAACGTCAACCTCACCGCCGAACTCGGCAAGGTCACCGTGGTGCTGGGCCGCAACGGCGTGGGCAAGACCACGTTGCTGAAATCGCTCATGGGCCTGGTGCCCATCAAGAGCGGCAGCATCACGCTCGACGGCGTGGCCATCGACAAAGCCACGCCCTACGAACGCGCCCGCATGGGTGTAGGCTTCGTGCCGCAGGGGCGCGAGATCTTTGGCCGCCTCACGGTGCAGGAAAACCTGCAGATGGGCCTGGCCTACAAGAGCGGCGGCACGCCGATCCCGGCGGAACTGTTCGAGCTGTTCCCGGTGCTCAAGCAGATGCTGGGTCGAAGAGGCGGCGATCTCTCGGGCGGTCAGCAGCAGCAGCTGGCCATCGCGCGTGCGCTGGCCGCCGGGCCGAAGCTGCTGATCCTCGACGAACCCACCGAAGGCATCCAGCCCAACATCATCAAGGACATCGGCAAGGTGATCCGCATGCTGGCCGACCGCGGCAACATGGGCATCGTGCTGGTGGAGCAGTACTACGACTTCGCCGAAGAGCTGGCCGATCAGTACGTGGTGATGGAGCGCGGCGAAGTCATCGCCAGCGGTCCTGGCAGCGAGATGCAGGCCAAGGGCGTGCGCCAGCTCGTTGCCATTTGATGGTTCGATGTCTAGCCGGAGCGCGTGCCTGAACCGGGAACAGCGTGGAACCGGCTTCGCCGGGCCGCTGCTGTTGCCCCTTGAGGGGCGGAGCGGCTACACGAAGTGAGCCGCGATGGGGGTGGGCATGTCTACCCGGTGGCATTGACTTTCGCCAGCAGACCTTCGGTTTTCGGCGGCGGCTTGTAGCCCGCTGGCAGCGACATGCCGCCCGCCGCCCGGCCCGTGGCCGCCTGTTCGCCCAGTCCCGCGTGGATGTCGGTCGTGCGGTAGCGCTCACGCAGCATCTGGGCCCGCTGCTTGAGCTCAACATGGTCCGCGATGCGGCCTTCGTAGCGCAGCAGCACCAGATGGGCCGACTCGATGAGCTTGGCGTTCAGCGTGCGCTCGCCATCGGCCAGCAGGTGTTCCACCGCGCTTTGTGGGTCGCCCTTGAGGCTGAGTGACATGGCTTCTTCGGTGAGCTTGAGGATGTCCGCGTGGGCAGCCCGGATGCGGTTGATGAAGTCCGTCCGCCCGGTGGCCGCGCAGGCCAGCAGTTCGGTGAGCGCCCGGCTGGTACAGAACCGCAGACCCATGGTGTCCACCGCAGCATCCACTTCGTAGAGCTGGATCGATCGGTTCGCGAGCCGGGTCATGAGGGCGAGCAGGTTGCTGGCGGACTCGAAATCGAACCCGGGTTCGAGGATGGTCTTGGCCATGCGCCGGACTTCATCGAGCGCGCGGGCGGTCTGGTATTCCTGAAGGGCCACCAGGGCCTGAACGACGTCGAGCAGACGGGGGATCCGGGGCTTGTCCGGGTTGCGCTCCCGCAGGCGTTCCAGATGTTCGACGCAGTGCAGCAGGCGCCGCTGGTCATTGTCGTCCAGGCGCGCAAAGGCGAGCAACACCAGGGCCTGCGGGTCGTACATCTTGGAGTCCAGGCCTATGCGGGTGGCCCGGTCGAGCAGTTCGATGCCTTCCTCGCGTTCACCGGCGTACCAGGCCATCATGCCGTGCTTGAGCAGTCGGTTGACCGACGCGGGCGTCAGCTTGGTGGACATCTTGAACGTGGCCAGCGCATTCTGGAAATTGCCGAGCTCAAACTGCGCGCGCCCCATGACGTCGTAGGCATCGGTGTAGCCCGGATCGGTCTCGATCAGGCTCTCCAGGGTGGTGGTGGCGCGTTGCGGGTAGCCGGCTTCGAGCTGCGCGCGCGCCACGCCGAGCTTGGCCCAGGGCAGGGTCTTGGCCTCGACCACGGCTTCGTAGAGTTGCTGGGCCTCGCTCAGGTGGCCGCTGCGCAGCATGAGTTCGGCACCAATGCGCGCGGCATACAGCCAGAAGGGTTTGCGCGATTCGAACCGCTGCTTGCAGAGCTGACCCGCCAGTTCGAAGTCTTCGGCCTCGATCGCGGTGAAGATGTCCTTGAGCGCCATCTTGCGCTTGCGCGCCTGGTAGATGCGTTTGACCAGGCCCATGGCGGTGTGGGGTTTGAGCAGGTAGGCGTCGAGCGCCGACTCGGCCGCCTCGGCGACCTTGCTGTAGGACGACTCCGACGTCACCATCACGAACACGGTGAAGAAGGGCAGCAGCTGGTTGCGCCGCAGGTCGTCGAGCAGGTCCTGGCCCGTCAGCTCCTCGCGCTCGAAATAGTGCTCGCAGATGACGACGTCGAAGGTGCCCATCTCCAGCTTGGTGCGGGCATCCACCAGCCTGGAGCATTGCACGATGGTGCCGACGCCGAACTCCTTGAGTTGCGACACCAGGATCGAGCGCGAGCGCGGGTTGCCGTCAATGACCAGGGCACGCGCATCGTGGAGATCGGTGTGGTGGGCGGGCATGGGCGGAGGGCGGGCGTGGATGGACGTGTGCGGACGAGGTCTTGGTGCATTTTGCCCAGCCTCGGGCGCGCGCAATCGCCGGAATTACCCGACCATGCGGGTGTTTTTCTCAGACCCGCCAGATGCGAGGCGGGGTGCCGTCCAGGCCCCAGGCGAGCGGGCGCAGGGCGGTCCAGACCTGCTGCAAGGCCGCCATCAGGGGCTCCACCAGCGGCGCCACGGCGCGCACCACCAGCATCTGCGGGTTGGGGCAGGTGGCTCCGGCCTGCACGCTCGCGGGTGCGGTGTCGAGCACGGCGCGCACCCCGTCAAGCAGTTGCTCGCGGCGTTCGCGGCTGAACGGCGTGCCGCTGGCCAGCCACAGGGTGCCCAGGCAGCGCTGACCGCCCAGACCCAGCGGCGATTCGAGCAGGCGGGTGTCGGCCGCGTCGATGCGGGCCTGCTCCAGCCAGAGGCCGGGGATCTCCAGCCGCTGGTTGAAGCGGCCCTGGTCAAACGCCTGGCCGGCGGTGGGCAGGCCGAGCGCCGTGACATCCCAGGCCAGCAGTTCGGCGCCCTCGGCGAGCGTGGCGCTCAGGCTGTTGTGGGCCTGGCAGCCGGGGTAGGCGATGGCTTCCAGCGGCAGCCATTCGAGCCGGGCACCGGCGTCCAGCACGAGCTTCACCTGCTGGGTGGTGGGCAGGCCGTCGGAGGCGTAAAAGCGCGTGGC
The DNA here is from genome assembly GCA_001770705.1 of Burkholderiales bacterium GWF1_66_17. Classification (GTDB taxonomy): domain Bacteria; phylum Pseudomonadota; class Gammaproteobacteria; order Burkholderiales; family Burkholderiaceae_C; genus Hydrogenophaga. The sequence continues at coordinate 242,153 of MERT01000022.1, read as the reverse complement.
GCCCGGGGTGCTGATGAGGCCGTGGGCACCGCGGCCCACGTGCACCTGCACATCCAGCACATCGCCACCCACGAGCCCGCCGGGCGGGTGGATGATGACGTTGTGGCAGATCGCGTCGCCTTCGGGGTAGAGGCTCTTGAAGATGCGCAGCGGGCCGTTGTGTTCGTGGCGGAGCACGGTGCGCTGGGCGTCGAGGCGGTAGTCGAGATTCAGTTGGGCGTGCCAAGGCATCGGGGGAGTTTAAGGGGGCCTTTGTGCGCTCTGGCGACTCAGACCTTCCAGAAACCCTGGTGCGGCCCGCTCGCTTCGTCGATCAGCGCCGGGCCGATGCATTCGATGGCGTGCGGCGAGGCGGCGAACACGTCGCGGCACGACAGCTCGGCGTCGCGCTGCTCGCCGCGTTCACCGCGGAACACGCGCAGACGCACGGCGTCGATGCCGAACACCACGCGCCCGATGGCGCTCCAGAAGATTGCGCCGGCGCACATCACGCAAGGCTCGCCCGACGAGTACAGCGTGGCGCGCGACAGCGTCTCGCGGTCCACCACCGTGCTGAGCTGGCGCACCGCGTTGGTCTCGGCGTGGCCGGTGCAGTCGCCCGTTTCGCTGGTGTTGCACCAGGCCTCGGCGAGCACGCGGCCGTCGTCGGCCACCACCACCGCACCGAAGGGCCGGTTGCCGCGCTCGCGTGCCACGCGCGACCAGGCGATGGCCTGGCGCAGGTAGGCGCCGTCAACGTCGTTCAGCGGGGTCTCGGCTGGTGTCATGTCTTGACGATGCGCGCGCGGGTCGCGGGCAACATGGCGCGGTTGAACACGTTCTCCGTGCCCGGGCGCGATTTCAACCCAAACACCTCGACCACTTCGTCCACCTGCTGCTCCAGCGTGCGTTTGAAGATGTCGCCCAGGCCGTGGCTGCGCGTGTCGGCCGCGGCGATGTACTGCTGCGTGATGCGCCAGCGCTCCAGCTCCACGGCCTCATTGATGATGGGTTCGCGCACTTTGGTGGCGGCCATGGCGGCGGCCGGGTCGGCCATGCTCTCCTGGATGGAGCGGTTGGTGGCGCGCAGGAAGGCGGCGACCAGCGCCGGGTTCTGCGTGGTGAGCGCTGTGCTCGCCAGGATGGCGTTGCCGTACAGGTTCACGCCGGCCTGCGTGTACTGCAACACCGAGAGTTCTTCGGGCTTCATGCGCGCGAACAGCGAGACGGCGGAGTCGTGGAAATAGGTGGCGCCGTCCACGTCGCCACGCACCACCACGTTGTCGCGCGAAGCGAAGTCGGTGGTGGACCAGGTGAACAGGTCGTTCTTCACGCGCAGCTTGCGCGCCACCATGGGCCAGGCCCGGCGCGTGGACTCGACCGCCGCGGCGGCGATCTTTTTGCCTTCGAGGCTGCGGAAGTCGGTGGTGATGCCCCGGTCCTTGCGACCGACGATCACGAACGGCGCGCGGTTGTAGTACTGGTAGACCGCCTGCACCATGGGCGTGCCGGGGTTGCTGGCCTGGAACTCGATCAGCGAGCTGATGTCGCCCAGGCCCATCTGGTAAACGCCGCTGGCGATGCGCGTGATGGACGCCACCGAGCCCGCACCCACGTCGATGCTCACGTCCAGGCCTTCGTCCTTGTAATAGCCACGCTGCTGCGCGAGGAAGAAGGGCGAGGTCTGGCCGGTGATGCGGAAGTCCAGCGTGAACTTGATGGGGGTGAGTTTGGGGGTCGCCTGGCTCCAGACGGCGGGCGCAGCCAGCGCCGAGACGGCGGCGGCGGAAGAGGACAGGAAATGGCGGCGTTGCATGGCGATGCTCCGGTGTGGGCTTGTTGAAAACCCTGGCGAGCGGGACCGCCACCAGGGAAACACAAGAGCAATTTCCGGGCGGGTGCGGCGGATGCACCACGCTGAACGCTTCTACTCTTCGGGGCGGGAGGAATGCACGAGGCGTGCCAGCGTTTGATCCAGATCAACGCACGGTTTTGGTGTCGGACAGATGGCGGTCAGCGGCTCGACGAACCTGTTCAGACTGGCCCGGGATTTGCATGAATCCGGCTGAGAGTAGAAGCGTTCACCAGCCTTGTGCAGCCCGCATGCACAGGCACCCCGCCTCTTCAGGCTGGCCGGAAATTGCTCTTGAAGTGTTCAACTTTCAGGAGTCTCCCATGACCAACACCATCTACTCATTCACCGAACTGCAAAAAGAATCGCGCATGGGCGCGCAAGGAACGGAAACCACCCAGCGCGAGGTTCCCGTCATCGACCTCTCCGACTTCGAGGTCCGCCGCGCCGAGATCACCGAACAGCTCTGGAACGCCGCCGTCGACGTCGGCTTCTTCCAGCTGTCCCACCACGGCGTGCCGCTGGCGCAGGTGCGCGAAGCCTTCGCCATGAGCGAGCGCTTCTTTGCGCTGCCGCAGGAAGTCAAGGCGCAATACCCGCTGTCGCGCAATTCGGGCTGGGAGAGCCTGGCGCAGGTGCGGCCGTCCACCGGGGTTCCCGATCAGAAGGAGAGCTACCAGATGACCCGGCCGCGCATGGCCGGCCTGTACCCCAGCGAAGCCGAGTTGCCCGGTTTCAAGGCCACCATGCTGGCCTTCGAGCAGGCGAGCTGGGCCGTGGGCATGAAGGTGCTGTCGTGTTTTGCCGATCGGCTCGGTTTCGAGCGGGACTTCTTCACCCAGGCCCACGATCTGTCCAGCGAGACCTACCAGAGCACCTTGCGGCTGCTGCACTACTACGCTATCCCGGCCGATGTGCAGGACAAGCTGGACTACGTGCGCGGCGGTGCGCACACCGACTTCAACTGCCTGACCCTGCTTTACCAGCGCGATGGCCAGGGTGGCCTGCAGGTCTGCCCGGGCAAGGATTTCGAAGCGCAGGAATGGACGACGGTGCCGCCGCGCGAAGAGCTGATCACCTGCAACATCGGCGACATGCTCATGCGCTGGAGCGACGATCGCTTGCTCAGCAACTTCCACCGGGTGCGCAATCCGCAGCCCGGTGAATACATGGGCGGACGCTACAGCATCGCCTTCTTCTGCCAGGCGAACACGGACGCTCTGATCGAATCCAGCGCCGGCAAATACCCGCCGATCACGGCCGGGGACTATCTGGCCGAGCGCATGCGCGCGAACTACAAGAGGTACTGACCTCCCCCCGCGTCGCCTGCGGCGCGCCTTGCAGGCCGCGCCACCGTCGGAGCCGGTGTCACTTCGGGCTGTCCAAGTCTGCGCAGGCAGACTTGGAGCCGCGGCCCTCAGCCCCCCAGAGGGGCGACACTGGCGGCCCGGCAAAGCCGGTTCCGCGGTGTCCTGGGTGGTGCAGCTGTCTCCGGCTGCTCTATCTGGTTTTCCAGAAATCTTGGTGCGGGGCGAGCATCTCGGCTTGGAGCTCGGGGACCGGGCCGATCACTTCGATGGCTTTCTGGCCACGCGCGATCACTTCGCGGCAGGGCAGGGCCAGCGTGGGGTTTTCTTCGTGGCTGCCGGTGAACGCGAGCAGGGCTTCTTCGCTGGCGCCGTAGACGATGCGTCCGATGTTGGCCCAGTAAGCGGTACCGGTGCACATGGCGCAGGGCTCGAAGGTGGTCACCAGCGTGCAGCGCGCGAGGTATTCCCCCGGCCAGTTGTCCGCCGCCGTGCGCGCCAGCGTGGACTCGGCGTGGTTCACGGTGTCGATGTTGCCCTGCTCGGCCAGCACCGTCTCACCATCCGGTGCGACCAGCAAGGCTCCGAAAGGGTGGCGGCCCATGCTGGCAGCACGCAGCGCCACCTCGTTGGCGCGGCGCAGATGGCGAAGGACTTGATCGGGGTTCATTCAGCTCTTCTGTGTGCCCAGCCCGTGGTGTGTTTTTCCACAAAGCTGAACAGCTCGTACATGGCCATCGCCATCGCGCCCACCACCAGCAGGCCGCTGAAGGCCAGACCCATCTGCATCGAACTGCCGGCGGAGATCAGCAGGTAGCCGATGCCTTCGTTGGATGCCGTCATCTCCGACACCGTGGTGCCGACAAAGGCCAGCGTGATCGCGACCTTGAGCGAGCCGAAGAAATAGGGCATGGAGCGCGGCAGACCGACCTTGGTCAGCACGTCCCAGCGCTTCGCGCCGAGCACGCGCAACACGTCTTCCAGCTCGGGCTCCAGGGTGGCCAGGCCGGTGGCGATGTTGACCATGATGGGGAAGAAGCTGATCAGGAAAGCCGTGAGGATGGCCGGGCCGACGCCGATGCCGAACCAGACCACGAGGATGGGCACGAAGGCCGCCTTGGGCAGGGCGTTGAAGGCCGTCATGAGCGGGTACACCGCGGCGTAGGCCAGGCGCGAGCTGCCGATCAGAAAGCCCAGCAACACACCGACCACGATGGCGATGCCAAAGCCCGCCATCGTCACCCAGTAGGTGCGCCAGGCGTGGCCCAGGATGGTGACCTTGTGCTCCAGCGTCTGCTCCCAGATGCGCGAGGGGCTGGGGAAGATGAATTCCGAGACGCCGAAGCCGCTGGTGATCACTTCCCAGATCACGATGATCGCGATCAGCAGCAGAAAGGGCGACCAGCGTTCGACTTGTTTCTTGTTCATAGGGAGAACTCCAGAGCGAAAAGAGAAAATTCAACGAGCGAGGTGCCTTCAGCCAAGAACACCGCGGAACTGGCTTTTCCAGGCCGCAGGTGTTGCCCCTTGAGGGGCGGAGCGGCTACGCGCAGCGAGCAAGCAATGGGGGTGGTTCAATTTTTTCGCATCGCACCGATGTGGCCCCTGAGTTCATGAACGATGTTGGTGAAATGCGGCGTGTAAGTCACCTCCAGATCGCGCGTGCGCGGAATGTCGATCTCGCGCCTGACGACGAAGCGCCCAGGGCTTTTGCTCATGCAGTACACCGTGTCGGCGAGGAACACACTTTCGCGCAGGTCGTGCGTGACCAGGATGACGTTGAAGCGCTGCGCCTCCCACAGGTCGCGCAGCGTGCACCAGAGTTCTTCGCGCGTGAAGGCGTCGAGCGCGCCGAAGGGCTCGTCGAGCAACAGCATCTTGGGCTCGTGGATCAGGGCGCGGCAGATGCTGGCGCGTTGCTGCATGCCGCCCGAGAGCTCCCAGGGAAACTTCTTCTCCATGCCACCCAGGCCCACGGATTCCAGCAGCTTTTTCGCGCGTTCCTCGAATTCCTTGCGCCGGTCCTTGAACTGGCTGCGGAAAGGCTCGACGATCTCCAGCGGCAGCAGCACGTTGTCGAGCGTGGTGCGCCAGGGCAGCAGCGACGGCGCCTGAAAAGCCATGCCCGATATCTTGAGCGGACCGGTGACCGGCTGGCCGTCGATCAGGATCTTGCCCATGCTGGGCATCTTCAGCCCGGTGGTGAGCTTCATGAAGGTGGACTTGCCGCAGCCCGAAGGGCCGACGATGGCGATGAACTCGCCCTTCTTCACCTTGAGGTTGATGTCTTCAACCGCGAAGATGTTCTTGGCCAGCAGGTCGTCGTTGTAGGCGAGCCAGACCTGGTCGAAATCGACAAAGGGCTTGTCGGTGGTGGTGGCGTTGGACATGCGGGTTTCCGAAAAAAAGGCCAGCCGCTCCGCAGAGTGTCTGGCCCAGGTCCTGGTCTGGAAAGGGCTTATTTTTTGGCCGGCGGCAGCACGTTGAGTTCGGCGGCGCTGGGCAGCAGGCTTCCGTTCCACACCGCCTTGGGATCGACGCGGGTCTTGGTGCCGTAGGCGTCCGACACCTGCGAGGCCATCAGCGAAAGCCGGCCGGGGTTGACCTGGCCGAAGCCTTCCTTGCGCGCGTCGGGGCTGGCCAGCACCGAGTCCACGGCCAGTTGCAGGCGGCGCGTTTCCAGCGCCACGTTGATGATGCCGTCGCGCTCCTTCACGGTGCCGATGGTGCCGGCCGGGTTGGCCATGACTTCCTTGGCGCCTTTGGCGAACGCGGTCAGGAAGGCTTTGATGGCGGCCGGGTTTTCCTTGATCAGTTTGGGGCTGGCGATGATGGCGTTGCCGTAGAGCTTCACGCCGTAGTCAGCGTAGGGCAGGATCACCACGTCTTCGGCCTTCACGCCGCGCGCTTCGAGGTTGAGCAGCGAGGTGAACGAAAAGCCGGTGATGGCGTCGATGTCGCCACGCACCAGCATGGTTTCGCGCAGCGGCGGGTCCATCGAGGTCCAGGCCACGTTGCTCACGGCGTTGGCCTTCTGGAAGATCGGGAAGCCCTTGCGGCCAGCGTCGAACACCGGGGCACCGAGCTTCTTGCCGTTCAGGTCGGCGGGTTTGGTGATGCCGCTCTTCTTGAGCGCCAGCACGGCGGCGGGCGTGTTGTTGTAGACCATCATCACGGCCACCGGCTTGTTGGGCGCATCCGGGTTGTTGGCGTGGAACTCCATCAGCGCGGCCATGTCGGCGAAGCCCATGTCGTAGGTGCCCGAGGCCACGCGGGTGACGGTGCCACCCGAGCCGTTGCCGGAGTCGATCGTTACGTCCAGGCCGGCGGCCTTGAAATAGCCCTTGGCGGCGGGTTGCAGGAACAGCGCGGCCGGGCCTTCGAAGCGCCAGTCGAGCTGGAACTTGAGGGCGGTCTGGGCCTGGGCCGAGCCGAATGCGGCCCAGGTGGCGAGGGCGGCGGTGGTCTGGATGAAGTAGCGCTTGTTCATGTTTTCTCCGTTGGAATGCGGTGGAGGCACGGGCAGGCAGCCCGTGCGCTCCAGCCAATCAGCAAAAACGATGCCAGCAGCGGTTGGGGCGATCAGGCGCACACAAAATGTGTATACAGATTTTTGGCCGCGCGACGCCCGGCGTCATCCTGACTAACCCTGAAATGGTGCATTCGCCCGCTCGTCCGCACCAAAACAAGAACTGAATGCGCACAAAAAAGGCCCCGAAGGGCCTTGCTCAATGTGCGTCCGCGTGTTTGGCCGCTTCGATCGCCGCCGAGGCGTCGCCCCGACCGCCGTTGAAATACAGGTTCAGCGCCACCGCCGAGATCGAGGCCAGCAGGATGCCGGACTCGATCAGCGGGTGGATAGCGTGCGGCATCCACTGCTTGAAGTTGGGGGCAATCAGCGGGATCATGCCGACGCCGATGGAGATGGCGACGATGAAGAGGTTGTTGCGGTTGCTCTTGTAGTCCACGCCCGCCAGGATGCGGATGCCGGTGGCGGCGACCATGCCGAACATCACCAGACCCGCGCCACCCAGCACGAAGGTCGGCAGCGACTCCACCAGCGCTGCCATCTTGGGCAGCAGGCCGAGCACGATCAGGATCACGCCGCCGGCCACGCAGACGAAGCGGCTTTTCACGCCGGTCACGCCGACCAGGCCGACGTTCTGAGAGAAGCTGGTGTAGGGGAAGGTGTTGAAGATGCCGCCGATGAGGGTGCCCAGGCCGTCGGTGCGCAGGCCGGCGGTCAGCATCTTCTGGTCGATCTTCTTGCCGGTCAGGTCACCCAGCGCGAGGAACATGCCGGTGGACTCGATCATCACCACGATCATCACCAGGCTCATGGTCAGGATCAGGATGGGGTCGAACACCGGCGCGGCGATTTCGAACGGCAGCACGATGTCGAACCAGTTCGCCTTGGCCACTTTCTCGAATGTCATGAGACCGGCGGCGGTGGCGATCACGCCGCCGACGACGATGCCGAGCAACACCGAAATGTTGGCGACGAAGCCCTTGGCGAATCTGGCGATCAGCAGGATGGCCGCGAGCACGATGGCTGCGATGCCGATGTGCGAGAGCTGCGCGTATTTCGGGTTGGGCACGCTGCCCACGATGGCCAGGCCCTTCGGCATCGCGGGCACGGCGCCGGTGGTGGACGCCTGCTTCACGCTCTCCAGCCAGGCCAGGTGTTCGGGGCTGGGAATGCTCGGCGCCGTGGGGCCGAAGGGGTTGCCGAAGATCCAGTTGATGCCGACGCGCATGAGGCTGATGCCGATCACCGCGATGATGGTGCCGGTGACCACGGGCGGGAAGAAACGCAGCATGCGGCTGACGATGGGCGCGATCAGGATCGAGACCACCCCCGCGCCGATGATGGAGCCGAAGATCAGCCCGGCGCCCTGCGTGCCGGGGTTGCTGTTGGCCATGGCCACCATGGGCGCGACGGAAGCGAAGGTCACGCCCATCATCACCGGCAGCTTGATGCCGAACCACTGCGTGGCCCCCAGCGACTGGATCAGCGTGACCAGGCCGCAGCAGAACAGGTCGGCCGAGATCAGCATCGCCACCTGCTCCGGGCTGAGCTTGAGCGCGCGGCCCACGATCAGCGGCACCGCCACCGCGCCGGCGTACATCACCAGCACATGTTGCAGGCCGAGGGCGGTGAGTTTGCCGGCGGGCAGTCGTTCGTCAACCGGGTGAACGGAGGTGGTCATGGGCGGCTCCTGGGCGATGGGGCTGGGGTGGGGGAAGGCGATGTTCAGGGTCGGCGTTGGGAACGCATCGCATGCAAAACTGTATACAAATTATGTGTACATTTAAATGAGCATTGCACCGGGAAAACCCTTGCAAGCACCGTGCCGCTTGTGACGAGACGAAAAAATGGACGCCGAAGCGTCCATGAGCACCGGGCTCGCGGTCACACCACCGCTGGTAGCAGCGCTTCGCGATGTCCTGCCGGGTTCTCGCCCATATACTGGCAAGTCGTCAGCCATAACCCACGAAATCCGAAGGGCGATTTCGGCGCTGGTTCAGCAGGCGGTTTGTGCGCTGGCCATCCAGTGTCCATTGCCCCGGTTTGATCCATCGGGGTTTTTCGTGTCCCTATCGTCCAGGAACGACAGCGCTCCCATGCAACGGTTCAAGGTTGACATTCACGAGCCCCTTTGGCGAACCGGTCAAGCCCTGAAAGACGCGGCGTTTCTTCCGTTGTCGCTGCCAGACAACCGGTATGCGTCCTGGCGCGAGTTCCGCATCTTCGTGGACTTTTTCCGCCGCGGCGATCATTTGAACGCGGACATGACCGGCATCTTTTCGCCCAAGTTCCAGCTCAAATCGAACATCACAGGACAGCAATTCCTGGCCTTTGCCCAATCGCACGCCGAAGCAGACGTGTGCTTCATCAACGTATTCCCGACCCTCCCCTACTATTCCTACAACGTCTGGATGCAAGGCGAGTCGGCGCATCCGGGCTTGTTGCAGCGGGCACAAGCGCTTCTCACGGCCACGGGCATCGATTGGAATCTGTCTGCGGCGCCCCGGCACAACCATGCCAACCTGTGTTACGGCAACTTCTGGGTCGGCACGCCCGCGTTCTGGCAGGCGTATGTGGGGGACGTGCTGGACCCGATCGCGCATTTTCTCGAAACCAACCCGGATGCTCCAGAAGCCAGGGCCGTGTTTGATGCAGCTCCCCACACGGTCGAGGCGCCTTTTCTTCCCTTCATCACGGAGCGGCTTTTCTCCACCTTTCTGTCCTTGCATCCCGAGCTCAGGGTGGTCCCTTTTCACGACGCTGGAAGAGATCCTTTGCTCCATTGCACGACGGAGTTCCGGCGGGAAGTGGTCTGCCACATGCGGTCCCGGGTTGACCAGGCGGATGCCTCGAACAGCTTTACCCTGGAATTGATTCAGGAACAGGCGCTGTTTTCACGGCTTGCAGCGCTGTATCACAGCGTTCATTTCCAGCTGCACCGCCATCCGCATCTGGTGCCTGAGGAGGTGCCGCTGGCCCGTTCAGGCCGGGTCCCGTCCTGAACCCATGAGCCTCTTCTTCTTCAAGAGAACAGACCGGCGAGACGTTGCCAACCCGAACCCATGAACAGGCTTCCCACCGTCGGCGTTGCCGCCATCTTCAAAAACGAGAAGCCCTATGTTGTCGAATGGCTTGCCCATCACCGCCTGCTGGGCGTCGAGCGCTTTTTCATCGCCGACAACGACAGCGATGACGGGACCGCCGAGTTGCTGCAATCGCTGGCTGCCTGCGGCTTCCTGACCTGTCACCACTTTCCCAGCCCGGTCGGCACCGGGGCTCAGTTGTCGGCCTACAGGATGCTGATGCGTGAACACGGCCATGAGGTGGACTGGCTGGCTTTCATCGATGCCGACGAATTCATCTGGCCCATGGGCGAGGAGCGTTGTTTGCCCGCCTTTGTGCAGGGTTTGGCCCAGCGACACCCCGACATGGGCGCGCTGGTGCTCAATTGGGCTGCCTATGGGTCAAGCGGACAGCTGCACCAGAAGCCGGGACTGGTCGTTGAACGTTTTACCTGGCATGCGCAGCAGGACCACTTCGCCAACGTGCCCATCAAAACGGTTTTGCGTCCGAGCGAATTTGCGGAGTTCACCTGTTCCCACAATGTGCTTCTCAAGCCGGGATGCCGCCATCTCCACGCGGATGGTGGCCCCAGAAAAACCCACCCGGACTATGCCGACATTCCTGAAAAGCGCTACATCCGAAGTGAGCGCGTTTGCTGGGAAGGGTTCCGCGTCAACCACTATGTGGTCAAGTCTTACCAGGAGTTCGATCAACGCAAGCGGAGCAAGGGCCGGGCATTTGTCCCCCGCATCCTGAGCCAGAGCTATTTTCTCTGGCATGAAAACGATGAGGTCCAGACACTTCCCGATCCGGCTTATCTGGAGCGTTTGCACGCCGAGATCGATCACATCGAGGCGGCGTTGGCCAAGGCAGGATGGTCAGCTCCGCCAGCCGGGGTATCTGGCCACCACCGTCTCCCTTTGGGTGGGCGCGTGGGCGTTGTCGAACGCTCCAGGCAGGGCATGCTGATCCGGGGCTGGTGCCATGCGTGGCGGGGCCACCAGATCGGAAAGCTGGTGGCGGTCATCAATGGGCAGATCCATGCCGTTCAGCGATTCGAGCCTGCGCCATTGCTCGATGCGCACAAACCAGATCCGGAGCTCAAAGGACCGCAGCGATACCTGAGTCCCCAGGCGCCCGAAGGTTCGGGTTTCCAGGCCTTCGTTCCACTCGATCCCGAGGTGGTCGTCGACACACTCGACATTGTCGGTGTGACCGAAGAAGGCGTCATGACCGAGCCCCTTGAGCGAGACCTGCCGGTCGGCCAGTGTCCTGTTCCGCAAACATTTGCTTGAAATGAAACCGATAGATTCGCGCCCAGGGCAAGGCGCAAACCGCAGCGATAGCTTGTGCTATCGCGAGGATTTGCAACGCCGCCATGGGTGTGAAGACGCGGTTTCGTAGGCAAGTCATTTGCGGGACAGGACACTGGATCAGGCGAAGAGCTCTGCAATCTGCTCCGGTGACCCCTGCCATTGAAGCCGGGGCATCGGGTGTCTGACGTATCGGGTGTCGGATGGCGGAGGCAGGAGGTTGACGTCCGGCCGTTGGTGCGGGTCGAACAGGCCCGCCACCGGAATGTGAATGGTGCGTGCATCCGAAAGCCAGGCACCCAGCCAGGAAAAAGAGCTGATGGCCAAGGCGATGTGCGACGACCCCATGAGCGTGAGGAAGTCCTCTTTCGGTGTCCTCGTGCCGGTGAACACCGCGTTGGGGAATCGACGGTGCAGGGCTGCTTCATAAGCCTTGTGGCTGCCGGTTTCACCGACAAACACGGGCTTCAGCCCCGTTTCCTTGATCAGCTTTTCATAGTAGGAAAGCGGCAGCGGCCGGTAGTCCGGGTGCACGCCTTTGTACATGTGGTCGGCACCATAGAGGCCACCATAGCCCAGGGAAACCAGGTCGGGGTGAGGCCCGTTGAAGATGTCACCAGCGCGGATGTTGATGACCAGGAACTCCGGTCCGAATCCCGTGCCGGCACCCGCCTTCATGTTGAGCAGGTGCTTGCAGAAGGCGCGGTCGTAGTATTCGAGACGCATGGCAAAGCCACGAAACGTCGCTCCCGTGTAGTCGCCATCGCGCAGCGTTGCGGCCAGGCTGGCGATGTCGAAGTCGTGCAGGCCTTCGATGCCGAAGAGGTTGCCGTGCTCGGCTGCCTTGGTGTCGCTTTCGATGCCCAGGTCCGGAATGTAGACGTCTGCGACGTAGTGATTTCCGGAGCGCCTGGCCAGTTCCGCACAAAAGAAATACTGGAAAAGCCGATTGCCGGCACGGCCTTTGTGCCGGACGATGAGCGGCTTTTTCATGCGCGGTTTTCGTTGCTGTCAGGCCTTGTGGCTCGCGGCGGCCAAGGCCGTCATGTTGAGCACGCGGCGCACGGTGGCGGCGGGTGTGAGGATGTAGGCCGTGGCTGCCGCGCCCATGAGCACCGGGCCCACGGTCACGCCGCCGCTGGTGGTGGTCTTGAGCACGTTGTAGAGGATGTTGGCCGAATCCAGGTTGGGGCAGATCAGCAGGTTGGCCGAACCGGTGAGCGTGGTCTGCGCGTCGTAGCTGCGGCGGATTTCTTCCTGCAATGCGGCGTCGCCGTGCAGTTCACCATCGCATTCGATCCCGGGGTGCTGCGCCACGAAGAGGTCGCGCGCGGCGCGCATCTTCTTGGCCGAAGCCCGCTTGCTGGAGCCGAAGCTCGAATGTGAGAGGAAGGCGACCTTGGGCGGGATGCCGAAGCGCTGCACCTGCTGCGCGGCCATCCAGGCGATCTCGGCCAGCTGTTCGGCGCTCGGGTCGTCGTTGACGTAGGTGTCGGAGATGAAGATCGGGCCGCGCTCGGTCATGAGGGCGTTGACGGCGGCGTAGTTGCTCACGCCGGGTTGCTTGCCCAGGATCGCGTCGATGCGCTCCAGGTGGGTGTTGTAGCTGCCCACCAGGCCGCAGATGAGGGCATCCGCATCGCCCAGCGACACCATCAGCGAGCCGATGATGGTGTTGGAGCGGCGCACGGCGGCCTTGGCAACCTCGGGCGTGGCGCCGTTGCGCGCCATGAGCTTGTGGTAGTGCTCCCAGTACTGGCGGAAACGCGGGTCGTCTTCGGGGTTGGTGTTCTGCACGTCCACCCCCAGGCGCATGCGCAGGCCGGCTTTTTCGATGCGCGCGGCGATCACGGCCGGGCGCCCGATCAGGATCGGCACGGCCAGATGGTCGTCGATGGCCATCTGGGCGGCCCGCAGTGCACGTTCGTCTTCGCCGTCGGCAAAGGCCACGCGTTTGCGGTCGTCGGGCAGGGCCTTGGCCGCGTTGAAGATCGGCCGCATGAGGATGCCGGTCTGGTAGACGAAGCGACCCAGGCTCTCCTTGTAGGCCTCCATGTCGGCGATGGGCCGCGTGGCCACGCCGGAGTCGGCCGCGGCTTGCGCCACGGCGGGCGCGATCTTGAGGATCAGGCGCGTGTCAAAGGCTTTGGGGATGATGTAGTCGGGGCCGAACACCAGCTCCTGCCCGGCGTAGGCGGCGGCCACTTCGTCGCTGATCTCGCTCTTGGTCAGGTCCGCGATCTGGCGCACGCAGGCCATCTTCATCTCTTCCGTGATCTTGGTCGCTCCACAATCGAGCGCGCCGCGGAAGATGTAGGGGAAACACAGCACGTTGTTGACCTGGTTCGGGTAGTCCGAACGGCCGGTGGCGATGATGCAGTCCGGGCGTGCGGCTTTGGCGATCTCGGGCCGGATCTCGGGCTCGGGGTTTGCCAGCGCCAGGATGATGGGCTGCGTGCCCATGCTCTTGACCATGTCGGCGTCCACCACGCCCGCGGCGGAGCAGCCGAGGAACACGTCCGCGCTGTTCATGGCGTCGGCCAGGGTTCGGGCGTTGGTGTTGCGGCAGTAGCGCTGCTTGGACTCATCGAGCTTGCCGGCGAGCGCGTCGGCGCGCTCGGTGTGGATCACTCCCTTGGAATCGCAGACGAGGATGTTCTCGATGTTCACACCGAGGTTGACCATCAGGTCCAGGCAGGCGATGGCGGCGGCGCCTGCGCCAGACACCGCCATCTTCACCTGGCCGATGTCCTTGCCCACCAGCTCCAGGCCGTTGATCAGGGCGGCGCTGGAGATGATGGCCGTGCCGTGCTGGTCGTCGTGGAAGACCGGGATCTTCATGCGCTCGCGCAGCTTCTTCTCGATGTAGAAGCACTCGGGCGCCTTGATGTCTTCGAGGTTCACGCCGCCCAGCGTGGGTTCGAGCGCGGCGATGATGTCCACCAGCTTGTCCGGGTCGCGCTCGGCCAGTTCGATGTCGAACACGTCGATGCCGGCGAACTTCTTGAACAGGCAGCCCTTGCCCTCCATCACCGGCTTGCTCGCCAGCGGGCCGATGTCGCCCAGGCCGAGCACCGCGGTGCCGTTGGTGATCACGCCGACCAGGTTGCCGCGCGCGGTGTACTCGGAGGCCAGGGACGGGTCGGCCTCGATGGCCAGGCAGGGGTAGGCCACACCGGGCGAATACGCCAGCGAGAGATCGCGCTGGTTGGACAGCGGTTTGGTCGGCGTGACGGAAATCTTGCCCTTGCCGGGCGAGCGGTGGTATTCGAACGCGGCGTCGCGCAGGGCTTGTTCAGCGGGGGTCATGTTGTCTCCAGAATCGGGCCGCCCGGCGTGGGCGGGCGGTCATTGTGGCATGCAGTCAGTCGGCCATCTGCTGGGACATTCCACAGGTGGTTCAGGCGGCCTGCAACACATCCAGCAGGGTGCGGGCAACCACCTTGGTGGCGCGCCGCAGGTCTTCCAGCAGCAGGTTCTCGTCGGCGCGTTTGGCATTCGACTCGCGCACCGTGCGCGGGCCGGCGCCGTAGATCACGCCCGGGATGCCGTGTTCGCCGTAGATGCGCACGTCGGTGTAGAGCGGTGTGCCGACGGCCGGAATGGGCTCGCCGAAGACGGCCTGGCCGTGTTTCTGGATCGCTTCGACCAGCGGCTGGTTGCCGGGCAGGGGTTTGAGCGCGCGCGCCAGCAGGATGCGCTTCACGTCCACGCTGATTGCCCGGCCACCGCGCGGCGGGTTGAAGCTGGCGGCGGCCTCGGCGATGGTGCGGCGCAGGGCTGCTTCGACCTCGGCCGGGTCCTCCTCGGGGATCATGCGGCGGTCCACCTTCAGCACCACCTTGCCGGGGATCACGTTGGTGTTGGTGCCGCCGCTGATCTGGCCCACGTTGAGGTAGGGGTGGGTGATGCCTTCGACGCTGGACGTGATCTTCAGGTAGTCGGCGTTGAGTGCGTAGAGCGCGCTGAGGATGTGCACCGCGCCCTGCAGCGCGTCGGTGCCGCTGTCGGGAATGGCGGCGTGTGCCATGTCGCCGTGCACCGTCACTTCCAGCTGCAGGCAGCCGTTGTGCGCCACCACCACCTGGTAGCTGAAGCCGGCAGCGATCATCAGGTCGGGTTTCGTCAAGCCCTTCTTCAGCAGCCAGTCCGGGCCGACCTCGCCGCCGTATTCCTCGTCGTAGGTCACGTGCAGTTCGACACCGCCTTTGAGTGGGGCGCCGAGCGATTCGAGCGCGCGGATGGCAAACGTGAAGTTCGCGATGTCGCACTTGCTGACCGCGGTGGCGCGGCCGTAGATCCGGCCGTCCACGATTTCGCCGCCATAGGGGTCGTGCGTCCAGCCTTCACCGGGCGGCACCACGTCGCCGTGGGCGTTGAGCGCGATGGTCCGGCCACCCTCGCCGAAGCGGCGGCGCACGATCAGGTTGGTGATGGTCTCCAGACCGGCGGCCTTCACCTCGGCTTCGGGCACGGCGTGTTTTTCGACGTTCAGGCCCATCGCGGCCAGCAGCTCGGCCGTGCGCTCGGCGTGGGGCGCGTTGTTGCCGGGCGGCGTGTCGGTGGGCACGCGCACGAGTTCCTGCAGGAACTTCACTTCTTCGTCGAAGTGGGCGTCGATCCAGGCATCGAGTTGTTGTTGTGGGGTGGTCATGGATGGTTCAACCTTGGTGTTCGGTGGCGAGTTGTTCGAGCAGGTGCGCGAAAGCGCGCACGCAGAGGTCCATGTCGTCGCTGGTGCTGGATTCGAGCGGGTTGTGGCTGATGCCGCTGTTGAGACCGCGCACGAACAGCATGGCTTGGGGCATCACTTCGTGCAGCTTCATGGCGTCGTGACCCGCGCCGCTGGGCAGGCGGTACAGCGGCATGCCGAGCGCGTTCACAGCCGCTTCCCAGCGCGCCTGCCAGGCGGGGGCGCTGGGCGCGGCGGCGGCGCGCATGGTTTCTTCCAGCGTATGGTGCACACCGCGGCGCTCGCAGATGGCCCGCAGCTGCGCCACGATGTCTTGCGCCAGCAAGTCGCGCTGCGCATTGTTCGGCGCACGGATGTCGAGCGAGAAGCTGCAGCGGCCCGGCACCACGTTGATGGAGCCGTTGGGCACCTGCAGCATGCCGATGGTGGCGACCGAGTCGCCGTCGGCCGCGGCGCGCTGCTCGGCGTAGAGCGCCAGCTCGGCCACGGCGCAGGCGGCGTCGCGGCGCCGGTCCATGGGCGTGGTGCCGGCGTGGCTGGCCATGCCGATCACTTCGCCCAGGTAGCGCACGCTGGCGTTGATGGAGGTGACGATGCCCAGCGGCAGATCGAGTTCGTTGAGCACCGGGCCCTGTTCGATATGCACTTCGACAAAGCCGAGGTATTTCGACGGGTCGCGTTGCAGTGCGGTGATGGCGTCCAGCGTAGCGGGAAGGCCTGCGTGCTGCATGGCCGCGCGCATGGTGATGCCATCGGCATCCTGCTGGTCGAGCCAGGCGGGGTTGAAGTGGCCGGTGAGCGCACCCGAGCCGAGGAAGGTGGCTTTGTAGCGCTGGCCTTCCTCTTCGGCGAAGCCCACCACCTCGATGGCAAAGGGCAGGCGCTTGCCTGCCTGCTTCAACTGCTGAACGCAGGCCATGGGCACGAAGATGCCGAGCCGCCCGTCGTATTGGCCGCCGTTGCGCACGGTGTCGTAGTGGCTGCCCGTGAGCAGGGTGGGCGCATCAGGCGTGTGGCCGTGGTAGCGGCCCACCACGTTGCCCACCGCGTCGATGTGCGCCTCGTCAAAACCCAGCGCCAGCATCTGCCGCTTCAACTGCGCCGCACAGGCCCGGTGCGCGTCGGTCAGGTAGGTCACGGTGAGCTGGCCGAGCTCGGCGTAGCCGGGGTCGGTGTGGCGCGCCAGGTCTTCGTGCCAGTCCCAGACCGCGTTGCCCAGCGTGGGCTCGAAACCGAACTTGTCGTTCAGGCGGATCTCGGCGATGCGGTGGATGTTGCGCAGGCACTCGGCGCGCTCGAAGTCCACCGGGTTGTGCAGGCGGCGCTCGAAGGTGGCGATGATCTCCGCTTTGCTCAGGCCGGTGCCACGCGGGCCGCGCACCGCGAGGATGAAGGGGAAGCCGTGTTTCGCGTTGTAGTCGGCGTTGAGCCGCTGGATGCGCGCGAACTCCTCGGGCGTGCAGTGGGTCAGGCCCGCTTTCGACTGCTCGTTGGTGGACTCGGACGTCAGTGTTTTGCTGACCATGGCCTTGCCCGCGAGCTCGGGGTGGGCGCGGATCAGGGCGAGCTGCGGCTCGACGCCAGCTTCGTTGAGCACGCGCACCATGGCGTGTTTCAGCGCGGCGAGCGAGGCGAACGGGCGCTGTTTCAGCGCCGCCTCGGCGATCCAGGGCGAGTGTTCGTAGAGGCCGTCGAGCATCATCGCGGCCTCGGCCTGTGGCGCGGTGTTGAGTTGGTCCAGGTTGATCGGCATGGCGGCGGCTCAGGCGGAGTGAAGGGGGTGCGTGGCCTTCCAGTGCCGCGCGATGTCCAGCCGGCGCGCCACCCACACGTGGTCGTGCGACTGGATGTGGTCCAGGAAGCGCTGCAGCGCGGTGATGCGGCCGGGCCGGCCGAGCAGGCGGCAGTGCATGCCGATGCTCATCATCTTGGGTCGGTCCAGCCCCTCGGGGTCGCCCTCGGCGTAGAGCGCGTCGAAGCTGTCCTTCATGTACTGGAAGAACGGGTCGGCGTGCGAATAACCCTGGGGCAGGGCGAAGCGCATGTCGTTGCAGTCCAGTGTGTAGGGCACGATGAGCTGGTGCGCGTCGCTGCCGTCGCTCTTGCGGACCTTCATCCAGAACGGCAGGTCTTCGCCGTAGTAGTCGCTGTCGTATTCGAAACCGCCGAAGTCGGCCACCAGGCGGCGCGTTTTGGGGCTGTCGCGGCCGGTGTACCAGCCCAGCGGGCGCTCGCCCGTCAGGCGCTGGATGATCGCCATCGCCTCGGCCATGTGGGCGCGCTCGGTGGCCTCGTCGATGGCCTGGTAGTGGATCCACTTCAGGCCGTGGCAGGCGATGTCGTAGCCGAGTTCCTGGAACGCAGCGGTCAGCTCGGGGTGTTTTTCCAGCGCGGTGGCGACGCCAAACACGGTCAGCGGAAGCCCCCGCTTTTCAAACTCGCGCAGCAGCCGCCACACGCCGGCGCGCGAGCCGTATTCGTAAATGCCTTCCATGCTGATGTGTCGGTCCGGGAACGAGGCCGGGTTGAACATCTCGGACAGGAACTGCTCCGAGCCCGCGTCGCCGTGCAACACACAGTTCTCGCCGCCTTCTTCGTAGTTCAGCACGAACTGCACGGCGATGCGCGCGCCATTCGGCCAGCGCGCGTGCGGCACGTCCCGGCCATAGCCGACCAGGTCGCGGGGGTAGGGGGCGGTGCTGTCGTAAATCGTCATGTCAGTCGGAGCGAAGTGTCTTGTCCAGGAACACCGCGGAACTGGCTTTGCCAGGCCGCTGGTGTTGCCCCTGGAGGGGCGGAGCGGCTACGCGAAGCGAGCAAGCGATGGGGGTGGTCTAAGAAAGCGCCAGGGAGATGTCGTTGCTCGGGAGCTTGCGGTCGAAGGTCAGGTTTTCTTCCACATGCATCAGGTGTTCGTTCATCAGCCGAACGGCGGTTTCTTCGTCTTTGGCGGCGAGGGCCTTGACGATGGCGACATGTTCTTCGTTGGAGTGTTCGGCCGCGTTGGTGCTCTGGTACATCAGCGTGATGAGGGCGCAGCGTGAGATCAGCTCGCGCAAGAGTTCGGCCAGCACCTGGTTGCCCATGAGTTCGGCCAAACGCACGTGGAAGTCGCCCAGCAGTTCGGTGCGGCCCGGCACATCCTGGTTGTCCACGGCCCGTTTTTCCTGCGCCACGTGTTCGCGCAAGGCCTTGATCTTGCTTGGCGTGACCTGGCGCACGAAGGCGCGCGTCATTTCGGTCTCCAGCATGCGGCGCACGGCGAACACCTGTTTGGCTTCTTCCACCGAGGGCGCCGCCACAAAGGCGCCGCGCGCGGGCTCCAGGCGGATCAGGCGGTTTTGCGAGAGCTGGAACAGCGCCTGGCGCACCAGTGTGCGTGAGACGCCAAAGTGGTCCGCGAGTTTCTGCTCGGCCAGTTTGGTGCCCGGATGCAACCGGTGCTCCACGATGGCCTTGGTGAGGGACTCGACGATCTGGCGCGTGCTGGAGGTTTCCATGCGGTCATCATATCCAGAAAAACAAAAAGTGTATACACTTTCAGTCGACTGCAATTGAAAGGATCTGCGATGGGTTTGAGTACACACGTTCTGGACACCATGCATGGCTGTCCGGCCGCCGGCATGGCCGTGGAGCTTTACACCACCGAAGGCGAGCAGGCCACGCTGGTCAAGCGTTTCGAACTCAACGCCGACGGCCGCAACCCCGATGGCCCGCTCTACGACAACGCCAGTCTCAAGGTAGGCACCTACCGGCTGGTGTTTGATGTAAAGGGGTATTTCGCGGCCAGGGGCGTGGCGCTGCCCGAGCCCAATTTCCTCAACCGCGTGGCGCTGGACTTCGGCGTGGCCCACACCGACCAGCACTACCACGTGCCGCTGCTGGTGAGTCCGTGGAGCTATTCGACATATCGGGGCAGCTGACGTTGCACCCCCCGCGCCGCTTCGCGTCACCC